>DASYGE010000010.1:0-137877 GCA_036000105.1 Gammaproteobacteria bacterium
CATGCACCATGAATACCGTAGCTGAACCCACGAACACTGTCTGTGACAGGACGGCGTTGATGAATTCCGCTGGATAGAACCCCGGGACGATGTGATAAGCGGACAGCGGCAGGACCCCATAGCGCATGACGACGTAGCTCAAGAGCCCGTAGAGCAGGCCGTAGACCAGTGGCCGTCGGGTAAGGAAGGTGAGCTTCGTGGTCGCGAGGCGATAGACCCCCAGCAGACAGAAGAAGAAACCGTATTGGAGCAAGGCACCCAGGAGCGCCGTAGCTGCTCCACCATGGAATGCGGCACTTCCCAGTACACTGCTCGCGATACCCTGGAGTATCTGTATCGGGGGGACATCCATGGAGAAGCCCCAGAAAAGCAGGGCCTCCAGCATATCCAGTGTGCCGAACACTACTGCCAGGATCAGGAGCGCTGGCAACGGTTTGAACGACCGGTTGATGAACGGCAGGGTGATGTCAGACATGGGCTGCTCCGGGTGATGCCGACGCTACTTGTATAGCAGGGGGCAGCCCGAAGCAGACCTAGGTATTTATGAAATATGCCTGATTCATATCTTGGCTCCGGTCCATCGGATGCGATGAGGCACAAATCATCTAAATATCAGCTGCAGGGAGGCGGAGGCAGCGGTTCATCCGGTCTTGGCCGCCGGGGGCCATTGGGGATCACTTTCTCATCCTGATTCTGTCGTACGGGAGGGGACCTGTGAGCCGGTGGCGGCTGGGTGGAGGCAGCCGGTGGGGCCTGCGTGCTTGCCGGGGGACATCGGGTAGAAGCCGGTCGCGCAGGATGTGTGCTGAGCGAGGGGACAGGTTCGGGTTTTGCCGAGTAAGCGCCGGTGGCAGTCAGGGCGGTACACAGGATCGCATATGAAAGTTTCATGACAGTTCACCTCCGTGACTATGGTGCCATGACCGACATCACTATCTATTTCACACTTTTGACCATAGTCAGCAGGGCGTTCATGTTCCGTGCACTGGCGCACAGTTCCGGGGATGCACGCCGGCTGATACTGTGATCAGGCGCGGAGGCGCGTGGCGTGAGTAGGTTGTTTTACGGAATCCGGTTTGACATCCGATAGGCTCACAGGAGGATATGGAAATGAAGGCACTCAAGATCATCGCCGTCATGCTGGTGGCGGCGGGGTTGTTCACCCTGGTCTATGGGGGGTTCAACTATCCGAAATCCGACCATGAGGCGAAGGTCGGTTCGCTGGAATTCGCCATGAAGAGCGAGGGCCGGACCCGGATACCACCTTGGGCGGGGGTGGGCGCCATCGTCCTTGGCACCCTGATGCTGCTGGTGCCCGCTAGGAAACGCTAGGCCGGGCTGCGCTCAGGCCCGCAGGGCCTGGAGCTGCTCGTTGGTGCGGGTAAGGCGTTCGATCAGGGTATGGGCGAAGACCTTGTAGAACCTGAGCTGGCAGTCACGCGAGGCACGTTCCATGAGCGTGGCGTTGACGCGCAGCAGGCTGACAGCACCCTTGGCCCGCACCGTGGCGCTGCGCTTGGTCTTCTTGAGATAGCCCATCTCGCCGAAGCAATCGCCGCCGTTCAGGGTACCCAAGAGGGTCTTGCCCTTGTGCACCGTGAGTTCGCCTGAGACCACCACGAAGAAACTGTCGTCCAGTTCGCCTTCCTGCACCACAATGTCGCCGGGTTTGTAGGCTTTCCATGAGCCGGCGTGCATGATCTCCCAGATCTCGGGCTGGCTGAACTCGCTGAAGAAACTCAGCTTGCTCAGCTGGTTATAACGCTCTTGCTCGGAGATCTCCTCAGCCCGGCTGGTGAGGCCGTCTGACACGTTGATCAGGTCGCCGGCCACGTCCATGCCGGTCTTGTAGCGCAGCTTGAGCGGTTTCTTGAGGCAGC
Organism: Gammaproteobacteria bacterium; assembly: GCA_036000105.1. Classification (GTDB taxonomy): domain Bacteria; phylum Pseudomonadota; class Gammaproteobacteria; order Natronospirales; family REEB76; genus DASUBN01. The sequence continues at coordinate 1,881 of DASYGE010000010.1, forward strand.
GCATGACGATCTTGTTGAGGGCCTCCGGTATGTCGGGCCGCAACTGGGAGACCGGGGGTGGGTCGATGTTGACGATGTTGTGGGTGAGGCTCGGCAGGGAGTCGCCGAAGAAGCAGGCTGTGCCGGCGAGCATCTCGTAGATCATGATGCCCATGGCAAACAGATCGGTCTGGTTGTTCACTTCCCCGCCGCTCACCTGCTCGGGCGACATGTAACGCGGTGTGCCCACGATGCCGGTGATCTGGGTGGAAGCGCCAAGGGCATGCTTGGCCACTCCGAAGTCCACGATCATGATCTGGCCGGTAGGACCTATCATCACGTTGGCAGGTTTGATGTCGCGGTGGATGACGCCGTTGCGGTGGGCGTAGTCCAGGGCCTTGGCCATGGCGAAGAAGATCTCCACCACCTTCTTGAAGGGCAACAGGCTATCAGGGCGGATGTGTTCGATGAGCGGTTTGTACCCTTCCAGGTACATCATGACCACGTAGCGGAGGCCCTGTTCCTCGCCCGCGTCATATATGGGCAGGACGTTGGGGTGTACCAGCTTACCCGCCATATGGGCTTCGTTGAAGAACAGCTTGCGGTAGAGCTTGGCCTTGGAGGCTTCCATGCCCACGTCCGAGGAATACACCTTCACCGCCACGTCACGATGGGCGAAGGGATCATTGGCGAGATAGACGATGCTCGAAGCGCCACGCCCCAATTCGCGCCCGATCATGTATTTGCCGAGTTGCTTCGGTATCTGAGCGGTCATGGGATAGGTATCGGGGTCGCGACCGTGGGTATCCGATGCATCCAGCCGGCGGCGGCCATGACCCGCGGGCTGCCTGTTTCAGGTCGGGGTGATTCTACGGGTCGGGCCCGGGAAAATACAGGGCGCGACGCCGAAGTCAGGTTCAAGGCTGGCATACAGCGCGCTGCATCATGCCTGTGAGCCCTTGAGGCGCCACGGGCGCAGCCTGGGGAGTCGCAGGCTTGACGCTGAACACCTCCTTCTCGGAGGCATCCAGGTAAGACTCCCGCAGCAGGGTGAGGGTGGCAGCGGAACAATCCAGTAGCACATCGGCGGTGCGGGTGGTGTATTCCACCTGGGTAAGGTTCGCGCCGGTGGTGAGCTTGCCCGGTGCCAGGTACTGGAAGCGGAAACGGGCTTCCACGCTGGTGCCGGATTTCTTCTCCGGTGCACCTACTAGGAACACTTTCTGGGTCTTGCGCGGATCGGTGCCGAGATAAGTCCAGTTGAGGGGGATGCCGCAGGCGGCCTTGTACATCATGCCGGTGACGCCGTCCGGCACCACACCGCTCGGGTGCGCATCCTTCGGCGGGGTGACGCCGAACACGGTGACGCTGTCCGCGTCGTAATAGGTCTCGTGGATCACCGTGAAGCTCTGGTTCGCGCAATCCATGAGCACGCTGCTCTGGCGGCTGCTGTAAGTGATGCTGGTGAGCGCAGGCGAGGCCACCATCTGGCGCGGGTCATGGTAGCTGAAGCGGAACACGGCCTTGACGATGGACTGCTGGTCTTGTGGGCTCTGCACGCGGGCATAGATGTCCTGGGTCTTCTGCGGATCCTGGCCCAGGGAATCCCATTGCAGGGCGTTGCCACAGGCGCCTTCATACACGGTGTCGCTGATGCCGCCGGCATAGACGTGGTTGGCGTTGGCAGCTTCGGCCGTGGGCACCACCCGGAACACCTGGCGGTCCTCCACGTCGTAATAGGTCTCATCCATGAGGCGCAGGGTCTGTTTGATGCAGTCCACCTCCACCAGGTCGCGGCGCTCGATGTAGGTCTGCTGTTTCAATGCGGGTCCGGTGACCACATCACGGGGCGAGGTGAATTCGAACTTGTACCAGGCGGTCACGGTGTTGTTCTTCTTGTCGCTCCCCTGCAGGCGCATATAGATGTTCTGGGTACCGTCCGGGTCGTTGCCGAGGTAGGTCCAGCGGTCGGGGGCCGTGGGGAGGGGGGCATGGCTGGCGCAGGCCGTGAGCACGGCCAAAAGCGTGAGGAGCGTGAGACTGCGCATGGGATACCCCGGGTCTATATATGTAAAACAATATCCATAACCCGGCAGCGGCACAACCCTGTGGCAGCCGCAGATCAGCCTTTATCGCCCATCAGCCAAGCGCGTTGCCGGGCCTCCCGCTCTGCCCGGCGTGCGGAGGCCCGTTCTAGGATGGCGAGGCGCCCGGCATCGCCCGCCTCGCTCCAGGCACGGATCTCATCCAGGGAGCGTCCGCAGCCCAGGCATATATCCCGGTCGTCCAGGCAGCAGTTGCGCACGCAGGGAGAGGGGACGCCGGCCGGGGGGGTAGTCATGGCAGGACGCCGAGCAGGCAGGATCCCGGCCCCTGGCCGGGGTCAATGCCGGACGATGACCAGGAAGAAGAGCACATAGACCGCACCGTTCAGCATGAGGGCGAGCGGCGTGAGCTTGCGGCGCAGAGCCAGGAACAGGGTCCAGAGGGTCATGGCGAAACTCAGACCCATGGCCCAGAGCACCTGGTAGCCGGGCGCCCAGGCGGCGAGTTGCAGGCCGAAAGCCGGCAGCAAGGTGCCCTGGAACACCATGGCACCGGTGACGTTGCCGAAGGCCAAGGTGTCCTTGCCGCGTCGCACCCACAGGATGCTGTTGAACTTCTCCGGCATCTCCGTGGCGACGGGGATGATGACGAGCGACAGCACCATGGCGCTGATGGCGGTAGAGGCGGCCACATGCTCGACGCCCGCCACGAACAGCTTGGCGCCGACGATGATGAGAGCCAGCCCCAGAGCCAGCTGGGCCGTCTCCAAAAGCGGCGTACGCGGGAGGCCGAGATGGGAGAGCATCAGGGGAGAGTCGGCACGGGTGCCATGACCCCGGTCCACCAGCATGGCCGAGGCCTGCACCGTGTTGAAGACGTAGTAGCCATAGAGGAACACGAGGGCGCAGCCCGCCATGACGTGGACGCCGCCGGATGGCTGCGGTACGTACAGCCCGAGGAAGGCGATGGCATAGGCCACAAGGAAATATCCCAGGTCGCGCAACAGACCACTGAGCTCGGGTTTGAGTGGTGTGTTCCAGCCGCGCCGCATGCCGGTGAAGAGGCCGATGAGGGCCATGGCGAGGGTGATGAGCATGAGTGGAGAACCGAGGATGGCGCCGACGCCGATCTCTTCGTTCACGGCGCGGTCCGTGCCGCCGAAGAACACGGCGATCACCGGCACCACGGTCTCGGGCAGGGCCGTGGCCACCGCTGCCAGTACCGAACCCACCAGCCCCTCGGAGAGGTTCAGGCGCTGGCCCAGGTGCTCCAAGCCGTTGGTGAAGAGTTCTGCGCCCGCCAGGATCACCACCAGCGCGAACAGCAGCAGTCCCGTATAGCCGATCAGCACAGAGCATCTCCCGGGATGGCAGCCGGGGCAGAGGATCGCCGGCCCGGCAGCTATAGCTGCATTCTACCCGATGGCTCGGGAGTCACCGGCGGGCAGGCGCTGTGCCGCGGCGAGGGTCTCGGCGAAGACTTCGGGTGGCTGGGCGCCGGCGAGGGCATAACGCCCGGCGAAGATGAAGAAAGGTACCCCGCTGATCTCGAGTCGCGCGGCGGTGCCGAGATCCTCGCGCACCTCCTGTGCGGCGGCGTCGCTGGCGAGCCAGGCAGGGATGTCGCCGCTCATGCCCACCTGCATCGTCACGTCGCTCAGCACCCCGTGATCGCCGATATCGCGGCCTTCAAGGAAATAAGCACTCAGCAGGGCTTCCTTGAGGGCGTTTTGCCGGCCCTGGGTGCCGGCCAGAGTCAGCAGACGGTGTGCATCGAAGGTGTTGGGGCTGCGGGTGATGGCATCGAACCGGAAATCGATGCCGGCGCTGCGGCCCGCTTCGCTGACCCGCTCGTGGATACGCGCGATGGTCTCCGGGCTGCCAAATTTCTTCTGCATGTATTCGCGCCTATCGACCCCCTCCGGCGGCAGGTCCGGGTTGAGCTGGAAGGCATGCCAGTGGATATCAGCGTCTTCGATGTCGGCGGCCTTGAGCGCCGCATCCAGCCGGCGTTTCCCCACGAAGCACCAGGGGCAGACGACGTCGGAGAAGACGTCGATGCGCACTAACGCGTGACCTTCGTGTAGATCACGCTCGGCCTGTCGCCGCGCCGTGAGTAAAGATGCTCGCGGCTGAAGTCCTGGATGGCCAGATCACGTTCCTGCTCGCTGTCGTACCAGCGGTAGGCCTCCCAATCGGGGCCCAGCAGATGGGGCGCCGACATGGGATCGTCCGGCGGCAGGGTGCAGTGGATGCCGAAACGGCTGCGGGGGGTTTTCGCGTTCATGGGCTAACTCTGGGCGAAGTAGTGATGGAGGTAGTCATCGAAGGATAGTTTATCAGCCGACTCCATGGCCGCCTGCTTCGCCAGGGATGCCTTGGCCTCGGCGCTGAAGCGTGCCTCGGTCTCTTTAGGCAAAGGCACAGCCAGGAAATGCTGCCGGTGGGTCTCGGACATACGCTCGGCGAAGCGGAAGAAGCTCTCGCCATGGGTACGCATGTCCACGAGTATGCGGGCCGAGGGGGTGAGGTCCGGGTCTTCCACCGCCGCCCGCTGGGTGGCGAGGGAGGCGCTATAGGGCCGTGCCGGATCATTGCCATCCAGCAGGGTGCACAGGGGAGCCATGCGCAGCAGGGTCTCCCGCGCCCAATCTTTCAGCTTTATCTCACCATAGCCGTTTTGCAGCTTCAGTCCCGGATCACGGCCGCGCCGCGCTACCAGGAGCTGGTTCTGGCCGATGATCTCCTGCTCTTCCGGGGTGGTGGCGGGGCTGTCGGTCAGCAGGCAGAGCGCCAGCAGGGCTTCGATGAAGCGCAGCGCCGGCTCGTCCGCACCCAGCGGGTCATAGGCGTTCACATCCAGCGCACGCACTTCCAGGTACATGACCCCGCGGCGTTTGAGGGCGAGGGTGGCCCGCTCACCGCTCTCGATGGGTTGTTTGGGGCGGATACTGCCGTAGAACTCGTTCTCGATCTGCAGGATGTTGGCGTTGAGCTGACGGTATTCGCCGCCCACCTTCACGCCGATACGTTCGTAATCCAGAGCCGGCGTGCTGATGGCGTGACTCAGGGTCGAGATGTAGTCCTCGACGCTGTTGTAGGTGACGCCGATGCGCGCCTGGTTGCTGTTCTTGTAGCCGATATCCGAGAGGCGCAGCGAAGTGGCATGGGGTTCGTATAGGGTATGCGCATCGAACTCAGCGAACTTGAGGTCCCGCCCCTTGAGGAAGCTCTTGCACATGGCGGGCGAGGCGCCGAAGAGGTAAGGCACGAGCCAGCCTAAGCGCTGGAAGTTGCGCAGGGCCCGGAAATACCAGTCGTCACGGAACTGCCGCAAGCTGCGCGTGTCGCGTTCGGCGGCTTGCAGCGCCGGCCACAGCGCTTCCCGGAAAGAATAATTGAAATGCACCCCCGAGATGGTCTGCATGGTGCGGCCGTAGCGCCAACCGAGACCCCGACGATAGATGTGCTTCATCATGCCCACGTTGGAACTGCCGTAGCGGGCGATGGGTATGCGCTGCTCGTCTTCCAGGGCGCAGGGCATGCTGGTAGCCCAGAGCATCTCCTTGCCCAGGCGGGGGTAGGTGAAGGCGTGTATGTCGGAGAGGAACTTAAGGGTCGCGCGCACGTCGTCGAACGGCGGGGTGACGAACTCCAGGAGCGCCTCGGAATAGTCCGTGGTGATGTAGGGGTGGGCGAGGGCCGAGCCCAAAGCTGTCGGGTGGGGCGTCTCGGCGATGCAGCCTTCCGACGTAACCCTAAGGCTCTCCTTCTCCAGGCCCTTGCCGCCGCCCGAGACCAGCGCACCGGCATCGCCGGCGGCAGACAGGCGGTGCAGGCGCTGTTCGAGACTCGCGGGGTCTTGCATCGGGGTGGAGCGGCCGGAAAGGTCTGTCATGGTGGCGTATATGGGGGGAAAAAACCAGCGCTCAAGGGTCGCAGCAGTATATGAGTCCCGCGCACAGCGAAAAAGGAAACGGCCGGGGGTACCGGCCGTGCAAGGATCATCAGGTTTGTATTTTGGTGGTTACCAGCAGCCGTTGGTATCCGTGGTGGCGGTGGTGCTCCCGGAGCCCTGTTGTCCGGTGCTGTTCAGGGTCAGGATGGTGCAACCGGTATCGTTGGCTTGGGGGCCGGTGCTCGACGCAGTAGCGGCTATCACATAGCTCGTGCCCGTGAGAGTGCCGGTGATCGTGTAGTACTTCTCAGGCGTGCTGGGAGTTCCCGCCGTAAGCGTCGCCACTTCCCCGCAGTTACCGCTGTTATATAAGCCATAGTTGGCGTAGCAGCGCTCGAGGGTCTGGGCGGCCAGATTGAGGGCGGCTTTGCCCTCTGCACGGCGGCCCTTATAGGCGGACTTGATGTAAGAAGGATAGGCGACGGCAGCGATGATGGCGATGATGGCCATCGTGATCATCAGTTCCATGAGCGTGAAACCCTTCTGGCGCATGATTGAGTACTCCAACATCTATGCCTTTCGCCGCCGTGCCGGCCGTGATATGCCGGGAGTTTGCCCGGTCCGTATTTCCCTGTCCACACCCCGCCGCCCGGCCTGCCCGGACGGCGGGGCTTCTGTCATTGCAGTTGCTGCCAGGAGAGGCGCCCGCTGCTGTTGCCGCCTTTCTCTGTGATAACCGCGTGATTGCCGGTGCTGCCGATGATAATCTTCTTTTGCACCAGTCCGGCGGAGATGATGGCCGGCGTCTTGATGATGCCTATGTTGGATTGCTGACCCGAGACCGCCACCGTCTTGGTCACCGACTGGTTGGTGGTGGGGTCGATGTAGGTCACGGTCACCAGATCCTGGTTGTTTACCTTGCCGTCGCCATTGGTGTCTAAGGGCGAGCTGCTGAGGGCTGCGCCCGAACTCGCATCCAGCTCCATCAGGAAGGATTCACCGCCGAACTGGCAGGCGTTGCCTTGGGGGATGACGGTGGGGAAAACGATGCGTCCCAGGTCCAGCACCGCGTCGCTCACCACCCGCTCACCCACGGCTGTGCCCTGGGTACTGCCTGAGTACGGAACCAGGTCCATGAACCAGCCCTTGTCGCTGGATGTCATGGCGTTGGTGCTGGTGATGCGGAAGGTATTGCCGAGGATCGTGGTCGAAGCGAGGATCAACTGCTGCCGCAGCTCGCTGCGGTCCGTGCCAGACGTGCCCTTGACCTGGTCCGTGGAAGCATTGCCCTTGTCGTCGATGATGCCATAGAAGCTCTGCACCGGTGGGTTGGTGGGCACGGCGTTGTCGCCGGTCAGGAAGTAGGTGCCGGTGCCGAAATACACCATCAAGCGGCCGCTGGAATCCAGGCCCACTTGCGGCCGATCGGTGATGGGCTGCACGTTGCTGCTACTGTCATGGGCGGTGAACAGCGGTGTCGGCACGCTGTTGCCATAGGTCGTGAATTTCCAGTTGCTCGGGCTGTTGCTGCTCACATCCAGCTTCCACAGGTTGCCCAGCAGGTCACCGGCGTAGATGGCGTCGGTGATCCGGTCGCCGTCGAGATCCACCGGGCTGGGGCTGGACATGCCGTTGGGCGCAGTGCTGGAACCCGTGCTGGTGCTGTATTTGTACAGCACATTGGTATTGATGTTGTAGAGGTAGATGACCGCCTGCTGGTTGGTGCTGCTGTAGCCGTTGCCGAACAGCGCATACCAGTCGCCGTCATGCATGCGCACGATGGTGGGTTCGTTGATCGTATAACCCATGTCGGGGTCGGGCGATGTCGATTTAACGGTGGTGTGTGTGTTGGCAGGTTCAGTGTAGACGCTGGTCGTGCCGTCCACGCCATCGTAGTCCCACATCACGTTGGATGCGGTCTCGCTGGTGGGACTGGTGACGTCCAGCAGGAACACGTCGTGGCCGCCGGCGCCGGTGGTGGCCACCAGCAGGGTCTTCCAGGCGCTGGACACGAAGGCATCCACGGAGGTGGGTGAGCCGTCCACGTAGAACGCGTGGGTATAGAGCGGGTCGCTTAGGGCGCTTAGTGCCGGGTACACAGCACGCGGCACGTAAGTGAATAACTCAGCACCGCTGTTGGCGTTGATGGCGTGCAGCATGCCGTCGTTCGCGCCCACGTAGAGCACAGGGGTGCGGCTGGCCTTGGTGGCCAGGAAGGTATCGTAAGAGCTGTATTCGGCCGAAGTCAGGCCTTTATTGCTGTCGAAGCCGAAGTTCTGGGTGCCCACATACTGCGGGTTGGAATCCACGATGTCACCCAGGATGTTGGCACGGATGCGGAAGATGCCCCCGCTCTGGGACTGCTCATCGGACTGGTCACCCCGCAGGAAGTTCAGGCGCAGGGAGCCGTTGCCGTCCACCACGTTCTCGAGGCTGGTGTTCAGGTTGGTCTGCTCAGCGGTGGTGAGGTTTGCCCACAGGAAGGTGGTGCCGCCGCCGGTACCGCTGTTCAGGCTCTCGTTCCAGGTGAGTATGTTGCGGCTGGCGGCGGCGGGGATCTCGCCGCTGTTGCTCGCCTGCCAGGTGGGATTGGCGGCGATGTTGCCGTCAAGGCCGATGGAGAAGGCCTGGACATCGCCGGTCCAGTTGGAGCTGTTGAATTGTGCCTGGTAGATGAAGGTGTTGGAGTCCAGACGCGTGGAGTTCACGGCGATGGCGGAGGAGGAGCCCACGCGGCCCTGGATGCGGTTCACGATGGTGTTGAAGGCCGCCTGCACGTCCGCCGGGCTGTCGGCGGAGAAGAACTGGCCACGGCTGTCCAGGGCCGCATGCCACAGGTCATAGGCGTTGTTGCTGGAGTTGGAACTCACCGCCGGCCAGGCGACGTTACCGGTCACCAGGTTCGCGTAGCCGCCGGCGTAGGTGCTGCCGCCCCAGGCTGGACTGGTGAGGATAGAGGTCAGGCCCAGGCCCACGGTGAAGGTCACCATGTGCGGCCAGGAAGCAGGGTCGTTCTGGGGATTCCAGTAGGGGATCAGGTTCGCAGTGTTGCTGTGGTTGTCCGTGATAGTGATGTTCTTGGTATAGGGCATGTATTGCAGCGCGGTGCTGGTGCCCAGGTCCGGACGCAGGTTGGTGGCCCAGTAATAGAACGCGATGTCCGCCAAGCTGTCGGAACTGCTGTCTAAATAGGGGTGCGAGGTGTTGGGGGTCGTCGGCGGGTAGGGAGTGGTATCCGGCAAGGTGACGGCAGAGCTGTCCGCGTTGCCCACGGTCGGGGATATGCTGTTGTCGTTCCACAGACCGTCGGTCATGATCACCGCGTAGTTCGGCCGGCAGACGTATTCCGGCAAGTCGGTCACCTGGGGGTTCACGGCATAAGGGCTGCTGACGCCGCTGGTCTTGTAATAGGCGCCGATGCTCTGCAGGCCGCCGCGCAGGGGGGTGCCATTGTTGGCTGGGAAATGCTCCAGCCAGTCGAAGAAGTTAGTGCGATGGGTGCCGGTGAAAGTGGCGATGCGGTTGTCGTAAGGCGTGCTGTTCCAGCCCTGGCAGTGGCTGCCGGAGAAGTCGGTGCAGGTGTTGAGGTCACGCCAGGCCACCCGGTAGCCCTGGTTCAGGCCCGTGAAGGCGATGTTGGCGCTGGTGTTGGTGGTCAGGTTGCGGGTGCGGTAGAAGGAGAACCAGTTGGCGAAGTTCTGCCGCTCATCGGTGCCGTTGGGGCCTGAGGTGGCGCTCACCACTACCTTGGTATAGCAGGAGTCGTCCTGCAAGGCGGGGATGGTGGTGCTGCCGGTCTTGTGGGTGCCGCAGCCGTTGGCCACAGCGGTCGTAGAGGTGGGCGTGTAGGTGTAATAGAACGCCGCCGTGGGGATGAAGTTCTGCGGGCTGCTTTCGCTGCAACCGCCGCTGGAATCGAAGTACTGGCAGTCGTTCACCTCATCGCCGGTGCATCCCCCCCCCGTCCCGCATTGGTTGTTGTTGGGGGTACCGGTGACGACACCAAGGGTGACGGTGCCCATCAGGCTGCTGGCGCTGGTGCTCGGGTTGTAATCGATGGTCGCCATGTAGTTGCTGGAGAGGTTTATGTAACCGGCACTGGTGACGTAGGGATTCACATAGGCAGCCGTGAAGCTGGTGCTGAGCTGGATACCGGTGTCGCTGTAACCCGGGGTGTAGGCGATGGACGGGTTATAAGCCAGCGGGTTGAAGGCGGCAGACTTGTAATGCCAGGTGTCCGGGGTATAGACGTTGCTGAATCCCTTGTATGTGGTCGTGGTCACCGGAGTGCTGCTGGAGCAGGTGGTGCTGCCGGGGCTGTTGCTGGTGCCGCTGGTGGGGCCGCTCAGGGTGAAACCCGGAGGGCAGGAATAAGTGTAAGTGAACTGTTGGCAGACGTCGCCGCTGGGAGCGGTGCTGGTGTTGCCGCTGCTGGCACCGCTTATGGTGTAATTCGTGGGGCAGGTATAGTTGTAGGTACCACTGCAGGAATGGTGTCTCTGGACGCAGGTCGAGGTGGGCGTGGTGGTAGCGGTGAGGGTGCCGCTGGACACGATGACCGTCGCGGTGGTGCCCGTGGTCTGGACCAGGACCGCGGCCATGTCGCCGGCGCCCAGGCTATCCGGCACATGGCCCCATTGCATGGAGCCCGAGTCGTCCAAGAGCACCGTGATGTTGGGCGGCAATGAGATGGTGATGAACAGCGGCACCTGGGAGATGGACAGGGCCGCCGCCGACGCCAGCTGGGGCGCCACGAGGAGAGCGCCCAGTAGCATGGGGACCAGGTGCTTGAAGAAGGTCTTGGATTTGATGCTGATCATGGTTGCGATCTCCCCGAGAATAATTCAGATGCCGTTGGCGATCATGTAGGCGCTCTCCAACACCACGGCGGTGTTGCCGGTCATGCCCACGCCGCGGGCATAGATGTAATAGAGCGAGTTGTTCGAGAGAGGCTGGTCCGGCTGCAGTGACGTGCCCGACGTCTGGCCTCCACCCGATGGGTCGTAGACGATGAAATAGCTGGGGTTCACGATCGGCACAGGCTGGATGCCGGCGGTGTATCCCGTCACGGCCGTGCCACTGGGGTTCCAGTCTATGTGCTTCCAGTTCGTAGTGCCCATGGTAGACAGGGTATAGGCGCCGGCGGTGTTGCCGGCGTAGTCCACGACCGCGCCACTGGAGAGCTGGCTCTCGCCGGCCCGCAGGGCGGCTTCGGCGGCCTCGAACGCCACTTCCTGGTCGTTCTGGTTGGCGGTCATGCGCTGTTCGATCGTGGTGCCGTGGGTGGCGGCCAGGCCGATCATGGTGAGCACCAGTAGCATCAGCAGGGAGATCACCAGCACCACGCCCTGCTGGCGGGATAGGGGCGTGTTCAGCAAAGTGTTCATGGCAGCACGTTCCTGAAGGAGAAGGTTTCGACGAAGATCCGGCGCATACGCTGGTCCGCGGGCGTGGCGAGTATGGTGTTGTCAGTGTAGCCGCGACCCGAGCCGAGCATGTAGACGTTGGTGGTGGAGGCCGAGGCTTTGTCTATGGCGTTATTGTCGCTCTGCATCACGAGGGACACGCGTACCGAGACCACCCGGCCCCAGTCGGCGTTGCCGCCGATGCCGCTTGCCCAACTTGGGTTGGCGCCGACGCCGCCGTCACCGCTTTGCACCTGGTCAGCGGTCGCATAGTAGTTGGGTATCTGGTCCTGGTCGGTATCCACTCCGTAGAGCACCTGCATGTTCTCCACCCCCGAGACCAGCTGCTCGGTCACGAACTTGCCTGCGTTGGCGCCACTGGTGGCGAGGAAGCCTTCGAACAGGGCCGGTCCCTTGTCCGCACCCTGGCCCACATAGAACACATAAGTGCTGGCTGGGAGCACTGAATAACCTGACGCGTTAATCCCGGTTATGGATTGCCCGCCGCTGTTGCCTGGGGTGCCGGTAGGGGGTGCGGCGGCATAGCCCAGGGTTCCGCTGGAGCCGGTGATCGAGGTTATCTGGAATGCGGCGGCGAGGTTCGTGCAAGTCGAGGCGATGGCGAATTCGCCGACGTTGAAGTTGGCGGCGGTCACCGTCGCGCTGGAAGTGCTGGCGGGCACGTACACCGCAGCGCCATCCGAGCCGGGAGCAATCACACTGGCGGCGCCACCGCCGATGGCCGTGGTGGTAAGGGCTTCATGCACCATGAGCACGTCGTTGTATTTCAACACGCCGCCCACGGCGTTGACGTTGAGCGCTCCCGACAAGACGTTCTTGGGGTCATTCCAGTTCAGGGCCGGTGACCAGTCTGTGGCGGTGGTATCAGGGGTCGGATATGTCTCGACGCCACCACTGACCGTCTCGCCGCCGTTGCTGGGGATGGTGGCGTTGATGCCGGTGCCGGTGGCTTCGTAACCGAAGACCGGTACACCAAAGTTGTACATAGGCGCGTAAGGGGCAGCGCTCGCGTAAGCCGGAGCGATTGCTGTGCTAAAGATAAAATCGTTAAAACCGTTTTGCCGACGGCTGTCTCCTGTGCGGGAACAGCCGGTGTTGCCCGCCATGGAGAGGATGGGTTGCATGAAGTTCAGGGCATAGCGCCCGCCTTCCTCCACCTGTCCCAGGCTGTTGTTGGTGTTGTAGGTATTTTTGCTGCTGATGAACACCGAGATGACGCCGCTAGTGAGTATCACGCCCAGCACCAGGGCCACCATGAGCTCCACCATGGAGAAGCCGGCCTGGGAGGGATCGCGCTGGAGTCGCATGCTCAGAGTCCCGAGGTGATGACGATGGCGTTATAGCAGTTGCTATAACCCGTGGCCGTGGCGATGGATGCCGGAGCGGAGGTGGCTACGCTGCAGGCCGCGGTGGGTCCGCTGGTGGTACCGCTGATGGCCGTGTTAGCGATGGTGTCGTCCCAACTGATGGAGACCTGTACCTGGGTGTACTGGGCCACGGCGACGGTGTTGATATTGTAGGAGACGTTCCCGGCGATGCCGTTGCCTAGGAGATTCTGCAGATCCTGGGTCCACTCGTACATGTCCATGTCGGCTATCTGGGCCGGCGTGCAGGGGTTGCCGCTGCCGTTGCAGGTCTGCTGGGTGAGAGCGCCGCCGGGGCAAGTCACCGTGCCGCGGAGGTCGCTGCAGTTGTAATTACCCGCAACGGCCGTAGCCCGGTTGGCGCGCATGCGGTCGATGATGGCACTGCTCTGGGCCAGAGCCTGGGTGCGCAGATAGGAGCTGCCCTTGCTCTTCATGGATACGCTCACCATGGCGGCGATCCCCAGGAGACCCACGGACAGGATCACCAGGGAGATGAGCACTTCGATGAGGGAGAAGCCCGCGCTGCGGCCGGCGATGGGGTGCTTGAGCATGGTCATTGCGTGCAACTCGTGATGGCTGTGCTGCCATCCAGCAGCTTGCCGGCGGTGGTGGAGACCCGGGCTTCGCCGCTAGCGCCGAGGTAGATGGCCCGGCCGTAAGTCACGCCCCGACTATCGCAGAGGATGAAATAGGAACTGCCGGTTATGGCGGTGCCAAGGCTGCCGTTGCTGGTGAACGCGATGCTGCTGCCGTAGGCATTGCTGTCCAGCGTCGTGCCGCTGGGGAGGGCCGGATAGGTGCGTATCACGGTGGCGGTCGGGGTACCGAGGTTGGTGGCGACCCCGGGAGCCGCGGTGGGCGCGCTGGTGTAGCCCGTCACGATCCAGCCATTGGCCCAGTTGGTGCTGTTGCAGGTGGCGCCATCACTGCTGGCGCAGACCGTCACGTTCTGGCCCTGAGTGCTGCCCGAGCTGATGGCCTGGGTGCGGGCGTAGAGCATGGCCGCCAGGAGGTCATTGCTCTGGGTCACCAGCCGGTTGTTCTGGATGGTGGTCTTGAAGCTAGGCACCGCCACGGCGGCGAGTATGCCCGCCACCGTCAGGGTGACGATGAGTTCGATGAGCGTGAAACCAGCGTCGTTTCGCATGCGGAAAATATAGGGGGTTCCGGGGAGGAATACGATGCTGGCGCGACCGGCGAAGGGAAAGGGGCGACGGACGGCAGACCCCGCCGTGAGGCCTGACGGAAGAGGCCGGCGGGGCACTAATATATGGGTCACTGTCCCCTCCCGGGGGCCCGGAGACCGTCATGTCCCATCGCTTCCCCCTACGCCGCCTTTGGCTCCTGGCAGTCTTGAGCTGGCCCAGCCTGGTCCCGGCAGCCGGCCCTCAGACGACCTATCTCTTGAGCCCGGCCGCGGTGTTCACCGCCGACGATGGGGTACTGCATCCAGGCTGGGTGGTATTGGTGGAGGGAGAGCGCATCGCCGCGGTGGGACCGGCAGACAAGGTCACGGCCCCGGCGGATGCAGAGCGGGTGACCTTGCCGCGGATGACGCTCCTGCCCGGGTTCATGGATCTGCATTCCCACCTCTTCCTGCATCCCTACGATGAGACCCTGTGGAACGACCAGGTGCTGAAGGAGCCGGAGGCTTACCGCACCATCGAAGCGGTGAAGCATGCCGACGCCACCCTCATGGCAGGCTTCACCATCCTGCGGGATCTCGGCACCGAGGGCGCGGGCTATGCAGATCTTTCCCTCAAGCGCGCCATCCAGGAAGGGCTCATCCCGGGCCCCCGTCTGTGGGTGGCTACCCGGGCCATCGTGGCCAGCGGTTGTTATGGACCGGGGCCTAAAGGGTTTCGCGATGACCTGGTGTTGCCTCAGGGTGGCCAGGCGGCGAGCGGCATCCCCGCGATCCTCGAAGCGGTGCGTGAGCAGGCGGGTCATGGAGCTGACTGGATCAAGGTGTACGCGGACTATCGCTGCGGACCCGATGGCAGCACCGTGCCGACTTTCACCCAGGAAGAACTGAACGCCCTGGTGGAAGCCGCCCATTCATTGGGCCGGCCGGTGTCGGCCCACGCCACCACTGCTGAAGGCATGCGGCGCGGTGCTGGCCGGGGTCAACACCATCGAGCATGGCTACGGCGGCACGCCGGAGGTATTCAAGCTCATGGCGGAGCGCCACGTGGCCTATCTGCCGACGCTCACAGCGCAGGAGGCTTACTCCCAGTACTTCCAGGGCTACGTGCCCGGCAAGACCGGGCCCAGCGAAGGTATGCAGCAAGCGCACCAAGCGCTCAGCTTCGCCCTAAAAGCGGGCGTGACCGTGGGCTGCGGTAGCGATGTGGGGGTCTATGCCCATGGCACGAATTACCGTGAGATTGAGCGGCTGGTGAAAGACGGCATGACGCCGGTGCAGGCCTTGCTCGCGGCCACTACGGTCGATGCGGCGATACTCGGCCACAAGGAAGAACTGGGGCGGGTGGCGAGCGGTGCTTATGCGGATCTGGTGGCGGTGCCCGGCGATCCCACCAGCGATATCAGCGTGTTGGAGCACGTGGCCTTCGTCATGAAGGACGGCGTCATCTACAAGCAACCGCAGTGAGCCTGCCCGGCTACTCCCTGCGTGGGGATTACCTGCTGTGGACTTTGCTCGGGGCCCTGGCTTTGTTCAGTGCCTGGCATCCGGCGGCGATCCCGACTTATGCCGGGCTCGTGGAATGGCCCACCATCGCGACCCTCAGCGGCTTGTTGTTGCTCACCGCTGGCATCGAGGCCAGCGGCTTCTTGCATCAGCTGGCGGCGCGCGTCCTGCGCGTGATGCCGGACGAGCGGCGCCTCGCGCTGTTCCTGCTCACGGCCTCGATGCTGCTGGCGGCGGTGCTCACCAACGACATCGCGCTCTTCATCCTGGTGCCTCTCACCTTGAGTCTGCAGCAGCACGCGGCGCTGCCCGTCAGGCGTCTCGTGATCTTCGAGGCGCTCGCGGTGAACACGGGCTCGATGCTCACACCCATCGGCAACCCCCAGAACATATTCCTGTGGCAGACCTCCGATGTGCATTTTCAGGAATTCATCCTGCACATGTGGCCGCCGGTGCTGATAGCCGCGCTATGCCTCCTGGGGTTTGCGTGCTTCGGCTTCCGCACCGAGCCTCTGCGCCTGCACGCGCTCGAGGCGCCGATGCCGGTGCGGCGGCCCATGCTGTATGCCTCTCTCGCCCTGTTCCTGCCTTTCCTGGTGTTGGCGGATCTGCACCACACAGGCATCGCGCTCGCCCTGGTAGCAGCGGCGTCGCTGCTGTTCTTCCGCGCCAGCCTGCGCCGTCTCGATTGGCCCTTGCTCTTGGTGTTCGTGCTCATGTTCGTGGACCTGCGTCTCCTGGGGCAACTGCCCTGGGTGCAGACCGCGCTGCATGCCCTCGATCTCAAGCAGCCCCTTACCTTGTATGCCACCGGCGCCTTGCTCTCCCAATTGATGAGCAACGTGCCCGCCACCATCCTCTTGTCTCAGTATTCCCCCGATTGGCGCACCCTGGCCTGGGGAGTGGACGTGGGCGGCTTCGGTCTCGTGATCGGCTCCATGGCGAGCCTCATAGCCCTGCGCCTGGGCCGCCAGCCGGGAGCTTTCTGGGCTTTCCACGCCTGGTCTCTGCCGTTCTTCCTCTGCACGGCCCTGATCACAGGCCTGTGGCTCGCGACCTCCACAGGCGGGTAAAATGCACCCATGAAACCCCATCTCACGGTGCATAGCGGCGTGCCGTCGGCGCCTCCTGTCTCAGCGGCCCGGCACATCGTGACGCTACCGGGCAGGTTCGCCATGCGCCTCGGCGGCGAATTGCAGGATGTGCAGGTCGCCTACGAATCCTGGGGCCATTTAAGCCCGGCCAAGGACAACGTGCTGCTCCTGTTCACGGGGCTATCGCCTTCAGCCCATGCGGCGTCCTCCGGCGAGGATCCCACTCCCGGTTGGTGGGAGGAGATATTGGGGCCGGGCAAATCCATAGACACGGACAAATTCCACGTCATCTGCGTGAACTCCCTCGGCAGCTGCTTCGGCTCCACCGGACCCACCTCGCTAGACCCACGCAGCGGCAAAACCTATGGCCCTGCCTTCCCGACCCTCACCCTGGAAGACGTGGCCGCGGCCGCCCACAAGCTGTTGCAGTCCATCGGCATCGGGAAGTTGCGGGTGGTCATGGGACCTTCCATGGGAGGCATGAGTGCGCTCGCCTATGCGCTCATGTTCCCGGGCGAGGCGGATGTGCTCGTGAGCATCTCTTCCGCCAGCCATTCGGAACCTTTCTCCATCGCAGTGCGTTCGCTGCAGCGGGAACTCATCCACAGCGACGGCGCCTGGGCTGGCGGCCATTACGCGGCAGGCGAGGGGCCGCGGGAAGGCATGCGACTCGCGCGCAAGCTCGGCATGATCTCCTACCGTTCCGCGAAAGAATGGCTGGAGCGCTTCGGCCGGGAGCGGGCCAGCGCCGGCAGCGAGCCCTTCGGCTCCGAGTTCGAAGTGGAGGCCTATCTCGAGTCCCGGGCCCAGGCCTTCGTGGGCAGTTTCGATCCCAACTCCTATCTATACCTTTCCCGCGCCATGGATCTCTTCGACCTGGCAGATCACGGCGGCAGCGTGGACAAGGCCCTGGGCAAGCTCAAGCTCAAACAGGCCCTGGTGGTGGGCGTGGAGACCGACATCCTGTTCCCGCTGCACCAGCAGCAAGCCTTGGCCGAGGGCTTGCGCCGGGCAGGGGTGGATACCCATTTCGAGTCCCTGCCTTCCAAGCAGGGTCACGATTCCTTCCTGGTGGACATGGAGCATTTCCGGCCCGCCATCGGCGAATTCCTCACGGCGCTATAATGCGCGGGTCCACCTCTAGGTGATGCATGCAGACCGTTGAATTCCAGGGCGCCAGCCGGTTGATCCCGCTGCTCGATGAAGCGGTACGGCGCGCCGATCCCTACAAGACCACCCATGCCATCAAGGATCTCCTGTGTCGCCTGTTCCGCGAACAGGATGTGGCGCTGCCCGAGAGCGTGTGCGCGCCCTGCAAGGAGACTTACGCACGGCGCTTGCTATATCGCAGCGAAGATCTGGGCTACACCGTGGTGGCCATGACCTGGGGCCCGGGTCAGGGCACGCTTATCCATGACCATGCAGGCATGTGGTGTGTGGAAGGGGTGTGGCACGGCCAGATCGAAGTCCAGCAGTTCGAGATCGCGGAGAAGAGCGGCGAGCGTTACCGCTTCGAGCATTGCGGCACCATCCAGGCGGGGACCGGTTCCGCCGGCTGCCTCATCCCGCCCCATGAATACCACCTGATCCGCAACCCGCTTTCCGACCAGAACGCCGTCTCCCTGCACATCTACGGCGGCGAGATGGAGAGCTGCCATGTGTTCGAGCCCTTGAACGGCGACTGGTATAAGCGTAATTCCAAGCCTTTAAGTTATACCTGAGACGAACTCCGGTTCAATTTTTGTGAGTCGCCGTAACCGCGGCCGGACTCGCCGTGGTCGCTGCTGCAGGAACAACGCGTGTGGTCGCGGGTAACGAGGGGGCCGCGCTTGCCGCAGGTGGCAGGGGCGGGAGCACCGGAGCATTGGCACCCAGGAATACGCCTGGATCTACTACGGTGCCGTTGAGCCGCACGGTCCAGTGCAGGTTCGGCCCGGTGGTGCGGCCAGTGGCGCCGATCCTGCCGACCATCAGCCCCTGTCTCACCTTCTGCCCCGGCTTTACGTAGATCTTGCTCAGGTGGCAATAGACGCTGTAGAGGCCTTCGCCCATGTCGAGGGTGAGGGTCTTGCCGCAGAAATAATAGCGGCCCACATCCGCCACCACCGCGTCCGCCGGTGCATGTATCGGTGTGCCGGTGGGAGCGCCTATGTCGATGCCGCTGTGAGGGCTGCGGGCCTCCCCGTTCAATACCCGGCGCACACCGAAGCGACTCGTCTCCGGGCCCTTCGCGGGCCAGATGAAGCTGATGGCCGGTGATGCCGTCTTACGCCAGCCGTTGACTACCTTGTCCAGGTGTCTTTGTTCACGGTCTATGCGTCTCAGCTGCGCCGGTGTCGGGTTCACCATCTCAGGGTTTGTGATGGTGAGACTCTGCTCGGGATATTGCTTCAGGGTGACGCTGAATCTGATCTGTTGTGCCAGTGCACCGCTCTGCAGCACGTCGAGAGTCAACTCGCCGGGCGCGGTGTCGAGGGAGATGCCCACCAGGGCATACCAGACGCCATCATGAGATAACACCATGAGCCGATGTTCGCCAAGTTTCACCTTGGGTGCATGTTTGCCGCTCACCGGCAGTTTCACCACCGCCACACCGCCGGGTACCGCTTCACTTATGGGCATCGGAGTGGGCGCGGGCGCGGCATCTACCAGCCAGGGCAGAGAGAGGCAGAGCGCGCACAGGAGAATCTTCTTCATTTCTTGTTCTCGCGGTCCAGATGCTTAATCTCCGCCAGGAGGCTCCCATCCACGAGCCGCGCGCGTATCGCTTGTCCTGGCCGTGCCTGCTGCACATGGGAGATGACGGCGCCGCTCTCGGCATCACTCACGATGGCATAGCCGCGGTTCAGGGTGGCGAGGGGGCTGACCGTATCCAGGGCCCGGGCCGCGAGCGCCACCCGATTATGTGCCGCCAGCACTTCCGCCCGGGCCGCCGCCTGCAGTCTCTGCCCCATGCTGATGAGCTTGTCACTCGTCTGCCGAAGGCGTCGGGCCGGACTGTGTTCCCGCAAGCCGGCGGCGGCTGACGCCAGACGTGCATCCGCATGCTTGAGTTCCTGGCCCATGCTCCGGGCGAGGCGTAGCTCCAGTTCATCCAGCCGTTGTGCTTTGTCCCTCAGCACCCGCCCCGGATGCAGCTGGGTCAGACGCTCCTTGCACCATTCGAGCCGTTCGCGCCATGTGCCCAACAGGCGCGCTTCGGCCTGGATGAGCCGTGATGCCTGTTCCATCAGCAGCCGATGCCAGGCAGCTCCATCCGGCGTCGCCAGTTCCGCGGCGCCGGTGGGCGTCGGTGCCCGCACATCCGCTACGAAGTCGGCGATGGTGAAATCCGTCTCGTGGCCCACCCCGCTCACCACCGGGATCGTGGAGGCATGGATGGCGCGTGCCACCGCGACTTCGTTGAAGGCCCACAGGTCTTCGAGGGAGCCGCCGCCCCGGGCCAGGATCAGCACATCGGTCTCGGCACGGACAGAAGCTAAGCGCAGCATGGCGGCGATCTTCTCCGCTGAACCCTCACCTTGCACCGGTACCGGATACAGCACTACGCGTGCCAGGGGGTAGCGGCGGCGGATGACGCTCAGGATGTCACGCAGGGCCGCACCGCTGGGGGAAGTGATGATGCCGATGCTGCGGGGAGCCGTCGGCAAGGGGCGTTTATGCGCCGCATCGAACAGACCTTCCGCCGCGAGCTTCTGCTTCAGTTCTTCGAAGGCGCGCTGCAGGGCGCCGTGACCCGCTTCTTCCATATGCTCGGCGATGAACTGGAAGTCGCCCCGCGGTTCATAGAGGCTGACACGGCCCCGCACCAGCACCTGCATGCCGTCGGCGGGTTTGAAGCGCAGCAGCAGGCTGCGGTTGCGGAACAGAGCGCAACGCACCTGGGCTTGGGTATCCTTGAGGGAGAAGTACAGATGGCCGGAAGCGGGACGTGCCAGGTTGGATATCTCGCCCTCCACCCACAGGAGCGGGAAGCCGCCTTCCAGCAGGCCCCGGGCCGCGCGGTTCAGGTCCGAGACCTTATAGATGCGGCGTTCGGGCGTGCTGCCGCTTATGTCGGGTTTGGTGGCCACGGCCCATCATAGCGGCGTCGACGGGGAGGCGGAAGCATGGGGTCACTCCAGATAAGCTGAAATGGTATAATCCCGCGATTTACCGCAACGCAGCCCCCGGAGCCCGCATGCGCATCGTCCAGGAAGCCCTCACCTTCGACGACGTCCTCCTCGTGCCGGCCTACTCGGACGTGCTGCCCCGCGACGTGGACCTCTCCACCCAGCTCACGCGGCATATCAAGCTCAACATCCCGCTCGTCTCCGCCGCCATGGACACCGTCACCGAGGCGCGGCTCGCCATCGCCCTCGCCCAGGAAGGCGGTATCGGCATCGTGCACAAGAACATGACTGCCGAGGAGCAGGCCCGCCAGGTGCGCATGGTCAAGAAGTTCGAGAGCGGCGTCATCAAGGATCCCTTCACCGTCACCCCCGGCACTACCGTGGGCGAGGTGCTGCGCCTCACCCGCGCCCACGAGATATCCGGCGTACCGGTGGTGGATGGCCAGCAACTCGTCGGCATCGTGACGAGCCGCGACCTGCGCTTCGAGACCCGTTACGACGAACCGGTGGCCAAGATCATGACCGGCAAGGACCGGCTGGTGACAGTACGTGAAGGCGCCGACAAGGAAGAGGTGCTCGGCAAGCTGCACGCCCATCGCATCGAGAAGGTGCTGGTGGTGGATGCCAAGTTCCAGCTACGCGGCATGATCACCGTCAAGGACATCCAGAAAGCCAAGGATTATCCCCTCGCCTGCAAGGACGAACACGGGCGCCTGCGGGTGGGCGCGGCGGTGGGTACCAACCCCGAGACCGATGAGCGCGTGGCTGCGCTGGTGGAAGCGGGAGTTGATGTGATCGTGGTGGACACTTCCCACGGCCACAGCAAGGGTGTGCTGGAGCGGGTGGCCCGCATAAAGAAGAAGTATTCCGACGTGCAGGTGATCGGTGGCAACATCGTCACCGCCGACGCTGCCAAGGCGCTGGTGGATGCTGGTGCCGATGGCGTGAAGGTGGGCATAGGTCCCGGCTCCATCTGCACCACGCGCATCGTCGCAGGCGTCGGCGTGCCGCAGATCTCCGCCGTGGCCAACGTGGGCGAAGCGCTCGCCAAGAGCGGCGTGCCGCTCATCGCCGACGGCGGCATCCGCTATTCCGGCGACCTGGCCAAGGCCATCGCGGCCGGCGCCTACTCCGTCATGATCGGCGGCCTCCTGGCCGGCACCGAAGAGGCGCCCGGCGAAGTGGAGCTCTATCAGGGCCGCTCCTACAAATCTTATCGAGGCATGGGCTCACTCGGTGCCATGTCCCAGAAGCAGGGTTCCGCTGATCGGTACTTCCAGGACCCCACCGAGGAAGTGGAGAAGCTGGTGCCGGAAGGCATCGAGGGCCGCGTGCCCTATAAGGGTTCGCTGGTGGCCATCGTCCACCAGCTCATGGGCGGCCTGCGCTCCAGCATGGGCTACACCGGTTCCAAGGACATAGCGACCATGCGTACCCGACCGCAGTTCGTGCGCATCACCGGCGCAGGCATGCGCGAGAGCCACGTGCACGATGTGACCATCACGAAGGAAGCACCTAACTACCGCTCCGAATGAATGAAACAGGAAGGCCGCCCAGCGGCCTTCCTGCTATAGGGAGATCAAGAATCTTGAGCCAGCAGAACATACACAGCGACCGCATCCTGATCCTGGACTTCGGCTCCCAGTGGACCCAGCTGATAGCGCGTCGGGTGCGGGAGATCGGCGTGTTCTGCGAGATACGCCCACCGGACATGGATGCGTCGGCTCTCAAGGCTTTCAATCCCCGCGGCGTGATCCTCTCGGGCGGACCGGAATCGGTGGTGGGCGATGCCACGCCGAAGACTTCCAAGGCGGTGTTCGAGCAGGGTGTGCCGGTGTTGGGCATCTGCTATGGCATGCAGGACATGGCGGCCCAACTGGGTGGCAAGGTATTGCCCGGCACCCATCGTGAGTTCGGCATGGAGCACATGACGGTCACCGGCGGTTCCCGTCTGCTGGACGGCATCCAGGACGGACATGACGGCGAAGGCAGGAGCACCCTCGAAGTCATGATGAACCACGGGGATTCCGTCACCGGCCTGCCGCCGGGCTTCGTGCGTACCGGCGTCTCCCAGGATGCTTCCTGTGCGGCCATGACCGATGAAGCACGACGTTTCTACGGCGTGCAGTTCCATCCGGAAGTCACCCAGACCCTGCAAGGGGGCAAGATCCTCTCGCGCTTCGTACTAGAGATCTGCGCTTGCAAGGCCCTGTGGGATTCAGGTCGTATCATCGAGGACAGCATCGCAGCGGTGCGCACCAAGGTGGGCACGGACCATGTGCTACTCGGCCTCTCGGGGGGTGTGGATTCCTCGGTGGTAGCAGCGCTCCTGCATCGCGCCATCGGCAAGCAGCTCACTTGCGTGTTCGTAGACACGGGGCTCCTGCGCCTGCACGAAGGCGATCAGGTGATGGCTACTTTCGCCAAACACATGGGTGTACGCGTGATCCGGGTGGATGCGGAGCAGCGCTTCCTCACGGCTCTCACAGGAGTGACGGACCCGGAACAGAAGCGCAAAGTCATCGGCCGCCTGTTCGTGGAGATATTCGAGGAAGAGGCGGGCAAGATCAAAGATGCCAAATGGCTGGCTCAAGGCACCATCTACCCGGACGTGATCGAATCCGCCGGCGCCAGCGGCAAGGCCCATGTGATCAAGTCCCACCACAACGTAGGCGGCTTGCCGGCACATATGCGCATGCAGTTGCTAGAGCCCTTGCGGGAGCTGTTCAAGGATGAGGTGCGCAAGATCGGCGTGGAGTTGGGGTTGCCGAGAGAGATGGTCTATCGCCATCCCTTCCCGGGACCGGGGCTCGGGGTACGCATCCTGGCGGAGGTGAAGAAGGAGTATGCCGACCTGCTGCGCCAGGCCGACCACATATATATAGAGGAGCTGCACCGCGACGGGCTCTATGACAAGGTGAGCCAGGCCTTCGCCGTGTTCCTGCCGGTGCGTTCCGTGGGGGTGCAGGGGGACGGACGGCGTTACGAATACGTGGTGGCCTTGCGGGCTGTGGAGACCGTGGATTTCATGTCGGCCCGCTGGGCGCGGCTGCCCTATGAGTTCTTGGACAAGGCGGCGCGACGCATCTGCAACGAAGTGCCGGGGATATCGCGCGTTGTGTACGACATCTCCGGAAAGCCTCCGGCCACCATCGAATGGGAGTGATTCTCGCCGCATCTTTTGCCCGGATACGGCGTTGCAGCGCCGCCCTCGGTGCTCATTTACCGGCATGTAAACTCCATCTGCGTCGCCCCTTCCTGGGCGACTTGGATCCCAGGGCATACGTCCATGTATGCCCGTCCGGCAGATCGCCGGACCCTCGGGCGGCGCTACGCCTTGTCTCCGGCCAAAATCCGCTGGCGATAATCCTTCTTTATAGGTATTCATGAGCGAAGAAACCGACAAGAAGTGGATGCGGGAAGCTCTGATGCTGGCGCGGCAGGCGGAGGCGGCGGGCGAAGTGCCGGTGGGTGCGGTGCTGGTAAAGGATGGGGCAGCCATCGCCTCAGGCTGGAATCAGCCCATCGGTTCCCATGACCCGACGGCCCACGCCGAGATTGGCACCCTGCGCCTTGCGGCAGAGGCGCTGGGTAATTACCGGCTGCTGGATACCACCCTCTATGTGACCCTGGAACCCTGCAGCATGTGCGCGGGTGCTCTGGTGCATGCCCGGGTCAAGCGCCTGGTGTACGGCGCGGCTGATCCCAAGGCCGGCGCCGCCGGCAGCGTGTTCGATATCACCAATGCTCCGGCGCTGAACCATCGGCTGGAGGTCATGGGCGGCGTACTGGCGGAGGAGTGCGGAGAGTTGCTGAAAGGCTTTTTTGCCCGGCGGCGGCGGTGATGGCTATGGTCGAATCCCCCCTTGGGCTAGAATAGCGCCCCCTACGGAGGGGTACCGAAGCGGTCACAACGGCACCGACTCGAAATCGGTTGGGGGCTAACGCCCCACGTGGGTTCGAATCCCACCCCCTCCGCCAAAATAAAAGACAGAGCCCCTTTAGGGGCTCTGTCTTTTATTAAGGTCGGCGGATTCGAACCCATGTAGTTAAATCCGAGGTTCGACAAATTCGCCGGGAGTGAATTTGAACCGCGCACAGCGCGGGCCCCGAAGGGGTGTTGGGCAGGGATGCCCGGAATAATCCCACCCCCTCCGCCAATTTCCGCTAGACTTTGATTGCCGAGCCACTTTTCCAATAGCCATGCCTGCACGCCACATCTACAAAGTCATCTTCATGAACCAGGGCAAGCTCTACGAGATCTATGCCCGTAAGGTGAGCCAGGACGGCTTCTGGGGCTTCATCGAGATCGAGCAGATGGTGTTCGGCGAGCGCAGCAGCGTGGTGGTGGACCCGAGTGAAGAGAAGCTCAAGAGCGAATTCGAGGGTGTGAAGAAGAGCTACATCCCCATGCATGCGGTGGTGCGCATCGACGAGGTGGCCCGGGAAGGCACCGCCAAGATCGTGGCACTGGAGGGCGGTACCAACGTCACGCCCTTTCCGGTGCCTCTCTATACTCCAGGCAAGAAATGACCCGGGGCAAGCCCTAGCGTGCGCTTCGCCTCTCTGGGCAGCGGCAGCCGCGGTAATGCCACCCTGATCCAGGCCGGAGATACCACCGTGATGGTGGACTGCGGCTTCTCCATCACCGAGACCGAAGCTCGCCTTCAGCGTCTCGGGGTCACACCCGACGCCATCGCAGCTTTACTCGTGACCCATGAACACAGCGACCATGTCTCGGGCGTGGCGCGCTTCGCCAACCGCCATGGCATCCCCATACGCTGCACCACCGGCACCCGTGCCGCCTGCCTGAAGCTGGGTCTCGATGGTGCCCAGCCCTTCGACAGCCACGCGCCTTTCGCCATAGGTAATCTGCAGGTGATCCCGGTGGCGGTGCCCCACGATGCCCGCGAGCCCACCCAGTTCCTGTTCGATGACGGGGCCCACCGCTTCGGTCTGTTGACGGACACAGGGGATATCACGCCGCATATCCGGCGGATGTACGATGGCTGCGCCGCTATGCTCCTGGAGTGCAACCACGATCGGGAGATGCTGGAGAACGGCTCTTACCCGCCGTCATTGAAGGACCGGGTGGGCGGGCCCCTGGGTCACCTGAGCAATAGCCAGGCAGCCGGACTCCTGCGCCGCCTGGATACGCAGTGGTTACAGCATCTGGTGGCGGCGCATCTTTCCGAGAAGAACAACACGCCTGAACTGGCGCGTGTCGCGCTTGCCGAGGCGGTGGATTGCGAACCGGATTGGATAGCCGTGGCGGATCAGCAGCTAGGCCTGGATTGGCGCCAAATAAGCTGAAACTGGAGCCGGACGCCCCGTTACTGTAAAATGCGCCTCCGTTCGCGCCCTCAGGACAGACCATGCTGCAGTTCCGCGGTGGACCGGCACTCTCCGCATTCCGCATCCGAATCCTGCTTGAGAAACTGCAGACCCTGCTGCCTGAGATAACCAGCCTCGATACCCGTTTCCTGTATTTCGTCGATAGCGATGGCACTCCCGGTGCCGCCGAGCGTTCCCTGTTGGAACGGCTGCTGAACGACGGCGAGATGCCTGCACCTACCCCGGACGGGGCTCTCATCCTGGTGGTGCCGCGCGTCGGCACCCTGTCTCCCTGGGCCAGCAAGGCCACGGACATCGCCCGCAACTGCGGCCTGAAGAAGATCCGGCGCATCGAGCGCGGCGTCGCCTATCACTTGGGCGGTGGAACGGCATCACCCGACCGGACTGCGCTGGCACGGCTCGCCTCCGTGCTCCACGACCGCATGACCCAGACGGTGTTATACAGCGCGGAGGAAGCCGCGCAGCTCTTCACTCAGGCCTCACCCGCACCTCTGAATACAGTGGATGTACTGGGCGGCGGCCGTGAGGCGCTCATCAAGGCCGATCGGGAATACGGTTTTGCCCTCTCGGAGGACGAGATCGACTATCTGGTGGAAAGTTTCCGCAAGCTCGAGCGCAACCCCAGCGACACGGAACTCATGATGTTCGCCCAGGCGAACTCGGAGCATTGCCGCCACAAGATATTCCGCGGCGATTGGATCATCGACGGTGAGCGGCAGCCCCACTCCCTGTTCGACATGATCCGCCACACCCATGCCAACAACCCTGAGGGGGTGCTATCGGCTTACGTGGATAACGCTTCGGTGATCCAGGGCGGACGGGGCGCGCGTTTCTTCCCCCGCCCCCTCGATGGCGAATATGCCTACCATCAGGAGGACATCCACATCCTCATGAAGGTGGAGACCCATAACCATCCCACCGCCATCTCGCCCTTCCCGGGGGCCGCTACCGGCGCCGGCGGAGAGATCCGCGACGAGGGCGCCACGGGTCTCGGCGCCAAGCCCAAGGCGGGGCTCACGGGCTTCTCGGTCTCGAACCTCAAGATCCCCGGTTTCATGCAACCCTGGGAGCAGGACTTCGGCAAGCCGGGGCGCATCGTCTCGGCCCTAGACATCATGCTGGAAGGGCCGATAGGTGCCGCGTCATTCAACAACGAGTTCGGCCGGCCCGCGTTGGGCGGTTACTTCCGCAGTTATGAGCAGGACGTGGGCGGCACGCTGCGTGGCTACCATAAGCCAATCATGATCGCCGGCGGCATGGGCAACATCCGTCCGCAGCATGTGGAGAAACGCGACATCCCCGTGGGTGCGAAGATCATCGTGTTGGGCGGACCTGCCATGCTCATCGGTCTCGGCGGCGGTGCCGCTTCCAGCATGGCGAGCGGCGCCAGTGCCGAGGATCTGGATTTCGCTTCGGTGCAGCGCGATAACGCCGAGATGCAGCGCCGTGCCCAGGAAGTCATAGACCGCTGCTGGGCCCAAGGAGCGGAGAACCCATTGCTCTCGATCCACGACGTGGGTGCCGGCGGGCTCTCAAACGCAGTACCGGAGATCATCGATGCCAGCAAACGCGGCGGGCGCTTCGATCTCAGGCGCGTGCTCAGCGACGAACCCGGCATGTCCCCCATGGGGGTGTGGTGCAACGAGGCCCAGGAGCGTTACGTGCTGGCGGTGGCGCCGCAACGCCTCGTGGATTTCGAGCGACTGTGCACGCGCGAGCGTTGCCCTTATGCCGTGATCGGCGAAGCCACCGGCGACGGCCTGCTCATGGTGCTGGATCCGCTGCTGGGTAAGCCGCCGGTAGATATGCCCATGGAAGTGCTCCTGGGCAAACCGCCCAAGATGCTGCGCGACGTGAAGCGCTTGCCGGTGGCGCGCCCTGTGTTCGACACCGCTAAGATCGATCTCAAGGATGCGGCTTATCGCCTGCTCAAATTGCCGGCGGTGGCAGACAAGGGGTTCCTGGTGACCATCGGTGATCGCACCGTGAGCGGATTGGTGCATCGCGATCCCATGGTCGGCCCCTGGCAGGTGCCCGTGAGCGATCTCGCGGTCACGGCCGCCAGTTTCGAGGGTTATCGCGGCGAGGCCATGGCCATGGGTGAGCGTGCGCCCGTGGCGGTCATGGATGCACCCGCCTCTGGGCGTCTGGCAGTGGCGGAGGCCGTTACTAACATCGCCGCCGCGGATATAGGGCCCTTGGCCAAGGTGCGTCTGTCTGCCAACTGGATGGCTGCTTGCGGCAATCCGGGCGAGGACGCGGCTCTCTACGACACGGTGAAGGCGGTGAGCGAACTGTGTGTCGCCCTGGATATCGCCATCCCCGTGGGCAAGGATTCGCTTTCCATGAAGACGGTCTGGCAGCAGCAAGGCGATACGCGCACCATGCTGGCGCCGCTGTCCGTCGTGATCACCGCCTTCGCGCCGGTGGACGACATCCGGCGCACCGTCACACCTCAACTGCAGCGAGGGGTCACCGATACCCAATTGTTGCTGGTGGATATGGGTGCAGGCCGTAACCGCCTGGGCGGCTCCTGTCTGGCCCAGGTGTATGGAGCGAGCGGCGCGGAATCTCCGGATCTGGATGACCCGCTGCGGCTTAAGGGTTTCTTCGACGCCGTACAGGAACTGCTGGCCGCGGGTTGTCTACTCGCCTATCACGATCGTTCCGACGGCGGCTTGTTCGTCACCCTAGCCGAGATGGCTTTCGCCGGCCATTGCGGCCTGGATGTGCACCTGGATGGCATGAGCGGCGACCCCCTGGCGCTGTTGTTCAGCGAGGAACCGGGTGCGGTGCTGCAGGTCCAGGCCAAGGACGTGCAGCAAGTGCATGCGGTGTTCGAACGCCATGGCCTGGGCCCGCATGTGCATTCCCTGGGTGCGCCGCGCCGCGACGGCCGCCTGGTGGTGAATCGTGACCGAAACACACTGTTCGACGAGAGTTGCACCGACCTGCATCGCACCTGGAGTGAATTGAGCTTCCATATGCAGCGCCTGCGGGATAACCCGGCGTCGGCTCAGCAGGAGTGGGAATCGAAATACGATGCCGGCGATCCGGGGTTGCATGCCCGCTTGAGTTTCGACCTGAACGCGAACCCTGCAGCGCCTTACATAGGCAAGGGCAGCCGGCCGCGGGTGGCGGTGCTGCGTGAGCAGGGGGTGAACGGTCAGGTGGAGATGGCAGGTGCTTTGGACCGCGCCGGGTTCTCCAGTGTCGATGTGCACATGACAGACATACTGGAAGGCCGCGTCAGCTTGTCGGATTTCAAGGGCATGGTGGCCTGCGGCGGCTTCTCTTACGGGGACGTGCTGGGTGCGGGGCAGGGCTGGGCCAAATCCATCCTCTTTAATCCACACACCCGCGAGGAGTTCACCGGCTTCTTCAACAGGGTGGATAGCTTCAGCCTCGGGGTCTGCAACGGCTGCCAGATGCTAGCCTCCCTCGCGGACCTCATACCGGGCACCGTGGGCTGGCCCAAGTTCGTGCGCAACGCCTCAGAACAATACGAAGGGCGACTGGTGCTGGCGGAGATACTGCCGTCGCCGTCGCTGTTCTTCGCCGGCATGGAAGGCTCGGTGCTGCCCATCGTGGTGTCTCATGGTGAGGGTCGTGCCCTGTTCAGCCGGCCGGATGCGGCGCACCAGCTCCTGGCGGGAGCGCGTGTGATCCTGCGCTTCGTAGATAACCGGGAACGCATGACCGACCGTTATCCCGCGAACCCGAACGGTTCGCCCCTGGGGATAGCCGGCATTACCAATACCGATGGGCGTGTCACGCTGCTCATGCCGCACCCGGAGCGGGTGTTCCGCAGCGTGCAGATGTCATGGCGTCCGGCGGAGTGGGGCGAGGATTCGCCCTGGATGAGGATGTTCCGCAATGCCCGAGCTTGGGTGTCTTAAACCACCTTAGAAGCTGCTCGGCAGTTACTCCCTGCATTGCTCTCGGTGCTTGCTCGAGGTAGTGCTCTACCTCCTGTATCCATGCAGTCATACCGCCTACATCACTGCAGGCGTGCGCTCGGCGTCTTCGCTTTTGACCAGAGGCTCGAGACGAAGTTTCGAGTGGGCATACAGGAAGTATGCCCTGGGTCACGAGCGGAGTTGGAAGCGTAGCGATGTGGGTCTTATGCGGTGGAGGGCAGGACGCCCGAGTGCGGCCACGACGCTTTTAAGCTGGTTTAACAAAAGAAAACGCGGCACTCTGGACAGAGTGCCGCGTCATTAAGCCTGATATCAGCCGCAGACGCGGGATCCGGTCATCGGTGTGCAGTATTCGTGGTGTTTCGAACCCTGGCCCTGGACCTTTTCGACATGGGGGTTTACCGGGATGATGCGTATGAGCTCCAAGGGCTGGTTCAGTCTGGGGGCGTCCTTTCCGGTGTGTACGCTGTCATCCGGTATCGCGACCTGATGCACGGTTACCACTGCCGGTGGATTGCTCTTGGCGGGTAGAGGGGCCATTGGTTTTCCCACCGGCATGAGCGCTGCGCCGGCAGCGAGTTGCATGGATTCCAATGCTGTTGGGGTGGGTGCCTGCCCCACCATCGGCGCGACCACAGTGGGCATGAGCGTCACTTGGGCATGTCGGAGCCGTGCGGATTCGGAATCACGCAGGATCGTGGGCTGGTAAAGCGAGAAGGCCTGCATCCGAGTGAAAGGCATGGGCAGGTCACGTGCCGAAGCCATCATCATCAACCCGTTCAGGAACACCGCGCTCGCCAACATCAGGGTCGGCAGCCGCAGCGCTCCTTCGTATACATGATGGGGCGCGATCAGCCGTTCTACGCGCAGCGCCAGATCGCCGCCGTTCAGGCTCATCGCCAGACGCATGTCAGCCGCCCGTATGCCCGCGAGATCGGTCAGGGCATGGGCATAATGCAGCGCGTCCCCGCAGGCGCATACTGCCGAATCGTCGCAGCACAGTTCCCGTTCCCGGCGTGCATCCTGGGATATCCAGCGCACCACAGGGTGATAGAACAGCAAGGTCTCCACTAGTAGCTGCAGCAGGTTCACCAGGTAGTCATGGCGGCGTATGTGCGCCAGCTCATGGGCGAGCACCATCTCCAGCTGCAAGGTAGTCAGGCCGACAAGTGCCGCCGGCGGGATCAGGATGATGGGTTTCATCCAGCCCACCACGCAGGGCACGGCCACCTTGGCGGTGACCATGAGCCTTACGCGCACGTGTACGCCCACCCGCATGGCCAGGTCCACTAGCTTGTCCTGCCACTGATCGGGGGCTTCCGTGACACCGCTGCGCGTCAGGCTGTGGATCTTGTGCCAGGCAGCGAGTGACCTCAGGGCCATGAGTGCCACACCAGTGCACCAGGCGGGCACGGTCCAGGGCACGATCAGATGCAGCAGTTCGCGCAATACCGCGAAGGGCGAGACTTCCGGGGCGACGCTCAGACTATGGGCCGTGTGTGCCACACCCACGATGCCGGGGACCACCAGCGGATTCGCCAGCAGATGGATGAAGGTGAGGACTGGCAGCGCCGCCAAGAGTGCCAGCGTGCTCAGGCTCAGCCAATAGCGGCTCTCGGGGACACTGTCTTGCAGCACAAAGCGCAAGCAGGCATAGATCGCACCTACCAGTGCTCCTTGCCACAGGAAATGCACCAGGGTCCAGCCCAGGTTATAGGCCAGTAGAGTGGAAAGCAGACTGTTCAGGACGCTCATTTCTGCTCCTCCTCCAATTCCTTGAGGCGTGCACGGATCATGGCCAATTCCTCGGCGCTGGCCGGTTTGCCCGATCCCAAAGCCTGCATCACAAGTTCCGTGGAGGAACCTTCGAATACCCTATGCAGCAGTTTGCCCAGGAAACGCTTCTGGGCGCGACGCTGGCTCAAGGTTGCCGTGTACACATGGGCACGTTCGGATTCATCACGCTTCACCAAGCCTTTCTGATGCATGATCTGCAGGGTGGTGAGCACGGTGGTATAGGCTACGGGGTTGTCGCGGCCCAGGATCTCATACACTTGGCGCACGGTGCTGTCACCCTGCTGCCAAAGCACACGCAATACTTCAAGTTCCGCCCCTGTAGGTTCCGGCGGGCCTGATGCTTGGCTGGGCTTTCTGGGGGACATGGGTAGCATGCCTCTTTATTATGTCGGTTGGATTCAGTATAGACAAAGTACTAGATTAATAGTACAAACTGCTTGCAAATCCGCCCCGGATGGCTAAAATACTAATTATATAGTACTTCCGCCCTTATGAAGGCGGCAACACCCTGTAAAGACTGGAGATATTTCCATGACGAAACTGCTCCTGACCTGTAGCCTGATGGTGGCCCTCACCGCCTGTGCCACCTCCCAGCCCGTCTCTACTACGGCCACGACGGGTTCCGGCGGAGCAGCTCTTGGCTCGGCCGTCACAGCTGCCCCGAGCGCTCAGACGGTCGCTTCCGCGTCCACAGCCGTCAAGCCGCAGCAGGCGAAGCTCGTGTGTGATGACGAAGAGCAGATAGGCTCGCATTTCCATGCACGCGTCTGCCTGACACCCGAGCAGGTAGCCGCGCGCAAGAAAGCCGCCCAATTGATGATGCTCAATCACAACGGGGGCAACGGGGGCTGCGCTAACAGCAGCTGTCCGAGCATGGGGGCAGGTGGTCCGCCACGGCGCTGAGGGTTAGGATCCTGAAGCTGCCCGCAGGCCATGAATATGCGGGACATGGCCGGTTACAATACCGGCCATGTCTTTTCTGAAGCCCTGAAGGATCCAGAGCCGTGGCTACCCGTTTCCGTGATGTCCAATTGCATGCGCCTACCGGACCCAAGCTGAGCTGTAAAGGTTGGCAGCAGGAAGCAGCCCTGCGCATGCTGCACAACAACCTGGATCCTCAGGTGGCGGAAAACCCCCGGGAACTGGTGGTCTATGGGGGTATCGGCCGGGCGGCCCGGGATTGGGAATGCTTCGATGCAATCGTCGCTACCCTGAAGCGCCTGGAGAACGACGAGACCCTGCTGATCCAATCCGGCAAGCCCGTGGGCGTGTTCAAGACCCACGAGGGCGCACCGCGGGTGCTCATCGCTAATTCCAACCTGGTGGGCAAGTGGGCCACCTGGGATCATTTCTTCGAGCTCGACAAGAAAGGCCTCATGATGTTCGGCCAGATGACCGCCGGCTCTTGGATCTATATTGGCTCCCAGGGCATCGTGCAGGGCACCTACGAGACTTTCGTGGAAGCGGTACGCCAGCATTACCAGGGTAAGGCTCAGGGCAAGTGGTTGCTCACTGGTGGTCTCGGTGGTATGGGCGGAGCCCAGCCTCTGGCGGCGGTGTTCGCCGGCCTGAATTGCCTCGCGGTGGAAGTAGATGAGACCCGCATCGACAAGCGTCTGGCCACGGGGTACCTCGACCACAAGGCCACTTCTCTCAAACAAGCGCTGGAGATGCTGAAGAAGGCAGAAGCTTCCGGTGAGCCCGTGTCCGTAGGCCTGCTCGGTAATGCTGCCGAAGTGTTCGAGGAGATACTGAAGGGCGATGTCCTTCCACATCTGGTCACGGACCAGACCTCCGCCCACGATCCCCTGAACGGTTATATCCCCGTGGGCTATTCCCTGGAGCAGAGCGCGAAGCTGCGTAAGGACGATGCCAAGAGATACGTGGAGCTTGCGAAACAGTCCATGGCCCGCCAGGTGCGTGCCATGCTGGGGTTCCAGGCCAAGGGCATACCCACTTTCGATTACGGCAACAACATCCGCGCCATGGCCCAGGATGCGGGTGTCGCCAATGCCTTTGACTTCAAGGGTTTCGTGCCGCTCTACATCCGCCCGCTCTTCTGCGAAGGCATGGGGCCGTTCCGTTGGGCCGCGCTCTCCGGCGATCCGGAAGACATCTACAAGACCGATGCCAAGGCGAAGGAACTATTCCCGGACAAGAAAGGCTTGCACCGCTGGCTGGACATGGCCCGGGCCCGCATCAAGTTCCAGGGCCTGCCGGCGCGCATCTGCTGGTTGGGCTACAAGGAACGTCATCAACTGGGCCTCGCCTTCAACGAGATGGTGAGGAAGGGCGAGCTCAAGGCTCCGGTGGTCATCGGCCGCGATCACCTGGATTCGGGCTCCGTGGCTTCACCCAACCGTGAGACCGAGGGCATGAAGGACGGCACCGACGCCGTGGCCGACTGGCCGATCCTGAACGCGCTGCTCAACACCGCGAGCGGCGCTTCCTGGGTGAGTTTCCATCATGGCGGTGGCGTAGGCATGGGCTATGCACTGCACGCCGGCGTGGTGATCGTGGCCGATGGCAGCGAGCGCGCCACTCAGGCGCTGACCCGGGTGCTGATCAACGATCCCGGGACGGGCGTCATGCGCCATGCGGATGCAGGCTATGCGCGCGCTGCAGACGTGGCTCGGGAGCGCGGCCTGGATCTGCCGATGCTGGGCATACGCTGAAGGCTCTCTGCACCGCGTGGGAGCCATGCTTATAGACCTCAATGCGGACGTGGGCGAGGAGTGCGGCGACGACGCGGCGCTGATCCCGCTGCTCACCAGTGCCAACGTGGCCTGCGGAGCCCATGCGGGCGATGCCGCCGTCATGCGGCGCACCGTGGGGCTCTGCTTGCAGCACGGTGTGCACATCGGCGCCCATGTCTCTTATCCGGACCGAAAACATTTCGGTCGCTGCGACCTGGATCTGCCGGCCGCCGCCATCAGCGCGAGCGTGGCTGAGCAGATGGAAGCGCTCGCTGCCGTGGCCCAGAGCGCCGGGACGCGCCTGCGCTACGTCAAGGCCCACGGTGCCCTCTACAACCGCATGGCTGAAGACGCCGTGGTGGCGGACGCGGTACTCGCTGCGCTCAAGGGTTTCGATTCAAAGCTTACGCTGCTGACACTGCCGGATTCCGTAGCCATGCATCAGGCGGAGCAGCAGGGCGTGCGTGCCGTAGGCGAAGCCTTCGCTGATCGCGCTTACCGCGACGATGGTCGCTTGCAGCCGCGCAGTGAGAGCGATGCGGTCATCAGCGATGCCAGGCAAGTCTCTATCCGTGGCCTGCGCCTCGCGCAAGAGGGCATGGTCGAAAGTGTCTCGGGCAAGACCATCACCGTGAAAGCCCGTTCCCTCTGTGTGCATGGGGATACGCCCGGCGCCGCGGGATTGGCGCGTGGCTTGCGTGCCGCCCTCGAAGCCGCCGGCGTGGAATTGCGCGCTTTCACATGAACATACGCCCCATGGGGGATAGCGCGTTGTTGGTGGAGACCCGGGACAGTGCCGAGGCCCAGAAGCTGCGCCGTGTGTTGGCGGCGGAGGACATCCCCGGTCTGCGCCAGCTGGTGCCGGGCTACGCTTCCTTGCTGTTGGCGGCCGACCCCCTGGTCGCCGATCTGGATACCCTGGCCCGGCGCCTGTCGGCCTTGCTGCGGACACCGCAGCAGGCCATCAATCCGAGATCCCATGAGATCGCCGTGCGCTATGCCGGTGAGGATCTCGCAGCAGTGGCAGCTGCTCTCCACATGGACGCGGAAGAAGTGGTGCGACGCCACAGCGCTCCCGTTTACGAGGTTGCCTTCTTGGGTTTCTCGCCGGGCTTCGCTTATTTGACAGGATTGGATCCCAAGTTGCAGTTGCCGAGGCTCGCCACTCCTCGCACCCGCACACCGGAGGGCGCCGTGGCTATGGCCGGTGAATTCACCGGCATCTATCCCCAGGCTACGCCGGGTGGATGGCAGGTGTTGGGACTCACCACGGCGAAGCTGTTCGACGCCACGCGTGCTTCTCCGGCCTTGTTCGCACCGGGAGATCAAGTGCGCTTCAAAGTGTTGCCATGATCCAGGTACTGGAACCCGGTCTCTTCACTACTATCCAAGATCTTGGGCGGGACGGTTTGGGCCACCTGGGCGTGCCATCGGCAGGCGCCGCAGATGCTTTCAGCCTGCGGGTGGGGAACCGCCTAGTGGGTAACGCGGATGGCGGAGCGGCTCTCGAGATGACCGCCCAGGGCGTGAGTCTGCGTTTCGACACTCCCGCCAGCTTCGCACTCACGGGTGGAGACGTGGAAGCCTCCCTGGATAGTCAGCCGCTGCCCATGTACCAGACTTTGCATGCGCCGGCAGGAGCGTCGTTGCGTATCGG
This sequence comes from Gammaproteobacteria bacterium, assembly GCA_036000105.1. Lineage (GTDB taxonomy): Bacteria > Pseudomonadota > Gammaproteobacteria > Natronospirales > REEB76 > DASUBN01. Next base: position 37,877 of record DASYGE010000010.1, read on the forward strand.
CCGCATCAGCGCTGGGTTTCGCACTTATCTCACTGTCGGCGGCGGGCTCCTCTTGCCGAAGGTATTGGGCAGCGCCTCCAGTGACACTTTTGCGAACCTGGGTCCCGCGCCGCTGGCGGCGGGCATGCATCTCCCCATTGGGCCGCAAGCCGAGGCGCCGGGTTTCTATCTGCGTGCTCCGCCGCGGTTCGGCCAAACGGCTCGGTTACGCATCCTGCCGGGGCCCCAGGAGGAGTGGTTCACCGAAGGGGCACGTGCAGTGCTGTCATCGGGTGAGTACAGCGTGCTGCCCAATAGCGATCGCACGGGTTTGCGTCTCGCGGGTGTGGCGCTCAGCCGCAGCCGTAGCGATGAACTGCCTTCCATGGGCATGGTAGCGGGCGCGATCCAAGTGCCCGGTTCCGGCCAGCCTATCGTCCTGCTCCCCAATCACGGCACCACCGGCGGCTATCCCGTCATCGCCAACGTCATCTCGGCGGATTTGAGCCTGCTCGCGCAGCTGCCAGCCGGTGCACACATTGGTTTCTCTTCGGTCACCCGCGATGCGGCGCTCGCAGCGTTGCGGGAACAGGAAGTACGTCTCAGCCGGGATATAGTCGCCGCTGATGCGGGTCTCCTGGCCGCGCGGGCGCTCATGAGCCTGGCGGCACGCCATGCGAGCTTGAAGCAGGCCGCGGTGAAAGATGGGGGGCGACACATCCGTATTCGCCGCGGGTGAAGCCACCCCCAAACCTGCTGCGCTTGGCATGACTTTGTTGCGCATCGGCTCGCAATCCTCACGTACCGAAGAGTACGCTCCGGTATGCGCGCCTCGCGCGCCTCGTCCTGCCTTCGCTCGCGACGCTTTGGGGATGGCTTCCAGCTGCTTATAATGGCCTTCTAGTGAGATCTTCCACCATACTTTTGTGCTGCCTGCTGCTCATCCTGGTGGCGCTTTCTGGTTGTGCCCAGTGGCCCGAGCCTGGCGCTGCCGCTCCATCCACCTCCGCCCAGGCAAACCTCGGTCAGGAGATCGTGCATCTCGCCGAAGCCCAGGTGGGCGCGCCATATATCTATGGCGGCGATACGCCCCAGGGTTTCGATTGCAGCGGCCTCGTGGAATACGTCTATGGCCAGGCAGGCGTGCATCTGCCGCGCACCGCGGAAGGGCAGTACAACAAGACGCCGCGGGTGACGCGGGGTGCGATCCAGCCCGGCGACATCCTGTTCTTCAGCAGCGACAGCGGCAACCTCATGCACGTAGGCATCTACATCGGTAGCCACTGGTTCGTGCATGCTCCCGATAGCGGTAAATCGGTGTCGAGCGCGCGTCTGGATAGCGAGTACTGGAAGGGGCATTATCTCGGCGCGGGCAGACCCGGAGGATGACGGCAACCTTTCGTAACATCCAGCCCACCGCCCGGCGCCTGCTCCTGGCGCGCAGCGTGCGCAGCGTGGCGCAAGGTGCGATGGTGGTGGACATCTCCCTCTACCTGAATGCCTTGCACTGGAGCGGTCTCGCCATCGGCCTCACTCTCAGTGGCGCAGGTATGTGCGCCGCTGTCTTGAGTCTCGGCATCGGCCTCCTGAGCGATCGCTTGCGGCGCAGGCCATTCCTGATCTGGAATGAACTGTTCACCGTGGTCTGCGGCCTCATGCCGCTACTGAGTGCCTCGCAGGCAGTGCTGTTGGCAGCCATCGTGCTGGGGGGGTTCGGTCGCGGGATGAACGGTACCGCCGGCCCCTTCGGCCCTGCGGAGCAGGCCTGGCTCGCAGATGTGGTGCCCGTGTCGGACCGAGGTTGGATATACAGCATCAACAACGCCCTGGGTTTCTTCGGCATGGCCCTGGGCGCGTTGCTCGCGATGCTGGCAGCCTGGTGGATGCCCGGTGCCGCACCGCGTGCGGCTTACGGTTTCCTGTTCGTCCTGGTGATCATCGGCGCGCTCGCGAACCTCTGGCTGCTCTACGGTGCCGTGGAACGGCAGCGGGATACGCCGCAGACGGCCGGCGCGCGCGTGCGGCGACTGCATCGCTGGGAGAATCAGTTGCTGCAGCGCTTGGGCAGACTCAACCTGCTGAATGGCCTGTCCATGGGGCTCATCGGTCCTCTCATCTCTTACTGGTTCGCATTGCGTTTCGGCGTGGGGCCGGACCGCATCGGCGCGGTGCTGGCCGGTACCTTCGCCCTCACGGGGGGCATGGCGCTCTTTACGGGGCGCATGGCCATGCGCCATGGCTTGTCACGGGCGGTGGTCTGGAGCCGTGGCATAGGCGTGCTATTGCTGGTGGCCTTGCCGTTCATGCCCTGGTTCTGGCTGGCGGCCACCGCTTACATGCTGCGGCTCGCCGCCGGCGGGGCCTCGGTGGGCGCCCGCCAGGCGCAGATCGTGTCGCTGATGCGGGACCAGCGCCGGGGACTCGCCACCAGCGTGAATGCCGCTTCCTTCCAGGTGCCCCAGTCCGTGGGTCCTGGTATCGCCGGGCCACTCATCGCCGCGGGGTTCTTCGTCACCCCCTTCTGCATGTCGGCGGCGTTGCAACTCATCTATGTGGTGGGCTATGACCGGCTGTTCGGGCGCTATGACCGGCCTAGCAGCTTGAGGAAGTGAGCGCTGGGGCGGGAATTTAGGGGATCGATCTGAGCTACGCCGCTCATGTACCTCCCTCGGCAACTGCTCCTGCGTTGCTCTACCTCCTGCATCCCTGCAGTCGTGTACTTCGCGGCATAACAACATCCTATTGTATCGTCGCTCCCGGCATCAACCGCCAGGGACGGCGGGAATGCAGATTTTGCAGGGGCAAAAATCTGCCTGCCTCTTGATAGGCGATGAAACTGCATTACATCGCTCCCGCACCTCCCTGTGCTCCGTGATGTAACAACTTCCTGTTGTTAAAAAAAGGGGCCTCTCGTCAAAGGGGGAAAACAAGAGGCCCCTGACTTCCCCACTTTGCGTGGGGGCGTCATAAACGGAATAAACAGCAGGTTTAAGTATAGGTCATTTTATGTATTATTTACGACATTTTAATTCGTGCAGGAAGAGACTCTAGCCGCTCGGCAAAGGGGGCGTGACCCAGGGGCCTAAAGGGACGGGGTCGGGAAAGCGCCGGAGACTTCGGCCAGCAATCCACCGCCCGATAGCACAAGCGCGAGCTTGGTGATGTCACCGTCCAGGCGCCGGTCACCCTTGGCCGCAGGGGCAGCACGGCGGATTGCTGTCTGCACCGGTTCCAATTGGGCGGTGGTCTTGAGGGGTCGCATGGCATCGATGGCTTCGGCGGAAGCCAGGGCTTCGATGGCCAGGATATGGAACAGGTTGTCCAGGATCAGGCCGAGCTTCACTCCCGCCCAGGGCGCCATGCTCACGTGATCCTCCTGGCCGGCAGAAGTGGGGATAGTGTCCACGGAAGCGGGGTGGGCGAGGGTCTTGTTCTCGGAAGCGAGCGCTGCTGCCGTCACATGGGCGATCATGAAGCCCGACTCCAGGCCTGGATCCTTGGCGAGGAACATGCTGAGCCGCGGGTTGATCTTCTTGAGCAATAGGTCGATACGCCGCTCGGCGATGTTGCCCATCTCCGTGGCCGCGATGGAGAGGAAATCTGACACGAAGGCCAGGGCTTCCGCATGGAAGTTACCACCCGAGAGCACGTCATCACCGAAGATCAGCGGATTGTCCGAGACGCTGTTGAGCTCCCGCTCCAGCACGCCGGAGACGTGCTGCAGAGTGTCCCACACGGCGCCATAGACCTGCGGCATGCAGCGCAGGGCATAGGGATCCTGCACCCGGTCACAGCCCTGATGCTCACGCCAGATATCGCTGCCTGTCAACAGGGCCCGGAAGAGTTCCGCGGTCTGTATCTGCCCGTACATGTTGCGCACCCCATGGATACGCGCGTCGAAGGGGCTATAGCTGCCGGCCATGGCCTCCACCGTGAGGGCGCCCAAGACGATGGAGCTTAGGAGGGCTGTGCGCGTCCCGAAGAAGCCTTCGATGGCGAGTGCCGCGCTCACTTGAGTGCCGTTGAGTAGCGCCAGGCCTTCTTTCGCCTGGAGTTCCACCGGCTTTACACCCGCCGCCTTCAGCACCGCTTCGCCCTGCAGCAGTTTCCCCTGATGATGGGCTTCACCCTCGCCGATGAGCGCCAGGCTCATATGCGCGAGCGGCGCGAGATCGCCGGAAGCGCCCACGGAACCCTTGGCCGGGATCAGTGGCAACACATCGTGGTTGAGCAGAGCGAGGAGGGCGTCCACCACTTCCGGGCGTATGCCGGAGCAGCCGACAGCCAGGCTGTTGGCCTTGAGCAGCAGGATGCGGCGCACTACGGACGCAGGCAGTGGCTGGCCTACGCCGCAGGCGTGGCTGCGCACCAAGTTGTACTGCAATTGGGTGAGCCGGTCGCGTGTGATGCGCTGGCGCGCCAGGGCACCGAAGCCAGTGTTGATGCCGTAGCACACCTGATCCGTGTCGATGACGCGGCGTACCGTATCCACGCTCGTCTGCATGGCTTCGCGCGCGCGGGGCGCAAGTGCCACTTGCGGACGCGCCACATCGAAGGCCCGCAGGGTCTCGAGTCTGAGATCCGCGCCTGTCAGCGCGAGGGTCTGGCTCATGTGCGTCTTCCTTTGAAAAATCTGGCGGTAGGCTTAAGCCCGCCTAATTGGTAACCCATGAATTCCAGTGCCGACAGATCCCAGAGGCAGAAATCCGCATCCCGTCCCGGCACGAGGGCGCCAATTCTATCCTCCCGGCCGAGGGCGCGCGCGGCATGGCGGGTGACGCCGGTGAGAATTTCCTCGGGTGTGAGGCCGAACAGGATACCCCCCATGTGCATGGCCGCGAGCAGGCTCGCCACTGGTGAGCTGCCGGGATTCAGGTCCGTGGCCACCGCCATGGCCACCCCGTGTCGGCGCAGCAGTTCCAAGGGCGGTTTCTGCTTCTCCCGCAGGAAGTAGAACGCCCCCGGCAGGAGTACCGCCACCGTGCCCTGTTTCGCCATGGCCGCTACGTCAGGTTCTTGCGAGTATTCCAGATGATCGCAGGACAGTGCCCCCAGCTCCGCCGCGAGCCGTGTGCCGCCCAGGTTAGAGAGCTGGTCTGTGTGGGCGCGCAGTTCCAGACCGAGGTCCGCCGCCCGTTCCGCGAGACGCTTGAGATCATCTACCGTGTAGGCGATGTGCTCTACGAAGATGTCCACCGTATCAGCGAGGCCTTCTTCCGCCACCGTCGGCAGCATCCGCTCCAGCACTTCTTCCATATATTCATCGTGGCTCTTGCCGGGCGGCAAGGCGTGGGCGCCGAGGAAGGTGGCTGAGATATCCATGGAGATATGGCGGGGCAGGGCGCGGATGGCACGCAGCATCTTGAGTTCGGTCTCGGTATCGAGACCGTAGCCGCTCTTGATCTCCACCGTGGTGACGCCTTCGGCTTTGAGCGCTTCCAGCCGTGGCAGGGTCTCCTCCACCAGCTGGACTTCGTTGGCGGCGCGCACCGCCTTCACGGTGCTGATGATGCCGCCACCGGCTTTGGCGATATCCGCATAGCTCGCGCCCTGCATCTTGAGCACGTGCTCCGCCATGCGATCGCCAGCGTAGAGGGCATGGGTGTGGCAATCCACGAAGCCGGGCAATAGTAGCTGGCCACGGGCATCAATGGTCTCCCGTGCGGGCGCGTCTTCGGGCACTCCCAAGGCGCTGACCTTGTCGCCGCTCACCGCCAGGGTACGGGCCCCGGAGAGGCTAGCGTCCGCATCCATGGGGTGGATGCGTGCATTTCTTATCAAGAGGTCGTACATGCGCTACTCATGGAAGCCGTAATCTGAGAGCATAAGAGTATGCAGACCCGCCTCGCATTTGAATACATCCTCACCCCCGATGGGCTGGTCCATGACCAGGCCTTGGTGGTGGACGGGGAAGGGCGCATCGAACGCATCGAACCCGCCCAGGGGCGGCATGACGGTTTTTTGGCCATCCCCGGCATGCCCAACGCCCACAGCCACGCTTTCCAGCGGGCGCTGTCGGGTTATGGTGAGGTACCCAAAGGCCAGGATTCTTTCTGGAGCTGGCGCGAGGCCATGTATCGCCTGGCCAACCGTATCAGCCCTGAGGAGATGTTCATCGTCGCCCGCGAGGCGTTCTGGGACATGTTGCGTGGCGGGTTCACCAGCGTGGCGGAGTTCCATTACCTGCATCACCTGCCGGGCGGCGCACCGGGGCCCATCATGGCCCGTACGGTGGTCGCCGCGGCCCGTGAGGCCGGCATCCGCCTGCGCCTCTTGCCGGTGTATTACCAGACAGGTGGTTTCAAGCAACCGGCCCGGGACGAACAGCGGCGCTTCGTGCATGGCAGCATCGCCGATTTCTGCGGTCTGCTGCGGGAGATCCATGATGTGGATCTCGGCCTCGCGCCCCATTCCCTGCGCGCGGTGCCGGCGGAATCCCTGGCTGAGCTGGTGGAAGCTGCAGGTAAGGTGATCGGCGCCGATTTCCCTATCCACATCCACGTGAGTGAGCAACAGCGTGAAGTGGACGAGTGCCGCGCGCTTTATGGTGCCACGCCCATCCAACTTCTGTCCCGGTCCGTGAAGCTAGATGCGCGCTGGAACCTGGTGCATGCCACCCATGCCACGGCAGAGGAGTGCGAGCTGATACGGCGCGCCGGATCCAGTGTGGTTATCTGTCCCATCACTGAGGCGTATCTCGGTGACGGTCTGTTCGCCGCCGACGAGTTCGTGGCGGCGGGTGGGCACATCGCCGTGGGTTCCGACAGCAACTGCCGCCTCGATGCCATCGAAGAGTTACGCCTGCTGGAATACGGCCAGCGCCTGCGAGTGCAGCGCCGCGCGCGCTTTGCGACGGAGGACGGTCTTGGCATCCCCTTGTGGCGGAAAGCCTGCGAAGGTGGCGCCCAGGCGGTAGGCCAAGCCGTGGGTGAGTTGGCGCCCGGCAAATTGGCAGACATCGTCGTTGTGGATAAAGACGCGCCAGCCCTGCGTGGCCATGACGTGGATACCTTCATGGATGCGCTCATCATCGGCGGTAGCCGCGCGGACATCGCGGATGTCTATGTGGGCGGTAAGCAGCGGGTGAGCAAGGGCAAGGCCCACGGCGCAGATGCCAGTGCCCGGGAATTCGCCCAGGCGGTCAAGCGCCTGAACAACGTATAGAAGACGGCACCATGGACCTGGCACCCTGCGCGATACGCGTGCCCACCGCCACGGAAGTGCCGGTGTTGGTGAGCATCCCCCACACGGGCGTGCATGTGCCCGAAGCCATCGCCGCGGATTTTGCTTCCGATTACATCCGCAGCCTGCCCATGACCGATTGGCATCTGCATGACATCTACGACTTCCTGCCGGCCCTAGGCGTCACCACTATCTACGCGACTTATAGCCGCTTCGTGGCGGACCTGAACCGTCCCCCGGATGACACGCCGCTCTATCCGGGTCGCTTCGAGACCGGTTTCGTGGCGGCCAAGACCTTCTGGGGCGAGGACATCTACACCACACCACCCCATGCGGAAGAGATCGCAAGACGGCGCGAGCGGGTGCACGCGCCCTATCATGCGAAACTCCTGGAACTCATCGAAGCGAAGATCGCGCGCTTCGGCGCCGTGGTGCTGATAGATGCTCACAGCGTGGCCTCCCGGGCCAACAGGCTGCACGGCGAACTCAAGGACGACATCTACCTGGGTGACCGGGATGGCCGCACCAACTCAGGCTGGCTCACCGCTGGTGTAGAGGAGTCCTTCAAAAAGCAGGGTTACAAGGTGGTGCGCAACAACCCCTACAAGGGCGGCTACATCACCGACCATTACGGCAAGCTGCCGGAAGTGGCGGGCTTGCAGGTGGAGATGGCCTGGCGTCTCTATATGGACGAAGCCGACCCCTTGCATGGCACGGTTCATCCGAACTTCGGGCGCTTCAAGAAAACGTTGAAGACAGTGCTTTCGTCCTTGGTGGATGATGTCCATAAGCGTGGCCAGGTGACGAAATAGCTCCGGCAGAATGAAAACGGCGTGCACGAAAGTGCACGCCGTTCTGCATTCACGATAGCGCTATTACGGTTTCACGAACTTGAGGGTCATGCGGTCGCTCTCGCCGATGGCCGCATACTTGGCCCGGTCCTGGTCGCCCAGGGTGTAAGTCGGCGGCAGCGTCCACACGCCGTGCGGATAATCCTTGCTGTCCTTCGGATTGGCGTTGATCTCGGATTGCGCGGCGAGCTTGAACCCGGCTTTCTCTGCTTCCTGGATCACGTAGTTCACCGGCATGTAGCCGCTCTTGAAGACTTCATCCACGGTCTTGCCGGCTGCCGCCCGGTGCTCCACCACCCCGAACACGCCGCCGTGCTTCAGTACTTTGAAAGCCGTCTGGAACACGCTGTCCAACTGGCCCCGGCCCTGCCAGTTATGCAGGTTGCGGAAAGTGAGTACCAGGTCCACCGAGCCCGCGGGCCCCAGGTCCATCTTGGCGGGCGGCGCGAAATCCACCACCTTCACCTTGCCATATACCGCGGGATCCACCTTCAGTTTGGCGAGATAGCGCACCGTGTTGTCGGATTCAGATTCGCCTTTGGGCGGCACTGCAGCATCAATGAGCTGACCGTGGTCGTGCAATACTGGTGCCAGTACCTCCGTGTACCAGCCGGTGCCGGGCCAGAGCTGTACCACCGTCATGTCGGGTTTGAGACCGAAGAACTCCAAGGTCTCCTTCGGGTGGCGATACTTGTTGCGGGCAGCGTTGGCGGGCTCACGCCAGCTCCCGGCCAAGGCCTGGGTGATGGCGGCGTCCACGCCGCTGCTATCCGGGGTGACGGTCGGGGCGGCGAAGGCGGGAGCCGCGAGCGCCAGCGCGCACAGCATATAGAAGGTATGTCGGGCGAGCTTGGTCATGGATGCACCTTATTGTTTGGGTTTCACGAATTTGAGGGTCATCCGGTCGCTCTCGCCGATGGGCTTGAGGCTCTCATCGTTGCTCGCGAAATCCGGCAACAGGAGATGCACGTTCTTGGTCCCGTCATCCTTCGGGTTGGCGTTGATCTGCGATATGCCCGCCAGCTGGAAGCCGGTCTTGAGGCCAAGCTCGATGACGTAATCCTCCGGGATGCGATGCAGGCTCTTGGAACTGAGTTCCGGGTCCATGTTGGGGCGGCCACGGTGCTCCTCGATGCCGAGGATACCGCCTGGTTTCAGTACATCGAAGGCTGCCTTGAACACGGCTTCCACATCCTTCGGGTCATCGTTCAGCCAGTCGTGCAGGTTGCGGAAAGTCACCACCATGTCGGCGGAGCCGTCCGCTCCCAGGTTCACCTTGGTGGGTGGCGAGAACTCTTCTATCTTGACGTCACCGAACGTCGCCTTGTTAGACTGCAACATGTCGGCGTATTTGCCAGTGGTCTTACCGGCCGCTTCGATGAGATGGCCGTCGTCTTTGAGCACCGGCGCCAGCACCTCGGTGTACCAGCCGCCACCCGGCGCCAGTTCCACCACCGTCATGCCAGGTTGCAAGCCGAAGAACTCCAGGGTCTCGATGGGGTGCCGGTACTGGTCCCGTGCCTTGTGGGCATCGGAGCGCCAGCTGCCCGCCACGGCCTGGTGGAGCAGGGTGTCCACGTCCGGCGCGGAAGCCGCGGCGGCCAGCATCCATACTGAACAGGACACGGCCAACAGGGCTGTAAGAGCTTTTTTCATGGCGTTTCTCCCGCGGGGATGCCAGATATTAGACCCCGGGGCTCGGTTTATGGGGCCGGATATGGTAAAAAGTGCGCCGCTTTCATGGCTTTTGACCTTTGTCTTCATCCCACAGACCAGAGTTTGGAGTCTATGAGTCACGAGAGGTTCAATTTCGTCCTACGCGAGAGCCGCATGATCACGCCCCGGGTGATGCAGCTAAGCTTCTATCGCGAGGACGGCCAGCCCTTTACCTATGTGCCTGGCCAGTTCATCACCCTCCATATGCCGTGGCAGGACATGGAACTGCGGCGCAGCTACAGCGTGGCTACCATCCCCGGCGAGTCTGGCGACGTGCAGATCGCTGCCACCTACGTGGACGGCGGTCGCGCCACCGGTCTCCTCTTCGGCATGCAGCCGGGAGCGAGGGTCGCTGCCACCGGGCCCTTCGGACGCTTTGTGCTGCGGGAGGATCCGCCGAGCCGCTATCTCCTGATCGCCACCGGTACCGGCGTGTCTCCCTACCGCGCCATGCTCCCGCAGCTCAGGACGCTCCTGGATGGCAAGACCCATACGGCCGTGCTGATGCTGGGAGTGCGCGGACCGGATGAACTGCTGTTCGGCCCGGACTTCATCAAGTTCGTAGCCGGTAACCCGGGCTTCCAGTTCGTCGGCAGCATGAGCCGTCGCTTGTCGGAACCGACCTTGTCTCACGAGCGCAAGGGCTATGTGCAGGATCACCTGATGGAGTTGAACCCGGATCCGAAGCGGGACATCGTGTATCTGTGCGGCAACCCGGACATGATCGATACGTCCGTGGAACGATTGAAGCCGCTGGGCTTCGATAACCAGAACTTACGACGCGAAAAATACGTCTCGTCCAACTGAAATGAAGCGGCGGCCTCATGGCCGCCGCTTCTCATCGTCTCTCAGTCTTTCAATCTTCGATACTTGATGCGGTGCGGCTGGTCGGCATCTGCGCCGAGACGGCGCTTGCGATCCGCTTCGTAGTCCGCATAGTTGCCCTCGAACCAGACCGCTTTGCTATCGCCCTCGAAGGCGAGGATGTGGGTGGCCACGCGGTCCAGGAACCAGCGGTCGTGGGAGATGATAACCGCGCAACCCGGGAAGGCCAGCACGGCTTCTTCGAGCGCGCGCAGGGTCTCTACGTCCAGATCGTTGGTGGGTTCGTCCAAGAGCAGCACGTTGCCGCCCGCTTTCAGCACCTTGGCGAGATGCACGCGGTTGCGCTCACCGCCCGAGAGCTGGCCCACCTGCTTCTGCTGGTCGGTACCACGGAAGTTGAAGCGGCCCACGTAGGCGCGGGAGGGGGTCGTGTAAGTACCCACGGTGATGAGATCCTGGGCGTCGCTGATCTCTTCCCACACGGTCTTGTCCGGGTTGAGTGAGTCACGCGATTGGTCCACGTAGGCAAGCTTCACCGAAGGTCCGATGCGCAACTCGCCCGAGTCCGGCTTCTCCTGGCCCGCCAGCATGCGGAACAGGGTGGTCTTGCCGGCGCCGTTGGGGCCGATGATGCCCACGATACCGCCGGGGGGGAGGTTGAAATTCAGGCCGTCGAATAGCAACCTCTCGCCGAAGGACTTGCGCAGGTCCTTGGCTTCCGCCACCAGGTCGCCGAGGCGCGGACCCGGTGGGATGTAGAGTTCCTGGGTCTCGTTGCGCTTCTGGAATTCCTGAGAGGAGAGTTCCTCGAACTTGGCGAGGCGCGCCTTGCTCTTGGCACGGCGCCCCTTGGGGTTGGCGCGCACCCATTCCAGCTCGGCCTTCATGGCGCGGATGTGTGCGGTCTCCTGCTTCTCCTCGAGCTCGAGCCGCTTCTCTTTCTGCTCCAGCCAGGAGGAGTAGTTGCCCTGCCAGGGGATGCCGTGCCCGCGATCCAGTTCCAGGATCCAGCCGGCCACGTTGTCCAGGAAGTAGCGGTCGTGGGTCACGGCCACCACGGTGCCGGTGTATTCCTGCAGGAAGCGTTCCAGCCAGGCCACGGACTCCGCGTCCAGATGGTTGGTGGGCTCATCCAGCAGCAGCATGTCAGGTTTCGAGAGTAGGAGGCGGCAGAGCGCCACGCGGCGGCGTTCGCCGCCTGAGAGCTTGCTGACATCCGCATCCCAGGGTGGCAGGCGCAGGGCTTCGGCCGCCACTTCCAGCACGTGATCCAGGTTGGTAGCGCCAGCGGCCTGCAGCACGTTCTCGAGGCGAGCCTGTTCGGTGGCCAGTTTGTCGAAGTCCGCGTCCGGCTCCCCGTAGGCGGCGTACACCGCCTCCAGCTTGGCCTTGGCTTCCACGATCTCTGTGAGACCGCTCTCCACGTTACCGCGCACGTCCTTGGCCGGATCGAGCTGCGGTTCCTGGGGCAGGAAGCCGATCTTGGTGCCCGCCAGCGGGTGGGCCTCGCCGTTGAAGTCGGGGTCCACGCCCGCCATGATGCGCAGCAGGGTGGATTTGCCCGAGCCGTTCAGGCCCAAGACGCCGATCTTGGCGCCCGGGAAGAAGGACAGGGAGATGTTGCGCAGGATCTCGCGCTTCGGGGGCACCACCTTGGCGACCCGGTGCATGGTGTAAATATACTGGGGCATGACTCTGCAGGGCGTTGGGAAAACAGGCGCTGATTATACGGGCGCGGAGAGGCTTTGAGACCGCCTTCTAGTGGCCGTTATGCTTTCTAGCCCTTTTCTCCACGAACTTGATGATCGCCCCCGCGATGTCCTTCTTGGTGGCGGCCTCGATGCCTTCCAGGCCCGGGGAGGAGTTCACCTCCAGGATCATGGGGCCTTCGCCGGAGCGGATGATGTCCACGCCGGCCACGTTGAGGCCGATGACGTCGGCCGCCTTGAGAGCCATGTCGCGCTCGGTGCGGGTGAGGCGTACCGCTTCCGCGCTGCCGCCGCGATGCAGGTTGGCACGGAACTCGCCGCTGCGTGCCTGGCGCTTCATGGACGCCACCACCTTGCCGCCCACCACGAAGCAGCGCAGGTCAGCGCCGCGGGCTTCCTTCACGAACTCCTGCACCAGGAAGTGCGCGTCCAGGCCGCGGAAGGCGTCGATGACGCTCTCTGCCGCCTGGCGGGTCTCCGCCAGCACCACACCCTGGCCCTGGGTGCCCTCGGTGAGCTTGATGATCACCGGCGCATCACCCACGAGAGCCATCAGGTCCTCGGTGTCATCCGGCGCATGGGCGAAACCCGTGGCCGGCATGCCTATGCCTTCGCGCGAGAGCAGCTGCAGCGAACGCAGCTTGTCACGGGCACGGAGGATGGCGTCGGAATCGTTGAGCGTGAAGACCCCGGTCATCTCAAACTGACGCAGGATGGCCGTGGCATAGAAGGTGACCGATGCACCGATGCGCGGGATGATGGCATCGAAACCATCGAGCTTGCGTCCCTTGAAATGGATCTCGGGGTTATCGGCGGCGATGTTCATGTAGCAGCGTAGCGGGTCGATCACGTATACGTCGTGCTTGCGCTTGATGCCGGCTTCCACCAGGCGTTTGGTGGAATACAGGCGCGTGTTGCGCGACAGGATGGCGATCTTCAGCCTTTTGTTCTTCTTCTTTTTCATGGTCGCTCGCGTGCTTCCAGGTTCGTTTCAGCTTTCTTGCGCCGCCGCGTACCGTGCAGGTATGAGGCCGCCGGGTCCACCGTGATCTGTTCCTGCAGGGCCGTGCGGCCCAGCAGCAGCCGGAAGCGCATGGTATCCCGGCCCGTGAGGCTGAGCTCGATGGGCCAACTACGGGCGCCGATGCTCACCGTGGTCCATATCACCGGGCGTTGTTCCCGGTGTCCGCCGGAATCCGTCACCCAGCGGTTCTCTTCCAGGAGGTCCGCTTCGAAGAATCGTTCCGGCTCCGTGCGCCGCTGACGCGGATGTAGTCCGAAGCGTACGCGCCGTGCGCCGCCGGCCGTGAAGATATCCAGTGCGAAGGCGTGCAGCGATGAAGTGCGCGCGCCCGTGTCTATCTTGGCCTTGATGCGGCGGATGCCGAGGTCCGGCAGCGCCACCCATTCGCGCCAGCCCACCACCAGCGGTGTCGTGGAATCTTCGGTCATGGGGGGTCGGGCCAGGTGAGGCGCGGACTGCCATAATATCATCTGGACCCGCATCAGGAGGAAGGCGTGGCGGACAAGCTGCTCAAGGTGGGTGTGTGCCGGGACGAGACCCAGGCCCACTACGGCTTCGGCGAGGGACACCCCTTCGGCCATGACCGTTTCAGTGCGTTCTGGAAGGAGAGCTGCGCACGCGGGCTGGACCGGCGTGTGCATGCCATCCCGGTGCAGGCGGCTAAGCGCGCGAATCTCGAGATGTTTCACTCCCGTGACTTCCTTAGTTTCGCGGAAGAGGCCAGCCACCGGGGCGATGGCTATCTGGACGAAGGCGATACGCCGGCGGCGCACGGTATATATGAGGCGGCCTGCGAAGTGGTGGGGGCGACGCTCAACGCGGTGGACGGCGTCATGAACGGTGAATGGCAGCGCGCCTTCGTGCCCATCGCCGGACTGCATCACGCCGCGCGGGCCCATGCGGCGGGTTTCTGCGTGCTGGACGACATCGGTGTGGCGGTGGAGTTCCTGCGCCGCAAGCATGGCTTGAAGCGCATCGCCTACGTGGACATAGATGCGCACCACGGCGACGGCGTGTTCTACGGTTTCGAGGCCGATCCCGGCCTCGTGTTCGCTGACCTGCACGAGGACGGCCGCTTCCTGTATCCCGGCACCGGTTTCCCGGATGAGACGGGTACCGGCGAGGCCAAGGGCAGCAAGCTCAACATCCCGCTGCTGCCCGGGGCGGGCGATGCGGAGTTCCACCTGGCCTGGGAACGGGTGGAGGATCACCTCCAGGCCCATCGGCCCGAGTTCATCCTGTTCCAGTGCGGCGCCGACAGCATCGCCGGCGATCCCATCACCCACCTGCGCTTCACACCCGCGGCCCATGCGCACGCGGCCGCGCGCCTCTGTGCCCTCGCCGAGGAATTCTGCCGGGGGCGCATCGTGGGCATGGGCGGTGGAGGCTACAACCGGACTAACATCGCCTTGGGCTGGAATGGGGTAGTTGAGGCTTTTTTAACCACCTGAGACCCCGCGCTGCGGTAAAATAAGCCGCCAACAACAAGCCTTCCGCGGAGCCGGTCCCGATGTTCACCCCCGATATGCAGATAGCCGGGTTCGATACTGAACTCTATGACGCCCTGCGCTCTGAGCTGCGCCGTCAGGAAGAGAACATCGAACTCATCGCCTCCGAGAACTACGTGAGCCCGCGAGTGCTCCAGGCCCAGGGCTCGGTCCTGACCAACAAGTACGCGGAAGGCTATCCCGGCAAGCGCTACTACGGCGGCTGCGAATACGTGGATGTGGCCGAACGCCTCGCCATCGAACGCGCCAAGCAGCTGTTCGGCGCGGCCTATGCGAACGTGCAGCCCCATTCCGGTTCTCAGGCGAACGCGGCGGTGTACTTCGCCCTGTTGAAAGCCGGCGACACCATCCTCGGCATGAGCCTGGCCCACGGCGGCCATCTGACCCACGGCGCCAAGGTGAACCTGTCGGGCAAGTTCTTCAACGCGGTGCAGTACGGCATAGATACTGCCACGGGCCTCATCGATTACGGCCAGGTGCAGAAGCTGGCGGACGAGCACAAGCCCAAGATGATAGTCGCAGGCTTCTCCGCCTACTCGCGCCGCATCGATTGGCAGAAGTTCCGGGAGATCGCCGACTCTGTCGGCGCGTATCTGTTCGTGGACATGGCCCATGTGGCGGGTCTCGTGGCCGCCGGCATCTATCCCGATCCCGTGAAGATCGCCGACGTGACCACCACCACTACCCACAAGACCCTGCGCGGTCCGCGCGGCGGCCTGATCCTGGCGCGGGCCAACGAAGAGATCGAGAAGAAGCTCAACTCCATGGTGTTCCCCGGCACCCAGGGCGGGCCGCTGATGCATGTCATCGCCGCCAAGGCCGTGGCCTTCCTGGAAGCCCTGCAGCCGGAGTTCAAGCTGTACCAGC
The DNA here is from genome assembly GCA_036000105.1 of Gammaproteobacteria bacterium. Lineage (GTDB taxonomy): Bacteria > Pseudomonadota > Gammaproteobacteria > Natronospirales > REEB76 > DASUBN01. Next base: position 53,538 of record DASYGE010000010.1, read on the forward strand.
AGCAGGTACTGGACAACTCCCGCGCCATGGCCGACACCCTCGTGAAGCGCGGCTACAACATCGTCTCCGGCGGCACCGATAACCATCTGTTCCTGATGGACCTCATCTCCAAGGACATGACCGGCAAGGATGCGGACGCGGCGTTGCACAAGGCCAATATCACCGTGAACAAGAACGCGGTGCCCAACGACCCACGACCACCCATGGTCACCTCCGGCCTGCGTCTCGGTACTCCCGCGTCCACCACCCGTGGCTTCAAGGAGCCGGAGATACGCGAGCTGGCGGGCTGGATAGCCGACGTGTTGGACAACATCAACGACGAGCAGGCCATCGCCAGCGTGAAAGACAAGGTACTGGCTCTGTGCAAGAAGTATCCGGTGTATCCCGCCGGTCTGAAGTTCTGAGTTTCCCGGGAGCGGGTTGTGCATTGTCCCTTCTGCACTCACGAAGATACGAAAGTGATTGACTCCCGGCTCGCGGCCGATGGGCAGCAGGTGCGCCGTCGCCGTGAATGCGAGAAGTGCGGTGAGCGTTTCACCACTTTCGAGAGCGCCGAACTCGTCATGCCGCGCATCGTCAAGACCGACGGCAACCGCGAACCCTACGACGAGCACAAGCTGCGCATGGGCATGACCCGGGCCCTGGAGAAACGCCCGGTGAGCACCGAGGCCATGGAGGCGGCCCTCTCGCGCATCGTGCACAAGCTGCAGGTGGCGGGGGAGCGCGAGATCAAGTCCCGCCAGCTGGGCGATTGGGTCATGGAAGAGCTGCGGGGCCTGGACGATGTGGCCTACGTGCGCTTCGCCTCGGTCTATCGCCGTTTCCAGGACGTGAACGAGTTCCGGGAGGAGATCGAGCGTCTGCAGGATGAATCTGCGCGTGAAGCTCTCAAGCGCGAACAGATGCCGCTACTACCGGAAGACGAGAAGAAGAAATAACTCCCATGGCTGATTTCACCGCCGCAGACCACGGATACATGGCGGAGGCCTTGCGCCTCGCTGAGCGCGGGCTCTACACCACCGAGCCCAACCCACGGGTGGGTGCCGTGGTGGTGAAAGACGGTCGTATCATCGGCCGCGGGTTCCACCGCAAGGCCGGTGAGGCCCACGCGGAAGTGCTGGCGCTCAAGGAAGCGGGCGCTGCCGCCGCGGGCGCGACCCTCTATGTGACCCTCGAACCCTGCGCCCACCACGGACGCACGCCGCCCTGCGCAGATGCGGTGGCCGCAGCCAAGGTTTCGCGTGTGGTGGCGGCCATGACTGACCCCAACCCGAAGGTCTCGGGCAAGGGTTTCGAGATACTCAAGAAAGCAGGCATCGCGACAGCCGAAGGACTCATGGAGGCGGAGTCGCGGGCCTTGAACCCGGGATTCATCAGCTGCATGACCCGCGGTCGCCCCTGGGTGCGCACCAAGCTCGCGGTGAGCCTGGACGGGCGTACCGCCCTCGCGGACGGCGAGAGCAAGTGGATCAGCGGTGAGGCTTCGCGGGAGGACGTGCACCGCTGGCGCGCACGCAGCTCTGCCGTGCTCACGGGCATCGGGACCCTGCTGAAAGACGATCCTTCCCTCAACGTGCGTCTGGAAGGTGAGTGGCACCAGCCCATCAAGGTGGTGGTGGATACCTATCTCAGCACGCCGGTGAGCGCCAAGATATTCAAGCAGCAGCCGGACTCGGTCTATATCGCCACGACGGTGGAAGACCCGGAAGAGCATGAGCTGCTCGCGAAAGCTGGTGCCAACATCCAGGTGTTCCCGGAGAAAGCCGGCGGCATGATGGACATGAAGCTGGTGCTGGAGACCTTGGCTGAACTGGAATGCAATGAGGTGCTGGTGGAAGCGGGAGCCGGCATGAATGGCCCGCTGCTTGGCGCCGGGCTTCTGGACGAGATCATCCTTTATATGGCGCCGAACGTGCTGGGCGATACCGCCCGGGGCATGTTCAGTCTGCCGCCCCTCGTGGGCATGGAACAACGCCGTGAGTTCGAGATCACAGACCTGCGCAAGCTGGGCCAGGATCTGCGGCTGATACTGAAGCCTAAATAATGTTCACAGGCATCATCCAGGCAGTTGGCAAAGTGGAGGCGCTCACGCCTACGGGCGGCGACATCCGCATCGCCATCGACACCGGTATTCTGCCCATGGAGAGCGTGCGTCTCGGCGATAGCATCTCCGTGAGCGGCTGCTGCCTCACGGTCATCGAGAAGCGCGCCAAGGGCTTCAGCGCGGATGCTTCCCGGGAGACTCTCTCCCTTACCACCTTGGGGGACCTCAAACCCGGCTCTCCCGTGAACCTGGAGACGGCCCTCACCCTGGGTACGCCCCTGGGCGGGCATCTGGTCAGCGGCCACGTGGATGGCATGGGCACCGTCCGGTCCCGCCGCGAGGAGGCCCGTTCCGTGCGCTTCGACATAGAACTGCCGGAGGCCCTGCAGCGTTACGTGGTGCATAAAGGCTCCATCTGCGTGGACGGGGTCAGCCTCACAGTGAACGCTTTGCGCGATAATGTCTTCGACGTGAACATCATCCCCCACACCATGGGCCACACGACTTTCGGCCAGTACCAGGTGGGTAGTCGCGTGAACCTGGAAGTGGATGTGGTGGCGCGCTACGTGGAGCGCATGATGGCAGGGCGCAAGGCATGAAGGACGATGTCTCCATGGGTCTGAACAGCATCGAAGAGATCCTCGCAGAACTCGCCGCCGGCCACATGGTGGTGATGCTGGACGACGAGGACCGTGAGAATGAGGGCGACCTCATCATGGCCGCCGAGAAGGTGCGCCCCGAGGACATCAACTTCATGGCGCGCTACGGCCGCGGCCTCATCTGCCTCACCCTCACCCGGGAGCGCTGCCGTCAGCTGCACCTGCCGCTGATGGTGAGCAACACCGACAAAGACCAGACCACCAACTTCACCGTCTCCATCGAGGCGGCGGAAGGCGTGACCACCGGCATCTCGGCATACGACCGGGCCCACACGGTGCGCACCGCGGTGAAGCCCGATGCACAAGCCTCGGACCTGAAACAGCCTGGTCACATCTTCCCGCTCATGGCCCAACCGGGCGGCGTGCTCACTCGCGCCGGCCACACTGAGGCAGGTTGTGATCTGGTGAGGTTGGCAGGGTTGGAGCCGGCCTCCGTGATCGTCGAGATCCTGAACGAGGACGGCAGCATGGCGCGCCGTCCTGATCTGGAGAAGTTTGCCAAGGAACATAAACTCAAGATCGGCACCATCGCCGACCTCATCCGTTACCGTATTGAGAAAGAGAAGACCGTGGCGCGGGTGGCGGAGCGGCGCGTGCCCACGGAGTTCGGCGAGATGCGCCTCATGGCGTATGAGGACAGGGTGAACAAGGTGCTGCATCTGGCCCTGACCGCGGGCGAGATCAAGCCCGGCGAGCCGACCCTGGTGCGTGTGCATCTGCAGAACACCCTGGGCGATACCGTAGGTGTGCAATGGGATGAGCTGGGCTGGCCCCTGCGCCACGCCATGCGGCGCATCGCCAAAGACGGCGGCGTGCTGATCATCCTGCGCCAACCGGAAGAGCCCGCGGAACTCATGCGCCGACTCAAGGGCCATGCCGCGGCGCCGGAAGAGGAGACCACTGGCGCCACGGAGCTGCGGACTTACGGCGTGGGCGCGCAGATACTGCTGGATCTCGGCGTCAAGCGTATGCGGGTGCTTAGCCAGCCCAAGAAAATGCACGGCATTTCTGGCTTCGGCTTAGAAGTGGTGGAATACGTCACTCCCGAGTAAAGCGTTCCTGTCTCTTCTCAGTTAAAATAGTCTTCTGGTTATCTGAGTTCTTTGTCATGGCGAATCCAAGGATCATAGAGGGCGGCCGCTCGGCCAAAGGCCTGCGCATGGCCATCGTGGCGGCGCGTTTCAACCACTTCGTGGTGGACAAGCTCGTGGCCGGCGCCCGTGAGACCCTGGCGGCGGCTGGGCTGCGCGATGATGACCTGGATATCGTCTATGTGCCGGGCGCCTTCGAGATACCGCTGGCCGCCAAGAAACTCGCCGACAGCCGCAACTACGAAGCCATCATCACCCTCGGTGCGGTGATCCGCGGCGGCACGCCGCATTTCGATTACGTATGCAGCGAGTGCGCCCGGGGCGTGACTGAGGTCGCGCTGGAGACCGGCGTGCCGGTGTTGTTCGGCGTGCTCACCTGCGATGACATGGAACAGGCCACGGACCGGGCCGGCGGCAAGCACGGCAACAAGGGCGCGGATACGGCGCTCGCGGCCATCGAGATGGCCGACCTGCTGCGCAAGCTCGGAGCTTAGGCCATGGCCAAGATGAACCCTCAAGGTGCGCGGGCCCGGGGTAGGGCGCGGCGGCTCGTGCTGCAAGGCCTTTACCAGTGGCAGCTCTCCGGCGCTCCGGCGCGCGAGATCTCCGCCGAACTCACCGCGAGCCAGAACACCAAGGACACGGATACCGATTACTTCGAGGAGTTGCTCAAAGGCATCGTCGGTGCCAGCGCCGAACTCGAAGCGGTCTTCGCGCCCCATCTGGACCGGCCGGCAGCGCAGCTGGATCCCATCGAACGCGGCATCCTCCTGCTCAGCACCTATGAACTCAAGGAACGGCTGGACGTTCCTTACCGGGTAGTGCTGAACGAGGCGGTGGAACTGGCCAAGGCCTTCGGCGCCGACGAGAGCCACAAGTACATCAATGCGGTGCTGGACAAGACCGCGGCTGAGCTGCGCCGGGCCGAGCGCGCCGCGGGCTGAGCCCTTCCATGGATGAATTCGAAATCATCCGCCGCTATTTCTCCACTGGATCCGTGCGACGCAGCGACGTGGCGCTGGGCATAGGCGACGATGCCGCCCTGCTCACGGTGCCCGCGGGCCAGGAACTGGCCGTCACTACCGACTCGCTTTTGTCCGGCGTGCATTTCCCCGCCGATCTCGACGCCGCTGCCGTGGGTCATCGGGCGCTCGCGGCCAACTTGAGCGATCTCGCCGCCATGGGCGCCGAACCCACCTGGGCGCTGCTGGCGCTCACCCTGCCATCAGCTGATCAGGACTGGCTTGCGGCATTCAGCCGTGGCTTCTTCGCTCTCGCCAAGAAGCATCATGTGGCTCTCGTGGGCGGCAACATCGCGTGCGGACCTCTCAACATCACCATCACCGCCCAGGGTCTCGTGCCCACAGATCATGCGCTCACCCGCAAGGGCGCCGCGGCAAACGATCTGATATTCGTGACGGGTCATCCGGGCGATGCCGCTGCGGGTCTGCGGCTGCTGCAATCCGGCAGGGCGGATATGGAGGACACCTGTGTGCGGCGCTTCGCTTACCCGGAACCCCGGGTGGAGGCGGGTGCAGCGCTGAGGGGACTCGCCAGCGCTTGCATCGATATATCGGACGGCTTGCTGGCTGACCTGGGGCACATCCTGGAAGTGAGCGGCGTGGGCGCCACCATCATGACGGCGCGGCTGCCGCTTTCGAAGCGATTGCTGCAGTTGCATGGTATGGAAGGCGGGCAGCAGCTCGCTCTGACGGGTGGAGACGATTACGAACTCCTGTTCACCGCGCCATCGGAACGGCAGCGGGCCATCGAAGAGCGGCTGGGGAAGCTCGCCTGCCCCGTGGCCTGCATCGGCAGCATCGAAGCCACGCCGGGGCTGCGCTGCCTCGAAGCTTCAGGCCATGGCTTGAAGATTACGGAACCGGGCTACAAGCATTTCTGAACGAGCCGGCGTTCAGCCGGCGGTCTTCTTCGCCACCGACCAGCCTCACCCGAGGCTATCCCAGTGCGGCGGTGAAATCTTAACGTGGCGGCGAGGAATCGTGCAGGGCATAATCCGTGACAATCGTTACAGACTGGACACCCGGAGACCCGCTATGCAGAACCTGAGCGCCCGGGAAGTCTTCACCAACCCAGTGCATCTCCTGGCCTACGGCTTCGGTGCGGGGCTCTCGCCCAGGGCGCCGGGCACCCTGGGTACCGTGGTGGCCATACCTATATATGCCCTGCTCATCTGGTCGGGGCCCGCCGCGTATTTCGGCTTCCTGGCTGTGGCGCTGGTGGCCGGTGTCTTCATCTGCGGTTACACCGCCAGGCGGATAGGGGTGGATGACCCCAAGAGCGTGGTCTGGGACGAGGTGGTGGGCTACCTCATCACCATGATCGGGGTGCCTTTCGGAGCTGTCTGGGTGCTGGCGGGCTTCCTGTTGTTTCGCCTGTTCGATATCTGGAAACCCTGGCCCATCCGCTGGCTGGACCGGAACGTCAAAGGCGGTTTCGGCATCATGGTGGACGATGTGGCCGCGGCTATCCCAGCGTGTTTAATACTCAATCTCGCCGTATATCTTCTTAAACTGTGATGGTCGCCCCTAAACATAACTGGACTTGACGGTTAGGGGCTGTAAAACTGGTGCAAGTCACCCTGAGGCAGGCATGGCCACACCCGCCAAGCTTGGAAAATTCGTCGTCACGCGGGAGCTGGGCAAAGGCACCACCGGCACCGTGTACCTGTGCCATGACTCCTTCCAGAGCAAGGACGTCGCCCTCAAGCTCTACACCATAGACGGGGAAGTGCCGGAGGCGGAGGTCCGCACCCGCCGGCGGCTGTTCTTCAACGAAGCCTATCTCGTCGGCAAGATGAACCACCCCAACATCCTGCCCATCTACGATGCGGGCGAGGAGGGTGGGCACTGCTACGTGGTCATGGAGTACGTGCGTGGCGCCAAGCCGCTCACCACCTTCTGCCAGGACCAGAACCTCCTGCCGGTGCGCAAGGTGGTGGAGGCGGTGTTCAAATGCGCCAAGGCGCTCGATTACGCCCATCGCAACGGCCTCGTGCACCGGGACATCAAGCCCGGCAACATCCTGTTCACCGTGGAAGGCGACGTGCGGATCGTGGATTTCGGCGTGGCCCAGATGGCGGGCAACGAGGAGAGCCAGATCAAGGGCCTGGTGGGTTCGCCCAGCTACATGGCACCGGAGCAGATGCGCCATGGCCCCGCCACCATACAGACCGACCTCTATTCCCTCGGCGTCGTCATGTACGAGCTGCTCTCGGGCAAGCGGCCCTATTACGGCGACAACCTGTCCAAATTGGTGCACCAGATCATCTATGCCACCCCGCCGCCCATCCACCGCCTGCGTCCCGACGTACCGCCGGTGCTGGAGGTGGTCGTCTCCAAGGCCATAGATAAAGACCCGACCAAGCGTTACCAGTCAGGCATGGAGTTCGCCACGGCCCTCTCCCAGGCGGTGCGCAAGCTGGACCAGATGGCGGAAGAGATGGCGGAGCAGGAGCGCTTCAGCATGTTGCGCCGGCTGCCGTTCTTCAAGGACTTCACCTACCCCGAAATCTACGAGATCCTCCAGGCCAGCCGCTGGCAGAGTTACAGCACCGAGGACGCCATCGTAGTGGAAGGTGAGATGGACGATTCCTTCCTGGTGGTAGTGGCCGGTGAGGCAGAAGTGCGCCGCAAGAGCAAGGTGGTGGGCGTGCTGGGTGAAGGCGATTGCTTCGGCGAGGCGGCCATCATGGGCGGCGTGAAGAGCACCTCGGCCATCGTCGCCAAGGGCGCCGTCACCATGCTGAAAGTCAGCGCCACGTTGCTGGATCAACTCACCATGGCCTGCCAGCTGCGTTTCCACAAGGTGTTCCTGCGCGGCATGATCGAGCGCCTCACCCGCAGCGAGCGGGCGGATGCCACCAAGAAGCAGGCTGCCAAGAGCTGATCCTTCCCACCACCGTAGCGGCTGCGCTGGTCATCCCCGACCCTGCGGCAAACATGTACAGCGACCGAGCAATGTCCGAACCGATGACCTATTTAGGGTAGGATTGGCCGGATATCGAGAAAGCTTCATCCCTATGCTGTGGACGTGACGGATATCCGATGAGCTCAGCCATGAACTACGAGGCCTTGCTCCGGTCGGCTGTGCTGGCCCTGGTCAGGAACAAGCTGCGCAGCGCCCTGACGGTGCTGGGCATAACCATCGGCATCGGCGCGGTGATCTGCGTGGTGGCCATCGGCCGGGCCGGCCAGGCGCAGGTCGAACAGCAGCTCAACAACCTCGGCGACAACTTCGTGTGGATCGAGGCCGGCGGACGGGCGGTCAACGGTCGCCGCACCGGCACACATGCCACGGATACGCTGACGCTCGCGGATGCCGCCGCCATCAGGAGCCAGGTCCCGCTGATAAAGGCCGTGTCACCCAACGTGGACGGTTCCATCCAGGTCGTCTACGGCAACCAGAACTGGTTCACGGGCTATCGCGGCGTGTCGCCGGAATATTTCGACATCAAGCGCCTGGGCATAGCCCGGGGCGCGGCCTTCTCCCAGGACGACGTGGACCGGGCGGCGGACGTGTGCGTCATCGGGCGTACGGTGCAGCAGCAGTTGTTCGGGGGCGAAGACCCCATCGGCAAGGTGATGCGCATCAGCGGCCTGCCGTGCATCGTGGTGGCGACCCTCGTGCCAAAGGGGCTGTCGATGTCGGGCCAGGACCAGGACGACACCGTCCTCCTGCCTTACACCACGGTGATGAAGAAGATCAAAGGCGTCTCTTACCTGGACGATATCCTCTGTTCGGCGATCTCCGCGGACACGGTGAAACTCGCCGGTCAGCAGGCCGCGGCGCTGTTGCGCGACCGGCACCACCTGCGGCCCGAGGAAGATGACGACTTCAATATCCGCAACCCCGAGGACATCATCCAGGCGCAGCTCGCCGCCAGCCGCACGCTCACCATCCTGCTGATCGCCATCGCTTCCATCTCGTTGGTGGTGGGCGGCATCGGCATCATGAACGTGATGCTGGTGTCGGTGACCGAGCGTACCCGCGAGATCGGCGTGCGCCTGGCCATCGGCGCCACCGAGGACGCCATCCAGCTGCAGTTCCTGGGGGAGTCCGTGATGCTGAGCCTGGTGGGTGGAGCCGCCGGCGTGTTGCTGGGGGTCGTGGGCACGTTCGTGGTGGGCCGCACCCTGGGCTGGCCCATGCAGATATCCCTGTCCGCCGTGTTGATCGCCGCGACCTTCTCGGTGGCGGTCGGCCTGTTCTTCGGCTACTACCCGGCGCGCAAGGCGGCGCTCATGGATCCGATCGAGGCGCTGCGCTATGAATGACGTACAGCTTCGCTCCGGTGGGGAAACTTCCGCGCCGGCGCTTGCCCCAAGAGACTACATGAAACGAAAAAGCACCTGGCTGGCCGCGGCCGCCGTCGTGGCCGTGATCGCGCTCATCGCCGTATCCATCCTGGGCCATGACGACACGACACAATACTTCTCCGCCAAGCTCGCACCTGGCGACATCCATGACGTGGTGGACGTCACCGGCACCATCAACCCGGTCACCACGGTGCAGGTGGGCTCCCAGGTCTCGGGTACCATCGCCAAGCTCAATGCCGACTTCAACTCGCGGGTGCACAAGGGCGAGATCATCGCCATCATCGACCCGGCCTTGCTGAAGGGCGCGCTCTCCCAGGCCAGCGCGGACCTGGACAGCGCCAAGGCCAATGTCGCCGCGGCCCAGGCCGACGTGGTGAAAGCCCAATCCGCCGTGGTGCAGACCAAGGCGGACTACGCGCGCACCGTGACCTTGGCCAAGGAAGGCATCATGACCGGTCAGGCGCTGGATCTGGCCAAAGCGACCTACGATCAGGCTGTCGCCTCTGCCGCGGCGGCGCAGGCGGCCGTGGCCCAGGCCGAGGCGCAGGTGAACCAGAAGGCCGCTGCGGTGGACGTCGCGCGCACCAACCTGCAGTACACCGTGATCCGTTCACCGATAGACGGCACGGTGGTGGCGCGCAGCGTGGACGTGGGGCAGACGGTGGCCGCTTCCTTGCAGGCGCCGACGCTGTTCACCATCGCCCAGGACCTGAAGAAGATGCAGGTCTATGCCTATACCGATGAATCGGACGTCGGCGACGTGCATGTGGGCCGGCAGGTTACGTTCAAGGTGGACGCCTTCCCCAAGGACACTTTCCACGGCACCGTCAGCCAGGTGCGCATGAACCCGACCACCCTGCAGAACGTGGTCACTTACGACACCATCATCGACTTCGACAATCCCGACCTGAAGCTCTTCCCGGGGATGACCGCTTACGTCACCATCCCCGTGGCGGATGCCCACGATGTGCTCAAGATCCCCAACGGCGCCTTGCGCTTCAAGCCGCAGCTCGAACTCGCAGAGATACAGGCACTCTACGAGAAGTACGGTATCGCAGCGGACAAGGCCTCGAAGCGGCCGGCGGATACCGCCGTCGTCTGGAAGCTGCACAGCGACAACAGCATAGAACCGGTGGAAGTGGCGCTCGGCGTCACTGACCACGCCTACACCGCGCTCATCAAGGTCATCACGGGCGAGCTCAAGGAAGGCGATGCGGTCATCACCGCCGCTGCGCTGGCGAAGTCCGGTGCTTCCGGCCCCGGCGCCCCGGTGAGGCGCTAGGCGGATGGCGAGCGTACTCGCCGACCCCAGTCAGCCGGGCGATGCCGGGCAGGCGCTCATACGCATCGAGGCGCTGCACAAGTACTACGACATGGGCGAGACGCGCGTGCATGCGCTGCGCGGCGTGAGCCTCGGCATCGCCCGCGGCGAGTTCGTGGCCATCATGGGCGCCAGCGGCAGCGGGAAATCCACCTTCATGAACATGCTGGGTTGCCTCGATCGCCCCAGCGCCGGCAGCTATCTGCTCGAAGGGATGGATGTATCCCGGCTCGACAAGAAGGCGCTGGCGCTGATCCGCAACCGCAAGATGGGCTTCGTGTTCCAGGGGTTCAACCTGCTGGCACGCACCACGGCCCTGGAGAACACCGAACTCCCGACGCTGTATGCGCAGATGGGCAAGGCCGAACGCAAGGAACGCGCGCTGCGCATGCTCGCGCTGGTGGGGCTCGCCGGACGGGCAGAGCACTTCCCCTCGCAGATGTCCGGTGGGCAGCAGCAGCGGGTCGCGATCGCCCGTTCACTGGTGAATGGGCCGTCGATCGTGCTGGCCGATGAGCCCACGGGCAACCTCGATTCCCGCACCTCCGTCGAGATCATGGCTATCTTCCAGGAGCTGAACGAGCAGGGCCTGACCATCGTGCTGGTGACCCACGAGCATGACGTGGCCCAGTTCGCCAAACGGATCATCGTCTTCCGCGACGGCAGGATCACCAAGGATGAGCCAGTGACCGACCGCTCACGGGCGGCGGACGTGCTGAAGACACTGCCGACCCTCGAAGACTGACGGGGTATAAAAATGAAGTCCAAACTGCTCCCGTCGAACGCCGTCCTGGCAAGTTACGCCCCGTTGCTGCTGCGCGTGACGCTCGGGCTGATGTTCATCGCACATCTCTATTGGAAGTTCGCGATCCTGCCGGGCGGGCTGCAAACCTGGGTCGCTGGCTTCGCGCATAACGGCTATCCCGCGTTCGTGCCTTGGTACGTGCTCTCCGCCGAGTTCGTCGGTGCTATCCTGCTCATACCCGGCATCTATACCCGCTGGGTCAGCCTCTACGCGCTACCCATGATGCTCGGCGCCGCACAATTCTGGCTCGTCCGCAAAGGCTTCTACTTCACCGCCGCGGGCGCGGAGCTGCCCATCGTCTGGTCGATCATGCTGATCCTTCAGGCGATGCTGGGCGATGGGCCGTACGCCGCCAAGATCCCGATCCTGGGAAAGAAGTAGCGTCCAACTCCATCCGCAAAAATTAATCAGATGCTGAACTGACTCAAAAGATTTTACTAGTCCCTCGGCAACTGCTCCTGCGTTGCTCTCGGCGCTTGCTCCAGGCAGCGCTCTACCTCCTCCATCCATGGAGTCGTACCACCTACGTCCATGTAGGCGCCCCTTCATGCACTGGGATTTGGATAGTTAAGAGGGTGTCGAATTATGTATTTTTTGTGACAGCCAGGCGCTCAAAAATCCGCAGGCAAAAATCCGATCAGAGAACCACACTTCCCGGATCGCTGACTACCCCCTCCCTGAAGGGAAAGGGCTCTGATGCTTAACTTGCGGAAGACTCCCGCCAAGACCCGATATCTCCGGGACTGGAGCACCCTCCAGCGGTCCCAATATCCAAACGATATACTTGCAAGTGATGGGAAAAAGTGTGGCGCTCAGGGGAGTGTTAACCCGTAGCGCGAGCTGAGCACTTGATAAAGGGTAGCGTCCCCTTTTCTCTACTCTAAAAGCAATCGAGCATGAAGCATTACCCTCACTGTCGGATTACGAAAAAATGAAGCTCGCTATTGAATTACTGAAAATCTCATCGCTTAGAGATGTAGTAGATGCTATAGCTGGTGGGGTGAATCGTATTCATGATGCAATTGAGATGCGGCAGTGAGGTGCCCAGTATGTCCGACGACAATGGAAAGGTTATCAGTTTTGAAGAATGTCGGCGCCGGAAGTTGGGGCGGCAATATAAACCCGATATATTTTCTTTAGAGTTCGAGAAAAGTTTGTCGGAGCAAAAAGAATTACTGGATTGGTACAGATTTAATCGTTATTTTAATAAGCATCGTCTCTTCTTACACGCATTGTTAAAAGACAACGAAAGCCGTGAGAACAATCATGACTGTGGATTTGTTCTTGTCTACAATGTTCCGCATTTCCAAAGCGTAGTGGCCTCGCTAACGGAGGCAATAGATCGGGCTAAAAGAAAGATAACGATTTTAGATTTTTCGGGTAAATCATTTATTGTTGCGTGTTCAGAAGTGCTTCACGGTAATTACAAGACACTCCTGGATGCATACCAGGCAATTGAAGATCGATTGATTAGTTCTGACGATATAGTTCTTATCACGCGCCTGTCTGAATCAACGACGAGTCTGAATAAAACCGGGGTCGCGAGCGACTTAATTAAGGCAATTTCAGATGTCCCGATTAGAAGTAAATCCATTGCTCAGGGCAGCCTAATTTTCATTGACTCTCCGGCGTTTCTCCAGCGCGCATGGCCCAGCATAGGGATTTATTTAAATGTGTTAGGCTAAATATGCGATTAGAGAATGCAGGCTAGACGGCGTGAGAAGGGGGCGAAGGAATGCGTCTATTGAGCGGTCTTTTTGGGAAAAAAGTTACTATCATCGGCCATGATAAAAATGGAAAACCTTTCGAAAGGGAGGTGTCAGAGCGGCAGCTAAAGGGCTGGGAAGCCAAAGGGAAACTTTCAAAAGTTGAAGCAGTTGAAGTGCATGTACTGGACCCCAAGGGCGACTACTCTACCCAGTGGCTGGTTGGTAAAGATATATCTCCCGAACTGTTAGAAAAATTTCGCGATTCCGCGAGTGGCGCGCTATATGCGATAACGATCTACAAAGCAGGCGTGCCAGAGACAATGCTCGCGGCAAAAGAAAAATGGCTAGAGGTGAAATCTACGTTACAAGGGTGAGTTTGACGAGGGATTGCGCAGGAGGCGCGAAGATATGCTTCTTTCCCGTATTCAGCGTGACCTTTTTGATTTTGCTGGGAAGGACCCAGATGATTTCGCTGGGCTCGTGGAATTTTGGTACCAGCAGAACAGCGAGATGCTCTCTGCGGCTCTAACTGCACAACAGGGCCTAAACGTTATAGTCAATATTTCCGAATTTCATACATTTGAAGGCCTTTCAAAACGACTTTTCCTGCTCGCTGACACTCTTATCATTCGTGACACTCGAGAATGGAATCCTGGGAAGGCGCAGTATCAAGATATACCGATTCCAACTTCGGGGTACAAACCAGGTTATTTCGATGAGGTTATTGATGAGCTAAAGAAACTAAAACCCTCGGCGTTGACGCTCATGCAAAAGCCTGCGATGTATGTGACGAGCACCCATAAGAAACTCAACAACGGGTACAACGCGGTCTATGTGGGAGGTGCGTGGAATCTCATTCCGCCCGAATTCATCAACTGGATTGCTAGTGATGGGCGCGCGTATATGGAAACAGGGAACGTGGTGTATGCGCCATTCATCCCACCCCTAGAGATGGAGCTTGAATTTATAAATAATTGGGTGTCTCTACCCGATTACTTCAATGCCACCCCATTCTTTCATCAGCGCTATGAATGGCTTCGGCGTGAACAGCTTCAAGCGTTACTAGCTCTTAAGATTCCCTTCCTCGATGGTCTGGACATTCGGACAATTGCTCAGGTTAAGGCGGAACACCAAGATGAATTCAAATCGTTCAGCCGTGCGATGCTCGACTCGGTTTCGGGCGTCAAGGCGGTACTAGGAACAGAAGGGTTTCTTGCTGAAGCAAATCACATCCAGAGAAATCTGGTGGACGCGGCGTTAGCAGATGTGTCAAAGACCATAAAGAAGATAAAGCGATCTGAGACTCTACGAAGGGCAGGGATGCTGGCTACCCTTGTTGGACTAAATGGGGCAGCTCTGCTGGGATCTCCCGCGGCGAGTTTGGTTACGGGCCTCGGCTCGACTAGTTCCGCACTTATGCTCGAGAAACTTGCTCAGCTAAAAGACCAGGGTGAGCTTAAGGAAAAAAAGGGCTATTTCCTGTGGAAGCTTCAACAGGCTGTCGATTAGGGCTATTACAACGTCATGCCACTCAGATGTCTGCTTGATGGCGTTGCTCTCCTCTCGTTCACAATGGGGGAAGAAGAATGGACGAGCCTCAAGGCATCCTACTCGACCCGTGCGCTTCTCATGCCGTGCTGCGGAGCACGGGCGATACCAAAAGTCAGCAAACTAGGTACGCGCTTCTTTGCCCATAAGCCCCAGGCCGGCTGCGGAAGTGCAGGGGAATCCGAAGAACACTTACATGCTAAGTGGGTTATCGCTCGCGCTGCGATGAATGCTAGGTGGATGGCCGAAACCGAAGTATCGGGCCAATCACCGACAGGTGAGGAATGGATTGCAGATGTGCTCTGCACCCGTGAAGGTACGAAAGTTGCCTTTGAGGTGCAGTTGTCCAGTCAAACTCGAGCGGAGCGTGATGCACGCCAAGCTCGGTACGCTGCCTCTGGGATACGAGCTTGTTGGCTCTCGCGGCGTCTTGCCGGGGATCCCTCTCATGATGTGCCAGACTTCCTTCTAATCGCCCACGATAACATGCCGCGCGTGATTTTATCGCCGAAATTCACTCTTCCCCTAGACGAGTTTGTCCGTGGGACTCTCTGTGGTGCGCTGCGTTGGTTCCAGGGTGAGCAAGGCGAGCATCCCCTCTGGCTGACAGCGTACGAAGACTGCTGCCGAAACTGTGGCACTGAGCTGCTACTCGTCGATGGCGTAAATCTGTTCACTCCGCACGCGCGCCTAGTACTGGTCCAGGCCAGAGACTTCTTCGATCCGAATGGTTTAGCTGCCGCGGTGGAGGAACTACGCCGTGCGACCCCCGACCTGACCCCAGTGGGATGGGTCAGTGAACGCCAGGTGGGGCCGAACCATCCCGATCCTGACCGTGCCGGGATCCGTGTCCGCCATCTGCGCACCAGGGGAGAGATTGAGGATGCAATCCGTCACATGACGCGCTTTATTGGCGGTGTCGATTCCGACGGATCAGCCCGACCCAGGTCTGACTATCATTTCCTCGGGGCACTGTGCCAGCACTGCGGGGCAGCCTTTGACGACATGTACGCTTTGAATGCCCCGGAGAGTGAATCTGCGCGCCGCGTGAGTTTTGCCACCCGGCCTGTCCGCCTGCTGCCGGCGGCCCGTCGCGAACTGCGTGGCTGGACGTGGTACCAGCCTCCAGGAACTTGTGTCGAGATCAGGCCCATGGTGGAGTTTGTGCGACCGGGGCAGGAAGCCCCATGAACACAACTCCGTAGCGAGGGACAAATCGGCAGGACAGCCGATTTGCACTTCCATCCGGAAGCCCGGAGGGCGTGGTACATGGATGTGCCACGTGAACGGCACAGGGCCCCCGCCATTTTGGGCGGGCCGCGCTTCGGGAGAGCGATTTTGGTTACTTTTGGCGCCCCAAAAGTAACCCGGCCCCTGGGAGGGGCCGGAAAAGGACAGGGAAGTCGATTAAGAGCTGGATACCCGCTTTCGCGGGTATGACGGAATAGCTGCTATGACGGAACTTTGGTAAGGATGCCTTATCTAGACTGGACCCCGCTTTCGCGGGGGTGACGATTAAGCGTCTTTGTCCTTCTCGACCATGGCATACGCGGAATGGTTGTGGATGGATTCGAAATTCTCCGATTCCACCACATAAGCCCGTACGCGTTCGTCCGCATTCAATTTGACCGCGATGTCCCTGACCATGTCTTCCACAAACTTGGGGTTGTCATAGGCCCGCTCCGTGACGTATTTCTCGTCGGGGCGCTTCAGGAGGCCATAGAGTTCGCAGGAAGCTTCCTTCTCCACCACGTCGATGATCTCTTCCAGCCAGATGAAGCCCTTGGCCTTGCAGTCCACGGTGACGTGGGAGCGCTGGTTATGGGCGCCGTACTCGGAGATCTTCTTGGAGCAGGGGCAGAGGCTCGTGACCGGCACCACCACCTTGATGCGCAGGCAGTTCTGGCCGTTCTTGCGCTCGCCGGTGAAGGTGACGTCGTAGTCCATCAGGCTGTTCACACCCGAGACCGGCGCAGCCTTGTTGATGAAGTAGGGGAAGCGCATCTGGATGTGACCGGAGGCCGCGCCGAGGCGCGTGGTCATCTCCGTGAGCATCTCCTTGAAGGTATCCGTGGTGATCTCGCGCTCGTAGTTGTTGAGGATCTCCACGAAGCGGGACATGTGGGTGCCCTTGAAGTCATGGGGCAGGTCCACGTACATGCTGAAGTTGGCGATGGTGTGCTGCTCGCCGCCGACCCGGTCCTTGATACGGATGGGGTGACGGATGTCCTTGATGCCCACTTTGTTGATGGGGATGCGGCGGGTATCCGCGCTGCCCTGCACGTCCTCAATCGGAGTGACTTTAGCTTTGCCTACGGTCTGGCTCGGGGGGTTCATGCCTGGTTCCTCAACACGCGGTCCGATTTGGGATACTGGCCTTATATGGGCTCAGCTTCCAAGGGTTCAAGGTTAAACCTGAGTGAATTACTAGGATACTAGCCCTAGATTCCGAATTCCAGTGCCCAAGAATAGGGCTTGAGAAGCCGTTTCAAAAGCGTTGCGAGCGCAGCAAGAGCGAGGCGCGCGAGGTGAGCACCCGGAGCGTACTTTTAGCGTACGTGAGGAGTGCGAGCCGGAGCGCAACGAAGCCATTGCAAGCGCAGTAGCTTTTGAAATGGCTTCAGGTGCCGGCTTTCCTGCGAGTCTGAGCGGACTTGTCTGCCAACCATGCATCCACGGATTTGCGGATGCCGTCTGCATCCAGACTCGCCATCTTGAGGCATTCCTCCCGGGAGCCATGTTCCAGGAACATATCCGGCAGCCCCAGGTTCAGCACCGGTAGCAGGACGCCGTGGGCTTCGAGACATTCGTTCACGGCGCTGCCGGCGCCGCCGGCCACCGCGTGATCCTCTAGGGTCACGAAGTGGGTATGAGTAGTCGCCAATTCGAGCAGCAACTCTTCATCGAGTGGTTTCACGAAGCGCATGTTCACGAGGGTCGCGTCCAGGGCGTCCGCCGTGGCCCGGGCCGCTTCCACCATGGCGCCGAAGCCTAAGAGCGCCAGGCGCTTGCCGCGCCGCCGTACTTCCGCCTTGCCCACGGGCAGGGCACGCATCTCGTTCTGTATGCTCACGCCCGGGCCGCGGCCACGGGGATAACGCACGGCGCTGGGTTGATCGAGTGTCATGCCGGTGTAGAGCATCTGGCGGCATTCGTTCTCGTCCGCCGGGGCCATGAGCACCAGGTTCGGCAGGCAGCGCATGAAGGCGAAATCGTAACTGCCGGCGTGGGTGGGGCCGTCCGGGCCCACGAGACCGGCGCGGTCTATGGCGAAGAGCACCGGCAGGTTCTGCAGGGCCACGTCATGCACCAGCTGGTCGTAACCCCGCTGCAGGAAGGTGGAGTAGATGGCCACCACGGGTTTCAAGCCTTCCACCGCGAAACCGGCGGCCAAGGTCACCGCATGCTGCTCGGCGATGCCCACGTCGAAGTATCGGCTGGGGAATTTCTCGGCGTACTCCACCATGCCGGAACCTTCACGCATGGCAGGGGTGATGGCCACGAGCTTCGGTTCCTTGGCGGCCATGTCGCACAGCCATTTGCCGAAGACTTCCGAGTAATTCGGGCTGCCGGCAGCCTTCTCCTTGATGATGCCGGTGGCGGCATCGAAGGCGGCGGGGCCGTGCCACTTGATGGGATCTTTCTCGGCGGGCTCGTAACCCTTGCCCTTGCGGGTGACCACATGCAGGAACTGCGGGCCCTTCAAGGCGCGCATGTTTTGCAGGGTCTTCACCAGGGTATGCAGGTTGTGGCCGTCCACCGGCCCGATGTAGTTGAAGCCCAGCTCCTCGAACAGGGTGCCGGGCATGACCATGCCCTTCACATGCTCTTCCGAGCGGCGTGCCCATTCCTTCACGGGCGGCATGATGGAGAGCGCCTTCTTGCCGCCCTCGCGCAGATGCGCGTACACCTGGCCCGAGAGCACCTTGGCGAAATAGTTGGACAGCGCTCCGACGTTGCCGGAGATGGACATGTCGTTGTCGTTCAACACCACCAGGAGGTTGGCGTTGAGGCTGCCGGCGTGGTTCAAGGCCTCGAAGGCCATGCCGGCGGTCATGGCGCCGTCGCCGATGAGGGCGACCACATGGCGGTCGTCTTCGCCCTTCTGCTGGGCGGCGAGTGCCATGCCTAAGGCGGCGCTGATGCTGGTGCTGGAGTGGCCGACGCCGAAGGTGTCGTATTCGCTCTCGGCGCGGCGCGGGAAGGGAGCGAGTCCGTCGCGTTTGCGGATGGTACCGAGCTGATCCCGGCGGCCGGTGAGCACCTTGTGAGGATAAGCCTGGTGGCCTACGTCCCAGACCAGGCGGTCGTTGGGCGTGTCGAACACGTAATGCAGGGCCAGGGTCAACTCGACCACGCCCAGGCCCGCGGCGAAATGGCCGCCTACGCCGCTCACAGTCTTGATGAGATAGGCCCGCAGCTCATCCGCCACCTGCTTCAGGTCGGTTTCGGGCAGAGCCCTCAGATCTGCGGGCGAGTCGATGCCCGAGAGCAGGGGGAATTCTGTGGCAGTGGTCATGGGATGCCTATTATCCGGGCTTTTGCCTCAAGGGTTCAACCGAGCCCGAAGGGCAGCCTTAGTCCGGGTCCGCCAGGCGGTAGCCGACGCCGGTCTCCGTCAGCAGGAAGCGGGGCCGGGCCGGGTCTTCCTCCAGCTTATGACGCAACTGAGCCATATAGATGCGGATGTAGTGGTTATCCTCGGCGTGCTCTGGTCCCCACACTTCCCGCAGGAGCTGCTGGTGGGTCATCACCTTGCCTGCATTCCGGACGAGGGCTTCCAGCAGGCGATACTCGATGGGGGTGAGGTGCACTTCTTTGTCGGCGTTGGTCACGCGACGTTTCACCAGGTCAACCTTGAGTTCGCCCAGGCTGAATTCCCGCCGCTCCCCGCCGGAGAGTCCGTGGGCGCGGCGCACGGCGGCCCGCACCCGGGCCAGGAGTTCGCCCACGCTAAAGGGTTTGGTCAGGTAATCGTCGGCGCCGGCGTCCAGGGTCGCGATCTTGGCGGTCTCGAGGCTGCGGGCCGAGAGCACGATGATGGGTACCGGGCTCTTCTCCCGCAGGCGCTTCACCACATCGACACCGTCCATGTCCGGCAGGCCGAGATCCAGTATCAGGAGATCGGGTTTGAGCCTTCCGGCATCCGTGAGTCCCTGACTGCCGGTGGAGGCTTCGTGCACCTCCATGCCTTCCGATTCCAGGGCCGTGCTGACGAAGCGGCGTATCTGGGTGTCGTCTTCGACGATCAGCACCTTCACGCGGGCATCCTCACGGGCGTTCACGGGCGATCTCCGGTGGCGTGCCGCCTGACGGGAGCCTGAACTTGAAACTGGCACCGCCGCCGGCGCGGTTCTCCGCCCAGATCCTCCCACCGTGGGCTTCCACGATGGCCTGGCAGATGGCGAGGCCCAGACCCACGCCGCCCTGGGAGCCTTCCTCCCGGGCGCGATAGAACTTCTCGAACACCCGCTGCTCGCTGCCGCTGGGCAATCCCGGTCCCTGGTCCGCCACTTCCACTATCACGCCGTCACCGTCCGGTTCTGCGCCGATGGTCATGGGTGTGCCGCTGGGCGTGTACTTGACCGCGTTCTCCACGAGGTTCACCAGCACCTGCTCGACGAGACTACCATCCATGGAGAGCCAGAGCGCTTCAGCCGGCAACTCCACCGACACCGGATGTTCCTTGATGCGTTCCTTGAGGCGCGTGAGCACGCTGCCCACCACTTCCTCCAGCGGGTACCACTCGAGCTTCAGCTGGATGGTGCCGGATTGCAGCCGCGCCATCTCCAGCACGTTGTTGACGAGTTCGCTCATGCGCTGGGAGGCTTCCAGGATGTCGCGGCTCAAGTTGTGCCGCGCTTCGGGTGTGAGCTTGGCGTCTTCTTCCAAGAGGCTGCTCGAGGCACCCACGATGGCGGCCAATGGCGTCCGCAGGTCGTGGGAGATGGCGCTCAGGAGCGAGTTGCGCAGCCGCTCGGTCTCCACGCGCACCTGGGCTTCGCGGGCCATGCGTCCGAGGCGCACCCGCTCGAGCGCCATGGATATCTGGCTCGCGAAGGTCTCCAAGAGGCGGCGCTGTTCCGGCAACATCACCTGGCGCAGCTCACGTGGTGTGACGGCGAGCACGCCCAGCACTTCGGTGGAGGTGCGCAAGGGGAGGTAGAGTGCCCCCGCGTCGCGCCCGGCGGCCTGGCCGTGGTCATACACCCATTGGGCCGCGCCCAAGTCGGCGTTGGGCAGGGCGCCCGCGCCGTCCTGCTGGGTGTTCACCTTGCCCCCTGCATCCGGCAGGAGCACGGCAGCCTGGGCTTCAAAGACTTCCGCTACGTGGCGCACGGCGATGGCGATGAGGTTGTCCTGGCCGCCGATGGCGGTGAGTTCGCGGCTCATGGCGTAGAGCGCTGCGGTGCGGCGCTCCCGATGAGAAGCCACCCGCGCCTGCAAGCGCATGCCAGCAGCCAGCTTGCTGATGACGAGACCCACTACCAGCATGACCCCGAAGGTCACCACATATTGGGTATCGGATACGGCGAAATTGAAGTAGGGCGGCACGAAGAAAAAGTCGAAGGCGGCGACACCGAGCACCGCCGCCAGCACCGAGGGGCCGCTGCCGTAGCGCACCGCCACCAGCACCACGCCGAGCAGGTACACCATGACGATGTTGGCGAGCTCGAAGTAACGCGACATGCCCCAGGCGAGGAGGGTGCAGGCGAACACCGTGAAGAGGCTCATGAGGTAGCCGTAGTGGCGGCGCTTGCGGTTGGAGAACTCCGTCTCTTCGCCGCCCATGCCGAGCCAGTTGCGTCGGCCGCTCTCGGTCTTGCGTGCCTGGCGCTCGATCTTCGCCAGCAGGTTGTCCGGGTCGGGACGTGGGCTGTCCGGGGCGATGTGCATAGCCACTATCCTGCCACGGACAGGCCGCTGATGGGTTGCATCAACAATGCAGGATCGTGTCCAGCGCACGTGCTGGGGCTCCTTCCTTAGAACTTCACCATCAAGCCAAAGCCCCAGACTATTTCCCGCTTGCGTAGATCCGGGTACCAGATGCCGCCTTCTGCGGCACAACTGTCACCGACGGATCCAGCGCTGGCGCCGTTGTTGCAGACCGGGGAGGTCGGGATGCCGTTATCGCTGAAGGTGCCGGTGTCGCCGTTGGGGGGCGTGACGCCGCCAGAGCCGGACCAGTAGGGCACATTGGAATACCGGTAGGTCGCCTCCGTCCACCAGGTGATCCAATCATCCGGCATGTACTGGAAATTAAACTGTACATCCGATTGGTGGATGGTCTGTCCGGGATTCTCGGTGAAGTAAGGCGTACCGGTCGAGGCGCTCGCTCCGTTGATCGGCGGCACCAGCGTCAGATAGCGGCCGTCATTGCTCATGGTGCCGCCGCCGATGGTGATGGCGTAAAGATCATCATCGAACCAGAAGCGGTTGTAGCCCATGATGCCGTAGAAGTTCGCCTTGTTCGTGCCGCTCGTGCAGTGCACGCCGCCGCCGTATTCGCAGCCGAAGTCCACCGTCAGGCTGAACGCCATCTTGGAGAGACCCTTGCCGTTCCCCTGGTCGTCGTAGTACTTCACGAGCACGCTGTCATCCTCGTGGAAACGCTGTACTGTGCCGTAGTTGATCGACGGCCCGTTGAAGGGCAAGGACTGGGCGCCCGGGCCGCCACAGTTCGGGCTGGCGGTGATGCCGGGACAGCGAGGGTTGACGCTGCCGTTTCCGGCTGACGGTGCAGTAGTGGGCTGATTGTCCTGGCCGTAGAAGTAGGTGTTGAATACCAACTTGAGGTTCTCGTTCGGGATCCAGAGGATCTGACCGCCGAGACCGGGATGGCTGTTGTACTTACCGTAGGATTGCCAGCCATTGATGATCCACGGCTCGATCTTGAGATTCTGGGTCGGCCACCACTGGATGCGTAATCCGTTGAAGAACCAGGGAGTGTTGGACGACACGAACGAGGGTTGGTAGGTCCAGTTATCGAAATTGTAGTAGCTGAACAATCCGATGTAGGAGACGAAGATCCCCATGTCGACATTGAGCCCGTGATCGACATCGAAGTGATAACCCGCGTTGGCCTCCGAGAAGTACCTATAAGCGTCTTGCAGATCCCATTGACCGACGCCCGAACTGGCATCATTGCGTGGGGTGGTGGTCGCGAATTCTCCCGCCATCGTCAGGAAGCGTGCTCTGACATTGTTCCAATGGAAATCTCCGCCGAAGCTCACTTGCTCGATCTGGAATTCCCCGGAGCGAAACTCCTCGGTGGAGCCCACGATGGTGTGATCATTCGGGTGGTTGGTGGATTGCAGATAGTTCATGTCGAAGCGGATCTCCGGCGTGAAGAACTTCGTATCGAAGATCGGCGACTTCTCGCGCGTATTGCCGTTCATCCAGCCTATATAGCCGATGTTGGCAAGCGGAGTTAGGGTATCGACCGCAGGCCCGGGATCGGGGGCCTGGAGTGCTTCGGGCACTGTCGCTGCCTGAGCGGTGGCGGGAGCGGCCGCAGAGCCAATGCCTGAGCCGGTCATCACGATGTCAACTCGAGTCGCCTGATCTGCGGTGACCGCAAACGCGGGTGCCATCGCTTCGGGATGGCCGTCGGCCTGGAAAGTGAGGGACCAGGAGCCGGATGGGAGGTCCGCGAATGAATATATGCCGTTGCTGTCCGACACGGTAGCGCGAACGCCGCTGCCATCTTTTCTTATGGCAGTCACCGTCGCCCCTGCGATGGGTGACTTGGTCGAATCCTTGACGATGCCTACGATTGCTCCAGATGCCGCTTTTGCAGCTGCCTTCGATGCTGTCGCGGTCGTGACTGCAA
Organism: Gammaproteobacteria bacterium; assembly: GCA_036000105.1. GTDB lineage: Bacteria > Pseudomonadota > Gammaproteobacteria > Natronospirales > REEB76 > DASUBN01. The sequence continues at coordinate 76,887 of DASYGE010000010.1, forward strand.
CTGGAGCGGTTGAGGTTCCGCCGGCGGCGTCAGGCGCCGGTGTAGCCGCCAGGGCGGGCTGAGCTGAGAAGAGCGTGACCCCAAGCAGGATAGAGAGAGTGTGCACAGGCGCCTCCGGTATGGACCGAGGCTGCGGACTTTAGGCTTGCGGGTATAAAAACGGTGTAAAGACCGGAAATGCGCGAGGGATCAGCTTTCCCGTTGGACGATGTACTCGGCTAACCAGATCAGGGGCTCTGCCGCTGCGCCGAAGGGCGCGAGGGCGCTCAGGGCATCGTCCTTGAGTTCCAGGGCCCGTGCCCTGGATTTCTCCAGGCCGAGGATGCTGGGGTAAGTAGGTTTGTTGCGGGCGGAATCCGCACCCGCCTGTTTGCCGAGTTTCTCGGTCTCGCCTTCCACATCCAGGATGTCATCCTGGATCTGGAACGCGAGGCCTACGCATTTCGCGTAGCGATCGAGGGCGGTGAGTTTCTCCGCAGCGAGCCCCGCCATGCTCTGGGCGGCGAGCAGCACGCTCGAGCGGATGAGCGCACCGGTCTTGTAGATGTGCATGAGTTCGAGTTCGGCGAGATCGAGACTCTTGCCCTCGGCGGCGAGATCCATGGCCTGTCCGCCGGCCATGCCCGCGGAACCGCTGGCTACGGCCACGGTGCGCAACATCTCGATGCGCGCGGCCGGGTGCGCGGTCATGGACTTGTCTTCGGCCAGGATGTGGAAGGCCAGCACTTGCAGCGCATCGCCCGCGAGGATGGCCGTGGCTTCGTCGTAGGCGATGTGGCAGGTGGGCCGGCCGCGACGCAGCGCGTCGTCGTCCATGGCCGGCAGATCGTCGTGGATGAGGGAGTAGGCGTGGATGATCTCGACAGCCGCCGCCGGGCCGTCCAGCTTCTCGGCCGCTACACCCAGGGTCTCGCCGGTGGCGTAGATGAGCAGGGGGCGCATGCGCTTGCCGCCGCCCAGCACCGCGTAACGCATGGCGCTGTGCAGGCGTTCGGGACGCTTCTCTGCCGGCGGCAGCCAGCGATCCAGAACCTTTTCTATACGGGCGCAGTAGTCCGGCACCCGATCTTTAAATCCAGGACTCATTCGCCCTCTTCGGGCTCGAACGGTTCCAGTTCCTGGCGGCCGTTCTTCTCGACGAGTTTCTCTACCTTGAGTTCGGCTTCCTTGAGGGCGGACTGGCACTGGCGGGTGAGGCTGATGCCCCGCTCGAAGTGCTTGAGGGCCGCTTCCAGGCTGAGGTCGCCTTTCTCGAGGGTGGAGACGATGTTCTCCAGCTCCGCGAGGGCTTTCTCGAAGTCGGGGGCGGCGCCGGATTCGGGTTTTTGGGCTTTGGCCACAAGGGAACCTCATCAAGCTGTATTTCTGAAAATTCCATCCCTGGAATTTTCAGACTCGGCGAGTCCGGTACAGGCCCGGACTCGCCTCCGGTGAATCAAGCACGGGGTGCTTGATTCCCGTGCGGCGCATCCTACGCCGCAGAAGCTCCGGCCCAGCCGGAGCTTCCCTCAAAGGCGGACGCACGATACCCGCGGTCCGGGGGCGGGGTCAAACCCGCCGTTGACATGGGTCCGGCGGGGGATTAGAGTTTAGACTCAGTCTAAACTCCGTCCTCGGCCTGCCGGGGCGGACCCTGCAAAGAGCCATAGCGGAGGGAATCATGAGCAAGTTGAAAGACAGCAAGACCGAGGGGAACCTCAAGGCCGCCTTCGCCGGCGAATCCCAGGCGAATCGCCGTTACCTGTATTTCGCCAACAAGGCGGACGTGGAAGGCTATAACGACGTGTCCGCCGTGTTCCGCTCCACCGCGGAAGGTGAGACGGGCCATGCCCATGGCCATCTGGAGTACCTGGAGCAGGTGGGTGACCCCGCCACCGGGCTACCCATCGGCCCCACCGACAAGAACCTGAAAGCCGCCATCGCCGGCGAGACCCACGAGTACACCGATATGTACCCGGGCATGGCCAAAGCCGCCCGCGAGGAAGGTTTCGGCGAGATCGCGGACTGGTTCGAGACTCTGGCGAAGGCGGAGCGTTCCCACGCCAACCGCTTCCAGAAAGCCCTGGATACCCTGGGCAAGTAACTCCGCAGGGGGACGATGACACGGTGCAAGGAGGCACCGTGCGCGAATCAAGCACTTAAGTGCTTGATTCGGCGGAGGCGAGTCCGGGCGTGTACCGGACTCGCCGAGTCTGAAAATCCAGGGATGGATTTTTCAGGATCTGAAACATAGCGACGCGGAGCGGAGCGTGCGCGTGTAGCGCCCCCGTTTGCCGGGCCGATATCGGGATCAAGAGGGAAGACATAGCCATGTCCAAGGGCGGAACAGAGCGGCGTGAAGGCGGCCTCGAGGCTCCCACCCGCCATCCCATCGATTGGCAGAACCCCAATTTCTGGGACGAGGAACTGCTCACCAAGGAACTCGACCGGGTGTTCGACATCTGCCACGGCTGCCGCCGCTGCTTCAGTCTCTGCAACTCCTTCCCGACCTTGTTCGATGCCATCGACAACTCCCCGACGCTCGAGTTGGACGGTGTGGACAAGAAGGTCTACTGGGACGTGGTGGACCACTGCTATCTCTGCGACATGTGCTACATGACCAAGTGTCCGTACGTGCCGCCCCATCCCTGGAACCTGGATTTCCCGCACCTGATGCTCCGGGCCAAAGCGGTGAAGTTCAAGAAGGAAGGCGCGAGCTTCCGGGACAAGTTGCTCTCGTCTCCGCAGCAGCTTGGGACTTTCGTCGGCATCCCCATCGTGGTGCAGGCGGTGAACGCCGTGAACAAGAACGGCGTGGCCCGCAAGATCCTGGATAAGACACTGGGCATACACCCGGACGCGGTGGTGCCGGAGTTCCACAGCGACACGGCGCGCAAGCGCCTGAAGGGCCATGAACCGCTTGCTACCCAGGCTGAGCCCGTGGATGGCACGAAAGGCCGAGTGGCGCTCTATGTCACTTGCTACGGCAACCACAACCAGCCGGAGATGGCGGTGGATCTCGTCAAGGTGTTCGAGCACAACGGCGTGCCGGTGCGGCTCACTCCCCAGGAGAAATGCTGCGGCATGCCGAAGCTGGAGCTGGGCGATCTCGACTCCATCCGCAAGAACAAGGAAGAGAACATCCCCATGCTGGCCGCGCTCGTGGATGAGGGCTGGGACATCGTGGCGCCCATCCCTTCCTGCGTGCTCATGTACAAGCAGGAACTGCCCCTCATGTTCCCAGATGACGCGGACGTGCTGAAGGTGCGCGACGCCATCTACGATCCCTTCGAATACCTGATGCTGCGCCACAAGGCCGGCAAGCTGAAGACGGATTTCAAGGAGACCCTCGGCAAGATCTCCTACCACGTGCCCTGCCACCAGCGGGTGCAGAACGTGGGTCTCAAGACCAAGGAGATGCTGGAACTGGTGCCGGACACTAGGGTGGAAGCTATCGAGCGTTGTTCTGGCCACAACGGCACTTACGCCGTGAAGAGCGAGTTCCATGACATCTCCATGAAGATCGGCCGGCCGGTCATGAACAAGGTGGAAGGCTCCGGCTGCGATCACTACATAAGCGATTGCCCCATGGCGGCGGAGCAGATCCAGAACGGTCTGAAAGACCGTACTAAAGAGCCTGAGCTGCCGATGGAATTACTAAGGAAAGCGTACGGGCTGTAGACTAGAGCCAGTACCGACAAACGGGAGATGACCATGTCCAGCGAGGGTTACCACGAGCCCATCGACGAGATGAGCGACGAAGTACGGGACTTCCATCGGGCGGTGGTATCGCTGATGGAAGAACTGGAGGCGGTGGACTGGTACAACCAGCGGGTCGCCGCCTGCAAGGACAAGGAGCTAGCCTCCATCCTCGCCCATAACCGGGATGAGGAGATCGAGCACGCGTCCATGGTGCTGGAATGGATACGCCGCAAGAACAAGCGCTTCGACCATGAGCTGCGCGAATATCTATTTAAGGAAGGTCCCATCAAGGACCGTACCGACTAAGCATGCAGATCGAGACTATGCACAAACTGGAAAGAAAAGACCTGTGGGGCCTGGAAGAGTACGCCCAGAAGCGTCCTGCGTTCCGGGAAGAGATCATCACCCACAAGCGCGCCCGCACCCTACACATCGGCCCCAACCTGACGCTGTTGTTCGAGGACCGCTTGACCATGCAGTACCAGGTGCAGGAGATGCTGCGGGCCGAGCGCATCTTCGAGAGCCACGGCATCCAGGAGGAACTGGACGCCTATAACCCCTTGATCCCGGACGGCCGCAACTGGAAGGCCACCCTGCTGGTGGAGTTCGCCGACGAGGCGGAGCGTCGCCAGGCCTTGACGCGCCTCATCGGCGTCGAGCGCCAGGTATGGATGCAGGTGGCCGGCCACGGGCGCATCAGCCCCATCGCCGACGAGGACATGGAGCGGGAGACCGAGGAGAAGACCTCGGCGGTGCACTTCCTGCGCTTCGAGCTGACGGCCGAGATGGTCAAATCCCTGAAACAGGGTGCTGCTCTCGATGCAGGCGCAGACCACGCTAATTACAAGCACGAAGTGAAGCCGGTACCCGATGTTCTTCGCAAGGCGCTCCTCGCCGATTTGGATTAAATCCTCCCTGCCTTAATCTCTAGGTTCGGGTTAGAATCGCTGAAATAACCTTTCAGGGACTTCCCGAATCGCATGGCTTCCAAATACGATGCCGCAGACATCGAGGTCCTCTCGGGCCTCGACCCGGTGCGCAAGCGCCCGGGCATGTATACCGACACCTCCCGTCCCAACCACCTCGCCCAGGAAGTCATCGACAACAGCGTGGACGAGGCCATCGTCGGCCACGCCAAGAAGATCGAGGTCATCGTCCATAAGGACGGTTCCCTGTCGGTGCAGGACGACGGCCGCGGCATGCCGGTGGACGTGCACCCCAAGGAGAAGATCACCGGCGTGGAGCTGATCCTCACGCGGCTGCACGCGGGCGGCAAGTTCTCCGACAAGAACTACCAGTTCTCCGGCGGCCTGCACGGCGTGGGCGTCTCGGTGGTGAACGCGCTCTCCAGCAAGCTGGAGGTGTGGGTCAAGCGCAACGGCACCCGCTACCACATGGGTTTCAAGGACGGTAAACGGGTCACCAAGCTGGAAGAGCAGGGCGACGTGGGCAAGGCCAACACCGGCACCCTGCTGCGCTTCTGGCCGGACCCCAAGTATTTCGACAGCCCGAAGTTCTCCATCCCCAAGTTGAAGCACGTGATGCGCGCCAAGGCGGTGCTCTGTCCGGGGCTCACGGTCAAGTTCATCAACGAACAGACCCTGGAGAAGGAGGAGTGGCATTACGTCGGCGGCCTCAAGGATTATCTGATCGAATCACTGGAAGGAGCAGACTTCCTGCCGGACGAGCCCTTCACCGGCAGCATGAAAGGCGAGAAGGAAGCGGTGGACTGGGCGGTGCTATGGCTGCCGGAAGGCGGCGAGGTGTTCGCCGAGAGCTACGTGAACCTGATCCCCACGGTCCAGGGCGGCACCCATGTGAACGGTCTGCGCACCGGCATCACCGACGCGGTGCGGGAGTTCTGCGAGTTCAGGAACCTGGTGCCCCGGGGTGTGAAGTTGGCGCCGGAAGACATCTGCGACAAGGCGGCTTACGTCCTGTCGGTCAAGATGGGCGACCCGCAGTTCTCGGGCCAGACCAAGGAGCGCCTCTCATCCCGCGAGTCCGCCACCTTCGTGGGCGGCGTGGTGAAAGACTCCCTGGCGCTCTGGCTCAACCAGCACACGGAAGCGGGTGAGCAGATCGCCCAGCTCGCCATCGAGAGCGCCCAGCAGCGCCTCAAGGTCAGCAAGCAGGTGGTGCGCAAGAAGGTCACCGCCGGTCCGGCCTTGCCCGGTAAGCTCGCGGACTGCACCAGCGGTGAACCGGAGCGTTCCGAGCTCTTCCTGGTGGAAGGCGATTCCGCCGGTGGCTCCGCCAAGCAGGCCCGAGACCGGGAGTTCCAGGCCATCCTGCCGCTACGCGGCAAGATATTGAACACCTGGGAAGTAGATGCAGGCGAGATACTGGCTTCCGAGGAAGTGCACAACATCAGCATCGCCTTGGGCGTCGAGCCAGGCTCATCGAAACTCGACGGCCTGCGCTATCACAAGATCTGCATCCTGGCGGACGCGGATTCCGACGGCAAGCACATCGCGACGCTGCTCTGCGCGCTGTTCGTGCGGCATTTCCGGCCGCTGGTGACCGCGGGCCATGTGTTCGTGGCCATGCCGCCGCTGTTCCGCATCGACATCGGCAAGCAGGTCTTCTACGCCCTGGACGAGGACGAGAAGAAGGGCGTGCTGGATCGCATCGTTGCCGAGAGGCTCAAGGGCAAGCCTACGGTGACCCGCTTCAAGGGCCTGGGCGAGATGAATCCCCAGCAGCTCCGGGAGACCACCATCGATCCGGACACCCGGCGCCTGGTGCAGCTGACCCTGGAAGCCAAAGACAACACCGACAAGCTCATGGACATGTTGCTGGCCAAGAAGCGGGCGGGTGATAGAAAAGAATGGTTAGAGAAGAAAGGCAACCTTGCAGAGATCTAGTGCGAAATCATCTCAAAACTGCTGCGCTCGGCATGGCGTTGTTGCGCTCCGGCTCGCCGTCCTCACGTGCATAAGAGCACGCTCCGGGTGCTCGCCTCGCGCGCCTAGCCCTGCCTTCGCTCGCGACGTTTTGAGATGATTTCGAAAATCCCAAGACCTTAAGACTTCAAGAGAAGAATATATGGCTGAACAGACTTATACCGTCAAAGGCACCGAACAACAGCCTTTGAAAGTATTCACCGAGAAGGCGTACCTGGATTATTCCATGTACGTCATCCTGGACCGGGCCTTGCCCCATATAGGCGACGGACTCAAGCCTGTGCAGCGACGCATCGTCTATGCCATGTCCGAGCTGTCTCTCGATTACCAGTCCAAGCCCAAGAAATCCGCCCGCACCGTGGGCGATGTATTGGGCAAGTACCACCCCCACGGCGACTCCGCCTGTTACGAGGCCATGGTGCTCATGGCCCAGCCTTTCTCTTATCGTTATCGCCTCATCGAGGGACAGGGTAACTGGGGTTCCCAGGACGATCCCAAATCCTTCGCCGCCATGCGTTACACCGAGGCCAAGCTCTCCAAGTATGCGGAAGTGCTCCTGTCCGAATTGGGCCAGGGCACCGTGGATTGGCAGCCGAACTTCGACGGCACTCTGGAAGAGCCGATGCTGCTGCCCGCACGGCTGCCGAACCTGCTGCTCAACGGCACCACCGGCATCGCAGTCGGCATGGCGACCGACATCCTGCCCCACAACCTGAAAGAAGTAGCGACCGCCTGTATCCGCCTGCTGGATGAGCCCAAGGCCACGGTCAAGGATCTCTGCGAGCACGTGAAGGGCCCGGACTTCCCAACGGAAGCGGACATCATCACGCCGAAAGCGGAGATCCGGCAGATGTACGAGACTGGCTTGGGTAGCATCCGGGCCCGGGCCAAGTGGAGCCGGGATAAGGGCACGGGCGAGATCATCATCACCGCCCTGCCTTACCAGGTGTCCGGCTCCAAGATACTGGAGCACATCGGCCAGCTGATCAACACCAAGAAGCTGCCCATGGTGGAGGACATCAGGGACGAGTCCGACCACGAGAACCCCACGCGTCTCGTGATCGTGCCCCGTTCCAACCGGGTGGATTCCGATGAACTCATGGGGCATCTCTTCGCCACCACGGATCTCGAGCGCAGCTACCGGGTGAACTTCAACGTCATCGGCCTGGACGGCCGGCCTTCGGTGAAGAACCTGAGGGAGATGCTGGAAGAGTGGTTGCAGTTCCGCCTGAAGACGGTCACACGCCGTCTCGAGTTCCGCCTGGACAAGGTGGAGAAGCGCCTGCACATCCTGGCGGCCATGCTCACCGCCTTCCTCAATATCGACGAAGTCATCGCCATCATCCGCAAGCACGATGAGCCGAAGCCCGTGCTCATGAAACGTTTCAAGCTCTCGGACATCCAGGCAGAAGCGATACTCGAACTGAAGCTGCGCCATCTCGCCAAGCTGGAAGAGATGAAGATCAAGGGCGAGCAGAAGGAGCTGGCGGCAGAGCGCAAGGCACTGGAAGATACCTTAGGCTCCAAGGCCAAGCTCAAGAAGCTCATCCGCACCGAACTCGCAGCGGACGCCGAGACCTACGGCGATAAGCGCCGTTCGCAGCTCGTCGAGAAGGCCGCTGCGGCCCAGGCCATAGACGAGACCCAGCTCCTGCCCACGGAACCGACGACGGTGGTGCTCTCCAAGTCTGGCTGGGTGCGGGCTGCCAAGGGCCATGAGATAGACCCCACCACCCTCAGTTATAAATCCGGCGATGCCTTCCTCTCGGCTGCTTACGGCAAGAGCAACCAATCGGCGGTGTTCCTGGATTCCACCGGCCGTGTCTATACCTTACCGGCCCACACGCTGCCCTCGGCCCGCAGCCAGGGCGAGCCTCTCACGGGCCGCGTCGCGCCGCCGGACGGGGCCACGTTCGCCGGTGCGCTCATCGGTGAGCCTGCGGACCTGTGGCTGGTGGCCAGCGATTCCGGTTACGGCTTCGTGGTGAAGCTCGCGGAACTCATCACCCGCAACCGCTCCGGCAAGGTGGTGCTCAAGGTGAAACCGGGTGCGAAGGTGTGCATCCCCGCACCGGTGAAAGATCTGAAGACGGACCTCTTGGTGGCCATCAGCAACGAGGGCCATATCCTGGCCTTCGCCGTGAAGAACCTGCCGGAGCTGGCCCGGGGCAAGGGCAACAAGATCATGGGCATCTCCACCAAGAAGCACGCCACCCGCGAGCAGTTCATGGCGGCGGTGACCAGTGTGGCGGTGAACGAAGGCCTGGTGATCGTCTCAGGGCAACGGCATATGACCCTGAGCGCAAAAGAACTCAAGGATTATCTGGGAGACCGAGGCCGCAAGGGTCTCAAGCTGCCGCGCGGCTACAGGACTGTGGATGCGATCTATCCAGAATCCAAATGGCCGGGTAGGGTCGCTAAGTAAGGGAGTCTGTGACCCTTGGCGATTTCAAAGGACTGCCGATAAGCCGCTGAGACAGGGCGCAGCTGACCGAGGCGGCGTAGTTTACTCTTAGGTAAATGAGCAAGCCGAGGGAAGCTGCAACGTCGTATCAGCGGGTTATATGCAGTCCCATTACCGGGGGGCTCGAACGTCGGACATGACGACCTCGGCTTCCTGCACGATATTACCCTGGATGAACTCGATACCCAGGGTATAGAGCACTGCCATGGTTTCGGGTTTCTCTACCCGTTCCGCCACGGTCTTGATGCCTTTTTCCTGCGCCTTGCTCACTATCGCCTTCACCATCTCGTGCTTCTTCGGATCGGTGGCCAGCACCGCGCTGATGGAGCCGTCTATCTTGAGGAAGTCCACGTCATTGATGAGTTCCAGGGTGTGCATGGGGTCGTGGCCGATGCCGAAGTGCTCTAAGGCGAAGCGGCACTTCATCTTGCGCACACTCTCGGCGAAGCTGCGGGTATCGGTCAGGTACTTCTCAGCAGATTTCTCCGGTATCTCGAACACCACGTTGGATGGGTTGACTTTGGCATTGGCCAGCAGCTTCTCGATCCAGGGCAAGAGGCCCCTGTCCGTGAGTGACTGATCGGAGAGCCGTACGAACAGGCTGCTGTTGCGCCCCTGCTTCACACGCTCCTGTATCACGCTCATGGAACCTTCCAGGATCCAGCGGTCGATGGCGGTCATCATGTTGATGCGCTCGGCGGCCGGCAGGAATTCGTTGGGCGCTATCTCCTCGTCCTTGTCGCCGCGCATGCGCACCAGCACGTCGTGCAGGTCCGTGGGTTCGCCGGTCAGGCTTGCCACCGGCTGGAAGGCGAGGATGAACTTGTTGTTCTTGAGAGCCTCGGTCAGGCGCCGCTGCCATTCGGTGTCGGTCACGCGGCCTTCCGCGTCTACAGTGGGGGGCGTCCAGCCGATCACCTTGTTGCCGCCCTGCTGCAGGGCGGTACGGTGCGCCTCTTCAGCGTCCTCCAGGAGTTTCTCCACGTTGTTGCGGCCGGAATCCACGGCCACGTAAGAGAGGCTCACGGTCATATTGGTGGATTTGCCGCCGGCCTGGAAGATGCGGCTCGAAGCGGTGGTGCGCAGATGATCGGCCCATTCGGCCACGTCCTTCATCTTGGGGCGCACCACCAGGGCCATGAACACCGTGCCGCCGAAGCGGGCGATGCGATCTTCCTTCGCACCCAGACTGCGGATGAGGTCTGCCAGGGCCTTGATGATGATGTCGCTGGCCAGCACGCCGACTTTCTCGGCGACCGCCGTGAACTTGTCGGGCTTGATGATGACGAGGCCCAGCACGCCCTCTTTGGGGAGATGCTGCATGGCCGCAGTCAGAGCCTCCAGGAAGAAGGTGCGGTTCATGAGGCCGGTGAACAGGTCCAGGTTCCGGTAAGTGGTGAGCTGTTGCACGCTGGCAGCGAGCTTCTGGTTGAGCTGGTCTATCTGGTGGGCCTGGGCTTCGAGCTGCTGGTTGAGCTGCTCTATCTGCTGGACCTGGGCTTCGAGCTGCTGGTTGAGACTGCCTGCCTGCACCTGGGCCTTGGCGTGCACCTTGAGCGCCAGCTCTTGGGCCTGCTGCTTCTGGGCTTGGGCCTGTTTCGCGTTCTGGTTGTCGCGGATGGAGATGGCGATGGCCGATTCACCGTCTATCTCCACCTTGGCGAATTCGAGCATCGTGTTGAGCGCTTTACCACCAGTGTGTTTGCCCTTCACCTTCAGCGGTTCCAGCTCCTGGCCCTTGCCGGCGTTCTTGAGCGCTTCCTTGAGGGGGGGCTGTGATTCGCCCTCGAACAGTTCCAGCACCGGGGTGCCTTCGACGTCGGAGCTCTCCTTGTAGCCGAAGAGATCGAGGAAGGCGGGGTTGGCCGAGAGGATGATGCCGTCGTGCACGTAACTGATGGCGTCCTTGGATTCCTTCACCACCAGGTTGATGCGCTGCTCGTACTCGTGCAGCTTGATGCTGGTCTGCTCGAAGTCACGGGCCAAGTGCAGGACTTCCAGTTCCCGCGACACCACGGCCTGCAAGTGCTCCACCTGATCCATGGAGACCAGATCACGGGCGCCAGTGTTGATGATCTCGGCGACGATGGCGGGGGAGAGACTCTTGCCGATGGCGATGATCGGCACGTTGGGCAGGGTCATGTCCCTCAAGCGCACGATGTCCTTGAACGGTGCCGTGGGCATGCTGGTGGAACACAGGATCAGGTCCGGTTTCTGCTGGCGGAGGCTCTTCTCAGCGTCGTCCATGCTCCCCGCAAAGATCGGGCGCACGGCATGGCCCGCGTTACGCAGCGTGCTGTTCAGCATCTCGGCGTCGTTCTGGGAGGGTGCAACGACCAGGACCGGAAGGGCGCTACGTGGCGACAAGACATCTCCTCAAACTGGTCGGCTAAGTTCTTGTTCTGAACGGGTACTTTTATCCCATCCCCGGAGGTTTTTCCAGTGATTTCGGCCTTCAGTCGCCGCTTGTAACAGGCCCCGCGTCACCCGGTATCGGCATCTTCGACGGTGCACCGGGCACTTCCCGCACCAATTTGGGCACCAGATAGCCCGGGAGCCGGGCACGCAGCTCAGCCATGAGCGCGACGGCTCTGGCTTCGGATACGTCGAAATGCGCGGCGCCCGCCACCGGGTCCAGCAGGTTGAGGTAGTAGGGCAGCACCGAGGCTGAGAAGAGCGCTTCGGACAGATCCGCCAGGGCTGCGGCCGAGTCGTTTACCCCCTTGAGCAGCACTGACTGGTTGAGCAAGAGAGCCCCGGTGCCGCGCAAGCGGGCGCAGGCATTCCGCAGCGCGCCATCCATCTCCCGGCCGTGGTTCATGTGCAGCACCACGACCTTCTGCAGCTTGCAGGCGGCTAGCCAGGCGACGAGGGCCTCGTCCACCCGGGAGGGCAGCACCACCGGCTGGCGGGTGTGCAACCTGAGACGCCTTATATGAGGTATGCCTTCCAAGGCATCCGCGAACGCCGCCAGTCGTTCGTCGCTCAAGGTGAGGGGATCGCCGCCGCTCAGGATCACTTCGTTGATGCTGGCATCCGAACGCAGGTAGTCGAGCGCCTCGCGCCAGTCGTCGTTACGTGCGGTCTCGTCGGAATAGGGGAAGTGGCGCCGGAAGCAGTAGCGGCAGTGCACGCCGCAGGCGCCGGTGGCGATGAGCAGCACCCGCCCCTGGTATTTGTGCAACAGGCCCCGGGCGGCTAGGCTCGGCATGTCGCCCACCGGGTCACGGCTGAAGCCGGGTGCCTCCAGGAGTTCCTCCCCCAGGGGCAGCACTTGGCGCAGCAGCGGGTCATCGGGATCGCCCTTGCGCATCCTCGCCAGGAAGCCGCGTGGCACCCTGAGCGGGAAGCTGGCCGACGCCCGCCGGGCGGGTTCCAGCCAGCGGCTGTCCAGCTCGAGCAGGCCCAAGAGTTCTGCGGGGTCGCGTACCGCTTCCGCCATTTCAGTCTGCCAACGGGTGCTCATGTGCTTCTTCAAAGGCTGCCCGGAGACGGGCGGTAGGGTATGATTACGCGCTTTTGCGGGGCCCAATCCCCGTATTTTATCACTTGCGGACAGCGGGATATCCCATGAGTTACAGCACCAGTGAATTCAAGGCCGGTCTCAAGATCATGATGGACGGCGACCCTTATACCATCGTGGAGAACGAGTTCGTGAAGCCCGGCAAGGGCCAGGCGTTCAACCGGGTGAAGATCCGCAACCTCAAGTCCGGCAAGGTGCTGGACCGCAACATGAAGTCCGGCGAGACCGTGGAAGCAGCCGACATCGCCGAGCTGGACGTGCAGTACCTGTACAGCGACGGCCAGTTCTGGCACTTCATGAACCCGGAAAACTTCGAGCAGCTGGCCGCCGATGGCATCGCCATGGGCGACGCGAAGAACTGGCTGAAGGGCGAGGAGCTGTGCAAGATCATGCTGTGGGACGGCAAACCCCTGGCGGTGACCGCGCCCATCTTTGCCATCCTCAAGGTCACCGAGACCGACCCCGGTGTGCGCGGCGACACCGTCACCGGCGGCAACAAGCCCGCCAAGCTTGAGACCGGCGCCACGGTGCGCGTGCCGCTATTCATCAACGAGGGCGAGTTGATCAAGGTGGACACACGCTCCTCGGAGTATGTCGCCCGCGCCAAGTAACCTGCGAGCGGGTCTTTTGGCCGAATGGCAGCATTGCGGCGTGTGCTCCGGTGCTCATTTACTGTCGTGTAAACTCCGCTCCTCGCACGCACCGCGCCTTGCCCTCGACCAAAATCCCTCGCTCTCGGCGTGGTTCTTGGGAAGCTGGTAGCGTATTCAAATGACTGATTGGCAACCGACAGCACCCTTAGCGAACCTCAAGCTGCGCGCAGAACTGCTGGTGAAGCTCCGGCAGTTCTTCGCCGCCCGCGGTGTCCTGGAAGTGGATACGCCGGCCCTGTCCCGGGCCGGTACCACCGACCGGTATATCCACAGCTTCCGGGTGGAGGATGGGCGAGGCGGCCCGCTCTATCTGCACACTTCTCCTGAATTCCCCATGAAGCGTCTCCTGGCCTCAGGCAGCGGCGACATATGGCAGCTCTGCAAGGTGTTCCGCAGCGGCGAGGCGGGGCGCATGCACAATCCGGAATTCAGTATGCTCGAGTGGTATCGCTTGGGCTTCGACCATCATCGGCTCATGGCCGAGACCGCGGAGCTGATCACGGCGCTCATCCCCGGGATCAGGCAGCCGCCGGAATACCTGAGCTATCGCGAGGCTTTCCAGCGCCACGCCCACATCGATCCCTTCACCGCGTCCAAGCGTGACTGCATGGGCGCCCTGCAAGGGGCCGACCGGCGCCTGCCCGCGGAAGGCGAGCTGGACCAGGATGGCTGGCTGGATCTGCTGGCCGGGGAGCGGGTGTACCCCGCCTTGGGCCTGGGGGGGCTTACCTTTATATACGATTACCCGGCGAGCCAGGCGGCCCTGTCCCGGATACGGCCCGGGCAGCCGCCTGTGGCGGAACGTTTCGAGGCATTCCTCGATGGCATGGAGCTCGCCAACGGTTTCCACGAGTTGGCTGATGCGGCGGAGCAACGCCGCCGTTTCACAGCGGACATCGCCTATAGAAAGGCCGGTGGTCTCGCGCAGATACCCATGGATGAGCACCTGCTGGCTGCCTTGGCGCACGGACTGCCGGAATGTTCCGGCGTGGCGCTGGGTTTCGACCGGTTGGTGATGATCGCGGCGAAGGCGCAATCTATAGGTGATGTGACTGCATTCCCTTCCGATAGGGCTTGAGATCTAAGGAGCGGCGATGTTCGAGATGAAGAAGATCGAGGCCTCAGGCAAGGCCGGACTGTATGCCGAGCTGCTCACCCAGGCCAAGGGCCTGTTGCATGATGAGCATGATCTCGTGGCCAATGCCGCGAACTTCTCCGCGCTGCTCTATCACAGCCTGCCGGACCTCAACTGGGTGGGCTTCTATTTCATGAAAGACGGTGAGTTGCTGGTGGGGCCCTTCCAGGGCAAGCCCGCCTGCGTGCATATCGCCATCGGCAAGGGCGTCTGCGGCACCTCGGCCCAGAAGCGCGAGACCCTGCTGGTGCCGGACGTGAACCAGTTCCCCGGCCACATCTTCTGCGACGGGGACTCCCTGTCGGAGATGGTGGTGCCTCTCGTCAAGGATGGGAAACTGCTCGGCGTGCTGGATATCGACAGCCCCAAGCTTGCGCGCTTCGATCTGGAAGATAAGCAGGGAGTGGAGGCTCTCGCGCAGGCGTTCCTGCAGGCCTTATAGACTAGCTGCGATCTTCCGGCCCATGCGGACGGGGCTGTTCGGCCCGTACGCTACGTCCCAGCGTATGCGGTCCTTCGCGAACAGCAGGATCACCGTGGAGCCCATGTTGAAGCGTCCTGCTTCCGCGCCCTTGTCCAGCTGCACTTCACCGTCCTTGTAATCCCAGGCACGCACCGAGCGCCGCTGGGGCGGGGTGATCTCGCCGGCCCACACCGTCTCGATGCTGGCCACGTTCATGGCGCCCACCATCACGAGCGCCATGGGTCCGATATCCGTATCGAACAGGCAGGCCACCCGCTCGTTGCGGGCGAACAGGCGGGGCACCGCCCGGGTGGTGGGCGGATTGACGCTGAACAGGCGTCCCGGCACCTGCAGCATCTTATATAGGCGTCCCGCCACCGGCATGTGGATACGGTGGTAGTCCTTGGGCGAGAGATACAGCGTGGTGTAGGCGCCGTCCTTGAACACCGCGGCGGCGGCCTCATCGCCACCCAGGAGTTCCAGGGTGCTGAACCAACGGCCCTTGGCCTGGAAGATCCGCCCGCCCTCGATCACGCCCATCTGGCTCACGGCGCCATCCACCGGCGAGACCACGGCATCCGCTTCCATGGCCATGGGCCGTGCGCCGGCGCGCAGGCTGCGGGTGAAGAAGGCGTTGAAGGTGGGATAGGCGCGGACGTCGGGCTCGGCTGCCTCGCTCATATCGACGCCGAAGCGGTGGATGAAATCCCGGATGGACCAGTCCTTGAAAGCGGACCATTCGCGGCGCGTGAGCCAGTGGGTGATGCGCGACAGGGCGTGCTGCGGCAACGGGTATTGCAACCAGGCCTTGATGTAGTCCGAGGAGGATGCGCTATACATGGATCGCTCAGTGCGCCGGTGGGTCGCGACGCACGTTGGCCATGATGGTGAGCCCCGATCTGTCGGAGAAGGTGAGCATGAGGGTCACCATGTCGCCGGAGTAGAGGTTCTTCTTCGGCTGCATGAGCATCAGGTGGTAACCACCGGGCTTGAACTCGATGCTGCCATGGGCCGGGATCACGATCTGTGCTACTTCCAGCATGCTCTCCTGGCCGTCCTTCAGCACGCTCTGATGCATCATCACCGCGCCGAAATCCGGGCTGCCGACCTGGGTGAGGGCCAGGGACTGGTCCGTGAGGTTCTCCAGCACGAAGTAGCCCGCCATCACGTCCACGCCGGGAGCCGCTTCGCGTATCCACACGTGGCTCGCGCGCACCGTGGGGCCGTCGGCGGCCATGGCTGCCGGCAGGAAGGACACGCACAGCACCATGAGGGGGAATAAGTGGCGCGTCACCATTGTTCTCCGTAGTAACGGATGATGTTCACGTAGTCGATGGCCATGCGTCTCGGGTCCATGGGTGGGGTGTAGAGCGCCGTCTCTTGCGCCTGGGGGTCCACCAGGATCACCGCGGCGGAGTGGGTGACGCCGTAGTTGCCCTTCGAATCGGGTTTCTCATAGGCGAAGTCCACCC
Organism: Gammaproteobacteria bacterium; assembly: GCA_036000105.1. GTDB lineage: Bacteria > Pseudomonadota > Gammaproteobacteria > Natronospirales > REEB76 > DASUBN01. The sequence goes on from DASYGE010000010.1 coordinate 93,184, forward strand.
CCAGAGGGGTGGTGAGGGCGCGCAGGTTCGCCAGGCTGCCGGTGGCGCCGGTGAAGTCCGGGTTGAAGTACATGGCGTAGTTCTTGAGCAGCTGCGGGCTGTCGCGCTTGGGGTCCACCGAGATGAAGTACACACGGGGGCGCTTGGTCGCCGGCAGCTTGGCGAACATCCTCGACATCTTATCCAGGGCTGCGAGGGTGGTGGGGCAGGCGTCCGGGCAGTGGGTGTAGCCGAAGTACAGGAGGCTCCAATGGCCCATAAGCTGGGCGCGGCTGAAGCTCGCGCCGTCCGTGTCCGTGAGGCTGAAATCGGGCAGGAGCTTGGGCGTATGCAGCAGCAGCGCGTCGGTATGGGGACGCACTGGAGGCCGGGTACCGAAGACCAGGTAGCTCGCGAGGACGCCGACTGTGAGGGCCAGCAGCATCAGCCCCGCATAAGGGAGCAAAGCCTTGAATTTCATGCGCGGATTATGCCACAGCGTTGGCGGCGGCTTGCGGGACTCCTTTATGATATGCCGACGACAACGAGGTGCAGGATGATGGAGAGTTTCGACGACATAGCCGCGCGGCTGGATACAGCCAAGGACTTCGTCCGCTGGGGCGCGAGCGCGTTCAACCGCGCCGGACTGCACTTCGAACACGGCACCGCCAACGCGGTGGACGAGGCGCTCAACCTGGTGCTGCACGCCTTGAGCCTCGATCACGAGATACCGCCCTGGCTCCTGGACGGGCGTCTCACCCAGACCGAGAAGCAGGCGGTCTATGCGCTCCTGCGCCGCCGGGTCGAGGAGCGCAAACCCTATGCCTATATCACCAACCATGCGCGCTTCGCGGGTCTGGATTTCTACGTGGATGAGCGGGTGCTGGTGCCGCGTTCGCCCATCGGCGAACTCGCCGAAAGCTGTTTCGAGCCCTGGATAGAGCCCGCGCGTGTCGCCAGGGTGCTGGATCTGTGCACCGGCAGCGGCTGCATCGCCATCGCCTGCGCCTATGCCTTCGGTGATGCGGCGGTGGATGCCGCCGATGTCTCGCCGGAGGCCCTGGCGGTCGCCGGCATCAACGTGGAGAAGTTGCACGTGTCTGACCGGGTGCTGCTGCACCAGGCCGATGTATTCCAGGGTCTGCCGCCTGCGTCTTACGACATCATCGTGAGCAACCCGCCTTACGTGGATGCCGAAGACATGGCGACGCTTCCGGATGAGCATAAGCACGAGCCCTCCCTGGGTCTCGCGGCCGGTGGTGACGGGCTGGATATCGTGCGCCGCATACTCGCCGGCGCCGGCGGATATCTCGCCGAGGATGGCATCCTGGTGGTGGAGGTCGGCAACAGCCGCTGGGCTCTGGAAGAAGCTTATCCGCAGGTGCCGTTCACTTGGCTGGAGTTCGAGCGCGGCCAGGCGGAGGTGTTCCTGCTCACTGCCGCCCAGGTGGCGGCCATCAAGGAACCGAAGAAGCAGGCGCAGCGTGTCCGGTAATACCTTCGGCAGGCTGTTCAGCGTCACCAGCTTCGGCGAGAGCCACGGGCCAGCCTTGGGTTGCATCGTGGACGGTTGCCCGCCGGGACTCACGCTCACGGAAGCCGACATCCAGCACGACGTGGATAGGCGCCGTACCGGTACCTCGCGTCATACTTCCCAGCGGCATGAAGCGGACGCGGTGCGTATCCTGTCCGGTGTGTTCGAGGGGCAAACCACCGGCACCCCCATCGGGCTGCTGATCGAAAATACCGATGCGAAGTCCAAGGACTACGAGACCATCAAGGATGCGTTCCGCCCCGGCCATGCGGATTACACCTATCTGATGAAGTACGGGCGCCGCGACTACCGCGGCGGCGGGCGCGCTTCTGCGCGGGAGACGGTGATGCGGGTGGCGGCGGGCGCCATCGCGCGCAAATGTCTGCGCGAGCAGTTCGGCGTCACCATCCACGGCTGGTTGTCCCAGCTCGGTCCCCTCACGCTGGAGGCGAAGGATCGGGATGCGGTGGACGGGAACCCCTTCTTCTGCGCCGACCCGGCTCGTGTGCAGGAGCTGGAGGAGTATGTGGATGCCCTGCGCAAGTCCGGGGATTCCATCGGCGCGCGGGTCACCGTGAGCGCCGAGGGCGTGCCGCCCGGTTGGGGCGAGCCCGTGTTCGACAAGTTGGACGCAGACCTGGCCCACGCCATGATGGGCATCAACGCGGTCAAGGGCGTGGAGATAGGTGCCGGCTTCGCCGCCGTGACCCAGAAGGGCAGCGAGCACCGTGACGAGATGAGCACGAAAGGTTTCCTGTCCAATAACGCCGGTGGCATCCTGGGCGGCATCTCCACCGGCCAGGCCATCCTGGTGAGCCTCGCGCTCAAACCTGCTTCCGGCATCCGTCTCACCGGCCAGACCGTGGACGTGCAGGGCAAGCCTGCTGAGGTGAGCGTGCATGGCCGCCACGATCCCTGCGTGGGCATACGCGCGGTGCCTATCGCGGAAGCGATGCTGGCACTCACGCTCCTGGACCATGCCTTGCGGCACCGCGGGCAGAATGCGTCGGTGAAACCACCGCTCAAACCCATCCCGCCGACCGTGGTGCTTTGAGCAGTGATACCCAGGTTCAAAGCTGCGTGTGTGTATATCTCACGCCGCATCTGCGCTCAGGTTCTCGCCTGGGCCTGCTAGAATGAGGCGCCTGGGCGATATGCCCGGTATCTTTTCCTTGGAGTTCCTGTGAAGACTTTCGACGTGGCCGTGGTGGGCGCGACCGGTGCGGTGGGCGCTGCCCTGTTGGAGATCCTCGCTGAACGCCGTTTTCCCTGCGGCAAGGTCTATGCCCTCGCCAGCGAGCGCTCGGCGGGGGAGCGCGTGACCTTCGCCGGTCGCGAACTCAAGGTGGAGAACCTGGCGGAGTTTGATTTCCACAAAGTACAGATCGGCCTGTTCTCCGCCGGCGCCTCGGTCTCGGAGATATACGCACCCAAGGCCGCTGCTGCCGGCTGCGTGGTGGTGGATAACACCTCGCGCTTCCGCTACGACGCGGATATCCCGCTCGTGGTGCCGGAAGTGAACCCGGAGGCCCTGGCCCAATATCGCGGGCGGGGCATCATCGCCAACCCCAACTGCAGCACCATCCAGCTCATGTTGGCCTTGAAGCCCATCCACGATGCTGCGGGCATCGAACGCATCAACATCGCCACCTATCAGGCGGTGTCCGGCGCCGGACGTAAGGGTATCGAGCAGCTGGCGCGGGAGACGACCCTCTTATTGAACGGCAAACCCATCGAGAAGGGCGGCAAGTTCCCCCGCCAGATAGCCTTCAATGTCCTGCCCCAGGTGGATGAGTTCCAGGACAACGGCTATACCCGGGAGGAGATGAAGATCCTCTGGGAGACCCAGAAGATCCTGGGGGACAGCAGTATTAAGGTAAATGCCACCGCCGTCCGGGTACCGGTCTTCTATGGGCATTCCGAGGCGGTCCACCTGGAGACCCGGGTTAAATTGACCGCCGAGGCGGCCAGGGCCTTGCTGCGCAAGGCCCCCGGGGTGGAAGTGCTGGATGACCGCAAGCCGGGGGGCTATCCCACGGCCGCCACCGAGGCCACCCGCCGGGACGCGGTCTTCGTGGGACGCATCCGGGAGGACCTGTCCCACCCCCGGGGTTTGGACCTTTGGGTGGTGGCGGATAACGTCCGGAAGGGGGCGGCCCTGAACAGTATCCAGATAGCCGAGTTATTGGTGAAAAGCTATTTATAAGCTATAGTTAGCCCATCATTGTAAAGAGTGTTCTCAGCTTGAGGCGACAATACCTGCCCCCTGGGCCCTTGGGGCGGCGGGAGGCTTGGGGGAGAAATATGAGCAAGAAGCTGACGTTGGTTTTGACCCTGGTGGTGGCAGTGCTGCCTGGCGCGGCCTATGCCCTTGGCCTGGGCGAAATCAAGCTCAATTCTGCCCTCAATGACAAATTCAGCGCCGACATCCAGATCGTGGGCGCCACCAGCGACGAACTCGATAGCCTGGATGTGAAACTCGCGAGCCTCGCGCAGTTCAGCCAGGCCGGTCTCGATCATCCCGAAGCGCTCAGCCAGCTGCAATTCGTGGTGGTGCGCAACGCCGACGGCAGCGCATACGTGCATATCACCAGCAACCAGGGCGTGCGCGAGCCGTTCCTGGATTTCCTCATCGACGCGAACTGGAACAACGGCGAGTTGATCCGTGAATACACGGTGCTGCTCAACCCGCAGAGTTTCCAGACCGCTGCCGCACCGAAACCCGAAGCCGCGCAGGCGCCTGCTGCTGCGACCGTCGCGGCGGCCATGCCTGCTCCCGCTGTCGCCGCCCCCGTGCCGGTGAGCACGCCGGCTCCCGCTCAGACACAAGCAGAGACTCCGGCTCCCGCACCTGAAGCGGCAGTCGCTGCCACCGAACAACCCGCAGCCCCGGCGCCGCAGCCGACGGCTTCACCACCTCCATCGCCCGCACCTGCAGCCGAACCGGCGCCCGCTCAGCGGGCGCTTGGCGCTAATTACGGCCCGATTCATCGCGGCGAGACCCTCTCCGGCATCGCGAAGCAGGTGCGCCCCGAGGGCGTGACCCTGAACCAGATGATGATCGCCATCTATCAGGCGAACCCGGAAGTCTTCACCCACAACATCAACCGCATGAAGGCCGGCTACATCCTGCGCATGCCGAGCGCGAGCGATGCGCAGGCAGTGAGCACGACCGATGCGAATGCCGAAGTGCGTGCGCAGATGGAAGCCTGGCGCAACAACCGTGGCGTCGCAGCCGCACCCGCCGAGTCCACCGCAGCTTCCGCCCAGCCGGCGCTGCAACTGGTGGCGCCGAGTTCCGCCGCCGAAGGCAGCGCACCGCTACCGGGCGCCGACAAGCAGGGTAACGGTGAGGCCGCCGCCGGTGCCGCCAAACCCGAGACCGCTCCCGAGGCTGCTGAAGCGCCGGTGAACCCCGCTCCGGCTCCCACACCCGCCGCGCCGCCCGCCAACCAGGCGCCGCTCACGGTGAAGAACAATTCCTTGGCCGCTGTGCAGCAACAGGCGGCACAACAGGCCGCTCAGCCCTCGCCGAGCGTGCTGCCTCCGCCGGAAGCGGTGAAGAACGAGCCGCTCAAGTCGGCTGCGGCCACTGCAGCCAAGCCCGCGCAGGCACAGGAATCCGGCGGTGGATTCCTGGATGCGATCCTGAACATCTACGTGCTCGGGGCGCTGGTGGTGGTGATCGTGGCAGTGGCTCTCGGCGTGATGCTCAAGAAGCGCAAGAAAGCCTCGCCCAGCGGCTTCAATGCCACCGGCACTGCGCGCATCAAGGGCGCTGACTGGATGAAGCAGGAGCAGGCGGGCGGCGAGAACGACAATACCGCGTCGTCATCCACCACCCGTACCCGCACCAAGGCGAAGAAAGCAGCGAAGCAGATCGAAGAGATGGCCGATGAGAAGACGGTCCTGGTGAATCCGCCTACCGAGGCGGCAGCAGGCGACGACAGCGACAAGACCATGCTCATGTCCTCGCCGCCCCCGATGCAGGACACCATGGTCGGCGGTGGCGGCGGGTCCAAACTCGACGTCTCCGACCCCATGGCGGAAGCGGATTTCCATATGGCCTATGGTCTCTACGACCAGGCGGCCGATGTGCTGCGCAAAGCCCTGCGCCAGTCGCCGGAACGTCAGGATATCCAGGTGAAGCTCCTGGAAGTGTTCTTCACCGCCGGCGATCGCGACAACTTCGTGGTCGAGGCCAAGAAACTGCGCCAGTCCATGGGCGCGACACCGAGCAAGGATTGGGAGAGCGTGGCCATCATGGGCCGTCAGGTGGCCCCGAACGAGGCTCTATTCACTTCTTCCGGCGCGCCGAGCGGCGCCACGGTGGACATCGCCCTGGGTACCGGCGGCACCGACACTGTAGTGAGCGACTTGGGCGATGCGTTCAGCGCCAGCCCGCCGCCTGCACCCGCACCGAAACCGGCGCCTGCGGCTCCGGCCGACAACCTCATGGAATTCTCCCTGCCGGATATCGAGCCGGCGCCGGCCACCGAGATCGTGCATGCTCCCGCCGAGGCCCCCAAGGCCGGTGGCATGGAATTCGACCTGGGCGACCTGAATTTCGAACCGACTCCGGCGAAGGCCAAGGAAGTGAAGGCCGCGCCCACCCTCGGCACCGATGAGCCAACGGTGGCCACGGATTTCGGCACCGATTCCCAGGTGGAGTTCGACAAGGCCCTGAACGATCTGGCGGCCTTCGTGAACACCAACGTCCCGGCCCAGCCCGAGGCGCCTGAGCCCTCCATCGGCAGCTTGTCCATGGACGATGCTCCGGCACCGGCCATGGCTGCCGGGGGGGATGAACCCGCTGCCAGCAGCATCAGTGAGATCGGCACCAAACTCGATCTGGCCCGCGCCTATATCGACATGGGCGATCCGGACGGCGCCAAGAGCATCCTCACCGAGGTGATCGGCGAGGGCAATGCGCAGCAGAAGCAGGAAGCCCAGGAACTCCTCAAGCACGTCTCCTGAGCCGGGCAGTTAAAGATCTACCAGTGACCTGCGCCGCCCTTGGGCGGCGCAGTACTTTAGGGCGCTAAACTGTCCGCATGACTCGCTACGCTCTTGGCCTTGAATACGACGGCACCGCGTTCATGGGCTGGCAGCGCCAGACCCATCCTGGACGCACGGTACAGGCCGGCCTTGAAGAGGCGCTCGCCAAGGTGGCCGACCATCCCGTGGAAGTCACCTGCGCCGGACGTACCGACGCCGGCGTACATGCCCTCGGGCAGGTGGTGCACTTCGACAGCGAAGCTCGGCGCAACCTGCGTGGCTGGTTGCTGGGCGTCAATTCGAATCTGCCGCCGGACGTGGCTGCCGGCTGGATACAGGCAGCCCCCGAAGATTTCCACGCGCGCTTCAGCGCCGAGGCCCGCCAGTACCGCTACGTGATACTCAATCGCTTGACGCGCCCGGCTCTTGGCCGTGAGGCGGTCACCTGGGTACACCAGGCGCTGGATGTGGAGCGCATGCAGACAGCGGCGCGGCATCTGCTGGGGCGCCACGATTTCTCCGCCTTCCGTTCGGTGGATTGCCAGGCCAAGCAGCCGGTGCGCACGCTCAAGCGTCTCGATATCCACCGCGAGGGCGAACGAGTGATCATCGACGTGGTGGCCGACGGTTTCCTGCATCACATGGTGCGCAACATCACCGGCGTGCTGCTGGCGGTGGGCGATGGCCGGCAGGAGACCGGTTGGTCGCGGGAAGTGCTGGAGGGTCGCGATCGCACCCTGGGCGGCGTGACGGCGCCCGCAGCGGGCCTGAGTCTCATGGCCGTGAGTTATCCGCAGCGTTACGGCATACCGCTACCGGAAGGCGCGTTGTTTTCTGCTAACCTGTAAGGCCCATCCGGGACGGAGCATCGCGTGCGGGTCAGGATCAAGTTCTGTGGGATGACCCGTCACGAGGATGTGGCCGCCGCCGCGCGGCTCGGTGTGGATGCCATAGGCCTGATCTTCCATGCCAAGAGCCCGCGGCACGTGAGCATTGGGCAGGCCCAGGCCCTGGTGGCGCAGCTGCCGGCATTCGTGACCGTGACGGGACTGTTCCAGGATCCGGATGCGGAGGCGGTACGCCAGGTGCTGCGCGATACGCGCATCGACCTCTTGCAGTTCCACGGCAGTGAGTCGGCAGAATTTTGTCGCGGCTTCGGCCGTCCCTATATGAAGGCTGTGCCCATGGGCAGCCATGTGGATCTCGCCGAATACGGGCGGTGCCACGCCCAGGCAACGGCTCTCCTGCTGGACAGCCACGCGGCGGGGCAGAGGGGCGGCACCGGCATGAGTTTCGATTGGTCGTCCATCCCCAAACTGGATGGGCCGCCGTTGATCCTAGCGGGCGGGCTCAACCCAGAGAACGTCGCGACCGCCATCCGCGTGGTCCGTCCGTATGGCGTGGATGTGTCCAGCGGCGTGGAGCACGCGCCGGGCATCAAGGATCCGGCGAAGATGACTGCTTTCGTACGTGAGGTGAACGATGTCGCGTCTGCTTAAACACCCCTCCCTCAAGGAGTCGCTGCGCGCGCTGCCGGACAGCACCGGCCATTTCGGCCCCTACGGCGGACGTTTCGTGGCCGAGACCCTCATGGGGCCGGTGGAGGATCTGCGGCTAGCCTATGAGCGCTGCGGGCGTGATACGGAGTTCCAGACGGAGCTGAAACGTCATCTGAAAGATTTCGTCGGCCGGCCTTCGCCTCTGTATCAGGCAGAGCGTCTGAGTGCCGCCTGCGGCGGCGCGCGCATCTATCTGAAGCGCGAGGATCTGAACCATACCGGCGCCCACAAGATCAACAACGCTCTCGGCCAGGCCCTGCTGGCGAAACGCATGGGCAAGGCCCGGCTCATCGCCGAGACCGGGGCCGGTCAGCATGGTGTGGCCACCGCCACCGTGGCGGCGCGCTTCGGTTTCGAATGCGTGGTCTATATGGGTGAGGAAGACATCCGCCGGCAGGCCATCAACGTGTATCGCATGCGTCTCCTGGGCGCGAAGGTGGTGCCGGTCACCGCCGGTTCCCGCACCCTCAAGGACGCGCTCAACGAAGCCATGCGTGACTGGGTGAGTAACGTGGACAACACCTATTATGTCATCGGCACCGTGGCAGGGCCCCATCCATATCCCATGATGGTGCGCGACTTCAACGCCTGCATAGGCGAGGAGGCGCGTCAGCAGATGCTGGCGGCAGAGGGACGTCTGCCCGATGCGCTGGTGGCCTGCGTGGGCGGCGGTTCCAACGCCATGGGTCTGTTCCATGCATTCCTCGACGACCCGGTGAAGATCTACGGCACGGAAGCCGCGGGCGACGGGCTCGCCACCGGCCGGCATGCCGCTTCGCTCAGCGGCGGCCGCTCCGGCGTGCTGCACGGCAACCGTACCTATGTGCTGGAAGACGCGGCGGGCCAGATCACCGAGACCCATTCCATCTCCGCCGGCCTCGATTACCCGGGTGTCGGGCCCGAGCACGCCTGGCTGAAGGACATCGGCCGCGTGAGCTACGCCGGTATCACCGACACCGAGGCCCTGGAAGCTTTCCATGCCCTCACCAAGAGCGAGGGCATCATGCCGGCTCTCGAATCCAGCCACGCCATCGCCCATGCCATGCGCCTCGCGCCGCAGATGGGCAAGGCGGAGATCATCCTGGTGAACCTCTCGGGCCGTGGCGACAAAGACGTACACACTGTGGCTGCACGGGAAGGGATAGTCCTATGAGCCGCATCACGGGACGCTTCGCCAAGCTGCGCAGCGCAGGCCGTACCGCCCTGGTGCCTTTCATCACCGCCGGTGATCCGGGCAAGGCCGCTACCGTGCCCATCATGCATGCACTGGTCGCAGCCGGTGCCGACCTCGTGGAACTCGGCGTGCCGTTCTCGGATCCCAGCGCTGACGGGCCGGTGATCCAGGCGGCTTGCGAGCGGGCTCTGGCGGCCGGCACTACGCTCAGGGACGTGCTGCACATGGTGCGGGAGTTCCGCGGCCGGGACGCAGAGACGCCGGTTATCCTCATGGGCTATCTCAATCCCGTGGAGGCCATGGGCGCGGAGGAGTTCGCCGGGGCGGCCGCGGAGGCCGGCGTGGATGGGGTGATCACCGTGGATATGCCGCCGGAAGAGGCGGAGCCCCTGGCGGGCCTCTTGCGCGCCCGGGATGTGGACCCCATCTTCCTATTGGCACCCACCACCAACGAGGCTAGGGTGCGGCGCATCTGCGATACTGCCTCGGGATTTGTTTATTATGTGTCTCTGAAGGGTGTGACCGGGGCCGCCCGGCTGGATGTGGACGAAGTACGCACGCGGCTCGCCGGCGTGCGGCGCGAGACCAAGCTGCCGGTGGGCGTAGGTTTCGGGGTGCGCGATGCCGCTTCGGCAGCGGCGCTGGCGAAGGTGGCGGATGCGGTGATCGTGGGCAGTGCCCTCGTGAGCCGTATCGCCGAGCACAAGGGCGACCCGGCGCGGGCCGCCGCCGTGCTGGGAGCATTCGTGGCGGAGCTGCGTCAGGCCATGGATGCGGCGCGCGGCACTGGGACTACCGGCTGAATCTGCAAAGGGCATCCGTATGAACTGGTTCAAGAAACTCGTACCGTCACGTATCAACACCGAAGGGCGTACCGCCCGGCGCAGCGTGCCCGAGGGTCTGTGGACCAAGTGCGAAGAATGCAACTCGGTGCTGTACCGCGCCGAGGTGGAACGCAACCTCTATGTCTGCCCGAAGTGCGGACATCACATGCGCCTCACGGCACGGCAGCGCCTGGATTTCTTCCTGGACGCTGGCAGCGGCATCGAGATCGGCGAGAACGTGGAGCCGGTGGACGTGCTGCGCTTCCGCGACAGCAAGAAATACAAGGATCGCATCACAGCTTCCCAGAAAGCCACCGGCGAGAAGGACGCGCTGGTCGCCATGCGTGGCCGGCTGAAGGGCATGCGTGTGGTGGTCTGCGCCTTCGAGTTCCGCTTCATGGGTGGCTCGATGGGTTCGGTGGTGGGTGAGCGCTTCGTGCGCGCCGCTTCCGCAGCTCTGGAGGACGGCGTACCGCTGGTGTGCTTCTCCGCGAGCGGCGGCGCGCGCATGCAGGAAGCCCTCATCTCGCTCATGCAGATGGCCAAGACGAGTGCCGCTCTGGCGCGCCTGGCCCATAACGGCATCCCCTTCATCTCCGTGATGACCGACCCCACCACCGGCGGCGTATCCGCCAGCCTCGCCATGCTGGGCGACGTGAACGTGGCGGAACCCAAGGCACTCATCGGCTTCGCCGGGCCGCGGGTCATCGAACAGACGGTGCGTGAGACCCTGCCGGAGGGCTTCCAGCGCAGCGAGTTCCTGGTGGAGCACGGCGCCGTGGACATGATCATCGACCGGCGCGAGATGCGCGACCGTCTGGCGAGCCTGCTCGCCACGCTCACGCGGCAACCCGCTCCGCAAGAGAGCGAAAGCCAAGCGGAATGATCCGCGACTGAAACTCCGCGCCATGCGTTTCGATAACCTGCAAGCCTGGCTATCCTGGCAGGAACAGCTGCACCCCAACCCCATCGATCTCGGTCTCGAGCGCGTCAAGCGCGTGCTCGAGGCCCTCAAGCTCACCTTCCCTCCGTATCGCATCATCACGGTGGGCGGCACCAACGGCAAGGGTTCCAGCGTGGCCTTCGCCGAAGCCATACTGCGGGCCGGCGGTTACCGGGTGGGCGCTTATACCTCCCCGCATATCCTGCGTTACAACGAACGGATACGGGTGGAGGGCACCGAGGTCTCCGATCAGGAACTCTGCGACTCCTTCGCGCGCATAGACACGGCCCGAGGCGAGGTGAGCCTCACCTATTTCGAGTTCGGCTTCCTCGCCGCCATCGATATCTTCGCGGTGCGCGGCGTGGAAGCCGCGGTGCTGGAGGTGGGCCTGGGTGGACGGCTGGATGCGGTGAACGCCGTGGATCCCGATGCCGCCCTGGTGACATCCGTGGGCCTAGATCACATGGACTGGTTGGGACCGGACCGGGAGAGCATCGGGCTCGAGAAAGCCGGCATCTATCGCCGGGGCCGGCCGGCCGTGTGCGGCGATCGGTCGCCGCCTGCTTCCTTGCTGCAGCACGCCGGGAGCATCGGTGCGCACCTAGCGGTGCTGGGCCGGGATTTCGACTGGCGTGCCGAGGGCGAGCGCTGGACCTGGCGGGGACCCGGCGAGGTGCTGCGCGGCCTTCCGAGACCCTCGCTACCGGGCCTCATCCAGTACGACAACGCCGCCACAGTGCTCACCGCTCTGCGTTCTCTCCAGCAGGTGTTGCCGCTCACGCAGACGGCGATCCAGGAAGGCCTCAGGAACGCCGAGATCATCGCGCGCTTCCAGCGGATCCCCGGCGAAGTGGAATGTATATTAGACGTGGCCCATAACCCGGATGCGGCACGGGTGCTGGCGGACAATCTGCGGGCCTGGCCGGTGACAGGGCGCACCTACGGTGTCATGGGCATGTTCCGGGACAAGGCGGCGGAGGAGGTGGCGCTCGCTCTCGCGCCCCATCTGGACCGTTGGTATCTGGGCGGCATCGAAGGACCTCGGGGCCAGAGCGCCGCGGATCTGGCGACACGGGTGCATCAGGCGGTGCCGGAGGCGCTCACCGAGGAGCATCCCACGGTGACAGCAGCTTATGGCGCGGCACATCGGCAGGCAGCGCCCGGAGACCGGCTGGTGATCTTCGGTTCCTTCCAGACGGTGGCCGCCGTGCTCAAGGATTTCTAAAAAGACGTTATACTGCCGCCGCGGCGCATCCCTGCCGCCGAGACCGGGAGCCTGGCATGGAGATCGGACTCAAGGAACGCCTCATCGGCGCCGTGGTGCTGGTGGTGTTAGGCATCATCATCATCCCCTTCTTCCTCAAGGGCTCATCGCCCGATAGCGGCGTGAGCCAGTCGGTGACCCTGCCGCCGTCATCCGCCACAGCCGCGCCGCAGCAATACAGCATGGCCCTCACGCCGGCAGCCGGCAGCGCCGCCCTGGTCCCCGCGGCCGCTACTCAGGCGCCTGCCGTCCAACAAGCGGCAACCCCTGCGCCCACACCGAGACCCGTGGTGCACAGCATCGATCGCCAGCAGGCCCCGGCGCCTGCAGGCAAGTGGGTGGTGCAGGCGGGCAGTTACGGCAGCGAAGCCAACGCCAGTAAGGTGGTGAACACCCTCAAGCAGCAGGGATACCACGCCTACGTGAGCCGCTTCAGCAAGGGCGGCCAGACCTATTACCGCGTGCGAGTCGGGCCTTATGCCGACCGCGGTTCCGCCGACAAGGCCGCCACCGCTGTGGCGCGGGCTTACGGCGGCAAGGCTGACGTGGTGCCGAATTCCTGAGCTCATCCGGGCGGAGATACGCCTTGTTGACCGCTCTGGTAAAATAGGCGTCCGACGGGTTACGCAGCGGGACACCGCGGCGGGGCGCGCATGACTTGGGCTGATTACGCTATTCTCGGCATCATCCTGGCTTCGGCACTCCTGGGCCTGCTGCGCGGCTTCCTGCGCGAAGTGGCGTCGCTGCTGGTCTGGATGCTCGGTTTCTGGCTGGCGGTGCGCTATGCCGCCATACTCGGCGATGCCTTCAAGTTCGTGAAGAGCGATGAAGACCGCCTGATCATCGGTTACGCGCTCATCCTGGTAGCGGTGCTGATCGCCAGCACTGTGGTCGGCATGCTGCTCAAGAGGTTGGTGGAGAGCTCCGGCGCCGGGACAGGCGACCGTTCGCTCGGTACCTTATTCGGTGCGGTGCGCGGCGTGGTGATCGTCACCACCCTCATCCTGCTCGGCAGCATAGCGCTCGCGCCGCAGCCGCGCTGGTGGCGCGAGTCCAAGCTCATACCCTATGCAGCGCCGCTGGTGAAAGTCGTGCGGCGTCTGGCCCCGGTGAAAGTGGATTTCCATCCACTGCAGCCGGCGCCTGTGAACCTGGATCCAAGTTAACCCCTAAGCCCCAAGGCGGTCACATGTGCGGCATAGTCGGTATCGTCGGCAAGAGTGATGTGAATCAGCTCCTGTACGACGCCTTGCTGGTGCTGCAGCACCGCGGCCAGGATGCCGCGGGCATCATGACCGGCGAGGAAGGTCGCTTACATCTGCGCAAGAGCAACGGCCTGGTGCGCGACGTGTTCCACGAACGTCACATGCTGCGGCTCAAGGGCAGCATGGGCATCGGGCATACACGCTATCCGACTGCCGGCAACCCCCATTCCGCCGAATCCCAGCCGTTCTATACCAATTCGCCTTACGGCGCGGCGCTCGGGCACAACGGCAACCTGACGAATGCCCGTGCCCTCAAGGACCTGTTGCTCAAGGAAGACCTGCGGCATCTCAACACCGATTCGGATTCCGAGGTGTTGCTCAACGTGTTCGCCCACGAGTTGCAGCGCATCGGCGGCGTGGAGCCTGACGAGCACGCCATCTTCAAGGCGGTGAGCGCAGTGCACCGGCGCTGCCGCGGCGCCTATGCCATCACTGCACTGGTGGCCGGCTATGGGGTGGTAGGTTTCCGCGATCCCTTCGGCATCCGGCCGCTGGTGTACGGCAAGCGCGAGACCGATGCCGGCACCGAATATATGTTGGCTTCCGAGAGCGTGGCCCTGGACGTATGCGGCTTCCAGCTGGTGCGTGACGTGGCGCCGGGCGAAGCCGTGGTGATAGATAAGGACGGCAACCTGCACACCCACCAGTGCGCCGACCGGCCGCTGTATTCCCCCTGCATCTTCGAGTACGTGTATTTCGCACGCCCCGATTCCACCATGGACGACATCTCGGTGCACAAGGCTCGCATGCGCATGGGCGAGAAGCTTGCGGAGAAGATCCAGCGGGAATGGGCCGAGCACAACATAGACGTGGTCATCCCCATCCCGGACACCAGCCGCACTAGCGCGCTGCAGCTCGCCAACATGCTCGGCGTGAAGTACCGCGAAGGTTTCATCAAGAACCGTTACATCGGCCGCACCTTCATCATGCCAGGCCAGAAGCAGCGCAGCCAGTCGGTGCGCCAGAAGCTCAACGCCATCGACCTGGAATTCCATGGCAAGAACGTGCTGCTGGTGGATGATTCCATCGTGCGCGGCACCACCTCCCGTCAGATCATCCAGATGGCCCGCGACGTGGGTGCCAACAAGGTGTTCTTCGCTTCGGCCGCGCCGCCGGTGAAGTTCCCCAACGTGTATGGCATAGACATGCCGAGCGCCAAGGAGCTCATCGCCCATGACAAGGACCCGGATCAGGTGGCCGAGTTCATCGGCGCGGACAAGCTCCTCTACCAGGGCTTGCCGGATCTCGTCGAGGCAGTGCGCCGCGGTAACCCGCGCATCCAGCGCTTCGACACCTCGGTATTCTCCGGGGAATACGTCACCGGCGACGTGACCCGGGATTATCTCGCTTCCCTCGAGCAGGAGCGCTCCGACGAGGCGAAACAGAAGCGCAGCAAGGGCGGTAAATCCGTCATAGAAATGTATAACGTGTCCTGATCCGCGGCGCGCCGCCGGAAATCCATGCGCGACGTGCCAATCTCCTCCCGAAATCTCCTGTTGGATCTTTTCCGTCAGGGTCTCGCAGCCGTGAACGGCCGTAGTGCCGTGCATGCCTGGCTGAGCGCCCATCCTCCGTCTGGGCAGTTCCATCTGGTGGCTCTTGGCAAGGCGGCGGACGCCATGACTGCGGGTGCCTTGGATGCCGCCGGATCCTTGCTCTGCGTGGGTCTGGTGGTGACCCGCTACGGTTTCCTGGAGACCCCCGTTTACCGTGATCCGCGCATCATCACCCTGGAAGCAGGCCACCCGCTGCCGGATGGCCAGAGTCTCGCCGCCGGCAACGCTCTCCTCTTGTTCCTCAAGGAAGCGCCGGCTGACGCGGAGTTCCTGTTCCTGGTCTCCGGCGGGGCTTCCAGCACCGTGGAAGTGCCTGTGGAGGGTGTGAGTCTCGAACAGTTGCAGCAGCTCAACACTTGGCTCCTGGGTAGCGGTCTGCCTATCGGCGACATCAACTGGGTACGGGCCGCCTTGTCGCGTATCAAGGGCGGGCGTCTCGCGGCCAGACTCGGGGGCAGGCGCGCCACGCTCTTGCTCATATCTGATGTACCCGGCGACGTAATGTCCGATGTCGGTTCCGGCCTGTTGTTGCCCGGCCAAGGACGATCCTTGCCGGAACTACCGCGACGCTTTGCCGGGCTGCCTTTCCAGAAGGGGGCGGTGGCGGGCTCTCCCAGCGTGACAGCCCATATCATCGCCTCCAACGGTCTGGCCCAGGCAGCCGTTGCTGCCGCAGCTCGCCATCTCGGTATCCCGGTGCATCTGCACGGTAACCTGCCCACGACCGATGCGGCTGCCTGCGGCAAAGCGCTGGCTGATCTGCTCATGGATGGCCCGACAGGAGTGCATATCTGGGGCGGCGAGACCACGGTGAAGCTGCCGGAGAACCCGGGACAGGGCGGGCGCAATCAGCAGCTCGCGCTCTCGGCGGCGATGGCACTGGCAGGCCGCGACGACATCCTGCTCCTGGCCGCCGGCACCGATGGGGCCGACGGCGTCACCGACGATGCCGGCGCTCTGGTGGATGGCGGCAGCGTGGCGCGTGGTGAAGACGGGGGTTTCGATGCGGAGGACTGCCTCAGGCGCGTGGATGCCGGCGATTTCCTGGAAGCCAGCGGCGACCTGATCCATACCGGGCCTACCGGCACCAACGTCATGGACCTGATGATCGCTTACAAAAGCCCGGACCAGACATGAGGATGCAACTATGACTGAGAATCATGCGGATCGTTTCCACCTGGCCGTGCCTGTGGGCCCCATGGATCACATCCTGGGCCCCCAGCACGCCGGCGTCGCCGTGGTGGAATACGGCGATTTCGAATGCCCGGACTGCAAACGGGTGTACCCAGCCACGCAGATGCTGATACAGCATTTCGGCCACCGTATAGGCTTCGTCTATCGGCATTTCCCCCTCACGGAAGTGCATCCTCATGCGGAGCTGGCGGCGGAGGCGTCTGAGGTGGCCGCCGCCCAGGGCAAGTTCTGGGAGATGCATGCCAAGCTCTTCGAGCACCAGACCCATCTGGATGATAAACACTTGCGCCGCTATGCCGTGGAGCTGGGACTAGACATGGCGCGCTACGACGCCGAGCTGGGCGATCACATCTACCTGCAACGGGTGCAGGAGCACATCGCCGGCGCCAAACGCAGCGGTGTGCGGGGCACCCCTACTTTCTATGTGAACGGCACTCTGCATGACGCGTCCTTCGGCACGGAAGAGCTTTTCAAATACATACAGGCAGCCCTGGACGGCCAGGCCAAGCGTTGATCCGTATCCTTCTTCCCATCTAAGGAGTCAGCCTATGAAACCTCTCTATACAGCGAACGTCACCGCCAAGGGTGGGCGCGAAGGCCACGTACATTCTTCTGATGGCGTGTTGGACCTGGCCCTGACCGTGCCCCAGAGCATGGGCGGGGTGGGTGGTCACGGCACCAACCCGGAGCAGCTGTTCGCGGCGGGTTATTCCGCCTGCTTCGAGAGTGCTTTGAGCCTGGTGGCGCGACGCAAGAAGCTCACGCTTTCGGACGTGTCCCTGACGGCCAAGGTCACCATCGGTAAGACCGATGAAGGAGACTTCAACCTGGCGGTGGAACTGCACGGCGTGTTCCCTGGGCTGCATCGCAAGGATGCGGAAGCCCTGATGCACGACGCCCACCAGGTATGCCCCTATTCCCGTGCGACTCGCGGCAATGTGGACGTGAAACTGACGGTGGATTGAGACAAGTCTATGACCGATCAGTCTCTCACCGCCCGTGAACTGCTACCCTGTGCGACCCCGAAGGCCTGGGTGAAGGCGGCTGTCCGTAACCTGGACACCCTGCTCATTGATCACGCCAACTGCGAGAAGAAAGCGGCCGCCACGGCCATGAACCTCATGTTCCGCTACGGCGAGCGCCTGCCGGACCTGCAGGACGGCATGTCGAAGATCGCCCGGGAGGAACTCAGGCATTTCGAGCAGGTGACGCGGATCATGCGTCGGCGGGGCATCCCTTACCGCCCCCTGACCGCGGCTCGCTACGCCGAAGGCCTGCGCAAGCATCTGCGCAAACCCGATCGGGAGCGCCTGACGGATCTGCTGGTGATCGGGGCCTTCATCGAGGCCCGCTCCTGTGAACGGTTCGCTACGCTGGTGCCCGTGCTGGAGGAGGAACTGGCGGAGTTCTATCAGGGATTACACGCCGCCGAGGCGCGGCACTTCCAGCTCTATCTCGCCATGGCGCGGAAATACGGCACGGACGACGTAGATGATAGGGTCGCGGTGATAGCAGCAGCGGAAGCGGAGCTGATACAGGCTTCAGACGAGGAATTTAGGTTTCATAGTGGGGTACCTGAGGTGCCCACTAAATCAGCTCACTGACCCATCCCTGGTGCATCGTCTAGCCCAAGCATCCCTGCTTGGTCGTTCGGCCGGGCGCGAGCTGTGCTCGCGCAAACCTCCGGCCTCACTCACAGCGGTGTCCCGGCAGCGGCTTAGTCGGCTCTTCCGTCTTTTACCCTGGTATCGTTCAAGCGGCCGCCTTCCGGCGTCCAGCTCAACTGGCTGGATTGTTCATACCAGTCGCCCATCACTATCCGCTCTTTCTTCTTTCCGTCCGAGGTGAAGTGATGCACCGCGGGCCTGTGAGTGTGGCCGTGGATCAGGCGTGAGACCTGATGCTTGCGCATCAGGTCTTCCACCGCCTTCTTGTTCACATCCATGATGTAATCCGCCTGGGCCGCGGTATGGGCCTTGCTCTCGGCCCGCGCATGGGCGGCGATGGTCTTGCGTTCCGCCAGGGGTTTGGCCAGATAGTCTTTCTGCCAAGCCGGATCCCGCAGCATACGGCGCACCATCTGGTATTCCTTGTCGTCTATGCAGAGGGTGTCACCGTGTATCAGCAAGGTGGGTTGACCGTAGAGGTCCACCAGAGTGGGGTCCGGCAGCAGCTTCACACCGGTCTTCTGCACGAAGGCTTCACCGATGAGGAAATCCCGGTTGCCGTGCATCAGCAGCACTGGCACGCCGGCATCCGTCAGCCCCTTCAAGCCAGCCATCACCCGGGCATGGTTGGGGTCATCGTCGTCGTCCCCCACCCAGGCCTCGAAGAAATCTCCCAGGATGTAGAGGCGTTCGGCGCGACGCGCGTCTTCCCGCAGGAATTTCAGGAACAGCTCCGTGATCCCCGGCCGCACCGAGTCCAGGTGCAGGTCCGAGATGAACAGCGTGGTCACGGCTTCGCGGTACCGGGCAGCGGCAGCAAGCTGATCTTGATGATCTTCACCGGCTGCACTGGCACGTCGTTGTATTCCTGGAGGTTCGGCTGCATAAAGCTCACGGTATGGGTCGCGACCGCCGCGATCTTGTCCACCACGTCCATGCCTTCTACCACCTGACCGAACACCGCATAGCCCCAGCGATCTGGCCGCGGGTCCAGCTTACGGTTGTCCACCAGGTTGATGTAGAAGGTGGCGTTGCCGCTGTGGGGGTAATCGTCACGCGCCATGGCGAAGCTGCCGCGCAGGTTGCTGAGGCCGTTGCCGGCTTCGTCGGGGACCGGCGGATGTTTCGGCTTGTGATAGCTGAGGTCGGAGGTGAAATCCCCGCCCTGGATCACGAAGCCCGGTACCACCCGGTAGAAGGAGCTCCCGTCGTAGTAATGCTCTTTGGCGTAGGTCAGGAAACTCTTGACCGAGAGTGGCGCGCGGGTCGCGTCCAGCTGCACCACCATGTCCCCGAAGTTGGTCTCGATCTTCACCAGACGGTGATCCTTGTCCACGGGTACCTCTTGCACCGGTACTGGTACGCTCGGGTAGGAGGGCGGAGGAGGCGTGGGCGCTGCGGGAGCAGGAGCGGGCGCCACCACAGGCGCCGGGCAAGCCTGGGCCTGCATGGGAGCCTGCCGCACCAGAGCCTGGCTGCAGGCGGTGAGGACCAGTAACGCGAGTCCGATGCTGAGTCTGTACATGGCAGTCTCCCCGTGGACGATGCGCCATCATACCCAAAATGGGCAATTCCACGGTCTCGAGGCCCGCGCCTGATAAAATGCCGGCCAGCATGGCTACCCGTACGCGTTTCGCACCCAGCCCCACCGGGCATCTGCATGTCGGCAACGCCCGTACGGCGCTGTTCTGCGCCTTGCTGGCTGCCCGCGACAGCGGTGCATTCATCCTGCGTATCGAGGATACGGATGCGGCCCGTTCCCACGGGGATTTCGAGACTGCCCTGCGGGAAGACCTCAACTGGCTCGGCTTGCATTGGCAGGAAGGACCGGACATGGGCGGGCCCAAGGGGCCTTATCGCCAGTCGGAGCGGGGCGAGTCTTACGCTGAGCATATGCAGAAGCTCGCGGACCGGGGTCTCGTCTATCCCTGCTTCTGCAGCGCCAAGGAACTTGAGATGGCGCGCAAGGTGCAGCTCGCCGCCGGCCAGCCGCCGCGTTATGCCGGCACCTGCGCCAAACTCAGCTCCGCCGAGATCGAGGCGCGCCTCGCCAAGGGCCTGAAGCCGGCCTTGCGCTTCCGGGTGCCGGAAACGGGCGAGACGGTGTTCCAGGATCTGGTACGGGGTCGCCAGGTCTTCGCCCATCGGGACATCGGCGATTTCATCATCCGGCGGGCCGATGGCAGTCCGGCGTTCTTCTTCAGCAACGCGCTCGACGACGCGCTCATGGGCGTGACCCATGTGCTGCGCGGCGAAGACCATCTGGCCAACACGCCGCGTCAACTCCTGTTGCTCCAGGCTCTCGGGCTCCCGGCCCCGAGCTATGCACACCTGTCTTTGATCGTAGGTCAGGGTGGAGCACCCCTCTCCAAGCGCGAAGGTGGCGGGAGCCTGAAAGAGCTGCGGGCCGAAGGGATCCTGCCGGAAGCGCTGCTCAACTATCTCGCGCGTCTCGGCCACACCTATTCGAGCAATGAGTTCATGGATCCCGCGGCACTTGCCAGGGGTTTCGATTTCAGCCACCTCGGCCATTCCCCTGCCCATTTCGACCAGCAGCAACTGGAGCATTGGCAGGGAGAGGCGCTGCGGCATAGCGATAGCGAAGGGTTCTGGCGATGGATGGCCAGTGCCCACCCTGATATGAGTGGGCTCGTGCCCGCCATGGACCGTTCGGCTTTTGTGGAAGCGGTGCGGGGCAACCTAAGCCGCCCGGGAGATGGCCTCGTCTGGGCTCACATCGTTTACGATGAGTTGCCGCCGGTGAGTGATGAAGCAGCAGAGGCCCTGCGGGCTGCCGGTAAAGGCCTATTCGAGGCGGCTTTGGGGACCCTTAAAGCCGGTGCACCTGAGTTCAAGCCTTTCGCCAAGGCGGTGGGGGCAGCCGCGGGCCTGTCTGGAAAAGATCTCTTCAAGCCCTTGCGGGCGGTGCTCACCGGACGCCTGGATGGGCCTGAGATGGAGCGGCTATGGAAGCTCATGCCGCCGCAGCGCATCGAGGCACGCTTCGCCCGGGCACTGGGATAGAACAAATAAGCGACGGGACCATGCTCAAGATACACAACACACTCAGCCGCCGGAAAGAGATCTTCCAGCCCATGCGCCCGCCCGAAGTGCGCATGTACGTCTGCGGCCTCACGGTCTATGACCACATGCATATCGGCCATGCCCGCATGCTGGTGGTGTTCGACATGGTGAGCCGCTGGCTGCGGGCCAGCGGTTACAAGCTCACCTACGTGCGCAACATCACCGACATAGATGACAAGATCATCGCGCGGGCCGCCGAGAGCGGCGAGGGCGTGGAGCAACTCACCCGGCGCGTCATCGAGTGTGTGCAGCAGGATGAACGGGCTCTCGGCGTGCTGCCGCCGGACTCGGAGCCACGCGCCACCCAGTCCATCGAGGCCATGGTGAAGATAGTGGGGGAGCTGATGGAAAAGGGCTACGCCTACCAGGGCACGAACGGCGACGTGTTCTATGCCGTGAGCAAGTTCAAGGACTACGGCCGGCTCTCCGGCAAGCGTATCGAAGACCTGCGGGCCGGTGAGCGGGTGGAAGTGGACAGTGCCAAGCGCGATCCCCTGGATTTCGTGCTGTGGAAGAGCGCCAAGCCTGGCGAACCCTCCTGGCCTTCGCCCTGGGGTGCGGGGCGCCCCGGTTGGCATATCGAATGCTCGGCCATGTCCACCCAGGCCCTCGGCAACCATTTCGACATCCACGGCGGCGGCATGGATCTGCAGTTCCCTCACCATGAGAACGAGATCGCCCAGTCAGAGGCCGCTACCGGCGAGCATTACGCCAACCTGTGGATGCACAACGGCTTTGTCAACGTAGATGACGAGAAGATGTCCAAATCCCTGGGCAACTTCTTCACCGTACGGGACGTGCTCAAACTCTATCCCGCGGAGGTGATCCGTTACTTCATCCTGGCGAGCCACTATCGCAGCCCGGTGAACTATTCCGATGCGCAGCTGGACCAGGCTCGTGCGGGTCTGGGGCGGTTGTACATCGCCCTACGCAACATGCCGGCGGCCACCGCACCCAAGACCAGCGACTATCGTGCGAAGTTCGCCGCGGCCATGGACGATGATTTCAATACGCCGGCAGCCATCAGCGTGCTTTTCGACATGGCTCGTGAGGTCAACACCCTCAAGGACAGCAAACCCGCAGAAGCCCAGGCTCTAGCGGCCTTGTTGAAAGAGTTGGGTGGCCTGCTGGGTTTCCTGCAGTCTGATCCTGAAACCTATCTTCAGTCCGGCGTCGCCCAGGGAGACGGTTTGTCGGCCGAGGACGTGGAGAGACTCATCGCGGCCCGCAAGGCGGCGAGGGCGGCGAAGGATTGGAAGGAAGCGGATCGTCTCAGGGTGGAACTGGATGCGGCGGGGATCGTGATCGAAGATGGCGCGGGCGGGACCACCTGGCGCAGGAAATGACTACTTGCTGTCGTGGTGTTCCGCGGCGGTCAGGGTATTCGCCAATAACATCGCGACGGTCATAGGGCCGACACCCCCCGGCACCGGTGTGATGAGCGCGGCTCTTTGTCTCGCTGCTTCGAATTCCACGTCGCCCACCAGTCTCCCGCCCGGCAGGCGGTTCATGCCCACGTCTATCACTGTGGCACCGGGGTTCACCCAGGCGCCTTTCACCAACTCAGGTTTGCCTACGGCCACCACCAGGATGTCCGCCTCGGCTACGTGCTGATCCGTATGGGCGGTGAAGCGGTGGCAGACGGTGACGGTGGCGCCCATGAGCAGCAACTCCAGGGCCATAGGCCGGCCCACGATGTTGGAGGCGCCCACCACCACCGCATGGCGGCCCATGAACTTCTCCCCGTAGTGCTCCAGGAGCTTGATGATGCCGAAGGGGGTGCAAGGACGGAGCTTGGGGATGCGCTGGGCCAGCCGGCCTATGTTGTAAGGGTGGAAGCCGTCCACGTCCTTGTCCGGGCGGATGCGCTCGATCACCTGTTCCGTGCGGATATGGGCCGGCAGGGGTAGCTGCACCAGGATGCCGTCGATGGCGGCGTCACGGTTCAGCTCGTCGATGAGAGTCAGGATCAGGCCCTCAGGAGTCTCCGCCGGCAGATCGAAGGCTCGGGATACGAAACCCACTTCCTCGCAAGCCTGGCGCTTGTTGCGCACGTAGATCTGGGAGGCCGAATCGCTGCCCACCAGGACCACCGCCAGCCCCGGGGCGCGCTGCCGGGTCCCCACCTGCCGGTGGATATCCCGGCGGAGCTCGGCGGCGAAGGCTTTGCCGTCTATGAGCTGGGCTGGCATGGCGCTTTTGGCCTCGTTTGGCAGTGCCGCGGATTGTCGCATGCGTCCGGGCAGGCCACCACCCGTAAGCCCTTGAAATTGACTGGGGACTGGCCTCCCCGTATCATTCCCGCCCTTGACGCGGGGCTTTTTACCCGCGCGACGGGGCATAGCGCAGTCTGGTAGCGCACCTGCTTTGGGAGCAGGGGGTCGGGGGTTCGAATCCCTCTGCCCCGACCAACAAGAACCCCGGCACTGGTTCTGGAGTCGAGACGTCGAAGCGCCCGTAGCTCAACCGGATAGAGCACCGGCCTTCTAAGCCGGCGGTTGGGAGTTCGAGTCTCCCCGGGCGCGCCACTCCGTGGTGATGATGCCGGGCGGCAGCTTGTGATTGCTATGGTGGGCGTAGCTCAGTTGGTAGAGCCCCGGATTGTGATTCCGGTTGTCGTGGGTTCGAGTCCCATCGTCCACCCCAAATTCCCCAGCTTCCACCCCGGCTGAGGTTTGATGTTCGAGAAAGGCTTGATGGGCCGTCAGCTCAGTTGGTAGAGCTGCTGAAGATTGAAGAACCCTCTGGTGGGCCGTTAGCTCAGTTGGTAGAGCTGCTGACTCTTAATCAGTAGGTCGTAGGTTCAAGTCCTACACGGCCCACCAAACATCTCTCATCGACCGGTACTTCCCATCCATGGCGCTTAACGGCCTTGCCATCCCTGGCAAGGCGCTCGCCGCAGTGCGGCGAGCCCTACACGGCTCACCAAATATCTCTCACTCGATCGATACTCCCCATCCCTGGTGACGCCACCGGCCTTGCCGTCTCTGGCAAGTCGCTCGCCGCGGTGCGGCTCGCCCTACACGACCCACCAAATATCTCTCGAACCTCTGATGTGTTGAAGGTTCACTTCCGAATCCCCATCTCCTTGGCTCGGCTAGCGATCGCCGAGCTAAAGCCATCTGTTCATTTTCTGCCCAGTTATCCACACCCTGCGCTTGTCACATTCGGGTATTCCAGGGCTGAAATGCGCATTTCCCGGCCGATTTGGCCCAGTTTTACGGCGTTAGAGCCCAAAATTCCGGGTTTTTATCGCTACCCGGTATAATGCGTACATCGGGCACCTGGCAACCGGGCTAGGGTGCCGTCCCGGCAAGCCGCCGGCTTTGCGAAAGTGGCGGAACTGGTAGACGCGCTGGATTTAGGTTCCAGTGGGGTAACCCGTGAGA
This sequence comes from Gammaproteobacteria bacterium, assembly GCA_036000105.1. Classification (GTDB taxonomy): domain Bacteria; phylum Pseudomonadota; class Gammaproteobacteria; order Natronospirales; family REEB76; genus DASUBN01. The sequence goes on from DASYGE010000010.1 coordinate 117,614, forward strand.
GTTCGAGTCTCTCCTTTCGCACCATCACGGTACGTGCCCCAGGGATTTTGAGACGTTTAACGCATCAAGAGGAAGCAAGTTCAATGCAGGTTTCACTCGAAACGACCGGCGGGCTCGAGCGCCGCATGAAAGTCCAGGTCCCCGCTGAACGCGTCGAGCGCGAAGTGGAAGAACAGCTCAAGTCGCTGACCAAGAAGGCCAAGGTGGACGGCTTCCGTCCCGGCAAGGTGCCGCTCAAGGTGCTGCGCGAGCGCTTCGGTGACCAGGTGCGTTCCGACGTGGTGCGCGATCTCATGCAGTCCAGCTTCAACGAAGCACTGGCCCAGGAGAAACTCAATCCCGCCGGCGGACCGCGTATCGATTCCATCAACACCGCACCGGGCAAAGGCCTGGAATTCACCGCGGTGTTCGAGATCTATCCCGAGGTTAAGCTCTCGGGCACGCAAGGCATCAAGGTCGATCGCCCCGTGGCGGAAGTCACCCGTGATGACGTAGACACCATGCTCGACAACCTGCGCCGTCAGCGCGCCGGTTGGGAGCAGGTGAGCCGCGCCGCCGCTGACGGCGACCGGACGCAGATCGATTTCGAAGGCTTCCTGGACGGCACGCCGTTCCCGGGTGGCAAGGGCGAGAAGGTACCGGTGGTTTTGGGCGAGAAGCGCATGCTGCCGGATTTCGAACAGGGGCTGGTGGGTATCAAGGCCGGCGAGTCCCGCGAGTTCGACGTCAACTTCCCCGGGGATTATCACGCGCCTGAGATGGCCGGCAAGCAGGCGCACTTCAAGGTGAGTGCCCATACGGTCGAGGCGCAAGTCTTGCCGGAACTGGACGAGGCTTTCTGCAAGAGTTTCGGCGTCCAGGAAGGCGGCGTGGACAAGCTGCGCGAGGAAGTGAGCGACAACATGCGTCGCGAGCTGGAGGACACCGTCCGCCGCAAGCTCAAGGATCAGGCGCTCGAAGCCTTGCTCAAGGCCAACGCGCTCGATCTGCCCAAGGCGCTGGTCGACGAGGAGATCGAGCGTCTGCGCCAGGATGCGCTAATGCGCATCGGCGTGCGTGATCCCAAGAAGGCTTCCGAGCTGCCGCGCGAGCTGTTTCAGGAACAAGCGGTCAAGCGCGTGAGCCTGGGGCTGTTGGTGGGCGAGATCATCACCCAGCAGCGGCTGACGGTCGATCCAAAGCGCGTGGACGAACGTCTGGCGCGCATGGCGAGCGAATACAGCAAGCCCGCAGAAGCGGTGCGCAGTTTCCGCACCAATAACGACATCATGCGGCAGGTGGAGACGGTGGTGCTGGAGGAGCAGGCGGTGGACTGGCTCTTGGGCCAGGCTGCCTTCACCGACAAGCCCACGTCCTTCAAGGAGCTCATGAACCTGCATGATCACGACCATGATCATGAGCATCGCGATCATTGAGCCTGACAACCCAAAGTTGACCGGAGTGTTATGAACAAGATGCAGGAAACACAGGCTCTGAACCTCATCCCCATCGTGGTGGAACAGACCGCCCGTGGTGAGCGTTCCTATGACATCTATTCGCGCCTGCTCAAGGAGCGGGTGGTATTCATCGTCGGCCCGATAGACGACTACATGGCCAACGTGGTGGTGGCGCAGCTTCTGTTCTTGGAGTCCGAGAACCCGGACAAGGACATCAGCGTCTATATCAACTCGCCGGGCGGCGTGGTGACGGCCGGGCTCGCCATCTACGACACCATGCAGTTCGTGAAACCGGATGTGTCCACCATCTGCGTGGGCCAGGCAGCCAGTGCAGCCGCGCTGTTGCTGGCGGGCGGCGCCAAGGGTAAGCGTTACAGCCTGCCCCATTCCCGCATCATGATCCACCAGCCCCACGGCGGAGCACAGGGCCAGGCTTCGGACATCGAGATCCAGGCCCGTGAGATCCTCTATCTGCGCGAGCGGCTGAACGACATCTTCGTGAAGCATACCGGCCAGACCGTGGAGCAGATCCAGAAGGACACCGACCGGGACCGCTTCCTGAGCGGCGAGGAAGGGGTCAAATACGGCTTGATAGACAAGGTCTTGGACAAGCGGACGACCCTGCCGACGGCGGCCTGAGGGAACATCCGGGGTGGGAGAAGGGTCCTACTATTGAAGGACCGGAGCCTGATCCCCATTGTGTAAGTGATATCCCGCCCAAGGCGGGACATACAGAGGTGACGCAGAGATGGCGGAAGAAACACGCGGCAAGGGCGAAGACGGCAAGCTGCTTTACTGCTCCTTCTGCGGCAAGAGCCAGCATGAAGTGCGTAAACTCATCGCCGGCCCTTCCGTGTATGTGTGCGACGAGTGCGTGGAACTGTGCAACGACATCATCCGCGAGGAGATGCAGGAGCAGTCCCAGACCTCACGCAGCAAGCTGCCCCGGCCCCAGGAGATCAAGGGCGTGCTGGACCAGTACGTCATCGGCCAGGAGCGCGCCAAGAAGATCCTCTCGGTCGCCGTGTATAACCATTACAAGCGTCTGGACGTGCGCAGCGCCCGCAACAAGGACGATATAGAGCTGGCCAAGAGCAACATCCTGCTCATCGGTCCCACCGGCTCCGGCAAGACCCTCTTGGCCGAGACCCTGGCGCGGCTCTTGAACGTGCCCTTCACCATCGCCGATGCCACCACGCTCACGGAAGCGGGCTACGTGGGTGAGGACGTCGAGAACATCATCCAGAAGCTGCTGCAGAAGTGCGATTACGACGTGGAGAAAGCCCAGACGGGCATCGTCTATATAGACGAGATAGACAAGATCTCCCGCAAGTCGGATAACCCCTCCATCACCCGCGACGTGTCGGGCGAGGGCGTGCAGCAGGCCCTGCTCAAGCTCATCGAAGGCACCATCGCCTCGGTGCCGCCCCAGGGCGGCCGCAAGCATCCGCAGCAGGAGTTCCTGCAGGTGGATACGAGCAACATCCTGTTCATCTGCGGCGGCGCCTTCGCCGGTCTCGAGAAGATCATCCGTCATCGCACCGAGAAGAGCGGCATCGGCTTCATGGCCGAGGTCAGGGGCAAGGCCGACATCAAGAGCGTCGGCGAAGTCCTGCACGAGGTGGAGCCGGAGGATCTGATCCGCTTCGGGCTGATCCCCGAGTTCGTCGGCCGCCTGCCGGTGGTCGCCACCCTCGAGGAGCTGGACGAGATCGCACTCATGCGCATCCTCACCGAACCCAGGAACGCCATCACCAAGCAGTACCAGAAGCTGTTCGAGATGGAGAGCTGCGAACTCGAGTTCCGTGACGATGCGCTGCGTTCCGCGGCCAAGAAAGCCATGGAACGCAAGACCGGCGCCCGCGGCCTGCGTACCATCCTCGAGCACGTGCTGCTCGACACCATGTACGAGCTGCCCTCCATGGAGAACGTCTCCAAGGTGGTGATAGACGAATCCGTCATCAATGGCGACAACAAGCCCTACATCATGTACGAACGTGAGAAGAAGCAGCTGACCGCTTCGGCGCGTGAGTGAGCCGGGGATCCAGGTGAAGCATCGCTTCACCCCGGCGAACGACCGGACAGAGGGACGGTCACTGACTGCCGTTTCCGATTTAAGCTGCCTGAGCAGCCTCTAACCAGGGATCAATCGTGGCCGAAAACCGTCAATCCGATCTGCTCGAAGGCCAGCCCATGCTCGTGCCGGTGCTGCCGCTGCGCGACGTGGTGGTGTATCCGCACATGGTTATGCCCCTGTTCGTGGGCCGCGACAAATCCATCAAGGCGCTGGACCACGGCATGCAGGCGGGCAAGCAGATATTGCTGGTGGCACAGAAGAGCCCCGAGGTGGACGACCCTTCAGAGAAAGACCTCAACAGCATAGGCACCCTGTCCACCATCCTGCAGCTGCTGAAGCTGCCGGACGGCACCGTCAAGGTCCTGGTGGAGGGCGGCGATCGCGCCAAGATCCAGCAGATCAGCGATGGCCCGTTCTTCTCCGCCATGGTCACGGTGCTGCGCCACCATAGCCAATACGATGAACGCGAAGCCGACGTGCTCATGCGTTCGGCTCTGTCGCTGTTCGACCAGTACGTGAAACTGAACAAGAAGATCCCGCCGGAGATACTCACCTCCCTGGCCGGCATCGATTCACCCGGGCGGCTCGCGGATACCATCGCGGCCCACATGCAGCTCAAGCTGGACGAGAAGCAGAAGATCCTCGAGATCGATGAGGTGCGCGAGCGGCTGGAACACGTCATGGCCCTGATCGAGGGCGAGATCGACGTGCTGCAGATCGAGAAGCGCATCCGTACCCGCGTCAAGCAGCAGATGGAGAAGAGCCAGCGCGAGTATTACCTGAACGAGCAGATGAAGGCCATCCAGAAGGAGTTGGGCGAACTCGAAGATGCGCCTAACGAGCTGGAGGAACTGGAGCGCAAGATCCAGAAATCCGGCATGCCCAAGGATGCCAAGGAGAAGGCCGGTTCAGAGCTCAACAAGCTCAAGCTCATGTCGCCCATGTCCGCGGAAGCGACGGTGGTGCGCAACTACATAGATTGGCTGGTGAACGTGCCGTGGAAGCGGCGTACCCGCATCCGTCATGATCTGGCCGGTGCCCAGACGGTATTGGACGAGGATCACTACGGCCTGGAGAAGATCAAGGAGCGCATCCTCGAGTACCTGGCGGTGCAACACCGGGTGCAGAAGCTGCGCGGCCCAATCCTGTGCCTGGTGGGCCCGCCGGGCGTGGGCAAGACCTCGCTGGGCCAGAGCATCGCGCGCGCCACTAACCGCAAATTCGTGCGCATGTCCTTGGGTGGCGTGCGTGACGAGGCCGAGATACGCGGCCACCGCCGCACCTATATCGGCTCCATGCCGGGCAAGATCTTGCAGAACATGTCCAAGGTGGGCGTGCGTAACCCCTTGTTCCTGCTGGACGAGATAGACAAGATGTCCATGGACTTCCGCGGCGATCCGTCGTCAGCCCTGCTGGAAGTGCTGGATCCCGAGCAGAACAACAGTTTCAGCGACCATTACCTGGAGGTGGATTACGACCTCTCGGAAGTGCTGTTCGTGGCCACCGCCAACACCATGAACATCCCGGCGCCGCTCCTGGACCGCATGGAAGTCATCCGTCTGCCGGGTTACACCGAGGACGAGAAGCTCAACATCGCGCAGAACTATTTGGCGCCCAAGCAGATGCGCAACAACGGCATCAAGCCCAATGAGCTGACCATCAACGAAGGCGCTGTGACCGACATCATCCGGCACTACACCCGCGAAGCCGGCGTGCGCAACCTGGAGCGCGAGCTCTCCAAGATCTGCCGCAAAGTGGTCAAGAACCTGATGCTCAAGCCCAGCGACAAGCAGGTGCACGTCACACCCAAGAACCTGGACGATTATCTGGGTGTGCGCCGCTTCCGCTACGGCCGCGCTGAGGAGCACGATCAAGTGGGGCAGGTGACCGGTCTCGCCTGGACCGAGGTGGGCGGCGAGCTGCTCACCATCGAAGCCACGGTGGTCCCGGGCAAGGGCAAGCTGATCCACACCGGCCAGCTGGGCGCGGTGATGCAAGAGTCCATCCAGGCAGCCATGACCGTGGTGCGCAGCAGGGCGGAGGTGCTCGGCATCGAGGCCGACTTCCACCAGAAGTACGACGTGCATATCCACGTGCCTGAGGGTGCCACGCCCAAGGATGGCCCCAGCGCCGGCGTCGGCATGTGCACCGCGTTGGTCTCGGCCCTCACCAAGGTCCCGGTGCGGGCGGACGTGGCCATGACCGGCGAGATCACCCTGCGCGGCGAAGTGCTACCCATAGGCGGCCTGAAGGAGAAGCTCTTGGCGGCTCATCGCGGCGGCCTCTCCACCGTGATCATCCCCCAGGAGAACGAGAAGGACCTGGCGGAGATCCCCAAGAACATCAAGGGCGCCCTCGACATCAAGCCGGTACGTTGGATAGACGACGTGCTCAAGATCGCACTGCAGAGCATGCCGGAAGCCAAGCCTGTGGTGCCGCCGGAACCGGCGAAGCAGGCCCCGGAAGTCGCTGGCGGCAAGGGCGAACCCGAGGGCGTACGGCCGCATTGAGGCGGCGCGTTTTGACTTAAGGCGGTTGGACCCCGTACGGGTGGCTATTCTCTTTATCCAGACGGCTCAGCAACTTGCCGCGCACGGTGCAGAAATCTGCTGTAGATATGTCCACCGGTCTTCAAGGTACAAAAATTTTCTGGTTGACATGCCTTTTCCACGCTTGGTAGCTTGATATGGCCCCGGCGAGCAGATGGGGTCTGCAGCCGGAGCCAAATTAGATTCTGGATGACCGCGTCGGCCCCCCTCACCTGGGGGATACTTATTGCATGCCCAAGGCAACCTTTTAAGGGATACGAACATGAACAAGGCTGAACTGATCCACGCTGTGGCTGAAGCGACCAAACTGTCCCAGGCTGATGCGGACCGGGCCGTGGCCGCAGTCCTGGGCGGCATCACCAGCGCGCTCGTGAAGGGTGAGCAGGTGGTACTCGTCGGTTTCGGCACCTTCACGGTGAAGCAGCGCGCCGCCCGCACGGGCCGCAATCCACAGACTGGCCAGACCATCCACATCGCCGCGAGCAAAGTACCCGGCTTCAAAGCTGGCAAAGCCTTGAAGGATGCCGTAAACTAACGCGCTCTGCCGGCTAAGGGGTGCTTAGCTCAGCTGGTAGAGCGCCGCTTTTACACGGCGGAAGTCGTGGGTTCGAGTCCCTCAGCACCCACCAGCAGCAAGTGGAGCGGTAGTTCAGCTGGTTAGAATACCGGCCTGTCACGCCGGGGGTCGCGGGTTCGAGTCCCGTCCGCTCCGCCATTTGTCTTTAAGAACGAAGGGCGCCTTAGGGCGCCCTTCTTGTTCGAGCCTTAAGAGGTCGACCGCATGGTGATTCAAGCGCTGCGCGACAACATGCCGAAATGGATCACGGCGATAGTCCTCGCCCTGATCATCGGACCCTTCGCGCTCTGGGGCATCAATTCCTATTTCACCGCTTCCAGCGACAACTCCGTCGCCACGGTGAACGGCGATGAGATATCCCCGGCCGATTTCGAACGGGCCTACCAGGGCCAGTACCAGCGCCTGCAGCAGTTCTACGGTACCAGTTTCCGCCCCGGCATGATCGACGAGAAGCAGCTCAGGCAGCAGGTGCTGGATAACCTGATCAACGAGACCTTGCTCGACCAGCAGGTGGCCAAGCAGCATTATTCCGTGGGCGACGCCCAGCTGGTGGAAGCCATCCAGAAGATCCCGGCTTTCCAGGTGGAGGGCAAGTTCTCCGCCCAGGCCTACAGCTCCGCGCTGGCGGCTTCCGGCATGACGCCCTCCGAGTTCGAGGCACGTGATCGCCAGAGTATCGAAGTAGGGCAGGTACAGAACTCCATCCAGGACAGCGCCATCGCCACGCCGGCGGAACTCAGCGCCCAGATCGCCGCCCGCGATCAGCAGCGCGAGGTCTCCTATATCGACGTGAACACCGTCTATCTCCTGGGCGCGCAGCAGGTGAGCGATGCCGACGTGGCCGCCTACTACAAGGCCCATGGCAAGGATTTCATGACCCCCGAGAAGGTCAGCCTGGCCTACGTCGACCTCGACGAAGCCAACCTGGCGAAGCAGGTACAGCCGAGCGACGCGGAGCTGCAGGCCGTGTACCAGCAGCAGATGGACAGCTTCAAGCAGGGCGAGACCCGCGAGGCCAGGCATATCCTGATCGCGGTGAACGGCACCGATCCCAAGGTCGATGCTGCCGCCAAGGCCAAATCAGAAGACATACTCAAGCAGCTCAAGGCAGGCGGAGATTTCGCCAAACTCGCCGCCAAGTACTCCGACGACCCGGGCTCCGCCAAGGCCGGCGGCGACTTGGGCAAGGTGTCTCGTGGCATCATGGTCAAGCCCTTCGAGGACGCCCTGTTCGCCCTGCAGAAGCCCGGCGACATCGCGGGTCCCGTGCGCACCCAGTTCGGTTATCACATCATCCAGCTGGAAGGCATCGATGCGGCTGCCCAGAAGCCGTTCTCCGAGGTCCGTGCGCAGCTGGCCGCCGACTACCAGAAGAAGAAGGCGGACGACCAATACTTCACCCTGGGCGATCAGCTCGCCAACCTGTCCTACGAACACCCGGCTTCCCTGGACGAGGTGAGCGAGCAGCTCAACCTGCCGGTGCAGAGCGTGGACGATGTGACCCGTGACGTCGGTACCGGCATAGGCGCCAATGCGGACGTGCGTAAGGCCGCGTTCAGCGACCAGGTGCTGGTCCAGGGTAACAACAGTGAACCCATCCAGCTCGGGACCAACCATGCGGTGGTCATCCGGGTGAAGGGCCATACACCCAGTGAGCCCAAGAGACTGGACGATGTGCGCTCGCAGATCTACAGCATCCTCAAGCAACAACGTGCCACCGAGGCAGCTTCCAAGCTCGCCATCAGCCTGTCCCTGGAGGTGCAGAAGGGCGCAGACCCGGCGACGCTCACCAAGGGCAAGGGCGGCGTGAGCTTCGTGAAGCCGGCTTACGTGGGCCGCAGCCAGACCGGGGTGCCGCCCCAGATATTGAGCGCTGCCTTCGAGGCACCGGATCCGGCTTCCAGCGGGCGTACTGTGAAGACCGTGGCGCTGGATAACGGCGACCAGGCGGTGCTCCTGGTGACGGCCATGAAGCCGGGTGATCCCGCTGCCTTCAAGGACGAGGATCGCAACCGGCAGATGCAGAACCTGTCACGCGAAGACGGTAGCGCCGAGTTCGGCGCCTACATCGCTTATCTACGACAGCAGGCCAAGATCAAGATCAACTCCAAGAACATGGAACAGTCGGATCAGTAACTCGGATCCTCAGGAAACGAAAAGGCCGGCGTAAAAGCCGGCCTTTTTTATGCTTTCGATTTCCCGTCAGCTCAGATTCATCGCTACATGGCTGTAGCCGGCGTCCACGTACAGGATCTCGCCGGTGATGCCGGCCGCCAGGCTCGAGCACAGGAAGGCGGCGGCGTTGCCCACGTCTTCCGTGGTCACGTTCTTGCGCAGGGGTGTCATGCCTTCGACATGCTTGAGAATGTCGCGGAAGCCGCTGATGCCGGCCGCCGCAAGGGTCTTGATGGGGCCGGCGGAGATGGCGTTCACCCGCGTGCCTTCCGGGCCCAATGAATAAGCCAGGAAACGCACGTTGGCTTCCAGGCTCGCCTTGGCGGGGCCCATGACGTTGTAGCTCGGCAGGGCGCGCACTGCACCGAGATAGCTCAAGGTGAGTATCGAGCCGTTGCGGCCCTGCATCATGGGGCGGCCGGCCTTGGCGAGCGCCGCCAGGCTGTAGGCGCTGATGTCGTGGGCGATGCGGAAACCCTCGCGGGTCACCGCGTCGATGTAGCTGCCCGCCAACTGCTCGCGGGGCGCGAAGCCCACCGAGTGCACCAGGATGTCGAGGCCGTCCCAATACTGCTTGAGGCCGGCGAAGGCGGCATCTATCTCCGCGTCGCTGGCCACATCCATGGGGAACACGAGGTCGGAGCCGAAGCCCTTGGCCATCTCCTGGACCCGTTCCTTGAGGCGTTCGCCCTGGTAGGTGAAGGCGAGTTCAGCGCCTTCACGCTTGAACGCCTCGGCGATGCCGTAGGCGATGGAGCGGTCACTGGCGAGGCCGACGATGAGTGCGCGTTTGCCGGCGAGGAAACCCATAGATGCTCCCGATCGTTGTGATGGTTTATGCAGTCAGCCGCTGGAGGCTTGTGAGTCCGCGTCACCGCCTTCAAGCTTGCGACCGCGCCAGATCACCAGCCGGTCGCCCTTGTGCAGCACGTGGTTCTGGCCGAGCTTGTTCCAGTGGCGTATGGCGCTGACGGTGACGTGATAGTGGTGGGCGATGGCCCACAGAGATTCACCGTCGCGCACCTTGTGCACGATGCGTCCGCCAGGCAGGTGCATGTCGCTCATGCCGGCGACCCGCGCTTCCGCATGCAGGGTGGCATCGGCCAGGGTTTCGCGCGCCACCGGCACCAGCAGCATCTGGTTCAGGTGCAGCATGTTGCTGTGCATGCCGTTGAGCTGTTTCAGTACCACCACCGTGGCGTGGTAGTCCTTGGCGATACCGCCGATGGTGTCGCCCTGCTTCACCTTATGGGTGGCCCACTGCACCCGATCGTGGGGTGGTAGGGAAGCCAGCGCCTGTTGGAAATCCGCCTGGACATCCAGGGGCAGGAACAGCGTGTAGGGGCCGTCCGGGTCCGTGGCCCAGCGGTTGTTGCCGGGGTTGAGCAGGTATATCTGTTCGGTGGAGAGGCCGGCGAGCTTGGCCGCCGTGGCGAGATCGATCTGGCCGCCGGTATCCACCTGGACCAGATAGGGTGTGTTGGGAATGCTGTTGAGGTCTACACCCATGTGCCTTGGGTCGGCTACGAGCTTGCAGATGGCGAGCAGCCGCGGCACATAGGCGCGGGTCTCGGCGGGCAGGTCCAGGTGCCAGAAATCCGTGGGCAGTCCGTGGCGTCGGTTCACGGCGATGGCGTGCTCCACGGTGCCGGGGCCGGAATTGTAGGCGGCGAGCGCCAGCAGCCAGTCGCCGTCAAACTCGTCGTGCAGCGCCTTCAGGTAGTCGAGGGCGGCGCGAGTGGAAGCGGCCACGTCGCGGCGGCCGTCGTACCACCAGTTCTGCTTGAGCTCGTAGATGTGGCCGGTAGCCGGCACGAACTGCCAGAGGCCTGCAGCCCGGCCATAGGAATAGGCGAAGGGGTCGAAAGCGCTCTCGACTATCGGCAGCAGCGCGATATCCAGCGGCATCTTGCGCGCTTCCACCTGCTGCACGATGTAATAGAGATAGGGGCGGGCCCGGCCGGCGACCCGGTTCAGGTATTCGCCGTGGGCGACGAACCAGTCGAGCTCCCCCTGCAAGCGGCCGTCACCGCCGTCGTCCGGCAGGGTGAAGTGCTGCGCCAGGTATTGCCACAGGTCGTCGTATTGGGGTTCCGCCGGGCTTAGAGTGAGATCGCTCCACTCCACCACCGGACTCGCATCGCCAGAGTTCAGGTCCGGGATGGGGGTGCTGCTGTCAGCGCCCGTCAGGCTGATACTGGCGGCTGCCGGCGCGGCGCTGGTGACCGGCGCAGGAGGCGCTGCGGTATCGGTCTTCACAGGATGGCCGGCGCAGGCGCACAGCAGCAAGCTGCAAGCCAGGGCACAGGCGATGGCATATCTCGATCGTTGCATCATCCGGTCTCTTTCAGCTAAAGCCGTCTTTCCAGCTGCGTATCGCGGCGAACACGTCCACCGCGTCGCCCGATTCCCGCCCCGTCTGCTGCCGGGCCGCCTCCCGCACTGCGGCTGTAGCGCAGCGCAGGAAGGGGTTCACCCGCCGCTCCCGGCCGAGGTGCGAGGGGAGCGTGGGCTCACCCCGGGCGCGCTTTGCGGCGCATTCGTCCATGTACTCCCTTACGTCCCGGTTGTCCGGTTCCACCACGCTTGCGAAGCGCAGGTTCGCGAGCGTGTATTCATGACCGCAGCACACCGCGGTGTCGTCCGGCAGGGCGGCGAGCTTGGCGAGAGAAGCGCACATCTGTTGCGCCGTGCCCTCGAACAGCCGGCCGCAACCGGCGCTGAACAGGGTATCCCCGCAGAAGATTATACCGTGACCGTGATAGGCGATATGCCCGGCGGTGTGCCCGGGGATGTCCAATACCCGGAAATGGGTCTTGAGGGCCGGTAATGCCACCTCATCCCCCTCCCTGAGCGGCACGCTCACTGCTTCTATGTCCTCGCCGGCGGGCCCGAACACTGGGCAGGCGTATTCCTCCGCGAGCGCCCTGGCCCCGCCCATATGGTCCGCGTGGTGATGGGTTATGAGCACCGCCACGAGCGTGAGGCTCCGCTCCGCGAGGGCGAGCCGCACCGGCGCTGCATCACCGGGATCTATCACGGCGGCGATGGAATCGTCCGCGAGCAGCCAGATGTAGTTGTCGCTGAACGCCGGCACGGGGATAAGGGTGAGATCCATGGACCCATCCTAGCGGAGGGCGCCGGCTGCGGCCATCGGACAGCCCCTGATCCAGGGCTGACTCCCGTAGAATATGTGCTACTGTCGCCGCACCCCATGATCATGAACGACGCTCAAGCGATGCAGACGGAAACGGATGCCTGGTGGCAGAGCAAGACCAGTGCCTACCTGCTGAAGCAGGAGCGCGCCGCCCTGAACGATACCTTGCCCACGATCTTCGGCTATTACCTGGTGCAGTCCGGCTGCTGGGGCCAGCCCGGCATGCTCACGGAAGCGAGCCCCATCCGTACACGGCTGATAGTAGGAGCGTGCGGCGCACACGGCGCGGGCGTGGAAGGCGATCCCTGCTACCTGCCGTTCGCCGGTGATGCGGTGGATGCGGTGTTGCTGCCCCATACCCTCGAACGGGTGCCGGAGCCGGAGCAGGTGTTGCGCGAAGCGGAGCGGGTCTTGCGCGGCGAGGGGCACGTGCTGGTGCTGGGGTTCCATCCTCTGGGACCCTGGGGGCTCATCCGCCACTTCCGTCGCCGACCGGCGTGGGACGGACGTCTCCTCAGCCTCGGCCGTCTCAAGGAATGGCTGGGCGTGTTGGGTTTCGAGATCGTGTGCGTCAAGCATCTGGTGTTCCGTCCGCCCTGGCATTCACGGGCACTGCTGGTGCGCAGCTCGTTCCTGGACCGGCTCGCCTGGCGGCTGACCGCCGGTGCTTATCTCGTGGTGGCACGCAAGCGCGTGTTCAGCATGACGCCCCTGCGGGCGAAGCGCCGGCGCCGGCAACCGGCCTTCAGCGGCGTGACGCGGCCCACCACCCGGAGCATGCAGTGAGAGAATTGGAGATATATACGGATGGCGCCTGTCGCGGGAACCCCGGCCCCGGCGGCTGGGCGGCGATCATCCTGATCGACGGCGAGGAGAAGGTCTTGCAGGGTGCCGAATCCCAGACCACCAACAACCGCATGGAGCTGACGGCCGCCATCATGGCGCTGCGGGAACTGTCACCGGGCAGCGCCGCTATCTTATATACGGATTCCGAATACGTGATGAAGGGTCTCAACGAGTGGCTGCCGGGCTGGAAAGCCAAAGGCTGGAAGACGGCTGCCAAGAAACCCGTGAAGAACCAGGACCTGTGGCAGGCCCTGGATGAGGCCAACGCCAGACAACGCGTGACCTGGCGCTGGGTGAAGGGGCACGCGGGCAACGCGGGCAACGAACGGGTCGATCAGCTGGCCAACCAGGCCATCGACAGACTCATGAGCAGGGGAGGCTGATAGCTCATGCGTCAGATCGTGCTCGACACCGAGACCACCGGCCTGGAACCGGCCGAGGGCCATCGCATCATCGAGATAGGCTGCATCGAGATCCTCGACCGGCGTATCACCCGCAACTCCTTCCACACCTACTTGAACCCGGAGCGGGAGGTGGATGCGGGCGCGCTGGAAGTGCACGGCATCACCAACCACTTCCTCAAGGACAAGCGGCGCTTCGCCGAAGTGGCCGAAGAATTCCTGAAGTTCGTGAGCGGCGCCGAGCTCGTGATCCACAACGCCGCTTTCGACGTGGGTTTCGTCAACCATGAATTGAAGCGCATGCAGAACCCGGTGCTCGACATCAATTCGATATGCGCGGTGCGGGATACCCTGGAGATGGCCCGTCGCCAGCACCCGGGCCAGAAGAACAGCCTCGATGCCTTGTGCAAACGTTACAGCGTGGACAACTCGGGCCGTGAGTATCACGGTGCGCTGCTGGACGCGGAACTCCTGGCGGAGGTGTACCTGGCCATGACCGGCGGCCAGGCGGCCCTGGTGTTGGATGCCGAGACCCAGGGCGACGGCGCCCGTGGTGCCCGCGGCCGCCAGGTGGACCGCCGGGGACTCACGCTCACGGTCTTGCGGGCCTCCCCCGAAGAACGCGCTGCCCATGAAGCCAAACTCGAGGAAGTGACCAAGGCCAGCGGCGGGAGACGCCTGTGGCCTGCCTCGGGAGACGACGAACATTGAACGCAGCGGGCTATTGTCAAAGATGATTCCAGGCCCGCTTGCCGGTATCCTGCTCAGTACCGAAGGAGGATGAGCGATGAAGTCACCCGTACTCTGGTTGTTCGCAGTGGGCCTGCTGCTCCCCGGCTTGGCCCTGGCCGACACGTCCGCCGCTTCCACGGGCGCACCCGCCGCGGATTTCTTCAGTTATAGCAACCTGGAAGTGAACCAGCTGGGTGTGCATTCCGATTTCTTCAACGATCGCTCCTCGGGCACCGGCCTCAAGTTCTCCTACGATTCCGCGGAAAACGTCTACGCCTTCGGCCAGTGGAACCACCTGAATTTCAGTACCCTTCCGGGCAGCCATAACCTCTATGGCGTGGGTATCGGCGCCCACCAGGCCTTCAACCAGACGACCTCCTTCTACATAGATGCCGCTTTCCTGCGCGACCAGCTGGATGGGAAGCTCGGTGGCGCGGTGGACGACTACTGGCGCGTCACCTACGGTTTCCGCAACCATTCCAACAGCGTGCTCGAACTGGACGGCGCGATCTTCACGGAGCGCAGTACCGACTTCGGCCGCCGGCCCTTCGGCGTGCGCGTGGGCCTGGGCCTGGATCTCAGCGTCATCAACCTGCTGGGTGCTGTCGAACATACTGCCGATGGAAATCGCACGGAGTTGTCTCTGATCTGGAGCTACCGTTAGTCTTCTGCACAAGCCGCGCTCAGCGTGCGGCCGGCCTCATCCGTGAAGACCCTGCCTATAGATTCCCTGCTGCCCGCGGTGCGCCGCGAGCTGCAAGCCCATGGTGTGCTCGTGATCCAGGCACCACCAGGAGCCGGCAAGACCACGCGGGTACCCCTGGCTTTGCTCGATGAGCCCTGGCTCAAGGGCCGCAAGCTCGTGATGCTGGAACCCCGGCGCCTGGCAGCCCGCGCCGCGGCGCGGCATATGGCGGCGGAGCTGGGTGTCGCCGTAGGCGCCACGGTCGGTTACCGGGTCCGCATGGATACCCGCGTGGGCCCGGCCACCCGCCTCGAGATCGTCACCGAGGGTGTGCTCACGCGTCTGTTGCAGGACGATCCCTCCTTGAGCGCCTACGGCGCGATCATCTTCGACGAATTCCATGAACGCAGCCTGCATGCGGACCTGGCCCTGGCGCTGGCATTGGAGGCCAGGAGCGCCCTCAGGCCCGATCTCAAACTCATCGTCATGTCCGCTACCCTGGATGCGGCTCCCGTGGCGGCGCTCCTGGGCGATGCGCCGGTACTGACGAGCGAAGGCCGCATGTATCCGGTGGAGACCCGCTATCTGCCGGGCCGCGAGCGCGAGCAACTGCTTCCCCAGACTCAGCTCGCGGTGGAGCGGGCTCTCGAAGAAGAGACCGGCAGTCTCCTGGTGTTCCTGCCCGGCGTAGGCGAGATACGCCGCCTGGAGCAGCGGTTACGGGAACGAGTAACGGCGGGCACGCTCATAGCACCTCTGTATGGCGATCTGGATAACGCCGCCCAGGACCGGGCCATCGAGCCGGCACCAGCCGGCAGTCGCAAAGTGGTGTTGGCCACGTCCATCGCCGAGACCAGCCTCACCATCGAAGGCATACGCGTGGTGGTGGATGCGGGCAAGATGCGGGTGCCGCGCTTCGATCCCGTGAGTGGCATGTCGCGGCTCGTGACCATGCGCGTATCCCGCGCTTCCGCCGACCAGCGTCGCGGCCGCGCCGGACGCCTCTCGCCCGGTGTGTGTTACCGCCTTTGGCGCGAATCGGAACAGCTGGCTCCTGCCAGCACGCCGGAGATACTGGCAGCAGACCTGGCGGGTCTGGTGCTGGAGCTGGCCCGCTGGGGCGTGACCAAACCCGGTGATCTGCATTGGCTGGATGCACCGCCGGACGCGGCGTATTCCCAGGCCCAGGAACTCTTGCGCGAGTTGGGCGCCCTGGATGGGGAAGGGCGCATCACTCCCCACGGCGGTGAGTTACTCAGGTTGCCGTTGCATCCGCGCCTCGCTCACATGGTGGTGCGCGGCAAGGCCCTGGCTTGGGGCGCGCTGGCTTGCGAACTCGCGGCGCTCCTGAGCGAGCGGGACCCCCTGCGCCTTGCCCCGGGTGAGACCCAGGCGGACGTGCATCTGCGCTTGCAGCTCATGCATCGGAACGACGGCGAGAGCCGTAGCCGCACGCGCTTGCTGCACGCCGCGGCGACGGATCTCAGGAACGCCATCGGTGTGGGACCACTGGACAAAGAAGCGGGTGACGAAGGCGTGCTCCTGGCCTTGGCCTATCCCGATCGCATCGCCCAGCGGCGTCCCGGGGAAGCGCCGCGCTATCTCCTGGCCAACGGCCGCGGTGCCTTGCTCGTGGAGGGAGACGGCCTCGGAAAATCCCCCTGGCTCGCGGTGGCACAGTTGGACGGCGAGGCTCGGGAAGCACGCGTGTTCCTCGCAGCGCGGCTGAGCCGTGAGGATATGGAGCGGCATTTCTCCGCACAGATTACCACCCAGGAATCCGTGAGTTGGGACGATGCCCATGGCGCAGTGCTGGCCCGGCGGCAGCGGCGCCTGGGAGCGCTGGTCTTGGACGATGCGCCCGCGGAGTCGGTCTCAGCGGAAGTCGTGACAGGCGCCTTGCTCAATGCCGTGCGCCAACGAGGCTTGGATGTGCTGCCCTGGACGCCGGCCTTGCGCAATCTGCAGGCGCGTGTCCTGTTCCTGCGCAAGGCTCTGGGAGAGGAGTGGCCGGACTTAAGCGATGCAGCGCTGCTCGCCAGCCTCGAGACCTGGCTCGCGCCCTGGATGCCGGGCATGAGTCGGATATCCCATCTGGAGAGGTTGCCCCTCGACGACGCGCTCATGGGCTTCATGGATCACCAGCAGCGTCGCGCCCTGGAGGAATTCGCCCCCAGTCATATCAAGGTGCCTAGCGGATCCGATATCCGGGTGGATTATGCCGAAGGCGATACCCCGGTGTTGAGAGTGCGGGTACAAGAACTCTTCGGCCTGGCGGACACGCCACGCCTGGCGAAGGGCAGGGTGCCGGTGATGCTGCATCTGTTGTCGCCGGCACAGCGACCGGTGCAAGTGACCCAAGACCTCAAGGGTTTCTGGCAGCGCACCTGGCCGGAAGTGAAGAAGGAATTGAAGGGACGCTATCCGAAGCACAACTGGCCGGAAGATCCGCTCACCGCACCCGCCAGTCGAGGCGCCCGCAAGCGCCGCTAGGTATCAGTGGAATATCTTCTTCCACAGGGAACTGTCAGCATCCTGCTTCTGGTTGATACTGATGTGGATCAGGTAGCTGGGATCGCTCTTGGAGGCTTCGATGCCGGCGATCACGCCGGAGAGATAGAAAGGCTTGCGATGGCCTTCCAGATGCAGCAGTACTTCCACGTTCACCCCCAGTTGCAGCTTCCTGCTGGCGCGTATCTTCACGCTATTGGCCGTGAGATCCACGGTGGTGCCATAGAACTTGGAGACGGTCACATCCTCGCCGCCCACGTTCAAGGTATGGATGATGGCCTTTTCCTCGGTCTTCATGGGCGGCTGGTGTGAACCAAGGCGGGGCTGCATGGAAAGGCGACCTCATGTCGGAGAGCGGGATACACGGCGGGATTCTAGCAACAAAAATGTAGAAGACCTGACACACGCTACATAAGGCGTTATCGTGTGCAGGCGATATGCACACAAGACCGCTATGGCTCGGCCGCCATCCCCGACAGCGTTAAGCGGTATTAAGTGAAATCACCCGTGGCTGTCTGTTAAAATCACGCGCTTTATCTGTACACGCCTGCACCGAGGGCTCCATGACCGTCCGCACCCGCTTCGCCCCCAGCCCCACGGGCTATCTGCACATAGGCGGAGCCCGTACCGCGCTCTTCTGCTGGCTGTATTCGCGTCACCACGGGGGCGATTTCATCCTGCGCATCGAGGATACGGACCGGGAGCGATCCACCGAGGCCGCCGTACAAGCCATCCTGGACGGCATGGCCTGGCTCGAGCTTGCGCCCGACGAAGGCCCGTTCTACCAGACCCAGCGTTTCGACCGTTACCGGGAAGTGGCCGGCAAGCTCCTGGCCGAGGGCCATGCCTTCCACTGCTATTGCAGCAAACAGGAGCTGGAGGCCATGCGCGCCGAGCAGATGGTCCGCAAGGAGAAGCCGCGCTACGACGGCCGCTGCCGCCGGCGCAAGGAGCCCGTGCCGGGTGTCGCTCCCGTGATCCGTTTCAAGAACCCTGAGATGGGCCAGACGGTGGTGGAAGACGCGGTGAAGGGCCGGGTGGTGTTCGATAACCACGAACTCGACGACCTCATCATCGTGCGCTCCGACGGCACCCCCACTTACAACTTCTGCGTGGTGGTGGATGACATGGACATGCGCATCACCCATGTGATCCGCGGCGACGACCACCTGAACAACGCCCCCCGGCAGATGAACATCCTGAAGGCCCTGGGGGTGACTCCACCCCGCTACGCACACCTGCCCATGATCCTGGGGCCGGACGGCACCAAGCTTTCCAAGCGCCACGGGGCCGTGAGCGTCATGCAATACCGGGAAGACGGCTTCCTGCCCGAGGCGGTCATCAATTACCTGGTGCGCTTGGGCTGGTCCCACGGCGACCAGGAGATATTCAGCCGGGAGGAGATGGTCAAGCTCTTCGACATCGAGGACGTGAACAAATCGGCCTCTGCCATCAATCCCCAGAAACTCCTGTGGATCAACCAGCATTACATCAAGAACGGGGACGTGCCGGCCCTGGCAGCGGAACTCAAATGGCACTTGGACCGATTGGGAGTGGATACCGCTGGCGGGCCTTCCTTGGAGGGGCTGGTGAAGGCCCAGCAGGAGCGGGCCAAGACCCTGAAGGAGATGGCGGAGGGCAGCCGCTTCTTCTTCGAGGAAGTGAAGGAGTATGAGCCCCAGGCTGCCGCCAAGAACCTGACAGCCGATGCCTTACCGGGGCTCGAGGCCCTGCGGGCAAAATTCGCGGCGCTGCCGGACTGGTCGGCTGCCGCATTGCACGATGTGCTGAACACGACGGCGGAATCCTTAGGCACAAAGCTCGGCAAGCTCGCCCAGCCGGTGCGGGTGGCAGTCTCCGGCGGCGGCGTCTCGCCGCCCATAGACGCGACCCTAGAGCTGCTTGGACGGGAGCGGAGCCTGGCAAGGTTGGATCAAGCCATCGGGTTCATACGCAAGGCGGGATGAAAGGTCATACAAGGGGGATTACTCACCCCGTCCCTCCGTCCCTGGCGCTAACGAAGATGAAGAGCCCAAGGAGGTTGCTCCTCTGTCCCTGGTGCCAACCGGCCCGGACATCCCTGTCCGGGCGCTCGCCGCTTCGCGGCTCGCCCCCATGGGGATTCGGGTCGATATAAGGGGTTCGAATCCCAGGGAGACATAAACAAAAAACCCGGCATTGAGCCGGGTTTTTGTTTATGGCGTCCCCAAGGCTTTCAAGCCAAGGCCCTCATTTCCTACGGCTTGTGCGGCGCGTGGCTCTGAGGGCAATACAAAGGCGCAGGAAGCGAAGACCTATGGCTGTTAAAATCGCCGATGGATGAACACCCTAAGCCCATTGTCTCGCGTCCGGACGCGTCCTGAGGCAGGAACTGATGGGGAAACGCAGCAACGCAAGGCCTCGGGCTAAAAATCGCCCCAGGGCAACTAAGAGCGGCGCTCCCGCGGATGGTCTATTCCTGACAGAGCAGCAGCTACAGCGACTCACCGAGCGAACCAGGCCGAGCGCGCAGATGCGCGTGCTGCGCGCCCAGGGAATCGACTTCCTCCTCAACGGCGACGGCCGGCCGCTGGTGCTGTTATCCAGCCTCGAGCCCCGCGGTGGCGCGGCGCCGGCTTCCCAGCAGCCCGACTTCAGTTCATTCAGTGCCCCTAAGCGTTAACCGATTAAGCGCCCTCTTCTGCCGCTGTTGCGGCAGCACATAGCATGCTGCTCAATATCTCCACCGCATAGGCTGAATCGACGAGCTCCTCGCGCTGGCTATCCGGCGATTTGCTATTCAGATCCAGCGTCTGACCCTTTAGGCGACTGGCCGCGGCCCGCAGGGCATATGCGGCACTCGCCGGCGCAAAAGTGACACTCACCGTCACGGGCTTCGTGATGCTGTTGTCCATAGCTATCTCCTCGTGTGTTTCTTACGTTGCTCGACCTTAGGTGCCGGGTGGGTAAGAACCGCACGAAGAGGCGGCCTGCTTATTCCCCGAGGGTGTTGTATTCACAGACACCCGGCGTCGATCTCAGGCACGAAAAACCCCCAGCTATCGGGTGGGGATCTCCGCTTCGTCTGGCGTTCTTACGCTCCGCCCGCTCATCGCGGGCACTTTGAGTATAGACCAGG
>DASYGE010000011.1:0-77635 GCA_036000105.1 Gammaproteobacteria bacterium
GCCCCGGCTTCAAGTTGGTGGATCATCACACCTATGTGTTCCTGGGCGACGGCTGCCTCATGGAAGGCATCTCCCACGAAGCCTGTTCGCTGGCGGGCACGCTGGGCTTGGGCAAGCTCATCGCCTTCTACGATGACAACGGTATCTCCATCGACGGCGAGGTGCATGGCTGGTTCACCGACGACACGCCGAAGCGTTTCGAGGCCTACGGCTGGCATGTGGTGCCGGGCGTGGATGGCCACGACGCGGAAGCGGTGAAGCGCGCCATCGAAGAAGCGCGCTCGGTCACTGACAGGCCGACGCTCATCTGCTGCAAGACCATCATCGGGTTCGGTTCGCCCAACAAGCAGGGCAAGGAATCCAGCCACGGTTCGGCCCTGGGCGAAGCCGAGGTGGCGCTGGCACGCAAGCAGCTCGGCTGGAACTACGGGCCCTTCGAGATACCCCAGGAGTATTACCAGGCCTGGGATGCGCGTCCGCGCGGCAAGGCCTTCCGGGAGAACTGGGAGACCCTGTTCAAGGCTTACGCCAAGTCCTATCCGGAACTCGCTGCCGAGTTCGAGCGGCGGATCAGTGGCAAGCTGCCGGCTGACTGGGCGGAGCAGTCCCAGGCCTTCATCGCGAAGCAGTCGACGGAAGGCGCCGAGATCGCGACGCGCAAGGCGTCGGAAGTGAGCCTCAACGGATTCGGTCCGCTCTTGCCCGAGTTGCTGGGTGGTTCAGCCGACCTCACGGGTTCCAACCTCACCTGGTGGAAGGGTTCCCGGGCAATCACCCGCCAGGACTTTGGCGGCAACTATATCTACTACGGCGTGCGCGAGTTCGGTATGTCCGCCGCCATGAACGGCATCGCGCTGCATGGCGGGTTCATCCCCTACGGCGGCACCTTCCTAACCTTCTCCGATTACGCCCGCAATGCCCTGCGTATGGCCTCCCTCATGGGAGTGGGTAGCATCTATATATATACCCATGACTCCATCGGCCTGGGCGAAGATGGCCCTACCCACCAGTCGGTGGAGCATCTGGCTTCCTTGCGCATCATGCCGAAGATGGAGCTGTGGCGACCCTGCGACGATGCTGAGACGGCGGTGACCTGGGCCCACGCTATCGAGCGTCGCGATGGCCCCACCTGTCTCGCCCTCTCACGCCAGAACCTGCCGCACTTCCCACGCAGCGCGGCGCAGCTGGCCGCGGTGCGCCGTGGTGGCTACGTGCTCGTGGATACGGACGGCGTGCCCGATGCGATCCTCATGTCCACCGGTTCCGAGGTGGCACTCGCTGCCGCGGCCGCGAAGAAGCTCCTGGAGAAAGGCATCAAGACGCGTCTCGTCTCCATGCCTTGTACCACGGTGTTCGATGCCCAAGACGCGGCCTATCGCGAGACGGTACTACCGGCCAAAGTACGCGCGCGGGTGGCGGTGGAGGCGGGGGTCACCGCCTTATGGCAGCACTATGTGGGCCCTGCGGGCCGCATCGTGGGTCTGGACCGCTACGGCGAGTCTGCTCCGGCGAAAGACGTATATGAATATTTCGGCTTCACCGTGGATAACATGGTGAAGCAGGTGGAGGCGGCGCTGGCCGCCGCGAAGTGATCCCCTGAATTCGACCGAGGAGTGTGAGAGATGGCCATCAAGGTAGGTATCAATGGTTACGGCCGCATAGGCCGCAATGTCCTGCGCGCGCTGTATGAGGCGAAGCGCCTGGGCGAGATCCAGATCGTCGCCGTGAACGATCTCGGCGATGCTGCCACCAACGCCCATCTCACCAAATACGACACCGCCCATGGCAAGTTCCCGGGGGAAGTCTCGGTAGACGGCGATCATATGGCGGTGAACGGCGACAAGATCCGGGTGTTCGCCGAGCGCGACCCGGCCAGGATCGGCTGGGGTTCCGTGGGTGCCGACATGGTGCTGGAATGCACCGGGCTCTTCACCAGCAAGGCCAAGGCTTCAGCCCATCTCCAGGGTGGCGCCAAGAAAGTGGTGATCTCGGCCCCCGGCGACAAGGATGTGGATGCTACCGTGGTGTTCGGTGTGAACCACAAGTCCCTCAAGGCTTCCCACACCGTCATCTCCAACGCCTCTTGCACCACCAACTGTCTCGCGCCCCTGGTCAAGGTGCTGCACGAGAGCATGGGCGTCGTCGGCGGACAGATGACCACGATACATTCCTATACCAACGACCAGGTGCTGACGGACGTGTTCCACAAGGATATCCGCCGCGCCCGTTCCGCCACCCATTCCATGATCCCCACCAAGACCGGCGCCGCGGCGGCCCTCGGCCTCGTGATCCCGGAACTCGCGGGCAAGCTGGACGGCTATTCCATCCGCGTACCCACCATCAACGTGTCCTTGGTGGACCTGTCGTTCATCGCCGCGCGGGACACCAGCGTCGATGAGATCCATAGCCTGATGAAGACCGCCTCCCAGGGCCCGCTCAAGGGTGTGCTCAACTACACCAACGAGCAGCTCGTGTCCGTGGATTACAACCACGACCCGGCATCCTGCACCTACGATGCGACGCTGACCAAGGTGATCGGCCGGCTGGTGAAGGTCTTCGGCTGGTATGACAACGAGTGGGGCTTCTCCAATCGGATGCTCGATACCACGATCGCTTTCTGGAACGCGAAGTGAAAACGCCCCTTTTGTCCGAATAACGGCGTTGCGGCGCTTCCCTCGGTGCTCATTTACTGGAAAGTAAACTCCGCGCCTCGGAAAGCACCGCGCCTTGTTCTCGGACAAAATTGGCTGTTTTCACACTAATGCAATAGGGTTTTGCAAGGATACGCGGCGTGAACATACTGAAGATGACCGAGCTGGAGCTGAAGGGAAAACGCGTGCTGATCCGCGAGGATCTGAACGTGCCCGTGGCCGATGGCAAGGTCACCAGCGACGCGCGCATCCGTGCCGCCCTGCCTACCATCCAGCAGGCCCTCAAGGCCGGCGCCCGCGTCATGCTCGTATCCCATCTCGGCCGACCCAAGGAAGGGGAGTACGACCCGGAGTTGTCCTTGGCCCCGGTGGCCGAGCGCCTGACCGCGCTCCTGGGAGTCAAAGTACCCCTGGTGAAGGATTGGATAGACGGCGTGGACGTGGAGCCGGGCTCAGCTGTGCTCTGCGAGAACGTGCGCTTCCTCAAGGGTGAGAAGAAAGACGACGAGGCCCTGGCGCGCAAGATGGCCGCGCTCTGTGATATCTATGTGATGGATGCTTTCGGCACGGCGCACCGGGCCGAAGCCTCCACCCACGGTGTGGGCAAGTTCGCGCCCATCGCCTGCGCCGGCCCGCTGCTCGCCGGCGAGCTGGAAGCCTTAGGCCGCGCGCTCGCCCATCCCGCCCGGCCGCTCGTCGCCATCGTGGCGGGTTCCAAGGTCTCGACCAAGCTCACGGTGCTGGAATCCCTCACCAAGGTGGTGGATCAGCTCATCGTGGGCGGCGGCATCGCCAACACGTTCATCGCGGCGGCGGGCCACAAGGTGGGCAAGTCGCTGTACGAAGCAGATCTCGTGCCCGAGGCCCTGCGCCTCACCCAGGCGGCCAAGAGCCGCGGCGGCGATATCCCACTGCCCACCGACGTGGTGGTGGCCCAGGAGTTCTCCGCCGGCGCCGAAGCGGACGTACGCAAGGTGGACGGCGTGGGCCCCGACGAGATGATCCTGGACATCGGGCCCGACACCGCCGAGATGTACGCCAAGCTGCTGAAGCAGGCGGGTACCATCGTATGGAACGGCCCGGTAGGCGTATTCGAGTTCGATCAATTCGGCGAAGGTACCCGGGTGCTGGCGGAAGCCATCGTCGGCAGCAAGGCCTTCTCTATCGCCGGCGGCGGCGACACGCTGGCGGCGCTGGACAAGTACGGCTTGGCGGACCGCATCTCCTACGTGTCCACCGGTGGCGGCGCGTTCCTGGAATTCCTCGAAGGCAAGACGCTGCCTGCGGTCGCCATGCTGGAAGCGCGCGCGAGTAATACCACTTCGCCAAGTTCGCGCAAGCAAGCGTAAGCCGACACTCGCCATGATGCGGGCTCCTGGAGCATAATCAGCGCATGCCCCGCAGAACAAAAATAGTCGCCACCTTAGGCCCCGCCACCGATTCCCCCGAAGTGATGGAAGCCATCATCCGCGCCGGCGTGGACGTGGTGCGGGTCAACTTCTCCCATGGCGAACCCGGCGACCACCAGCGCCGCGTGGACCTGGTGCGCAAGGTGTCGGCACAGGTCGGCAAGGATGTGGGCGTACTGGGTGACCTGCAGGGCCCCAAGATACGCATCGAGAAATTCAAGGGTAAGAAGGTCGTGCTCAAGGATGGCCAGCGCTTCACCTTCGACGCTGCGCTCCCCAACGATGCCGGTGACGAGACCCAGGTGGGCCTCACCTACAAGGAACTCCCCCGGGATGTGCGCACCGGCGACCTGCTGGTGCTGGGTGACGGCGAGATCAGCCTCAGGGTGGTGGAGGTTATCGGGCCGCGCATCGTCTGTACGGTGGAGAACGGCGGTGAGGTCTCGGACCACAAGGGTATCAACCGCCAGGGCGGCGGGCTCTCGGCCGGCGCCCTCACGGACAAGGATTTCCAGGACATACGCCTGGCCGCCCAGATCGGGGTGGACTACCTCGCGGTGTCTTTCCCGCGGGACGAGAAGGATATCGAGAAGGCCCGCATCCTGCTGCAAGCGGCCGGTTCCACCGCCGGCATCGTGGCCAAGATCGAGCGTTCCGAAGCCATCCAGAACCTGGACGAGATCATCCTCGCCTCGGACGCAGTGATGATCGCCCGCGGCGATCTGGCGGTGGAGATCGGCGATGCCGAACTCCCGGGTGTGCAGAAACACATCATCCACCGGGCGCGGGATCTCAACCGCACGGTGATCACCGCCACCCAGATGATGGAATCCATGATCCACAGCCCGGTGCCGACCCGCGCCGAGGTGCTGGACGTGGCCAACGCCGTGATGGATGGTACCGACGCGGTGATGCTCTCCGCTGAGACCGCCACCGGGAAATACCCGATCAAGACCGTGGAGGCCATGGCGCGGGTTTGCCTGGGCGCCGAGAAGCAGCGCGTCACCCTGCGTCCACGCCAACGCATGGCCCAGCATTTCACCAAGGTGGATGAGGCCATCGCCATGGCGGTGATGTACACCGCCAACCACATGGACGTGAAGGCCATCATCGCGCTCACGGAATCCGGTTCCACGGCCCTGTGGATGTCGCGCACCAGCTCGGGCATCCCCATCTATGCCATGACCCGCCATGAGGCTACCCGCCGACGTGTGACCCTGTGCCGAGGCGTCTATCCCGTGGCCTTCGACGTGACGCATACGGACCCGGACCACGTGCTGCGGGACGCGGGCGAGGAACTCAAACGCCAGAAGGTGGTGAAAGACGGCGACTTCGTCATCTGCACCAAGG
Source organism: Gammaproteobacteria bacterium (assembly GCA_036000105.1). Classification (GTDB taxonomy): domain Bacteria; phylum Pseudomonadota; class Gammaproteobacteria; order Natronospirales; family REEB76; genus DASUBN01. The sequence goes on from DASYGE010000011.1 coordinate 5,411, forward strand.
GCGAGTTCAGCGGCATCACAGGCGGGACGAACAGCCTGAAGATCATCCGAGTAGGCGAATAAGATCGTCGTTGGTTTCGTGCAGGTGGTTCACTCGACCGTCCCTGGTGTGCTGACCAGCCCCGGCAGTTACGCTTCGCTTCCTGCTACGCGACCGACCCATGCCGGGGGGGGTTCGCCGCCTGCGGCGAACCCAACCTTTTTGTTTAAGGAATTAAAGCCAGCCTTTCTGGCGGGCGATACGTGCCGCTTCGATGCGGTTCGCGGCGCCCAGCTTGCCGATGGCTTCCGACAAGTAGTTTCGTACAGTACCTTCGGATAAGAACAGCTGCTTGGCGATATCGCTGCTGCTCAGGCCTTCACCGGCGAGACGCAGCACCTGGCGTTCCCGATCGTTCAGCGGATCGGCGCTGTCCCAGGCTTCGGCGGCGAGTTCCGGTGCGATGGCCTTGCCGCCCCGCTGCACGTTGCGTATGGCTTCCGCCAGCTGTTCGGCGGGGGCGTCCTTCAGGAGATAACCGCGCACGCCGGCCGACAGGGCGCGGTGCAGATAGCCTGGCCGGGCGAAGGTGGTCACGATGATGACCCGCGCCGGATGCTGCTTCTCCTTGAGGGCCGCCGCGAATTCCAGGCCGGTCATGCCCGGCATCTCAATGTCGGTGACCACTACGTCGGGCTGCGTCTCCAGAGCGAGCTTCAAGGCATCTTTGCCGTTGGCGGCCTTAGCCACGATCTCGATGTCGTCTTCCATGTCCAGGAGGGCGGCCAGGGCACCCAGGATCAAGGACTGGTCTTCGGCGATGAGTACCTTGATCATGCGTAGTTTCTCACTGTGCCACGGCCGCGCACCTCGGCCGGCTCATCCACCAGCTCCGGCAGGGGCAAGCTGGCCATGAGGCGGGTGCCTTCGCGACCGGATTCGACCTGCAACCCGCCGTCCAGGGCCGCGAGCCGCTCGCGCATGCCACGCAGGCCGTTGCCTTCGCGCAGGTTACCGCCCCGGCCGTCATCTTCGACCGTGAGCATCGCGAACCTGTCCTGGCATCGCAGTTTCACGCTGCAATTGCGCGCACCGGAATGGCGCACGATGTTGGTCACCGCCTCCCGCAGCACCAGGGCCAGCAGATTGTCATGGGAGGGCGGGCAGTTATGGCTCTCCACATCCGCCGTCAGCTCTACGTTGGCGGCCTTGAGCGCCACCCGAGCGCCGGCGATCTCACCCACCAGACCGCCGTTGCGATAGCCGCCCACTGCCTCGCGCACCTGGCGCAGGGCGTCGCGGGATATCTTCTCCAGTTCGCGCATCTCGGCGGCCGCGCCGGCCACATCCCGTTCCGCGAGCCGCGCCGCCAGCTCGGCCTTGACGGTGATTAGGGTGAGGGTGTGGCCCAGGATATCGTGCAGGTCACGGGCGATGCGCTCGCGCTCGGCGGTCGCCGCCAGCCGGCGGATCTCCTCCTGGGATTGGGTGATGACCCGGCGCTTGGCCTCATTATCCGAGAACCAGGCATTGGCGGCGCCGATGACGCCGCCGATCATCAGCGTCGGTAACCAGAACCAGAGGGAGTGGGCGTAGGGCCGGTCTGGCATGAAGTACATGACCGTCGCTTCCACCATGAAGCCGGCCAGGATCAACGCCAGGGCCGTGAAACTCCTGCGCATGTTGCCGTACTGAGCGGTGAGGGCGCAGGCATAGATGATGAAGGTGTGGCCGGTGCCGGTCAGAGGCACGAACACATAGCCCAGGGTGGCGATGCCGGACAGGTTCCGCACCAGTTCCCGGGGGCTGCAGCTGTAACTGCGGAAATACAGCACCAGGAACATCAGCGACGCCAGGATGGCCATGATCCAGATGGTCAGGCCCCAGGGGGCGGCGTCGGGCCACTGGATGAAGAAGAAACCCAGATATAGCAGCCAAAGATACGGCGTCCAACCCGCCCAAGGGGCGTTAGGGAGCAGGCGCCGGTGCAGCCACAGGAGGGGCCGCAGGAGGCGCGAGGACAGGCGGGTAGCACGGGTTTCCATCGGTTTAGCGTATCACTACTGGTATCAACCGTTGCTGGGCGGGTTCTTGCGGTAGCCGCGCGCTGCGAGCAGCAGGAAGCTCACGGTGAAGGCCGCGAGCACCGCCACGTGGGGCATGACGGAGACCGCCTGCACGCCAGCGGCGCCGAACGCCAGCTGTCCCAGGTGATAGCCGGGCATCAGTATCGCGAGCTTCTGCATGAAGGCCGGCAGGAACTGCAGTGGCCTCCACAAGCCCGAGATGAAGGACATGGGCATGAAGATCAGGTTGACCACGGCCGGGGCTGCCAGGGGTTTGGTCCAGGCGCCGATGGCGAGCCCCATGGCGCAGAAGGGGATGCTGCCGAGTACCAGCGTCAGGGCGAGGGTGAGCCACTGGGCAGGCTCCAACTGCACATGAGCGAGCAAGCCCGCCATGGCGGACAGCAGCGCCACGATGATGGATGCGAACAGCATGGCCATGGCCATCTTGGCGAGCAGATAGGCGGAGGGCGGCATGGGGCTCGCGCGTTTCACCTGCAGCCAACCCAGGCCCCGGTCTATGGCGAAGCCCACGCCGAAACCGAATAGACCCGGGCCGATGACGCCGAAGCTGCCGAGGCCCGCCAGGGCGTACAGAGATTGCTGTGCACCATCGCGGCCGTGGGCCAGGAGCACGCCGAAGAAGAGATAGAACATGAGCGGGAACAGCAGAGTCGGCAGGGAAAAGCCCGGAGTGCGCCATACCCGCAGGAACTCGGAGCGGATCTCCAGCCGGTAAGTGCGCAGCAGGGCGCCTGTGGGACGCGCGGTCGATGCGGTCGCGTTCATGCGGCCTCCTTCTGGGGCTGACGGGTGAGAGTGAGGAATGCCTGTTCCAGGCCGACGCCGCCCACTTCCAGGTCGCTGAGTTGCGGGTCCTCCTTGAGCAGCGCGAACACCGCGGGCTCGGCGCGGGCGGCGAGGATCTCCAGGGCGGCACCGTGGCGTGTCACGCTCGTGACACCGGGCAGGCGCGCCACCGTCTCGGGTGCCAGGCTGGTGATGCAGCGGATACGCCGCCCGGCGGTGCGTGCCTTGATCTCCGCCGGACTGCCGGCGGCGATGACCGTACCCCGGTCTATGACCACGATGCGGTCCGCCAGCGCGTCCGCTTCTTCCAGGTAATGGGTGGTGAGCAGCATGGTGGTGCCGCGTGCCACCCGCGCGCGTATGGCGTTCCAGAATTCGCGGCGGGTCTCTACGTCGAGACCCACGGTGGGTTCGTCGAGGAACAGGACCTCCGGGTCGCCGCACAGCGCCAGAGCGAACTTGAGGCGCTGTTGCTGGCCGCCCGAGAGCTTGCCGTAATGACGGTCTGCCAAATCCTTGAGCCCGGCGAGGGCAAGGGTCTCCTCAACCGGGAGGGGTCGCGGGTAATAGCTGGAGAAGAGTTCCACATGCTCCCGCACGCTGATGGCTTCAGGCATGCGTGAGACCTGGAGCATGGCGCCGCTGCGTGCGCGTGCGGAATGATGGGTGGGGTCCAGACCGAAGAGACTGACTTCGCCTACATCCGGTTGCATGAGGCCGAGCAGGAGACCCACGCTCGTGGTCTTGCCCGCGCCATTGGGGCCGAGCAGGGCCAGTACTTCACCCTGGTGGACCGTGAGGTCTATGCCGTCGAGCGCTTGCACCTTGCCGTAGCGCTTGCTGACGCCCTGGAGGCGGGCGATAGCCTGACGAGTGGTGACGGACATGGCGGGCTCCCAAAGTCTGATGTGGCCGATAGCATGGTTTCCAGCCCCGGCAGCGGGTAGTCCAGTCCGTCAGCATTTGGGCGTGACGCTTGTCACCCATCAGCCTTGCCTGCGGGTGACAAGCCGGGCCACAGCCTATAGTCTGGGTTTCCCAAAACCGGGTCCGGGAGCAGGGTATGGGACGCGCGCTTAAGTGGGTCGGGGCAGTAGCCGTGATCTTCCTGTTGCTACTCCTTCTGGCCTACGGCTTCCTGCGAGGCGCGGCTCCGCGGCTCGATGGGCAGGTGGCCCTCAAGGGCCTCTCGGCACCGGTCACCGTCACCCGCGACAGCTTGGGAGTGCCTAGCATCAGCGGTGCGAATCGGGTGGATGTGGCCCGTGCCTTGGGGTTCTTGCACGCGCAAGACCGCTTCTTCCAGATGGACATCCTGCGCCGGGTGGCGGCGGGTGAACTCTCCGACCTCGTGGGTTCCGCGGCCCTGGATGTGGACAAGCATGACCGCCTGTTCCGTCTGCGTGCTGTGGCGCAACAGGTGGTGGCTGCCGCCACGCCGGAACAGCGCGCCATGTTGGAGGCCTATAGCGCCGGCGTGAACGCCGGTCTCAAGGCGCTCAGCACCTGGCCTTTCGAATACGCCATCCTCTTCAAGCGGCCGCGTCCGTGGCTGCCGGAGGATTCCGTGCTGGTCATCTACGCTATGTACTTCGACCTGCAGCACCCCACAGACCGGCGTGAATCCGATCTCGCGCTGATGCGCGATACGCTGCCCGCCCCCCTGTTCCGTTTCCTGAGCGCCTCCGGCACCCAATGGGATGCGCCGGTGGTGGGCGTGCCCGTCGAGACCCCGCCCATCCCCGGGGCCGACGTGCTGGACTTGAGGAAGCAGGCCACGGCGAACACCCTGGCACTGCGGGCTGGAGCCGACGATGGATTTCTGCAAGATATCGGCAGCAATAATTGGGCGGTCACTGCCGCACACGGTGCTAACAGCCATGCTCTGCTCACCAACGATATGCACCTCGGCATCAGAGTGCCGAACACCTGGTATCGCGCACAACTCAACTATGACGGCATCACCCTCACCGGCGTGACCCTGCCGGGAGTACCGGCCATGGTGGTGGGCAGCAACGGGCATGTGGCCTGGGGCTACACCAACAGCTACGGGGATTGGGTGGATCTCGTGCTATTGCACGTGAACCCAGACGATGGGCACGAATACCAGACCGCCGATGGCTGGCGGCATTTCGAGCATCACATGGAGATCATCCATGTGAAAGGCGGGGATGATGTGACCCTCGATGTGCGGGACACCCAATGGGGGCCGGTGCTGGACAAGGGCCACAACGGCACGCTGCGGGCGGTGCATTGGATAGCCGCGGACCCGCAAGCCACCAACCTGGAGCTGGCGGATATGGATCGGGCGCGCAACGTGACCGAAGCCATGGCGGTGGCCAACCGCGCGGGCTTGCCGGAACAGAACTTCATGACTGCCGACGCGGATGGCAACATCGCCTGGACCATCGCCGGGCATATCCCGGTGCGCAGCGGTTTCGATCCGCAGATACCTTCCTATTGGGACAAGCCGGGCACGGGTTGGACCGCCTGGCTGCCGCCTGAGCGCTATCCCCGGGTGGTGAACCCGGCGAACGGCCGGTTATGGACCGCCAATGCCAGGGTGGTGGACGGCGCCATGCTCGCGGCCATCGGCGATGGCGGCTATGACCTCGGCGCACGGGCCCGGCAGATCCGCGACGATCTCATGGCCAAGGACAAGTTCGCTCCGGTGGACATGCTCGGCATCGAACTGGATGACCGGGCCGTGTTCCTGGCCCGCTGGCGCTCGCTCCTGCTGCGCCTGCTCAATCCGGAGAATCTCACCGCGCATCCGGAATGGGCCGAGTTCCGCGGTTATGTGGAGCATTGGGGCGAGCATGCCGCCGTGGATTCGGTGGGCTACCGCCTAGTGCGCGCTTTCCGCCTGGACGTGGAGGACGCGGCCCTCACGCCCCTGTTCTCCGCCGCCCATGAGGCGGATACCCGTTTCGATTACCACGGGCTCTCGCAGCTTGAAGGTCCCCTGTGGGCACTCGTGAGCCAGCAGCCGCCGAACCTGCTGAACCCGCGTTACAAGAGCTGGGATGGATTGCTCCTGGATTCCGTGGACCGGGTGATCGCGGAGTTGTCACTCCCGGATACAGGCCTCGCCACCCGCACTTGGGGGGAGCGCAACACGGTGCGCCTGCGCCATCCCTTGAGTCCGGCGCTGCCTTCGTTCCTGTCCCGCTCCCTGGACATGGCGCCGGTGCAATTGCCGGGCGACAGCAACATGCCGCGGGTCCAGGGCGTGGATTTCGGCGCCTCGGAACGCATGGTGGTGGAACCGGGTCATGAAGCGGAAGGCATCTTCGAGATGCCTACCGGGCAGAGTGGCTGGCCCTTATCGCCTTATTACCGGAACAGTGAGGCGGCTTGGGAGCAGGGAGAGGCTACGCCGTTCTTACCAGGCAAGCCTGAGCACACGCTGGTGTTTCAATCCCCGGGATGAGTGCCTGTCAGTGGACGGGCATAGGCCTGCTGCTGCGATGGGACGACGTTGCGCCGCTCCAGCCATTCGATGAGTGCAGACCATTCGTACACGTCTTCCTTGACGTTGCGGTCCTTGAGCTCGTGCACACCGAGACCCTGTTCCACTGCGTGGATGTAGTTCTGGGTGTCGCGCAGGGTCGCCACGAAGGGGATGTCGAGGCTGTGCAGGAAGCGCTTGAGGGTCTCGAACATGCGTGCCTGTTTCTTCACCCGATTGGCCACCACTGCCACCCGCTCGCGCCGGTTCTCGATGCGCCCCGTGAGCAGGAGGTCGGCGATGCAGCGGGAGGCAGCATGGATGTCGATGTCCGAAGGCAGCACCGGGATCAGGATGGCGTGGGCGCCACGGGTCACGTCCTGCAGCTTGAGGGGATCCATGGCCGCCGGTGTATCGACGATCAGGCGTTCGGTCTCCGGCGGCACGCGCATCAGGAAACTCTTGGTCACGCGCCCGCTGCGGTCATAACCCGTGAGGCCGGTGATCGCCGGCTTGCGGTCGCCGCGGTTGGCGAGCCAGCGCAGGCTGGAACCCTGGGGGTCAGTGTCGAGCAGCGCGGTGTGATAACCGCGGGCGGCATAATAGGCGGCGAGGCTCGTGGAGAGTGTGGTCTTGCCGCAACCGCCCTTGGAGTTCAGCACCACGAACTTGAGCAGGGGACGCTGAGTGCGCGGCTCACTCTCGACCGTATCAGGGTCGGATTCGCCGGATCTCTGGATCCATAGATTCAGGCTTTGCATGGGCCCATCATCCCCGCCATGGCGGTGTTGGCATCGGCCGGCTCACTCAACCCATCGCTTCAAAATCCAAGGCTAGCGCCTTGAATGGTATTGATTTTAGTATGCTTTACGCCAGCGTCCAGCCCATTTAACCTTTGCGTGAGGAGGGCATCATGGGTATCTCCGTCTGGGCCGGCCTCAGGGCACGCAAAGACCCGTCGCAATCCCGCCAGGCGGCCATGCTATGGACGCCTTCCCATACGGGGACCTGCCTATCCCAGGGCCGCATCTGCCATAGTGGACGGCATCCCATGGACTCCAGACGCGCCTGCCTGTCCCGCTATCCCACGCTGTTGGAGGACCCAGCATGAGCCCCGCGACCCCTGCACGACCCAAGGTCGGATTGGTACTGCCCGGCGGCGGTGCCCGCGCCGCCTATCAAGTGGGCGTGCTCAAGGCCCTGGCGGAGCTCCTGCCCCAGGATGCGCCCACCCCTTTCCCGATCATCGCCGGCACCTCGGCCGGCGCCATCAACGCCGCCATGCTGGCGAGCCATGCGCAGAACTTCCGCGCCGGTGTGGCCTATCTGGACAACCTGTGGCGCGAGATCCATAGCGATCAGGTGTTCAAGACCGGGGTGCTCACCGCCCTCAAGACCGGCAGCCACTGGTTTTTCACGCTCCTGTCCGGCGGCATGGACCGGCACAACCCCATCTCGCTCCTGGACAACGCGCCCCTGCGCGAGCTCCTGCGCCAGCACATCGTGTTCGAACAGATGGATCAGGCCATCGATGCCGGGGTGCTTGATGCCCTCGCCATTACCGCCTCGGGCTACACCTCGGCGCGCTCCATCTCCTTCTTCCAGGCGCGCGCCGACCTCAAGCCCTGGCATCGCGAGCGCCGCTTCGGCGAGCCGGTGGAGACCATGAGCCTCGATCACGTCATGGCTTCCGTGGCCTTGCCGGTGATCTTCCCGGCGATACGCATCGGCCGCGAATATTTCGGCGATGGTTCCATGCGCCAGTCGGCGCCCTTGAGCCCGGTGGTGCATCTCGGCGCGGAGAAGGTGTTGGTGATCGCCCTGCGCAACGAGCAGCCGAACCGGTTGCCTTTGGAAGAGGAGATGGTGCCGTATCCCTCCCTGGGCCAGATCGCGGGCTATCTCCTGGACACCCTGTTCATGGACAGCATCTACGGTGACCTGGAACGCCTGCAACGCATCAACAGCACCGTGAGCCGCATCCAGGCGCGGCCCGGCGAAGAGCAGCCCCTGAAGGTCATCGACACCATGGTGATCACCCCCAGCGAGGATATCCGCGACATCGCCCAGCGCCACAAGGACGAATTCCCGCGCAGCGTGAAGTTCCTGTTGCGGGGCGTGGGCGGCCTGCACAAGAGCGGCAGCCAGCTCCTGAGTTATCTCTTGTTCGAGGGGAAATATTGCCGCGACCTCATCGACCTCGGCATGCGCGATGCCCAAGCCCAGGCGGACAAGCTCCTGGAGTTCATCGGGGAAAGCGTGACCGGGAAAACCGGCAGCTAGACAGCCCAGTCGGGCTACTTCAATTCGTTGTGTCTCAGAAGCACTTCTCGGCCCGCACTGCGAAAATGTCCGGCCAACCTCTCCGTCACATACACTGAACGGTGATAGCCGCCGGTGCAGCCTATGGAGACGGTCAGATAGCGCCGGTTGGAGGATTCGAAGCGTGGGATCCAATCTTCCAGGAAGCCTGTGATGTCCACCACGAATTTCTGCACGATCTCGTGTTTCTCCAGATAGCGCGCCACCGCCGGGTCACGGCCGGTGAGGGTCTTGAGCGTGGGTTCCCAGTAGGGGTTGGGCAGGCCACGGGCGTCGAACACGAAATCCGAATCACCGGGCAGGCCGTGACGATAACCGAAGGACTGGAACATGAGGGATAAAGCCTCGCGCGCCTCACGGTGGATGCGCGCCCGCACCAGTTCCCGCAGTTCGTGCACCGAGGTGCGTGAGCTGTCCAGCACCACGTCCGCCTCGTCCGCCAGGGGCCCCAATAGTTCCCGCTCGGCGCGGATGGCGTCCTTGAGGGAGCGGCCTTCCCCCGCCAGCGGATGCGGCCGGTGTGTCTCGCTATAGCGCTTGAGCAGCACCCCGTCCTCGGCGTGCAGGAACACGATCTCGCACTCGATGCCCTCGGCTTTCAGCTTGCGCACCGTCTGGGGCACGGAGCGGATGTCTTCCATGCGGTTGCGGGCGTCCACGCCCACCGCCATGCGCTGGTAGGCGGGGTCGCCGGTGAGCAGGGTCTCCCGGGCGAAGCTCTGCAGGTGGCCGGCCGGGATGTTGTCCACGCTGTAGTAACCCAGATCCTCCAGCATGTGGAGCGCCACGGATTTTCCGGAACCTGACAGGCCGCTCAATATGACGAGACGCATGCTTTGGGACTACGCGCGGGATAGATAGGTAACGCTAGCATATTTCGCCCGCCCCATGAAAAACCGGCGTAGGGGGTTACCGCTACGCCGGTCGGGGACGGGGGAAGCCGCCGTTCAGGTGGGGGCGGTGGTGCGCACCGTGGCGCGGTCGTGGTGGCCGGTGAGTTTCTCCTTGTGCTTCTTCACCTGCCGATCGAGCTTGTCCACCAGGCAGTCTATGGCGGTGTACATGTCCTGCTCGATGGAATCCGCGAACAGTTTGCCGCGGCTGACGTTGAGGGTGGCTTCAGCCCGGTGCTCCAGTTTGGAGACCGTGAGCACCACGTGGATGCCACTGACGTGCTCGAAATGTCGTTCCAGTTTCTCGAAGCGGTTCTGCACGTAGTCGCGCAGCGTCTTTGTTATGTCCACATGATGTCCGGTGATGTCTATTTTCATGCTCAACTCCTAGTGGCTCATCGTCGTCGTTTTCACCTTGAATCGGCGCGCCTGCGCTCGTGCGCAGGCGGTATGGTCAGGGATTCGCGGTATTTGGCCACGGTGCGCCGGGCCACATGTACGCCGTGATTGGTCAGCTCCTGGGTGATGTGGTTGTCGCTCAGGGGCGAGTGCGGATCTTCCTGAGCCACAAGTTTCTTGATCATGGCGCGGATGGCGGTGGCCGAGAAGGCGCCGCCGTTGTCAGCCGCGAGTTCCGCCGAGAAGAAATGCCGGAAGGCGAGGGTGCCGCGCGGCGTGGCCATGTGCTTGTTGGCCACCACCCGCGAGATGGTGGATTCATGCAGGTCGAGTTCGGTGGCGAGATCCTTCATGAGCAAAGGCCGCATGGCTTCCTCGCCACGCTCCAGGAAGGCGCCCTGACGGGCCACGATGCTGCGCGCTACCCGGAGCAGGGTGTCGTTGCGCATGCGGATGCTGCGTACCAGCCAGCGGGCTTCCTGCAGTTGCTGGGCCATACCGCTGCCGCTGTCGCCGCGCCGGAGAGCGGCGGCGTAACGGGCGTTGACCCGCACCCGCGGCACCGCCTCGGGATTGAGATCCACGTGCCAGCCGCTACCGCGACGGATCACCAGCACGTCGGGCAGCACGTAATCCACCTGAGTGCCAGCGACCACGGTGCCGGGGCGCGGGTGTAGACCGAGGATGATGGACATGGCCGCGTCCAACGCGGCACGCTCCACGCCCAAGAGGCGGCACAGCTGGGCATATTCCCGGGCGGCTAGGGCTTCCAAGTGGCTGTGCACCAGGGTCACTGCCAGGCGTTGGGCGGAATCCGCCGCATCTTCCTGGCGCAGTTGCAGGAGCAGGCATTCCTTGAGGTCCCGGGCCGCGACGCCTGGAGGATCGAAGGCTTGCACCCGGTGCAGCACCGCGTACATCTCTTCCGGCTCCGGGGATTCGTCGCTATCGGCCAGGGCTTCGCGGATCCCTTCCAGGGGTTCCGTGAGATAGCCGTCGTCGTTCAGGCTGTCGATGATGGCCGCGCCGATGGCGGCATCCCGGGCGCTCAAGCGCGCCAGTTCCAGCTGCCACAACAGGTATTCCTTCAGGCTCTGGCCACAACTCCGATCGGGAGCTTCGGCGCGCTCGCCGTCCTCATCCTCCCAGCCCGAGACCCCCGTACCCATGGTGTTGTCCCAATCCATGGATGTCTCCACCGGCGCCTCACGGGCTGTCGGGCCGTCTTCCCGGGCAGGCGGGGGTACCGAGGACTCTTCCTCGTCGCCGCGCTCCAGGAGCACGTTACCTTCCAGGGCCTCCTGCACCTTGGCCGCGAGTTCCACTGCCGAGAGCTGCAACAGGCCCAAGGCCTGGCGCAGCTCCGGGGTGAGGCTCAAGCGCTGGCTATGGCGTAGCGCGAGGGTCGCTTTCACGCGCGTGGATCTCGAAGTGGATCAAGGGATTGGACTCTACCCGCAAGGACCCCCCTGATTTTGCAGGGGGTCGAAGGCCGCACCCACCCTATGTGAGGGGAGGCGGAAAGACGTGGACGGACCATGCTTAAGTTATAGCCGAAAATTCTCGCCCAGGTAGACTTGACGCACCTCTTGGTTGGCGAGGATGCTGTCGGGAGTGCCTTCCGCTATCACCTGACCTGCATTGATGATGTAGGCCCGACTGCAGATTCCCAGAGTCTCCCGCACGTTATGGTCTGTCACCAGTACGCCGATGTTGCGCGCTTTCAGGTGCTCGATGATGCGTTGGATGTCGATCACCGAGATGGGGTCCACGCCGGCGAAGGGTTCGTCCAGCAACATGAACACCGGATCCGCCGCCAGCGCCCGCGCGATCTCCACCCGGCGCCGTTCGCCGCCCGAGAGCGAGATGCCTAGGCCGTCGCGGATATGGCGTATGTGCAGTTCCTCCAGGAGTTCCTCCAGACGCTTCATGCGCTCGCCGCGGGTGAGTTCCGCGCGGGTCTCCAGGATGGCGAGGATGTTGTCTTCCACCGTGAGCTTGCGGAACACCGAGGCTTCCTGGGGCAGATAACCCAGCCCGAGGCGCGCCCGTGAATGCACCGGCAGCTTGGTCAGATCCTGGCCGTTCAAGGTGATGTGGCCGCCGTCGGCGGGCACGAGACCGACGATCATGTAGAAGGACGTGGTCTTGCCGGCGCCGTTGGGCCCCAGGAGTCCCACTACTTCACCCCGGGTCACGTTCATGGATACGTCGCGCACCACCTCGCGGCGGCGATAGCGTTTCATCAGGTGCTCGGCAATCAGGCTGCTCAAGGCGGGGCTCCTGGGTGGGTGGCGGCGGCCGGCGCGCTCGTATGGGTGCTCTCCGCCGGCATGGCCCGGCTGGTGGCGGCGCGGACGGCCGTCATGCGGGCCGCCTTGGCTGCGGCCACACGGGAAGCGGCTACGGCGGCTTGTGCGTTCTCGAAGTCGAGCCGTCTCTGATCCGCCGTCTCAGGCATCTCGACCGGCAGCAGCTTCGGCGGGAAGGTGATGTGCACCCGGCCGTCGTCCTTGCCGCCGCCTGTGGCCACCATGCGCTGGGTCTCGGTGTTGTAGCGGATACGGTCGGCGGTCATGAGGCGCTCGCCCTGGGCAACATAGGGCGCGAGCGTGCTGGTGACCGTGATCGGCGCGCGCACGGTACCGGCGGGCGGTGCCGAGAGGATGTCGCCGTTCACTTGATCCACCGCCTGGGTCATGCGGGCATTGGTGATGAGGTCCATCTGGCTTTTCGAGGCATCGTAGGTGATCTCCAGGGCCATGCCGTGGACCATCTGGCCGTTATCCGGCTGCTGCTGGAAGGTGGCGGGGTTGCCGGTCACATCCGCCGTGTCCAGCTCGTTGTTGGCCACGTGCAGGATGGCCTTATCTGCGGTCAGCATGATGCTGCCCTGGGTTATGACCACGTGCCCGGTGTAGATGCCGGTGCCGTTGCTGTTGTTCTTGGGGTCGGAGCGGAAATCCCCATGGTCCGCCTGGATGTTGATGGGCTGGCTCTTATCGCTCTTGAGGGCGTAAGCACTCTCTGCGGCCAGGAGGCCGCAGAGCAGGAACACCGTGCACTGTTTAAGGCTGCTTGGGGACATAGAAGCTCTTTACGTCGGTCCTCAATACCATCCTATTGTCCTGCATGTAGGCGTCCATGCCCACTCCGGTGGTGAGGCTCACGCCCTTGGTCATCCGCACCGGATCGTCGGTGCTGGCGATGTTGGTGTCCAGGTCCACGGTCATCTTGTCCGTATCGATGATTAGCGGCGGGCCGCCATTGGCGTCCGGCCGGCGCATCTCCACATGGCCATCCAGATAGACGAACTTGCCGCCGCTGGGTTCCAGGGCATGATCCGCCTGGGCGAACCAGGGGGGGTCGCCGGCTGCGAAATAGCGCATGCGCGGCGCGAAGACTTCCACACTATCGTCGTCCGGGTGGTGCACCATGCGCGGCGCGCTGAGTTCCGAAGCAGGCTTGCCATTCACATCCAGGCTGGTGACCGTGGCATCGGTGAAATAGTAATCGGGTATGTGGGTCTTGGGTTGCTCCCCCAGAATGCTCTGCAGGGCGGTCTGGCGCAGCAACCACAGGGTGCTGGCGGCGATGAAGGCCAGCACGCCCAACATGGCGAAGAAACGCAGGTTCACGCGCCCGGTTCCCGGGCCGCCATGATCAGGTCGCAGACTTCCCGTACCGCCCCCAAGCCGCCCATGGCCTGGGTCACCACATGGGCCTGGGCGCGCACTGCGGGCAGGGCATTGGCCACCGCTACCGCGAGCCCCGCGGCTTTCAGTAACGGCAGATCCGGCAGGTCGTCACCGACGCAGGCGGCTTCTTCCGGTTTAATACCGAGTTTCTTCAGCAACCGTTCGAAGATGGGCAGCTTGTCTTCGTCGCCCTGGAACACATGGGCGATGCCGAGATCCTGCATGCGGCGGCTGACAGCCGCGGAGTCGCGGCCCGAGATCACCGCTACCGCCACGCCCTGGCGCAGGAGGCGCTTCACGCCCTGGCCGTCATGTACGTGGAAGACCTTGAGTTCCTCGCCGCCCGGGCCGTAGTACAGCCGGCCGTCGGTGAACACGCCGTCCACATCGAACACCACGAGGCGTATGCGTGCGGCCCGTCCCTGGATATCCATCTACACGATGCCCGCGCGCAGGAGATCGTGCATGTTCAGCGCGCCCAGGAGCCCGCGGTCCTTGCCCACCACCAAGAGGCCGTTGAACTTGCGGCTCTCCATGAGATGCAGGGCTTCGCCGGCGAGTGCCTCGGGGGCGATGGTGGTGCAGTTCTTCGTCATCACTTCGTCCACGAGCGCCGTGTGTACGTCCACGCGCTTGTCGAGGGTGCGACGCAGGTCGCCATCGGTGAAGATCCCAGCCACCCGGCCCTTGGCATCCACGATGGCAGTCATGCCGAGACCCTTGCGGGTCATCTCCATGAGCGCCTGGCTCAAGGTGGTGCCTTCGGCGACCTGCGGGATGGTCTCGCCCTTGTGCATGATGTCTTCGACGCGCAGCAGCAAACGTCGGCCCAGGCTGCCACCGGGGTGAGAGCGGGCGAAGTCTTCCTGGGTGAAACCGCGGGCTTCCAGGAGCGCCACCGCTAGGGCATCGCCCATGGCCAGCGCCGCCGTGGTGCTGGCGGTGGGTGCCAAGTTCAATGGGCAGGCTTCCCGTACCACGCTCACGTCCAGATGCACGTCGGCAATCTTGGCCAAGGTCGATTCAGGGTTGCCGGTAAAGGCGAGGAGCTTCACGCCCAGGCGCTTGATGAGCGGCAGGATGGTGACGAGTTCGGTGGTCTCACCGGAGTTGGACAGGGCGAGTACCAGGTCGTCACCGGTGATCATGCCGAGGTCCCCGTGGCTGGCTTCGCCCGGGTGCACGAAGAACGCCGGCGTGCCGGTGGAGGCGAGGGTGGCAGCGATCTTGTTGGCTACATGCCCACTCTTACCCATGCCGGTGACTACCACCCGCCCACGGCAGGCGAGCATCAGGCGGCAGGCGGAGGTGAAGGTGCTGTCGAGGCGCGGGATGAGCGCGCTGATGGCGCTGGCTTCGGTTTCCAGCACTTCGCGAGCAAGATGGATGAGTTTGGAGTCACCAGTAACTGTCATAGATATTTAGGGGGTATATGGCTGTCAGTGGTTTTCGCCATGATACACGCTTCATTCCTGCATTCGGGCGAGAGGTGCTTTGAGGATCGGTGGGCATGGGCGCGAAGCGCAGCGTCGCGCGGGCCTGCAGGATGAAGGCCCCAGAAGGCACCCCAGGGAAGGGTCGGTGCCTCATTCTTGGAGTATCGCGGTTAAAAATAGGGCGCCCGGTTTCGAGTATCATCTCCGTCCACGCCACACGCCAAAGCCGGCCCAAAGCTTGAATCCCGCGGAAGTAAAACGGCTTATCGAACAGGGCATGCCCTCGGCCGAAGTCGAGGTGGCGAGTCCGGACGACACCCATTTCGAAGCACTGGTGGTCTCGGTCGAATTCGAGGGCAAGCGTGCGCTCGCTCGTCATCAGATGGTCTATGCGGCCTTAGGGCCTGCCATGGGCCGCGAGATACACGCTTTGAGCCTGCGCACCCTCACGCCGGAGGAACGGCGACGCGGGTGATCGGCGCTAGGCGTAACTGCATATAGTGAGGACATACTGACTTGGACAAACTGCTCATCACCGGCGGCCGCTCCCTGGAAGGCGAGATACGCATCTCCGGCGCGAAGAACGCCACCCTGCCGATCCTCGCCGCCACGCTGCTGGCGGATACGCCTACCACCATAGGCAACGTGCCGCACTTGCACGACGTGACCACCATGATCGAGCTGCTGGGCCGCATGGGCGTGGGCGTGACCATCAACGATCGCATGCGCATCGAAGTGGGCGCTTCCAGCATCAAGCATTTCAATGCGCCCTATGAACTGGTCAAGACCATGCGTGCCTCGATCCTGGTGCTGGGTCCGCTGGTGGCGCGCTTCGGCGAGGCCGAGGTGTCCTTGCCCGGCGGCTGCGCCATCGGCACCCGTCCCGTGAACCTGCACATCAGCGGTCTCGAAGCCATGGGCGCGGATATAAAGGTGGAGAACGGTTACATCCGTGCCAAGGCCGGGCGCCTCAAGGGTGCGCGCATCTTTATGGATACCGTGTCGGTCACCGGCACCGAGAACCTGATCATGGCTGCGGCGCTCGCCGACGGTGAGACGGTGATAGAAAACGCGGCGCGCGAACCCGAAGTGGTGGATCTGGCTCTTTGTCTCAACCAGATGGGCGCCAAGGTGCGCGGCATGGGTAGCGACACCATCACCATCGAAGGCGTGAAGCGGCTGCATGGTACCGAGTACGAGGTGATGCCGGACCGCATCGAGACCGGCACCTATCTCTGCGCCGGCGCCATGACCGGCGGCCACGTGCGCCTCAAGGAGACCCAGCCTGACCTGCTGGATGCGGTACTGGCGAAGCTGGAGGAGAGCGGTGCCACGCTCCACAAGGGTAAGGACTGGATCGAGGTGGACATGCGCGGCAAGCGCCTCAAGGCCGTGGCGGTGAAGACCGCGCCTTACCCCGCATTCCCCACGGACATGCAGGCGCAGTTCACGGCCTTGAACGTAGTGGCTGCTGGCACCGGCACCATCACCGAGACGGTGTTCGAGAACCGTTTCATGCACGTGCAAGAGATGCAGCGCATGGGTGCTGACCTGCGTCTGGAAGGTAACACCACCATCAGTAAAGGTGTGGACCGACTCACCGGCGCTCCGGTGATGGCGACAGACCTGCGTGCTTCTGCGAGCCTGGTGCTGGCCGGGTTGGCGGCCCAGGGCGAGACCACGGTGGAGCGGATATATCACATCGATCGCGGTTACGAGACCATCGAAGAGAAACTCGGTCAGCTAGGCGCCAAAATCCGCAGAGTGCCGGATTGATTCGTCAGTATTAGCTGCTGATCTGCACGGGGCGTTCCGCCACCGTCACTTTCACCTTGAAGCTCTTGCCGTTGTGCAGGCCATCCACCGTTATGGTGGTGCCCGGCGCCTTGGCAGCGATGCGGTTGAGCGCATCACGGCTGTTCTCCACTTCATCCCCATCGATGGACTTGATCACATCTCCCGGCATGAGCCCCGCCTTCGCGGCCGGACTCAGGGGCGAGACGCTCGTCACCAGGAAGCCCGTGGTGTCCTTGAGCTGGAAAGCTTGGGCCAGTTCGGGCGTGATGTCCTGGGGCTCGACGCCCAGCCAGCCGCGCAGTACCCGTCCGTAATCGATGAGCTGCTGCATCACGCCGTGGGCGAGGTTCACGGGGATAGCGAAGCCGATGCCGTTGGAGCCGCCGCTGGGGGAGAAGAGGGCGGTGCTGATGCCCACGAGCTGGCCGCGCACGTTGACGAGGGCGCCGCCGGAGTTGCCGGGATTGATGGCGGCGTCGGTCTGGATGAAATTCTCGAAGGTGGAGAGCCCGAGCTGGCTGCGGCCCAAGGCGCTCACGATGCCCTGGGTCACGGTCTGGCCCACACCGTACGGATCGCCGATGGCCAGCACCACGTCTCCCACCCGGATGTCGTCAGAGCGGCCGAGTTCGATGGGTTTCAAGCCCGCGATATCTACTTTCAGCAGAGCGAGGTCTGTGTCCGGGTCCACCCCCACCACCCGCGCCGGCGCGCTGCGCCCGTCCTGCAGGCCCACCTGGACCGCTTCGGCGCCGTTGATGACATGGTAATTGGTGAGGATATAGCCATCGGAACTGACGATCACCCCTGACCCCAGGCTGCTCTCCAGCCGGGCCACGGGCAGGCCATACTGGCCGCCGGGCAGACCCTGTGCCGAGGGCTTGGACGCCGTGGTGCCCTGCAGCTGGCGCACATGGCGGGCGCTGTGCACGTTGACCACAGAGGACGAACTGGCCAAGACCGCCTGCGAGTAGGAGCCCGCCGCCGGGTCGTTGCCCAGGTCACGGGAGCCCAGGAGGCCTGGTTTCAGCCAGACCACCACGAAGGCCGCTGCCAGTCCCACGACCGCGGCCTGAAACAGGAAAAACAGCAATTTGGCAAGGGCTTTCATGTGCATACGCTAGCATGTGGGCCGTGTCCCGTCAGGCTTCTGCTGGCGAGCCCCGGAAGCCGCTGTGTATAATGCGCCGTTATTTTGTGTGACTTCCGCCTGTTTCTCTCCGATGAGGGCCACCCTATAAGGTCCCCATGCGGGGGGCGATCCAAATCCAGACCTTCAGGAGATTGGGTGTAATGAGCAGCGAAGAGATCGATGAGAGCCGCCGTCACTTCCTGACGGTAGCCACAGTGGTTACCGGTGCGGTGGGCGTGGTCATGGCCGCGGTGCCGTTCGTGTCTTCCATGGAGCCGAGTGCTCGCGCCAAGGCGCTGGGCGGCCCTGTGGAAATCGACGTGAGTAAGATCGAGCCGGGCGCCCAGATCAAGGCCAAGTGGCGCGGCAAGCCCACCTGGGTGGTGCAGCGCGGCCAGCCGGTGATCGCCGGTCTCGCCAAGCTGGACGGCATCCTGCGCGATCCGGCTTCCAAGGAAGACCAGCAACCTGCCTACTGCAAGAACGAATACCGCTCCATCAAGCCTGAGCTGTTCGTGGTGGTGGGCATCTGCACCCATCTCGGTTGCTCGCCACTGTATAAGCCCCAGGCCGCCGATCCGACCGTGAGTATGGACTGGCCAGGTGGCTTCTTCTGCCCCTGCCACGGCTCCAAGTACGACCTGGCCGGGCGCGTGTTCAAGGGTGTGCCGGCGCCGCTCAACCTGCAGGTGCCGCCTTACAAGTACGTCTCCGACGCGGTCATCCGCGTGGGTGAAGACCAGGGGGCTGCGTGATGGCTAAGGAAACGGAAAAGCGCGACCTGATAGACGTGTTGGGCGGCTGGCTGGGCGGATTGCGCGACTGGATAGACGAGCGCTTCCCGCTCACCGAGTTCTGGGAGAAGCATGTCTCCCAGTACTACGCGCCCAAGAACTTCAACTTCTGGTATTTCTTCGGCTCCATCGCCTTGCTGATGCTGGTGAACCAGATACTCACCGGCATCTTCCTCGCCATGAACTACAAGCCGGATGCGAACGAAGCCTTCGCCTCGGTCGAGTACATCATGCGCGACGTGAACTGGGGCTGGCTGATCCGCTACATGCATTCCGTGGGCGCCTCCATGTTCTTCGTGGTCGTGTACCTGCACATGTTCCGCGGCGTCATGTACGGCTCCTACAAGAAGCCGCGTGAACTGCTGTGGATATTCGGCGTGCTCATCTATGTGACGCTGATGGCTGAGGCTTTCATGGGTTACCTGCTGCCCTGGGGTCAGATGTCCTACTGGGGCGCGCAGGTGATCATCTCCCTGTTTGGCGCCATCCCGGGCATCGGCGAGGGCTTGGCCCAGTGGATACGTGGCGATTTCAACATCTCCGACATCACGCTGAACCGCTTCTTCGCCCTGCACGTGGTGGCGGTGCCGCTGGTCCTCATAGGCTTGGTGGTGTTCCACCTGGTGGCGCTGCACGAAGTGGGTTCTAACAACCCGGACGGCGTGGAGATCAAGAAGAAGAAGGATTCGAACGGCATCCCGCTGGACGGCATCCCCTTCCATCCGTACTACACCATCAAGGACATCGTCGGCGTGACGGTGTTCTCGGCGGTGTTCGCCGGCATCGTGTTCTTCGCGCCGAGCCTGCACGGCATGTTCCTGGAGCCGGCCAACTTCGAGCCGGCCAACGCGCTCAAGACCCCGGATGACATCCATCCGCTGTGGTACTTCGGCCCGTTCTACGCCATCCTGCGCTCCATCCCGGACAAGCTGACCGGCGTGGTCAGCATGGGTGCGGCGATCTTCCTGTTGTTCCTGCTACCCTGGATAGACAAGAACCCGGTGAAGTCGCTGCGCTACCGCGGCATACTGTACCGGCGCCTGGTGATCGTGTTCGGCCTGACCTTCGGCGTACTGGGCTTCATCGGCATGCAGCTGGCCACGCCGTTCTGGGCCCAGATCGGTCAGCGTTGCGCCGAGCTCTACTTCCTGTTCTTCCTGGTGTCCTGGCTGTATTCGCGGCCGCGTTCACGGATGTTCATGGTCTGGACCTTCGTGATCGTCATGGGCCTCATCTCGATACTCGACCTGATCGGTTGGGATCCCAAGGAAGCCACGCTCAAGTTGTATAGCTGGCTGATCCCGGCCATCTATTGCGCCGTGTTCGTGCTGCTGCCGGCGTTCTTCCCCAAGCTGAACCAGTCGGAAGCGGTGCCGGAAAGGGTGGCGTCCAAATGAAAATTAAAACCATCATCTGCGCGTTGATCCTGGTCCTGTTGCCCGCGTTCGCCTTGGCGGACGAGGTTCCGGGATTGCTCAAGGCCGACGTGAACCTGAACAACACCGCCTCCCTGCAGCGCGGTGCCAAGTATTTCGTGAACTACTGCATGGGCTGCCATTCGGCCCACTACGTGCGTTACAACCGGGTGGGCGAGGACCTGGGGTTGAACGACGCGCAGCTGGAGAGCTATCTGATGCCGGCAGGCGCCAAGGTCTCCGACACCATGGATAGCGCCATGCCGGCGGCTGACGCCGAGAAGTGGTTCAATCGCGCACCGCCGGACCTGTCGCTGGAAGCCCGTAGCCGTGGTTCCGACTGGATTTACAGCTACCTCAAGTCCTTCTACGTGGATCCTCGTTCGGCCACGGGCGCCAACAACTTGATGCTGCCGAACGCTGCTATGCCCGACGTGCTCTGGGAGCTGCAGGGTCTGCAGAAGCCGGTGTACAAGACCGTCAAGAGCGAGGACGGCGGCAGCTACCAGGTGGTGGATCATTTCGAGCAGGTCACCCAGGGCAAACTCAGCCCCGAGCAGTATGACCAGGTGGCCATGGATATCACCAACTTCTTGAGCTACATCGCCGAGCCGGTGCAGCTCGAGCGCCGCGACCTGGGTCTCAAGGTCATCGGCTTCCTCATCTTATTCTTCCTGTTCGCGTTCATGCTGAAGCGCGAGATCTGGAAAAAAGTCCACTGAGCACTGCGCGGCGGGAGGCGCCATGCTTCCCGCCGCGCAGTGCACCGGGTTCACCCAAGGCGTGCTAAATGACACTGTATTCCAGACCCTCCTGCCCCCATTCCCATCGCGTACGGTTGGTGCTTGCCGAGAAAGGCATCGCCATGGATGTGATCAACATCGAGGGCAACAAACTGCCGGAGGACCTGCTGGATCTCAACCCCTATAACAGCGTGCCGACGCTGGTGGACCGGGAACTGGTGCTCTACGACCCGCGCATCATCATGGAATACCTGGAAGAGCGTTTCCCGCACCCGCCGCTGATGCCGGTGGATCCGGTGACCCGTGCACGCTTCCGCCTGGCGCTGTACCGCGTGGAGCGGGACTGGTACACCCTGGTGGACGAGATCGAACAGTCGCCCACCAAGCCCCATGCCCGTGCGAAGAAGATGCTGCGCGAGAGCCTGCTGGCCTCCTCGGACGCTTTCGCGGTGAAGCCTTACTTCCTGAGCGACGAATTCTCCCTGGTGGATTGCAGCATCGCCCCTATCCTATGGCGCCTGCAGCGCTACGAGATAGATCTGCCCGCCCAGGCGAAAGCCCTGCACAAGTATGCGGAGCGGCTGTTCAACCGTCCGGCGTTCAAACTCAGCCTGACCGAAGCCGAACGCGAGATGCGCGACGCGGCCTAAAGGCCTGCGCGCCGCTCCCGAGAATGCTGCCGAGAAAACCTTATTTCCTGCGTGCCATGCACCAGTGGATCGTGGACAGCGACTCCACGCCTTATCTCGTGGTGGATGCGAACGTGGCGGGAGTGGAGATACCCCCGGGCTACGCCCAGGACGGCAAGCTGGTGCTGAACGTGAGTTATTCGGCTACCGACGGCCTCGATATAGGTAGCGAGCACATCGAGTTCAATGCGCGGTTCGGCGGGGTCTCGCGCCACGTGCGGGTGCCTATGGTGGCGGTACTCGCCATCTACGCCCATGAGAGCGGCCAGGGCATGCTGTTCGATGCCGAGGATGGGGCGGAGAACACGCTGCCGGGGGGCAGCCCCAAGCCTGCAGGGGAGAGCGCCGGCAAGAAGCCGACGCTCAAGGTCATCAAATAGTCGACACTGCGAGATGGAGTTATAGTTGCTCCAGGATGCGCGAGGTTACTGCACATGCGACCAAGTAACCGCTTGAGCCGCACCGTGCACCGTTTCGACAACCTGTCGGCGGGTTTACGCGCCTGGCTCATCACCTATGCTTTCGGCGCCACTGTGCGCTTCGTGCGCACCGCCGGTGTGCGCTTCGAAGACCTCAGGGAGGAACGGGCCTTGCTGCACCTGCCCAACCGGCGCAAGGTGCAGAACCACATCCACACCGCCCATGCAGCCGCTGTGGCTCTTCTCGGCGAGACCGCCACCGGTGCGGTCTTCGGCATGAGCGTGCCGGACGACAAGGTCCCGCTCCTGAAGAGCATGCGCATCAACTACGTGAAGCGTTCCAAGGGCGACCTGCGTGCGGAGGCTGCTCTCTCCGAGCAGGAGCGGACGCGCATCCTGAACGACGAGAAGGGCGATATAGCGGTGCCGGTTAAGATCACTGATGAGACCGGTGAGGCTACAGTCGAATGTGAATATGTCTGGGCCTGGCGGCCGAAGAAGAGATGATCGAAGTCGTCCAGGGGGACATTACTCGGCTGGACGTGGATGTCATCGTCAACGCTGCCAACGAGAGCCTCCTGGGCGGCGGCGGGGTAGATGGTGTTATCCATAGGGCCGCGGGACCGGAACTCCTGGCCGCCTGCTGCAAGCTGAACCGCTGCCCCACAGGCGAGGCCAAGATCACACCCGGTTTCCGCCTCAAGGCCCGTTGGGTGATCCACACACCCGGCCCCGTATGGCGTGGCGGCGGCATGGGCGAGCCGCAGTTGCTGGAAAGTTGCTACCGGAATTCTTTCAAGCTCGCCCAAGAGCGGAGCGCCAAATCCATCGCCTTCCCCTGCATCAGTACAGGCGTGTACGGCTATCCGAAGGAAGCAGCGGTTCGCATCGCGATACAGGTGATGCGGAAGCATGAGACAGGAGTCGAGCGCATCATCGCCTGCTGTTTCAGTGTGGACGATGCAGAAATATACCGGCGATCGTTTGAGGCAAGTCAGCCATGAATCCGTGCCCTCTGCCTGGTCAGTGATGGTCAGGTAGATTATGACCGGATCAGTTCATGACATATTCAGGCTGTCGATACTCATGGGGATTCCCGCTAACATAGCCGACAAGCCTATTGCCGTAGTGGAGCATCGACATGAAAGCCATCAATAGAATTCCCGTCATCTTCATGTGCACCATCCTGTTGATGGCTGCGGTGGGCTGCACTTCCACCGCGACCCGGGAAGGCACCGGCGGTTACATCGACGATTCGGTCATCACGACGAACGTGAAAGGATTGCTTCTGAAGACATCCGGCATAGACTCGAACCAGATAACAGTGGAGACCTTCAAGGGGGCGGTGAAGCTGAGTGGGTTTCTGGATACGCAGGCGATGATCGATCTCGCCGTCGCGACGGCGAAGACCGCTACAGGCGTGCTTTCCGTGACGAATGATTTGACTGTGAAAGGCCAGCAAGGCCAACAGTGAAGCCCGTCCCTATCTCATCTCGGCTCCGGGACATCTGAGGCAGTTAGCCCGGCAGGAGCTTGCCGGGATTCAGTATCCCGTTGGGATCGAATTCATGCTTGATGCGGCGCATCAGATCGAGGGTCGCTGCATCGAACTCCAGAGCCATGAACGGCCGCTTCTCCAAGCCAACGCCGTGCTCGCCTGAGAGCGTGCCCTGCATGTCCAGCACGGTCTTGAAGACTTCTTTCAGGCAAGGTTCGGCGTTCTTCATCTGGACCGCATTGTCCGGGTCCACTAGCAGGTTCACGTGGATGTTGCCGTTGCCCGCATGGCCGAAGTTCACGATCTGGATGCCGTATTGCCTCGAGAGCTCTTCCAGGCGGGCGATGAAGTCTGCCATGCGCGAGACCGGCACCACCACGTCTTCGTTGATCTTCTTGGGAGCGATCTTGCGTAAGGCAGGTGAGAGCGCCTTGCGCGAGGTCCAGAGGGCCGCGGCTTCCTGGGCATCCCGGGCGGCACGGAACTCGATGCAGTCGGCACCCTGAGCCGCTTTATCGATGGCTGCCGCTGCTTCGTCAAGCTGTGATTCAGCGCCGTCCACTTCGATGAGCAGGAGCGCACCGGCATCTGCCGGCAGATCGTTGCCCGCGTAACCGCGGATCATGCCGATGGAAGTCCGGTCTATGAACTCCAGCACGCAGGGGGTGACGGGCTGGGCCATGATGCGCGACACCGCCGCCGCCGCGCCGGTCATATCGGCATACACCGCACGCAGGGTACGCACCCCAGCGGGTTTGGGCGTGAGTTTCAGGGTCGCTTCGGTGATGACCGCGAGGGTGCCTTCGGAGCCGATGATGAGCCGGGTGAAGTCATAGCCCATGGCACCCTTGGTGGTATAGACGCCGGCGGTGAGTTCCTGGCCCGAGCCGAGGACGGCGCGCAGACCCAGCACGTTATCCCGGGTGGTACCGTACTTCACCGCATGGGGACCGCCGGCGCCGCAAGCCAGGTTGCCGCCCACGGTGGAGTAGCCCGCGGAGGTGGGATCCGGCGGCCAGAAGAAACCTTTCGCCGCCGCGGCTTCCTGTACCGCGCTGTTGGTGATGCCGCTCTCCACCACCAGGGCACGATTGGCTGCATCCAGCTTGATGACGCGGTTCATGCGCTCGAGGGCCAGCACGAGCCCGCCTTGCACCGGTACGGCAGAACCGGTAGTGCTGCTGCCGAGTCCCCGGGCCGTGAGCGGGACCTTGAACTCGTTGCAGAGGCGCACGCTGTCACGCACTTCATCGTGGGAAGCAGGGAAAGCCACGGCGTCCGGCTGTGCCTGACGACGGCTGTTGTCATAGCTGTAGGGCCAGCGGTCGGCGGGGTCGGTGTAGAGGTCCTCGGCGCCGACGATGGCTGTGAGCCGCGTCAGGAACTGCGGTGGCAGTGTGCCTGCCACGGAGTTACTTGCTCTCGCCGAAGAGATGCTGGTCGATGAGGTCGCAGAGGCAGTGCAGGGCGAGCAGGTGCACTTCCTGGATGCGCGCCGTCACCTTGGCGGGCACCCGGATCTCCAGGTCGTTGCCCTTGAGCTGGGGCGCCATCTTGCCGCCATCCCGGCCTGTGAGCGCCACCACATGGATGCCCTTCTCGTGGGCGGCGTCGATGGCGCGCATTACGTTGGGGGAGTTGCCGCTCGTCGAGATGGCCAGCAGCACGTCGCCGGCGCGGCCGAGAGCCCGCACCTGCTTGGAGAAGATCTCGTTGTATTCGTAGTCGTTCGAGATGGAGGTGAGGGTGGAAGTGTCGGTCGTGAGGGCGATGCCTGCAAGACCGGGCCGCTCTCGCTCGAAGCGGTTGAGCAGCTCCGCCGAGAAATGCTGGGAGTCCGCCGCCGAGCCGCCGTTGCCGCAGCTCATAACCTTGCCGTCTTTCTTGAGCGCATCTGCCATGAGCTTGCCCGCCGCCACGATGGGCGGGACCAATACCTTGAGGGCCGCCTGCTTGGTGGCGATGCTGTCGTTGAATAACTGTGTTACGCGGTCGTTGGGCTGCATGATCGTTCCTGGGGTTCAGCCTGGCTGGAAGGCGTCTTGTATCCATTCTACCGCGAGAGCCTCGCCCTCTCCGGTTACCGCCGCCACGTCGAAGCGCAGGGGCTTGCGGCGCAGGTCAGCATGGCTGCGCAAGAAATGCTCGGTGGCGCGGGTGAGTTTGCGGCGTTTCTCCGGGCCCACGGTCTCGGCGGCGCTGCCGCGGCTCTCGTCGCGCCGGTAACGCACTTCCACCACCACGAGGCTCCCCTGGTCCAGCAGCACCAGATCCAGCTCCCCCAATGGACAGCTGTAGTTGCGCGCCAGGAGCTTCAGGCCGCGGGCTTCCAGGGTCTTGAGCGCCAGCTCCTCAGCCCGCTGGCCGGACTCGAGGTGCGGTGCCAGGCTCACGGACTGGGAGCGGGGGTGACAGTCGCAGGCGTGGTCGCTGGCGGGGCCGGCAGGGTGAGAGGCGGAAGCAGGTTGGCGCTGCCGTCGTCGAAGCTCGCCCAATCGAGGTTGCGGTGTACGCGCCGGCCGTCATCGAGGCTCAACAGCCCGGTGACACCCTGCACCGGTTCGCCGATGGTATGAGTGTTATAGAGCAGCGGCAGAAGGCGGTAGGCATCGAACCCCAGGGCATAGAGACGGCTGTTGACGGCGAAGTTGCCCGGCCAGTCCTTCTCCACCTCGCCGCGCATGTCGGCCATGGAACCGGATTCCACCAGGGTCCAGGGCATGTCGCCGAAGGTGATGCCGTTCAGCACCGTGTTGTCCACGTTGCTGTTGAGTTCATACACCCGCGAGGTGGAGAACACCGGCACATCGTCGGCATGGTAGTAGCTGATCAGTGGCTGGATCTGGCGGGCGTCTTCGGCGCTGCCCGCGAGGAAGATGAACTGCACGTCCTGACGGCGGCGTGGCTCGAACTCGAGATGGCTATTCAAAGTCGCGGCCAGGTGCTCTTCCCGGTCCTGGCTCGCATCCAGGTTGAGCAGGCGGTTGATGGTGTCGGCGTCGTTGTCTCCGCCCGGGGCATAGTTGCCGGTGGCGAGCAGGTCGCCGCCCAATTGAGCGAAGCGCGCCGAGAAGGCATTCAGCATGCGTCTGCCGAAATCATCGTTGGAGACGAGCGCCATACCGCGGGTGTAGCCCTCGGCCACGGCACGCTCCGCCGCCTGTTCCGCTTCGCCCTCCGGCAGGAGACCGAACTGATAGAAACCCATGGGTCCGGATTTGCCGGCATCCAGGTAGTTGAGCGCCAACACTGGCACCGGCAATGAGGGGAGCGCCGCGAGGCCGGCCACCGCATCCTTGGTGAGAGGGCCGATCACCATGTTGGCGCCGTCGCTCACCGCTTTCTGATAAGCGGCCTGGGCACTGGCCGCGTCGGTACCGGAATCGTAATAGCTGAGTGCGGGAGCCTCGCCGTTACCCGCCAGCTGGAAATAAGCAGCGAGCAAACCATCGCGCACCGCATCGGCCGGCGCCTGGAAGTTGCCGTTCAATGGCAGCATCACCGCGACCCGGGGTGGGAAGGCGGTGAGCGCCTGCTGCTTGGCGAGGAGCTCCGGTACCAGTTGCTGCATGGCGGGATGCTGGGGATAACTGTTCTCCCAATCCTTGATGGCCTGGATGAACTTCTCCGGCTGCTGCCAGCTGGTGTGGGCGATGTTCGCCAACTCCAGCCAACCGCGGGCCGTGGGCGAGAGGCTTGCGGGCAGCTTGGTGACATCCAGTGCCGTGTGGGTCGCGGTGAGGGTCTGCCAGATGAGCTGTTCATTGGCGGCCGCATCCTTGCCGTTGGGCGGGAGATAGGTCTCGCGTTCGCTCCAGTCCTCCACCGCCGAAGGCAGATCGTCCATGGCCACGTGGATGCGCCCGCGCACCAGGAGTGTGGCGGCCTTGATCTCATCCGGCAGGGCTTCCAGCGGGAAGCGCAGATGGCTCAAGGCCACCTGGGGCTGGTGGCCCGCTAAGTCCAGTTCTGCTTTGAGTATCTCGATGCGTGCCTGCAGAGCGGGGTACAGGGTCTTGGGGTTCTTGATCTGCCCAAGGAGCGTCCAGCTGCGCTGGCCGTTGCCGTTGCCGACGCCGGACCAGGCTTCCGACGCGCTCACCAGGAACTCCGTCTGCTGGATGCCCTGGGCGCCGGCCGCGAGGCCTTCATAGAGTTTGGCGGCGTCCGCATATTTGCCCTGCTGCATTAGCTCTTGCGCCTGGGCTTCGCGGGTGGCCGGCGGCTGCTTTGACGGCGCGACGGAGCAGGCGGCCAGTAGCGCGAGCATGAGCGCGGTGAGCAGTCGGGTGATGCGGTGGAAGTACGGCGTGCCTTGCATGGATGCGGGCTTCATTGCAGGATGGGCGCGAACCCCAATGATACCCGTTCCGGCCGGGAGCCGGCATCGGGCTTAGGAGTCTTCGTGGCCGAGCGTCCGGGCGTGCTCTACGTGGTGGCCACCCCCATAGGCAACCTGGATGACCTCACGCCCCGTGCCCGCCAGATATTGTCCGATGTGGATGTGGTGGCTGCCGAGGACACGCGCCACAGCGGCGCGTTGCTCAGTCATTTCGGCATCCATACCCAGCTCATCTCCCTGCATGAACATAATGAGGCGGCGCGCGCCGCCTGGCTGCTGGAAAGGCTCAAGGCCGGCGAGGACGTGGCGCTCATTTCCGACGCTGGCACGCCACTCATCAGCGATCCCGGTTTCGATCTGGTACGCGCCGCGCGCCAGGCCGGCATCAGCGTGAGCCCCATACCCGGCGCCTGCGCCTTGGTGGCGGCCTTGAGCGTGAGCGGCTTGCCCACCGACCGCTTCGTGTTCGAGGGCTTCCTGCCGTCAAAATCAGTTGCCCGTCGCGAGCGACTCACGGCGCTCGCCGCCGAGACCCGCACTCTGGTGTTCTACGAATCCGTGCACCGCCTGCAAGACTCCCTGCAAGATATGGCTGAGGTGTTCGGGGCCGAGCGCGTGGGCGTGGTAGCCCGGGAACTCACCAAGCTGCACGAAGGCGTGCGGGAAGCACCCCTCGCTGCTCTGGCTGACTGGGCCTCGAAGGACCCGATGGCCGCCAAGGGTGAGGTGGTGATCCTGCTGGCTGGGGCCCTCGCCAGGGAAGGGGAGGCCGTAGATGGCGAGGCGGAGCGGGTGCTGAAAGCTTTGCTAGCGGAATTACCGGTGAAACAGGCCGCGACCCTGGCGGCCGAAATCACCGGTCTCAAGAAGAACTCGCTCTACAACCTGGCGCTGACTCTCACGGGAAAGAAATAGGCGGCCTTCCTAAGGGCCTCCGGTCCCCCAGCCTTATAATGGCTTTGGAGTCGGCCGGGCAGCCGCAGTGCGCAAGCGCTGAGGAAAGTCCGGGCTCCACAGGACAGGGTGCCAGGTAACGCCTGGGGGGCGCGAGCCCATGGAAAGTGCCACAGAAAACATACCGCCTAAGCGCGCAAGCGCCGGTAAGGGTGAAAAGGTGCGGTAAGAGCGCACCGCGCGGCGGGTAACCGTCCGCGGCACGGAAAACCCCACCCGGAGCAAGGCCAAATAGGGGAGCGCGCGGGGCAACCCGCAGGTGTGGTCCGCACCGTTCCCGGGTAGGCCGCTAGAGGTGCGTGGTGACGCGCATCCCAGAGGAATGGTTGTCCACGACAGAACCCGGCTTACAGGCCGACTCCTTCTTTTCTGATCTCTGACCCCCGGTCATCCCGCCAGCCTTCAGGCTGGCGATTCTTTGCTCACTCCCGCCTGCAGAGCCTATCTCGAAGGGCCAAAAAGCCTGAAATCGGCAAAATATGCCGATTTTCCTCGTTTTCCAGTTAATGCGACGCATAAGATGCTTCTTGTAACCATATGATTTTTAAACACTTAGTTAGAGTATTTTTGAACAAAATCGCAGCTAAGTCCCTGTCCCACAAGCAAATTTCCCAAATTTTGTACTTGACGTGCCTTAAAGCGCTTCCTATAGTGTGGGAGGTGGGAAAAAGTGGAATGAAATGGGACAGACGGGAGGCTGCAGCAGCGCATGTTTCGTGGCATCAGCAATCTGACCCTGGATGCGAAGGGGCGTCTGGCCGTGCCTGCGCGCTATCGCGAGCGCATCGCCGAAGCCTGCCGCGGCCAGCTCGTGGTCACCATCGACCGGGACCACTGCCTGCTCATCTATCCCATGCCTGAATGGGAGGCTCTGGAGGAGCGCCTAGTGCGCCTGCCCAGCCTCAACAAAGAATCACGTGAATTGCAGCGTCTATTGCTCGGCCATGCCACCGAAGTGGAGCTGGACAGCCACGCGCGTCTGTTGCTGCCACCGGAATTGCGCAGCTTCGCGGGCCTGGAGCGCGACGTGGTGCTGCTCGGCCTCGGTCGCAAGTTCGAGCTGTGGCAGCAGGCGAATTGGGATGCGCGTCGCGAGGCCAGTCTCGCGGGCGATGCGGACAGATCGGGCGGCTTGCCGGATGAACTCGCCAGGCTGGTGCTTTGAACGCCGCCCACCGGCCGGTAATGCTGAAGGAGGCGGTGGATGCGCTGGCGGTACAAGCCGACGGCATCTATATGGACGGGACCTTCGGCCGCGGCGGCCATAGCCGGGAGATCCTGGCGCGGCTCGGGCCCAAGGGCAGGCTCTTGGCCCTGGATCGGGATCCGGAAGCCCACGCGTCAGCGGAGACGCTGGCGGCGACCGATTCGAGGGTGACGGTGTACCGCGCGGCGTTCTCCATGCTGGAGCGCATCGCGACGCAAGCGGGAGTGAGCGGTCGGGTGAACGGTGTGTTGTTGGATATCGGTGTCTCGTCGGCGCAGTTGGACGATGCGCGCCGCGGCTTCAGTTTCACTCAGAACGGCCCCCTGGACATGCGCATGGATCCTACGAGCGGTGAGAGTGTCGCCGAGTGGCTGATGCGCGCGCCGGAAGCGGACATCGCGGACGTGATCCACGAATACGGCGAGGAGCGGCATGCGCGACGCATCGCCCGCGCCATCACCACCGCGCGCACCACCACGCCCCTCACGGATACGCTGCAGCTCGCCGAGATCGTGAGCCGCGCGGTGCCGCGCCACGAGCGGCACAAGCATCCCGCCACGCGCACTTTCCAGGCGATACGCATCTTCATCAACCAGGAGCTTGCGGAACTCGCTGCCTGCCTGGAGCAGTGCCTCAAGGTGCTGGCGCCGGCCGGCCGGCTCGCGGTCATCAGTTTCCATTCCCTCGAAGATCGCATGGTGAAGCGTTTCATCCGCGACCATGCGCGCCTGCCGGAGCCGGACCCGAAGGCACCGTGGCTGGAACCCACGACCAAGCCCGTGCTGCGCGGTGTCGGCAAGGCGGTGTATGCCAGCGATGTGGAGGTGGCGGAGAACCCGCGGGCCCGCAGCGCAGTGCTCAGGGTGGCGGAGAGACTGCCATGAACTTGAGCCGCGCAGTGGTGGCTTTGCTCGCGGTGGCGGTGTTCCTCTCGGCGCTGGCGCTCATCGATGCGCGCCATCAGAACCGCATCCTGTTCGAAGAGACCCAGCAGCTGCGCGAGCAGCGCGACCAGCTGAACATCGAGTGGGGGCGCTTGTTGCTGGAGCAGAGCACCTGGTCCACCCACGCTTATATAGAGCAGTCGGCTACCCAGAAGCTCGGCATGCACACGCCCGTCAATCCCGAGATCCTGGTGGTGCAGCCGTGAGCCGCGTCATGCCGCAATCTTTTCCCGCGGCGGGCTGGCGCAGCCTGGTGGTGCTGGCGTTCTTCTGTCTCGTGGCCGCGTCGCTCGTGGGCCGCGCCGTCTATCTGCAGGTGGTGGACCAGGGCTTCCTGGTGGGGCAGGGGGAAGAGCGACATCTTCGGGTGATGGAGATCCCCGCCCACCGCGGCATGATCCTGGATCGCAACGGCGAACCTCTGGCGGTGAGTACACCGGTGGATTCCGTGTGGATGAATCCCCAGGAGCTTTCCGCGGGGCTGGGGCGTCTGCCAGAACTGGCACGGGCGCTCAACATGCCGGGCAACGCGCTCTCGAAACTCGTACGCGATAACCACGATAAAGAATTCGTGTATCTGGCTCGGGGCCTCGACCCGTATGACGCAGAACGGGTGACGGCCCTCGGCATCCCCGGCATCTATACCCAGCGGGAATACCGCCGCTATTACCCGGCAGGCGAAGTCACGGCCCACGTGCTCGGTTTCACCAATGTGGACGATGCGGGCCAGGAAGGCCTGGAACTGGGCTA
Source organism: Gammaproteobacteria bacterium (assembly GCA_036000105.1). Taxonomy (GTDB): domain Bacteria; phylum Pseudomonadota; class Gammaproteobacteria; order Natronospirales; family REEB76; genus DASUBN01. Next base: position 37,149 of record DASYGE010000011.1, read on the forward strand.
CAACGACTGGCTGAAGGGCGTGCCCGGCGCCGAGCGGGTCATCGTGGATCGCTACGGCCGCTCAGTGCAGGACGTGGAGAGCCTGCGTACGCCGCGCCCCGGCCGCGACATGATCTCCAGCATCGACCTGCGTATCCAATATCTCGCCTACCGCGCCCTTAAGCAGGCGGTGCTGACCCAGGGCGCGCGCTCCGGCTCCATCGTGGTGATGGATTGCCGTACCGGTGAGGTGCTGGCAATGGCAGACCAGCCCTCCTTCAATCCCAACAACCGCGGTGACTTTGACAGCGACGATTACCGCAACCGTGCGGTCACCGACATGTTCGAACCCGGCTCCAGCATGAAGCCCTTCACCATGGTGGCGGCGCTGTTGTCCGGCAAGTACCAGCCCAATTCAGTGGTCGATACCTCGCCCGGTACCTTGAAGCTGGCGCGTTACACCATCCATGACGAGCATGATTACGGCCGCATCGACCTCACCACCATCATCGAGAAGTCGAGCAACGTGGGCGCCAGCAAGATAGCCTTGTCCCTCGATCCGCAACTCATGTGGCATACCCTCTCGGCCTTCGGTTTCGGGCGCAATACCGGCAGCGGTTACCCCGGTGAGAGCGGCGGCGACCTGCCGGATTACCGCAGTTGGAACCCGGCGCGTCAGGCCACCATCTCCTACGGTTACGGCATCGCCATCACGGCCCTGCAGCTGGCCGATGCCTACGACACCCTGGCTTATGGCGGCTTGCATCAGCCACCGAGCTTCCTGCGCTTGGATACCGTGCCCCAGCCCCAGCCCATCGTACCGCCCGGTGTGGCAAGCGATCTGCGCAGCATGCTGGAGACGGTGGTCTCCCAGGAAGGCACCGGCAAACTCGCGGACGTGGTCGGTTACCACGTGGCCGGCAAGACCGGCACCGCCCACATCGCCATGAACGGCGGTTATTCCAAGGACAAGTACATCTCGGTGTTCGCCGGCATGGTGCCGGCCAGCGATCCGCGGCTCGTAGCGGTGGTGGTGATCAACCAGCCTACCCATGGTCAGTACATGGGTGGCCTGGTGTCGGCGCCGGTGTTCGCAGAGGTCATGCGCGATGCGTTGCGCCTGCTCAACATCACGCCTGACGATCTCTCGAGCCTGCCGGCCACCGCTTATCTGCTGAAACCGGGGCACGCTTCATGATGGCGAAAGCGCAAGCCATGGCCGGTGTGGATCTCGCGGCCCTGCTGCAGGGCTACGCGACCCTGGAGAGCCATGTGCCGGTGCTGGGCTTGTCCATGGACAGCCGTGAGCTGCGGCCCGGTTACCTGTTCCTGGCCTGCAAGGGCCACGATCACCACGGGTTGAAGCATCTGGCCGACGCGCGCGCGCGCGGCGCCGTGGCGGTGATCTACGATCCTGCTGGTGCCGCGGCATATCTGCCGCTGCAGGCCGATATGCCGGCCGTCGCGGTGGCGGACCTGGCAGCCAAGGCCGGTCTCATCGCCGCACGTTTCTACGCCGACCCCACCGCCACCCAGAGAGTGGTCGCGGTCACCGGCACCAACGGCAAGACCTCCGTGAGCCTGATCACCGCCCAGTCACTCGCCGAATCCGGCAGGGCTTGCGGTGTGCTCGGCACCGTGGGCTTCGGTACCTACGGCAAACTGGAAGCGCCCAGCCACACCACTCCCGATGCAGTGAACTTGCAGGCCTGGCTCGCGCGTTTCCGCGACCAGGGTTTGAAGCATGTGAGCGTGGAAGCTTCCAGCCATGCCCTGCACCAGGGTCGGATAAACGGCGCGCACATCGAGGTGGCGGTGTTCACCAACTTGACCCGCGACCATCTGGACTATCACGGCAGCATGCAGGCTTACGGCGATGCGAAGCGTCGTCTGTTCGGTATACCCGGTCTCAAGCATGCGGTCATCAATCTTGATGATGTCTTCGGCATGGAATTGGCTGCGAGCCTACCCCAGGGCGTGGAATGCGTGGGATATACCCTCGAAGGCACGCGCAGTCCTGCGGGCCGCACGCTGATGGCGGAGAAGCTCGCGCTCAACAGCGGCGGGCTTACCTTCGACGTGAGCGGCGATTTCGGCTGCGGTCACGTGGACTCGCGGCTCTTAGGGCGATTCAACGCCCAGAACCTCCTGGCGGTCCAGGGCGCGCTCCTGGCCTTAGGCATGACTTTCGAAGAGACGCTGCGCTGCCTGACCCGTGCGCGCACCGTGCCGGGGCGTATGGAATGTTTCGGGGGCGGCGCGGGCCGGCCTCTCGTGGTGGTGGACTACGCCCACTCTCCCGATGCACTCGAGAAAGCCCTCACGGCGGCCCGGGCCCATTGCCGCGGCCAACTGTGGTGCGTGTTCGGTTGCGGCGGCGAACGAGACCGGGGCAAGCGGCCCCAGATGGGTGCCATCGCCGAGCGTTTGGCGGACCGGGTGCTGCTCACGGACGACAACCCGCGGGGCGAAGACGGCGACGCCATCATCGCGGAGATCATGGCCGGCATGCAGGATCAGAGCCGGATGCAGGTGGAGCGCGCCCGCAGCGAAGCGGTGATACTCGCGGTGCACGCGGCGGCGCCGGGAGACGTGGTGCTGGTGGCCGGCAAGGGCCACGAGACGGAACAAGTGATCGGCGGCCGGGCGCTGCATTACAGTGACCGGGAGACCATCGCCGGCCTCTTTGGGGAGGACGCGGCATGAGCGTGCGCCGCCTCTCGGATCTGGCTGCCGCCACCGGCGGCACACTGCAGGGTGAGGACCGGGAGTTCACCCGCGTCACCCAGGACAGCCGCAAGCTGGGGCAGGGGGATCTCTTCATCGCCATCAAGGGCGAGAATTTCGACGGCCATGATTTCCTCTCGCAAGCCGAGAAATCGGGTGCCGCCGGCGCACTCGTGGAACGCCGCAGGTCCACCGCGCTGCCGCAAGTGCTGGTACCGGATGTGCGCAAGGCTCTCGGCGCTTACGCCGCCGTTTGGCGCCGCCGCTTCGCGCTGCCGCTCGTCGGCGTCACCGGTTCCAGCGGCAAGACCACCCTCAAGGAGATGATCGCCAGCATCCTGCGGCAACGGGGCGCGACCCTCGCGACCCGCGGCAACATGAACAACGACATCGGCATGCCGCTGACGCTTCTAGAGCTGGATGCCTCGGACCGCTATGCGGTGATCGAGATGGGTACCAACCATCCGGGCGAGATCGAATACCTGGCGCGCCTCGCGCTCCCCAGCGTGAGCGTGGTGACCAACGCCGGGCCCGCACACCTGGAGTTCCTCAAGGATGTGGCGGGTGTAGCGCGGGAGAAGGGCGCGATTTTCTCCTGCCTCGCGGCCGGGGGTGTGGCTGTGATCAACGCCGACGACGCCCACGCCAGGCTCTGGCGCGAGATGGCCGGCGCACGCAAGACCGTGACCTTCGGTTTCGGTGAACAGGCGGACTTCCATCCCCTGCCCGGGGTGCTGCGCCAATCAGAGAGCGGCAGCTGGCAGTTCCATCTGGTCTCGCCCCAGGGAGAGACGGATGTGAACGTATCTCTGCCCGGGCGCCACAACGTGGCCAATGCCCTGGCCGCTGCCGCCGCCGCCATGAGCGCCGGCGCCAGCCTGGACGATGTGCGCGCGGGTCTGGCAGCAGCACCGGCCACCGCCGGCCGCCTGATCGTTATCCCCGGCCAGAACGGCAGCCGCCTCATAGATGACAGCTACAACGCGAACCCGCTGTCCCTCAGCGCCGCCATCGAGTTCGCCATGTCCTTAAGCGGGCGCAGCTGGCTGGTGCTCGGCGACATGGGTGAGCTGGGCGATTCCGCCGTGCGCTTGCACGCGGAATCCGGCGCCCGGGCCCGGAGCCTCGGCATCGAGCGGCTGTATGCGCTCGGCGAGCACAGCCGCCACGCAGTGGAGGCTTTCGGTTCCGGTGCCCGCTGGTTCGAAGATGTGAATTCCCTGGTGCGCGCCCTGCTCACCGATGCCGGAGTGGGGGTGACGCTCCTGGTGAAAGGCTCCCGCAGCATGCGCATGGAGCGCGTGGTGGATGCGCTGCGTTCGCAACCGGCTGCCCGCGCGGCCAACGGAGATCATTAGATGCTGCTGCTGCTCAGCGAATATCTGATGCGCTACCACTCGGTGTTCCGGGTGTTCTCCTACCTCACGCTCAGGGCGATCCTGGGGGTGCTAACCGCGCTCATCTTCGCTTTCGTGTGCGGTCCCGCCATGATCCGTTGGCTCACGGTGGTGAAGGTGGGGCAGCGGGTACGCAAGGACGGCCCCCAGTCGCACCTCACCAAGGCCGGCACCCCCACCATGGGCGGCACGCTGATCCTCGCGGCCATCATCATCGCGACGCTCTTGTGGGCTGATCTGCGCAACCGCTACGTGTGGGTGCTCTTGGGTGTCACCTTCTTCTTCGGTCTCATCGGCTTCGTGGACGATTACCTCAAGCTGATGTTCAAGAACTCCAAGGGGCTCAAGGCGCGCAGCAAGTATTTCTGGCAGTCGGTGTTCGCCCTCGCGGTCGCGCTCATCCTGTACTTCACCCACCACGAGTCGGCGGAGATCGCCTACATCCTGCCGTTCTTCAAGCAGGTATCCCTGCCCATCGGCGTGCTGTTCGTAGTGGTGACCTATTTCGTGGTGGTGGGCACTAGCAACGCGGTGAACCTCACGGACGGCCTGGACGGGCTCGCCATCATGCCGGCGGTGCTGGTCGGCGGTGCGCTCGGCGTGTTCGGCTACGCCTCCGGCAACTTCAACTTCGCTCATTACCTCGCCATCCCCTATCTGCCGGGCGCGGGCGAGGTGGTGGTGTATTGCGGCGCCCTCGTGGGCGCGGGTCTCGGGTTCCTGTGGTTCAACGCCTACCCTGCCCAGGTGTTCATGGGCGACGTGGGCGCGCTCGCTCTCGGCGCCGCCCTCGGCACCCTGGCCGTGATCGTGCGCCAGGAGATCGTGCTCTTCATCATGGGTGGCGTGTTCGTGGCGGAGACGGTGTCGGTGATCCTGCAGGTGGGTTCCTTCAAGCTCACCGGCAAACGCATCTTCCGCATGGCACCGCTGCATCACCATTTCGAGCTCAAGGGCTGGCCCGAGCCGCGCATCATCGTGCGCTTCTGGATCATCACCGTGCTCCTGGTGCTGGTGGGCCTGTCCACCCTGAAGGTGAGGTGACGTCGGATGGGATTAGCTGCCCATAAACGCAGGATCAAGACGCTGATCGTCGGGCTCGGCAAGACGGGCCTTTCCTGCGCGCGTTTCCTCACGGCCCATGGCGAGGAGATCGCCGTGACCGACAGCCGTGAGCATCCGCCGGGACTGAAGGATCTGCGCGCCATGCTGCCGGATGCGGCGGTGTTCCTGGGCGGTTTCTCCGAAGACGCACTCAAGCACGCGGACCGGGTGGTGTTGTCGCCAGGTGTGGCCGCGGGCACGCCCTTCATCGCCAAGGCCAGGGCGCTCGGCTTGCCGGTCATGGGCGACATCGAGCTCTTCGCGCATTACGCCCGGGCACCTGTGGTGGGCATCACCGGCTCGAACGGCAAGAGCACCGTCACCACCGTGCTCGGTAACATGGCCGAGAAAGCCGGGCGTGCGGCGCGGGTGGGCGGCAACCTGGGCACGCCGGCGCTCGATCTCCTCAAGCAAGCGGAGCCGGAACTCTACGTATTGGAACTCTCCAGCTTCCAGTTGGAGATCACCGAGTCGCTCGAGTGTGCCGCGGCCACGGTGCTCAACATCTCGCCGGACCACATGGACCGTTACACGGATCTGCAGCAATACGCCGCCGCCAAGGCGCGCATCTTCCGCAGCTGCGGCACGGCGGTGTTGAACCGCGAGGATCCGGAAGTGTGCGGTATGGGTGGCGGCGCGAAGAGGCGCGTGAGCTTCGGCCTGGATGCGCCGGCGGCGGGGGATTACGGTCTCGCGGGTCAGGGCCCGGCTGAATGGCTCATGCGTGGCACCGAGCAGCTCATGCCGGTCTCCGCGCTCGCCATGCGTGGCCGCCACAACCTGGCGAATGCTTTGGCGGCGCTGGCGCTGGGTGAGGCGGTGGGCCTGCCCATGCCTGCGATGTTGGATGTCTTGCAGGAATTCCGTGGCCTGCCGCATCGCATGGAATATGTAGCGACGGTGGGCGGTGCGGTCTATTACGACGATTCCAAGGGGACCAATTTGGGCGCGACCCTCGCGGCGGTGGCGGGCGTGAGCCAGCCCCTGGTGCTCATCGCCGGCGGCGATGCCAAGGGGCAAGACTTCGCGCCCTTGGCGGAGGCGCTCAAGGGCAAGGCCCGGGCCGTAGTGCTCTTGGGCAAGGACGCGCCACTGCTGGAGCAAGCCTTCGCAGGCCGGGTGAAGACACAGAAGGCCAAGGACATGGATGGAGCGGTACAAGTCGCCGCGGAGCTGGCGAAGGCCGGCGACATGGTGCTCTTGTCACCCGCCTGCTCCAGCCTGGACATGTTCGAGAACTTCGAGCATCGCGGCCGCGTGTTCGCGGCGGCAGTGAGGAGGCTCGCCGGTGAGTGAAGCCAGAGTCATCGCAGGCGATGCCGAGGCGCGCAGCATGGACACGTTGCTGCTCACGGTGGCGGGTCTGATCCTGGTGATCGGCCTCGTGATGGTGGCGTCTGCATCCATCTCCCTGGCGGACAAGACCAGCGGCAGCCCCTTCTATTACCTATTGCGCCAGCTCGTGTTCGCGGTCGCCGGTGCCGGTGCCGGCCTGGCCATGTATTGCCTGCCCCTCTCCTGGTGGCAGCGTTCCGGTTACCTGCTGCTGGTGCTGGCCTTCGCGCTCTTGGCCATGGTGCTGGTGCCGGGCATAGGCCGACATATAAACGGCAGCATCCGCTGGGTGGTGCTGGGGCCGTTCCGCTTACAGGTATCAGAACCGGCGCGGCTGCTGATACTGGTGTATCTCGCTGGCTATATCGTGCGCCGTAGCGAAGAGCTGGCTTCCGGTATCAAGGGCTTCATCAAGCCCATGTTGCTGGTCGGTTGCGCCGGCATCCTGCTGCTGGCGGAACCGGATTTCGGCGCGACCCTGGTGCTCACGATCACCGCCATGGCCATGCTGTTCTTAGGGGGAGCGCGTCTCAAGGATTTCGCCCTATGCGCCGCCGTGGGCGGCGCGGCCTTCGCCGGACTGGTGCTGTCCTCGCCATATCGCCTGGCGCGGCTCACGGGCTTCCTCAATCCCTGGCAGGATCCCTTCGACAGCGGATTCCAGCTCACCCAGTCGCTCATCGCCATCGGCCGCGGACAGCTGTTTGGCGTCGGCCTGGGGGAGAGCGTACAGAAGCTCTTCTACCTGCCGGAGGCCCACACGGACTTCTTGTATGCGGTGCTGGCGGAGGAGTTCGGCCTGGCGGGCTCGATCTTCATCATCGGCCTGTATCTCATGCTGACCTGGCGCGCGGTGGTGATCGCGCGTCGTGCGGCCAAGCGCTCACAACTCTTCGGCGCTTATCTCGCCTACGGCATCGGCATCTGGATCGGTCTGCAGGCGTTCATCAACATGGGCGTGAACATGGGTGTGCTGCCCACCAAGGGTCTCACGCTACCGCTCATGAGCTACGGCGGCAGCAGCCTGATCGTGACCTGCGCGGCCATCGGCCTCTTGCTGCGGGTGGACCGGGAGAGCCGCGAGAGTGGCAAATGGAAGACCGGCACGGCGAAAGAGGAAGAAGCATGAACCGCTCTTCCGGCATCGTGATAATGGCGGGCGGCACCGGCGGTCACGTCTTCCCGGCTCTCGCTGTGGCGGATGTCCTCCGCGCCCGCGGCCACACAGTCACCTGGATAGGCACTCGCCAGGGATTGGAAGCACGCATCGTCCCCGCCGCCGGTATCCCCATGGAATGGATAGACGTGGGTGGAGTGCGCGGCAAGGGCGCGGGCGCTTTGTTCAAGACACCCTTCATGCTTAGCCGCGCGCTCATGCAGGCCTTGAGCGTGTTCCGCCGCGTGCAGCCGGTGGCGGCTCTCGGTATGGGCGGCTTCGCCAGCGGACCCGGCGGCGTAGCCGCACGCCTCGCGGGATGCCCGCTGGTGGTGCATGAGCAGAACGCGGTGCCCGGCGTCACCAACCGGATATTGAGCCGCATGAGCCGCAACGTATTGGAAGGTTTCCCGGGAAGTTTCTCCGCCAAACGCCGCGCACGTTATGTGGGCAACCCGGTGCGCAGCGCCATCGCGGGCCTGCCGGCACCGGAGCAGCGCTTCGCAGGACGCAGCGGGCCCATACGTATCCTGGTGATCGGCGGCAGCCAGGGTGCCCGGGTCTTGAACCAGAACGTGCCCGTGGCCATCGCTCGCCTGGGGACGGCAGCGGTGGAAGTGCTGCACCAGACGGGCATCAAGGACGCGGAAGCGGTGACCACGCTCTACCGCGAACACCGTATAGAAGCCCGGGTCACGCCCTTCATAGATGACATGGCGGCGGCCTATGCCTGGGCCGATCTCGCGGTCTGCCGTTCCGGTGCCCTGACTGTGGCGGAACTCTCGGCCGCGGGTCTCGGCGCCTTGTTGGTGCCCTTCGCCTCGGCGGTGGACGATCACCAGACGGCGAATGCCCGGTTCCTGGTGGAGCAGGGTGCAGCTTTGCTGTTGCCCCAGTCCTCCGCCACGCCGGTGGTGTTGGCGGAAGCCCTCGGCGACATGGTCAAGGAACGCGGTCTCTTGCTCGGCATGGCGAGGAATGCCCGGTCTCTCGCCCGTCCCGATGCGGCGGACCTGGTGGCGGACGTCTGCCTCGCAGCAGGAGGGCTCCCATGAGCAACCTGATGCGCCGCATCCGCAACATCCATTTCGTCGGCATAGGCGGTGCCGGCATGGGCGGCATCGCCGAAGTGCTCATCAACCTGGGTTACCAGGTGCGGGGCTCGGATCTCAAGGCCAATGCTGTCACCGAACGCCTCAAGTCCCTGGGCGCACGTATCGCTATCGGCCATGCCGCCAGCCATGTGGCGGATGCGGACGTAGTGGTGATGTCCGCCGCTGTGGCCGCGGACAACCCGGAAGTACTGGAGGCGAGAGCCCGGCGCATCCCCGTGGTACGCCGGGCCGAGATGCTGGCGGAACTCATGCGCTTCCGCTCCGGCATCGCAGTAGCGGGCACCCACGGCAAGACCACCACCACGAGCCTGGTAGCCAGTGTCTTGTCCGAGGGCGGACTGGATCCCACGTTCGTGATCGGCGGCAAGCTGACCAGCACGGGCAGCAACGCCCGTCTGGGCAGCGGCCAGTATCTCGTGGCGGAGGCGGACGAGAGCGATGCCTCCTTCCTGCACCTGCAGCCGCTCATCGCGGTGGTCACCAACATCGATGCTGACCATCTCGACACCTATGGCGGCGACTTCGCCAAGTTGCGCGGCACTTTTGTGGAGTTCCTGCAGCATCTGCCGTTCTACGGTCTCGCGGTGCTGTGCGCTGACGACGAGGAAGTGCGGCGCATCCTGCCGGAGGTGGGTCGGCCGGTGGTCACTTATGGAACAGCTGAAGACGCGGATTTCCATGCCAGCGATATCCGCCGCGACGGCCGCATCACCCATTTCAAGGCCTGGCTGCCCAAGCGCGGCGTGCCGCTGGAAGTGCAACTCAATCTCGCCGGACGCCACAACGTGCTGAACGCACTGGCCGCCATCGCCATCGCTCACGATCTCGGTATCTCCGACGAGGCGGTGCTGCGGGCATTGGCCGGGTTCCAGGGCGTGGGCCGGCGTTTCCAGATGCTGGGCGAAGTCATCACTGCCGCCGGCCCGGTTTTGCTGGTGGACGATTACGGACATCACCCGCGTGAACTGGCCGCCACCCTGCAGGCAGCGCGGGAAGGCTGGCCGGAGCGGCGCCTGGTGGCCGCGTTCCAGCCACATCGCTACACCCGCACCCGGGACCTGTTCGACGATTTCGCCGAAGTGCTGTCCCAGGTGGACGCGCTCCTGCTCACGGAAGTCTATGCCGCCGGTGAGACACCCATCGCCGGTGCCGATGGTCGGGCTCTCGCCCGCGCCATACGCAACCGCGGCCGGGTGGATCCGGTGTTCGTGCAGCGCGCCCAGGACCTGCCTGAGGCCCTCGCGAGCGTGCTCAAACCGGGTGACCTCCTGCTCACCCTGGGTGCCGGTGATATCGGCGCCGTGGCGGCGGAATTACCCAAGACCCTGGCGAGCGGAGTAAAGAGATCATGAACGCACGCAAGCCTGATGTGGAAGTGAAATTCTGGCGCCGCCGGGTGGTGGTGCTGGGTGCTGCCGCCGGCCTGCTCCTGGTGGTGGGTCTCGCCCTTACGCTCTGGCTCGCGGCACCCTTGTTCGCGGGGCCTGCACTCACACGGCTCACTGTGAGCGGGCGCCTGCAGCATGTGGACCCGGCGGCGGTGCGCGCTGCGGTGGCCCCGGCGGTGGGCAGCGGTTTCTTCAACACCCGGGTGGAGCAGGTGAGCGCCGCGGTGAAGCAGCTGCCCTGGGTAGCCGAAGCCGATGTGCGCCGGGAATGGCCCCACACCCTGCATGTGGAGATAGTGGAGGAAGCGCCGGTGGCGCGCTGGAACAGCGACGGCCTGATGGATGCCCAGGGGCGGGTGTTCGTGCGCGGGCAGCAGGCCGCTTATGCAGCCTTGCCATTGCTCATGGGTAAGGATGGCGACGAGCAGGACGTACTGGCTGAGTTCAACACCCTCGCGAACCTGGTGGTGCCCCGTGGTCTCACGATCGCCGAACTCAGCGTGGACGCCCGCGGCGCGGCCACGGTGCTTTTGAACGATGGCATCGAGGTACGCCTCGGCCGTGAGGATGCGGCGGCACGGCTCGCGCGCTTCACCGCCATGGCGCTGCCGGCCCTGGGTGCGAAGCTCGCGACGGTCGCTTATGTGGACATGCGTTACACCAACGGCTTCGCCGTGGGCTGGAAGGCGGCGAATGCCGTCTCCGGAAACCTGAGGAACGGATCCAATGCCTAGAAAGACGGACAAGCATCTCATCGTAGGCCTCGACGTCGGCACCTCCAAAGTGGTGGCCATCGTCGGCGAGATCCTGCCTGAGGGAGGCGTGGAGATCGTCGGCATAGGCTCGCATCCCTCCCGCGGCCTGAAGAAGGGCGTGGTGGTGAACATCGAGTCCACGGTGCAGTCCATCCAGCGGGCGGTGGCTGAGGCTGAACTCATGGCTGGCTGCCAGATCCATTCGGTCTATACCGGCATCGCCGGCAGCCACGTGCGCAGCCTGAACTCCCACGGGGTGGTGGCGATACGCGACAAGGAATGCACCGCCGGCGATGTGGAGCGGGTCATCGATGCGGCCCGCGCGGTCAGCATCCCGGCAGACCAGAAGATCCTCCACGTGCTGCCCCAGGATTTCATCATCGACGGCCAGGACGGCATCCGCGAGCCCATCGGTATGTCCGGGGTGCGGTTGGAAGCGCGGGTGCACATCGTCACCGGCGCCGCCAGCGCAGCCCAGAACATCGTGCGTTGCGTGGAGCGCTGCGGCCTCAAGGTGGATGACGTGATCCTGGAGCAGCTGGCCTCGAGCTACGCGGTGCTGAACGAGGACGAGAAGGATCTCGGCGTATGCCTCGTGGATATCGGCGGCGGCACCACCGACATCGCCGTGTTCACTGACGGCGCCATCCGCCACACGGCGGTGATCCCTATCGCCGGTGATCAGGTGACCAACGACATCGCCGTGGCCCTGCGCACGCCGACGCACCACGCCGAGGAGATCAAGATCAAGTACGCCTGCGCCCTGCCGCAGCTGGCGAGTGCCGATGAGACCATCGAGGTGCCGAGCGTGGGCGAACGCCCACCGCGCCGCCTGGCGCGCCAGACCCTCGCGGAGGTGGTGGAGCCGCGCTACGAGGAGCTGTTCAGCCTGATCCAGGCGGAACTGCGGCGCAGCGGCTTTGAGGAACAGATACCTGCGGGCATCGTGCTCACCGGCGGCAGTTCCAAGATGGAAGGCGCGACGGATCTGGCGGAGGAAGTGTTCCACGCCCCGGTGCGCTTAGGGCTTCCGCAGCATGTATCGGGGCTGGTGGACGTGGTGCGCAACCCGATCCATTCCACCGGTGTCGGCCTGCTCCTGTTCGGCGCCCAGAGCCTGCAGGCGAGCGGCGGCGAACGGCGGGTGCAGAACAACGTGCAGGACGTATGGGAACGCATGAAGCAATGGTTCCAAGGGTCGTTTTAGGCATCTAGGTGGCCGCGCGTGGATCCGGGAGGTCTGCGCAGGCGGCTGAAGGTCAGAAGAGTTTCGACTTATATATAGAGGAGACCGGCTATGTTCGAACTAATGGATGAAATGAACCAGAACGCAGTGATCAAGGTAGTAGGCGTGGGCGGCGGCGGCGGCAATGCCATCCAATACATGGTGTCGCGCGGCGTCGAGGGTGTGGACTTCGTGGCCATCAACACCGACGCACAGGTGCTGCGCAAGGCCAACGCCAAGACCACCCTGCAGATCGGCGGCAGCTTCACCAAGGGTCTCGGCGCCGGCGCCAACCCGGACGTGGGCAGGCAGGCGGCCCTGGAGGACCGGGACCGCATCGAAGAGGTGCTGAAAGGCAGCGACATGGTGTTCATCACTGCCGGCATGGGCGGCGGCACCGGTACCGGCGCCTCGCCGGTGGTGGCACAAGTGGCCAAGGAGATGGATATCCTGGTGGTGGCGGTGGTCACCAAGCCTTTCGGCTTCGAACGCAACAAGCGCATGACGGCGGCGGAGAAGGGCATCACGGAGCTTTCCCAGTACGTGGACTCGCTCATCGTGATCCCCAACGATAAGTTGGCGGCGGTGCTGGGGCGTGAGATCACGCTCATCAACGCCTTCCAGTCCGCCAACGAGGTGCTCTTGGGAGCGGTGCAGGGTATCGCCGACATCATCACCCGGCCGGGCCTCATCAACGTGGACTTCGCCGACGTGCGCACGGTCATGTCCGAGATGGGCATGGCCATGATGGGTACCGGCACGGCCACTGGCGAGAACCGGGCGCGTCGCGCGTCGGAGGCGGCCCTGGCTAGCCCTCTGCTGGAAGACGTGAACTTCGCTGGCGCCAAGGGCGTGCTGGTGAACATCACCGCCGGTATGGACCTGACCATCGGCGAGCTGGAAGAAGTGGGCGCGGCCATCGAGGCCTTTGCCGACGATAACGCCACGGTGGTGGTGGGTACCGTGCTGGATCCGGCCATGAGCGGCGAGGTCCGGGTCACGGTGGTGGCCACCGGTCTCGGCCGGGCGGTCCAGGCGGTCAAGCCTGCCCCCGCCCCCATCCACAAGCCGGAGCCGGTGCAGCAGCCTGTGATCCAGGTGGTGAAGGCCACCGGGACCGATGGCAACCTGGACTGGAAGCGGTTGGAGCGCCCAACCTATGAGCGCCGGCAGCGTTCCGGAGAGGGTCCGAGCACAGACAGCCAGGAGTACCTGGATATCCCGGCATTCCTACGGCGCCAGGCTGATTGAGGCCGGATTGGGCGGGTCGCAAGGCGCCCGAACCTTGTTCGGGCGGCGGGGTCTATGCTAACGTACTCGGTCGCCGTGGGTGCGGCGGGAGCCTTATCGGGCCCGTCTGCAAGACCCGCCGGCTCAACCGTAAGTAGCTGATGGGTCACGATTAAATGCTGAGACAACGGACGCTCAAGAACAGCATCCGGGCCACGGGTGTGGGTCTCCACACTGGTGAGAAGGTCTATATGACCTTGCGCCCGGCGGCTCCCAATACCGGCATCATCTTCCGTCGTGTCGATCTGGAGCAGCCGGTCGAGGTGCGCGCTTACGCCACCAACGTGGGCGACACCATGCTCGGCACGACCATCATGAACGGCGACGTGCGGGTCTCCACCGTGGAACACCTGCTCTCGGCGCTCGCCGGCCTCGGCATCGACAACGCCTACGTGGACCTGTCTGCCCCCGAAGTGCCCATCATGGATGGCAGCGCCGGACCCTTCGTGTTCCTGCTGCAGTCCGCCGGCATCGAGGAGCAGAACGCGCACAAGCGCTTCATCCGCATCAAGAGCCCGGTGGAAGTGCGCGACGGCGACAAGTGGGCGCGCTTCGAGCCCTTCGACGGCTTCAAGGTCAGTTTCCAGATCGACTTCGATCACCCCATATTCAAGAAGCATACCCAGACCGCGAGCGTGGATTTCTCCACTACCTCCTTCGTGAAGGAAGTGAGCCGGGCGCGTACCTTCGGTTTCATGCGCGACATCGAGATGCTGCGCCAGAAGCACCTGACCCTCGGCGCTTCTCTCGACAACGCCATCGCGCTGGACGATTACCGCATCCTCAACGAGGACGGCCTGCGCTACGAAGACGAGTTCGTGAAGCACAAGATACTCGATTCCATCGGCGACCTTTACCTGCTGGGCCACAGCCTGATCGGCGCTTTCAGTGCCTACAAATCCGGCCACGGCCTCAACAACAGCCTGCTGCGGGCGCTCATCGCCCAGCAGGAGACCTGGGAAGAGGTCACGTTCGATGACGCAGCGACGGCGCCCATCTCCTACCTGGCACCCGCTCACGCACTCTGAACCTTTCAGGGATATTTAAGGGATAGTTATCAGGTTCGCGGCGGTTTGCCGCGGGCAAGACGTTTCAGGGCCGCGGCCAAGGCCGCGTCCTCCAGGCTGCCGGCGGTGCTCTCCAGCATCGCCCGTGTGCCTTCTGAAAGGGTCTTCGGTGGAGGCTTAGGCGGCACGCCCGGGATGGGCTCCGGCAGGACCTTGAACTTCAGGGTCCGGCAGGGCTGATCCAGGACCTGCTGCAAGGCGGCCAGCAAAGCCTGCTGGCGGTAGTGCAGGAAGGTGCTCCAGGCGCCGCTGTCCAGGTACAGGGTCAGGACACCATCCTTGAGGTCGGCGCCCAGACAATGGGGCGCGACTTCCGCGGGCAGATGCCCGCTGACGCGCCGGCGCAGGCCCTCCAGACGCTCGGCCTGAGCGGTGAGCGCGGCGAGCTTGGGATCGCGCTCGGAGAGGAACTGGCTTAAGGATGAAGGTTTTTTACCGGTCATGCTCTAAGGGCTATGCTGAATTCGATTAGCCTGCGCGGGCCTTGAGATAACAGAAGCAACGGGGTCGAGATGAATCTCATCGTATTTAGCCGCTACGGGCGGTCACGCCACATCAATCTTGCGCACCCTCTTGCCTGGGGCGGGATCACGTTGCTGGCATTGCTGCTCTGCGCCGCGCTGTTCACCGGCGGATATTACACCGCCAGCTGGCGTGCGGATGCCGCCATCGCCGCTGACCCGGTGCGCAGTGCCCTCAAAGCCCAGAGCGATGAGATCGAGCGCGCCAAGCACAAGGCCCAGGCCGACGTGGATGCACTGTCTGCCAAGGTGGCAGAACTACAGGTGCACATCATGCGTCTGGACGCCATGGGCGCCCAGATCACCAACCTGGCGGGTCTGAAGCACGGCGAGTTCAACTTCAACGCCCCACCTGCCGAGGGCGGACCGGAAGTGAAGGGCGGCCTGCAGCACGCGAGCATGCCGGATTTCATCACGAACCTCGATCAGCTCTCGGCGGAGGTCAAGGACCGTGAGCAGCAGCTCGGGGTGCTTGAAAACCTGATGTTGAGCCGCAATGTACAACTAGCAGCCCAGCCCGCCGGCGCCCCCGTGATCGGCGGCTATGTATCCTCGCTGTTCGGTATGCGTACCGATCCATTCACGGGCGAACTGTCCATGCACAGCGGCATGGATTTTGCAGGGAGCGAGGGCCAGGCGGTGAACGCCGTGGCGGCGGGTGTCGTCACCTGGGCAGGCGACCGTTCCGGTTACGGCAACCTGGTGGAGATCGACCACGGCAACGGCTATGCCACCCGTTACGGGCACAACGAGACCATCCTGGTGCATGTGGGTGAAGTGGTGAAGAAGGGTGAGGTGATCGCCCTCATGGGTTCCACCGGCCGTTCCACCGGACCCCACGTGCATTTTGAAGTCCTTTACAATGGCGTATCGGTGGACCCGGCACGCTTCGTGAAGGCCGCCGGGGGATCACAGGTGGCCGTGCTGTCCCGGAGCCTGGACTAGTCAACCCGTCCGTCCTGCCGGCGGACGCCGGTACGGCAATCCTCCCAGCAACAGCGTGTCCCGGTGCGTCGCCTGCCGCGCCGGCGGACAGGTCATATTCCCGCGGCCCTGACGGGCCCCGGCACAGGCGTGCAACGACCCAAGAGTATTTATGGTAGCGAGCTTGTTCAGGAAGGTATTCGGCAGTCGCAACGAGCGTTTGTTGCGCGGCATGCGCCGCTCGGTGGAGCGCGTCAATGCGCTGGAACCCGCCATGCAGGCCTTGAGCGATGACGAGCTCAAAGCCAAGACCGAGGAGTTCCGCAAACGACATGCGGCGGGCGAAGAGCTCGACGCTCTCCTGCCGGAAGCCTTTGCGTGCGTGCGCGAGGCTGCCCGCAGGCACCTGGGCATGCGGCACTTCGATGTGCAGCTCATCGGCGGCATGACCCTGCATCGAGGCAAGATCGCGGAGATGCGCACCGGCGAGGGCAAGACCCTGGTGGCCACGCTCGCCGCCTACCTGAATGCCATCCCCGGCGAGGGGATACATGTAATCACAGTGAACGATTACCTGGCGCAGCGCGACGCCAACTGGATGCGTCCGGTATATGAGGCGCTGGGCATGAGCGTGGGTGTGGTGTTGGCCAACCAGGATCCGGACACCAAGCGCGCCGCCTACGCCACCGACATCGTCTACGGTACCAACAACGAATTCGGTTTCGATTACCTGCGCGACAACATGGCCTTCCGCCTCGAAGGCAAGGTGCAGCGCAAGCTGCATTACGCCATCGTCGACGAAGTGGACTCCATCCTGGTCGATGAAGCGCGTACTCCGCTCATCATCTCCGGCGCGGTGGACGATAACACCGAGCTGTACCGCAAGATAAACGTGCTGATCCCGCGCCTCACCCGCCAACAGGAGGAGGAAGGCCCGGGCGATTACAGCGTGGACGAGAAAGCCAAGCAGGTCTATCTCACGGAAGACGGGCATCAGCACATCGAGGAGCTGTTGGCGCGCGAGGGCGTACTGACGGAAGGCGCCTCGTTGTATGACGCCGGCAACATCATGCTCATGCACCATGTGAACGCGGCCCTGCGCGCCCACGCGCTCTACAGGCGCGAAGTGGAATATATCGTCAAGGATAACGAAGTCATCATCGTGGATGAATTCACCGGCCGCACCATGCCGGGCCGGCGCTGGTCTGACGGCCTGCATCAGGCCATCGAGGCCAAGGAGAACGTGAAGATCCAGGCCGAGAACCAGACCCTCGCCTCTATCACCTTCCAGAACTACTTCCGCCTCTACAAGAAGCTGTCCGGCATGACCGGTACCGCGGATACCGAGGCGCAGGAATTCCACGAGATCTATGCTCTCGAAGTGGCGGTGATCCCCACTAATAAACCCATGATCCGTGCTGACATGCCGGACCTGGTGTACCTCTCCCAGAAGGAGAAGTTCAAGGCGGTGATCGTCGACATCCAGGACTGCGCGAAGCGCGGCCAGCCGGTGCTGGTGGGCACCGCCTCCATCGAGGCCTCGGAGCATCTCTCGGAGTTGCTCAAGAAACAGAACATCAAGCATCAGGTGCTGAACGCCAAGCAGCATGCCCTGGAGGCGCAGATCATCACCCAGGCGGGCCGCCCCGGCACCGTGACCATCGCCACCAACATGGCCGGCCGCGGCACCGATATCGTGCTCGGCGGCAGCCTGGAAGCGGAACTCGCGACCCTGCCAGCGGATGCCGATGCCGCTGATCGCGCGCGCATCAAGGCGGCCTGGCAGACGCGCCACGATGAAGTGTTGAAGTCTGGCGGCCTACACATCATCGGCAGCGAACGCCACGAGTCCCGCCGCATCGACAACCAGCTGCGCGGCCGCTCCGGCCGCCAGGGCGACTCCGGTTCCAGCCGCTTCTACCTGTCGCTGGACGATAACCTGATGCGCATCTTCGCCGGCGACCGGGTGAAGGCCATCATGCAGCGCTTCGGCGTGCAGGATACCGAGGCCATCGAACACCCCTGGGTGACCAAGGCGGTCGAGAACGCCCAGCGCAAGGTCGAAGCCCACAACTTCGACATCCGCAAGTCGCTGCTCGAATACGATGATGTGGCCAACGACCAGCGCAAGGTCATCTACGAGCAGCGCAACGAACTGCTGCGCGCCGCGGACGTGTCCGAGACGGTGCGCGCGGTGATGGCCGATGTGGTCAACGGCGTGATCGACAGCTACATCCCACCCCAGAGTGTGGAAGAACAATGGAACATCCCGGGTCTGATGGAAGCTCTGGAACGGGAATTCGGCCTCAAGCTCGACATCCAGGGCTGGCTCGAGCAGGACGCGGATCTGCATGAAGAGCCGTTGCGGCAGAAGATTCAGGGCGCCTTCCTGGATGCCTACCATGCCAAGGAACAGCAGGCCGGCGTGGAGGTGATCCGTCACTTCGAGAAGACCCTGATGCTCCAGGTACTGGACAACCTGTGGCGCGAACACCTCTCCAACATGGATTACCTGCGACAGGGCATACACCTGCGTGGCTATGCACAGGTGGATCCGCGCCGTGAATACAAGCGCGATGCCTTCGAGATGTTCGCGAGTATGCTGGACCGGCTGAAGTACGAGGTGGCGACCGTGCTCGCCAAGGTCCAGGTACGCACCGAGCAGGACGTGGCGGCCATGGAAGAGCAGCGCCGTCGCGCCCGTGCCATGCAGTTCCAGCACGCAGAGGCGCCCAGCGCCACCGCGGAGGTCCCCGTGGAACGCCAGCAGGCGCCGACAGCCCAGGGTGCGAGACCGGGTGATCCCGCCGCCGGTCAGCCGGTGGCGCCCTTCGTGCGCGAGACCGCCAAGGTGGGACGCAACGAACCCTGTCCCTGCGGTTCCGGACTCAAGTACAAGCAGTGCCACGGCCGCCTCGTCTGAGACGCTGCCATGGGCGCGGCCGGACAATCGCTCCCTGAGATACATGTAGTGGCCGCAGTGCTGCGTGACCAGCGCGGAGTGCTGATCGCGGAGCGTCCTCCCGGCAAGCCGATGGTGGGCTACTGGGAGTTTCCCGGCGGCAAGCTGGAGGCGGGTGAACCCGAGAGACAGGCCTTGCAGCGTGAACTCAAGGAAGAGCTGGGCATCGAGGTGCGCCATGCCTACCGTCTGCTGCGTTTATCCCATGACTATCCCGAACGCCGCGTCCATCTGGATGTCTGGCGCGTCACCCAGTACTTAGGTGCGCCTGCCGCTCACGAGGGTCAGCAACTCGCCTGGGTGGCACCGGAAGAACTGAAGGATTGGAACCTGCTGCCGGCCGATGAACCCATCGTGGCGGCACTCAAGTTGCCGCCGCTCATGCTGGTGACGCCGGATCCTGATGTTGAGACCGGTTTCCTGGAAGGTCTGCAGCGCTCCCTGCGCGCGGGCGTGGACCTGGTGCAATTACGTGCGCCTGGCATGGAACCCGAACGCTTCGATGGGCTGGCGCTGGCGGTGATGGGCATGTGCCGTGAGTATGGCGCCCGCGTGATGCTGAACACTTCGGTGGATATGGCGCTCAAGCTGCGGGCAAGTGGACTGCACCTCAGTCAAAGGCAATTGCGCAGTGTGAAGCCGGAGGATCTGGACGGGAGCCTGCTGACCGGGGTGTCCTGCCATTCCGCTGAAGAGATACATAAGGCGCTGGACTACGCCCCGGATTATCTCTGCCTCGGTCCGGTGCAGGCGAGCGCCAGTCATCCGGGAGCGGAACCCCTCGGTTGGGAACGCTACGCTGAACTTGCCGCCTTAAGCCCGGTGCCGGTGTACGCCATCGGCGGACTTAAGCCTGGGGATCTTGCGGAGGCACGTCTGCGGGGCGGCCATGGCATCGCCGCTATCCGGGGTCTCTGGAATCTATCTCAGTTGCCGGAAGGTTCCTGATCGGAAGGGGATCCATCTTCGGCAGGCAGAGCGTTATGTTCCATGAGCCAGTCGCCCAGGTCTATGAGCCGGCAGCGATCGCTGCAGAAAGGCTTCCACTTCGAGTCTGGAGTCCACGGCACTGATTTGCCGCAGTGGGGGCAGGGCACCGTCTCGATCTCAGCCATGGCTACAGTTGGCAGCAGACCAGTTTAAAACCGATGTCGCGCTTGGTCTGTTGCGGACGCGCATTGGCTTCATGACGTTCCAGGAAGCGGATGGTCATGCGATGCCGTCCGGCGCTGATCTCCGGGAATACAGCGCTCGTCACCGGCACCATGACGCGCACCATGGGCGACAGGGCGTGGCTGTCGAAGTTGCGCTGGAACACGCCCTGTTCCGCCACCTCGCGGGTGGGCAGGGCGCTCTCCCGGGTCAAGGCCATGAGCAGGGCGATGGTGTCCTTCAGGGGCCGCAGTTCCGCGAGCCAGCCTTGCAGGTCGCGGGCACGTCGCGCATAGGGATGAGTGAGCCAGGCGTGATACAGGGGAAGGTCGAACTGGCAGGTACCACCCGGTATGGCCAGGCGGTTCTTGATGGAATTCAGGAACTCGCTCTCCTTGAGCAAGGCACCCAATGGGCGGCCGTCGCCGTCCATCTCATGGCGCAGACGCTCCAAGTCCGCGAGTACGGTCTGCAGACGCGCGTTGTCCACCTCGGGGCTGCCCTTCAAGCGCTGCAGCAGGATGCCGCAACGTTCCAGTTCTTTCAGCACTTCCGTGCGCACGTCACCGCGGGTGAGGAGGGATGCGATCTCGAGGATGGCGCTGACGGCTGCGCGGCTATCCCAGATGGAGGAGAGGGCCGCGTGATGGCCGCATTGTTCCAGCAGGAACTCAAGGCGCAGGAAGATGCGCACCCGTTCGTTCAACGGTTGCTCATAGATGAGCCATTCGGCCGACGGTTGTTCTTCGGCGCGTTGTTCCACATTCAGCATCGGAACGTCCGCTTCATGGCAATCTCAAACCCGGGCGGCGTGGAGCGCCCGACGCAGCCAGTTCTAGGTAAAACCCGTGCAAACGGGCGACATATTCCCGCAATAAACCAACATCACCTTCGTTCAACAGAATATCATCCGCGGCCCTAAGGCGCTCGGCGCGGGTCGCCTGGGAGGCCAGGATGGATCGGGCGGCGGCTTCACTGATGCCATCTCGTGACATAAGTCGGGTTACCTGCAGAGCTTCGGAGCAGTCCACCAAGAGCACCCGATCTACCAGCACTCGGACCGCAGGCACCTCCGTCAGAAGCGGGATGGCCGCTAGGGCATAGGGGCCGTGGGAAGCTTCCAGACGCTCCTTGAGGTGCTTGAGGATCAGGGGGTGCAGCAGGCGCTCGACCCGCAGACGCAGCTCCGGGTCGGCGAAGAGGCGCTCCCTGAGGCGCGCCCGATGGAGACCGCCGTCTGGACCCAGGATGCCTTGGCCCAGAGCCTGCACCAGACCTGGGAGGCCTGCGCCCCCGGGGGTGGTGAGTTCCCGGCTTAAGGCGTCTGCATCCACCACTGGCACACCGAGGGCCGCAAACTCCCTTTCCACCTGGGATTTGCCGCTGGCGATGCCGCCGGTCAGACCCACTTTAAGCATGCGGCTCAATGCACGCCGGTGAAGCCCAGGTAGGCGTCCGTGAGGGGCGTGCCCCAGTAGAGGACGAGCCAACCGGCTGCTGCCAGGAAAGGGCCGAAAGGCATGGGCGCTCCCCGTTTGAGGAGCTTACTGCCCAGTAACAGGAGGCCCACCACAGCGCCCACTCCCGCCGCCATGATGATCACTACCGGCAGGCGCTGCCAGCCGAACCAGGCACCCAAGAGCGCCAGGAGCTTGAAATCACCGTACCCCATGCCTTCCTTGCCGGTGGCGAGACGGAACAGGTGATAGACAGCCCAGAGCGTGAGGTAGCCGGCGGCGGCGCCGATCACGGCAGAGTCTATGTCGGTGAACACATGGCCCAGGTTGAACAGCAACCCAAGCCACAGGAGGGGCAGGATCAGCCTGTCGGGCAAGAGCTGTGTCTCCAGATCGATGCCGCTGAGAGCGAGCAGGCCCCAGGTAAGGATGAGTGCCCCTAACGCCTGCCAGCCGAAACCGAAGTGCCAGGCGGCCCAAGCGGAAAGCAATCCGCAAACGGCCTCCACCACCACGTAGCGCGGCGAGATCCGAGCATGGCAGGCGCTGCAGCGCCCGCGCAGGGCGGCATAACTCAGGAGCGGGATGTTCTCGAGGGCGGTGATGGCGTGACCGCAATGTGGGCAGCGGGAGCGGGGCACCGCCAGATTGAATTTCTCAACCGATGGCGGCGTTTCGGCGCCAGCACGTGCGTACTCCGCCTTCCACTCCTGCTCCAGCATGATGGGCAGGCGGTGGATGACTACGTTGAGGAAGCTGCCGATCAGCAAGCCCAGCACGAGGCAAGTGATCGTGAACGCGAGCGGATTGTTCTCCAGCAAGAGCGTGATGGTCATCCGGTGTCCTTGGAGAAAATCCCGCGGCCTGGGCTGCGGGTGTCCGAGCCCGGCGGTGTCAGACCACAGAACCGAGCTTGAAGATGGGTAGATACATGGCGACAACCAGGCCGCCCACCAGCACGCCCAGGATCGCCATGATGAGTGGCTCCATGAGGCTCGTAAGGTTGTCCACCGCGTTATCCACTTCTTCCTCGTAGAAGTCCGCCACCTTGGCCGACATGGCGTCGATGGAGCCCGCTTCTTCGCCGATGGCGATCATCTGGATCATGACATGGGGGAAGAGCCCGGTCTGGCTCATGACTATGTTCAGCTGCTGGCCGGTGGACACCTGATCACGGATCTTGATGGTGGCCTGTTCATAGATGATGTTGCCGGTGGCGCCCGACACGGAAGTGAGCGCATCCACCAGGTTCACGCCGGCTGCGAACATGGTGGACAAGGTACGGGCGAAGCGCGCCAGGGCGGACTTCGTCAGGATATCGCCGATGATGGGCAGCTTGAGGGATATCCGGTCCAGGTTCTCACGGAACTTACGGGAGCGCTTCTTGAAATACATGAAAGTGGCGAACGCAGCGCCGATGACCATCAGGTAGATGTAACCCTGGCTGCGAACCGAGCGGGACAGGTTCACCACGAACTGGGTGAAGGCCGGCAGGTCCGCGCCGAAACCCTTGAACAGCTCCTCGAACTGCGGGATCACGAACACCAGCAGGATGCCGGTGACGATGAAGGCCACTACCAGCACGGCGATGGGGTAGGAGAGCGCTTTCTTGATCTTCTTCTTGATGCGCTCGGTCTTTTCCTTATAGGTAGCGACCTTGTCCAGCAGGGTCTCGAGGGCGCCCGCCTGCTCGCCGGCCCGCACCAGACTCACGAACAGGTCGTCGAAATAGAGAGGCTGTTTGGCGAGAGCGTCGGCCAGGTTATTACCGGCTTCCACGTCGGCCTTGATGCCCATCACCAGGTCCTGCATCCTGGGGTTCACATGGCCCTTGCCGATGATGTCCATGGATTGCACCAGCGGCACGCCGGAACTCATCATGGTGGCCATCTGGCGGCTGAAGAACGCGATGTCAGAAGTCACGATCGCTTTACCGGCTTTGCGGCGTGCCTTGCTGATCTTGAGGGGCGCGATGCCCTGACGGCGCAGATCTGCCTTGACCGCAGCCTCATTGATGGCAATGGTCTTGCCCTTTATCCGGTTGCCCTTCTTATCGGTGCCTTCCCAGACGAAATTTATTGTCTTTACTGCAGCTGCTTCAGCCATGGCGGTATTTCGTTGTCCCGTTATTCAGTTGTCACGCGGTTAAGTTCAGCCAGACCGAAGTGGCCGGCTTTGACCTTGCTCAGGCCCGAACGGCGGAGGTCTGGCACGCCGTCCTTGGTCGCTTGGTCGGCGATCTGGATGGCGTTGCCTCCTTCCATGATGATGCGGCCCATGGCTTCGGACACGGGCATGACCTGGTAGATGCCGGTACGGCCCTTGTAACCTTCGGTGCACTGGTCGCAGCCCACCGGTTCGAAGACTGTGATGCCGGCATCGACTTCGGTCTCGGTGAAGCCTTCTTTCAGCAGGGCTTCCCTGGGTATCTCGATCGGGCGCTTGCAGTTCTTGCACAGGCGTCGCGCCAGGCGTTGCGCGATGATGAGGTTGACGGCGGTGGCGATGGAGTAGGGCGCGACGCCGATGTCGGCGAGACGCGTCAGGGTCTTGGGGGCGTCGTTGGTGTGCAGCGTGGCCAGCACCATGTGGCCGGTCTGGGCCGCCTTGATGGCGATCTCGGCGGTCTCCAGGTCGCGGATTTCGCCGACCAGGATGATATCCGGATCGAGACGCAGGAAGGACTTGAGCGCCGCGGCGAAAGTCAGGCCCACCTTGGGATTCACGTTCACCTGGTTCACGCCGGGCAGCTGGATTTCCGCCGGATCTTCGGCGGTGCAGATGTTGCGATCCTCGGTGTTGAGGATGTTGATGCCGGTGTAGAGCGACACGGTCTTGCCGGAGCCGGTGGGGCCGGTGATCAAGATCATGCCGTAGGGGCGTTCCAGCGCCTCGAGATAAAGTTTTTTCTGGAAATCTTCGTAACCCAAGGCGTCGATGCCCAGCTTCGCGCTGGAGGGATCGAGGATACGCATCACGATCTTTTCGCCGAACAGCGTGGGGCAGGTGGCGACGCGGAAATCGATGGCGCGGGTGGCGGAGAGTTTCAGCTTGATGCGGCCGTCCTGGGGGATGCGGCGCTCTGAGATGTCGAGCCTGGCCATGACCTTGAGACGCGCGGCGATCTTCGGGCCCAGCACCATGGGTGGTTTCACCACTTCGCGCAGCATGCCATCCTGGCGGAAGCGCACGCGGTATTCCTTCTCGTAAGGTTCCCAGTGCACGTCAGAGGCGCCCTTGTTGATGGCGTCCAGCAGCACCTTGTTGATGAATTTCACCACCGGTGCATCGTCAATGTCGGCGCTACCGGCATCGTCGGCAGGAACGTCATCGTCGCCGGCGGAGATATCCAGGTCGCCGATGTCGCCATCCGCCAGGTCCTTCATGGACGTATCCATCGCCTGGATGGACTTCTCGATGGCTTTCGCCAGCTTGTCTTCTTCGGCGATCACGGCATCGACGGTCAAGCCGGTCTTGAACTTGATCTCGTCCAGGGCCTGGAGGTTGGTGGGATCCGAGACGGCCACGAACAGCTTGCGGCCGCGGCGGAACAGTGGCAGCGCGTGGTGCTTCTCAATGAGCTGGGCTTCCACTTCCTTGAGCGGGGCCTGTCCGAGGTCCACGGCATCGAGATCGATGGTGGGCACGCCGAACTCTTCGGATGCGGCGCTCGCCACGGTGCGGGCGTTGAGTTTCTTGTGACGAATGAGATAGCTGACGAGCAGCAGTTTCTCCGCGGCGGCTTCCCGCTGGGCTTCGCCGGCCTCGGCTTCGGTGAGCAAGCCGGCGGCCACGAGCCGCCGGGGAAGGCCGGTCAAGTTCGTCCTGACGCTAGGGGTGGCCATAGCTCTATCCTGTGGATTTCGAGGGGCCCATACTACGGGTCATGCTGGCGTAGATAGTAGTGGTAATAGGGGGAAATTGTCCAACGGCGACAGGGGCCTAGCAGGCATTTGGCAGGTAAAGCCCCCAGAGCCGGTACCCCCCGCATAAATGTCCGTTCCGGCGGTATACGTGGCTCTGCCCGCGTAACAACCCTAAAGTTAGGTAGGGCTGCCTCCCAAGCTTACCCTTAAGGGGCATCCTATTGCCATAAGCAGGCTTGATAGTAGTGGTATCAACTGGTACGGCGTGGTGGCGATCTCGAGTCGTTGCGTATCTCAATGCGAACCAGAGTCATCCATAGCGGGCAGCGCCATATTGAGTCCCCATGTGTTTCTTAACCGGAATGCTTAGGTATACGCAGTGAGCGCCTTCAGGCCTGGTTCGCTAGGCTCATGCCACCGATTCCACGATGCGCATTACCCTGGTAGCAGTATTGATTTGGGCTGGCATCAATTTAAGTGAACGGCACCCTGTGATACAGATCTGACCCTCTTCAAGCAATGTGGCTGGCCTTTGCAGGCGCTGTCTACGCATGACGCTAGACATTGCCGAATTTAGGAACCTTCGCCACTGTGCCGGATCAAGGTGGTCATGGCATACTTATTCCGAAGGGCTTTTACGCGAGGCGGAACTCTGGCATACGGCAGCGACTTGCCGCTTCTCACCCAGGCTTACAAGCAACTAATCAGATGTCTGCAGGGTTTTTCTCACCGTCATACTGGCTGCGACGAGTCTTCCTGTATCGGCCAGGTCGTCTGGCGCGGGGTACGCTGAGCGTAAGCAGCGGGATGTTCATCCAGGGGGTATTACAGGCAGCGATACTTGTTGTCCTGGCGCGCGCGTTGGGTGTCACTGAATATGGAGGGTTCGTCGCAGCGGCCGCTTTCATAACCTTGCTCGTGCCTCTGGCAGGCATGGGATGCGGGTTTCTGCTAGTGCGCGATAGTGCGCGTAACCACCAACTCTTCCCGGAAGCGTTCGGGCGCAGCCTGATCATTTTGGCAATGACGGCATTGCCCTTGATCGTGCTGGCACTGGCTGTAGGGCATTTTATTTTACCCTCTCAGGTATCGGCTGCGGCTATCCTAGCCTTGGCGATTTCCGAATTGATCTTCGCGCCTGCATCAGAATTGGTCGCTCGAGCTTATCAAGCTTTTGAACTTACCGGACGCATGGCTTTTTTCAGAGCCGCACTGTTCGCTGTCCGATTGATAGTGCTTGCTTTCCTGTGGCTGACTACGCGGATCACTACGACATCGGCAGCCATCGCTTATGCGGGCTCCTCGATCATCGTCGCGATCGTCGCGCTTGCACTAGTCGCCAGAGAGCTTGGCGTTCCGGAATTCCGGTTGAATGGCATTCTCGAAGGGATGGAAGACGGGTTCCATTTCAGCGTCAACTATACGGCCTTCAGGATGAATTCCGATATTGACAAGGTGATGCTCGCCAAGCTCGCCAGCCCGGCTACTGCTGGATTCGTCGGTGCGGCATTCCGCCTGATGCAGGGAGTCATGCTGCCCATACGCGCATTGCTCGAAGCCGGGTATGCGCGTTTTTTCAACGCCGGTGTCCAAGGTACCGCTGCCACGATAAACCTCGCACGAAAATGGCTGCCCTTACCGCTCGCCTATTCCGTGCTCACGGGCGTGGGGATATTCATCTTTGCGGGTTTGGCGCCCGTGCTGCTCGGGCAGGACTTTGGCTCCTCAGTGCTAGTTTTGCGCTGGTTCGCACCTTATCCAGTGGTGGCGCTGCTGCATTACGGGCTTGACACCATGTTAACCACGAGCAACCGACAACGGTTCACTGCGCGGGTCATGCTGGCGGGAGCGGTTATAAATGTCGGTCTCAATTTCTGGCTGATCCCCATTCTGAGCTGGAAAGGAGCGGTATTGTCCGCTTATTGCTCGGAATTGGTGATAGTGACTGCTTATTTGGGCGCCTTGTTGCTGAGCAGCGGAACGCGGCCGATGATCGCCGACTAACGGCGGCAGGTGCAAGCGTTCGCTATAATCCGGTTCATGCCGCCACTGGTTCGGGGATGCAAATGACGGATGCTGGACAGCGGGTCCAGGTGGACTGTGAACCGCTTATGGATGGCAATTTGCCATCCGATCTGCGACCCGCTTCTACAAGCTGCGGCCTGGATTTCTGGCAGTCAATGGCGGCGTTGATCTGGTTGAGCCGTACACTGGATGCGCAGCCTGTGCTGATCACAGTCAAAGATGATTCACGCATGGCTGCATTATGCTGTTTACTGCGAAGGCTCCCGTTCGGTGGCGTTCTCGCCTCCGCTTATCCGTACACGGCCTTGGTGGGCGATCCGGAGTTGTTCTGGCAGAATGGAGATGGCATCGCATCAGCACTGCGGGAAAAGCGAGTGGTGCGCCTGGAGATGCCGTTTACCGGCGAATATACGCCGCAATTCCCCTCTTTCGACGGCAAATCCGCACGCTTCGGAGAGGCGCAGGCGCTTGCTGCCGTAAGACATGTGCTCGATCTGACGGAGGCTGAGGGGAATGCTGGCTGGCTGGAAGGCCAGCTTGCGCCCAATACCCGCTGGGCAATCCGCAAGGCCGAACGCACTGGTAGCCGCATACGTTTGGCGGCACCCAGCGATCTGGACGCCGTGCAGGTGATCTATGCTGCAACCATGCGGGCAAAGAGCGCACCGGTGAATTACGGTCCCGAGCGATTTCGGGGGATGCTTGAGGGACTGTCCGCCGCCGGTACTGCACGTATTTACATCGGTGAACTGGACAACCACCCTGTGGGTCTCGCCGCGGTACTCGACGGAGCCGCATCCCGCCACTTGATACAGCTTGCGGTTTTGCCCGCCGGGCAGGCAGCGCGGCTCGGCGATTTGTTGGTGGCCACGGCTATCCGTGACGCGATCACCAGAGGCCAGCGCCACTTCGATTTCATGGCGAGCAATCCGCACGATACCGGGCTGCTAGCTTACAAGGCGAAATGGGCCACGCGCGCCGAGCCGATTCGCTATGCCGTACTGCGGGTCAATCCGTTCATGGATCTCGCAATAGATTTCGGCCGTTGGATGAACATTCAGCGTGGGAAACTGGCGACGTATGCACAGTATATGCCGGTCGAACGGACGCGACCTCAATCGCCATGAACATCGAATCCAGGCATTACCATGGCGTAGCCGCACACTACGACAACCTCGCAGGGCACGGCATTTACGGCACACTCGCACCGCACAATCGCGGTGGACGAAAGAGCGAGTATGTGGGAGCCGTCTTTGACGCGGCGATGCTGCCCTTAATCAGGGGCCAGAGATTTGCTTCGCTGCTCGATTTTGGCTGCGGTACAGGGGTTTTTTCTCGACAGGCTGCAGATCTCATTGAGGGTGTGGTCGGTGTGGACGTTTCTCCACTGATCCTCGACGTCGCTCGGGGAGTATGCGCCCAGATGCCGAACGTGCAGCTCTTGCTCATAGACGGGGAGCACCTTCCATTCGGCGACGTGAGCTTTGATTGTGCGGTAGCCCGGGAAACCCTGTGCTATGTACCTGATGCGCGTCTCGAAATCGTGTTCGCCGAAGTGTATCGCACCCTCACGCCAGGCGGGAGGTTTTTGGTGATCGACCAGGTTTCCAACGATCCATACTGGCAGACTTACGCAGGCACACCGCAACAGGTCAAACGCGCACCTTCCGATATCCGGAGTTGTGCCGCACGCGCAGGGTTCCTGCTGCAGGATGAATATGCCGTCAGGACGCCACGCTTTCCGGCGGTCTATCTAGCCTGGTCGGGCCTGGTCCCGCGCTTCCTCTTCCCGAAACTCGCACGGTTTGAAACCACATGGCACCGCAAGCGGCGTCAGCCCGTGCATCGTTGGTGGGATGCCATGTTCCAGTTCGTCAAGCCCCCATGAGTACCGCCGAAATCAGGGAAATCTCCCGGACAGAGTATGCAGATTTTCTGGTTTCCATAACCCATTCGCCGTTCCAGCGCATGGAGTGGCTTGCCTTGGTGGAGCGGCTCTATCCCATCCGGGTGATACCGCTGGGCTGCTTCTCTGAGAACCGCCTGCAGGCGGTCATCCCTTTGCTGCGCCGCCGCTACGGTCCGGCAATACTCTTCGGCGCGCCGTTACGCAAATGCCCTGTACCACCGGCAACGCTCTTTTGCGCACCGCCCACCAAAGTTGATCTCGTATCGCAGGCTTTGGAGACGTGGGTTCGACGCCAGGGAGTCGGCTATATGCAAGCAACCTATCCACCCTCGCCGGCAGGCGTTCCGGACGCAGGTGATATGGCGGAGAAACTCGAAAACCTTGAATTGAAGCTTTCGCGACCGTTGGCAGAACTTTGGCAATTGCTTTCGAAGAAGACCCGTTACACCGTTCGCAGGGCAGTGAAGGATGGAGTGAAGCTGCACTGGGCCTTCGACGCGGATTTCATTCAAACACAGTTGAAGCTACTGCATGATACTTATGCCCGGCAGGGCGTTCAGCCAAACTACCCCCCCGCGTTGTACCGGGCGCTGCTCGAAAAGCGGAGCGTAACAGGCTTGCGCATAATGTATGCCACTGTAGCCGGGCGCATCATCGCCGCGGCATGGCTGCTGGCTGGTGGTGATCGTTGTTACTACTGGGATGCAGTGACGTCAGAGGAAGGCAGGCGATTGAGCGCCAATCACGCGCTCGTCTGGTGCCTGATCCGCTGGGCAAAGCGGCACCGATTCGAGACCATCGATTTCGTTGGCACCGCTAGAGGCGGTCGCGGCGGCAGTCGGCCGGGCATCGGGCATTTCAAGCGTTCCATGGGTGCTCTGCCGGTCGAGTACCATATCGTCTATTGGTATTCGCCCATCTACCGTCTCGCTTTGAGCGTCTACCGGTCGTGGTCTTATCTAAAACAGCGGCTTGCTTTGCTGGGGAGGACTAGGGATGGCGGAAATCACTGAAGATCAGGCGTTCGGGCTGCAGCCACCCAAACCATCATCTTACCGGCTGCCTTCCCTGGTGCAGCCCAACTGGCAGCTGCATGACATGTTGGGGGCATTGCAAGCCGGTCCCTTCGAACGTTTGAGCCGCGAGCTGTGTCAGCACTATGGGAATCGCTATTGTTTACTGCTAGACCGGGCGCGTTCAGGTATGTATCTACTGTCGGCTGTCTTCGGTCTTAAGGGTGAATGGATACTCAGCTCGTTGATGCACCGGCCTTCTGCGGTGCTGTTACGTCAGCACTGCAGCAAGCTTGCCCTGGCGGATGTCGACCGCGATTTCGGGATCAGCACTGAATCAGTACAGCGGTTGTTATCAGCAGAATCCTGTTGCGTGCTGGCGACGCATACCTACGGCAAGGTTGTGGACCTCGCAGGGCTGAGGCGCCTAGCGGATCAGGCTGGCCAGGTGCTGATCGAAAATGCGGTACATATGGCCGGGAATCTTGATGTGGATGAGAGACGCGTCGGCAGCTGGGGCGATGCCACGCTGCTGAGCTTCAATGTGGATAAACCGCTCGGCGGGATACTGGGCGGTGCGTTGCTAACAAATCGCGAGGATATCTGGCGGGCGGTCAGCGGATATACCCTGGGCCCCGCCAACGGCCGTGAGACCCGCGAACGGATAATGACCACTTATCTTGCCTACCGGTTGAAGTCATTGTTGCTACGTCTGCCGCAAGCAAGCCGCTATCGCGGAGCCAGTGATGGCATCGCCGAGATCGAATCGTTCGATGCTGACAGCTACAGCAGTTACACGCCGCGGCGCATACACCGGCTCCAGGCAGCTGTCGCGCTAAAGTGCCTGCGACGTGAGGATGAGATCGTGGCGCGCCGTCGCCGCAATGCCGAGCGACTCACTAGCCAGTTGCGCGGCTTGCGCGGTGTCGGTTTGCCGGAATCAACTGCCACGCGTCCCCATGCCTATACATATTACCCGGTGGTACTGCAGGAAGGCTCGCGTTACGCGCTTGGGACGAGGCTCGCGCAGGACGGCATCGAGACCAAGTGGCGTTACTACCCGCTGCATATGCAGAGCGGCTTCCGGGATCTGCGCCGGGACAACATGCCGCAGACCGAATGGTTGTGGAAGCAGCACTTGTTATTGCCTGCGGGTGCCGCTACGGACGAAGCCGGAATCGACTATCTCGCTGCCTGCATGCGTGAGGCGCTTGCATGAGAAGAGGGTGAGGTAGCGCCTAGGTCATCATGTTTGACGCTTGGTCAAGACGAACACGAATCCGGGGGACAGGAATGTCAGCGTATCCAGGAGTGGGGTCGGCATCACCGCGAGCGATCGCCACGCGAGACTGGTGGGGTGGAAGTCAGCAGGATGCCGCAGGATATAGGGGACCGCATTGGTGGCCTCGAAGCCGGCGAGCCAGGCACGCAATCTCCAGTAGCTGACAGAGTAGGCATCCAGCAATTTCTGCGATCCGCAAGCGCGCATCAGCCCTACGGCAAACCGGCGCGGCAGCCAGTGTATGAACGGCCATAAGGTGTGAGGTTCGACGGGGAAGAGCAGGTTGGGCCCGGCGAAATAGACGATCCCGCCTGGGCGCAGCACCTTGTGTATGAAGCTGATCAGACGCACTGGATCGGGAACATGCTCGTAGACCTGGTTGCATACCACCACGTCAACGCTATCAGCGGCCATAGGGTCCGTATCGTATCCACCCTGAATCAACCTCAGATTAGGGTGCTCATGCATCAGGTTCGCCCATTGGGGCCATGGCTGCGGATCTATGCCGGCTACCTGCGCCACCTGTGCAGCGAGAGTTGCCGCGATCTCGCCGCTGCCACATCCGATATCGAGCCAACGGGCCGCTGTCAGATCGAATGTCGAGAATCCCTGTAGCGTCGTGAACACGGCCGCCGCCTTGCGTTCACGATCCTGGTTGCCCCATCGGGGTATGTTTGAGGGTGCATCGCTCATGGAACGGGTCAACTATTGAGGGCGGCGAGGCAATCCACTGCCGTCCGCCGGACATCGAACGCTTCTGCTGCCTGCATGACCCCACGGGCGAATCCTCCGGGGGTCGTATCAAGTGCGCGACGTATGGCGCGGGCCATTCCTTGCGCACTCACTTCGTCGGCCACGATTCCACAGCCATAAGTTTCCAGCAAGCTAGCAAGATCCCCCACAGGCATGGCGATGACGGGGCGGTGCATTTGCATCGCATCGGAGAAAACCACCGGGATGCTCTCAACCCTGGATGGGATGATCACATAGTCAGCCCACTCGAATAATTCGTGAGCCGCCGCATGATCGAGATATCCGTCCAGTTTGACCGGATGTCCGGCGCTCGCAAGCGCTTTGACGCGCCTATTGATCTCTGTTTCGAGCGGCCCGCCTCCACACACGCGTACGGCTTCGATCCGTGTCCATTCGGATTCCGTGAGTTGTGCGAGCGCATCAAGCAGGAGATCGGGGCCTTTGTTCGGATGCCAGCGTCCGAGGAAAGCTAGGCGATAAGGTGGTGCTTTATTGGGCAATCGCCGGCCGGGAGGGCCGAACATGCGGCTGCTGGCGAGAAACCGGCAATCACGTCCTCCGACGATGTGCTGCACGTCTGCGGCCAGCTTTATCCCGTCGGCGAAACAGTGAGCAGCCTCGCGCAGCACCGTGGCAAGATATCCGCGGACCAACGGCAGCTTGCCGAGCCCCCAGATATCACTGCCCAGTGCCCATATGCTGTACGGGATGGAGAATTGTCGCGCTGCTCGTCGTACCCAGGCGCCAGAAGGGAGCGCCCACAGCGCAAGGATATGATCCGGCCGACTCTCTAAGCAGGCCTGCTGCACGGCGCGCCGGCCTGCAGCCATGGTTCTAACGATCGCCACCCAGTCACCTGGAGATGCGGGGTTGAGCAGTGAAAGCGGTAACTTGGGTACTACGAAGCGGCTGACAGCCAAACTGTCATCACTGTCGACAGCACTACCGGTTGTTGGCGCAAGGATATTCACCGTCACGTTCGCTTTGGTCAACGCCACGGCGAAGTCATGCACGAAAAGACCGGCAGCTGCGGATCCTTGGCCGGTGCTTGAATACGAACTCGTCACCAACAGAAGTTTCATGCGCTCCTTTCGGCTACAAGCCGGTAGCTGAGCGGCATGAAGGAGTCAGCCGGCAGGGCTTTGCCCAACAACCAGCCTGCAACGTTCACGAGCGGGATCAATAATGTTATGAGGGGCAAAAGCAGTATCGCAAGACGTGGACGGCTGAGGATATTCAGTCCGCTTTTCGCAAGCGCGATCGCACCTAAGGCGGCGGCAGTCTCGACGGGATGACCGAACGTGGTCTCGTCGACAAGTCGCAGACCGTTCTGTATCAGTAATTGACGCAATCCTTCGAGGGTCCAACGATGAAAGTCGTTTGGAGCATCGTGCACGGGGTACATGAAAGGGACCTGCAGGATGAGAAGGCCTCCGGGTTTGAGGACCCGGGCAGCTTCTGAGATCGCTGCATCGGGTGAAGGCAGGTGTTCCAGCACGTCCAAAAGTAATACGGAATCAGCCGTTGCATTCCGGAAAGGAAGGCGCACTGCATCGCCGAAAACATCCGCCAAACCAGGATAGCCCTGGGTTATGGTGGGAGGATAATCCAGACCGATGTAGTTCCCGCGCTCCCCGATGCAGTCAGCCAGCCATCGGTCGCCGCAGCCGATGTCTATGACACAGCCTCGAACCAGAGGCGTTATCGCCTGCTTCGTCGCGTAATTTTCCCGGGACATGAGCCACTGCGGATGGAGCGGAGTGCGCGCAAGCGGCTGAACAAACTGGCGCAGGTGGGTGAATAGCATGGCTAGACGCAACTCAACTGGATACCAACGCCGCGATGCACAGACCCGCATGCATTGTCCCGCCGTGTTAGCACGCGCATGCCGGAGTCAGGTCTTTGGAAGAGAACCGCCATTGTAGTCATGGCTCTTGATCGGGCCATTGGTCCATGTTTCGGTGATTCAACAAGGTGCGGAGAGAACGCTTCAAGCCTGTCTCCGTTTGGCGCTTGGACCATCCTTGTCCGCCATCGCCAGACGGGGGCTTGGTATGACGAGAGAAGATCCCGTGGCATCAGCATCAGCGATGGCTTGTATTCGCGAAAAGTAAATTGGTGATTTGCTCTGACACGAGGCCGATGAGGAATATCAGAACCGAAGTGATGAACAGCAATGCACTCATGTTAGTGAACCGATGTTCTGTTAGATATGTATAAAGATAATAACATGCGCTGGTCATGAAGAAGGAAAAGCTTATCGGCAAGAAGATCTTGAGTGGAGAATACAACGTACCGACCTTGAAAATTATCATGAGGAAGCGTGTGCCGTCGCGAAGCGGACGGATGTGGCTTTGCCCTTGGCGTTTGCCGGCTTCTATCGGCACGTAACCGACCCGGTAACCGGCGCGGAAAAACGCCATGGTTATCGTCGTGGGGTACGAGAAGCGATTCGGAAGCAGATGCAGATATTCCTTGAACAGGTCAGAATGCACCACGCGGAATCCAGATGTAAGGTCGGCGATTTCATTTCCTACCATCCAGCTTGCCAGGAGGTTATATACGGTATTTGCAGCATGTCTCCCGAAAGTCGCCTGTGTAGCGCCGGTACGTG
Source organism: Gammaproteobacteria bacterium (assembly GCA_036000105.1). Taxonomy (GTDB): domain Bacteria; phylum Pseudomonadota; class Gammaproteobacteria; order Natronospirales; family REEB76; genus DASUBN01. The sequence continues at coordinate 72,165 of DASYGE010000011.1, forward strand.
CGCCGACCACCATGTCATAACCCTTATCATAGAGATCCAACAGTCTGGCGATGTCCTCCGGAGGGTGTTGCCCATCGGCGTCCAGGAAGACGAGTACCTGTCCATGCGCCGCGCGTGCCCCGGATTTGACCGCCGCACCGTTACCCAAGGAGTAGGGATGCCTGACCACCAGGGCACCGGCCTGGCGGGTGACGTCGGCGGTGCCGTCTTTCGAACCGTCGTCCACCACGACGATCTCGGCCTCGGGATACAGGCCGCGGAGTTTCGGCAACAAGGCGGCGAGGCTCTGGGCTTCGTCTTTGGCGGGCAGGACAATGGAGAGATGCGTTTTGCTGCCGCTCATGCTGCGTCGCCGGAGATTAGATGCCGCCAATATACCATCCTTGGCTTGACCAGAACGTGCCTACTTATGCGGCCCTGACTCGAGCTTGTGTAACTCGCCCTCGAAATCTGCGATCTCCGTGTCCAGGTGACCCAGATAGTTCAGCTTGCGCAATCCATCCAGGTCCTTGGTGGCGAGCGCGGGATCCAGCATGTTGATGTCCATGGTGACGAGATTGGCCTGGTACTGAGGTTCACTGGGCACCAGCGCGGCTGCTTGCGCCATCAGGTCTCTCGCCTTGGAGAGCTGGTGGGGATCCTGGGTAGACAAGTAATTGCCATAGATGACCAGTACGTTGGCATGGGACCCCGCGAGTTTGTCGATCTCGGGGTTAGTCAGGGCTGAATCGAACATGGCGTACATGCTGGTCGGCGGTATATGGCAGTTGTTACGGTCGGCGCAGTCGATGAGCGCATTCAAGCCCTGGATGTCAGAGGCGCTGATACGTTGATGACCCAGCTTCTCCGCAATGCGTTGCAACACCGCGGGATCGGTGATGCCTTTCAACTGTGCCTGCACTAGTATCAGGGATACATCCGGGATGATGCTGGAGTTGGGTACTGCGGACGCGGCTTTGAGAGAGTTGACGGCATCGGGATATAGGCTAGCGTCTTCGAACAGGGCCTTGTTCGCGTAGGTCTGGCCCAGCATGTAGGTCGCGTAAGGCGATTCAGGATGGTGGCGTGCTTCGCTGGCGGAGAAGGTCAGGTTGTCCTGCCAGTCGCTGGCCCGTAGCCAGGTGAGGAAAGCGCAGGCGCAGAGCGCCAGGGCGACGAAGATGTAACGCGGCTGCTTGAAACGGCTGGAGTCCTGCAGCGGATATATGAGTGACAAGACCGCCAGCATCAGACCGAGATCCGGCAGGTAGCAGCGGTGCTCGTAAGCGAGTTCCAGGGGGAAGATCGTGGATTCCATCAGCTGGCCGCCGAAGAACCAGGCGATGCCGAGAGCCACCAGAGGGAGTCTACGGCGCAACAGGTAGCTCGCTGCTACCAGACCCGCGAGAGCGATGACGGAGCAAAGGGTGGTAGCAGGCTGCAACAGGCCGTGGGAGACTGCGATGTCGTCGTGATAGAGCCCCATGGAGCCGAGATCAGGCAGCAGCGTCAACCTTATATAGAGGCAGACGATGCGTGCCTCCGTCATGAGGCGTTCGCCCAGAGTGAAATCCCGATGGCTGTAATCGAGAGGAGCGCCGTGGGCCACGATTATCCATGCAAGAGCGGCGCACACCGGCAGCACCAGCATAGGCACATAGAACAGCGCGGCCTGCATGTCTGTGCCGCCCTTGGCGCTGCGGAAACGGAAGATGAAGAACTCGATCACCAGGGTGTACACCGGTAGGAGCGCACCGGATTCCTTGCTGAACATGGCCACCAGAGTGAGCAGCGGCACCGCGGTCCAGATCAGCCATGCCCCATGCAGACCCGAGAGGCGGCGGGTCCGGCCCCATATATAGACGTTGGAGCCCACCAACACGAACAGGCTGGATAGGGCCGTCTCGCGCTGCACCACGTACAGCACGGGCATCAAGTTCAGCGGGTGCAGTAGCCATAGGGCACCGGTGAGGAGGGCCAGCCATTCGATGCGGTTTTCCGCCAGGGACGGGACATACTCACGGCGGTAGGCCTGCAGCAGCTGCACCAGCAGCAGGAACACCAGGAGTCCGTTCAGCAGATGGATCACCAGGTTGGTGATCTTGAACGCCATGGCGTTGTCCAGGCCGAAGAAATAGCTGTTGAGGGTGAAGGTCAGCATGCTCACGGGTCGCATGGTGGGGCCCGCCTGGAAGGAGAAGGCTGCCCGGCTGAGTTCGGCCCAGGAGAGATCATCCACTTGCAGCGCAGCGTTCTGCACGATGTTGGTGTAGTCATCCAGGGCGAAGCCCCCGGTGAGACCGGGTTTATAGACCAGGAAAGCCACGCTTAAGGCCAGCAGGATGAACAACAGTTGTGAGGGGGTGGTGTGTTTCATCTACGAAGCCATGATGGGAGCGGCATGGCGCAAGATTCTATCGGGATTTGCTGCTGCAGCGGATGGTTGAACGCTAATTTTTCCGCTGCGCTGCCGTCTCCGCGGCATATTCTTCCTGCAGGTGGTGTATCTCGGGTAGATAGCGTAGCTCGTGGCTTGCCGCAAGGGCGTCCAGCTGTGGCCTGGCGTCTTTGGTATCGCCATAGGCGAGGAGCGTTTCTATGAAGTTTGTCCGCATGAGGGTGTCCCGGGGGCACAAAGTGACAGCCTCGTGCATGGCGCCGAGCGCTCCGGGTACCTCGCCGATCTGGCGCTGGAAGACGCCAAAACTGTTCCAGATCCCCGCGCCGTAACAGCCTTCGCTCATGATCTTGGGATTTTGCAGGGCATGTCGGAATATCAGTGTCATATCGCCGTACAAGGGTTTACTGTCAGCAGCATCCATGATTAGCAAGGATTGCAGCGCAAGTTGTAAGGTGGTGCTGGGAGTCGCGATGGCAACTTCATCGTCCGCCTCATGGAGATGTAGTTTCGCCCGGGGTATGTCGTGCAGATTGATGTACATATAGGCCAGCCCGATATCTTGGTTGATATTGTCGGGATCTGCGGCCTTGGATCGTGCTGCAGCATCGAGGGCAAGGGGTATGAGCCGGGTATCTTTGGTAGCGACTATGTAACCGACGTAAGCCCATTGGAGTTCTGCTAGGGCGCGTGCGGAATGGGGATGGTGTTGTGACTCAGAGAGGGAAAACGTGAGTTCTGTCTGCCAGTCCGCCGAGCGTATGGCGGTGGTGAGAGCCAGCAGCAGGATGCATGTGACGAGCAGTGCTTTGGCCAAGGCCGCCCTTCCCTGGTCGGCGACCACAGGATACAGGGTGCCGATTATGCCTAGCAACAAGCCGAACATGGGCAGGTAGTTGCGGTGCTCGAATGCGAGCTCCAGTGGCAATACCGTTGACTCCATCAGCTGGCCAGCGAAGAACCAGAGGATGCCGAAGCTCAGCAGCGGCACGCGTTTGCGCAGGGTCACTGCCCCGGCAAGTAGGACCGCGATTACGAGGGCGCAAGGCAGGGTAGTGCCCGGGTCCAGCCACCCGCGGGACGGGACGATGTCGTCATGGAAGAGGGCCAGCTGGCGCAGATCGGGAACGAAGATCCAGCGCAGATAATCCATGAGTATCCGGCATTCGCTCAGGACTCTCTCATAAAGAGTGAAGTTCCGTAGTACATATCCATTGAAGAAGAAGCCAGGTTTCAACACGGCGAGTCCGCAGGCGGCAAGCAGCGGCAGGATTAGGAACGCGACGAAGAACCAGTAGACCTCCTTCTTCGCTTTGTCGTCGCCACCTTGGAAGCCGAGCAACGTGAATTCGATAACCAGGATGAAGACCGGGGTCAGCGCTGCATTCTCCTTGCACAGCATGCCGACTACCGTGCAAAGGGGCGTGAGCACCCAGATATGCCAGTGGCCACCCCCTCCGTTGCGCCCTCGTCTGCGGCCTACCAAGTAGCTCAGGATCGCGGCGACGGAGAATAGAGCGGACAGGCTGTTGTCACGCTGCACCGTATATAGGACCGAGGTGAGGTTAAGAGGGTGGACCAGCCAGAGCGTGCTCGCAGCAAGGCCTAGCCAGGCGATGGTGCAGTCATCCAAGCTCTTGCGTGTGGAATCCCGATAGGCGCGCAGTAGATCCCGGGATAGATACCAGAGCAGGATGCCCACCACCAGGTGGATGCATATGTTGGTGATCTTGAAGGGGAGGGGCGATACACCGAAGAAGTGGGCATCCAGCACGAATGTCAGGGTACTGATAGGGCGAAGCAGACCCCCCACCGGAGCGGATAAGATGGCGTGCAACATGCCATCTAGGCTAAGTTCCCGAAGTTTTATGGCCGCGTTATCCGCGATGCTGCCGATGTCGTCGAATACGAAAGCTCCCGGTAAGCCAGGCAAGTAGATGAGTGCGCCCAACAGCAACGCACTGAGCCAAGCTGCACCGAAGAGAGGTTTGTTCCGGGAAAGGTTCATCGCTATCGAATTATTGTATTAAGGATATATAAAACTATGCCCCGCATGGTGCGGGGCATAGATCCCATTCGGGAAACTACATCTTAAGTCTTATTTTGGTGCATTAGCATCGCGGCAAGAAGTCGGCAGATACTTGGCATCCACCGGGGTCAGAGTGGTCGTCGGGCCGCAGTGCCAGGTATTGCCGCCGTCTCCCGTCCAGATTTCCATGGTCTTGTCGGTGATGTGGCTGTTGTCGCCGGTGTGCTTCATTTTAGCCACGATGGCATAAGTGCCGCCAGCAATGATGTAGCCCAGAACCGTCGTTACATAGCGACCCACAGCAGGCGCCGTCGCATTGTTGGTGGAGGTGCTGTACACGGATTCAAGGGTCGCCGGCCAGCTGCTCTTGTTCTGGTAGTACTCGGCCAGGCCCACTTCGCCGCCGCCGTTCAACTGGATGCCTTCCGACATCTGGGAACGGGCGATGTAGTCCTGGTACGCCGGGATGGCGATGGCCGCCAGGATGCCGATGATCGCAATCACGATCATCAACTCGATCAGGGTAAAACCCTTTTGCAAGGTCTTCATGGATACACTCCTCGAAGTGTTGACAGATAACTTGAAGTGCGAACTTTACACTCCTGCCCTTGATATGCAACTAGCATGCCAACTCCCAGGAGCAGGGTTCCAAGGCGGTTTAATAGGACTTTTGCAGCAGCCTGGGGGCTGGTTCTCATTACTCACTGTCAAAAACTTGTCAGAGAGTGACAATCTCTGTCAGTTTCAGTTGTTATCTATAATTTGGAACCGACTCGCGCATATTCCCGGACAAGCCATGTCCCTTGAGCAGATTCATGGTATCCGGTGCAAAATGCGCCGGTTTGCCCTACATCATGCGAGTCGGGAGTTTAGGCGTTCGTTTTCGGAGTGGCTCATTTCAGCTGGCGGCACGCAAGCTTAAAAAAAGCTATGCCCCGCATGGTGCGGGGCATAGATCCCATTCGGGAAACTACATCTTAAGTCTTATTTTGGTGCATTAGCATCGCGGCAAGAAGTCGGCAGATACTTGGCATCCACCGGGGTCAGAGTGGTCGTCGGGCCGCA
>DASYGE010000012.1:0-790000 GCA_036000105.1 Gammaproteobacteria bacterium
TCTACGTCTCCCTAAATAACACGCCCGATGAGTTTGCAATGGTAGTCAGGGCTGCCCTACATGCCGGCGGTCACCTAAACATACTTCCAATGGGTGTGGTAAGTGTCGAAAAGGTGCAAAAGATTGCGTTGGAGGAAGGAGGTCACAAACTGATCGTCAACTTATATGCCATTCATGGACTGGATCTGACACCCACTTATATATGGCTTGACGATCAGCGCGAATTCTTCTCAGAGAGTGTTGGGTGGATCACCACGATTCGACGCGGTTGGGAATCTGCCGCCAAAACGCTCATCAGGGCAGAAACAGACAGTGGCCAATCGGCATTGCACGATTTGGCTCACAATCTCGCGACGCGGCCTAAGTCAGAGGTGGTATTTTCCCATGTGAGTCTTTTTAATTCCAATTCAGCGAGCATTCAGACTGACCAAACGGTAATTGTGTCAGGCAATCACATAAGTTATGTCGGTCAGGAACCACCCTCAATCGATCCTAATGCAACCGTAATTGATGGTCATGGACTCACGCTCCTGCCAGGGTTGTGGGACATGCATGTGCATCTCTTTGCCGGGAGCGACGGCCTGCTCAATATTGCTGCGGGCGTGACTACTGTGCGCGACATGGGCAATATCAACGACCAATTACTGATACGCCGTCGCGCATATGATACGGGTAATGAGATAGGCCCACGCGTCATACCGGCGGGGTTTATTGACGGTCGAGGGCCAGACCAGACGCCGATAGGTATGTTTGCAGATACGGAACAAGAAGTTCAAAAGGACGTCGCGCAGTACGCGTCGATGGGTTATACACAAATCAAAATATACAGCTCCGTCAAGCCAGAACTGGTACCGATAATTGTTCGTGAAGCCCACGCCAGAGGTATGCGGGTAAGCGGGCACATCCCAGCCGGAATGATAGCCGAACAAGCGGTAAGGGATGGCTATGACGAAATCCAGCATATGAATTTCCTATTTCTTAATTTCATGCCAGATGTGAAAGACACCCAAACATCTGCGCGCTTAACTGAGGTCGGGAGCCGAGGATCCGACATCGATATTGGATCCCGGCAGGTACAATCCTTTCTGAATCTGTTAAGCGATCGCCATGTGGCAGTAGATGTGACCCTCGGTGTATTTGAATCGCTTTATTGTGATCGGCCGGGGCAAGTGAGTGTTGCCGCCCTAGACTATGCTGATCGCTTGCCCATTCAAGTCCGGCGGGGATTGTTGGTCGGTGGGCTCCCGGTGACTCCTGAAAATGATGAGCGTTATCGGCAATCTTTTGAACGGATGAAGCAAATGCTCAGAGGGATGTACGACCACGACCTCACCATAGAGGCTGGTACTGATAACACTGTTATGGGGCTGGGCCTCATTCATGAGCTTCAGATCTATGAAGAATCGGGGATTCCAGTCGCAAAGACGCTGCAGCTAGCGACGCTCGGCGCCGCGACAGTTATGCACAGAAACTCGGATCTCGGCTCGATAGAGACCGGGAAGCTTGCTGATCTCGTCCTAGTCGAAGGTGATCCCACTGAAGACCTCAAGAGACTCGAGCACGCAAAGCTTGTAATGAAAGATGGCGTTATCTATGAACCAGCAAAGCTCTATACGGCTCTCGGGATCACTCCATAGGAGTTTCACGAACCCCTGGTGGATCATGATGGTGTGCTCGATGCCCGCTGCGTGTACTACAGCGCCGAAGAGCTGTAGTTCGAGGAGCATGGGCACGATGGCCGCCGCCTCCATTTCCTCGATCTCAATGGCAACGACCCAGCGACGATTCGGGTGCATAGAATTCGACGCTGCAACCTTTCACCCGGCCCATGCATCCTAATAGAGGACAGGTCGAGAAATACGCCGCGCCTGCCCCTCAGGAGATACCCATGCTGACCTTCCCCCCGAATTAGTCCCAGTAGCGATGTGGGAGCCTAAGCATATCAAGCAGCTTGCTTTGCGAACACAGCCGGTGGCAAATAGCCCAGAGCACTGTGTGGTCTGACATCGTTGTAATGACTGCGCCAGTCGTCGATCGTCTTCCTAGCGTCTTCTAAGCTTGTGAACCAATGCTGGTTGAGGCAGGCGTCGCGGAACTTGCCGTTGAAGCTCTCGATGAACGCATTCTGTGTCGGTTTGCCGGGCTGGATGAAGTGAAGTGCGACACCGGTGCACCGCGACCACAGGAACATGGCCTTGCTGGTGAACTCCGTGCCGTTGTCACAGACCAGCGTCCGGGGCAGACCGCGGGTGAGCGCGAGTTGGTCCAGGAACCGGCTGACCGCGGCACCCGAATTCGAGGTATCGACGAGCTGCCGCACACACTCCCGGGAATAGTCGTCCACGATGTCCAGCACCCGAAAGCGCCGGCCATTTGCCATCTGGTCTGAGACGAAGTCCAAGGACCACCGCTGGTTAGATGCAGTGGGGACCACCATCGGGATCCGGGGCCGGGTGAGCTTCTTGCGCCGCCGGATACGGACCTGCAAGCCGAGCTGGCGATAGAGTCGGTAGGTACGCTTGCGGTTGATCACCGGGCCTTCGGTCTTGAGCAGGCTGTGGAGTGTCAGATAGCCGTAGCGGGGGTATTGGGCGGCGAGCCCCTGTAACCGTGCGCGCAGTGCCGTATCGTCCCGTTGCGAACGATACCGCCTGACCGTCCGGCTCAATCCCACCAGGGCGCACGCCCGCCGTTCGCTCACCAGGTTGAGATCCAGCAGATGCTGAACCCCGCTGCGGCGTACCGCGGGCGTCACCATTTTTTTGAGAGGAGCTCCTTCAGGGCCGCTTTGTCCAGCATGGCATCGGCCAGGAGCCGCCTGAGCTTGGCGTTCTCCGCCTCAAGCTCCCGCAGCCGCTTGGCCTCAGACACTTCCATGTCCCCGTACTTCGACTTCCAGCGGTAGAGCGTCGTCTCTGTCACCCCGTGCCGGCGAGCCAGCTCGGGCATCTTCTCGCCCGCCGCGTACTCCTTCAGCACACCAATGATCTGCTCTTCGGTGAATCGTTTGCGCTTCATCTCGGGACCTCCCATCGGTCAATTTACCGGGAAATCCCACATCACGCTTGCTACTATTTATGGGGGAAAGGTCAAACTCGATCGCGAAAGAGCCGGGCTCGGCCTCACGGTGTTCATCGCGGTTAAGCTCAAGAGCCATGGTGACTCCGCTGCCATGGCGTTTCGTCGCTCCATGTCAGGGATGGCCGAAGTCATTGCGTGTTACATCACCTCCGGGCGGCACGACTTCTTGCTCCATGTCGTCGTGCCAGATCTCGCGGAATACCGGCGCTTCGTGCTGGATAGATTGATCAAGCTGCCGGATGTGAGGGACATCAACAGCAGCTTCGTGATCGATACGGTCAAGGAAGATGCCCCTATACCGCTCAATCACCTGAAGTAGCCGCTTCCCATCACCTCAAAGGGATCAGAGCCCTTTAATGCAATTCCAGGCTTGGCGCTACGCGCTCAAGGCGATGAGCAGTTCGACAAATTGTTCGAACGCTTCGCTGAACCCAGAGGTGTCTCCGGAGGCGATGGCATCGTGGAGCGCTTCCATCGAGGGGTTGAGGTCGCGCAGGGTCCACTTCTAGCGTGCGCATAATCCGTGTTTATGTAAAGCCGCTTCCGGGTGATATCCCCATTTCAGGCCAGTCCAAGTTAACCTCAGCTAATCCGTCACCGCCACGTCCCTCGTTACCGTTCACTTTTTCTTCTTTTCCACCGCGCCACGCACGAGTCCATTTTTATTCGTTACCAAATCAGGCAGGTCTCGTCTAAGTCTGCGCAAAAGCCGCCTGATATCTGACCGTCTGAGATCGCTTGGCAGCACGCCAGTTAGCTGCTTCAGATGGCGCTCACTAGGATAAACGTGCCGCTTACGCAGCCACGCCACCCCCTCCTTGAGTTTCCTTTCGCGATGCTTGGCATGATTAAAGACAACCTTCTCCATCCAGGCAAGGTATCGTTGACGAAGAACCTTATACTCCCTAGGAAAGTGATACTGTAATTTCGTGTAAGTCATATGCAATTCTTGCGCCACATCGGTTGTGGAGCGCGCATGCAGCGGATTCTTGGCGATTAATTTCGCGAGATACTTACGTACGCTTGCTCGATCTTTCTCGTCTAAGTTCGTTCTCGGTGCAAATCTCGGGCGTTCTCGATATTGAACTGATACTGGTCCAAGAAGTGTCGCTTGCTGGGCCAATAGATCATCAGGAAAGACATTGACTCGGCGGCAGAATTCCAACAATGTCGCAAGCGCGGGCTTATTCTTACCTCGCACCCAACTGTGAAGTACCATGTGCTCGAAATTAATCAACTGTCCTAATTTATAGACAGATCCACCCGTCAATTGATTGGCGATGCGCGAGACCCCTAATGAGGCAGCATCCGGTGTCACTCGGACATTGCCCACGATAACTTTTTCAATCAATCTTTCACAAGCAATAGTTTTCCAGATATCACTCGCGCTCGGCTCTCGCGTTCGATGGAACTGCGTTCTCTCGATATGATTACTGCCACAGGAATTACATATCCACGCACGTGGAATATAGGACACCACGAGCTGCTTTGTGCCGCACTTCTCACACCTGCTCGTCAGTAGGGAGCGGTGGCGAGGGCAGAGACTCACAGGCATGGTTATCCAAATCAGCCGCACGTAGGGTCGCCCAGTGGAATGTTGGTCTTCCCGCCAACAGTCGACACACCACCGGAGTTCGTCACTCAAGAGGCCGTGACTCCGACAGTCCAATACCTCTCCCAAAGGGAGATAAGCCATTTCAGGATATTCAGCAGGCATGCCCGCCTTTCGTAGGCTATCCCGTACTAGCAGTGCACGGGGTCCGTACCCATTCGCAGAATTGAAATCAAACCTGGACTTTGATTCTCCCTCCGTCCGTTTCAGCATTTCTCGTTGAATTCCCATATTCCAGAACAAGATCGTCGTCATCCAGTGATGATCCGCCAGTTCGGCTAGATAATCGGTCATGCACTGGATTTGCCCGGTACCGATTCCATGAGGCCGTACCCACCTAACACGCGGCGATTTCGCGGTACCACCTCTCGTACGTCTCGTAAACCGCGCTCGGGAGGCGATCATGCATCGTCCTCGTGACGTGAGCTGGTCGGATCGCGCTTGGGAATCCGCTTTCCAGGACGACGCGATCTACCCTGCATCTGTGTAAGATGCGCAGTTGCTTTCGTCCGTTCACCAAAATGCTTTGAGATGTCGAAATCCCTGTTGTCTGAGAATTCCTTCTCGAAGGCCTTCATATCTCGTGCCATCGCTTCTAATTGCAAGTTGGATAATCGCGTAGTAGCCATGTGCTCTCGTGTCAGAATCTTGCTCTTTGTTCGGAACATTTCTTCTACTGCCCGTCGTTCCCATTCAACCCCTGCACCCACGAGTCCAAGCGCATGGGTGTACACGTACATCTTGTCGTTGAAAAGCGACTTCTCATACCTGATCTCCACCGCCTTGAGGGCGTCCTGGAGCAGCGTGACAAAGTAATCGATGTCCAGTTGAGTGAGGCTGTAGTACCACATCGGGACAGGTTCAACGCGCCTTGCAGTTTGAGCCTCGTGATACAGCATTTTCTTCGCATCTACGGCTCCGAGTAGAACGTGGATGGTCGACCTGCGATTGCTGAAGCTCTTGATGACATTCAGGTTGCCACCCTTGTTCTCATGCGAATGTGTCTTCCCCATGCTGGCGGCTTCATCAATGAACACCGCGATTGGGCGAAGCTCATCGAGTGCATCCAAATACAGCGTCCTGAGTTCATGAACCTGGAGGCGTTGATAGGACGTTTTCGGTTTACCCAACTGAAGCTCCTCAATTAGGGTATCTATGTTTCGCTTGCTATTGAGGGCCGGTTCGCCGAGCTTGGTTAAGCCTTGCAGGTAGAATGAACGCCATGTGAATTCGCCGTATTCCGGACTTTCCGCATCAATAGACAGCGGCCTCGCGAAGCCTAGTTCAGGGTGCATATCGACGAATTCTGTAAGGATGTCTATCAGCACGCCGGCGAGCGACGTCTTTCCGACGCCAGTGGGCCCCACGAGCATCAGGATGCGGCCGCGCGCACCCTCTTGTATCGTCTCCAACAGTCTGTCGCGGAGTTCTGCAAATACGGCGTGGTCTATTACAAGCTCATCAATATGGTCCAGAATCTCGCGCCTACTTCTCACGAGCCGCCTCCCCTGTTTTTGCGCCGCCATATACGTGCCGGTTGGGATGGAAACTCCACTTTAATGCCAGTCAGATTTGGATCGTGCGCGATATCGAGATCCACGACCGAGCGATCTTGATTGTATTTTCTGAGGCCGAGTAGGTGGCGTTCTCTGTTGTGCGTGTCACGCAGGAAGTCGATCATTTGATCTGGGACGCTGAGATACTCTCTGTTGCTATCACGACAGCGCGCGTAAACCTCCATGTGCGCCATACGGATTTCCCGCTCCGTGTAGTCGAGAACTAGCTGATTGGTTGTCTGCAACCTACTCCATCTATGGCTGACATACGCGTAGATGTAGCTGATGTCGTATGGATCGTAACGGACTGGAACACTCTTGCCCCAAAGCCTGCTGTCATCTAGTGGCTCTCCGCCGTAAATCACATGATTTAGCTTAATCGTTCCACTTCTCACGCTGCGGGTTTCAGGTTTGGGTGCTGGTAATGTCTCGAGGAGAAATTGCTCGTCGTATGCAAATAGTCGGATGGTTCTGGCTCCTGTCGTTGCCAGCGATCGAGCCATTCTGTCCATGGGTCGCTCATGGATCCCCAGATGCGTGTTACTCGGATACACGTTGTAGAACCACTCTCCCAGCTGATCGTCAAATGCGTCCGGTGTCCAGACCGCGTGATTTTCGGGATAATGTGTACTACTCAAAGTCCTAGCCATAAGCAAGTTAGTCGTATTTCCCAATAGGTTCTTTACGAATTGGCTTTGACTAGTGGCATTTATTTTTTCGATTAATGAGCCATATCTTGGTTCCCCTTTGACGCGGTGCATTCGCTCGACAAAATGCGAAGTCAGCAATGTCTCGAAATAGATCGACTCAAATTCCTTCCCCCAGTCCATGATGCATTTCGATGGAAAGCGGCCATATCGCCGGCCACACTCGCGAAAAAGCATCATCAGTGCTCGGTAGGATGGAGGCTCAAACGTGATGAAATACGCTAGTACGACCCGCGTGTAGGCATCGACTAGTGCAGATAGCCACGGACGCCCCAATATCTGCCCCGTAATGGCCGACACCAGGTCGATAGGCAACTCGGTATGATCTGCATGCGCTAATTCGAACGCGCGGTCCCCGTGAGTTGGAAGTACATTCCCGCGCTCGGAGAGGTAAGAATTTGGTCCAGCAACCTGATAGGCTGCTTTCCTTCCATGCCGCCTCTCCACCCTGAGCTCTTTTTCAAGCTGGTCTATCCTGAGGGAATACGTCGGCAGCGATACGTGAGGTAGTCCTTTTGTCTTGCAGCGTGCTACGTAAAGGCGAAAGGCTGCCATCCTATTAGGAGATGCAGGAGTCAGATAATCGTCATCGAGAGACAAGGCAATTTCTTCGTCCATTACGGAATTAAGATGAGAACCTCGCCAACCCCGCCTGCTAATGCGGGCAACCAATCCCATGAAACCATTTCCGTAGCGGACTACAGCATCTCGAACTTGCTTCTGCCAATACCGAATGGTCCTTGCAGAGACGCCGTCCGGGCGATTTTTCCCTTGGGCAACCTTGCTAAGAATTTTGGCCTTACGAACCCCTTCTGAGATGTCGTCTGGTGATGCGGTCAGTAAAAGCTCGCGGGTCTCGCCGAACCCGCAGGGATCGCTGCCGATAGGCTGCATATGACCATCTCGAACGAGTTCGGCAATCTGCGCTTCCTTGATACGTACAAGTTGACCACCTTCGTCAGCCAGTGAATAATGCCCTTCACCGTAATTCGCCACCGTCCACTTCTTTGAATCCCATAGCAAATCTATCCCGATTTCTAGGTTCAACATGGCGTGAGGCGCAGAAGATCGATAGTCAACCGCGTACGTCATCGCTTCGGCATAAGCTTGGCTATAGAACACATAAGATGCTTCAGGGCGACACAATAGCTGCTCATCAAGCAGAAAGTGCACTCGGCGCCATGCGATGGCGTAGTAGATGATGTCTGGGGACTCAGTCTTCTCTAGAAGAGCATCCAGTCGTATAACCTTCTTCTCTTCCACTATCTGCAACAACTTCTCAATTTGCAGCGCTTGGTCTTGGCTAGGCTCCTCGCGAATGTAATCGAATAGAAAATCAGCATTTCGTACAAAGACCGCAGGAATATCAGTCGGAAGAGCTACTTCGTAGCCAATGCCGTAGGGAGATGCTGCGTGTATCCCAGCGGATGACATCCACCTCCCATTGCAGTCTGGGCTGAAGCGGTCGGGATACTTGTTATGCAGCTCGGCGAGCTTGGTTAGCGGTTTGCACTCAACGAAGACAATAGAGCACTGCGAAATTTTCAGGTAGTCGGGGACATGCGAACTGTGAATCTTGCGGCCCGCTTTGTTGTGATAGGCCAGACTGAGTGTCGTCGGCTGATCCCAAAACTCGATAACATCGGGATCAAAACGCCACCTCAGCGGGAAACGGCGTTCATTCGTGCGGCTCTCATACTGGATGCCAACCCCCATGGTATCGATTGGGATCGCGCCACTAACGCTACCACCTCCTCCAACCCGCCTTACAGGCTCGGACTGCCGTATGCGCTCGATGAGTTCGCGGCCGGCCTGCGGTAGATTGAGGCGATCATATAGCCACGTAAGATCCTTTAGGGTATCCATAGATATTTCCCTCCGATTCCGTGTGCCTACTTGGTATCCTCGCAATCCAACAGCTGTTCGAATTCGTCGATTTCATGCTGATTTCAGGCATGCGAATCGGCGGGCCCGACCTGATTGGTGACAAGGGGCTACTGAGGGAGCTTGACGGGAGGGGCTGGTGAGCTAATACTTAGATTGCGTGTGCTAGGTATTAACTTTACCTACACCAGACCCGGAGTCGGGGCTCCCTGGCTTCGGGTTTTTATTGCGAGATTTAAGGCTACGTCATAGTCTTTACCTCCTCTCCAGCATCGCTTCTATCGCCGCGACTTGCTCACACTCCAGGCTATAACTGGATTTCACAAGCTTATTGAGCGCCTGAACGGTTCTCGGAGAAACGTCTCTCGGGATTCGCAGGACATAGTTTGAGTTGTCTGCCACTTCTACGAGCTCTTGCGACTCATCTGGCGTGAGTTTCAGTGCTGCACTCAGCTTGCGTAGCTGATCACCAGGCGGGGGTTTGCGTCGGCCGGTTTCGATGGCAGAGATGGTCTTGGAATCTAGACTAAGTTGATGGGCAATCTCCTCTTGGGAGAGGCCCGACAGTTCACGGTAATAACGCAGCAGGGCACCGAAGGGCGACACGATCACCTCAGCAGTGGCGAATTCGATTAAATCGTATAGCAGAATTAATGCACTATCTAGGTATCTGCAACTCTTTTTGCCCCATCTCGGATCGTGCGTGTAACGAACTAACGGAATAACGTTAGCGATTGCGGAGAATAATAGGAAACTGAATTTTGTCCAACGTTATACTGGTAGTCAACTCTTCGTCCTAGTGGCCCTTCCAGAGAGGCGGTATTTACACTGGTTACATACAACTCGGTAATCAGAAAACTCTGATACTAAGATGGAATATTCAAAATTCACGAATCCCCATATATCTATTCGGGTCTAAGAAGATCCGGCGAGTCGTTTGCTGGGCTGTTCACCCGACGCGACACAGGATGGGCCACCAAGAGGTCATCGGGGCATGGAACCAACAGCTTCTTCAAAGTTTCGAGATCTGTCTTGGGATTCAGCCACGTCTTGAAATCGCGTTCATTGAGAATCACAGGCATACGATCATGTATTGGCTCCATGATCTTGTTGGGGCCGATGGTGATGATTCCATAGGTTAGAAAAGTAGTACCGTCTTCCTTCTCACGGCTCGCCCATATACCGGCGGCCGCGAACCCGACACCCTCTTTGTGCTGGATGAAGTAAGGTTGAGTAGGTTTAACGCTGCGGTCCCATTCATAGAATCCGTCCAAGAGAACAAGGCACCGTTCGTGCCGAAACGCGCTGCGGAACATTGGCTTATCGGCGATGGTCTCGCCGCGGGCGTTGGTCTGGGCTTTCTTCTCATCTTTCATCCAGCCGGGTGCGAATCCCCACTTCGCGAGGCTCGCGTAGATATGCCCCTCGTCATTGAGGCGCACGATGATCCCTTCCTGCGAAGGACAGAGGTTATAACGCGGTTTTATATCCGGCATCGGGCAGTTGATGCCGGGGAGGGAGCTCGCGGTATTCGTCCTCAGGCTATAGCGACCGCACATTGCGCGCCCCGAAACTGACTCGTTCAGAAAGGATTAGACTAATAGCATCAGCCCTGCAGCAGGGATCCATCATGATGACATCCAAGAAATTAGGCCCGTTGGACAAGGAGTTCGATTCCTTGGTAGAAAGCATGCAAACCCCCAAGGCCAAGGCCGCGGTCCGCTCCCTGTCGACTCTGGCCCCCGGCGACTTCCGCAAAGCCGCCTTTAGGGCCGCCACCGAAAAGTCCGGACGCAGGAAGGACTAGAGTAGTACCGCTGCCAGGTGGGCCATGTCAGCATGACCAAACACGATAAATCCGCTCGACCCAGCCGGGAATTCAAAGCCCTACTCGGCAAGATGCGGACCAAGAAGTCCCTCGATGGTGCGCTGTCGCTCTTCGCGGCTACCCCAGAAGAACTGGGTAAGTCCGCGGCGGCTGCCGCTAAACGCGAACGCCACAAGCGCTGACCGGCTGCGCATCCTGGCGCACCCGGCCCGCTGATTCTATTCACGACATTTCCCTAGACCCCCGCCGCTCAAGGCCTGCCGAGCCTCGAGTCCATACAGTATTGACCCTCTGGGCTCTGAACTGTACGAATATACAGCATTACGCGATTTAAGCCGTCCAGGACCCATGGAAAGCCTGTCAGACCTCCTTTCTCACCAAGCCCACCGGATCTGGAGGGGCCAGGACCAGCGTCCTGTGGGCCCTTTAATCGCATCGGGCTTCCGGGAGCTGGATTCCGCCATCGGGGGTGGCTGGCCAACCGGCTCCCTGGTGGAGATCCTGACCATGGGGGGTGGACTAGGCATATCCAACCTCCTGCTCCCTGTCCTGGCGACTCTGACCCAGGCCGGCAAAGCCATCGCCTGGATACCGGGTGATGACCAGCCCTACCCACCGACCTTGCGCCAGGCCGGCATCGAACTCAGCCGCATCCTGATCACCTCGTCACAGGACCACCACCAGCGACTGTGGGCTGCGGAACAGTGCCTGCGCTCTAGCGCCTGTGGCGCCGTCGTCTTGACCGAGACCCGCACCATCACGGACCCGATGCTGCGGCGCCTCAAGCTCGCTGCCTCTGCCAGCGATGCGATCATGTTCCTCCTTCGGTCTGAGTCCGTAGCAGAACAACCCTCACCAGCGTCTGTCCGCATCCGCGTACGCAGCGCTGCATTCGCGCTTAAGCAACGCGAAATCACCATCCTCAAGGGTGCGCACCCGCCCCGATCATTGGTATTGGACCTCGATGCGCGCGGCTGAGCCGCGCGCATCGTTGGTCCAAGCTCGCTTTACCCATGGCACGCCCAGCCTCGCTTTCTCTGTTTCCAGAGGAACTGCCACCCCGACGTGATGAAGCACCGGTAGCGCAACCACGCGCGCTGGCAAAGCAACTCTGGCTCGCTGTCCACTTCCTGCATCTCTCCCTGGAAGCTCTCCGCATCGCACCGATGGATGGTGAACCTGCCGCCATCATGGAAGGTGTCGGCGCCAAGTCGTATGTATGGGACTGCACCGCAGGCGCCAAGCGTCACGGTGTGCAGCGCGGTCAGCTGCTTACGACCGCGTTGGTACTGGTTCCTACGCTCAAGACAGTCGAACGGGATACTGCAGCTGAACAGGCTGCGCTCATCAGGCTGGCAGCACTTGGACATAACTTCACGCCAACGGTGAGCCTGGAAGCTGGGAGCTTACTGCTCGAAGTCGAAGGTAGCGCACATCTGTTCGGCGGGCCCTTCGGTGTCATGCTCAAGGCTAGGCAGGCCTTCCATGCAGAAGGGTTCGACGCCGGCGTAGCCCTGGCACCGACACCCGTTGCCGCTCTCTGGCTCGCGCAGGCCGACCTCAGCATCTCGGTCACCGGCCGCGAAGAACTACGGAGCGTCCTAGGCAAGCTGCCCGTTCACGCCCTCCCCTGGCGGCACGAAACGAACGATGCCTTCAGCCGCCTTGGCCTGAAGCATATGGCCGACGTGTTCCGTCTGCCGCGGGATGGCTTGGCGAAGCGCTTCGGCAAAGATTTCGTACAGACGCTTGACCGTGCAGTGGGGCGCCTGCCGGATCCGCGTACCTCATGGCAGGAAGCAAAGCGATGCCGGTTCGAGCGTGAGCTACCCGGCGAGTTCATACAGATGGACCACATGCGGCCCTATGTCGAGGGCATGGTGGATGACCTGACGCGCGAGCTGCTCGCCCATGATGCGGCCGTCAACCGCCTGAAGCTGGTTTACAAGCACTGGCACCAGCCGGCGACCAGCATCGTGGTCGGTAGCGCCATCCCTTACCGACAGGCTGGTCGTTGGCTCGAGTTGATCCATGGAAGACTGGCGAACCTAACGCTGCCAGCACCTGTGCACGAGATACAGCTCTTTAGCGGGCGATTTATGCCTTACAGAGCCATCAACCTGGATCTGCTGGGTGGCAAACCCGAGACTCAGGATTCGCTGCAACGGCTGACGGATCTACTGCGTTCACGCCTCGGCCAAAAAGCCGTGTTCGGTGTGACCACCACCAGTGACGCGAGGCCGGAGCAGGCATGGCGGAATGCTGAGCCCGGTACCGAAGTTGCCGATGGTCACACGCCACAGACCCGTCCGATCCATGTGTTGCCGGCGCCAGTGCTCCTCGATGTTGGATCCAAGGGCCCACGTCATCAGGGTGCGACCCTGACTCTAATCGAAGGCCCTGAGCGCATCGAAGGCGGCTGGTGGGCGAATGAGTCATGGACGCGTGACTACTACGAAGCCATCTCCACCCGCGGCGAGCGGCTATGGATCTACCGACAAGACAAGCAGTGGTTCTTGCACGGCTTCTTCTCATGATCCCCGAATACGCCGAACTTCACTGCTTGAGCAACTTCACGTTCCTGCGTGGGGCGTCCCACCCTGCCGAACTCGTGACCCGAGCAGCCGAGCTGAAGTACCGAGCCATCACCATTACTGACGAATGCTCCATGTCGGGGGTGGTGCGTGCTCACCTGGCCGCCAAGGACCTCGACATAAAGCTCATCATCGGCAGTGAATTCACGTTGGTCGAGGGGACCAAGCTCGTAGCCCTGGCCACAGACGTGGAGGGATACGGCAACCTATGTGAGCTCATCACCCGTGGTCGTCGACGTGCCGAGAAAGGCAGCTACGAGCTCACCAGGCATGACTTCGCTGAAGGGTTACCGCACTGCCTAGTGCTATGGGTTCCGGGAAAGACGCCCAGCAAGGAGACCGCCGCATGGGTGAGGGAAATTTTTCCCACGCGAGCATGGTGCGCAGTCGAGTTTCATCTCGCCGGCGACGACAGACGCAGGCTGGCGCGCCTCAGGACTATGGGCCTGCCGCTGGTGGCCGCAGGCGACGTGCACATGCACGACCGTTCGCGCCGAAAGCTCCAGGACACCGTCACGGCCATACGCCTGCGTAAATCCGTGCTGGAAGCACGCGGCCAGCTCTACCCCAATGCAGAGCGACATCTGCGCGGTCGCCGGCGTCTGGCGAACATCTACCCGCCAGAACTCATGGCCGAAACCCTCAGGATCGCTGAGCTCTGCAACTTCAGCCTGGACGAGATCCATTACCAGTACCCCAAGGAACTGGTGCCTGAGGGTCACACCCCGGCCACATGGCTGCGGGTGTTGACCGAGCAAGGTGCGAAGTTCCGGTGGCCTACTGGCGTGCCCGAGAAAGGTCGCAAGCAGATCGAGCACGAACTAGCTCTCATCACGGAACTCAGCTACGAGCCGTACTTCCTCACCGTCCACGACGTGGTGCGCTTCGCGCGCGAGAAAGGGATCCTCTGCCAGGGTCGAGGGTCTGCGGCCAATTCAGCAGTGTGCTTCTGCCTCGGCATCACCGAGCTAGATCCGGCCAGGATGAACCTCCTGTTCGAGCGCTTCGTCAGTAAGGAACGACACGAGCCCCCAGATATCGACGTGGATTTCGAGCACCAGCGGCGTGAAGAGGTCATCCAGTACATCTATGGTAAGTACGGCCGTGATCGGGCTGCCGTCGCCGCTACGCTGATCACATATCAGCCGCGGAGCGCAGTGCGAGACGTGGCTAAGGCCCTCGGCCTGTCCCTGGCCGACGCAGATCTGCTCTCTGAGGTGTACCAGTGGTGGGATAGCCACGAAGTAAATGCCCAGCGCGTCAAGGAAGCGGGCTTAAACCCATCCAGTCATGTCATGCAGCTACTAGCGGAGCTGGTGGCGACCCTCCTGCAGTTCCCGCGGCATCTGTCCCAGCATGTCGGTGGGTTCGTCATCTCCCATACGCCGCTGTGCCGACTCGTCCCCATCGAGAACGCCGCCATGGAAGATCGCACGGTCATCCAGTGGGACAAGGATGATCTGGATGCACTGGGACTCCTCAAGGTGGACGTGCTGGCGCTCGGCATGCTGTCGGCGCTGAAGCGCATGCTCGTGTCGGTTAACGAGATACGCGGCAGCGACCTCACGCTAGCCACCATCCCGGCGGAGGACCCGGCGGTATATGCCATGATCCAGAAGGCGGACACCATCGGCACGTTCCAGATCGAATCGCGCGCCCAGATGGCAATGCTGCCCATCCTTAAGCCGAAGCTCTGGTACGACCTGGTGGTGGTCATCGCCTTGATCCGGCCAGGACCCATCCAGGGCGACATGGTCCACCCTTACCTAGCACGCCGACGTGGTCTGGAACCGGTGGTGTACCCCAGCGAAGCCGTGAGGCATGTGCTGGAGAGGACGCTTGGAGTCCCGATCTTCCAGGAACAGGTAATGCAACTCGCGGTAGTGGCCGCTGGGTTCACTGCTGGCGAAGCCGATCAGCTCCGTCGGGCCATGGCCGCATGGCGCCGCACCGGGAGCATCGGTCCGTTCGAGTCCAAGCTGATCAACGGCATGCGAGAACGTGGATACCCGGATTCGTTTGGGCAGCAGATCTACAAGCAGATACAGGGTTTCGCCGAATACGGTTTTCCTGAGTCGCACTCCGCCAGCTTCGCGCTCCTAGCCTACGCGTCGGCATGGCTGAAGCGACACGAGCCCGCCGCGTTCCTGTGCGGGCTTCTGAATAGCCAGCCAATGGGTTTCTACGCAGTGGCGCAGCTCGTCCAGGATGCACGCCGCCATGATGTCGAGATCCGCCCCGTGGACGTGAACAAGTCAGCTTGGGAATGCACGTTGGAGCCCGCCGGCGCCCAGCCGGCCGTCAGGCTTGGGTTACGCATGGTTAGCGGCCTAAACGAAGTCGTTGGCACAGCTATTGCAGCTGCGCGGCCATTCCGCGATACCTCGGATCTCGCGAGGCGTGCCCCCATCGATCGCTACGCCTTCAAGTGCCTAGCGTCTGCCGGCGCCCTAGCCGCGATCGCTGGCAACCGCCACCAGAGCTACTGGTCCGCCCTGGGAGTGGAGGAGCCATGGACACTTGGGGAGGCCTCGCTGATGGAGGCCCAGCCGCTGCTCTCCAAGCCTACGGAAGGCCAGGACATCGCGGCTGATTACGCGAGCCTGAGGCTCACCCTGGGACGACACCCCTTGGCGCTGCTCCGTGAGCAGCTCAAGAAACGTCGCGTGATCACCGCGGAACAGCTCTGGACCGTACCCGACGACTCCCGTGTGACCGTGGCTGGCCTGGTTACCCATCGGCAACGCCCGGGCTCGGCCAATGGAGTGGTGTTCGCAACCCTGGAAGATGAGACCGGTCACATCAACATCGTTGTCTGGGCCGATCTGGCCGACAGGCAGAGGCGGCCGCTGCTGCGGTCCCACCTCATGGCGGTCACTGGGAAGGCCCAGCGTAAGGGTGACGTCATGCACGTCATCGCATCGAAGGTCGAGGACTACACGCCGTTGCTGGGGCGCCTGCAGGCTGAGTCGCGAGATTTTAGGTAACTCGGCCTACAGCCACAGGGGCATGAGGCTTTAGCTTCTGGGCCGAAATGTAAATTAATAGATAAAACAGTAAGTTAAAACACATAGATAAAGTTACTTGGTATGATATCTTTAAATCAGCACCCTAAGCCGCCTCCCGGCAATCACGACTGGCTGTATACAGCCAATCGATTGGTTGTATACAGCCATCCCGCAGGCTATGCTCATCCAACGTGCTGGCTCACTACGGCCAGCTCACGGCGAGCTAAGTCGATGACTGACGAAACCCGAATAATCGCCCAGCAGACCGCATTCGATCTCGCGGGCATCACCCGTGGCGAGTACCGGGTATGGGGAGACCTGCTAGCTCCGATCGTAGAGAAGGGCAACCGCCAACCCAAGTACTCGGTACCGCAGACCTTCGCGATCTGCGTACTCGCCGAACTCATGCATGCCCTCAACTGCGGTACCACTCACCTGGTTCCGATATCCAAAGACTTCTTCGCAGAGCTCTGCTCCGGTGATTGGCGTCGATTTGAACATCGACGACTGATCGTCGAGATCGCCCAAGCGGTTGACGCGGACGATAACAGGAGTTTCGAATTCAGCTTCAAGACAATTCAAAAGAACGAAAGCGTTCCCGATTCAGAATCAGCAACCGTCGTATTGCTAAATCTGGCGCCGCTGTTTCAAAAAATAAGCAATCGCGTAAATAGAACGCCGGCGATCTCGCCTGGCCAAGAAGCTCCATCCTTTGAAGAACACAAGCGACGCCGATCTGAGAAAGATCGAGGCGCCGACGGAAGGCAGTCGTAAATCATGAAAGCCACACTCGAAGAAGCACATGTAATGCTGACGACATTACGGAGATATCGCTATGAATCTCTATAGCAACACATTGAGCTACACACAAAGTGATGAGCGCGAGCCTGTCACTCGTGCCTCGCGCGCATTGGTAAAGCAATCGCTGCAGCGTGTCGAGCGGTGGTCAGCTGGCAAGCGCGCTACCGGAAATGCGCTGATACATGGGGACAACCTGGAAGTCCTGAAACTATTGACTCAGATTTATGAAGACGCCGTTAAATGCATCTACTTGGATCCGCCGTATAACAATGGTGAGAGCTACGAGCACTATTTCGACAGCATGGGTCACGAGGAATGGCTGAAGTCAGTCTCTTTGCGTCTCGAACAAGCTCGAATCCTCTTGCGTAAGGATGGGAGTGTTTGGATCTCTATCGACGACTCGGAATTGCACTACCTCAAGGTCGCGGCCGACGAGATATTCGGCAGGAAGAATTTTGTGGGTACCGTCGCCTGGGAACATCGGACCACCAGGGAAAACAGGAAGGTGTTCTCTCAGAACCACGAATATCTGCTTGTGTACGCGAAAGACATTAACGCTTGGACAAAAGCAAGGAATTCGCTACCGCTCACTGATGAAGTGGTCGGTAGGTACAAGAATCCTGACGCAGATCCACGAGGTCCATGGCAATCGGTGTCCGCGAATGTACAGGACGGGCATGGCACTCCACAGCAGTACTATAGTTTGCGCGCTCCGAATGGAAAGCTTCACTCTGCCCCGAAAGGGCGGTGCTGGGTATACACCAAGTCGAAGATGATGAAGGCTATAGCCAACAATGAAGTATGGTTCGGTTCTAACGGCAATGGGGTACCTCGGCTCAAACGGTTCCTAAAGGATCGCAAGGTCGGCCTTACACCCGAGACGCTTTGGCGTGCCGACAGTGTCGGCACCACGAGTGAGGCCAAGAAGCACCTGCTGGCGCTTTTCAAAAATGAGATCCTGTTCGATACACCGAAGCCGGAACATCTGATACATCGCGTGCTTCACATAAGCACTAATCCCGGCGATTTGGTACTAGACGCCTACCTCGGCTCAGGAACGACGGCCGCCGTGGCTCATAAGATGGGCAGGGCCTATATTGGTATCGAGAATGGCGATCACATAAAGACTCACTGCGCGCACCGCCTGAAACAAGTGATTGATGGAGAGGGCGGCGGCATATCCTCCCTCATACATTGGAACGGCGGCGGCGGCTTCGATTACTTTGAGTTCAAGGATAGAGGACGGCGTGCAAAATAGCGCATTTCGGCCTATCTACTACCTAGGTTGTAAGACGAATTTTACGGCTGCTATCCGTGCGGCCATCGACGAGGTGGATCCCAGTGGTGGCCGCCTGGTGGATTTGTTCGCCGGAACCGGGGCGGTTGGCGCTGCACTCGCCTCAACTAGGGAAGTGACGACAGTCGACGTCCAAGAATATTCGAGGGTGTTGTGTTCCGCCGTGCTAAAGCCGCCCCAACTGACCGATTCGGCAATCAGCGAATTGATCAGTCAAATCGGTTGCAGCGAAGTGCTGCAAGAATTGGATTCTTGCCTGAAGCCACTCGTTGAATATGAGCATGCCTGCATCAATGCAGCCATCCATGGGGACTCTGCAGCCCTCGTGGAAATGCTGGAATCGCCCCCACTAGCTGTACTCCCGTACGGTGAGGTTCGCCAGTCCAGTTCGCCGCTGTCCGACGCCACTTCGAAGGCAATCGACAATCTCGTCGCCTCGAAGTTATGGAAATCGTCAGACAGCATGATGACTCGCCAATTTGGTGGTACCTATTTTTCTTTTCGACAGGCCGCGGTCCTTGATGCGATCCTAACGGCCGCGGCACAGGCCTCTGACGCGACTCGCGACACCCTGCTTGCTGCTGCATTGAGCACGGCCAGTCAGATAGTTAATACGGTCGGCAAACAATTTGCCCAGCCGATCAGACCACGCAACAAGGCTGGTAAGGTGAAAGGCGGACTCGTAAAAGTCGTACGCCGAGATCGCCTTATCGATGTCCTGAGTTCTTATGGCGGCTGGCTCGCTCGATACGCCCAAGTCCGTCCCGCTCAAGGCACACCAAGAGCGATCCGGGAAGACTATCTTGTAGCGCTCGCGGACAAGGAATCGCCACTATCCGTCGTATATGCCGATCCGCCGTATACGCGTGACCACTACAGCCGCTTCTATCACGTACTCGAGACAATGTGTCTTCGAGACGACCCGGCAATCTCGCTGGTGCGGAAGCGCGGCGTTTTGGCTGCGAGCCGGGGCGCATACAGAGAGGACCGGCATCAGTCGCCGTTTTGCATTCGCTCGACAGCGCCGGCAGCATTTGATGCTCTTTTTAAGGCTGCGCGGGCTCGTGACCTGCCGATGGTGCTTTCATATTCGCCCCACGAACGGGGTGACGGCACCCATCCGCGCGTCGTGTCCATGAAGCAGATCGTCGAGATTGCACGTAGTTCGTACGACAAGGTCGAAGTTTGTGCAATTGAAGGTTCTACGCATAACAAGCTAAATAGTGGAGAGCTTGAGTTGAAGACGCGCGACCATGCCGAAGTTCTACTTAAGTGCTTTTGCTGAGCTGCCGCTCCTTCAACTCAGGGTCCCCTTCAAGGTCATTCTTCTCTCACACCGGCAATAGTTGTGCGGGCGCTCCCGGCCAACTTACTCTAAGCGTTGCAGCGTGCGTTCGTACGCGGCTGACTTTGTTTCGGCCGCCATGCCAATTGGCGAGTAGGAATGCAGTCACCTGCGCATAGCCAGGACTGCCGGGCATCAACAGACAATATCTAAAGACCCTATCTTCCGTTTTTACGAAGACACCAATTGGTCTTCCACCGGCAGGGTAGGCGAGCCCACTTGCAGCTTCGAGTTCGAGTCTATAATTTTTGCTGGCGACTTCCACGCCCGGGCGCGCTTCAACGTCACCGAGAACTCCATTTGGCGTGACGTGCTGCAGTACAACGCGGCGGACTTGGCCACGCGTAAATCCAAAGAATTGCTCATAGTTATCAACATCGAAGTTCGCTTGCTTCCAGCGTTCCTTGCTCTTCGGAATCTCTGCCACTAGCACGTCGTTAGCAGCTGCGGGCGCATCAACAACAATGTCTTCTGCGAAGTTGTCTTCGGCTTCGGCAGGTGCGATGCCTGGTTGAGCGGGGGCCGGCACACGTTGTGCAGATCGCGGAACACGGACGTTTGCGGCAGCTCGCGCGAGGACGTCTGCGTCATCAAGAGCTTTGAGAAAGGGCGCGCTGGCCAGGTTCCACGCGAGCCACTTCTCGCGTTCGGCGCGGATCGCCGCCGCATTTAAGCGGCTAACCGTAAATGCTTCCCAGTTCGTAGTTAGTCCGCCTCCGGTAAGGTTGCCCGACCCTGTGATGCGCGTGCCGCCGATCACGTGACCGCGTGCATTCTTGTGCTCGAACCAACAGAACTTGGGATGAAATAACTTTCTGACTGGGTTTTGATAGAAAGCTTTACATTCAAAGCTCTCATGCTGGTCGCCGAACGCGCGCAGACTCTCAATGGCGCGGGTATTGGTGATTGAATCGGTTCCAACAACTACCTTAAAGTCGCCATCGCGCAGGAACCGAGTGAACACTTCATCATGAAAAAGTAACCTCACGCCCTGCCTGGACGCATAGGCAAATGCGCCCCAGCCACTACTTGCGCGGCTGGAAGCCTCAAGCAGGCACTCTAATAGGGTGGTGCCGCCAGCAATTCCTGGACTCTGGAAATGAAATGCCACTGGATGTCCCCTTTTCCTAGATCGCCTAGGTGCTTAAGTCCCCTTGAATCCCTTGCATGTCGGCGGCACTGCGACGGTGTGGACTTCAATGCCATAGTCTCACGGCGCAGCGGCCGATAGACACCCCTGCTGGTTGAGGCTAGGCCATGGCGGGCGCACTTCTTTGATTTGCCGCATAAATTACAACGCCGACGACCACGAAGAGAGCAAGCACACATAGCCCGGGGCTCCAGGAGATCCCCTGAGCAACCCGCGTGACCGTGTGCTGACAATTGTTTGATAGCAGGTCATACATTTTGGGGTTCGTAACGACAGCTCGAAATCTTTCCCGAATTGCCGGTGTGTCAGGCATTGGCTCAAACCTCGACGTCAACCCTGCCGTGAAGCCGTGCCAGTGATCAACGTGTTCGCCTTTCTCTGGCGTGTTATGCAGTACAACGGTTTCTCCGGTGTCCTGATCGACCACGGCGATTCCCCAATGGATCATCGGGCCATTCGGCAGATCCAAAGGCGGACGGAACACCTTGAAGAATTGTAAGCGTTGCATTTGTTATTTCCCCTTCTTAAGGGCCTTCGCGTTGACCAAATATTAGGGATGGGCGACTGTGATGCCGACACTCCAATAACCTCCTCTAGCACTCATTTCAGGGCGTATAATTAAATTATCCACGAGGCAGAACATTTTTATATGTCCGGTATTTTTGGATCGTTGTTCAACTCACTGTTCGGGTCGTCGCCTGAGCCACAGTCAACACGCGTGGTACAACGTCCATCTGCTCGGTCGGCGCCTCGTCGTGTAACCGAATACCCGCGCTATCGAATTGTTCTAAGTAGTGACCGGACTGAAGCAGTTAGAGTGGCCGCAGCTGACGGGGTCCTGTCCCTGGTAGGCACCTCTACCAAACAAAAGTGGGCCATCATGAAATGCCCATGTGGATGTGGCGAGCTCCTGCAGCTGAATATGATGCGCACCCACTATCCGCGGTGGCGCGTTGCGCAGAACCGCGACGGCAGCGTCTCGATGTTTCCTTCAGTTGATGCGACGGCTTGCGGATCACACTTTTTCCTTCGCGATAGCAAAATCATTTGGTGCGACTAGGCCACACCATTCCTAGCAACGGGGTCTCATCTCCGCGCCCCCATTGAGATCGTTCTGAGCAGAAGCAGTCTTCCAAAGGAGCCAGGCGGTTGGTGCGCATCCGACTTTCATCGAATGCCAAGAGAACTTCGGTAGAGGCACGATCTTTTCCCATAAAGCCCGTTAGGCGGTGTAACAGCTCGGTGACTGCAGTACTGGCGACAGTCGTGGTGAAGGAAATCACGGACGGCGCTGTGCCTTCCAGTTCTGGGGCATAACCTTCCTCGATCTGGGCTTTTCGCTCTTCTGGCGAGAGGGTCTCCACCCGTATTGCATCAACACTGATTCTCCCGCGGCAGAACAGGCACGCCTCTCCGGGGAACAGCGTTGTCACCCGGCCATAGACATTGCGAATTCGATCATTCTTGGAGTCGATTAACACTCCGAGATCGAACACGGGTATGCAGTATTTCAAGGCAAGGTTGGTTAGTATTCCCCGGGGCAACTGTTTATCCGGGCACGAGAAGACTACGTCGCAGTTTCGAAGCATGGCGGCGGCATCTTCATAACTGATGTGGCTCGGCACCGCAACAACCTCAGTGGGCAAGCCGATGCGATCGAGATGGCGTTTAAGAATCTCCACCTTGTGTTTCCCGTGGTCGGCAATCGACGATCCGTAAACTCGGTTGATGTTGGTCTTATCAAAGACGTCACCATCGAAGAGCAGAATCCGCCCTATCCCAAGGCGATATGCTTGCTCTGCTGATGGGGAGCCGGTGCCGCTTGCACCGACGACTCCCACAGTTAGCTGCCGAAGTGTCTGTTGCGTCTCTTTGCCGAAAGCGCGGACCTGGCGATCGAAGAACGGTTCCACGTCGCCGGAACCTGTGCTGCTCCATAAGCGGAAGTGTTCGCCAACCTGAAAGACTGCATCGACTGGAATCCGATGCGGTGCGTAGAGCCGGCCACGCACCGAGTTGTCGCTTACTACCATGGTCCCGTGGATTCGGTTAGGCACGCGGGCTTGCAGGAAAGGCATTAGCTTTTCCTCTTCACGATCGTCCTGCTCTGAGAAATCGGGGTAGCCCCCGGGGTGGGAGTGGACGAATATCACAGAGAGTCGCTCGTAGTTGGCGAGCTTTGCCACGCGCATAAGCGCTCGTGACGTAATGCTCAGCCTGTACCTTTCACGGAGAGCGTAGTCCTCCGATGCGACCGGGATGACCGCGTGGACGATCAGTTTGGTTGCCAGATTGGCGTCCGCTTGACCGCACAACAGGAATGCGGCCCCCTCCACTCCCGGCGTGTCGAATATCAGATTACGAAGTGCGTTGAAATCGCGCTCCGTTATAGCAATTCTTGTTGTCTTCACTTGCGGCCTAGCCCCTGCAGCTCGCGCTGGATGAGAGTGAAGAACGACCGCAGGCTGTCGACGCCGGGTTTCCACTTGCCGTTGAGATGGCGCGAGAACCGCTGCCAACTGCGGCCGAGGTGGTTCTCGATTACTTCCGACGCCTGGGCGAATTGGCCGGTCTGACCGATGCGGATCGGCGGATTGCAGTACCACATGTCGAGAGGCGTCATGGGGTACTGCGGCGGGATCCGAATCATGAGGTCGGTGGCCGGCGGAGCGAATCCTCCGCCGGACACATCGAACCCCTTGATAACAACGCACTGTCCGCCGCCGTTTGGATCCGCGACACATTCCCATTCAAAGCCACGTTCGGCCAAGAAATGGTTGTCACGTTCGGGGAGAGGCATATCAGTTCACCCCCGGATTGATGGTGGAAGGGGCGGTGTAGTAGTGAGAGCCGGCTTTCACGTCATAGGTCTGATCCGGGCGGATGAGGACGTCGTCCTTTTGGCCCGGTACTTCGAGCCACAGGTCCCGGTCGGCCGGCACCGGGGGCTTGGGAAGGTTCCGCAACGCCTCACCGGTCATGCGGTCCGAAGGCGCGTCGTACTTCACATCGTCGATGATGATCGGGATACCCGGCTTTCCTTTCTGGTCGGCTTGAGCAGTCATAGTTTTCTCCACAAGGCGGAATGCCTTGGTGGAAACAATAGCTAACCAATAGCCAAAAAGCAAGTAGTTTTTGTTGATTTTTACCCTGTCTTGGTCTATGCTTATTTCCGTAGATTTTGAGGAGTCCCCCGTGAGCGCAAGACCTAGTACCACAAGCAAAAAGACCATGACCCTGAATCTCACCGACGCTGAGATGGCGGTCCTGGATCAGCTTTCTGCTGACCGCGATATGACAAAAACGGCTATCCTGAGACAGGCCCTTCGTCTGTATCAGGTGATAGACGACCGGCTGCGCGCCGGGGAGAAGCTGTTCTTCGGTGACGATCTGGACAAGGAAAAGAAGGAACTTGTTGTCCTGTGACCGATACGCATGGGGTCGTACTGCATGATGTGCAGTCCGGGAAGAATGTTGATGCGGTTCTGACCGAGCGCGTCAGCGCTCGGTACGTCTTGACGGCGGAAGAGGCCTGGGGTGACTACTTGCAAGCGGCCAAGGAGGCTGCTGCCAAGCATGGTGAGCCTTATGCGGAACCCGAACACCAATGGGACTGGTCGCTCAAGCACAAGGAAGCCCGCGGCCTCCTGTCTTACTCCATGTTCGGTGTCGATGTCGCCGGCGAAGCCCAGGGTCTCATGCTGCTTACCACCGACAAATATTTCGCCCGGCGCCCGGAGCAGCTTGGCCTGGGCCTGGTGGACGTCACATTTCTTGCCACTGCCCCCTGGAACAATAAACGCATTACGGGTGTCCAACGTTATAGAGGCGTGGGCACCGTGATGATGTACACAGCGGCCAAAGTGAGTATCGACCTCGGCTTTAAGGGTCGGCTGCGCCTGCATTCACTGAAGGGTGCCGAAAGTTTCTACGACGGCCATGGCATGCACTGCATGGGACCCGACCCCAAGTGCAACGGTCTTAAGTACTACGAGACCACGCCGAAATGGGCCACAAAGTTTTTGAGGTAGGAGATCGAGATGGATTTGAAGGTCACGCCCGAATGGCTGAATCGTAAACTGAAAGAAGTTGACGATTCGACCGTGGGCGCTGGTTGCATGACTCAGGAGGAGTTTGCTCGCGATGCAGCTTCTCGACGAGTTACTCCGTCTGCAGTTGAGTCCGCACAAAACGAACTCGGCAAAGTGGTTAGATATGTACGAGAACAGAATGGCTGGTCTCAGGAAAGACTTGCTGAGATTGCAGACGTGGAGCTAAGAGAAATCGTTGGATTAGAGACCGAAATGGGCTACGTCCCTCGATCGCGAACTGCTTACTCTCTTGCGAATAGTCTAGGGTTTTCTCATAACAAGATGAAGGAACTCCTAGGTCTACTTGAGAGCAATCGCGGAGCGGCAAACGATAGAAACGTATATCTCGCTTTTGCAGCACATTCAAAACACGTCACTATGATCTCGGACGGTGATTACGACGTTATTCGTGCGCTTGTAGATGTTCTCGCGGACAAAAGTGATGACAATGAATGACTTCGGAAATAGATGACAAGACCGCCGGTGATATTGGCAAAAGAATCGCTGGCATTCATCGCGATATTGGCTATCGGGACGGCGCGGTCAATCTTGCTGACGTCCGAGACACCCTCAAACTAGATCTCCGGTATTACTCTGCCGAAAGCACCGATCTCGTTGACGAGGTCGCGCACCGACTTAGACTCGGGGCCAAACGTTTGATGGACAATCCTGCAGCGCTAATCGACGTAGTGAAGAAATTCGACTTACGCGCACTATATATTCCGGCAAAGAAACGCATCTTGATTGACCAGGGAATACCAGACCTGAAAAAGCGTTGGAGCGAAGGGCACGAGATTACACATAGCGCATTGCCCTGGCACAGGGAATACATGTTCGGTGACGACAAACACACTCTCTCCCCTGTGCACCACGAGGAAATCGAATCCGAGGCAAATTTTGGAGCAGGGAAACTTCTGTTCCCGGCCAAGCGTTTCGCCAAGGTATGCGGTGATTGCAACCCAACGTTTAGCGAAATAAAAAAGGTCGCGGATCACTTCGGCAATACGATCACAACCACCTTTTGGAGATTTGTGGAAGGCCAGACAGTCGCTGCATTTGGCCTAGTTAGTGAACATCCTCTAAGACCGAAAGCTGGTGAGCCCGCGGTCTCTGCATTTATAAAGTCCCCTCGGTTCCGTGTCGAATTTCCGGCTATTAGAGAAGGCGCTCTCTTCACTCAAATCGCGCGCTATTGCTCAAGAAATAGAGCTGGTCCACTTGGCGAGGCCGAACTCGTTCTAATCGATGACAACGGTGAGCGCTACTGCTTCGACCTTGAGTCTTTTAGTAACGGCTACAAAGTATTGACCATCGGCATTTGCCGCGGTCCAGTGGCCGATACAGTGCCGGTATAAGTCTCCAGACATTTAGCGGCGAGCTGTAGTGAGGAATGATGCCCGGAGCGCGAATCGAACCTGCGACGGGATAGTGCACGTAGGTCAGAACGAACGTTTGAATATACCATTGGCTTGCTTGGCGTCTCGTTAAACTAATGGAGGTAGTACAGATGGCTTGGAAGCTCAGGAAGAAACCAACAGGTATTAAGAAGATAGGCGCGATAAAGCCCATTAAACCTATCAAGGCTATAAAACCCATCCAGCCTATTCGCCCAATCAAACCAATTGCGCCAATTGGCCATGAGTACTATTGGGTGCCGAACAAGAAGAAGTGAATGGCGGATCCGCCGCGTTGTCGCCTGGTCAATCCTTCATTGTTCCCTTAGGATTGGCCGGCGGCCGCTCATGCGGAGGCACCATTGATATCTCCGATGGCGGTCAAGCTATGGTATCAATGACCGGCCAAACTACGGTATCACGCACAAAAAGTGACTTTGTTTAAATTTGTTGTGGGTCCACCAGGACTCGAACCTCTGCCCCGGCTCATGTAGGCCAAACGCTGCTCAGGCGGCCGAATAGGCGCTTATAGAGCCGATCTGGTTATAAAGTAATTCCTTGCCACAGTGAAACTAAAGTAATTCATTGCCAATCGGCAAAGAATTGCTTCAAATTTCAGACAGGTCTTCTGAAAGTAAAAGTGGTGGCCAGGGGGGGAATCGAACCTCCGACACGCGGATTTTCAGTCCGCTGCTCTACCAACTGAGCTACCTGGCCTTCTCGACTGCTGTCTGACCCTTTGCGCTTCCATCCCTGGGCGACTTCCAGCCCGGACTGCTGCGCTACGCATCCTGCTTCGCGCCTCAGCCCAGGGCAGGCTTTCCTGCCTGCCCGCACGCTGCTTCGCAACGAGCCCTGTCCGGTCGCTCGACGGGCGAAATGTCCTGGCGGACATTTCCTGCTTCCGCCTCGCCCAACTGAGCTACCTGGCCTTAACAGGCTTCTTTCCGACTATTTCTCCGCCCATGGTGGCGGGAAATCGTATGAAAATGTCTGGAAGGGCGGCTATTAGACCGGCGAAAGCGAGTCCGGTCAAGGGCTTGACGCACTTTTGACAGCCCCTTGATGCCGGCCTACCCTGCCCCAAGAGAAATCCCCATGGATATCCGCACTTCCCCCACCCGCCGGCCGGCCGCCCCGACCGGAGACCGCCCGTCTCTGGCGGAGCGCTATGGCGCGGTACGCGCCCTGACGCTGGATCTCTGCCAGAGCCTCGCGCCGGAAGACATGGCCTTGCAGAGCATGCCGGATACGAGCCCGACGAAATGGCACCTGGCCCATACCAGCTGGTTCTTCGAGCATTTCGTGCTGGAGCCCCACGCCCCTGGTTACCGGGTGTTCCACCCGGACTACGGCTATCTCTTCAACTCCTATTACTACACCGTGGGAGCCATGCACCCGCGCCCGACCCGCGGCCTGCTCTCGCGCCCGCTCGCAGCGGAGGTGCTGCGCTACCGCGAACACGTGGACCGGCATCTCGCGGAACTCCTGGCGCGACGGGAAGATGACGCCGCCGTGATAGCGCTCGTGACCTTAGGGCTCAACCACGAGCAGCAGCACCAGGAATTGCTGCTCATGGACATCAAGCACCTCTTCTCCCTCAATCCCCTTAAGCCCGCCTGGCGCGAACTCCCCAAGCCCAAGCCTGCCGGTCATGTGGGCGCTTTGAAATATCTCCCGCGGTCCGGGGGTCTTGTCTCCATCGGCCACGGGGGCGATGGCTTCGCCTTCGACAACGAGACGCCGCGCCACCCGGTGCTGACCCCGGCCCATGCCATGGCGGCGCGCCCCGTGAGTAACGGCGAATACCGGGATTTCATCCGTGCCGGCGGTTATCGCACACCGGAGCTGTGGCTCTCAGACGGCTGGGGCACGGTGCAACGTGAAGGTTGGGGGCGGCCACTTTACTGGAGCGAGGACATGACGGCGGAATTCACCTTGAGCGGCATGCGCGAGATCGCCGCAGATGCACCGGTGGTGCACCTCTCCTATTACGAAGCGGATGCCTACGCCCGCTGGGCCGGCGCGCGTCTGCCCACGGAAGCAGAATGGGAGAGCCTGGCAGCCGAACAGCCGATCACCGGAAACTTCTTGGATACAGGCCTGTTCCATCCCGCTGCCGGGGCTGAAAGTTTGAGCCAGCTCTACGGCGACGTGTGGGAGTGGACCGCGAGCCCGTACATGGCCTACCCGGGCTTCAAGCCGCTCACGGGCTCGCTCGGGGAATACAACGGCAAGTTCATGGCCAACCAGATGGTCCTGCGCGGCGGTTGCTGTGTGACCCCGGCGGGGCATGTGCGCGCGAGTTACCGCAACTTCTTCTATCCCCATCAGCGCTGGCAGTTCAGCGGCCTGCGTGTCGCCAAGGACGCCTAAAGATGCGTATCTCCCAAGCCCTCTCCGTCACCCTGCACGACTACCACCCGCGCGGCGATGCCATGCGCGAGGAAGTGCTGGAAGGCCTGCGGGAGAGCCAGAAGACCCTGCCCTGCAAATACTTCTACGACGAACAGGGCTCGCGACTCTTCGACGCCATCTGCGAGCTGCCGGAGTATTACCTCACGCGTACCGAACTCGGCATCATGGAGACCCACGTGGCGGAGATGGCCGCGGCCCTCGGCTCCCAGGTGCTACTAGTGGAACCGGGCAGCGGCAGCAGCCTGAAGACGCGCATGCTCCTGGATCACCTGCAGAAGCCCGTAGCCTACGTACCGGTGGACATCTCGCGCGAGCATCTCGTGGATGCGGCGGACCGCCTGAACCGTCTCTATCCGGATCTCGAAGTGCTGCCGGTATGCGCGGACTTCAACCAGGCCTTCGAGGTGCCCGCACCGAGGCGTTCGCCGCGCCAGAGCGCGGTGTATTTCCCCGGCTCGACGCTAGGCAACTTCGGCCCGACGGACGCGGTGCACCTGCTGGATCATATGCGGCGCCTGGCGGGGCTCGGTGGCGCCCTGCTCCTGGGTGTGGATCTGCGCAAGGACAAGGATGTGCTGCAGCGCGCCTACGACGACGCGGCCGGCGTGACCGCCGCCTTCAATCTGAACATCCTGGAACGCATCAACCGCGAGCTGGACGGCGGCTTCGACCTCACGCGCTTCCACCACCGGGCCGTGTATAACGAAGCGGAAGGCTGCATCGAGATGCATCTCGTGAGCGTAGGCCGGCAAGTGGTGCCGGTGGCCGGCGAGAGCTTCGGCTTCCACGACGGCGAGCACATCCTGAGCGAGCGCTCATACAAGTACAGCCTGGAAGGCCTCACGGCCCTCGCGCTCAGGGCGGGCTTGATGCTCGAACAGCAGTGGCTGGATGACCGACGGTATTTCTGTGTGGCTCATCTAAGACCAAGACACGCCTAAGCGTCTCTATTCCGGGGGCTTATAACCTTCCGGCTTATTGGCTGCTCCGCCACCGAACAGGAACTTCTCCATCTCCCCCTGCAGGAAGGAGCGGGCCTTGGGCTCGATCACCGACAGGCGGTATTCGTTGATGAGCATGGTCTGGTGGCGCAGCCACTGCTGCCAGGCCTGTTGCGACACCTGTTCGAATATCCGTTGGCCGAGCGGGCCAGGATAGGGCGGACGCTCCAGCCCCGGCAACTCCTCACCCAACAAGACGCATTTGACCGTGCGTGCCATCCTGTCCTTCTCCCGATGTGCCTGTAGCGAGCGTCTGCAAGAGGCGCTTCACCGGCGCCGCGAGTCCCAATTGTAGAGGTTCGTCCGTGCGGTACCAGCATTCGTCTGCGCCCTCCGCGATCCCGGCGACGGCACCCGTGGGCAACATGAGTTCCACGGGCTCGATGTCCAGATGGAAATGGCTGAAGGTATGGCGCAGCACCGGACGGGACACGCAGGTCTTGGGCGCCGTGCCGAACCGCTCCCGGCACCACTCCCGTGGATCCGCCTCCGGGCCGATCTCGTGGAAGCTCCATAAGCCGCCCCAGACACCCGCCGGCGGGCGGCGCATGAGCAGCACCGCGCCATCCCTCTGCACCAGCAACATGCGGGTGCGCTTCACCGGCAGTTCCTTGCGCGGTCGGGAGGCCGGATAGCGGGTCTCGCGGCCCGCAGCATGGGCGCGGCAGTCTTCCGCCACCGGACATTCCGCACAACGGGGCCGCGTGCGGGTACAGAGGGTCGCTCCAAGATCCATGATGGCCTGGGTGTATTCAGCCACACGCTTCCTGGGTGTCAGGGCTTCCGCCAGGGCCCAGAGCTTGGTCTCAACTTTCTTGTCCCCCGGCCAACCGCCCACGGCGGCGTGGCGGGTGAGCACGCGCTTGACGTTGCCGTCCAGGATCGCGTGCCGCTGATCCGCGGACAAGGCCAGGATGGCGCCGGCGGTGGAACGGCCGATGCCCGGCAGCGCCGCTACGTCTGCAAAGTCCTGTGGGAGTTTTCCGCCGTGCAGCTCGCAGATGCGCTCGGCAGCCCGCTTCAGGTTGCGGGCCCGGGCGTAATAGCCGAGGCCGGTCCACAGATGCAGCACTTCGTCGAGCTTGGCCGCGGCGAGGTGGCGTACGTCCGGGAAGCGCTGCATGAAGCGCTCGTAATAGGGGATGACCGTGGCCACCTGGGTCTGCTGCAGCATGATCTCCGAGACCCACACCCGGTAAGGACTGGGATCCCGCTGCCACGGCAGCGCGTGCCGGCCGTGGCGGGCATGCCAGGCGAGCAGACGCTTGGCGAAAGGGGTCTCAGTCGCTGTTCTTTTGCCCGGCATCCCGATGCTCGCTCTCCAATGGCGGCAGGCGCGCGTGCTCGCGCGCCAGTTTCTCCACACCCGCTATCCCCGCCCTGCCTTCCATGCGCAGCCCGCGCTCCACCAGCGCGGAACCGATGAAGGGTGGCACCCAGAAAGCCGGTACCGCGCTCATCTCCCAGTGCAGGCGCGTGCCGTCGCTCTCCGCCTCCACGTGCCAGACAGCCTTGCCGGACTTGAGGTTGCTCTGCTCCGGCATCACCTCGGCGACGATATCCTGGGGGTCGGGCTTGCTGTAGCGCTGGGTCTCGATGATATGCCGGCAGAAGAACAACGCGCACACCCGGCTGTCGGTATATACCAGCACGGCCCCGCTATCCAGCCGCTGCACCACGTGGCTCTTCTGCACGGCGTTCGAGATACGCGTGAGATGCTCGTAGTCCGTGAGCACCGCATAGACCGCGGCGGGCGGCGCCGCGAGGTGCGCATCGGCGCTCATGCGGTATTCGTCGCCGTCGCGGGAGACCGCGAGGGAGTAGAAGTCGGCGGCCCCGGCGGCAGGCGCGATACCCAGGCAAAGCACGAGACCCACGCTACGCATCACACACTCCGGCATGCGGGCTCCGGTAGCGGAGACCCATGGCTTAGGTACCGGCGCGCGACGGGGCTTTATTCCACCCTGCCAGGATCTGGTCTTGAGTCGCGCGGCCTATTTCTTGCCGAGTTCAGGCCGCACGCTGAGGTTGGCCAGGGTGCCGGTCATATGGATAGGGAAGCTTAAGCCCTTCAGCCCGCTCAAGTCCGGCGCGCCGGATCGGGGCAGGCCCGTGACCCGCCCGGTGAGGGCGTAATCCACCGTGAGTTCCGCGAAATCCAGCTTGCCTGAGCCTGCCACCGAGAGGAACGGCAGCACGGCCGAGAAGTTCCTGTCGAACAGCACGCCGCGGGTGATCCTGGCGGAACCGTGCAGGTAAGCGAAATGGGTCTGTTGCGCGGCGGGCATTGGCGCCGCCAGATGCTGACGGTCCGCATAGGCCCGTACCACCGCATCCCAGAGGTTCACGCCGCCGAGCACGCCGTTCTTGATGGTGTAGCTCATGTGGCCGTTGAGGGTATGGCGCAGTTCACCCACGGTGCGGCCGAGGGCCCGGGTCGCGGTATCGAGATCCACCGTGCCCGCGATGCGGTCGCTGCCGGCCAGATCCTGGGCGAGACCGGCCAGCTGCACGCCTTTGAATTTCAGCTCCTCGGCCACCACCGGCGAATCGTTGCCGGCATCCACCTGCAGCTCGCCTTCCACGCTGCCACCGTAGAGGGACGCGTCCAAGGGGGTGATATGCACGAGCCCGCTGTGGGCGCTCACGCCCATGTCGAAATCCGTGGCCTTGGCCCCGAGTAGGGTGAACTGCCCCACGTGCAGATGCCCGTCCAGGTTCAGGCTGCGGAGGGTGCGCAGTGGGATACCCACCTTGTCCACGTCCACCGCCTCGCGCGGCCGGTCCGGCGTGCCGGGCTGCGGCGGCGGCAGATAACGGTCCGTATCCAGCTTGTCCACGCTCAGATCAAAGCCGAGCGCCTCGCTCTTGAAGTCCTTGATCTCCGCCTTGCCGGTGAGATGCGTGTCATCGAGAGTCATGTCCACGGAGGTGAGCGCCGCGGACGAGGGCGTGGCCACGAAGGTGAACGCGGCTGAGGCACTGCTCAAGGTCGCCGTGTCGCGGGTGTTGGCGAGGGCATCATGGCCGAGGGCCTTCAGCACGTCGCGCGGCGAGAAATGCGCCAGCTTGACCGTGCCGGTGAAGCTCGCGCCCTTGCCGATGTCCTTGCCCTGGGCGTCGAGCTGCACCTGCAGGCCATAGAGGCCCGCGTTGAAACCGTTGAAGGCCGCGCCGCCGGTCTCCAGGTTGACCGCCGCATGCTGCCATTGCAGCGTGGCATCCACCTGGCCACCGGGCACTGCGTCACCCTTCGCCTGCAACTCGAGCTTGGCGCTATCGCTGGTGTAGGTCCGGTGCGCCAGATCGGCGATGGCCGCGCCGCGGAAATCCACGTGACCCTGCACCGCGGGGTTGGTGCCGGTGAAATCGAAACCCGATTCCACGTTGACGGGCTGGGCCGGCGCGAACGCACCCATGGTGAGGGTGAAGTCGCTCACGGTGTACTGCTGGTGTTTCTCGGCGTTGGTCCAGCGCACCTGGCTGTCGGTGACGCTCAAGCCCTCGAAGCTCAAACCGGAGCCGCCGGCGGATTCCCCACCGCTGGAAGATTTCGCGGCGCTCTTGGCGAGCCGCTCGCTGATGTCCCGCCAGTTGTCGTGCCCGTTGGCATCCAGTTCCAGGTCGAGGGTGAGCCCGTCGAGCTTCACCTCGCCCACTTCGATGTGCCGGTGCAAGAGCGGCCAGAAGTGCACGTGCACGTCGGTCTCGTTGATGGCCGCGAACGGCGCGCCGCCGAAACCTTCCGCGTTGGACAGTTCCATGGGCCCTATCTGCACGCCGAGCCACGGGAACATGGAGAGTTTGATGTCGCCCTGGATGACCAGTTCGCGGCCGGTCTTCTCCTTGACCGCGGCGGCGATGTCGTCCTTGAAGCGATTGGGGTTGATGAGGAACGGCAGGGTCAGCGCCAGCACGATGACGAGCAGCACCAGGACCCCTACCACGATGCCGGTGATTTTTAGTGCTTTTTTCATGACCGGGCTGCCTGTGGAATTGGCGCGCACGCGTGAGGCGAGGCCTGCATAGCCGCGACGGGTCAATGTTAACAGCTTGCCCACGGGGGGCCTAGGGAATGGGGTGTGGGCGTCCCGCCCTTCCCGGAGGGATGTATCGTGCCGCCTACACATCCCTCAAGAGGGCGTGCTTAGCCCAGGATGCGCCGCAGCAACGGCAGCAATTCCTGGTGTATCTCCGTCTTCACCAGGAAGCCATCGGCGCCCGCCTGCAGCGCCTGTTCCCGGCACTCCGGCTCCGTCTGGAACGACATGATGATCACCTTGGGGCCCCCGGGCACCGCTTTGAGGTGGCGCGTGACTTCGACCCCGCCCATGCCGGGCATGGTGAAATCCACCAGCACCAGATCAGGTTTCATCTCCTCGATGAGCTTGAGACCATCGCTGCCGTTGTCGGCCTGCCCCACCACTTCCAGGCCGCTCTTGCTGCTCAGCAAGACGGTCAAGGCGGCGAGAAACGGCGGATAGTCGTCCACCACGATCGTACGCATCCCGGCCTCCCCGTGCTTCGGGTTAACCCCCCCATTCCTGGAGCGCGTCCGCCATTGCATCCCTGCACCCAATCCTTGTTGACCAAATCCTTTTGGAAGACGGGCTACGCCCCAGGCACGCATCCACTCTGCGCCAAGGTGCTTCGGATGAGCATTGGGGGAAACCCTGATTCCAACTCAGGGTTTCCCTGAGTCGCGGGATGTCAGGCAGGCGATCCGCCGGCTTCAGCGGTCAGCTGTGATCAGGCCCTTGCGCAGGGCGTAGCGGATGAGGCCCGCCACGTCATGGATGTCGAGACGCTCCATCAGCTGGGCGCGGTGGGTCTCCACGGTCTTGACCGAGAGATGCAGGGTCTCGGCGATATCGCGGGTGGATTTACCCTCGGCGATGAGTTGCAGGATCTCCCGCTGCCTCGGGGTGAGCACATCCACTCCGGTGGGACCGCCATGCAGGAAGTTGTCCACCACCTGGCGGGAGATGGCCGGGCTCAGATAGAACTGGCCCATGGACACGGATTTGAGCGCCATCTCCAATTCGGATGTGGCCGCATCCTTGAGCAGGTAACCGGAAGCGCCGGCTTTCAACGCCTGCGCCACGTATTCCTCGTTGGCATGCATGGACAGGATGATGATCTTGGTCTTGGGGTGTATACCGTGGATGCGTTCCGCCGCCTCCAGGCCGTTCAAACCCGGCATGGATATGTCCATGAGCACGATGTCCGGCGTGAGGTCGCGCACCATGCGCAGCGCCTCGCGGCCATCGGCGGCCTCGCCTACCACTTGTATGTCAGGCAATCGTGCGATCAGCGAGGTGAGTCCGGCGCGCACCAGCGTGTGATCGTCGGCGATAAGTATCTTCATGCTGCACCCCGCCTTTGCATAGCCGCTCCCTGGTCCGACGGGACAGCGCGCTTGCGCGCGCAATCGGAACTTGCGAGACGATACCCCGCCTCAGATATAGATTCTATAGCAAGCCGTACGGCAAAGACCCGCCCCCAGATCGAGCAGGCACGCCTTAATCGGCCCATCCTGGATGGGCCCGTGATTACTTAATACGGGATACTGGAGCGGGTGATGGGAATCGAACCCACGTTATCTGGTTGGGAACCAGGAGTTCTACCATTGAACTACACCCGCGCGGGGGCACCATTCTAGCCCCGGGCCGGGCCCTGTCAAACGCGCCGCCCCGAGTCGCCGAGGTGCGGTAAAATCGCTTTTTACGACCCCACCGGCCCCATGCAGTTACTCATCAACGGCAAGCCCAGCGAGATGCCGGCGGAACTCACCGCCCGGCAGCTCATCGAGCGCCTGGAGCTCGCAGGGAAGCGCATCGCCCTGGAAGTGAACGGCGAGATCGTGCCGCGCAGCCTCCATGCGGAACGCTTGCTGCGCGATGGCGACAAGATCGAGATCGTGCATGCCATAGGGGGAGGCTAATCGAAATACCTTTGGTATTTCGATTAGCCTCCCGCGAGACAGGAGTCGGGCTGGGCGAGCGAAGGCGAAGCACTGCTTCGCCCGCGAGCAAGTAGGCAGGGACGCCGCTGTAGAGCAACCTGCCGGAAGTGATTAAACGTACTTCTTTATATAGAGCGTGACCATGAACACCGCACCCAAACATCTGCCCTCCGCCACCGATGGCTTCACCGTGGCCGGCAAGAGCTACCGCTCGCGCCTGCTGATCGGTACGGGCAAGTATAAGGATATGGAAGAGACCCGCCGCGCGGTGGAAGCCAGCGGCGCCGAGATCGTGACCGTGGCCATCCGCCGCAGCAACCTGGGTCAGAAGAAGGATGAGCCGAATCTCTTGGATGTACTGCCGCTCAGCAAATACACCATCCTGCCCAACACCGCCGGCTGCTACACCGCCGACGATGCAGTGCGTACCTGCCGCCTGGCGCGCGAACTGCTGGACGGCCACAGCCTGGTGAAACTGGAAGTACTGGGCGACGAGAAGACCCTCTACCCGGATGTGACCGAGACCTTGAAAGCGGCCGAGACGCTCATCAAGGAAGGCTTCCAGGTGATGGTCTATACCACCGACGATCCCTTGGTGGCGAAGCGCCTGGAAGACATGGGCTGCGTCGCGGTGATGCCGCTGGGCGCACCCATCGGCTCGGGCCTCGGCATACGCAACCCTTTCAACATCCTCAGCATCGTGGAGAACGC
The DNA here is from genome assembly GCA_036000105.1 of Gammaproteobacteria bacterium. Lineage (GTDB taxonomy): Bacteria > Pseudomonadota > Gammaproteobacteria > Natronospirales > REEB76 > DASUBN01. The sequence goes on from DASYGE010000012.1 coordinate 36,444, forward strand.
CCGCGTGCCCATCCTGGTGGATGCAGGTGTGGGCACCGCCTCGGATGCAGCCATCGCCATGGAGCTGGGCTGCGACGGCGTGCTCATGAACAGCGCCGTGGCGCTCGCGAAAGATCCCGTGCTCATGGCCTCGGCCATGAAGAAGGCGGTGGAAGCAGGCCGCGAGGCCTATCTCGCCGGCCGCATCCCGCGGAAGCGCTACGCCTCCGCGTCTTCTCCTGTGGATGGCCTGTTCTTCTAAAGCATCATGCCGCTGATCGAGCCCCGCCGTATCCGCAGCTTCGTCTTAAGACAAGGCAGGCTGACACACGGACAGACCCGCGCCCTCGAAGAACTCTTGCCGAGATACGCGCTGCCCGAAGGGCGGCTGGATCTCCCGCGACTCTTCGGCCGCGATGCGCGCCGCACCCTCGAGATCGGCTTCGGCAACGGCGACGCCTTGGCGGAGCTGGCAGAGCGCCACCCCGATGAGGATTTCCTGGGTGCAGAAGTGCATCGCCCCGGAGTGGGGCGGCTGTTGCTCGCCATCGAAGCCGAACACCTGAGCAACGTGCGGGTGGCCTGCGAGGATGCGGTGCAGCTCTGCGGCCAGCGTCTGCCGGACGCCTGCCTGGATGCGGTGCTGATCTATTTCCCCGATCCCTGGCCGAAGAAACGTCACCATAAACGTCGCCTCTTGCAGCCGGAGTTCGCCGCGCTCCTGGCGCAGAGACTGAAAGCGGGCGGCCGCCTGCATTTCGCCACGGATTGGGAGGAATACGCGGAGCATGCGTTGGCGGTGCTCTCGGCCTCCCCGGAATTCGAGAACAGCGTGGCCGAAGGCGGCTATGCACCAAGGCCCGCGGAGCGTCCCGCCACCCGCTTCGAGCAGAGGGGCCTGAAGCTCGGGCACGCGGTGTTCGATCTGGTCTTCCGCCGGGTATAGGGCCTATTGCAGGGCACTCACGCATCTTCTAGGCTGTTGGACCCTCCTTACATAACTCCGGAACTCCATGGCCCAGGCGGTGACCCAGACAGGCCGCATAAGCGGGATCGCCGGCTGGACCGGGCGGCGCACCCTGTCGGTGGGTGCCTATGTCCTCAACCTCACGAGCTTCATACTGCGCGCCTTCCGCGATTGGGCGCAGCGTGGACGCGTCTTCAATCGCGCCACCCTGCAGACGCTCTACGGCCAGATCATCTTCACTGGCGTGGACGCGCTGCCGCTGGTCAGTTTCCTCGCCCTCGCGGTGGGTTTGAGCATCACGTCGCAGATGCTGAAGCTCGCCACCGCGCTCGGCAGCGAGAACGACGTGGCGACGCTACTCACCAACATCGTGGGGGCGGAACTCTCCTCCCTGCTCACCGCCATCATCCTCATCGGCCGTTCGGGCTCTGCCATCGCCGTGGACTTGGGCTCCATGAAGCTGCGCGGTGAAGTGGAAGGCCTGGAACTGCTGGGCATCAACGTCAACGAATTCTTCGTCACCCCGCGCATCATCGGCGCCGCCGTGGCGCAGTTTGTGCTCGCCGTCTATTTCGCCATCATCGCCCTGTTCGGCGGCGTGTTCATCACCGGCCTCATCTCCCCGGGTGGCGGCGCGCATCAGCTGAAGAAGCTGGCGGAAGCCATCGGGCCCGACCAGGTGCTGGTGTTCGCCCTCAAGAATCTGCTGTTCGGCATCATCATCGCCGGCACCGCCTGCTACCACGGTCTGAAAGTGCATACCTCATTCACGGAGCTGCCGCAGCAGACGCAGCGCGCCATCGTCACCAGCCTGGTGCTGGTGTTCGCGGCCGACGGCCTCTTGGCGGTGATCTCCTGATGGCCGCCACGGCGCTCATCGAAGCCGAGGAACTGAAGCCGCTGCGCCCCGACGGCAGCGCGTTCGAGCACGGCGTCTCCTGCCGCGTCGGCGCCGGACGCATCGTGTGCGTGGTGGGCCCCAACGGCAGCGGCAAGACAGCCTACTTGAGAGCGCTCGCGGCGGTGGACCCGCCCGCGGACGGCGTCCTCAAGCTCCTCGGCCAGGACGTGACCCGCATGACCCCGGAAGCCCGCCGTGCACTGCGCCTCAAGGTCGCCTTCGTGAACGAGGGGGCGCCGCTCCTGTCGGTGGTCAACGGGCTCATCAACGTGACCCTGCCGGCCATGTACCACCGCCTCGGCAATGCCGAGCAGGCCCGGGCGAAAGCCCTGGAGATACTCGAGTTCCTCGACTACCCGGGGCGCCAGGATCTCCTGCCCGCCTACCTCAACCAGCATGAGCGGCTCTTGCTCGCCATCGCGCGCTGCCTCATGCTGTCACCGGAGCTGATGTTCCTGGACGAGCCCTTCCATATGACGGATAGCGCCTGCCGCGAGCGTGAATCGGGCATCTACCAGAAGCTCACCCGGGAACGCGAATTGAGCTTGCTGCTCGCCACCCACAACCTGGGGTTCGTGAAACGGTGTGCTGACGAGATCGTGTTCGTACACCCCGACGGGGTGTGGCGCTTCACCAGCTGGAAGGAGTTCGCCGCTGCCACGCGCAGCCAGATACGCACCTTCCTCGACACGGCTGCATAGGGGTAACGCGAGTGGCCGAGAAAGACAAGGTCCATTACATCCACCGGTTGAACTACACGGCACGCGAACGCCTGGTGGGCGTGTTCGTGCTCATCGCCGTCGTACTGCTGTTCCTGGCGGTCGCGCTCAACAAGCAGACGGAGCGCTTCTTCGCGCCGAAGTTCACCTTGTATGCTTACATCACCAACGCCGAGGGCGTGAGCATCGACACGCCGGTGATGGTGTACGGTCTCAATGTCGGCAAAATCACCAAGCTGAGTCTATCGGACGACAACCGCATCGCGGTCACCATGCAGGTGCTGGAGCGGTTCCATCGCCTGATCCGTACCGATTCCACCGCCGAGATCAGCAAGCTCTCGGTCATCGGCAACGCCGCCATCAGCATCAAGCCCGGGTCGACCAGCAAGCCCATGGTGGCCAACGACGCCGTGGTGCCCATGGACGAGCCCATGTCCGTGGACCAGATGATGGGCCAGGTATCGCCGGTGCTGGTGGACGTGAAATCCACCCTCGCCCAGATCAACAGCTTGAGCCATTCCATCGATCCCAAGGACCTGAACGCGCTGGTCAAGAACCTGGCGGTGGTGAGCGAGAACCTCAAGGTGATCACCGGGCAGTTCGCTTCAGGCCCGGGTTCCACCCAGGCCGCCGTGCAGTCGCTCACGACCACCCTGAAAGAAGCCCAGGCGCGGCTCGCCGAGATCCAGCCGCTGCTCAAGAATGCCAACGCCGCTTCCGCGGACCTGCCGGCGCTCGTGACCCAGAGCCGCAAGCTCGTGACCCAGCTCAACACCACCATGGGCACGGTGAACTACCAGCTGCAGGCCCTGCCGGACATGGTGGCGCGCACCCGCGAGATCCTCGACGAGACCGATGCCACCTTACAGGCCGTGCAGAACACCTGGCCCATCTCCTCGGCGGTGGCCAAGAAACCGGACACTACCATCACCCCCGTGCAGCCTCCACAATAAATGTCCATGGCACGCCTACTCATCGCATCCTTGTTGATGTCGTCCGCTCTGCTTGCGGCTTGCGGCAGCGCCCCGCCGCCCGTGCCGGCGACCGAGGCCAACACCCGCAACTTCATGGCCGAAGCCATGGTGGCTTATAACGATAACCGCTACGTCGAGGCGCGCAGCTTCTTCGGCCGCGCTTACATGCAGTACCACAGCGTCGATGACCTGCAGGGCCAGGCACACGCGCTCATCGACCTGGCGGATAGCGCGCTCCTGCAGGGCGACGTGGCCGCAGCGCGGGTCAACCTCACCGATGCCCACGCTGTGGTGGACAGCCAAGCGAGCCTGGCCACGCTCAAATCGCGGTTGGTGCTGATGGATGCCTATGCTGACTTGCAGTCCGGCGATCCCGCTGGCGCCGCGACGCGTCTCGATGGATTGCTGGCCGGGACCGGCGTGCCGGCGGACGTGCAGCGCGCCGCGCTCTTCGCCCGCACCCAGGCTGCCTTCGACGCCAAGGCCACCGACGCCGGACTATGGCTCACGAAACTCGGCAAACCCACGGCGGACGCCCTCGACGCCGCGCGCCTGGAGCGCCTGCAGGCCCTGGCGGAGCCGGACGCGACGAAAGCGGCAGCGCTCTACACCGATGCCTTGCAGCGCTATCAAAACGCTTACTACCGTCCAGGGATTGCCGCGACCCACGAGGAATGGGGCGCGCGTCTCTTGGCGCAACAGGATTGGAGCAACGCCCGCGACCATCTGCAGCGCGCCCTGTACGTGCGCCTGTGGATGTATGACGCCAGCCGTTCGGCGCACATCCTGGACGAACTCGCCACCGCCGATACTGCTTTGGGCGATGCCACGAGTGCCAAACAGGATGCGCAATGGGCGGCGTATCTAAAAGATGGCGGCGATCCCAGCAAATCGCCGGTCTCGCCCGCGCCCGTGGGGAACCCCGGCTAGCCGTTGAAGAATCCAGCCTTGAGGCCGTCCATGATGAACTGGACTGCAAGCGCCGCCAGTATCACGCCGAACAGACGACCCATGACGTTGGCGCCGGTCTCGCCCATGAGCCGCATCAGACGGCCCGCCAAGAGCAGACATATCAGCACCAGGAGCAGCACCACCAGCAGCACGCCGATGAGGCCGAGGAAGAACAGCGGGTTGCCCCGAGCCTCGCTCACCATCAAGAGCACCGTGGCGAGCGCGCCGGGCCCGGCGATCAGCGGGAAAGCCAGCGGGAACACCGAGATGTCTTCCTTGTGACGCGCCTCTTCCTGTTCGCGGCCGGTGGCGGAACGCCCGCCGGACTGGCGCGCGAACACCATATCGATAGCGATGAGGAACAGGAGCACCCCCCCCGCGATCTTGAAGGCGGGCAGTGTGATGCCGAGGGTGGTCAGCAGCCAGTCGCCGATCAGGGCGAATATCAGCAATATCGCCCCTGCCAGCAGCGTGCCCTTCACCGCCATGTGACGGCGGTGCAGGTCGCCGCCGCCACGGGTCAGGGCGCCGAACACGGGGGTGACGCCGACTGGGTCCACCACCACCAGCAGCACGATGAACATGTCGAACATCTTTTCCAGCATCACGCCTTCCTGAAATCCGAACGTTTACACGAGACTACGCGCTTTTTGTGAACCCGGTCTCAGTGTGGAACCGTCATAGGGACATGCCCAGCTTGCACTGAGCCCGTTCTGGTTCTATAACAATATCGAACTGCAGCCCGTGCTGCGGCCGCGATAACAAGAATACGGGAGCTCCCCGGAAAAAACAGCAGCCGCCTGCCTGGACCGCATGCGTGGCATGGTAACAACCTCCGGGCTGGGAGCCCACTGTCATGGAAAGCATGATGGAACAGGAGCCGGTGGCTCCGCCTCTGATCGGCGCGTGGTACGCGGACCCCCAGGGCGTGCTGTTCGAAGTGGTGGCCGTGGATCAGGACGATGGCACCGTGGAAGTGCAGTACTTCGACGGTACCATAGAGGAGTTGGAGGCGGAATCCTGGGAGGAGATGCGGCCCAAGCCCGCCGACCCACCGGAAGACTGGTCAGGCTCCCTCGACATGGAACGTGAGGATTACGGCGTGGACCTCGAGAGCGAAGACCACGGCATGTGGGCGAACACGTTGGATAGATTAGACCGCTGACTTATGCCGGAGCATCCGGCTCTGCATACACCACCACGTCTCCGCCCTCCACTGCTGCCGGCAGTGTATCGAGCCCATGGCCTATGCAGGGGCCGGCCACGCAACGTCCGCTGTCGGGCTCGAACAGGGCGCCATGTCCGGCGCACATGATGAGCGAGAGATCGCGGGTGAGGAACGAATCGGGCTTGAAGTTCAGGAAGCGGCCCGCATGCGGGCACACGTTGCGGTAGGCATAGACCTTGCCGTACCAATGCACCAGGAAATACTCATCCGGGAAGCGCGCGCCGGGGAGCGAGAAGCCACGGGTGCCCGGATCCGCTATCTCTTCCAGGCGGCATACGACGTGGCGGGTGGCTGCTGGCATACGGCTATATCCCTTATCCCGGTTCGCACTTGGCAGGGGGGCGGCTTTCTTCTATTGTTCGGCATCCTGAAGACCACATGGATGCGCCGATGTTCTCCACGCCCGATGAAGCGGAAGCGGCATTTTACACCGCCTTCGCCAACACCGACCTGGACGCCATGATGACGGTGTGGCTGGACAGCGAGGTGGTCGCCTGCATCCACCCCGTGGGGCCGCGCATCAGCGGCCACCAGGCGGTGCGCGCCAGCTGGATGGAGATCTTCCGCAACAGCGGCGGCCTGCGCTTCCGGCTCGCGGACGTGAGCCGCACCCAGGATGCCCTGCTCTCCATCCACGTGCTGCACGAGTACATCGCCGTGCCGGGCGAGAGCGGCGAGCGCCCGCCGGCCGTGGCCACCAACGTCTACCAGCTCACCCAGGACGGCTGGCGCATGATCCTGCATCACGCCTCGCCGGTGGCGGTACCGGGCCGGCCGGACAAGCCGGCGGCCAAACTGCATTAGGCAGGCGTGGCCGGCGCTGGCGGCTCAGCTGCCGGACGGCGTATAAGCCATAGGACTAGGAGCAGCGCCGGCATGCCGACGAGCGCACTGTAGATGAAGAACCCACGGTAGCCCAACGCATCCACGATCTTCCCCGAGAACCCCGCTAAGCCCTTCGCCGGGAAACTCCACAGCGTGCCGAACAGCGCGTACTGGGTCGCGGTATAGGCGGTATTGGTGAGCGAAGACATATAGGCGATGAACACTGCCCCCGCCAGACCGTTGCCGAAGTTATCGAGGCTGATGACGACCGCGAAGGCGCCGAGGCCAGGTCCGATGCCCGCTATATAGGCATAGGCCAAGTTGGCGGCAGTGAGTAGCAGCAACCCCGCAAGCAGCATGCGTGGGATACCATAGCGCGCCACCAGCACGCCGCCCATGAGCGCTCCCACCAGGGACATGATCACGCCGTAGAGCTTGGCTACTTCGGCGATCTGATCCAAGGTGAACCCCATATCCAGATAGAAAGGGTTCGCCATCACGCCCATGGTCATGTAGTTGAGCCGATAGGTGACGATGAGCAGCAGCACCGGCAAGGCCGCACGCCAGCCATTGCGCGCGAAGAAATCCATGAACGGGCAGACCACCGCACCGATGAGCCAGGCGGTCGCCTGTCGCAGGCTCTCGGGCCAATGGGCGCTGTCTTCCAGGAAATCCACCACCCGCTGTTCCCGCGCGAGGGTGGCGCGGTCTACATGCACTTCAGGTTCGGCGATCAAGAGCGTGGTCCCCACGCCTACGATCATTAGGGCTGCCATCAGGATGTAGCCCGCGGTCCAGCCTTGCAGGCTCACGAACCAGAACATGCCCGCCTGGGAGCAGATGAGCGCGACCTGATAGCCCATCTGGTAAGCCGCCGCCATGCTGGCCTGCAACTCGTTGCCGACCGCCTCAATGCGCCAGGCGTCCACGGCGATGTCCTGGGTGGCAGCGAAGAAGGCGGTACCTACGGCGAGCAAGGCCATATGCACGGGATCCACGCCGGGGTCTGCGAAGCCCATCAGCAGGAGACCGCCGATGACGCCGCACTGGGACAGGAGCATCCAGCTGCGCCGTCGCCCCAGCCTGCCCATGACCGGCAGTTGCAGACGATCCACCACCGGCGACCAGAAGAACTTGAGGGAATAGGCGAAGCCTACCCAGGCGAAATAGCCGATGGTACTGCGATCTATGCCGGATTGCCTGAGGCGCGCAGCCAACGTCATCAGCACCAGCGTGAACGGCAGGCCCGAGGAATAGCCCAGGAAGAGCATGGCCCGCACCCGCGGGTGGGCATAGGCAGCGAAGGCCTCCTGCCAGCGCTGCAGCGTCGCTCTCAAATGTCGTAATCCATGATGAGCGGCGCGTGATCGGAGAAGCGTGTGTCCTTGTAGATGGCGGCTTTCTTCGCTGCGCTCCCGATGCCCGGTGTGGCGACTTGATAGTCGATGCGCCACCCCACGTTCTTGGCCCAGGCCTGGCCGCGGTTGGACCACCAGGTGTATTGCTCGGCGCGCTGATCGACGACACGGAAGGCATCCACGTAACCTGTCGGACCGTACAGCTCGTCCAACCAGGCGCGCTCGTGGGGCAGGCAGCCGGAGTTCTTCTGGTTGCTCTTCCAGTTCTTGATGTCGATCTCTTTATGGACGATGTTCCAGTCGCCGCACAGGATGTACTCACGCTTCTTCTTGTGCAGGGACTTCAGGTAAGGCATGAAGGCCTTGAGGAAACGATCCTTGGATGCCTGGCGCTCCGGACCCGAGGAGCCTGAAGGGAGGTACAGAGAGATGACGGACAGGCCCTTGAACTGGGCTTCTAGATAACGGCCCTCGTCGTCGAACTCCTTGACCCCGAAACCCCGGATCACCTTGCCCGGCTCCTGTCGCGCGTACAAGGCGGTACCGGCATAGCCCTTCTTCTTGGCGTCGTAATAGAAGCAGTGGTATCCGTCGGGGCGGAACATGGGATCAGTGAGCTGATCCTCCTGGGCCTTGGTCTCCTGCAGGCAGACCACGTCGGCCTTCTGCCGCTTCAGCCACTCGAACACACCTTTGCGGGAGGCGGAGCGGATGCCGTTGACGTTGAGAGTGATGACGCGCATGGCTTCAAGGTCCGATGCATTGGACGAGCGTGTATCATAACCGACGGTCCCCATTCCACGGATGCGCCATGCAGGACTACCAGCGCCAGTTCCTCGACTTCGCCCTGGAGCGCGGCGTGCTGCGCTTCGGTGAATTCACCCTCAAGTCCGGGCGCAAGAGCCCGTATTTCTTCAACGCCGGCCTGTTCAGCAGCGGCGCCGCGCTCGCCGCCCTCGGCCGTTTCTACGCCCAGGCGGTGCGGGATTCCGGCATCGGTTTCGACATGCTGTTCGGACCCGCCTACAAGGGCATCCCGCTCGCCACGGTGACGGCGGCGGCGCTGGCCGAGCACCACGGCCGCGACCTGCCCTACTGCTTCAACCGCAAGGAAGCCAAGGACCACGGCGAGGGCGGCAGCATCGTGGGCGCACCGCTCAAGGGCCGCGTGCTGATCGTGGACGACGTGATCACCGCCGGCACCGCGGTGCGGGAAGCGGTGTCCATCATCCGTGCCGCCGGAGCCGAGCCCGTAGGGCTCGTCATCGCCCTGGACCGGCAGGAGCGCGGCCAAGGGACGTTATCAGCCGTCAAGGAAGTGGAAAAGGAGCACGGCTTGCGTGTGGCCGCCATCGTGCGCCTCACGGAGCTCACGGACTGGCTCACCGCCCGGGGCGGCATGCAGGCCTCCCTCGCGGCGGTGCGCGATTACCGTTCCGCCTATGGAGCCTGAAGCCGGCCGGTTTTCCGCCGGTGCTATAATTTTCCCATCCTTACAGCGCCCGCGGACCCGCCATGAAATCACGCAAACTCGTCCTCTCGTTGATCACCGTGCTCCTGATGGTGAGCGCGCTCGCCCACGCCGACAACAAGCAGAAACTCTATAAGTGGGTGGACAAGGACGGCATCACCCACTACGGCAGCAGCATCCCGCCGGAATACGCCGCCCAGCAGAGCGAGCAGATCGACAGCCAGGGCAATGTGGTGAAGACCGTGCCGGCGCAGAAGACTCCGCAGCAGATCGCCGCCGAGCAGGCAGCCCAGCAGCAGACCGCCCAACAGGCCCAGGCCGATGCTGCCAGCAAGGCCCATGACAAAGTGCTGCTGGATACCTACACCTCCACAACCGACATGGAACGTGACCGGGACAGCAAGCTCTCATCCATCGATGCCCAGATCAACGTACTCAACGGCACCATCGGTGGGCTGCAGACCACGCTCGCGGACCTGCAGGACCGCAGCAATGAACTCACCAGCAAGAACAAGCCCGTGACTCCGGCCCTGCAGAAGCAGATCGCTGATTCCAGGACACAGCTCGTCGCCAACCAGCAGCAGCTCCTGCAACAGCAGCAGCACAAGCAGGAAGTGGCGGCGGACTTCGCGGCTGACATCGCGCGCTACAAGCATCTCACGGCAACACCGGCTTCGACGACACACGATTGAAGTATCACGCAGACTGAAACGCGGCCTCACCGGCGGCTGCACAACCCATCTCGAAAGCTGCTGCGCTCGGCATGACTTCGTTGCGCATCGGCTCGCAATCCTCACGTACTGAAGAGTACGCTCCGGTATGCTCGCCTCGCGCGCCTCATCCTGTCTTCGCTCGCGACGCTTTCAAGACGGGTTGAAAACAAAAGACATGAAACAAAATACCGCCTTAAGGCGGTATTTTTATTCCGAAGATTTCTAGAGTCTCAGGTCTCGCCGGAGTGACCGAAGCCGCCGGCTCCGCGTCTGCTCTCCTCGAACTCGCTCACCACCTCGAACTGGGCCTGCACCACCGGCAGGATCACTATCTGGGCGATGCGCTCGCCGGGTTTCACCGTGAAGCTCTCTTTGCCACGGTTCCAGCAGGACACCAGGACTTCGCCCTGGTAGTCAGAATCGATGAGCCCGACGAGGTTGCCCAGCACGATGCCGTGCTTGTGGCCCAGCCCCGAGCGCGGCAAGAGCACCGCAGCATAGCCGGGATCGTCCAGGTGGATGGCGATGCCTGTAGGGATCAGTGCTGTATCGCCGGGCGCCAACGTCAGAGGCTCCTTGAGGCAGGCGCGCAGGTCCATGCCAGCGGAACCCGGGGTGGCGTGCTGGGGCAGCGGGAATTCTTTGCCGATGCGGGGATCGAGGATCTTGAGCTTAACGATGTGCATTCAGTTCTTCTTATGCTGTTCCGCGATGAGCTGCACCAGGCGACGCGCCAGGTCGAGCTTGGCTGCCTTACCCAATTCCAACTCCCCGCCCTTCCAATAGAGGGTGAGGGCGTTGTCATCCCGGTCGAAAGCGCGGCCGCGTCCCACCAGGTTGGCGGCCACGAGATCGAGATGCTTCTTGTCCAGCTTCTCGCGCGCGTGCTTCTCCAGCTGCTCGGTCTCGGCGGCGAAACCCACGGTGTAGGGACGCTGCCGACGGCGCGCCACCTCCGCGAGGATGTCAGGGGTCTTCTGCAGGGAGAGGTCGAGTTTCGCGCTGCCTTTCTTCTTTATCTTCTGCGGCGCGCTCTTCTTCGGCGCATAGTCCGCCACTGCGGCGGCAGCGATGAAGATGTCGGTGCCGGCGATGTGCTGCATCACCGCCTCGTGCATCTCGGCAGCAGTCTCCACATCCACGCGGCGCACGCCCCGCGGCGTCACGAGATGCACCGGTCCGCTCACCAGCGTCACGATGGCGCCCGCCTCGGCGGCGGCGCGGGCCACCGCGAACCCCATCTTGCCGGAGCTGCGGTTCGATACGTAGCGCACTGGATCTATGGCCTCACGGGTGGGACCGGCGGTCACCAGCACACGCTTGCCCTTCAGGAGTCGGGGCGCGCCGCCAGCGAGTTCCGCCAGCATGTCCGCGGGTTCCAGCATGCGGCCCATGCCGATCTCGCCTTCCGCCAGTTCGCCCTCCACAGGGCCGAGTATGCGCATGCCGCGCGCCTGCAAGCGGCGCACGTTCTCCTGGGTGGCGGCATTGCCCCACATGGCCCAGTTCATGGCCGGCGCCAACACGATGGGCGCCTCGGTGGCGAGACACAGGGTCGAGAGCAGGTCCACGGCAAGACCGTTGGCCAGATGTGCCATGAAATCGGCGCTGGCGGGCGCGATCAGCACGAGTTCGGCCCAGCGGCCGAGTTCGATATGGCCCATAGCGTGTTCGGCGGCCATATCCCACAGCTCGGTGCGCACCGGGCGGGCGGAGACCGCCTGGAAGGTGAGCGGCGTGATGAAGCGCTGGGCACCGGCGGTCATCACCACCTGCACTTCGGCGCCGGCCTCCCGCAGTCGGCGCACGATGTCAGGGCTCTTATAAGCCGCCACGCCGCCGGTCACGCCGAGGACGATCTTCATACCTTGCAAATCACTCACGCAGCTCTCCTTTAACTGCTTTTGAGCAAGAGCACGCGGGCAAACTTGCGCTTGCCCACCTGCAGCACATAGACCGCGCCGGGTGCGAGCTTGAGGCCCCGGTCCGAGACCTTCTCGCCGTTCACCCGCACCCCACCTTGCTCCAGCATGCGGTTCGCTTCCGAGGTGCTGGCCGTGAGATCGCACTGCTTCAGGAGCGCGCTCAAGGCGATGCCGCCGGCTTCCACCTTGAACTCGTGCTCCGGCATCTCCTCCGGCATCTCGCCACGACGGAAGCGAGCCACGAACTCTTCCTGGGCCGCCTTGGCCCCCGCCGGGCTGTGGAAGCGCGCCACGATCTCCTCGCCCAGCTGGAACTTGATGTCGCGCGGATTGGCCCCTTCGGCCACTTCGCGTCTCAAGCGCGCGATGTCGTTAAGACTGCGGAAACTCAGCAACTCGAAGTAGCGCCACATCAGATCGTCGGAGATAGACATGAGCTTGCCGAACATCTCGCCCGGCGGCTCGTTGATGCCGATGTAGTTGCCCAGAGACTTGGACATCTTCTGCACCCCATCCAGGCCCTCCAGGATCGGCATGGTGAGCACGATCTGCGGCTTCTGGCCGTACTGCTCCTGCAGCTGCCGGCCTACCAACAGGTTGAACTTCTGGTCGGTGCCGCCGAGCTCCACGTCCGCCTGCAATGCGACAGAGTCATAACCCTGCACCAGCGGGTAGAGGAACTCGTGGATGGAGATGGGCTCGCCCGCAGCGTAGCGCTTACTGAAGTCATCCCGCTCCAGCATGCGCGCCACGGTATGCCGGGCGGCCAGCTGCACCAGGCCCGCAGCCCCGAGCTTCTCGGTCCAGCGGGAATTGAACTCGATACGGGTCTTCTTGGGGTCCAGGATCTTGAAGACCTGGGCCTCATAGGTGATGGCGTTGGAAGCGATCTCGTCCCGGGAGAGGGGCTTGCGGGTGACGTTCTTGCCCGTGGGGTCGCCGATCATGCCGGTGAAGTCGCCAATCAGGAAGATCGCCTCATGGCCCAGTTCCTGGAACTGGCGCAGCTTGTTAAGCAGCACCGTATGTCCCAGGTGCAGGTCCGGGGCGGTGGGGTCGAAACCGGCCTTGACCCGTAAGGGGCGGCCTTCCTGGAGGCGCGCCTTGAGCTCGGCCTCCAGCAGAATCTCGTCGGCGCCGCGGGCAAGTTCCGCGAGTTGCTCGGCGGGCGTCGGCATTAACCCACTCCTTAACATCTGGATTCTTGGACGATAAACGGATTTTACCGTCATGTAGCGGCTAATTTCCGCCTAATTCATGGACTTAGGTGGAAAACCAGGCATTGACCCTCAAGTCCTTAACCGTTAGTGTTAGCGCGTTTTTGGACGAGGACGGGCCGTGACCGATTTCCATACCCACAACGACGTGGATTATAAGCCAGCCCTGGCTGGGGCAAGGGCTGTGCGCCAGGTACGCCGCCGTTACTGGCTGCTCCTGGTCCTAGCTACCTGCGGCGCTGGCGCCTTCGAACTCCTGAACACCGCCGCGGCCACCACCGCTCCCGCGACCCTAGCAGAGGCTCCGGCCATTGCACCTGTGGCGCCGACCCTAACCAGCACGAATATCACGGTGGCGAACGGCGACACCCTCGCCGCCCTCTTCGCCGCCCGCAACCTGAGCGCCGCGGACCTCCAAGCCATCATGGACCTGGACCAGGCGGCAGCGCGCCTCAAACGTATCCTCCCGGGGGACGTGATCCACGTCAGCTACACCCCCGATGCCCATATCCAGAGCCTGCGCATGCAGTACGACGAGGGCCATAACCTCGAAGTGACGCGCCAGGGAGCGGTCTTCAGCGCCGCGCTCACAGACATCCCGGTCACCGTGGTCACCGCCTACGCCCACGGTGTGATCGAGAACTCCCTGTTCGACGCCGCCAGCCGCGCGGGCTTGAGCGACGCCACCACCATGGAACTCATCCAGCTGTTCGCCTGGGACATCGATTTCGCCCACGACATCCAGAATGGCGACAGCTTCACGGTGATCTACCAGAGGATCCACCGCCAGGGCCAGGCCATCGCCGACGGCCCGATATTGGCCGCCGAGTTCGTGGACGGCAGCAAGGTGCACCGCGTGCTGCGCTACACCGACCCGGCGGGGCTCACGGGCTACTACACGCCGGACGGCCGCAGCATCAAGAAGACCCTGATGCGTGCGCCGGTCTCCTACAGCCGCATCTCCTCCGGTTTCAGCCTGCACCGCAAGCATCCGATCCTCGGTTTCAGTCGTGCCCACCAGGGCGTGGACTACGCGGCACCGAGCGGCACGCCGATCATGGCTGCCGGCGACGGCCGCATCGCCTTCGAAGGCTACAAGGGCGGCTACGGCAAATGCATGGTCATCGACCACGGCGGCGGTTACAGCACCCTCTACGGCCACCTCTCGCGCTTCAAGCGCGGCACCCATACCGGCATGCGCGTGAAGCAGGAGCAGATCATCGGTTACGTGGGCATGACCGGCCTCGCCACCGGCCCGCATCTGCACTTCGAGGTGCGCATCAACGGCGTGCCGCACAACCCGCGCACCGTGAAGCTGCCGGACACCGCGCCGGTGCTCACTCAGTACCTCGCCGACTTCACCTCGGCCTCGGGCAACCTCCTGGCCCAGCTCACCAATGCCGATGACACGCGTCTCGCCAGCTCGGCCAAGGCCTCTGCCGGCAGCGAAACCGCGGCCCACTGATCCCTTCCAGCCGCCCATGACCGGACTCTTCATCGGGCTCATCTCAGGCACCAGTGCCGACGGCATCGACGCCGTGCTCATGGAATTCACCCCGGCACCGCGCATCACCGCCACCCATTTCTCGCCCTATCCGGACTCCGTGCGCGAGCGCGTGCTGCAGATCTCCCGCGGCCAGCACAAGAGCGACCCGCTGGACGAGTTGGGCGGCCTGGACGTAGAGCTGGGCGAGCTGTTCGCGGCGGCGGCCCTGGCGCTCCTGGAAGAATCCGGCACCGCGACATCCCAGGTGCGTGCCATCGGCAGCCACGGCCAGACCGTGCGCCACCGGCCCCGCGCGCGGCATCCCTTCACCACGCAGATCGCCGACCCCAACGTGATCGCCGCCCGCACCGGCATCGCCGTGGCGGCGGATTTCCGGCGGCGCGACGTTGCCTTAGGGGGCCAGGGCGCTCCGCTGTTGCCGGCCTTCCACAAGGTGGCTTTCGCCGACACGGCGGAAGAGCGGGTGGTGGCCAACATCGGCGGCATCGCCAACATCACCCTGCTGCCGCCGGTTGGCGAGGTGCGCGGTTTCGATACCGGCCCCGGCAACGTGCTCATGGACCTCTGGAGCCACGAGCATCTGGGCACGGCCTACGACAAAGACGGGGATTTCGCTGCCGGCGGCAAGGTGGACGAAGGCTTGCTGGCCGCGCTGCTGGCGGACGGCTACTTCGCGGCACCGCCGCCCAAGAGCACCGGCCCGGAGCGTTTCAAACGCAGCTGGCTGGATGCAACGCTAGCCGGGCGCACGCTCGCACCCCGGGATGTGCTCGCCACCTTGAGTGAACTCACCGCCCGCTCCATCGCGGATGCGATGCTGAAGCAAGCGCCTGCCGTGAAGAAACTCTATGTGTGCGGCGGCGGCGCCCACAACCTGCATCTCATGACGCGGCTCGCCGCCGATCTGCCGGGAGTCACGGTGGCGAGCACGGAAGCGCTCGGCATCCATCCCGACTGGGTGGAAGCGGCGGGCTTCGCCTGGCTCGCCCGGGAGACCCTGGAGGCACGGCCCGGTAACCTGCCTTCCGTCACAGGCGCCGGGAAATCCACGGTACTCGGCGCCATCTATCCTGTCGGAAAATGAAAGGGGTGAGGGCGGTGCTTTCATGCGAGCACGGCTCGCATCCACCCGAATGCGAGGCCTGGATGGCCGAGCTGGTTGGCGCGCCAAGGACGGTAGGACTGAAGAAGAAGCTAATTAGACTGTGAAAGAAGAACCACAGCCACAAGTCGTGGTGGCGTTCGGATTGCGGATCACGAACTGCGCGCCTTCCAGGCCTTCGCTGTAATCGATCTCGGCGCCCGCCAGGTACTGGAAGCTCATCGGGTCCACCAAGAGCGTGACCCCCTCGTTCTGCACCTGGGTATCACCTTCCTCCACCTTCTCATCGAAAGTGAAGCCGTACTGGAAGCCTGAGCAGCCGCCGCCGCTGACGAACACACGCAGCTTGAGAGCGTCGTTACCCTCCTCTGCTATGAGCTGCTTCACCTTGCGCGCGGCGGCATCGGTGAACATGAGCGGTGTGGCCTGCATATCCATATATCCAGTATATCAGCTGCGCTTGCTGCCTTCCGGAGCCTCGCCGGCCGGGGCCTTGCCCCGCTGGTGGCTCAGGGCCAGCACCGGGGCGGCGGGCTTGTGCACCAGCTTGCCGTTGACCGCGGCACCCACGGCTATCTCCACCAGGTTGTAATACACGTCGCCGTTGACGCGCGCCGCGGGCCCTAATTCCAGGCGCTTCTCGACGTGTACGTCGCCTTCCACCAGGCCGTTGATGACGATGTGCGGTACCCGCACCTCGCCGCGTATAGTGCCATTCTGGCTCAGGCTCAACACGGACTCGGTGCCCTCCTCAGCACTGACGTTGCCGTGGATCTCGCCATCCACGTGCAAGCCGCCGCTGAAAGCCAGGTCGCCCTTGAGGCGGCTGTTGCGCCCGATGAGGGTGTCGATGCGGCCCTTGGACTGCTTCTTGTCGTCGCTGAACATGATGTGACCTCTCGCAGGAATAATGGCACTTTGTGCATCAGCGTGACGTGCTCCACGTCACGTATCACTCGCTGACGCTGCTCCAATCGAAATTCTGCTGCACCGGGTCGCGCCCGTTCTCGTGCACCGACACTTCCACCCGTCCCGGCATGAAATCCGCGGGCAGGAACACATCGCCTTCCAGGCTCTGGAAGTACTGAAAGGCAAAACCGAAGGGCGGCTTCGTGCCTGGCGCGATGTCGCGCGTGTCCAGTATCACCGGCTTGCCCTGCTGGGAGCCGTAGATGTGCATGTCCACGCTGCCCGAGATCCGGAGTTCCCGGGTGCGCACCTGGATCAGCACCAGACGGTAATGATACAACCGCGGGGCGCCGCCGCCGGCGAACTTCAGGCTCTGCACCCGTACCCCTTCCTCGCCGACCGCGGGGGACACGATGCCCCGGTAGAAAGCCAGCTCCTCCTGCACGTCCGTGAGCTTGCGCTGCAATTCCTGCAGACTGCCCTGTACCTGCTGGCTGGTGCTGGTATCCACGTCGCGCTCGCGCTCGAGTACCGCGATCTGCTCCTTGAGTGCGGTGTTGTCCTCCTGGGCCTGATCAAGCACATCTTGCAGGGCCACCGCCGCCTGGCGATCGTAGCCGGAGCGGTATTCGCCATAGACGAAGGCCAGGCACACGACCAGTACCACCGCACCACCGGCACCGGCCACCATCAGCCAGGTACGCATCGGACGATGGTGTTTTACGACGAGTCGGGGCATAGGCTGGCGCGGCTGGGGATATATTAAGGGGACTGGAGGCGGATACCGCCTTAGCGGCCTCAATGTTACGCGGGCCGTGCCGCGGGCGCTACCGGGCTTTAAGGTGGGTGCTAGAATCCAGCCGCTTATGTCGTCTGTCCGCGCCTTATTTGACGAGGCCCCGCATGCTCTCCATCAAGGCCCTGCACATCGTCTTCATGGTGACCTGGTTCGCGGGCCTGTTCTACCTGCCGCGCCTCTTCGTGTATCACTCCGAAGCTGAGGACGAGGCGGGCCGCGCGCGCTTCGTGGTCATGGAGCGGCGGCTGTTCGGCATCATGAGCATAGGAGCCATCGGCACAGTGTGTTTCGGCCTGTGGCTGCTCATAGGCTGGTGGTGGCCCGCACCCCTCTGGCTGCAGGTGAAGCTCGGCCTCGTGGCCCTGCTCATCCTCTATCACTTCGGTTGCTACAGGCTGATGCGAGATCTCCGGGCCGGGCGCGCCCACCGCAGCTCCCGCTTCTACCGCCTCTATAACGAGATCCCCGCCTTGTTCCTGCTGGCAATCGTGTTCCTGGTAGTGCTGAAACCCTTCTGATTCCGACCCCAGGCTTGCGCTCCGAGCCTAATCCGTTGATCCGGTTCATATAGATCCCTATCCAGATTCGGGCCGGGAATAATTTCCCCCGGCGGCGGCAATCGAACATGATTGAGAATGATTGTCATTATCTTTTAGTTCTTGTAGACTCGTAGATGAGAATTAATCTCATTTATAACTCCCCGAACGGGTCCATACAACAGGAATCGTCATGCGACGCCATACCGTCCGCCTGCTCACCGCCATCCTGCTCTGGGTCGCGGCCGGTGCCGCCTTCGCCGCCGACCTCATCACCCTCGACATCAAGGCTCAGGCTTTCGAGCCCAAGGAGTTCAGCGTACCCGTCGGCGTCAAAGTGGAACTCGTGGTGCGCAACGACGACGACCTGCCGGCGGAGTTCGAAAGCTATGACCTGTCCCGCGAAGTAGTGGTGCCTGCCCACTCCCAGGTGAAGGTATACATCGGACCGCTGGACGCGGGCCGCTATCGCTTCTTCAACGACTTCCACCAGGCCTCCGAAGGCTGGGTGGTGGTCGCGGCGGCGGCAAAGTAAGCCGCCATGCTCGCCACTGCCATCGTCGTATTCCGTGAAGTCATCGAGGCGGCGCTGATCGTCGCCATCGTGCTGGGCGCGAGCCGCGGCATCATCGGCCGCGGCCGCTGGGTCAGCGCCGGCATCCTCCTGGGTGTCACCGGTGCCGCCCTGGTGGCGGTGTTCGCCGGCGTGATCAACGACTCCTTCTCCGGCAACGGCCAGGCCTTCCTGAACGCAGGCATCCTGTTGGCGGCAGTCGGCATGCTGGGCTGGCACAACATCTGGATGAGTTCCCACGGGCGCAGCCTCGCCGCCGATGTCAAGGAAGTGGGCTACGCGGTGCAGAGCGGCAGCCGGCCGCTGACCGCGCTCATGATCATCACTCTCGTGGCCGTCATGCGCGAAGGCTCGGAAGTGGTGCTGTTCCTGTGGGCTTTCGCCACCGGCGGCATGAGCGGCATGAGCATGCTGGCCGGCGGCTTCGTGGGCCTCGTGGCAGGCGTGCTAATGGGTGTGGGCCTGTACCTCGGCCTGCTGCGCATCCCCATGCGGCATTTCTTCAGCGTCACCGGCTGGCTGGTGCTCCTGATTGCGGCCGGGCTCGCGGCCCAGGCGGCGAGCTTCCTCAACCAGGCGGGCGTGCTCCCGGCGCTCGGCAACAGCTTGTGGGATACCTCGGGCATCCTGAGCCAGGGCAGCCTGGTCGGCCAGATGCTGCACGTGATGGTGGGCTACACCGCACGACCCTCAGGCATCCAGCTGCTGTTCTACGTGGTGACCCTCTTCACCATCCTCACCCTCATGCACTGGGTAGGCAGGCATCACCGGAGCCGCGCACCGGCACGCGCTTCTTAAACGTGAGACCTATGCCCCGATGACCACGCGGACGGAGCCCGAGAGCCCCGTTCACCCGAAACGAGATCGAGAGAAGGGAAGGACCATGTCCAGCATCAATAACAAACACCTGGCCGCCACGCTGCTCCTGGCCGCGGCCGCCCTCACCAATCTCACTGCCCACGCCAGTGACGACTTCAACATCTATTCCCCCTATGTGACCGCCGGCCAGAGCGAGGTCGAGATCCGTGGGCATCAGACTACGGACCGTGACCCCGCGCTGCAGGGAGAACGCGCCTACGAGATATCCATCGCCCATGCGTTCACTTCCTGGTGGCGTCCGGAGGTCTATCTCGGCATGTACGAGCGGCAACCGGGTTCGGCCAATACCTACGTAGGCCACGAGTTCGAGAACGTGTTCCAGCTGACCGATGCCGGCGAATACTGGGCCGACTTCGGGTTCCTCGCTTCCTACGAGTACAAGTCGCAACCGGGCGATGTCAGCACGCTCGAGTTCGGACCGCTGTTTGAGAAGCAGACGGGCCACATCCGCCAGCGCCTCAACTTCATCTGGGAGAAGCAGCTGGGCAGCGGTGCGGAACACAAGTACGAATTCCGCAGCGCCTACCTCATGACGTATAACCTCGGTTCCGGGCTGGCACCGGGTTTCGAGGCCTATTATCGGCCCTCGGACCAGAGCCGCCAGCTCGGGCCGGCGCTCTATGGCGAGATCCCGACCAGCCGCGGCAATGAATTCGAGTTCAGCACCGCGCTGCTGTTCGACCTCAACAAAGGTGCGCCGAACCGCACTCTGGCCCTGCGCCTGGAATATGAATTCAATTGACGTCCATAATGGGGGTCTCCCGAGGAGGCCCCCATGTCCGCTGACACCCTTAGCATCCGTAGTGCCGTCCCGGCCGACATACCGCTGATACTCGGCTTCATCCGCGAACTGGCGGAATACGAGAAGCTCGCCCACCAAGTGGTGGCCACCGAGACCGACATCCGCGACTCGCTGTTCGGTGCGCGCCCCGCGGCAGAATGCCTGATCGCGGAACTGGAGGGCAAACCCGCCGGCTTCGCCATCTTCTTCCACAACTTCTCCACCTTCCTCGGCCGCGCGGGAATCTACCTCGAAGACCTGTATGTGAAGCCTGAATTGCGGGGCAAGGGCGTCGGCCGGAAGTTGCTGGCACATCTGGCGCAGCTTACCCTCAAGCGCGGCTGCGGCCGCTTCGAGTGGGCGGTGCTGGACTGGAACGAACCCGCCATCGGTTTCTACCGCAGCATAGGCGCGCGCATGCTGGATGACTGGAAGATCAACCGCTTGACGGGGGAAGCCCTGGAGAAACTCGCCGCCGAAGCAGCGGACTGAAAAATCAGCGCGAGGTCCGGCGCCGGCGTCCGTTGCGGCGCACCGCAGGCATGGGCGGCGCGCCTTCGGGGAAGAGCAGCGGTGCCAGTTCCGTGAGGACCTCGCGATACACGGCGCGTTTGAAGAAGATCACCTCAGCCAGCGGCCGCCAGTATTCCACCCAGCTCCAGGTATCGAACTCGGGCGTCTCGCTGCCGTCCAAGCGTACCGCCGCGTCCTCAGCCTTGAAGCGCAGCATGAACCAGCGCTGCTTCTGGCCCACACAGAGCGGCGTGCTGGCGTGGCGCTGGTAGCGTGCCGGCAGACGGTAGCGCAGCCAGTCCCGGGTGCTGCCCATGATCTCCACCTGCTCCGGTTTCAGCCCCACTTCCTCGTGGAGTTCGCGGTACAGGGATTCCTCGGGGCTCTCGCCGGGCTGCATGCCGCCCTGGGGGAACTGCCAGCCGGCACGGCCCACGCGCCTTGCCCATAACAGGCGGCCGTCCGCATGGGCCAGGATGATGCCCACGTTGGCACGGAATCCCTCCGCGTCTATCACCGCGTCTTTGGTCAGATTCTCCTGGATACCCATGGGCCGAGTGTTCCATAAACCCATGCGTCTGACAAAGCGCCGCTTACACCGAGTTACAATCGCCATATATATGCAGCTATGGCCCACTGCCCCATGACGCCCGTCAAACTCGCCCTCTTCGACCTGGACCACACGCTCCTGGATGGCGACAGCGACTCCCTGTGGGGCCGCTTCCTGGTGCGTGAGGGGGTGGTGGACGGGGTGGAGTACGCCGCAGCCAACGCCCGCTATCACGCCGAATACGTGGCGGGCCGGCTCGATGTCCATGAGTTCCTGGCCTTCGGCTTGCGGCCGCTCAGGGATAACCCGCCCGAAGCGCTGAAAGCCTGGCGTGCGCGGTTCGTCCAGGAAGCCATCCTGCCGCGCATACCGGAAGGCTCCCGCACCTTGCTCAAACGCCACGGGTCACACACCTGTGTGATCATCACCGCCACCAACAGCTTCATCACCGCGCCCATCGCCGCAGAACTGGGTGTGCCCCACCTCATCGCGACGGAACCCGAACAGGTGGAGGGACGTTTCACCGGGCGGGTGGCGGGTGTGCCCTGCTTCCGGGAAGGCAAGGTAGCGAAGCTCGAGGAATGGCTGGAGCGGAACCAACTGGCCACCGGCGAGACCTGGTTCTATTCCGATTCCCACAACGACCTGCCCTTGCTGGAGCGGGTCACTCATCCGACGGCAGTGAACCCGGACGAAGTACTCGCCCGTGTCGCTCGAGAGCGGAACTGGCCCACCCTGCAGCTGCACAAGGAAGCGGCTCCCGCTGACGCTCGCAGGGAAAGCGCCTGAGCATGCAGCAGCGTCCGCCTCTCGCGCTCTGGCTTCCGCTCTTGCTGCTGCTGACCGTGGCGGCTTTCTTCCTGTCCTTGTCCATCGGCAGCGCCGCTATCCCCCTGCACAGTGTATGGGCTGCGCTCACCGGCGGCGGCGATGCCATGACCCACACGGTGATCATGGATCTGCGCTTGCCGCGCACCGTGAACGCTTTCGCAGTCGGCGGTCTCCTGGCATTGGCCGGTACGCTCATGCAGGTGCTCCTGCGTAACCCGCTGGCGGATCCCTACATCCTCGGCGTATCCGGCGGCGCGGCGGTGGGCGCGCTCGGCGCGCTGCTCCTCGGGTTGGCCGGTCTGTGGGTGAACAGCGGCGCCTTCGCCGGCGCACTCCTCTCCACCCTCATCGTGTTCGCCCTGGCCCACGGCCGCGGCGGCTGGACGCCGACCCGCCTCCTGCTCACGGGCATCGCGGTGGCAGCCGGCTGGGGTGCGGCCATCAGCCTGATGCTGGTGCTCGGCAGCGACGCCAGCCTGCACAGCATGCTGTTCTGGCTCATGGGGGATTTCTCCTATCAGCCGGCAGGCGTGACCGCGCTCCTGGCGCTCCTCATCGGCCTCGCGGCCTGGCTACCCTTCGCCCGGCATCTCAACGTGTTGGCGCGCGGCGAGACTTTGGCCGAAGCCCTCGGCATCGCGGTGCGGCCCCTGTCCATCGCGATATATATAAGTGCCTCGCTGTTCACCGCCGCTGCCGTGACGGAAGCAGGCGCCATCGGTTTCGTGGGGCTCGTGGTGCCGCATATGTTCCGCATGGCCGTGGGCGGTGATCACCGACGCTTGCTGCCGGGCGCGGTGCTGCTGGGCGGTTGCCTCTTGATGCTCGCCGATACCCTGGCACGCACTGTGGCCGAGCCGCGCCAGCTGCCGGTGGGTGTGGTGACCGCGGCCATCGGCGTGCCGCTGTTCCTGTATCTCCTCAACCGCGCACGAGGCCCGCTGTGAGCGCGGCACTCCTGGAAGCCCGTGGTCTCGCGGTACGCATCGCCGACAAGCAGGTGTGCCGCGATTTCGATCTCGCTATCGGGCCCGGCGATTGCGTGGGGCTGCTCGGCGCCAACGGCGTCGGCAAGACCACGCTCTTGCACAGCCTCGCGGGTTTGCGCGCGCTCGAAGCCGGTACCGTGCTCCTGGACGGGGAGCCCATCTCATCCCAACCGCGCCGCCACGTGGCGCGGCGCCTGGGGCTCCTGATGCAGCAGCCGGAAGACAGCCTGCCCGCCACGGTGCTGGAGACGGCGCTCATCGGCCGGCACCCGCATCTGGATTTCTGGCGCTGGGAATCCCACACGGACGTGGCCATCGCGCGTCGCGCCCTCAAGTCCGTGGGGCTGGAGGGCCTGGAACAACGCGCCCAGACAGCGCTCTCAGGGGGCGAGCGGCGGCGGCTGGACCTCGCCACCGTGCTCAGCCAGGACCCTCAGGTGTTCCTGCTTGATGAACCGGCCGGACAGCTGGATCTGCACCACCAACTGGCACTCCTGGGCCAGCTACAGCGGCTTGCGGCCCATGAACAGCGCGGCGTGCTAATGAGCCTGCACGACATCAACCTGGCGGCGCGCTTCTGCAACCGCATCCTCATGCTGTACGGCGACGGCGAGGCGGCCCACGGCACAGCGGAGGAGATGCTCACCCCCGAGAAGCTCTCGCGGCTGTACCACGTGCCGGTGCGGGTCCTGCCCTGGGAGGGCGGCCGCGCGTTCCTGGCGGGATGATGCCTGCCGGGTTCCGATGCGGTATCCTTTGCGCCCCTGAAGCCGCCGCCCCTATGCGGACGCGTTTGTGACAATCCATCCCCGCAGGACCATGAGGTACGCACGATGATCCGTCTTCCCGTTTCCCTCTCCTTGCTCGCCCTGGCACTCTTGTCCGCCTGCACGCAGCAGCCCGATCCCAATGCCAAGAAGATCCTGGAGTCCTGCCTCGCGGTGAGCGCCGCCGATGCCAGCGCCATCCTCGGCCAGACCCTCACCGCCAACAGGATGTCGGGTGCCGACGCGCCCCGCAGCATCTGCGCCTACAACGACGCGAACAACAACACCTACGGTTTGGTGGAGATGCAGAGCGCCGACAAGATCAAGGACCAGCAGGCGGATCTGGCCTCGGATCTGGAGACCAACAAGGGCGCCTACAAGGGCAACATCAAACCCGTGGTCACACACCCGGCCGACAGCTACGGCCCGGGCGCGTTCTACCTGGATATCACCCCGGCGCTGGATTCCCTCTCGGTGCAGTTGCACGCCTTCGAGAGCGGCTACAAGATCATCGTGGTGGTGAACAACTCCAAGGACTACGCCACCGCCGAAAAACAGGCCGACGCCATCGCCAAGAAAGTGGCGGAGAACATCCAGAACGGCAGCGCCTTCGACGCCAGTTAAGACCCGATAGATGGCTTAAAGAAGCCCCGGGTAAGCGGGGCTTCTTTTTTGCGCCACGCTTGACACTTCAGTAAGGGCTGCATACAGTGCAGCCGCCTTCAGGCGTCTGCCTCGCGGCAGACACTCGGGAAGCCGGTGAATCCTCGATTTAGGATAATTCCGGCGCTGCCCCCGCAACGGTAGGCGAGCAAGGTCCACCAGTAGCCACTGCGCATCTCGATGCGTGGGAAGGCGGCGGACCAGGGAGTCATCCCACTCGCGAGCCCGGAGACCGGTCTGGATGCAGGAACCACCAGGTTCCATGTTCCGGCATTGCGGTGGGCGATGCGCGCGGGCCGCGTCCATCGCTCCCTCGCGTCAGCCTCCCCCCGCGACCGGTGTCTCAACCGTTTGCGCACAGCGGGCGTGCTGTGCTGGGAGAATCTCATGCTTAAGCTGTCATACCTGGGAGGCGCCGCGGCGCTGCTCTTCGGTCTCTCGTCATCCGCGTTCGCGGACGACACTTACAACCTGGGCGACGTCTCGGTCACTGCCACCCGTACCCCGTTGATCGCGGACCAGGAAGTGGCACCGGTGATCGTCATCGGCCGCGAGCAACTGCAACTGGCTCAAGGCCAGGACGTGGCGGCGGTGTTGCGCCGATACGCCGGCTTCGACATGGCCGCCAACGGCGGCGCCGGCCAGCCCGCCTCGCTGTTCCTGCGCGGCACCAACAGCACCCACACCCTCGTGATGATCGACGGGGTCCGGATCAACCCGGACAACGGCTTCGGCTCGGCGCTGCAGAACATCCGTTTGAGCGACATCGAACGTATCGAGATCGTGAAAGGCCCGCGCGCCTCGCTGTACGGCTCGGACGCCATCGGCGGCGTCATCAACATCATCACCAAGAAGGCGGCGCAAGGCCTGCGATACGGTGCGCACCTGGGCGCAGGCCGTTACGGCACCTATGACGATGGCGGCAACTTCTCCTACGGTCAGGGTGACAGTGGCCTCGGCATCAGCGCCGACGATTTCCACACCGACGGCTTCCCGGCGGTGGCGGGCACCAGCTTCGACAGCGGCAACCACGACCGCACCCTCACCCTGGACGGCTACACGCAGCTCGGCGGCCTGGACCTCTCCCTCAAGCACTGGCAGAGCAAGGGCTACACCCAATACACCGGCTTCGACTCCAACCCGCCCTTCGGTCTGATCCCCTTCGACGAGGACTTCCAGGACCAGACCACGAGCCTCGGCGCCGTCTTCCATCCGCTGCAGGCTTGGCGCAGCGATCTCACCCTGAGCCACATGCAGGATGAGACGGACCAGAACCAGGTGGACACCTTCAACTTTCCGCCGGCACCGGATCACGTGCACACCCAACGCACCGCCCTCGACTGGCAGAACGACTTCGCCTTGAGTGATATCCAGTTGCTCACCGCGGGCCTCTATACCGAGTCGGACCACACGGCGACCGAGTCCTTCGGCAGCCTGTATGACGAGACCCATCGGGTGAACGCGCTATACGCGGAGGACGACCTGGACTTCGGCAGCCAGCGGCTGGTGCTGGCGGGTCGCGACACCCACGATCAGGAGTTCGGCAACCATCTCACCTGGAACGTGGACTACGGCTACGATCTGGATGCCTTGACCAAGCTCACCGCCGGCGCCGGCACCGCCTTCCGTGCCCCCACCGCGACAGAACGCTTCGGCTTCGACGGTAACCCGAACCTCCAGCCCGAGACTTCCCAGAACCTGGAGCTAGGGGTCCGCCGCAAGCTGACCGATACCCAGGAACTCAGCGTGAGCGTGTTCCGCAACGACCTCGATGATCTGATCGTGTTCCAGCCCATGCCGACCGTGAGCAACCCGTTCGCCGGCGAGAACGAGAACGTGGATCGCGCCCGGGTGAAGGGCATCGAGTTCAGCCATGTGCTGAGCCTCGCCTCCTGGGATTGGCGCAACGATCTGATCTTCCAGGACCCGCAGGATCTGGTCACCAATACCACGCTCCTGCGCCGGGCCAAACGCAGCCTCACCAGCAACCTCAGCTGGCATGACGACCTGACCAGCGCCAGCCTGAACCTGCTCTTCACCGGGCAGCGCAGCGATGTGGACTTCAACACCGGCGCGCCGGTGACCGATGCGGGCTATGTACTCACGAGCGTGAGCCTGCACCGTGAACTGGGCGAGGGCTTCGGGCTGCTGCTGCGCTTCGAGAACCTGTTCGACGCCCGCTATCAGACTGCCGACGGCTACAACACCGCTGGCCGCTCGCTGTTCCTGCAACTGGAATACGCCGCACAGTGATCGAGAGATGAAAAAAGCCCCTCTCCTGACGGAGAGGGGCTTTTGCTTTGTGCCGATCGGAGTCTCAGAAATCCACGAGCGCGTCTTTATCCCGCGGATCCGTGGCGGCCTCGACCTTGCCGGTCTTGTAATCCCACACCACTACGTTCATGTCGCCGTAGGGCCGTTCCACCTGCCTCAGTGAGTAGCCCATCTTCGCGAGGGCTTGTAGCTCCGCATCGGTGAAGGCGCCCGGCTCATAGCTCACGTCGTCCGGCAGGTACTGCTGGTGATAGCGCAGCAGCGCCGTCATGTGGTCCGCCGAACCGCCGGCAATGAAGTCCAACACCGCCAAGGTCACCATGGTGGTGATGCGGCTACCGCCCGGCGTACCGACGATGGCCACGCCGCGCGGACCTTCCACGAAGGTCGGCGTCATGCTGGACAGGGGCCGTTTGCCCGGCGCTACCGCGTTGGCCTCACCTTGCACGAGCCCGAAGCCGTTGGCCTCGCCGGGCTTGGCGGAGAAGTCATCCATCTCGTCGTTCAATATCACACCGCTCTTGCCGCCGAGGATGCCGGAGCCATAGCGGAAGTTGATGGTCTGGGTCGCGGCCACCATGTTGCCGTCTTTGTCCAGGATGGAGAAATGGGTGGTGTCCACGCCTTCGCCCTGCTTCACCACCGGCGCCAGCGTGCTGCTGGGCGTCGCCTTATCGGCACTGATGCCGCCACGCAGTCTGGCGGCGTAGTCGGGGCTCAAGAGCCGCGCGAGCGGCATCTTCACGAAATCCGGATCGCCCAGATACTGGTTGCGGTCCCGGTAAGCGCGGCGCCAGGCTTCGATGACGAGATGTGCGCGGCTGGCGCTATCCAGGGTGTCCAGCGGATAAGCCGAGAGGATATTCAGGGTCTCCAGGAGCACCACGCCGCCGGAAGCGGACGGTGCCGCGGTGACGATGTGATAGCCGTGGTAATCGCCGCTGATGGGTGCGCGCTCGATGATGTGGTAGCCCTTCAGATCGTCCAGGGTCCAGATGCCACCCACGGCACGCACCGCGTCCACCATCTCCTGAGCCACCTCGCCGGCATAGAACCCGGCCGCGCCCTTGGCGGCGATGAGTTCCAGCGTCGCCGCCAGGGCCGGTTGCTTCAGCGTGCTGCCGGCCTCCGGCGCATGGCCGTCCACCAGGAAGGGGCAGTCGGGTTTGCAGAGCTGGGTGAGGGTGCCGGTGGTCTCATCGGTGATGGCGGCGAAGCGCTTATCCACCTTGAACCCGTCCCGCGCCAGCGCGATGGCCGGCGCCAGATCCTGGGCCAGGCTGAGACGCCCGTATTTCGCCAGGTCCGCCAGGGCCGCCGGCGTGCCGGGGATGCCGGCCGAGAGGGCGCCGCGGCGCACCGAAGAGGTCTTGAGTTCACCGGACTTGTCCAGGTACATGTCGTGGCTCGCGGCTGCGGGCGCGGTCTCGCGCCCGTCCACCATCACGTCATGCCCGTCGCTCGCTACGTGCAGCAGGTAATAACCGCCGCCGCCGAGACCGGAGCTATAGGGCTCCACCACCGCAAGCGCCGTGCTCACGGCGATGGCGGCGTCGAAGGCATTGCCACCTTCCTTGAGCACCTGCATGCCTGCCGCAGTGGCGAGAGGATGGGCACTGGCGATGGCCGCTTGCGGCGGCTTGGGCGCAGCCGCGAAAGCCGGTAGAGCTACCAGGAAAAGAAGAAGGGGCGAAGCGCGTAGTTTCATGGTGATACTCAGATGATCAGGTCTTGCCGGTGATATGCAGGTACTTAGCCATCAATTCTTCCTGGGTCTCTTCGTGCTCAGGATCCAGGGGGATGCAATCCACGGGGCACACCTGCTGGCACTGGGGCTTGTCGAAATGGCCCACGCACTCGGTGCAGAGGTCCGGGTCTATCTCGTAGATCTCCGGACCCTGGGAGATGGCATGGTTCGGGCACTCGGGCTCGCACACGTCGCAGTTGATGCAGGTATCGATGATCTTGAGAGACATGGACTGGTCAGCGCTTGAGCTTTTTCAATTCCGCCTGCACCGCGGGATGCACGAACTGGGACACGTCTCCGCCCAGGATCGCGATCTCGCGCACCAGGCTGGAGGAGATGAAGGTGAACTGCTCCGCCGGGGTCATGAAGATGGTCTCCACTTCCGGTCCGAGATGCCGGTTCATGGCGGCCATCTGGAACTCGAACTCGAAATCCGACACGGCGCGTAGGCCGCGCAACACCGCTTGCAGCTTGTGCTTGCGGGCGAACTCGACAGTCAGCTCCGTGAAGCCCGTGACCTCGACGTTGTGCAGGTCCTTCAGTACTTCCCGGGCGAGCTTGACGCGCAGCTCCAGGGGGAAGGCCGGTGCCTTGCCGGGATTAGCGGCGATGGCCAACACCACCTTGTCGAATATGCGTGCCGCGCGCCGCACGATATCGGCGTGGCCGTTGGTGATGGGGTCGAAAGTACCGGGATACAGGATGCTGGCCATGGATATCTCCAGTGCACGGACCTTTATACCGGGCTTCCCGCCGGGCATCAAACCGCGGTCTGGGTCGCCTGGATCTGCATGAGCCGGAAGCCCACGCGACCGGCACGGCTCTCGCGCCACAGGCTCCAATGAGCCGGCGCTTCCGGCGGGTGCTCCGCCGGATACTCCATATAGATGTAGGTGGACGGTTTCAGCCAGCCGCCCTCTTCCAACAGCGTGCATGTCTTGGGCAGGAGTCCCGCATCGAAGGGCGGGTCCAGGAACACGATGTCGAAAGGCGCGGCCGGTGCCGCAAGCCAGACGAGCGCATCCGCCTGCACCACCGTCCCACCTTGCGCTTTGAGCGTCGCGAGATGGCCGCTCACGGCATCCAGCGCCGCGCGTTCCCGATCCACGAACACCACCTCGGCCGCGCTCCGGGAGAGGGCTTCCAGCCCCAACGCACCGCTGCCGGTGAAGAGATCCAGGCAACGGGCGCCGGCCATGTGGTCCTGCAACCAGTTGAACAGGGTCTCCCTCACCCGGTCGGGCGAAGGCCGGATGCCGGGCAGGGGCGGGAAAGACAGCTTCCGCCGCCGCCATGCACCTGCGATGATGCGGAACTCGTTCTGATAACCCCGCCCGGGGTTGTACTTGATCATGGGTCATCCTGCGGGCGTTTTGGGCGGCGCTTCGCTTGCCAGCCCCCGGGGCGGCAGCGTACCCTAACCCGGTAATTTTGGGAGTAAAAATCAATGATAAATCGTCGTGTTGCCGCTCTCCTGGTGCTCTTCACCCCGCTCGCCGCCTGCGTATCAGGCACCAGCGGTTCCGGAGATTCGAACCCGAACTCAGGCTTCCAGGCGCGCTTCGTGCCCCTGGGCGGCATCATGCCGTTCCCCAATGACCTGTATTTCAACGGCAGCACCACCGGGACCTTAAACATCCCCGGCTCCGCGACGGTGGCCCAGAATGGGCCGCTGCTCCAGCTGAACCACCTGGACGGCTTCGGCACCCAGTCTGACATCAGCATCTATTTCACCCAGCCGGTGAACAAGACCACCCTCACGCCGGCCAACATCATCGTACTCAAGGTCACCAGTGACCCCAGCACCAAGGCTGTCACCGGCTTCACCAAGCCGCTGGTGCCGGGTACGGATTACAGCGTCGAGCTGTCGCCCGGTATCGACTCCGGTGGCGAGGTCGTCACCATCAAGCCGTTGCATCCCCTTGACCCCAGCACCGTGAACCCGAGTACCCATGTGGCGACTCCTTCCACTTACCTGGTGATCGTCACCAAGGGCGTGAAGGACTCGACGGGCGCCACCGTGAGCCCGAGCAGCGACTTCTCCACCATCGTGACCGCGGATACCCCAGCCGTCCTCGCCGGTGGCAATCCGGCCAAGATCGCCATGGCCGCCACCGACCCCCTGTTCCCCGTGGCTGAGTTCAGCCTCGGTCAGCTGGCGGTAGCCGCCGGCGCGGGCTTGACGCCCGACAAGGTCGCGGTCACCTTCAGCTTCAGCACCGCGTACCTGAACATCAGCCTGGCTGAACTCGCGGTCGCAGCCATCACGTCGCCCCCTTCCCAGCCGGCTTCCGGCACCGGTATCTTCACCACCGGCAAAACCGTGTGCGACGTCCTGGTACTGTCCAAGCAGCTGCCTAATACCGCCGCCTGTGCGGCCGTCCTCGGTAGCACGGACACGGATGTGTACGCTGGCGACCTGGCCCTGCCTTATTACTTGACGGTGCCGAGCGCCACCAATCCGACCGCGGCACTGACGGACTTCTGGAAGAACGCCAAGGGCGGCGACACGGCCATCAGCGCCACCGACGCGACCAGCTTCGTGCCCAAGGCCACGGTCACGCAGAACATCATCCCGGTATTGGTGGCCATCCCCAATGCAGGCAGCGTCTGCGGCGGCACCATGCCGGGCGGTGGCTGGCCGGTCGCTATCTTCCAGCACGGCATTACCCGCAATCGCGAGGACATGCTCGCCATGGCCAGCGGCCTCTCTGCCAGAGCCTGCATAGCGGTGATTGCCATCGATCTGCCCCTGCACGGCATCACCGACAAGACCGATCCGTTCTATAAGAACCAGTTGTTCGCGGGCACGGCGGTGGCGGCGGCCCTGACTTTGCCGGTCAGCGAACGCACCTTCGACATGGACCTGGAGAACAACACCACGCTCGCTTCCGGCCCGGATGGCACGATCGACTCCTCCGGCGCCTGGTTCATCAACCTGAACAACACCATCACATCCCGCGACAACCTGCGTCAAGGTGCCGCGGACCTGATCAACCTGGTGGCGAACCTGCCCAACCTGCATCCGATAGGCGCCGTCACCAACAGCTTCAACAGTTCGGCGGTGTTCTTCGTGGGCCACTCCCTGGGCGGTATCGTAGGCACCACCTTCCTGGGCGCGGACAGTGCTGCTGCACAGTTGACCGCCACCTCGCCCAAGATCCTGGGGGCCATCGTCGCCAATCCGGGTGGTCATATCGCGGAGCTGCTGCGCAACTCGGCTGAGTTCGAACCCATCATCGATGGTCAGCTGGCGGCGAACGGTCTTGTGAAGGGCACCCAGTCCTATTACGACTTCTATTCGGAAGCCCAGGCGGTGGTGGAAGACGGTGATCCGGCCAACTACGCGGCAGCCGCCGCCGGCGGCCACCTGATCCATATGCTCGAGGTGGTGGGCGGCTTCGATGCCGGCTCACCGTCCGATCTGGTGGTGCCGAACAGCGCCACCGATGCTCTTATCGCAGAGATGGGCATCACCACCCCGGTGAGCACCCTGGGTCCGAACGCCATCGCGGTGCGCGCGCCGACCCTGGCGCAGTTCACCTCCGGTGACCACGGCTCGTTCCTCAGCCCAGCTGCACCCACCGGTGCATCCACTACAGATATGGCGGCCTACGCCGCCGTGACAACGGAGATGCAAACGGAGATGGTGCAACTGTTTGGTTCGATCCTTGCGTCTACACCCGCGACGGTGGTCACAAGCAATACCTATCTCTCCACTACTCTCAAGAAATAAGCTCATCCAGCTTGATTTAACAGGGCGGCCGCAAGGCCGCCCTTTTTTCTTGTGCCCCGGAAAGCCCTGCGCTAACCTGCCCGCAAGCCCATGACTCCTCTCCACTACCCGTGAACCAGCCCACCCCCACTACCGGATTCCTCGCCAGACTGCGTGGCCGCCTCAAGCTGCCGGCGCTGTTCGCGGCCGGCCGGGTTGACGAAGCCCTCCTGGAAGAACTGGAAGCGCAGCTACTCATGGCGGACCTGGGAGTGGAAGCCACCACCCGCATAATCGACGAGCTGCGCAAGCAGGCGGAGCACATCAAAGACGGCGACGCACTGCGCGCCGCGCTCACGGCGAGCCTCACGGCCATACTGAAACCGGTCGCCCAACCTCTCGTGCTGCCGCAAGGCGTGAAGCCTTATGTGCTCCTGGCGCTGGGTGTGAACGGCGTGGGCAAGACCACGACCCTCGGCAAGCTCGCCCAGCGCTTCAAAGCTGAAGGCAAGAATGTGATGCTGGCGGCAGCAGACACCTTCCGTGCTGCCGCCGTGGAGCAACTCCAGGCCTGGGGTGAGCGCCACGGGGTGCCGGTGATCGCCCAAGGCCCGGGCGCGGACCCCGCGGCCGTGGCTCATGATGCTTACGCCGCGGCCAAGGCCCGAGGAAGCGATGTGCTCTTGGTAGATACCGCCGGGCGCCTGCATACCCGGGAACCCCTCATGCAGGAGCTGAAGAAGATCGTCCGGGTGCTGGGCAAACTCGACTCCGCAGCACCCCATGAACGCCTCTTGGTGCTGGATGCCGGCACCGGCCAGAATGCGCTGCGCCAGATAGAGGAATTCCACGCGGCGGTAGGGGTCACGGGCCTCGTGATCACCAAGCTGGATGGCAGCGCCAAGGGCGGCATCCTGGTGGCGGCCGCCGAGCGCTTCCGCATCCCGGTGCGGTTCATAGGCACCGGCGAAGCCGGTGGCGACCTGGAAGGCTTCGACGCTGAGGCCTATGCAGCGGCCCTCACGGGCGGCGAGAATACCCCATGATCTCGTTCTCCGAAGTCGGCAAGCGCTACGAGGGCGGCAACGAAGCCCTCGCCGGTATCAGCTTCGAAGTGCAGCGGGGCGAGATGGTGTTCCTCACGGGGCCTTCCGGCGCCGGCAAGAGCACTCTCCTGAAGCTGGTGGCCCTGATGGAGCGGCCCAGCCGCGGGCAACTGGTGGTGAACGGCCAGAACCTGGCCGGCGTGCGCCGTGGACAGCTCCCCTATTACCGCCGCCAGATCGGCATGGTGTTCCAGGACCATCGGCTGCTGAACGACCGCACGGTGTTCGACAACGTGGCTCTGCCTCTCGTCATCGCCGGTACCGATACCCAGGAGATCGCCAAGCGGGTGCGGGCGTCGCTGGATCTCGTGAACCTGCTCCACAAGGAGAAGGCCCTGCCGGTGACCCTCTCCACCGGCGAACAGCAGCGCGTCGGCATCGCCCGGGCGGTGGTGTATCGGCCGCCCATCCTCATCGCGGACGAGCCCACGGGCAACCTGGACCCGGAACTCTCTCTCGAAGTGATGCAGCTCTTCAAGCGCCTCAATCAAGTGGGGACGACGCTCTTGATCGCGAGCCATGACCGCGGGCTGGTGCAGCAGTTCGCGCCTCGCGTGTTGCATCTCAAGGGAGGCCGCCTAGCGGAATCGGAGGAGCCCCATGGCCACTCCTAATAAAGATCGCACGCCCCGGGGCGCGGACGCCGGCAGCGATCGCAGGGGCGGGCGCTTCAATGCCTGGCTCAAGGATCACGCACGGGTGGCGGTCACGAGCTTGGGCAGGCTCTATCGCAACGCCGGCACCAGTCTCATGACCGCTGCGGTCATCGGCATCTCCCTCTCGCTGCCCGCTGCCATGCAGCTTCTCATCGGCAACGCACAAAACTTGAGCGGCTCCTGGGAAGGCGCGGCGCGCATCTCCCTCTACCTCAAGACCTCCGTGAACGACGCGGATGCCCGGGCGCTCGCGGACAAAATCCGGGCCATGGATGGCGTGAGCGACGTGCAGTACATCAGTGCCGATGAAGCGCTCGCAGAGTTCAAGCAGCTCTCAGGGTTCAGCGATGCCCTCGCGGTATTGGACAAGAACCCCATCCCGGCAGTGCTGGTGATCCATCCCACGGACAGCAGTCCCGAAGGCGCCGCCGCCCTGGAGCACGCCCTCGCGACCCTGCCCAACGTGGACCAGGTGCGGCTGGACCTGCAGTGGCTGAAGCGGCTCGCTGCCATCCTGGATATCGTGAAGCGCGTCACCAGCATCCTGGCCGGGCTGCTGGCACTGGCGGTGGTCCTGGTGGTGGGCAACACCATCCGCCTTGAGATCGGCGGGCGGCGCATCGAGATCGAAGTGAGCAAGCTCCTGGGGGCCACCGATGGCTTCATCCGCCGCCCCTTCCTCTACCACGGGGCTTGGTACGGCCTCACGGGCGGAGTGTTGGCCTGCATCCTGGTAGAGATGGCCGTGACCCTCATGGAAGGTCCCGTGGGCCATATGGCGAGCCTCTATGGCAGCGCCTTTACGCTCCAGGGACTGGGCTTTGGGGGCGCCTTGGCCTTGCTCGGGGGCGGGGCTCTGCTCGGCTGGGCGGGCTCCTGGTTGGCCGTAGCCCGGCATCTAAGAGCTATCGAACCGACCTGAATAGGCCCTTTTCAAACAAGGGCTTAGCGCTGCTTTTTCGGTGGAACTTTTCAGGGTATTAGCACTCTAATCGACCGAGTGCTAAAATGCTGGCCATGAAAAGGAGAAGCCCCGTGAACACCACTACTGCGTTAGTCCCCCTGCGCCGCGACCTGGCTGTCAGCCCGGTCGGCAGCCTGGATGCCTATGTGCAGGCGGTGCACGCTATCCCGGTGCTAAGCGCCGAA
Source organism: Gammaproteobacteria bacterium (assembly GCA_036000105.1). GTDB lineage: Bacteria > Pseudomonadota > Gammaproteobacteria > Natronospirales > REEB76 > DASUBN01. Next base: position 71,719 of record DASYGE010000012.1, read on the forward strand.
CAGGAGCGTGAACTCGCCCTGCGCTTCCACGACGAGCAGGACCTGGAGGCGGCCCGTCAGCTGGTGCTGCACCACCTGCGTTTCGTGGTGCACGTGGCCCGGGGTTACATGGGCTATGGCCTGCCCTTGGGCGATCTGGTCCAGGAAGGCAACATCGGCCTCATGAAAGCCGTGAAGCGCTTCGACCCGGGTGTGGGCGTGCGCCTCGTCTCCTTCGCCGTGCACTGGATCAAGGCCGAGATGCACGAGTACATCCTCAAGAACTGGCGCATCGTGAAGGTCGCCACCACCAAGGCCCAGCGCAAGCTGTTCTTCAACCTGCGCAAGTCCAAGAAGCGCTTGGGCTGGATGAACCGTGCCGAAGTAGAAGCCATCGCCAAAGACCTGGGCGTCACGCCCGAAGAAGTCCTGGAGATGGAGTCGCGCCTCGCGGGCAAGGATATCGGCTTCGATCTCACCCCTGAGAGCGAGGATGAAGACAGCGCCACCGTGGCGCCCATCACTTACCTCGCGGATGTGGAAGCGGACCCGGCCAAGACCATCGAGCAGGAAGACTACCAAGCCCGCAGCGAAGCCAAGCTGGAACACGCCCTCACGGGCCTGGACGACCGCAGCCGCCACATCCTCCAGCGCCGCTGGCTGGACGAGGAGAAAGCCACGCTGCAGGAGCTGGCGGACCAGTACAAGGTCTCTGCCGAGCGTATCCGGCAGTTGGAGAACAACGCCATCCGGAAGTTGAAGACAGCGATGGCTTAAAGTTTGTCCAGAGGCCTGAAATAAAAAGCCCGGCAATGCCGGGCTTTTTATTAGATATCTAAACTAATGACCCGATTCATAAGCTGATACCAGGCGCCGGGATATCCGATGCGCAGAGGCTACCTATTAATTCAAGATTTGACCTCTATCCGCACTGGTCGTGGCAGCCGGGGGGCATGAGGAGGTGAACCGGGAAAAGAAGCATAAGCGCGCGGAATTATGAATTTTTTGTGACAGCCGCACCGCCGGTTAAGATGCCTTAACAACCTGTCCGTGGAATCGGGGGCAGCTCAAGTCTTGACTTAATATATTATTGCAATCGCTCTTCGATTGTCTCAACGGACAGATCACATTTTCCCAACTTACCAATCGTCTCATGTAAACAGCCGCTTGATCCGCCCCACGATGCGGCGGCTTAGTTTTCCGAGCAAACTGCCGGCATAAGCCCCGACGGATGCGCGTTCTCTCCCTAACTCCAGTTCGCGATGCTGGTATTGCTTGATCCACCCATCCCGTGTCAGCAAGAGCCCCTTGAGCCCCTCCACATCCGTCTGGGTCAGGGTGCGGCCAGGCGCGATGCTGGCCGGCAGCGGCCGCTGCAAGTAGAAGGTGCCGTGGGGCGGCGCGATCTCCTCCTTCGCTGGTAGGCCTCCCGTATCCCATCGCTACCCGCGAGTATTTCTCTGGAGATCATCCGCGACCCTCAAGGTCCGCTTGGGACCTGACGGGGAGATTATATAGACGCGATCAGTCGCGCCGCATAGTGGTCGAGCAGCAAGGCCGCGAACAGGAGGGAGAGATACCAGATGGAATAACTGAAGGTGCGCATGGGCAAGCTTTCATCATCCGTGCGGTATAGCTGCACGGCATACCACAGGAACCCCAGGCCCAGGATCAGGGCCGCCACGAGATAGAGCACGCCGCTCATGCCGATGACGAAGGGCAGCACGCTCACCGCCAGGAGCAGCAGGGTGTAGAGCAGGATCTGCAGCTTGGTGTAAGCCACGCCGTGGGTCACGGGCAGCATGGGGATGCCCACCTTGGCGTAATCCTCCCGCCGGTGGATAGCCAGCGCCCAGAAATGCGGCGGCGTCCACACGAAGATGATGAGGAACAAGAGGAAGGCACCCGCGTGGGCCTCGCCCGTGACCGCGGTCCAGCCCAAGAGCGGCGGCGCGGCGCCGGCGGCACCGCCGATGACGATGTTCTGGGGCGTGGCACGCTTCAGGAACACCGTATAGACGATGGCGTAGCCGATGAGGGAGCAGAAGGTGAGCACCGCCGTGAGGGTGTTCACCAGGGACGTGAGCATGATCATGGAGATCATGGCAAGGCTCAAGGCGAACAAGAGCACCTGGCGCTCGGTCACCTGCCCCGTGGGCAGGGGCCGATGGCGGGTGCGGAACATGACAGCATCCACCCGTTGATCCAGGAGATGGTTCACGGCGGCGGCGGCGGATGCCGCGAGTCCGATGCCGAGGGTACCGAACAGTAGCTTGTCCCAGGGCGGCATGCCGGGCACCGCCAGGAACATGCCCACCACGGCGGTGAACACGATGAGGGCGACGACCCGGGGCTTGCCCAGTTCGTAGAAATCCCTCCAAGTGGCTTTCGCTTCGCTCAAGTTCGCTCCTTATCCGATGTTCTCTGCAGTCGTCCCCGACCAGGCTGCCCAGTTAAGAGTAACAGTCGCCGCCAGCAAGAGCGCCGCCACGCCGCTATGCAGATCGGCTAGAGCCAACGGCCAACCGAATTCCACGAGACTGATGCCGAGGACGACCTGCAAGCACAGGAGCGCCAGCACCAGGAGCCCCACGCCCTTGAGGGCGCGGTTCCTGCCCTTGAGCAGGAACAAGAGTGCCGTGCCGCCCAACACCAGGAAAGTGGTGAGGGCACCTAAGCGATGCATCACGTGGATGGCTATCCGCGCCGGATTGTCCAGGATGCCGCCCTGATAGTCAGGACCGAGACCATGCCAGCTGAAGGCATTGTGCATATCCATGGCCGGCCACCAGGCGCCCTGGCAGGTGGGGAAATCGGGGCAAGCGATGGCCGCGTAGTTGCTGCTCACCCAGCCACCGAGGGCGATCTGGCAGATGAGTACCGCGAGCCCGAGGGCCGCGAGCCGGCGCATCCCGTCCGTGGCCGACGCAGCGTTTCGCAAGAACCCGCCGCTCTGCAACACCAGGAGCGCCAACAGCGCGAAAGTGGCGAGGCCGCCCAGCAAGTGGCCCATGACCACCGGCGGGAAGAGCAAGAGCGTCACGGTCCACATGCCGAGCAAGGCTTGGAAGATCACGAGGCCAAGCAAGAGTGTCGGTAGCAACAGCGGCTGGCCAGGTTCTTTGCGTCTCACCCATGCTATGACTGCCAACAGTAGGATAAGCGTCGCGAGACTGCCGGCGAAATAGCGGTGGATCATCTCCTTCCAGGCACGCGCAGCTTCGAGGGGACGGGCGGCATCTGCGCTCGCTGCCTGCTGCGCCGTAGGTACCACGATGTGGCCGTAGCAGCCGGGCCAGTCCGGGCAACCGAGCCCCGCCTGAGAGAGACGCACATAAGCCCCCAGCATCACCACCCCGAAGGCCAGCGCAGCCGCGAACACGGCTATATAGAAAAAGTATTTTTTCTGCATATTCTCAAAAAGCCGTGTCAAAAGCGTCGCGGCCGTTCTCGGGCATCCTGCCCTCCACGGCATAAGACCATCCCTGGTCAAAAGCGAAGGCGCCGAGCGTACGCCTACAGGGATGTAGGCGGTAGAGCAACGCAGGGAGCAGTTGCCGAGCAGCTTTTGACATTAACCTTCGCCGGCACCGAGCAGGTGGCGTAAATCCTGGAGGATGAACTTGGGATCCTGGGTGAGTGCGTAACGCAGCACCACATAGCCGTGCTGGTCCACGAGATAGATGTACTTGGGCGCGTCGGCGCCGTCGAAACCGGTGAGTGCGGCTGCCCCATGGATGTCGCGCCCCGTGAGCGTTGGGTCACTCTGGGTGATATCCGCGGCCAGGATGCCCTGGGAGAGATACAGGCGCTGCACCTGCGCCGTCTGCTCCCCCAGCGCCAGCCGTGTACCCCGCATAACTTCCAATGCACGACCGCAATCGGCGCTGCATTGCGCGCCGCTGACATACACCAGCGTCAGATGATGGGCGAAGTAATCCTGGGGTAATCCGAGCCCAGCGCCATCCAGCAGCCGGGGCGGCTGCACGAACTCGCCCTTGTTGGTGGTGCTGAGATGCAGATGCCCCACGTTGGCGTACAGCAACCAGGAACCCACGGCCGGCGCCAGGAACACCAGGAGCAGCAACAGCAAGGTACGGCGGTTGGACTTCAGGGCGGCCCGGTTCATGATTTTCCTTCGGTCGGTCTGCGTCCCCGGCGCAGGTTCACCACCAGCCACACGGCGAACACCGCGATGGCCATGGCCACCCACTGGAAGGCATAGCCGAGATGCCGCTCCGGCGGCAGCCCCACATCCGGGCTGTATTCCCGCACATAACCATCGGGTTCCGCACCGTCCAAGCGCAGGATGGGCACCATCAGCTTCTCGCCGTAGAGCTCTTCCAGATCATGGCTCTGGGGATAGAACAGGGTCTTGGGCCAGCCCGCAGCGGGCGGCGCAGATTTGCCGAGTCGCAGGCCCGGCACCGGCAGCGTGCCCAGCATGCCCTGGAGTTGGCGCGGACCGTCCGTGATGCTGATATCGGGAGCCGCTCCGGCGGGCGTCGCCCGCGACCAGCCCCGATCCACCAGCAGGATCGCGCCGCCCTGGAGTTCGAAGGGCGTCAGCACTTCGTAGCCCACCTCGCCTTCGTGGGTCATGTCTTCCAGCAGGATCTGCCGCGTGCCGTCATAACTGCCGTCCACCTTCACCTTGAGGTAGGACGGGAGACTCTCCAGGGTGGAATCCTGCAGCAGGGTATTGAGGGAGACCGGCGGACGTGCGGCCTGGGCGGCATAGGCGGCCAACAAACCGCGTTTGTATTCGGCCCGTTGCCACTGCCAGACACCGAGGCGCAGGAACAGGGCGCACAGGATGAGCATGGCCAGCGTCGGCCAGAACCCGGGACGGAAGCGCCATTTGCCTGGGATCACGGCGAAGTGCTACCGTGCCCCGCTCCAACGGGGAAGAAACCCATGCTGCCACGCATCATCATCGTCCTGGTCCTCGTCGCTATCCTCGCCAGCCTGTTCTCGGGCATGTACTTCATGGTCAAGGACCGCAGCAACTCCACCCGTAACGTCAAGGCGCTCAGCATACGCATCGGCCTCTCGCTGCTGCTGTTCTTGCTGCTGCTCATCGCTTATCTGACCGGTCTCATCAAGCCCAACGGCATGCATCCTTAAACAAGAAGCGCCGCTATAGCGGCGCTTCTGTTATCGGTAATCTCTGTCTCGCGATCCGCTAAAAATTAGAGATTTTGGCCGCTGGCTAGGCGCACGAGGCGAGCAGGAGGGAGCGTACTCTTGATGTACGTGACCGACTGCGAGTCCGAAGTGCAACACTGCCAGCGGGCAAAAGATCAATTTTTAGAGCCAGTAGACGAAGATATACAGGCCCAGCCACACCACGTCCACGAAGTGCCAGTACCAGGACACCGCCTCGAAGGCGAAGTGGTGATCAGGCTTGAAGTGCCCCTTGAGCGAGCGGAACAGGATCACCGTCAGCATGATGGCGCCGATGGTCACGTGCAGGCCGTGGAAGCCCGTGAGCATGAAGAAGGTCGAGCCGTAGATGCCGGTGCCGAGCGTCAGGTTCTGCTTGGTGTAGGCATCGTGGTACTCGTGGGCCTGCAGTCCCACGAAGGTGAAGCCCAGGATGATGGTGAACAGCAGGAACAGGCAGAGCTTCTTGCGGTCGCCGCCCTTCAGGCCCCAGTGGGCGATGGTCACGGTGAGGCCGCTGGTGAGCAGGATGGCGGTGTTGATCGCCGGTATGCCTAAGGCCTCCATGGCCTTAAAGGTGCCGCCGACCCCGCCGGGGCCGTTGGTGGGCCAATCCGGTTCGTAGCTGTGCCACAGCAGCAGGTTGGTGAAGAGATGCTTGCCCTCACCGCCCAGCCAGGGCAGCGAGAAGGTGCGCGCGTAGAACAGCGCGCCGAAGAACGCGGCGAAGAACATCACCTCTGAAAAGATGAACCAGGTCATGCCCCAGCGGAAGGAGCGGTCCACCTGCTCGTTGTAGGTGCCACTCTCGCTCTCGCGGATCACGGTGCCGAACCAGCCGAACATCATGAACAGGATGATGCAGATGCCTATCGGGAAGATGTAGCGGCCGATGGACACATCTTCCAGCCACAGGGCCGCAGCCGAGAGCGTGGTGAACAGGCCTATGGAGCCGACGATCGGCCAATGGCTGCCGTGCGGTATGTAGTAACGGTCGCTGTTCGCATGGGCTGACATGTTCACATCCTCTTTAAGAGATGTCCTGACCTTCTCAGGCCCCCGAGCTCCGGCCCGGGGTCACGTTGAAATAAGTGTAGGAGATGGTCACGGTCGTGATGTCCTTAGGCATGGCCGGATCCAGGTAGAACCTGACCGGCATGTGCCGCGACTCATGCGGACCGAACGTCTCCTGCGTGAAACAGAAACACTGCGTCTTGTGCACGTACTTCGCCGCTTCGCCCGGCGCGTAAGTCGCCACCGCTTGGGCGGTCACGTCCGCGCCGCTGTCGTTGTCGGCGAAGAACGTGTTGCCATACAGCTCACCCAGATGCACCTGCATCTGGCCCGTATCCGGACGGAAGGCGAACGGCAGCTTGCTGTTCACCGTGGCCAGGAACTGCACCGTCACGGTGCGGTTCGGGTCCACCTCGCCGGCGTAAGCCTCCGACGCCGTCTCCACTCCGGTGCCGTTCAGTCCCGTCAGCCTGCACACCACCTTGTACAAGGGCACCAACGCGAAGCCGAAGGCGAACATGCCCGCGAACATCAGCACCAGCCCCAGCACCAGTCGCTGGTGGCGTCTCTTCTGCGGCGCCGACTTTTCCATCTTCAAGGATGCCGCCAGCTCACGATCAGGAAGATGCCCACGTAGAACGCCAGGGCCACCAGGCCCAACAGCACCACCGTGCGCAACGCACGCCGGCGGTTCTTCGCCAGGATCTCGTCCTCTCTGGTCTCGGCCATGGCAGCGGTCACCTTAAGTCGTCCGCTCAATCATCCTGGTACGGGTGCGCCCACACCGCGGTCGGCGGAGTCTCGAAACTGTGGTACGGCGGCGGTGAAGGCAGGGTCCACTCCAGGCCCTTGGCGCCTTCCCACACCTTCGCCGGCGCCTTCTCGCCGCCGCGGATACAACTGATGACGTTGTACAGGAAGATCAGCTGCGACAAGCCGAACATGAAACCGCCGATGGACGACAGCATGTTGAGATCGGTGAACTGCACGGGATAGTCCGGGATGCGGCGCGGCATGCCGGCCAATCCCAGGAAATGCTGCGGGAAGAACAGCACGTTCACCCAGATGGCGCTCATCCAGAAATGGAACTTGCCCATCTTCTCGTTGTACATGTGGCCGGTCCACTTGGGCAGCCAGTAGTACACCGCGCCCATGATGGCGAAGGCGGCACCCGTCACCAGCACATAATGGAAGTGCGCTACCACGAAGTAGCTGTCCTGGTACTGGAAGTCGGCCGGCACGATGGCACACATCACGCCGGAGAAGCCGCCGATGGTGAACAGGAACAGGAACGCCAGCGCGAACAGCATGGGCGTCTCGAAGCTGAGGGAGCCGCGCCACAGGGTGGCCGTCCAGTTGAACACCTTCACGCCGGTCGGCACCGCGATCAGCATGGTGGTGAACATGAAGAACAGGTCGCCGGCCAGCGGCATGCCGACCGTGAACATGTGGTGCGCCCACACGATGAACGAGAGGAACGCGATGGAAGCCACGGCGTACACCATGGACTCATAGCCGAACAGCGGCTTGCGCGAGAAGGTCGGGATGATCTCCGAGACGATGCCGAAGGCCGGCAGGATCATGATATAGACCTCGGGATGCCCGAAGAACCAGAAGATGTGCTGGAACATCACCGGGTCGCCGCCACCCGCGGCGTTGAAGAAGCTGGTGCCGAAATACTTGTCGGTGAGCAGCATGGTCACGGCACCCGCCAGCACCGGCATCACCGCGATCAGCAGGTAGGCGGTGATCAGCCAGGTCCACACGAACATCGGCATCTTGAGCAGCGACATCTTGGGGGCGCGCAGGTTGAGGATGGTGGCGATCACGTTGATCGCGCCCATCACCGACGAGATGCCCATCATGTGTATCGCGAAGATCACGAACGGGAAGGCGGTGCCGGTCTGCAGCATCAGCGGCGGATACATGGTCCAGCCACCGGCCGGGGCGCCGCCCGGCATGAACAGCGTGCCGAGCAGGAGCAGGAAGGCGAACGGCAGGATCCAGAAGCTCCAGTTGTTCATGCGCGGCAGCGCCATGTCGGGCGCGCCGATCATCATCGGGATCATCCAGTTCGCGAGTCCCACGAAGGCCGGCATGATGGCGCCGAAGATCATGACCAGCGCGTGCAGCGTGGTCATCTGGTTGAAGACCACCGGGTCCACGAGCTGCATGCCGGGCTTGAACAACTCGGCGCGGATCACCATGGCGAAGCTGCCGCCGATGAAGAACATCAGCAGGCTGAAGCACAGGTACAGGGTGCCGATGTCTTTGTGGTTAGTGGTGGTGATCCAGCGCCAGATGCCGCTCGGATGATCGCCGTGATTGTCGTGTGCCATGTGCGTGCTCTCCGGATCCGTTTTAGCGTGCGGCTTTGATGTCTTCGGGTTTCACGAGGTCGCCCTTGTGATTGCCGAAGGCATTGCGCTCATAAGTGATGACGGCAGCCAAATCGAGGTCGCTCAGCATGGTGCCCCAGGCGGGCATGATGCCCTTGCCCTTCAGCACCAAGGCGATATGCGCGGCCAACGGGCCGTTGGGGATCTCGCCGCCGGCGATGGCCTTGGCGCCCAGCGCCGGGTTGCCCTTGCCGTCAGGCATGTGGCAACTGGCGCAATTCTGGTCATAGACCTGCTTGCCGCGGGCCATGGCGGTCTGCATGTCCCAAGCGGCTGCCGGTGCAGCCGGGGCCTGTGCCGGAGGAGCCGCGGCGGCGGCGGGCTGCCCCGCTTTCGGCGCAGTGGTCGCGACCACCTGCGGAGCCATGAGGCTGCCGTAGGTCGTCTGCTCGAAGGCCACCGGGCTGCCGTTGTCTTCCAGGGAGCCGTCATAGGGGCTCACGTACTTGCCGTTGGCGGCCTTCATGGCCTTCACCCAGGCCTGGTAGTCGGCCGGGGTCTTGGCCACCACCACGATGGGCATGAAGCCATGCCAGCGGCCGCAGAGTTCGGCGCAGGCGCCGCGATAGACGCCGGGCTCTTCCACCTTGATCCATTCCTGGTTGATGAAACCGGGGTTGGCATCGGTCTTGCCGCCGAAGTCGGGCATCCACCAGGAGTGGATCACGTCATCGGAGGTGATGAGCAGGCGGATCTTCTCACCAGTGGGCACCACCAGCGGATGGTCCACGTCGCGCAGATAGTTGGGTACCGTCGCGGGATCTATGCCGGAACGCAGCTGGCTCGCCTGGTCGCTGTCCTTGGCGAGCATGCTGAAGAAACTGAAGCCGTCCTGCAGGTAGTCGTACTCCCACTTCCACTGGTAGCCGACGATCTTGATGCTCATCTGCGGGTCGCTGGTATCGGCCATGCGTACCAGCACCTTGGCGGCGGGGATGGTCATGGCCACCAATATGATGACCGGTACGATGGTCCAGGCGATCTCGAGGGCGGTGCTCTCATGGAACTGGGCGGGCTTGGCGCCAGCCGCTTTGCGGAAGCGGACGATGGCGATGATCATCACGCCGAACACCACGATGCCGATGCCGCAGCACACGTAGAACACCATCATGTGCAGGTCATAGACCTCATGGCTCGTGGGTGTCACGCCTTCCGGCATGTTGATATCCATGGCGCGGGCGGTACCGGCTGCGAGCGCGAGGGCTAGCCCCAAGGCGATGCGTGCCGCTCTCTTGATTGTGTGGAAGACCATGCGATCGTCACTCCTGCTGGCTGTCTTGCCGCGTGGCCGCGGTCAGGTCATGGCGCCGTTTTCAGTCCTGCGCTTGAGGCTCCGGTGGGGGCCCCAAGCGCACGTATTCTTACAGGCTTCCCCGGCCTGAATCCGCCTTCGGAAGTGGCGCCCGCGGCGAAAAATTCTGGCGGCGTATGCTACCGCATGGCCCCCGCGGGGCGCAACGGAGCCGCGGCATAACCCTTAGTTTTCCCCGGAGTTTTGCGCTTTTTCTCGCCACTCAGGCGAGGCGCGTGCACGCCTCCGAGAGCGCTTCCGCCACCGCCTTCACCGACGCCGTCGGTGCATGGGGCAGGCGGGCCAGGAGCGGCGCATGCAGCTCCGCCTCCAGGGTCGCGACGTTGGCCTCGGGCCGCTCGAAAGCGGGGTCGATGGCGTTCGCCACCCAGCCGGCGAGTTCCAGGCCATCGGCGCGGATCGCCCGGGCGGTGAGCGATGCATGGTTCAGGCAGCCCAAGCGCAGGCCCACCACCAGGATCACCGGCAGATCCAGTTCCCGGACGAGGTCCGGCAACTCCAGACTGGCCGAGAGCGGCACCTGCCAGCCGCCGACTCCCTCCACCAGGACCGTGTCGGCACCTTTACAGAGTTCCGTATAGGCGGCGGTGATGGTTTCCAGATCGATCTCCACGCCCGCTTCCATGGCCGCGAGATGGGGCGCCACCGCCGGCGCGAAGCAGTACGGGTTCACCAATTCATAGGCACGCTTCTCGCTGGCCGCAGCCTGCAGGGCGAGGGCGTCATCGTTGCGCAGACCTTCCCTGCTCATCACTGCACCGCTGGCGATGGGCTTCATGCCCACGGTCTTCCTGCCGGCACGAGCGAAAGCTTTCAGCAGGCCCGCTGTGACCCGGGTCTTGCCTATGCCGGTATCGGTGCCAGTGATGAAGAACCCTCTCAAGGTGTCTCTCCTCTATATAGAGCCGCCGTGGGCATGAACTTGGGCGCCCAAGCGGTGCCATACACCACTTCATAAGTAGCCGGCAGACGCCCGTCCCGCCGCCATCTTTCATACGCATCGGCGAAGGCAGTGAGACGGCGGCGCCCCGTGAGCCCACGGCCCCGACCGGCGGTGACGTTGTGAGCGCCGATGCGTTTCAAGTCACGCATCAGGCCGTTTACATCCGGGTAGGTCAGTGTGACCTGCTCCACGTCCATGACCGGTTCCACGAAACCCGCACGGATGAGCGCGTCGCCGATGTCGTGCATGTCCAGGAAACGGTTCACGTGGTTGAAACCGTCCACCTCGCTCCATGCGGCACGCAGTTCCTTCAGGGTGTCGGGCCCGAGCGTGCTGAACAGCAGTAGGCCGTGGGGTCTCAGCAGACGCCGCCACTCCAGCAAGGTGCTGTCCAGGTCTTCGCACCACTGCAAGACCAGGCTGGCGTAAAGGATGTCGCAACTCATGGCGGCGAGGGGCAGTGCCGCCGCCTCGGCGCAGATGAAGCCGGCAGTCTTCTTCCAGGGCAGATACCAGGGCCGGCGGCGCGCTTCCTTGAGCATGTTGGGTGCGATATCCGCCCCCAGCACCTGGGCGCGGGGATAACGCTCCACCAGCGCGCGGGTCGGGCGACCAGTGCCGCAGCCCACGTCCAGCACCCGCGCCGGCACCACGGTGGTGAGCTCCAGGCGCTCCAGCAAGCGCTCGCCCACTTCCCGCTGCAACACCGCAGCCGCATCGTAATCCCGGGCCGCCCGGTCGAAAGCCCTGCGGACTTGTTTGCTGTCCAGACTGAATTCATCCCTCACGTTCACGACACCGCTCCCCGCATCTCGTGTCGGCCTGCATCCAGGCCCTCCATGAATGCTGTCAGGGAGGCGGCGAATTCATGTGCATGAGAGAGGAAAGGCGCGTGGGCGCTCTTGTCTATGCGCGTATAGCGTGCGCCGAAGATGCACCTTGCCAAGGCTTCCCCTGCGGCTGGAGGCGTGAGCCGGTCATAACCACCGGCGATCACCAGCGCAGGCATGGCGATGGTCTTGAGTTCGTGGCGCAGATCGCTCACCCGCAGCAACTCCAGACCCGCAGCCAAGGAAGCGGTATCCGGTTCGCCCCGACTGAAGAGCGCCTCGCGGAGTTGACGCAAGGAAGCCCGCGCTGCTGTATCGCCCTGCACCTGCAGGGAGAGGAAACGCAGCAGGGTCTCCCGATAATCTCCCTGCAAGCCGGTCGCGAATTCCTGCAACTGCTCCGGCAGCATGGCCATGGGCCAATCCGGCCCCGTGACGAACTTAGGCGTGGTGCTGGCCAAGACCAGAGCGCGGATCTTCTCTGGTGCATCCAAGGCGGCACGCAGCGCTATCAAACCACCGAGAGACCAACCCAGCCACGTGGCGTTCGCGGGCACCGAAGCCAGCACTTGCTGGGCCACATCCCGCAACTCTGCGGTCATGGGCGTGCTGCGGCTCTGACCATGGCCAGGCAGATCCACCCGGCTCACGCGGAAATGGGGAATGAGCCGCGGCAGCAGCGTGTCCCACACGCCGCCATGCAGCCCCCAGCCGTGCAAGAGCACCAGGTCCGGGCCGGTACCTTGAGTCTCTATATATAGAGTCGCAGCCATCAGTGCTTCGTGGCCTTGCGCAAGGCATCCAAGAGGCGATCCACCTGTGCTTCTGTGTGGGCGGCGGTGAGCGTGATGCGTAAGCGAGCCGTACCCGCCGGCACCGTGGGCGGACGGATGGCTATGGCCAGGATGCCTTGTGCCTTCAGCGCTTCCGCGAGCTTGAGAGCATCGGCGCTCTCCCCCACCAGCAAGGGCTGGATGGCGGTCTCCGAGGGCATGAGTTTGAGCCCGCGCTCAGCGGCGCCCGCGCGGAACCGGGCGATGAGCGCTTGCAGGTGCTCCCGGCGCCAGGCATCGGTCTGCAACAGCTTCAGGGCTGCCCGTCCTGCTTCCGCCAAGGCCGGCGGAGTGGCGGTCGTATATATATAAGTACGGGCCGACTGGATCAGGGTCTCGATCAGGGCCTCACTCCCGGCCACGAAGGCGCCGAAGCCGCCGCAGGCCTTGCCGAGGGTGCCCATGAGCACTGGCACTTCATCTGAACCTACGCCGTGATGCTCCAGGCTGCCGCGCCCGTTGGCACCCAAGACTCCGAAGCCGTGGGCATCGTCCACCATCAGGAAGGCGCCGGCGGCTTCCGTCGCTCGCGCCAATTCCGGTAGAGGCGCGATGTCGCCATCCATGCTGAATACACCGTCGGTCATGACCAGGATCTTGGAATCCGCTGCATCGAGATGGGTCTTGAGATCGGCCACGTCGGCGTGGACGTAGCGCGCGAAGCGCGCGCCTGACAGAAGGCCTGCGTCCAGCAGCGATGCGTGGTTGAGGCGGTCTTCCAGGACCCGGTCGCCACGCTTCAGGAGCGCCGAGGCCACGCCAAGATTCGCCATGTAACCGCTGGAGAAGAGCAGTGCCCGGGGCCGGCCAGTGAAGGCCGCCAGCTCTTCTTCGAAAGCGTGATGGGCGCGGCTGTGGCCGGTGACGAGATGGGCGGCACCGCTGCCGGTGCCGTATTCCGCGAGACCGCACCGCGCTGCTTCCGCGAGGGCCGGATGGGCTGCGAGTCCCAGATAGTCGTTGCTGGAGAAGTTGAGATACCGCTTACCCTGCAGCGTTATCTCCGGGCCCTGGGGGCCCTCCAGCACCCGCCGCAACCTGTAGAGAGACTTTTCCTTGAGCGCGTCGAGTTCGGGCTTGAGCAGCGCGTCAAGTCGCGCGGTGTTCGTCATGGGCCTCGGCCGTGATGTCCAGATGCGCCGTGCCGGGCCGTTCCACCAGGGCTTCGGCATGGATGCCGAGCCGCGCGAAGAGCTGCCGGTCCTTCTCCATGTCAGGGTTGCCGGTGGTGAGCAGCTTCTCACCGTAGAAGATGGAGTTGGCACCGGCGAAGAATGCCAGGGCCTGCATCTCGTCGTGCATCTCGCTCCTGCCCGCGGACAGACGCACGTGGGCCTTGGGCATGAGGATGCGCGCCACGGCGATCACGCGGATGAAGTCGAAGGGATCGATGGTCTCGCCGCCCGCCAGGGGCGTGCCTTCCACCTGCACCAGCTGGTTGATGGGCACGCTCTCCGGGTGCTCCGGCAGCGTGGCGAGCGTGTGCAGCATCTTGGCGCGGTCATCTTTTTGCTCGCCCATGCCCACGATGCCGCCGCAGCACACGTGCATGCCTGCGTCGCGCACGTTCTTGAGGGTGTCGAGCCGGTCTTCAAAGGTGCGCGTCGAGATGATGTCCTTGTAGTACTCCGCCGAGGTGTCGATGTTGTGGTTGTAGTAGTCGAGCCCCGCGTCCGCGAGCTTCTGGGCCTGGGCTGGCGTGAGCATGCCCAATGTGGCGCAGGTCTCCATGCCAAGATCCCGCACGCCCTGGATCATGCCGATGATCTGGTCCAGATCCTTGTCCTTCGGCGAACGGTAAGCGGCGCCCATGCAGAAGCGCGTGGCGCCGGCTTCCCGGGCGATCCTGGCTTTGGCCACCACGTCGTCCACGCACATGAGCTTCTCGGCTTTGAGGCCGGTGTCGTAGCGGGCGCTCTGGGGACAGTAAGCACAATCCTCGGGGCAGGCACCGGTCTTGATGGAGAGCAGCGTGGAGACCTGCACCGCGTTGGGATCGAAGTGGCGGCGGTGCACCGCTTGGGCCCGGAACAGCAGGTCGTTGAAGGGCAGCGCGAACAGCGCCCGCACTTCGGCGAGGGTCCAATCATGGCGAACATCGGGGGGCATCACTGCGGACATGGAGGACCTCGGATGGGCTGCAGGCCTTGGGGAACCCGCAGTTTAAGTGGTAACCGTCAACTTGAGAATGGCCACTAAGTTTACAACTAGCCCGTTTAAGCGCACTACCGCTGCCTCGACTAGGTCAGGGGGGGGGTGCCCACCCCTGCCTTTATAGGCTTCGGAGTAATCGGCTTATGCCTCTGACCAATACTTGCATTGTAGCCATAATCCATTATGATTAGTATCCATTGGTGGACTAGGACCATTCAATGCGCGACATAAGACCTGACCTGGAAGAACGCCTGAATATCGTCGTCAACGAGATTAATGCGGCGACGGCCAAACTCGCCCTTCTCCATGTCCAGCGTGATCAGCTGAAGAAGATGCTGGAAGCTGAAGGCAAGCGATTCCTCGCGTCCCCAACGTCCCAGTCTATTACCCAAACTCTGGACGCGCTCAGTGGTGCCATATCGGGCACTGTTTTGACACTAGTTATCAAAGAAGGTCTTGCCGATGGCAAGCCATACACCCTCGGAGAACTCGCCGAATTCGTCGCCAAGAGTGGCTATCAATTTGGTACACGGAGTCCCCGGCGCGTGACTAATTTCGCGCTTTTGTCTTTGAAAAAAGCCAACCAAGTTATCCGCGTCAAAATGCCCGATGGGAATCGCGGATGGCAACTCAAGAAATAGGAGAGTCAGAAATGAAGTTAATGCCGCTGGCTGATTAGGCAGCCCCCACAAAGCAGAAACCCCGGAGCGCCCTTTTAAGCATCTCTGGGGTTTCTGGCCCTAACGGGCCTTTTAAGGCTAGTAACGTTGCCTGTGTGCAGGAAGCAATACCTGTAACAAGCATCATTATTATAACTCACTATCAGCATATCGGTAATCCGGGGAGCAAATATCCCCTAAGGAACTTCTATGACTAAGAGGAATCCAAGAAAAGATGAAGGGACGCGGGCCAGAAGTGCTATCACTGGCCATTACGTCACAAAGCAGTATGCCAAGACTCACAAGAGCACAACCGTCGTCGAACATGACGACAAACCAAGACGAGGAAAGTAAGTCCTTTAAGACCGGCCTTCGGGCCGGTCTTTTTAAGACTTTTCTATGTACCCCTTGGCCGATAGCGTCTTCAGCGGACCTTACGGCGCCTTCCGGTCGTAATAGGTCTCGTCCTCGGTGATGTGACCGTCCTTAACCGTATAGATAGACATGATCCGCACGTTGAGCGGCTTGTCTGCGGCACCCTGGAAGTGGCCGATCAGGATGAACTGCGCGTACACCCTGTCTCCCACCGCATCGAGATTTTGGACCTCGTCCACGGCATCGGGGACTCCCGCGAAGATGCCACGGTAGGTATCGGCGATCTTCGCGTTGCCGGTCAAGGCCGGATAATCCGGGCTGTGCAGGACCGCGTCGGTGGCGTAGATGTCCTGGATGGCAGCGGCATCGTGGCGGTTGAAGGCTGCGAATTTCTGGCGGACCGTATCGAGGTTTTGTCCGCTACCGCTCGGGTCCGCAGATACCCCGGCGCTCAGGACGCAGCTCACGGAGCAGATCAAGGCAATCAGGTATGCTGTTTTCATGGCGAGAAGATGCCCAGTAGATGGTGATGAAGCCTGCAATTGAAATCCAAAGCACGCCCGGATGATTGGAAAAACCCGACATCTCGATGACAGCGCCAAGAGCCGCCTCGCCTTCGGGCAAGGCTGCGGCGTATTGCGGCATTCCCCCTTCCCCGGCACCTACCGACATGTGCGCTACGCCCCATCCGGCAACCTGGCTCATTGGGTGCAGCATTTCTGGATCGAGAGCTGGGACCTGCTGGGGGATGCATCCCAGACGCGGGAAGTGTTGCCCCATCCTTGCGTCCATCTCGCCTTCGTCCGCGGCCGCTCGCGCATATTCGGCGTGCAGCAGCAGCGCTTCGTGCGCGAACTCAAGGGCAAGGACTGTGTGGTCGGCGTGAAATTCCGTCCCGGCGCGTTCTATCCCTTCTTGCAGAAACCGGTGAGTTCCATCACTGACACGTCCTTCCCGGCGGAGCAGCTGTTCGCAGACGCCAAAGAGACGGAAGTAGAGGTGTCCTGCTGCACCGGGGACCAGGAGATGGTCGCATTGGCGTCACGGTTCCTGCGCGCTCACCTGCCTCCACCTGATCCGGTGGTGGAGCAGGCATGCAGTGCAGTGGAGACGATCGCGAACGATCCGGACATCACCCGGGTGGAGCATGTGATCGAACGCTGCGGCATCCAGGACCGGGCGCTCCAGCGCATGTTCCGCCGCTACATCGGCGCGAGCCCTCGCTGGATCATCAAGCGCTACCGGGTATACGAAGCCCTCGCGCATTTGGGCGATGAGACCCGGGCGGGATGGGCGTCCCTGGCTCAGGATCTGGGCTATTACGATCAGGCGCACTTCATCAATGACTTCAGGCGACTGGTCGGCCGCTCGCCGACTGAATACATAAACACATAGACAGAACAATCAGTTACGAGATGCTTGACAAATTCATAACCGTACGGTTATGATTTTCCCATGCGCACCTCACCCGACGCCGTCCTCAAGACCCTCGCCGACCCGACCCGCCGGGCCATCTTCGAGCGCCTGTGCCGCGAGGGCGAACAGACCGTGCACGTGCTGACCGACCACGCGGGCGTCTCCCAGCCGGCGGTGTCCAAACACCTCGGCGTGCTCAAGCTCGCCGGCCTGGTGCGCGACCGGCGCGCGGGCCGCGAGACCCATTACAGCGCCCAGCCCCGCGGCTTGGAGCCGCTCCTGGATTGGATGACCTTCTACAGCGCCTTTTGGCAAGAACGCTTCGATCGACTCGAAGATCTACTCAAGAGGATTGACCAATGAGCAAACCTGCGATCGAAACCCTCTCTATCGTCGTCGAACGGGAGATCCCCTTCCCGCCTGAGAAGATCTGGCGCGCGCTCACGCAACCGCACCTGATCGAAGAGTGGCTCATGAAGAGCGATTTCAAGCCCATCATGGACCACAAGTTCAAGTTCACCGCGGACTGGGGCTCCGTGGACTGCCAGGTCATGGAAGTCGAGCCGCACAAGACCCTGTCCTACACCTGGGGAGCCTACGGTCTCGGCAGCGTCGTGACCTGGACCCTCACTCCGAAGGGCAATGGGACCCAGCTGCGCATGGAGCAATCGGGCTTCGGGACGGACAAGCAGCAGCAGGCCTTCTACAACGGCGCCAAGCAAGGCTGGCCGAAGTTCATCGCCGCCCTAGAGCAGGTCCTGGCTGGGTTGCCGGCATAAGGCCGGCCGACGCAACGCAGCATGGAGCGAACATGAAAGCGACGAGTCCTGTGGACAGCAAGACTGCTTCAGCGAACATCAGCAAGCTGATCGAAGCGCTGGGGGATTGGCGAGGCAAGACCCTCGCCCATCTGCGCGAGCTCATCCACGCTGCCGACCCGGACATCCAGGAGGAGTGGAAGTGGGGCGTGCCGGTATGGTCCCATGACGGCATCGTCTGCACCGGGGAATCCTACAAGCAGGTGGTGAAACTCACCTTCGCCCGTGGAGCATCCCTCAAAGATCCGAAGAAGCTCTTCACTTCCGGCCTGGAAGGCAACGTGCGGCGCGCCATCGACTTGCGCATAGGGGAGAAGATCGACGCGACCGCCTTCAAGCAGCTGATCCGCGCCGCGGTGGCGGCCAACACCGCGGCGCTCGCTCAGCGGGCAGCCAGGAAAAAGAAGCAGAAAGTATGAGAATATTTTCAGATGTTATACCGATGGGCAATCAAGGCATTTTATCCACCCTCCTGCCTGCTCTGTGGCGAGCCGGGCGCCAGGGGATTGGACCTCTGCGCCGCCTGTTTCGAGGAGCTGCCCTGGAATCGCCGCCCCTGCCCCCGCTGCGCGGCACCTTTACCACCGGATGCGGAGGAACAGCTCTGCGGCAATTGCCTGAAGTCATTGCCCGCCTGGGACGAAGCCAAGAGCCCCCTCAGCTACGCCTACCCGCTGGATAAACTGATCCAGCGCTTCAAGTTCGATGGAGATCTGCCCACCGGCAGGTTGCTGGCGGAACTGCTCGCCGATTATCTGGCCGCAGGCGGCGAGCGCCCTGACTGCATCATCCCCGTGCCCCTGCATCCCTCACGCCTGAAAGAGCGCGGCTTCAACCAGGCAGTGGAATTGGCGCGGCCTGTGGGCAAGCGTCTCAAGATCCCGGTGCGGCTGGATGTCTGCGAGCGGGTGCGGGCCACGGCGGTACAGTCCAAGCTCGACGCGGTGGAGCGCAAGAAGAACCTGCGGGATGCCTTCGCCGTGAAGAAATCCGTGGATGGCCTGCACGTGGCCTTGCTGGACGACGTGGTCACCACCGGCGTGACCGCGGAGGTACTGACCACTGCATTGAAAGACGCGGGCGCGAGGCGAGTCACAGTGTGGAGCGTCGCCCGCGCTGCCTCTATCTACTGAGACTACTTCACCTCTTCAAAAACATTCGTCCCGCTCTCCGGGCGGGTGAGCCACTGGAAGTGCTCCGTGAGTCGCAACCGCCCATCGCTCAATCGCTCGATGTCGCCGGTGGAGACGCCCGCATCCAAGTTGCCATCCACGTCTGCCTGCACGTAGCGGAATTTCAGGGTGGCTCCTGCCAGTTGCCCGATCAGGTAGCCATCGATGACGGCGCCGCCCCGATACCGGGCCGAGACCACGTCGCCTTTCTGCTCGAACACTAGGATAGTGTCACCCGAGACCACTCCGCTGGCGGCGGTGGATGCGGTGTGCATGCGGCAACCGTTGAAATCGAATGTCATGGATGTCCCTCTTGCGAGGAGTTGGTGTCAGGGGAAGGTGTAATTTAAGAGGATACCGGCGAAAACTGCTGCACCGAACCAGTTGTTGTTGAGGAAGGCTTGGAAGCACTTCTCCGGTTCCCGCTTACGGATCAGGTATTGCTCGTAGAGGGCGAAGCACAGGGCGAAGACGAGACCCACGTAATACGCACCACCCAGCTGCAGCCGTGTTCCCACCAGCACCAGATTGAGCAACAACAGACCTTGCAACACGCCGATGATGGTCTTGTCCATGTCGCCGAAGAGGATAGCCGTGGATTTAATGCCGATCTTGAGATCGTCCCTTCGGTCCACCATGGCGTACATGGTGTCGTACACGGTGGCCCAGAGGATGTTGGCGATGAATATGAGCCAGGCTTCCGGCGGCACTGCGCCGGTGGCGGCTGCATAAGCCATGGGGATGCCCCAGCCGAAAGCCAGCCCGAGATAGGGCTGGGGCAGATAGGTGTAACGCTTCATGAAGGGATAGGTCACGGCGAGCACCAAACCCACCACTGCGAGTTCCAGGCTGAGCAGGTTGAGGGTCAGTACCAAGCCAAGCGCGATGAGGCCGAGCAGCAGGAACAACACCAGGGCTTCGGTGAGGCTCACCTCGCCCGTGGCGAGTGGCCGCTCGCGGGTGCGCATCACATGGGGATCGAAGCCCCGGTCGGCGAAGTCGTTGGCGATGCAGCCGACGGCGCGCATCACGAACACGCCCGCCACGAACACACAGAAGAGTTTCGGCGTCGGGCGCCCGTCGCAGGCAAGCCACAGAGCCCAGAGAGTGGGCCAGAGCAAGAGGAAACCGCCGATGGGCCGGTGCAGGCGCATGAGCCGCCCATAGGCGGAGATGCGATCCAACATCAGTGGCCAGCCTTCCCGCACCAGCCGGCTGTAGCGGACCTTGTTCCAATATGGGATCAGTCTCGGATCCATGTTCACGCAAGCCCCGGCAGGAAACACTCATATATGAGGATAGCTGCCGCGCCCACCGTGAGGAGTGAACGCCGCGCCCAGAGTTCCCGGGGTTTGCGTGCGTGCCCCGCCACCGCCGCCTCATAGAGAGGTTCGCCGGGCGCGAGGCAGGTGATCTCGATGGGCCCGCGGCGGGCGTCCTTCTCCGCGAACACCCGCGCTCCGAGAGGGCTCTCCCCCAGCTCCTTCAGCCAACGCGCCCCTTCACCCACCGCCACGGAACGGGCATAGACCAGAGGCTCAGCGCCGCAGAGATAGACCTGGCGGAGGAATGCGAGCTCACCCGCCTTGGCATGCAAGAGCGCCGCGTCCTGGGGCAGGAGCCGCATCGTACGCTCCTTCAATACCTGCACGTGGAATGCGCTACCGGCCTTCCCCCGCAAACGTTCCGTGAGGGAGCCCGTCTCCGCCATGAACGGCCAGAGCGCCGCGGGGCGCGCGTCCGCGGGCCAGGACGGCAGCAGCCTCCAGCTCTGGAACGCGATCGATGCAGCGGCGCTCTTCAAGACTCGTCTCCTTCGCCGCCTATTCTAGCTTCACACGTTGCCATAGCGCTCCGTCTCCCCCAACCAGCGCCGTACGATGGGGTTGATGCGTTCCGGATATTTCTCAAGCAGCAATGCTGCCGCCTGCTGCACCCGGGGGATCAGCGGTGCATCCCGGGTGAGATCCGCGATGCGCAGGTTGATCTCCCCCGCCTGGCGGGTGCCGAGCAGCTCGCCGGGGCCGCGCAGTTCCAAGTCGCGGCGCGCGATCTCGAAGCCGTCGTTGGTGGCGCGCATCACGTCGAGCCGGGCCTTGGCGGAGGATGACAGGGGCGGATGGTAGAGCAGCACGCAGTTGCTCTCGGCGGCACCGCGCCCGACCCGGCCCCGCAGCTGGTGCAGCTGGGAGAGTCCTAGGCGCTCGGCGTTCTCGATGATCATAAGGCTGGCGTTGGGCACATCCACGCCCACTTCCACCACGGTGGTGGCGACGAGAAGATGCATGCGGCCGCTGGTGAACTCGGCCATGATCAGGTCCCGCTCTTTCGCCTTCAAGCGCCCGTGCAGGAGGCCGACCTTAAGATCCGGCAGAGCGATCTTGAGGGCCGCGGCGGTATCTTCCGCCGCCTGGGCCTGCAGCAGTTCCGATTCCTCGATGAGGGGGCACACCCAGTACACCTGCCGACCCTCGGCACAGACCTGGTGCACCCGCTGCACCACCTCCGCGCGGCGCGCTTCGACGATGGCTACGGTCTTCACCGGTTTCCGCGAAGGCGGCAGCTCGTCGATGGCCGAGACGTCGAGATCCGCGTAAGCGGTCATGGCGAGGGTCCGGGGGATGGGGGTCGCAGTCATGATGAGCTGGTGGGGATGCAGTCCCTCCACCGCGCCCTTCTCTCTCAATGCCAGGCGCTGATGCACGCCGAAGCGGTGCTGCTCATCGATGATGACGAGGGCCAGGGACTTGAACCCCACGTCTTCCTGGAACAGCGCATGGGTGCCGATGGCGAGGGGCGCCTTGCCTGATTTCAACAGCTCGAAAGCGCTCTCCCGCTCCGCGCCCTTCAGGCGGCCGCTGATCCAAACGGGCTCGAGGCCTAAAGGCGCAAACCACTTGAGGAAGTTGCGGTAGTGCTGCTCCGCCAGGAGTTCCGTCGGCGCCATGAATGCCGCCTGCTTGCCTGCCTCGATGCAGGCGAGGGCGGCGAGCGCTGCCACCACGGTCTTGCCGCAACCCACGTCGCCCTGCACCAGCCGCATCATGGGATGTGCACGGCCGATGTCCTTGAGTATCTCCCCCGCCACCCGCTCCTGGGCGCCGGTGAGTTTGAAAGGCAGGCCGCCGAGGAACTTGGCCGCGAACTTTCCCGCAGCGGCGAGGGACGCAGCCCGGGTCTTATCTTCCGCAAGTCGCAAGCGCCTCAGACTCAGGTGATGAGCTAACAACTCCTCGAAGGCGAGACGCTGCTGAGCCGGATGGCTACCATCCATGAGTGCCGCGAGCGGCGCGTCGGGCGGTGGCCGGTGCACATAGCGCAAGGCTTCCGCCAAGGGCGGCATATGAGTCTCATCCAGCAACTCCGGCGGCAACAGTTCTTCCAAGGTGGTGCTGCCATGGGCGAGCCATGAGAGCGCCTGGTCCGTCAGCGCTCGCAGCTTCATCTGCTGCACGCCTTCAGTGGCGGGATAGATGGGCGTCAGCGCCGGCGCCTGGGGCTTCAGGTCTTCTGCACCGAGGATCTTGTACTCAGGGTGCACCATCTCCAACGTCAACTTGCCCGGGCGCGCCTCCCCGTAACAGCGCAGCCGCGCGCCACGCGCCAGCATGGCCTGTTGCGCAGCATTGAAATGGAAGAAGCGCAGGGTCAGCGCACCGGTGCCGTCGGAGATGCGGGTGAGCAGCATGCGCCGGCCGCGGAACGCTATCTCCGTGAGCTCGACGACCCCTTCTACTGAAGCGGTGTGACCGGGTCGCAGCGTGCCGATGGGCGTGATGCGAGTACGGTCCTCGTAGCGCAGCGGCAGATGGAACAGCAGGTCTTCGACGTTGCGTATGCCGAGCTTCTCGAGACGCTCCGCCACCTGCGGGCCCACGCCGCGCAGACGCGTCACCGGCGCGGCGGTGCTCTCGACTGTGGCGGCGGGCTTCAAGTGCGGGCTACTGCACCACCATGACCGCGTCCACCTCCACGCGGGCGCCGCGCGGCAGCGAGGCCACGCCGATGGTAACGCGCGCCGGATAGGGTTCCTGGAAGTACTCGGCCATGATCTCGTTGACCTTGGGGAAGGTGCCGAGATCCGTGAGATAGATGGTGACCCGCACCACGTCCTTGAATCCGTCGCCGGCGGCCTCCGCCACGGCCTTGAGGTTGTCGAACACCCGACGTGCTTCCAGGGCGAAATCGCCGGCGACCAGTTCGCCGCTCTTGGGATCCAGCGGTATCTGGCCCGAGAGATAGACCGTGTTGCCGGCGCGCACCGCCTGCGAATAAGGGCCGATGGCCCGGGGTGCCTTGTCGGTGAAGATGCTCAAGCGCGCCATGGGATGCTCCATTCGTGTGGAAGTGGAAGTATGGCAAAAATACCGGGGATCCGGCAGTTCGGACCAAAGCAGCCTTGATTAAGCCTTACTGCGCTGGATGCGCATGACCTGAGGCAGAGAACGTATGCGCCGCAGCAGCTTCGCGAGATGGGTGCGGTCACGCACTGCGAACACGAAGGTCAGCACCGAAGTCTCGCCGTCGCGCTCCTGCAGGTTCACATGCTCGATGTTGGAGCCGGTGTCGGCGATGGCCGCCGCCACCGTGGCCAGCACGCCGCGCTGGTTGGCCACGTCGGCGCGCACTTCCACCGGGAACTCGCGCTTGATGCTCTTCTCCCACTGCACCTCGATGAGCTTCTCCGGCTGGCTGCGATACTCGTTCAAGTTGCCGCAGCCATCGCGATGGATGACGATGCCGCGCCCGGAGGTGAGCACACCCACGATGGCGTCGCCGGGTATCGGGTGGCAGCAGCGGGCGAAAGTCACTACCAAGCCCTCGGTGCCGCGGATCATCAGTGGCCCGCTGGCCTTGGGCTGGATGGGCTCCGCCTCGCGGTCCGGCATCAGCCGGCGCGCCACCAGGGGCGCGAGGTGCTGGCCGAGACCGATGGATTCGAACAGCTCCTCCGCACCTTCCAGCTTGAACTCCTGCACCACGGCCAAGAGCTGCGCCTCGGGCACGCGGGTGAGCTTGAGGGATAGCGCCGCCAGCGCCCGCTCCAGCATGCGCTTGCCGAGCTCCACCGCCTCGCCGTGTTGCAGGTTCTTGAGGTAATGACGCACGTTGGCGCGTGCCTTCACGGTCATCACGAAGTTGAGCCAGGCGGGATTCGGACGGCCGCTGGGCGAGGTGATGATCTCCACCGTCTGGCCGTTCTCGAGGGCGGTGCGCAGCGGCACCAGCCGCCGGTCTATCTTGGCGGCGACGCAGGCGTTACCCACGTCGGTATGTACTGCATAGGCGAAGTCCACCGCCGTGGCGCCGCGCGGCAGACGGCGGATATCGCCCTGGGGAGTGAACACATAGACCTCGTCCGGGAACAGGTCCACCTTCACGTTCTCGAGGAACTCGAGCGAGCTGCCGGTGCCCTGCTGCAGTTCCATCACGCCCTTCAGCCATTCCCGCGCCCGCACTTCGGGGGCGGTGGCCCCGCCGTCACCGGTCTTGTACAACCAGTGGGCGGCGATGCCGGAGCGCGACACCTTGTCCATGTCCTCGGTGCGGATCTGCACTTCCAGAGGCACGCCCTGCGGGCCGATGAGCACCGTGTGCAGCGACTGGTAGCCGTTGGCCTTGGGGATGGCGATGTAATCCTTGAACTTGCCCGGCACGGGTTTGTAGAGGTTATGCACCACGCCGAGGGCGCGGTAGCAATCGTCGGTGCGCTCCACCGTGATGCGATAGGCATACACGTCCAGCACTTCCATGAGCGGGAGGCGTTTGGCGTGCATCTTGCGATAGACGCTGTAGAGGTGCTTCTCGCGTCCTTCTACCGTGCCTTTGATGTGGTCGCGCTCCAGGGCCTGGGTGAGGCTGTCGGTGATCTTGCTCACCATCTCCTTCTGATGGGTGCGCGAGCGCTTGAGATGCCGCGCCAATACCTTGTAGCGCATGGGATACAGCGCCTGGAAACCGAGATCCTCCAGCTCCATGCGCATGGCGCTCATGCCTAAGCGATGCGCGATAGGCGCGTAGATCTCGAGGGTCTCGTTGGCGATGCGCCGGCGTTTCGGCGCCGGCATGGCACCGAGTGTACGCATGTTGTGCAGCCGGTCCGCGAGCTTCACCATGATGACGCGGATGTCCTCCACCATGGCCAAGACCATCTTGCGGAAATTCTCCGCCTGGGCTTCGGCACGGCTCTTGAACTTGATCTGGGTGAGCTTGGAGACCCCGTCCACCAGCCGCGCCACTTCCGGGCCGAAGCGGGTGTTGATCTCTTCCTTCAGGGTGGGCGTGTCTTCGATCACGTCATGCAGCAGGGCCGCTTCGATGGTGCGGTGATCCATGTGCATCTCGGCGAGGATGGCCGCGACGGCCACCGGATGGGAAATATAGGGCTCGCCGGACAGGCGCCGCTGGCCTTCATGGGCCACAGCACCGAATAGGTACGCTTGGTGGATCTCTTCGACTTGGGGTTCAGGCAGGTACTGGCGCAGCTTGGCCAGCAATTCATCTATGCCGGTCGCCCGCTTCCCCCGGACACGATCGAAAATGGAAGCGGCGACTTGGGTCATATTTTCCTAAAGGACGCGGTTTAGAGCGGGTCCTCCGCGTCCATCATGACCACCGGCTGCTGTTCCACCGGCTCTTCCTCGGGGATCTGCTCCACTTCATCCAGGATGGCGGGGCCGATGTTGCCGGCCGCGATCTCGCGCAAGGCCACCACGGTGGGCTTGTCGTTCTCCCAAGGGATGGTGGGCTCGACGCCGCGCGCCAACTGGCGCGAACGCTTGGTGGCGACCAGCACTAGCTGGAACAGGTTGTCCACGTTCTCCAGGCAATCTTCCACCGTCACGCGCGCCATAGGGACTCCGATAAAACCAAAAAAGTCAGAAAAAACACGGCCTTCCAGTTTACCGGAGTGGGCTCCTTAAGCCAAGAGCGCGGTTAGCACGGGTTTGAGTTCCGGCCGGTCCACACGGCTGGCGGCGCCCCGACCGTCCACGATAGCCCGCAGATCCGCCACGGCCCGGTCGAAATCCTGGTTCACCACCACATAGTCGAACTCCCGCCAATGGGACATATCCCCCACCGCATCCTTGAGGCGGCGGGCGATGACCTCTTCCCCGTCGGTGCCGCGGGTCCGCAAGCGCCGCTCCAGCTCAGCCCGGCTGGGGGGGAGGATGAAAATGCTCACGGCTTGTGGCATGAGTTTGCGCACCTGCGCCGCCCCTTGCCAGTCGATCTCCAGGAGCACATCCAGCCCCTCGGCCATACGCTCTTCCACCACCCGGCGGCAGGTGCCGTAGTAGTTGTCGAACACCTGGGCGTGTTCCAGGAACTCCCCCGCCGCCACCATGCGTTCGAACTCCGCCTTGTCCACGAAATGGTAGTCGCGGGCATCCTCTTCGTTGGGCCGCTGGGGACGAGTGGTGTAGGAGATGGAGAAGCGGACGTTGGGATGGTCCTTCAGCAGCGCGCGCACGAGGCTGGTCTTGCCGGCGCCGGAAGGCGCCGTGACCAGGAACAGACGGCCGTGGCGATCCTGTTTGGGCATGTTATTCGAGGTTCTGGACCTGTTCGCGCATCTGTTCGATGAGCACTTTCAGATCCACCACCTGCTGGGTGATGGCCGCGTCCTGGGATTTCGAGCCCAAGGTGTTGGCCTCGCGGTTGAACTCCTGCATGAGGAAATCCAGCCGCCGGCCCATGGCCTCTTTGCTCTTGAGCGTATCGGAGAATTCCTTCAGATGGCTGCCGAGCCGGTCCAGCTCCTCGGCCACGTCCAGGCGCTGGGCCACCATCACCAGTTCCTGCTCCAGGCGCTGGGGGTCCACCTGCACCTTGAGTTCCTCCACCCGCGCACGCAGCTTGTCGCGTAACTGGGCGGTCATGTCGCCTTGGCGCTTCTTAAGCTCGGCCACGATGCGGGTGATCTCCACGGCCCGCTCATTGAGCATGACCGCAGTGCGTTCGCCCTCGCGGCTACGGGCAGCCGTGAGATCAGTCAGGGTCTGCTTCAAGAGAGCGAGGGCTGCCTGGCCCACCGCCGCCACATCCAGGGCCGGTTCCTGCACCACCCCGGGCCAGCGCAGGACGTCCACGGGGCTGACCTGCCCGCCGATACCGGTGCCCTTGGCCACCTGTTGCAGCGCCTTGCCCACGGCCCGCGCCCGGTCTTCGTCCACCTTGATCTCCGCCTGGCCGCCCGCCGCCGGCTCGAAGCGCAACTGGCCGTCCAGCTTGCCGCGCTTGATCTCGGCGGCCACGCGTTCCCGGCATTCGCCTTCCAGGGCACGCAGCTCCTCGGGCAGCCTCAAGCTCATGTCCAGATAGCGGTGATTGACGCTGCGCACCTCCCAGACGAGGACGCCGAAAGCAGCGCGTGTTTCGCGCCGTGCAAAGCCGGTCATGCTGCGAGCCATGCTTACCCCAACCACGGCCTTAGGATTGGCCGGGTGCTGAATGTTAAGCTAAACGCGGTGCGCGCCCAAAACCAGGCCCCGGCAGCCGCGCCAGACAGGGGAATCCAGTGAACGTCGAAACCGCCCAGAGCACCCGCCAGGGCAACCGCAACGACAACCAGGACCGGGCATCCATCGTGGTGACCGACACCCGCATCCTGCTGGCGGTGGCGGACGGCATGGGCGGTCACATCGGCGGGGACGTGGCGGCCGAGGCCGCCATCGACGCCCTGGTGCGCTGCTTCAAGCGCCAGCGGGGCTCCATCCGTGACGCCGGCGACTTCATGCGCGAGAGCATCGCCGAGGCCCACGAAGCGGTGGTGATGCTGGGTGCGGCCCTCTCGCCGGAACTCCGCCCGCGCACCACCATCACCGTGTGCCTGGTGATGGACAACTGCTCCACCTGGGCCCACGTGGGCGACAGCCGCATCTATCTCTTCCGCGACAAGAAGGTGCTGACCCGCACCCGCGATCACAGCGCCGTGGAACTCCTGGTGCAGCAGGGCCTGCTCAAGGACGCGGACGTGCACACCCATCCCATGCGCAACTTCGTGGAACAGTGCTTAGGCGGGGAGCCGGAGATGCCGAACATCTCCATCGCCGAACCCCGGCAGCTCATGGCCGGCGACGTGGTGCTGCTCTGCTCTGACGGTTTCTGGGCGCCCCTGTCCGAGACCCATGTGGCGGAGGAGATGACCACCTTGAACATCGAGATCCAGACGAACTTGGATCTCCTGGCGGCGGAAGCAGAAGAGAACGCCTCGCCCTCGAGCGATAACGTCACCGCCGTCGCCCTACGTTGGATGGAATGAATCGGTCTCTCAGTTCTCGTCTCAGCCAACGCCTATAATCCCTGTCCCGATCACTCTGGAGCCTGCCATGCGAGCCCACGGCCGCGCCGCGCACGAACTGCGCCCCGCCACCCTCACCCGCCGTTACACCCGCCACGCGGAAGGTTCGGTGCTGGTGTGCTTCGGGGACACCCAGGTGCTGTGCACTGCCAGCGTGGAAGAGCGGGTGCCGGGTTTCCTCAAGGGATCCGGCAAGGGCTGGGTCACGGCAGAATACGGGATGCTGCCCCGCGCCACCCACACCCGCAGCGACCGCGAAGCCTCCCGCGGCAAGCAGGGCGGCCGCACCCTGGAGATCCAGCGGCTCATCGGCCGAGCCTTGCGGGCCGTCATGGATCTCGAAGCCCTGGGCGAGCGCACCATCACCCTCGATTGCGACGTGCTGCAGGCGGACGGCGGCACCCGCACCGCCTCCATCACCGGCGCCTACGTGGCCCTCAAGGACGCGGTGCAGAGCCTGCGCGACAAGAAGCTCATCAAGACCGATCCGATCCACGGCGCGGTAGCCGCCGTCTCCGTGGGCATCGTGGGCGGCGCAGCACTGCTCGATCTCGATTACAGCGAGGACTCCCAGGCGGAGACCGACATGAACGTGGTGATGAACGAGGCCGGCGCCTTCATCGAAGTGCAGGGCACCGCCGAGGGCCACGCCTTCCATCGCCATGAACTGGATTCCATGCTCAAGCTCGCCGAACAGGGCATCAACAGCCTCTTCGCCAAACAGAGTGAGGCGCTGACCAAATAATGAAAGTCGTATTGGCCACCGGCAATCCGGGCAAGGCGCGTGAACTCGGCGCCATGCTGGAAGGGCTCGCCATACAGATCGTGCCCCAGAGCGAGTTGGGCGTCAGGGAAGCCGCCGAGACGGGCCTCACCTTCATCGAGAACGCCATCCTCAAGGCGCGCAATGCCGCAGAGCACACGAATCTCCCGGCCATCGCCGACGATTCGGGGCTGGAAGTGGATGCCTTAGGCGGCGCGCCCGGCATCCATTCGGCCCGCTATGCCGGCGAGAAGTCCGATGACCAGGCCAACCTGGAGAAGCTCTTGCAGGCGATGCAAGACGTGCCGGACCTGGGACGTTCGGCGCGCTTCCGCTGCGTGATCGTCTATCTCAAGCACGCCGCCGACCCGGCACCCTTGGTGGCGGAAGGCGTCTGGGAAGGCTCGATCCTGCGTGCCCCCAAGGGCACGAACGGCTTCGGCTACGACCCGGTGTTCTGGGTGCCGGAGAAGGGTTGTACCTCGGCAGAGTTGCCGCCGGACGTGAAGAACCGCTTGAGCCACCGGGGCCAGGCCCTGGCCCGTCTCGTGGCCCACTTCCGCGCCCGCCACTGATGTCCCTGCCTTCGCTTTCTCTTTACGCGCACTTGCCCTGGTGCGTGAAGAAATGCCCTTATTGCGATTTCAACTCCCACGGCCTCAAGGGCGAGCTGCCGGAAGCGGCCTATGTGGACGCCCTGCTCCGGGATCTGGATCAGGATCTGCCGAGGGTCACGGGACGGAAGATAGAGACCGTATTCTTCGGCGGCGGCACGCCGAGTCTCTTCAGCCCCGCGAGTATCGGCCGCTTCCTGGAAGGTGTGCGCACACGGCTGCCTCTCGCCGCCGATGCGGAGATCACCCTCGAAGCCAACCCGGGCACCGTGGAACGCGGCCGCTTCGCGGAATACCGCGGCGCCGGCATCACCCGCCTCTCCATCGGTGTACAGAGTTTCGATGAGACCGCCCTCAAGGTACTGGGCCGCATCCACTTGAGCGGCGAGGCGGTGACCGCCGCCGAGGAAGCCCACGCCTCAGGCCTCGCCAACTTCAACCTGGACCTGATGTATGCCCTGCCGGGGCAATCCCTGGAAGGTGCTCGGGAGGATGTGCTGAAGGCCATCGCTCTGAAGCCCGCCCATCTCTCCCATTACCAGCTCACTCTCGAGCCCAACACTTTGTTCCACGCCCATCCGCCGGTGTTGCCGGATGAGGACAGCGCCTGGGCCATGCAAGAAGACTGTCAGGCGACGCTTGCCGGAAGGGGTTACGCACAGTACGAGATCTCGGCCTATGCCACGGAAGGCCGCCGATGCCGCCACAACCTCAACTACTGGCGCTTCGGTGACTACCTAGGGATAGGCGCCGGGGCCCACGGCAAGCTCACGGATGCTGCGGGCGGCGTCACTCGCCTTTGGAAAGTGAAACACCCGGAGACCTATCTCAAGACCGCCGGTATGCCCGAGAGCCTGGGCGGGGTGGATGCGGTGGGAGCGGAGGATCTGGCCTTCGAGTTCATGCTGAACCGCCTGAGACTCACCCAGGACTTCGATGAGACGGAATTCGAAGCCGCCACCGGACTGCCGCGGGATGCCATCGCCGCCGGGCTCAGCCGGGCCCGTTCCCTGGAGTTGCTCGCGACCACTGCCCAAGGCTGGCGCGTCACTGCCCGGGGCCATGCTTATCTCAATGACCTGCAGTCAGTGTTCCTGCCCGCGGGTGCCAAGGGCAGTACAAGCGCCTAGACTGTGGCTCAAGCAAACAGAAGCGACTTGATCCCACCATGACCGACTACCAGCCGATCGCCTGCGACCTCCACAGCCGCTATGAACTGGCGGTCATGCACCGCATGCCCCTCACCCTCTGCTGGCAGGGCAGTGACGGGCTCACCCATCTCGAGACCTTGCTGCCGGAAGACCTGGAGACGCGCAACGGCGAAGAATTCCTGGTGCTCCGCAACGGTGCCGGCGAGCAGCTCCGGGTCCGCCTGGACCGCATCAGCGCGGCCCATTCCGCCCAATTCGACGCCATCGCCTGAAACCGTTTTAAGCGTCGTAACAAGAGGTTATGCACACTTGTTTGGCGCTGGTGTGAGCCGTGGAACCGTTTGTGTACTTCCCTCGACCTATCATCTTCGAGATGAAATAACATATTGTTTTATATAGATTTTATATGTGGTCATCTTTTGTCCCAAATGTGTAACCTCGGGTTTTTGCCGGGAAGAAACCGCCCGGGGGGGTATTTCATCCACAGAGTTATCCACACATTTTGTGGACAAGGCTGGTTTCGGTATTTCCACCAAGCACTTAAGTGCGTTTCCTGAGATATAGGCTCATGTCTCGTCATTAACCCCTGGCGGCCACTGGCAAGCTACCCTCAGCCCTTGAATTGTTCTTGCCCCTCCCCCAACTCCGCGCTATGATTCGCGCCCTTCGAAACGGCCCTGACCGCAGTCCTGCAGAGGTTTCCATGAAAGCTGGCATACATCCCGACTACAAGAACATCACCGTGACCTGCAGCTGCGGAAACACCTTCGTGACCCGTTCGACCCTGGGCCAAGACCTGCAGATCGAAGTCTGCTCCAGTTGCCATCCGTTCTTCACGGGCAAGCAGAAGATCCTGGATACCGCCGGCCGGGTGGACAAGTTCCGCAAGAAATACGCGCGCGGCACCAAGACCACCGCTGCCTGAGGCTTGCCCGGGCGCTACCGCATCCGGGACTCACGTCGAAATCTTGAAGCAGGACCCAAGCCGGAAGGCTTGGGTCCTGTATGTTTGCGTCCGTTCTCCGGTACCGGTCATCACCGCGACACCCCCGCGGGCTTATAATGGCTGATGACATGATCCGGCGGCCTTAAGTTCAGGCCGGCCGGCAAGCCAACCCCGTTTGCATCCCCGCGGGCCCTCCGGTCCGCGCAGGAACGACTCTGCGCCTTCAGGAGAACGGCCATGGGCAAGATCTACAAGGTCACCGATCCCGCCGGCAAAGCCACGGATCTGCCGCTGCGCGAGGGCACCCTCGGCCCCGGCACGCTCGACATCGGCGCGCTCTACAAGGAGCAGGGAGCCTTCACCTTCGACCCCGGCTTCATGTCCACCGCGAGCTGCGAGAGCAAGATCACCTACATCGACGGTGACCAGGGCGTACTCCTGTATCGCGGTTATCCCATCGAGCAACTGGCCGAGAAGAGCACCTACCTCGAGATCTGCTACCTGATCCTGTACGGCGAGCTGCCCACGAAGCCGCAACTCGAGACCTTCACCCACTCCATCCAGCATCACTCGCTGGTGAACGAGGCGGTGCTGAAGTTCTTCGGCGGCTTCCATTACGACGCCCATCCCATGGCCATGATGACGGCGGTGGTGGGGTCCTTGTCCGCCTTCTATCCCGCCTCCACCGACATCCATAACCCCAAACACCGCGAAGTCTTCGCCCAGCGCATCATCGCCAAGATGCCGACGCTGGCCGCCGCGGTCTATAAGCACGGTATCGGTCAGCCCTTCGTATACCCGAAGAACGACCTGGATTACTGCACCAATTTCCTGAACATGCTGTTCTCGGTACCGGCCGAGTCCTACCAGGTGGACCCGGTGG
The DNA here is from genome assembly GCA_036000105.1 of Gammaproteobacteria bacterium. Taxonomy (GTDB): domain Bacteria; phylum Pseudomonadota; class Gammaproteobacteria; order Natronospirales; family REEB76; genus DASUBN01. The sequence continues at coordinate 104,450 of DASYGE010000012.1, forward strand.
CCGCCGAGGCCCTGGACCTCCTGTTCATCCTGCATGCTGACCACGAGCAGAACGCCAGCACCTCCACAGTGCGACTGGCCGGCAGCTCCGGCACCAACCCCTACGCGGCCATCGCCGCCGGCATCGCGACCCTCTGGGGTCCTGCCCACGGCGGCGCCAACGAGGCGGTGCTCGACATGCTGAAACAGATCGGCGACGTGAAGAACATCGATTCGGCCATCGCCAAGGCCAAGGACAAGAACTCGGGCTTCCGCCTCATGGGCTTCGGCCACCGGGTCTACAAGAACTACGACCCGCGCGCCAAGATCATCCGCGCCACCTGCCACAAGGTGCTGCAAAAACTCGGCCGGGCTGACGATCCGCTGCTGGAACTCGCCATGCGGCTGGAAGAGATCGCCCTCAAGGACAGCTACTTCATCGAGAAGAAGCTCTACCCCAACGTGGACTTCTACTCCGGCATCATCTACAAGGCGCTCAACATCCCGGTGAACATGTTCACGGTGATGTTCGCCATCGCCCGCACCGTAGGCTGGGTGGCCCATTGGCAGGAGATGATCGCCGACCCGCACATGAAGATCGGCCGCCCGCGTCAGCTCTACACCGGCACCACTCAGCGGAACTACGTCGAGATCGCCCAGCGGAAATAAAGCGCCGTTTCTTTCGGACTTAAAAGCGGCCTCCGGGCCGCTTTTTTATGCTGAGTGCAGTCGGCTCAATCGGTCACGGCGAGCAGCAGATCCAGATCCCGTAGCGAACCCCGCTTCATGGGGCGGCCGTCCACGGGGCTCGCTGGAGCCTCCCGGATGCCGTCCACCTCGAACACCGTGACTTCGATGGGCACGTCGCCGGCCACGAACTTGTACACCGGGTATTCATGCTGCACGCCGGCGCCGGTCTTGAGCTTGCGCGCGGAAGGTTCGTAGGGGATCTGCTTCTCCATAAGGAACACCGCCACGTCCTCGGCCGGATCGCTGAATACGTGCAGATAGACGATGGCGTGTTCCGCGGCGGTGCCCGAGAGCACCGGGCCCACGAGACGCGGGTTGAAGCGCTGGAACAGCCGCAAGGCTTCCCGTGCGGTCTCGCGCAGGTGCCTCAAGTTGCCGGGCTGGGAATCGGACTGGAACAGCCGCTGGCGTTCGGCCAAGGCCAGTTCCACTTCGAGGTTGGTGGGCAGATGCAGGCTGCGCGGGTCGAAACCGAGCCGCTCCGCCGCCTTGCGCTTGGCGAAGAGGAAATCCCGCACGCCCTCCTCGGACATGATGCGGGCCGCTTCCTGCGTGAGCAGGCGCCGCGAATCATCCATGTGCGGCGATACGCGTCGGGTCATGGGCACTGCGCGTAGTGAGTATGCTGAAAAGATAGCACAGGCCCGTGACTATTCCATGTACGCCGGCCCGCGACTTCTTCTGAAACCGCGGGCCTCTAGAAGATGTCGCTGCCGGACACGACTGCAGGGATGCAGGAGGTAGGGCAACGCAGGGAGCGGTTGCCGAGGGATGCCCGGGAGAGGTGAGTCCGAACCTGCGTCGGACTCACCAAAATCTGCACAAGCCCGGACAGCTTGTGCAGAGCTATTAGGAGGGTAGCGATATCAGAAGATATCGCTACCCGTCGCTTGTTTCTTCTTATCCGGCGCCTTGGCCGGCAGACGCCCGGTCTGGAAGAACTCGAAGATGGAGCCCGGATCGTCGGCGCTGACGAGGAGCCCGGTGTTGGGATCGATGCGCGCCTCCTCGATGCCGAAGGGCCGCGGGAAGATGTCTTTAGGCACGGCCACGTCGTGCATGGCGGGACCGACGAAATCCATCCACAGGGGCAGGGCCGCGAGCGCCCCCTGCTCACCCACTCCCAGTGTCTGGGAAGGCTGGTCGTTACCCACCCACACCACCGTGACCATATGCGGGCTGAATCCGTCGAACCAGGCGTCGGTGTAGTCGTTGGAAGTGCCGGTCTTGCCGGCGATATCCGGTCGGTTCAGGGACAGGGCCAGCACGCCGGTGCCGCTCTTGATGACTTCCTGCAGCATGCTGGTCATGAGCCAGGCATTCTGCGGAGTGATCACCTGGGGAGCGCCTGCCGGCATACCGGTGGCGGGATCGCCCTTGTCGGCGGTGAGCCCACAGGTCCCGCAGGCGATCTCCGGGTCCGCCTGGAACAGCACCTTGCCATCGCCATCCTCCACCTGCTGGATGAAGTAAGGCGTCACCCGGTAGCCCTGGTTGGCGAACACGGCGTAGCCCCGCGCCATCTCCATGGGCTCAAGGCTGGCACTGCCCAGGGCCATGGTGAGGTCATGGGGCAACTCATCGGGGCTGAAACCGAAGTTCGCCAGATACTTGACGGCATTATCCACGCCGAGCGCCTGCAGAACCCGGATGGTGACCAGATTGAGGGAATGGGCCAGCGCATTGCGCAGTCGGGTGGGACCGGTGAAATCGCCCTCGAAGTTGCGCGGTCGCCAGACGTTGCCGTTCTTGGGATCGTTCACCACCACCGGGGCATTGGGCACCACCGTCGCGGGGGTGAAGCCGTTCTCCAGGGCCGCTGAATAGATGAAAGGCTTGAAGGAGGAACCGGGCTGACGATGGGCCTGGATCACCCGGTTGTACTTGCTGGCGTTGTAATCGAACCCCCCTACGAGAGCCACCACGGCCCCGTCCACCGGGTCGAGGGAAACGAGCGCACCCTGGGCCTCCGGTACCTGGGCCAGGCTCCAGCCACCCTCCTGGCGCCGCAGATAGACGACGTCGCCACGGCTGAGGATGTCCGCTGCGGTCTTGGGCGTGGGCCCCATGCTATTGATGCTGAGGTATTTGCGGGCCCACTTGAGCCCCGGCCAGTCCACTTTTACCTGACCCGCGCCATCGGCATAGAACTCGACGCTCTGAGCCTCCACCTTCACGGTGACCGCGGGGTAAAGGTCGCCCACGTGGTCCCGATCCTCCACTGTCTTGTCGAGGGCGTCATCGTTGGCATTGGCCGGGATCTCCACATGGGCGATCGCGCCGCGCCAGCCATGGCGTTGGTCGTACTGCAGTAGGCCGTCGCGCACCGCCTGGGAGGCCAGAGGCTGCAGACGGCTGTCTACGGTGGTCACCACCGAATACCCGGCGGTATAGGCGTCGTCGCCGTACTTACCCACCATGTAATCCCGCACCATCTCCGCCACGTAAGGTGCATCCACCTCGGCGGTGGGCTCGTGGAAGGAAGCATCGTCCGCCTCGGCCATGGCGGCGCCGTACTGCTGCTGGGTGATGTAGCCGTTGGCCAGCATGCGACCGAGCACATAACCCCGGCGTGCCAGAGCCCGGTCGGGGTCCACCAAGGGATTGGCAGTCGAGGGCGCCTGGGGGAGCCCCGCGATCATAGCGGTCTGGGCCAAGGTCAGATGGCTCACGTCGGTGCCGTAATAAGCCTCGGCCGCGGCCCCCACGCCGTAGGCGCGGCTGCCGAGATAAATCTTGTTGAGATACAGCGCCATGATGTCCTGCTTGGACAGCTGGTGCTCGATCTTGAAAGCCAGGAACACCTCGCGCATCTTGCGGGTGAAGGTCTTCTCAGGCGTCAGGAAGAAGTTCCGGGCCAGCTGCATAGTGATGGTGCCGCCGCCCTGGGTCTTCTCGCCGGTGGTGGCGAAATGCACCCCGGCCCGCAGCATGCCCTCCATGTCCACCCCCGGGTGCTCCCAGAAGTGCTCGTCCTCGGCGGCCACGAAGGCATCCACCATGGTCTTGGGGATCTGGGCGTAATCCAGCGGGATGCGGCGCTTCTCACCGAAGACCGCCAGGAGCCGCCCGTCCCGGGTATAGACCCTTAAGGGGACCTGGAGGCGGATGTCCTTGAGTACGTCCACCGACGGGAGCCCAGGCGCCAGCACCAAATAGGCCACCAGAAGGCCCACCAACCCCAACCCAAAGAGGCCAAGGAAGCCGGCAATCACAACATATAGGGGTTTGGGCAGTTTGGGCATGGTCAATCCAGGGGATAAGCTGTGGAAAACTGTCCCCAAAGGCCCTTTTCGGCAGGGGTCAAAATGGCAAAATATTTATTTGATTTAGTCATTTGTTGATATATATTGAAGCTGTGACTTAAGTCATGGGACGGCCTGCCAAAGGCCGATTTTGGGCGTCCATAGGGCTTCAGGACTTCGAGGATACAAAGACGTGCTGTTCAAGCCATCGTCACCCCCCCTCTTGGGTATAGACATCAGCACCTCGTCGGTGAAGCTCATCGAGCTCGCCAAGGCCGGTAATTCCTATCGGGTGGAGAGTTTCGCAGCGGAACCCATGCCCGCCAATGCTATCACCGACAAGGTGATCATGGATGTGGATGCCGTGGGCGAGGCCCTGCGCAAGGCCGTCAAACGCGCGAGCCCGGGCAGCAAGAACGCGGCCGTGGCCATCAGCGGCCAAATCATGACCAAGACCATCCAGATGCCTGCCAAGCTGTCCGATAAGGACTTGGGCGAGCAGATCGAACTCCAGGCCGACCAGTACATCTCCCAGCCCATCGAAGAAGTGGCTTTCGACTACGAGATCATGGGCCCTTCCCAGTCCGATCCCGAACTCGTGGACGTGCTGCTGGTGGCCGCGCGCCGCGAGAGCGTGGACAAGCTCGCCAACGTGCTGGAGATCGCCGGTCTCACCGCCAAGGTGGTGGATGTGGAGGCCTTCGCGCTGGAGAACGCCTGCAAGCTCCTCACTTATCAGATGATGGACGAAGGCCTGGACCGCACCATCGCGCTTGTGGACTTCGGCGCGGCCGTGACGAGCTTCAGCGTGCTGCACGACCGGAAGATCATCTACACCTATAGCAGCGACTTCGGAGGCAAGCAGCTGACCGAAGAGATCATGCGGCATTACGGCCTCACCTATGAGGAAGCCGGCAAGGCGAAGAAGGAAGGTGGCTTGCCGGGCAATTACAAGGTCGAGATCCTCGACCCCTTCTCCGATGACATGGCGCAGACGGTGAACCGCTCCCTGCAGTTCTTCCTGTCTTCCACCAGCGAATATACCCATCTCGACCAGATCCTGGTGTGTGGTGGTTGCGCCTCGATCCCCGGCGCCGCGGAACGCATCAGCGAGAAGCTGGGCACGCCGGCGGTGATCGGCAACCCTTTCGGGCAGATGAAGATGTCCTCCCGCGCCAAGACCCAGCTGTCCACGGCTGAATCCCCGGCCCTCCTGGTCGCCTGCGGTCTGGCCCTACGGAGCTTCGACTGACATGGCGCGCATAAACCTGCTTCCCTGGCGAGAAGAACGGCGCAAGCTGCGCCAACGCCAGTTCAACGTGGTGATGATCGTGGTGGGCGTGGCCAGCGCGTTCACGGTGTTCCTCCTGTGGGGTGCCATGGACACGGCCATCAACAACCAGAACGCGCGTAATGCGTACCTCACCGACCAGATCAAGCTCATGGATGACAAGATCGCCCAGATCAAGGATCTGCAGGACACCAAGCAGCGCCTGCTGGCGCGCATGCAGATCATCCAACAGCTCCAGGAGAGCCGCCCTATCGAAGTGCATCTCTTCGACCAGCTGGTGAAGACCCTTCCGCCCGGCATCTATCTCACGTCCATCTCTCAGAACGGCGCCAGCCTGACCCTGCAGGGGGTTGCCGAATCCAGTGCCCGCGTTTCCACCTATCTGCGCAACATCGATGCCTCCCCTTGGCTGGGTGAGCCGAACCTGCAAGTGGTGCAGAAAGACAACGCCAAGAGTGGTGCGCAGACCTTCTCCATCACCGCCAAGGTGGAAGACAAGAATGCCCAGCAGCAGAAAGACAAGGACGCTGCCGGAGGCGCGCCATGAAGCTGGAAGACCTGAAAAATTTCGACTTCAACCAGCTGCGCACACTGGACCCCAAGAACATGGGCAGCTGGCCGCTGCCCCTGCGCATCGCTGTGCTGGTACTGCTATACGTCGCCATATTGGTCGGCGGCTATTTAGTGCCCGGCAGTGTTGCGGACCAGCGTGACCAGTACAGCGGGCTCCAGGACAACGAGACCAAATTGAAGTCCGACTTCGAGAGCAAGGCACTCCAGGCGGCCAACCTGGATATCTACAAGAAACAGCTGGACGACATGCAGAAGGACTTCGGCACCATCGTGCGTCAACTGCCCGGCCAGACCGAGATCCCGAGCCTCTTGCAGGACATCTCCCAGGCGGCCCAGGTGGACGGCCTGAAGCAGGATCTTTTCCGCCCCGGCGGCGAAGCACCCAAGGACTTCTACGCAGAGAAGCCCATCGAGCTGACGCTGGAAGGCGGTTATCACCAGTTCGGCAAGTTCGTGAGCGACGTGGCGAGCCTGCCGCGCATCGTCACCCTGCATAACATCAACATCAAACCCGCATCCGGTGCCGGCACTGACAACCTCGTAATGACGCTCACCGCCAAGACCTACCGTTACCTGGAAGGCGACGAGCAGCAGAGCGCCAAGCCCGGCAAGCCTGCCAAGAAAGGAGGCGGATGATGGACCGCCGGCTTTCCACTCCCACACGGCTGGTGCTGGCGGCGCTGGCGCTTTCCACACTCGCGGGGCTCGCCGGCTGCGGCGACCGCATGGGCGATCTGCGTGAATACACCAACGAAGTGAAGGCCCGCAAGGGCGGCCGCATCGAGCCGCCGCCGCAGATCAAGCCTTTCGAGACGTTCATCTATAACGATGGGGACCAGCGCTCGCCGTTCATGCCGCAGCTGGAAGCCCTGGCCAGCAACGCCGCCAAGAACACCTCCACCACCGGCCTGCACCCGGATTTCAATCGCAACCGCGAATACCTGGAACAGTTCCCGTTGGATGGCCTCAAGATGGTGGGCACGCTCACCGTGAGCGGCACCTTGTTCGCGCTCGTCAAGGACAGTGACAACATCCTTCACCGGGTGAACGACGGGAATTACATGGGGCAGAATTACGGGAAGATCATCAGCATCACCGATTCCGAGATCAAACTGCGGGAAATCGTGCCCGACGGCCAAGGTGGCTGGTCGGAGCGCGTCACTACCGTGACGCTCAGCGAATGACCGCGAGGTGGGAGACGGCCATGAATAAAAGAACCCTTTTGCAGACTGGATTAAGCCACGGCGTGCGGCGCGGCGGCTTGTTGCTCGCGCTCATGGCGGGAACACTGCTCGCGGCCGGAACGGCTTTCGCCGACGACCAGGGCCACAACCAGTTGCAATCCATCAGTGCGCAGAAGCTCGGCGGCGACCGGGTGCAGCTCACGCTGCAGCTCTCGGGCCCTGCGCCCCAGCCCCTGGCCTTCACCGTAAACCAGCCGGCGCGCATCTCGCTCGACCTGGATGACACGCGCCTCACCCTCAAGCAGCACAAGACAGATGTGCAGCAGGGCATGGTGAACAGTGTGGTGGCCGCGGAAGCCGGCGGCCGCACGCGCATCGTGATCAACTTGACGACGCTCGTGCCCTACGCCACCCACGCCGACGGCAACAACCTCTACGTGATCGTGGGCAGCAGCCCGACCGACACCGCCGTGGCCCAGACCCCGGTGACCGGCTTTGGCCCGCAGGTGACGGGCGCCGCGGCCGTGGTGGCCGCCGCCACCCCCGCGCCTGCCCAGGCTGCTGCGGCCCCTGCTCCGGCGCCTACCCATGCGGCCGCGCCTGCGGCGAGCTATGCGGCTCCCGCCGGCGGTTCGCAGATAGCCAACGTGGATTTCCGCCGCGGTCCGGATGGTTCCGGACAAGTAGTGGTGACGCTGCCGGACCCCTCGGTGATCGGCAACGTGCATGATCAGAACGGCGCGGTGGCAGTGGACTTCGCCAACGCGAAACTCCCGGAAGACATGGTCCGGCGCATGGACGTGACCGACTTCGCGACGCCGGTGCAGTACATCGACGCCCAGAACACCCCGACCGGCGCGCAACTGGTCATCCATTCCGCGGGGCAGTTCGAGAAGCTCGCGTATCAGAGCGACAACACCTTCTCCGTGGAGTTCAAGCCGCTCACCGCGGCGAGCGCCGCAGCCCAGGCCACTCAGAAGAAACAGTACACCGGCCAGAAGATCAGCCTCAACTTCCAGAGCATCGACCTGCGCGCGGTGCTCGCGATCCTCGCTGACTCCAGCGGCAAGAACCTGGTGGTCTCCGACAGCGTAAACGGCAACATCACCCTGCGCCTGCAGGACGTGCCCTGGGACCAGGCGCTGGACATCATCCTGCGCACCAAGGGTCTCGCCACCCGCGAGTACGGCAACGTCATGATGGTGGGCACCGCGACCGAGGTAGCCAACCAGGAGCAGGCGGAAGCCACGGCGCAGCAGAGCCTGCAGCAGGTGGAACCGCTGGAGTCGGCCTTCATCCAGGTGAACTACGCAAAGGCCGGTGACCTGCAGACCCTGATCAAGGGCAGCGGCGACACCGGCATGCTCTCCAAGCGCGGTAGCGTGTCGGTGGATGCACGCACCAACACCCTGCTGGTGCAGGACACCGCCAGCAACGTGAACAATGTCCGTAACTTGGTCCAGAGACTCGACGTGGCGGTGAAGCAGGTGCTGATCGAGTCACGCATCGTGGTGGCGAACAACGACTTCAGCCGTCAGCTGGGTTCGCAGCTCGGCTACACCGGCTCGCGTCTCACCAAGAACACGCTCATGACCACCTCGGGCACCCTGGCAGGCACCGATTCCATGGTCGGCAACTACATCACGAGTTCGAACGCGGTCAACAACGCCATCAACGCCGGCACCGTCCCGATCCCGCTCTTGACGCCGTTCACAGCACCGGGGCTGGCCAACCGCCTGAACGTGAACGTCCCGACCGCAGGCGCGGCGGGTTCCATCGCCTTCTCCGTGCTGCGCGGCGATTCGCTCATCGACCTGGAACTCTCCGCCTTGCAGTCCGAAGGCCAGGGCGAGATCGTATCCAGCCCCCGCGTGCTGACTGCCGACCAGAAGCAGGCGCACATCGAGCAGGGCATACAGATCCCCTACCAGCAGGCTTCTTCCAGCGGCGCCACCACCACCGCCTTCAAGTCGGCGGTGTTGAGCCTGGACGTGACCCCGCAAATCACGCCTGACTCGCGCGTCATCATGGACCTCGAAGTGCATGACGATGCCGTGGGTCAGAACGTGCAGAGCGCCACCGGCGGCGCCGTGCCTACCATCGACACCCGCGACGTCAGGACCCAGGTGCTGGTGAACGACGGCGACACCGTGGTACTGGGCGGCATCTACGAGACCACCGAGAACACTTCCGTGAGCAAGGTGCCGCTCTTGGGCGACCTGCCGCTGCTCGGCTGGCTGTTCCGCAACACCCAGACCAAAAACAACAAGGATGAGCTGCTCATCTTTGTGACACCGAAGATAGTCGACCAGGCCGCCGCGGCCGCCTTGGGACAATGAGGCGCCGTTACGGCTGAAACAAGGAAATCACCATGCGCGCGAACATGACGGGGATAGTGAGGGTAACAGGCGCTGCGTTGCTGTTAGCGGCTCTGGCAGCCTGCGGCAGCGGCCTGGACAGCGGAGCGAGCAGCTCTTCTTCCTCAAGCGGCGGTGGGAGCAACAGCACCCCTCCCGGGATCCCCAACTCCATCGTGTTCATCACCCCAGCGTCGACCAATACCGTAATCGCGCTCCAGGGGGCCGGCGGCCAGACCAATGCCACGGTGACCTTCCAAGTGGATGATGCCAGCAATACCGGGGTAAGCGGCGTACCGGTGACGTTCACCCTGATCCCGACCACAGGCGATGCCACCCTGACCACCGCCACCGGCACCACCGCGGCTAACGGCCAGGTATCCACCAATGTGGTCTCAGGTACCGAACATGGTTCCGTGACAGTGCATGCTGTGATCAGCACGCCTTCCGGGATCAAGACCGCGGATTCCAATTCCCTCGCGATCACCACCGGCATACCGACGGAGGGGAACTTCTCCATGGCCTCGAAGAGTCTCACGGCCAATAACGCGGATGACACCCAGGGCATCACCGATGTGATCACGGTCCAACTCTCGGACCGCTTCAACAATCCGGCGCCAGATGGTACCGCAGTCTCCTTCACCACGAAGTCAGGCCAGATCCCCGGCTCGTGCCTCACCGTGGGCGGCAGCTGCACCGTAACTTGGACCAGCTCGGGCCTGCCGAACCCCAACGATGTTTACCATTCGCCGGGCCGAGCGGAAATCCTCGCCTATACCGTCGGCGAAGAGAACTTCACCGACGTGGATGGTGATGGCGTGTTCGACAACAGCGATATATTCACGACTTCCACCAGCGGTGTCGACATAGATGCCTTCACCGAGAGCAGTAACCCTCCCGTCGATGATATCGGTGAGGTGTTCCTGGATGAGGCGGAACGAAGCACTAGCGGCATCCCCTTAAAGGAATTTCCTTCTTATATAGCTGGCAACTTCTACGTCGATTTCAACAAGAATAAGGTGCGCGATGCGCCGGATGGCAAGTACTACGGTTTCGGCTGCAAGGGTACAGCCACAGTCCCCTGCGGCAGCACTGCCACCAAGGAAATCGGCAAACAGATATGCATCCTCATGTCCACGAGCGGTGCAGCAATAACCTCTCCGTCCGGCGCCATCACAGTCGGCGCCGGAGTGAATCTAACTTTCATTGTCAGTGATGCGTACTCACATGCGCTTGCGAGTGGCGCCACTGTAACATTGAAACAATCCAATGTGACGGGTTTCGTGGTCACTTCTCCGCCCAATCTACCGTACACGTATCAAGACGAAGGTTGCGGGAGCGGGCCGATTAGCTTCACTGTAAAGGTCACTCCCGTAGTACCTGCTGCTGCTACGATGGGCGGCATATTACAGCTCGAGGTGATCACTCCGGGCGCTGGCGGCGCAACCACAGATGGCCCGATCATAACGCTCCAATAAGTCCCCCAGGGATAGATCGTATCCAGTTGAGATTACCTAACCCTGACAAACTCTTCCTCGTCGGACCCATGGGATCCGGAAAGACGGCCATAGGCAAGGAACTGGCGCGGCAACTGGGCTTGGACTTCCTGGATGCAGACCAGGAGATCGAGCGCCGCACTGGGGCCGATATCCCGCTGATCTTCGAGAAGGAAGGCGAGGCAGGCTTCCGCCGGCGGGAACGGGAGATCATCCAGGAACTCACCCAGCGCGACTGCTTGGTGCTCGCCACCGGCGGCGGCGCGGTGCTGGACCCCGCCAACCGCGAGGCCTTGGGCAGCCGGGGCTTCGTCATCTACCTCAAAGCCACTGTAGGCGCCCAAGCGGCGCGCACCGGCAGGAACCGTAACCGGCCCCTGCTACAATCGGGTGACCCCACGGCGAAGCTGGAACAGCTCTTCGCCGAGCGCGCCCCGCTCTATGAGGGCCTGGCGCGGCTCACGGTGGATACCGATAGCGGGCAGGTGCGACGGATCGCGGAGCGCATAGTCGAGGCTTTGGGGAAACCGTCAACCTAGATCCAAGATCCAGTTAAACAGTAAATGAAGACCCTTCTAGTCCAACTCGCGAAGCGCAGCTACCCGATCCACATCGGCGCCGGCCTCCTCTCCCAGGGCATGCTCATACGTGAGCGCCTACAGAAAGAGCGCCTGTGTATCGTCACCGATGACCGGGTGGGGCCACTGTATCTGGAGAAGCTCCGGGCGAGCCTGAAGCCTCTCGTGGTGGAGAGCGTCGCCCTGCCCCACGGCGAGGAGAACAAGGACTGGGAGAACCTGGACCTCATCTTCACCGCGCTCCTGAAGAGCGGTTATGGCCGCGACAGCGCGCTCATCGCCCTCGGCGGCGGCGTGGTGGGCGATCTCACCGGCTTCGCCGCTGCCTGCTACCAGCGGGGCATCCCCTACGTGCAGGTGGCCACCACACTCCTGGCCCAGGTGGATTCCTCCGTGGGCGGCAAGACCGCCATCAACCACCGCTATGGCAAGAACATGATCGGCGCCTTCCACCAGCCCCTGGTGGTGATCGCCGACACCGCGACCCTCAACACCCTGGACGCGCGCCAGCTGGGTGCGGGTCTGGCGGAAGTGATCAAGTACGGCCTCATCAAGGACATCCACTTCTTCGAGTGGCTGGAAGCCAACATCCAGCTCCTGATGGCGAAGGACGAGGAAGCCCTGGACCGCGCCGTGGTGCGCTCCTGCGAGATCAAATCCGCCATCGTGGCAGCAGACGAACGGGAAGAAGGCGAGCGGGCGCTCTTGAACCTCGGCCACACCTTCGGCCATGCCATCGAGACGGCTCTCGGTCACGGTGAGTGGCTGCACGGCGAAGCGGTATCCGTAGGGTTGGTCATGGCCGCTGCCCTCTCAGTACGCCAGGGCAACTTCAAAGCCACGGAATACCGGCGGCTCTGCCGGCTGCTGGAACGCGCGGGTCTGCCCATCGCACCGCCGGACAACGTCTCTCCCGAAGAGATGCGCAAGCACATGGGCCGTGACAAGAAAGTGCGGGACGGGAAACTCCGCCTCGTGCTGCCGAAGAGCATCGGTCAGGCGGTGGTGACGGAAGAGTTCGACGACGCGGCTCTGCAAGCCACGCTAGAAAACGAACCTTTGTAGGCACCTATGGAAGGTGCCTACAAAAGCCATCCCATAAGCTACTACGCTTGGTATGACTTTGTTGCGCTCCGGCTCGCCGTCCTCACGTACGCTAAAAGTACGCTCCGGGTGCTCGCCTCGCGCGCCTCGTCCTACCCGCGCTCGTGACGCTTCTGAGATGGCTACCAAGACCTTAGCCATCTACGCAGCTCGTTCCGAGACCTCTCGCGGCCGGAAATACCCGGAGACTCCCCCCACCTACCGTACCGAGTACGACCGGGACCGGGATCGCATCATCCACTCCAGCGCCTTCCGGCGCCTCATGTACAAGACCCAGGTGTTCGTCTACGACGAGGGCGACCATTACCGCACCCGCCTCACCCATTCGCTCGAAGTCGCCCAGATCGCCCGTAGCGTGGCCCGGGTGCTGGATCTCAACGAACCCCTGACGGAAGCCATCGCGCTCGCCCACGATCTCGGCCACACCCCCTTCGGCCATGCGGGCCAGGACGCGCTCAACGAGGCCATGAAGGACTACGGCGGCTTCGAGCACAACCTCCAATCCTTGCGGGTCGTGGACCTGCTGGAGGAGCGCTACGCCGAGTTCCCAGGCTTGAACCTCACCTTCGAGGCCCGGGAAGGCATCCTCAAGCATTGTTCCCTCAAGAACGTCCGCACCCTTGGAGAACTGGGGGAGCGTTTCATCAACCGCACCCAACCCTCCCTGGAAGCGCAGCTGGTGGACGTGGCGGACGCCATCGCCTACAACAACCATGACGTGGATGACGGCCTGCGCTCGGGCCTGCTCACGGTGGATGAACTCAAGGAGACGACGCTCTTCCGGGAGCATTGCGAAGACGTGCGGCACCGCTACCCCGGCCTCCCCTTGCGCCGCCTCGCCCACGAGACCGTGCGACGCATGATGAATGCTCTCATCACCGATCTCATCCAGGAGAGCCGGCAGCGCCTCGAAGCCGCGGCGCCCGAGAATATCGAAGCTGTGCGCAAGGCCGGCAAAGTGCTCATAGGCTTCAGCGAACCCATGGCCGAAAAGACCAGCGAACTACATCGCTTCCTATACAAGCATCTCTATGAGCACGAGCACGTGCGCCAGATGACGGATAACGCCCGTCAGATGGTGCAGAGCCTGTTCAAGGCCTACTTCGAGGATCCTTCACGGCTGCCGCAGGAATCCGCGGAGCGGGTGAAGCAGGAAGAGCAGGAGAAAGGGGAATCGGGGCGGGCCCGCATCGTGGCGGATTATATAGCGGGGATGACGGACAGATACGCCACGAAGGAACATCAGCGCACTACTTAGTCGACATACGCCTTTTCTCCCGCAATCTCGAACACATCCTTCCATAGATCCAGATTCTGACCGGCCTCAAGAGAATTAACTATCCCCCCCTTGGGAATATGTATTTTTTGTGACAGCCGGCGCTCGAAAACCTGTACGCAATAGCTCGATCAGATAACCACACTCCTGAAACGCTGGCTAGCCCCTCCTCTGCGGCTCAAGGGCACCGTCCATTTTTCCCGATGCGTGCGACAGATGACGGATAACGCCCGTCAGATGGTCCAGAGCCTGTTCAAGGCTTATTTCGAAGACCCCTCGCGTTTGCCGTAGGAATCCGCAGAGCGGGTGAAGCAAGAAGAGCAAGAGAAAGGGGAGTCAGGCCGTGCCCGCATCGTGGCGGACTATGATAGCGGGGATGGCTGATAGGTATGCCACAAAGGAATACCAGCGGCTGTTTGCCACTGACGCCTAAGACCTGAGACCTCGCATGATAAAATCACACTACCCTTTCACCTGAATATTGGCTATATCCATGCCTTCCACCAATCCCGTCCCCCGCCGCGAACGGCTGATAGTCGCCCTGGATGTACCCGATGCCAAGAGCGCCCGGGAATTCGTGACCCAGCTCGGCGATTCAGTCTCTTTCTATAAGATCGGCCTGGAACTCTTCATGGCTGGTGGGTATTTCGAATTGCTGGAATGGCTCGCGAAACAGGATAAGCGGGTGTTCGTGGATCTGAAGTTCTTCGACATCCCCGCCACGGTAGGCGCCGCGGTAAAGCAGCTCTCAAGCATGGGCGCGACGTTCTGCACGGTGCACGGTAACCAGGGCATCATGGAAGCGGCGGCGCAGGCGAAGGGCAAGCTCAAAGTGCTGGCAGTGACGGCGCTCACGAGCCTGGACCGGGGCGACCTGGATGATCTCGGTTTCCAGTGCGACGTGGACAAGCTCGTGCTCTCCCGCGCCAAGCGCGCGCTGGAAGCAGGTTGCGATGGCGTGGTGTCTTCCGGTCTCGAAGCCGCGAAGCTGCGGGAGTTCATAGACCATCGCCTCTTGGTGGTGACCCCGGGCATACGCCCGGTGGAGAACCGGCCGGATGACGACCAGAAACGCGCGGTGACCGTGGAGCAAGCCTTCCAGAGCGGTGCGGACTACATCGTGGTGGGCCGGCCCATCCGCAAGGCAGCAGACCCGAAGGCCGCGGCGGAAGCTATCCAAAAAAGTATCGCGGACATCTTTACCCCTTGACCACCCCCGCCCTTAAGAACGATCTTTTGTTACGCGCGCTCCTGCGCGAGAAGACCGAGCGCACGCCGGTGTGGATCATGCGCCAGGCGGGGCGCTATCTCCCGGAGTACCGCGAGATCCGCGCCCGGGCCGGGAGTTTCATCCAGCTCATGAGCACACCGGAACTCGCCTGCGAGGTGACACTCCAGCCGCTCAACCGCTTCCCCCTGGATGCAGCGATCCTTTTCTCGGACATCCTCACCATCCCCTCCGCCATGGGTTTGGGCCTGCACTTCGTGGAAGGTGAAGGCCCCGCTTTCGAGCGCCCGGTGCGGGATGCGGCGGCTATCGCGAAGCTCGGCGTGCCGGACCCGGAGACGGAGCTACGCTACGTGATGGACGCGGTGCGCATGATCCGCAAATCCTTAGGGGGCCGCGTACCGCTTATCGGTTTCGCCGGCAGCCCCTGGACGCTGGCCACCTACATGGTGGAAGGCTCATCCAGCCGTGAATTCAACCGCATCCGCCAGATGCTCTATCACGAGCCGGAGTTGCTGCATAAGCTCCTGGATGTACTGACCCGCTCCGTGACCCAGTACCTGAACGCCCAGATCGCCGCGGGCGTGCAGGCGGTGATGCTGTTCGACACCTGGGGCGGCATGCTCACGCCCTCCGCTTACCGTGAGTTCTCCCTACAGCACATGACCTCGGTGGTGCAGGGCCTCACCCGCGAGCACGAAGGCCGGCGCGTGCCGGTGGTGCTCTTCACCAAGAACGGCGGACAGTGGCTCGAAGACATGACCGAGAGCGGCTGCGATGCGCTGGGCATCGATTGGACCCAGGATCTCGCCGACGCACGCCGGCGCGTGGGCGAAAAGGTTGCACTACAGGGCAACCTGGATCCGGCTGCGCTCTACGCGCCTTCGGAAGTGATCCGCGACCAGGTGTGGAAGACCCTCGCCAACTTCGGGCACGGTAACGGTCACGTGTTCAACCTGGGGCACGGCGTACATGCGGATACATCGCCGGATCATGTGGCGGCCATGATCACCGCTGTCCATGACTTGAGTCCGGCATACCATCAATAGAAGCCGGATTGTGCTTGATAAAAGACGGGCGCCGTGAGGCGCCCGTCTTGTTTCAGCATGGCAGCAGATTATTTCTGTGCAGCAGGTGTCGGCTCCGGCGGCATCGCAATCACGGGATGCGCCGCATCGTAGGCCACGATGTCGCAGTCGTTGATGTGCTCCGCCTTCCACACCATGGCCCGGTGGATGCGATGCCAGCCGCTCGGATGATCGTAGAACAGTATCTCCTCGAGGGTGCCCGGCTGCATCTTGCGGTACTCGGAGAGATGGATAGCCGCCTGGGCGAAGCCGTCTGGCTGGCGCGCGGCGTTGAGGCCGAAGGCATCGGCCTCCGCTTCCATGGTGCGGGTGAGGGTGTTGTTAACCGGCGTGATCACGAAACCATAGACGCCCAGCAGAGCGATGACCAGCGGCAGGCCCGCCACATCGCTGATGGGCCCTATGCCCCAACGCCCGCGGTAGCGCGCCTGCAGCGCGCCATAGCTCCAGCGCAGGAAAGCGAAACCCACGATGATGATGATGCCGATGAACACCATGCCCTTATAGACGTGGTTCATCACATAGTGGCCCATCTCGTGGCCCAGCACCGCCTTGATCTCCTCTGGTGAACCCCGGTTCATGAGGTTGTCGTTCATGCTGATCTGCACGGTGTTGAACAGGCCGCTCACATGGGCGCTCATCTTCGTGGTCTGCTTGGAAGCATCGAACTCGAAGACATCCGTGGCGGGGATCTGGTTGGCCCGCGCCAGGGACAGGATCTGCTGCTTCAAGGGGCTGTCCGGTAGCGGATAGAACTTGTTGAACACCGGCTCCAGATAAGTGGGGCCGATGGCGACGCTGAACACCAGGAACGCGAATGCCACGAGCGAACCCCACAGCCACCAGGTCTTGGGCGCATTGCGCACCACGGCATAGATGGCCATGATCGCGAGGGTACCGAAGATGAGTGCGATCGCCAGGCCCTTCACCTGATCGCCCATGAAGGCGCCTATGTCCTGGTTGGACATGCCGTATTGGTGTTCCCGGAAATAGCCTTCATAGAGGGCCCAGGGGAGCGTGATCACGGTGGTGAGGATGATGTACTGGATGGCGTAGATGCCCGTCTGCACCCATGTGAAGCGGGTGATGCGCATCGAGAGATTGCGCATGCGCGCCGAGAGTTTGGTGCCGAGCAGGAGCCAGGCGACAAGCAGACCGACCACGAAATCCCAGAGGATGAGCCAATAGCCGCCCTCGAAATAGGCATCGGAGCGGGCCCGGGCCTCCGGCGAGAGGGTGGCCATCCATTCGTCCGTGGCCTTCTCCGCATCAAAATGTCCGGCAGCCGGCGCCGCTGCAGCCGGGGAGTTGGCATCCAACTTGCTTGTATTCCCTGGAGCGGCGTATGCAGTGATCAGGGACAAGGCGGCGATGGCCGCAAATACCAGGATCGCTAGGCGCTTCATGGGAACACCCCCTGTGATGTGTTGCTAAGAGTATATGTGCCTCGAGCCAGGGGATGGCAACGAAATGTCACCGGCTGACAAAAATTGTCAGGCCCGGTCACATGCCTTTTGCCCAAAGCAATAACATAAAAGACCTAAGGAACCGTGATGTCCGCCAAGCAACAGCTCCTGCTCCTCAGCAGCTCCCTCACACCCGGCGGCGGATTCCTGGAGCATGCCCGCGGCTTCATCCGCGAACTCTTAGGCACCAAGGTGCGCCGCGTGCTATTCATCCCTTATGCGGGAGTGAGCCGCAGCTATACCGAGATGACCGAACGGACCACGGCGGCGTTCGCCGAGATGGGTTATGAACTGGAGAGCCTGCATACGAGCAAGGACTCCGCGGCCACACTGCGCACGGCTGAAGCGGTGGCGGTCTCGGGGGGCAACACCTTCCGGCTCTTGTCCATCATGCAGAGCCTAAGGCTGCTTGACCCCCTGCGGGAGCGGGTCCAGGGCGGCGTACCTTATATAGGGTGGAGCGCCGGCAGCAACTTGGCCTGCCCCACCATCCGCACCACCAACGACATGCCCATCGTCTGGCCGGAGAGCTGCGACGCCCTCAGTCTCGTACCCTTCCAGATCAACCCCCACTACACCGAACTCTTGCCGCCGGAACACAAGGGAGAGACCCGCGACGACCGTCTGCAGGAATTCATGCGTCTCAACCCCGGGATGCCGGTGCTGGGCCTACGGGAAGGTACGGGGTTGCGGGTCCAGGGCGCGAGCATCACGCTCCTCGGCGGGCAGAGCGCCAAGCTGTTCCACAACGGCACGAGCCGGGAGCTCTACCCGGAAGAGTCCCTGGAGTTCCTCCTGCAACGCGCCTGACTCTCCCGCCTTAGGCTGCGGGGCCGCTATAATGCGTGCTCATCCGCACATCCTTCAAAAGGGAGAATTCCATGGGTCAAGGTGATCGCAAGTCGCGCAAGGGCAAGATCTGGCGCGGCAGCTACGGCAACACCCGCCCACACAAGCCTGCCAAGAAGAGCGCTGCCGCCATGGGCGCCAGCGGTCTCGCGGCCAGGAAGAAAAAGAAGTAACCACGCCGTGCCGGCACCCGCTTCCCGCATATGTCCCTTCAAGGTGACGCGGACGGCGGGGCGCGCTAGAGTTTTCGGCATCGCATCAGGAGTGTGCCATGAATCACCGCCTCTCCATCAGCATCCCGGCTCTCTGCGCCGGCCTCTGCATGCTGCTCGCGGCCTGCAGCAGCGATCCACTGATGCAACCGAAGGACGCCACCGTGCTGCCCTCGGGCGTCGCCTACACGGTGTTGCAAGCCGGCAAAGGCGATGAGCATCCGGCGCTCACGGACAACGTGACGGTGAACTACACCCTGTGGCAGCCTGCTCAGACGGATCCCGTCGCGGTACCCGCCAAGAAACTCGAGAGCACCATCGACGCGAACGGCGTCGCTACACCCGCCACCTTCCCTCTCGGCAAGCTCATCAAGGGTTGGCAGCAGATGACCCCGCTCATGACCGCAGGCGAGAAAGTGCGGGTGTGGATACCGTCGGACCTCGCCTACGGCGATCACCCGACCCGGGCCGATCATCCGCCCGCGGGCCCGCTGATCTTCGAGATCGAACTCATCTCCATCAGCCACTGAACGGACCATGCGCTATCTCACTGCCTTGGGTCTCCTCGCCGCCGCCCTCATGGGCGGCTGCACCTGGGTCACGCCCAGCCCCGAGGCTGTGGGCAAGAAGATCGCGGTGGTGAACGGGGCGGACGTGGCCAGCTGCAAGCTCATATCGAGAGCGGACCTGAGCGTGCCGGAGAAGCTCGGCACCCTGCAGCGGGTACCCGAAGACATGCAGAACGACCTGCAGACCCTCGCCAAGAACCAGGCGGCCAGCGCCGGCGATGACACCGTGGCGCCGCTGTCCAATCAGGTTGGCGGCAAGCAGACGTGGGGTCTCTATATGTGCGGCCCTGGAGCCGCCTCTGCGGCGGCCATGCCTGCGGCATCTGCGGCCGCGCCCGCAGCAAGCACAGGCGTCAAGACGCTCCCTTATACCCCGCCCCGCTAGACGCTCTTCTTAAGAGTGGCCTGACAACGCTTCCTTGAGAGGCGCCAGTTCTTTTTCGTACTGTCTCCAGCGACCCACGGAACTCGTATAGATGGGCTGGCGAACCTGGGCAAGGCTCGCGGTACGCACCGGCCGCGCTGCTGCATGGAAGCTCAAGCAGGCATCGTCCCAGGGCAGGCCGCAGTATTCCACCAGCCGCCGCGCGCCGCCTTCGAGGTCCTCCACCAGATCCTCATAGACGACTTCCAGCACCGCGCCCTCCGGCAGGAGTCGGCGCCAGCCGGCCATGAGTTCCTGGTACATGCGATGGAACCGCCCCAATTCCTTGAGGTCGTAGCTGAAGGGATGGCCGGTGGTGAACAGTTTTGTATAGCAGGATAGGCAAGTGTCCAGGGGTTCGCGCAGGCAATGGATGATGCGTGCGTTCGGATAGAGGAGACGCATCAGCCCCAGGAACACCATGTTGCCGGGGAGTTTGTTGGTCACACGCAGGGCCCCGGGGGCCATCTCATCGAGGTAACGGCTGTAGCGCGCGGCGATGCGCTTGAACGCCGCACCTCCCAACCCGGCGATCTGACGCGGCAACGCATCATCGGTATTATCCGGCGGCAACTCTTCCCGCAGGCAGTTACGCAGGGCATGGGTCTCGCCGACGCCGTACACCTTGGGATGGCTGGCGAGGATCTGCTCCACCAGGCTCGTGCCCGAGCGCGGCATGCCCACGATGAACACCGGCCGCTCATCGCCATGCCCCAGACCATGGCCCGACATGGCGGTATAGCTGTCGATGAAACCCACGCAGAATTGCGCCTGACGCGTCTCGTCGTAATGGATGCTCGCCCGCTTCAGCCGGTTACCCTCCAGGAAATGGCGGAAAGCCCGCGGATAGTCTCTCTCGGTCTCCCACACCCGGCCTAAGGTGAACTGCAGGGATATTGCGGCTTCCGGCGGCAGTGCCGCCGTCTGTCCTGCGAGCGCCATGAGCGCCGGCCAGAGCGGATCTTTGGGACCGAGCCGCGCTACACCCACGAGATTGTGGAAGGCCCCCGCATAGTCCGGCTTCAGGCTGAGCGACCGGCGATAATGCTGCTCGGCTCTGCTGAGATCGCCGCCCATGGCGAGCACGTTGCCAAGACCGTTCTCCGCCTCAGGCGAATCCGGAGCAAGCTCGAACGCCCGGGCGTGACAACGCTGCGCTTCCTCGAACTCTCCCGCTTCCCGGAGTGCCATACCCAGAGCCTGCAAGCGCTCCGGATCCTGCCAGGCGGCGGCGGCGGCGTTGCGGTAAGCCGCGAGTGCGTCTTTGGCGCGGGCCAGTTGCACCAGTGACTGGCCGCTGGCGAACCAGGCAGTGTAATTGCCTGCATCCAGCTTGAGGGCCCCACCGAAAGCAGCCAGCGCACGCGGGTGATCGACCTCCGCCGCATACAGGAGACCCAGGTTGATATAGGTATCCAGGTGGTCGGGCTTGAGGGCCAGGGCTTCCCTATATAGATGCTCGGCGTCTCGGGTCTTGCCCAGCTGGTTCAGCGCGCCCGCGAGGTTGCTGCGGTACTGATGGTTGGCGGGCTGGAGCGCGAGCGAGCGCTCCATGAGCGGCAGAGCGGCGACAGTCTGACCGCGCTGATGCAGCAGCAGCCCCAAGAAATGAGTGGCGTCAGGATGATCGGGTGAGGCGGCGAGTACCGCGCGGTAATCCCGCTCGGCTTCCGTGAGGTCACCCCGCTGATGCGTAGCGACGGCCCTGAGCATGAGAGTCTGGGGATCTTGCATCTGTCGCCTATGTCCTACAAAGCTCGTCAAACCGAACAATAAGTAATATATTTAAATTTTATCAATTAAATCATATAGTTAATAAAAAACTGTCCGTCAGTACATTTTGAAATATTTTCTGGATTCGCTCTTTTACAACATCGTTGGGCTTTGGCTTTCAACTACTATTATGGGCAGAACCCAAGGGCCCCTGAGAACTCTAGGCAGGTTATCCCTTTTTTCACCACTCCGGGCAGCACCCTGCAGCCAGACCGCAGGGCACTGCTCCCGACATACATCATCGCGCTCCTGAGGAGTACCAGAATGTCCAAGCAAAATCTCATCAGCAAAGCCGTGCGTCTCGCCATCCTTTGCGGTGCGGCCACGGGCCTCGCCAGCACGGCGGCGCTCGCCGCCGACCAGACCGCCGCCACGGATCAGAACTCCACTGCCCAACTCGGCAAGATCGAGGTGACGGGTTCGCGCATCAAGCGCACCGAGACCGAGACCGCGCAGCCCGTGACCATGATCACCTCCAAGGAGATCCAGGCCTCGGGTCTCACCACCATCGGCGCGGTAATTCAGAAACTGACCTCCACGGGCGCCTCCTTGAGCACCCTCGACAACTTCGGCGGCAACTTCACCTTCACCGGCGGTGGCGAGAGCACCGTGGATCTACGCAACCTCGACGCGAAGCGCGTGCTGGTGCTGGTGAACGGCAAGCGCTGGGTGACAGCCTTGGACGGCACTGTGGACCTGAACACCATCCCCGCCTCCGTCATCGACCACGTGGAAGTGCTGCAAGACGGCGCTTCCGCCATCTACGGCTCCGACGCCATCTCCGGCGTGGTGAACATCATCACCGTGAAGAACTTCAACGGCCGCCAGGCCGATGCCTACCAGGGCGTCTATAACGGCGACGGTCATTGGGACGGCAGGACCGAAGCCTACGATTTCACCATGGGCGCGAGCGATGCCAAGAGCGGCCTCGTGTTCAATGCCTCCTACACCAACCAGGACGGCATCCTGTCCAAGAACCGCAACATCTCCAAGGAGCCCGTCATCGGCCAGGGCAACTCCGGCGGAAGTTCCGCGATCCCCAACGGACGCTTCGTGTTCGTGCCCCCATCGACCTCGCCCTTGGCGGCGTCCTGCGGCGGTACCTGCGATCTGACGTTCGATACGACGACCCACAGCTTCCGCAATTTCGTGAGCCATGGGCCCACCAGCGATCGCTTCAACTACGCGCCTTTCAACTACGTGCTGACTCCGGAAGAGCGCTACAGCGGCTTCCTGCAGGGCTACACGGATCTCGCAGACAACGTCACCTTCAAAGCTGACATGATGGTCACCCACCGCGACTCCCACCAGCAGGCGGCACCGGAACCCCTGTTCTTCGCCTCCAGCAGCATCGCCATCGACATCCCGTCGACCCAGCAGTACAACCCCTTCGGCTTCGCCCTGAATGCGGGGGATCCGAGTAAGACCATCAACTTGTTCTTGCTCGGCCGACGCATGGTGGAGAACGGCCCACGCACCTACCACGAGAAAGAAGACGTCTACCACTTCGACGCGGGCTTCACCGGCTTCTTCAATGCCGGGGGCAGCGAATGGGACTGGGATGCGAACTACGGTTTCTCCAAGGACACGGAGATCGACGTCAACGGCGGCCACTTCGACGTGAGCCACTTGCGTCTCGCCTTGGGTGATGCGGCGGTCTGCGCCCAGGTGGCGGGCTGCGTGCAGCTCAACATCTTCGGTGGCGCCGGTGCGGTCACCAGACAGATGCTGGACTACATCGGCTACACCGCCCAGAACCAGTTCGAGAACGATCAGCGCGTGTACAACGTGGACATGACCAATAGTGACCTGGCGGAACTGCCGGGTGGCTCCATGGGTGTGGCCTTCGGCGCCGAAGTGCTGGAACACGACGGCTTCTTCCAACCGGACTCCGTGGCCCAGAACGGCTATGACAGCTTCAACCCGGGCCGCCCCGTGTTGCCCACCAAGGGTAGCGAGACCTCGAAAGCTATCTACGCCGAGACGGACCTGCCCCTCCTGGGCGGCATGCCTGGCATCAAGCTCCTGGATCTGGACCTGGCGGGCCGTAACACCCGTTACAACACCTTCGGCAGCAGCAACACCTACCGCTGGGGCCTGAAGTGGGAACCGAACAACGAGTGGCTGGTGCGCACCAGCTGGTCCCAGGGTTTCCGCGCCCCGACCATCCAGGACCTGTTCTCCGCAGGCTCCAACCTCTCGGCGAACATCGACGACCCCTGCACCACGATGAACGCCACCACCGGCGCTCCCCACACGCCTGCGGCGGAGTGCGCGGTGCAGGGCATCTCCTACGTGCAGCCAAACCAACAGATCAACACCCTGGAGATCGGCAACCCGCACCTGAAGCCAGAGACATCCATCTCCCGCACCATCGGCTTCGTGTACAGCCCCGACTGGCTCCCTGGCTTCAACCTGAACGCCGACTACTACAGGATAGACGTCAACAACACGATCCAGCCGGCCAGCGGCCAGATCATCCTGAACGGCTGCTACACCACACCCGCCGCGAACTCCAATGCCGCGGACTGCGCCTTGGTCAAGCGCACTGTGTTCCATGCCGTCCAGACCATAGACGATCTGGTGCAGAACGTCGGTTCCACCGAGACTTCGGGCATAGACCTCAGCCTGAGCTACGCCTTCCCGAGCACCTCGACCGGTGACTACAAGATCTCGTTCGACGACACCCACATCAAGAGCTTCCAGCAGGCCTATCCGAACAAGACCGGTCTGGCCACGATCCCGGAACTCGCGGGTGTGGAGCGGGGCGGCTCGGTGTTCCCCTTCGGCGTGCCCCACGACAAGATCCGGACTGCCCTGGACTGGAGTGCAGGCAACTGGTCGGCCCAGTACGCGCTCCGTTATGTGAGTCACCTGGTGCAGCCGGACGGCACGCACATCGGTGCCACCACGTATCACGACGTGCAGGGTAACTACAAGGCGGATTCCATCGACACGACCTTCACGGTCGGTATACGCAACCTGTTCGGGAAGATACCGCCTTCCTCGACCAACCAGGAACTCAACAACTTCGACCCGACGTTGTATGACGTGCCCGGCCGCTTCGTGTACGGCCGTGTCAGCGTGAACTTCTGATCTAACAATAAAGAACGTGGGGTAGCTCAGCCCCACAACCCTAACGGGTTGTGGGGCTTTTTTTTAAAACCAGGATGGTTTTACATCGCTAAGGGCAGGATGCCCGGGAGCGATGTTACTGCCTACTGGTCCCCTCAAAAGAAGGATGCTGGGAGCGGCGTTGGTGCCGGCTGATCCCCTCAAAAAGAAAAGTCTCAGTCTTCGGAATACCCGAAACTCCGGATGAATGGCTCAAGTTTCGACATCACCGGCTCAAGCTCCGCCGCATACCGCCGCCAGCGTTCCCTCGCTTCTCCATAGATGGGTCGCGCCACCTGGTGATAGCTCGGGGTGTTGATGCGCCGGCGTCTCGCTGTGGCCTGGATGTCCAGCACCGCCGGGTCCCATGAGAGACCCAGGAATCCCAGGAGTCTCTGGGCCTCGCCTTCCGTATCGGCCACCACATCCTCATAGCGCACCAGGTGTATGCGCGCAGGCCAGCCGTCTAGTGAGCGCCGGCCGAGTTCCATCACCGCTGCATAGAAATCCGCGGTCTGCTCCAGGGTGAGGAAATGCCGCATGGCTTCGTTGAGGGCGAAGGTCTGCATGAAGCACGAGAGCACCACGTCGCGCGGATCCCGCAGGGCGAAGATGAATTTGGCCGCCGGGAAGAGGCGGGCCAGCATGGGCAAGAAGAGCGTGTTCAAGGGCAGCTTGTCCACGAACAGGCAATCCAAGGGCCGCAAGGGCATGAACCCCTCCACCCGCCGCCAATACAACCGCCGGTCTTCCGCGAGCGTCGGCGCACCGGCGCGCAGGAAGACCTGCATGCTGGAATCGGTCTGCACGTACTGGTGCAGGGAATCCTGCAGGGTGTCTCGCTCTTCCAGCACCGTTATCCCCGGATGACCCGAGAGGATCTGGTCCAGGAGCGTGGTGCCCGAGCGCGGGAAGCCCACCAGGAACACCGGCGCCGTTTCGTCACCGGCGGGGACTTGCGGCGCGGGCAGCAAGGCATCCAGATGCCGGGTCACGCGGGATGCGGCGGCTAGACTGTAACTGCCACCTTGTTCCAGATATGCCGGTTGGCGGGTCTGCTGCAGGGCACTCTTGGCGCCGAGGAACATGCGCCAGGCATCCGCACTGCGGTGCAGGCGGTCGTACACCGCTCCCAGGCGGCCTGCTGCCAAGGCCCCGTTGCGCGCTGTCAGGTCCGTGCTGAGCAAGGCTTCCAAGGTCCCGGCCGCGTCGCTGTCGCGGCCGGCGCGGAAATCCAATTGTGCCGCCGTGAGACGCGCCACGGGATCGGCGGCATCCAGGGCCAGCGCCGTCCCGCACCAGCGGGCCGCTTCTGTGAGATCGCTGCGTTGTTCGCAGAGGGCCGCCAGACCTGCCGCTGCCGCGGCATTGCGCGGCGCGAGCGTGAGACTGCGACGGTAGGCGGCTTCCGCCTGCTCTACATCGCCTGCCTCTTCGCTCGTCACCGCCAGGTTGAACTGGGACTCAGGGTTCGCGGGATCGAGAGCAGCAGCCCGGGCGAAGGCCGCGCGGGCGCCAGCGCTGTCGCCGGACTCCGCCAGGGCTATGCCTGCGTTATGGGCGAGTTGCGGGTCGTTCGGCTTCAGGCTCATGGCCCGGGTGAGCAGCGTCACCGCCTGGGGCAGATCACCCGCGCCCATGGCACAGAGGCCCGCGAGATGCAGGGCATCGGGGAATCCGCCCTGGATGGCGAGCACGCGCGAGCACAGCTTGCCGGCGCCGGCCAGATCCCCGCGCCCGAAGGCCGCGGAGGCTTCGCCCATGAGCCGGTGGATCTCCGTGAGTTCCCCCGGAGTTCCGGGTGTAGCCATCGTTCGCCGCCCCTGGGTGCGCGCTTGTGCACGCGGCTATATTACCGCGCCCTGTCCGGCATGCTTAAATGCGCGCGATGGACACGACCCCACCGATCCGCATCTTCCAATGCCGCCCCGGCTTCGAGGCGGAATGCGCCGCAGAAGCTGGCAACGGCGTGGTGCAGGGTGAGGGTTGCGTGAGCGTCACCTCACCGGCGGCCTGGCCGCCCCTCGCGGAACTCGTGTTCGCACGCCAAGCGTTCCGACAAGTGGCCGAGCTGAAGGAACTCCCGGCCGGCGACCGCATCAACCCCATCTTGGCGGCCCTGCAAGGCCATGCCAGCCCGCTCGCTGGCCTGCTCCTGGAATATCCGGACACCAACACCGGCAAGGAACTCTCAGGCTTCCTGCGCAAGTTCACGCCTGCCCTCACCTCAGCCTTGGCGAAGCACGGCTTCAAGTTAGAACGCGGCGCGACGCGGCGCCTGCATCTCCTGTTCAGCGATTCACGCCATCTGCGCCTGGGGTTCTCGGAAGGCGAAGAAGGCAGCCCCCTCGTGAACGGCATCCTGCACTTGAAGATGCCACGGGAAGCACCCAGCCGCTCCACCCTGAAACTCGAAGAAGCGCTGCTGACGTTCCTGGACGAGCGCGAGCGGGAGCGCTGGTTGCGGCCGGGCTTGACCGCCGTGGATCTGGGAGCGGCGCCCGGCGGCTGGACCTGGCAGCTCACGCGTCGCGGCCTCAAGGTCACCGCCGTGGATAACGGACCCATGCAAGCGGAACTCATGGCCGGCGGCCTGGTGCTGCATAAGCGCGAGGATGGCTTCCGTTTCAGGCCGCAGCGCACGGTCGATTGGTTGCTCTGCGACATGGTGGAGCAGCCCCAGCGCATCGCCGCCCTCGCGGCGGACTGGCTCGCCCGCGGCGACTGCCGGCGCACCATCTTCAACCTCAAGCTGCCCATGAAGCGCCGTCATGACAGCCTGCGGGAATGCCTCACGCTCATGCGCCAGCGCCTGGATGCGGCGGGCCTGGACTACCACATGGCCTGCAAACAGCTGTATCACGACCGCGAAGAAGTCACGGCATACGTCGCCCTGCGTTGAAACCTGCCTCGGATTACACTATCCGGCCTGGCACCCCACCTATCGGACGGTCCATGAGCGACGCGCTGGCCAAGCATTACTCCGCCCATCTCGAGACCGTGCGCCGGCATTTCGATGCCGCCATGCAGGCCGCCGGCTGCGAGCAGGTGGCGGTGTCCGCGGGTTCCTTGCACTACCAGTTCCATGACGATGCGCCCTACCCCTTCAAGGTCAACGCGCATTTCAAATACTGGCTGCCGCTCACCGACGCGCCGGATTCCTTCGTGGTCTACACCGCCGGCAAGAAACCGGTACTGATCTACTACCAGCCGGACGACTACTGGCATGTGCCGCCGGCACCGCCCTCCGGTTACTGGGTGGAGCATTTCGACCTGCGCATCATCAAGCAGGCGGCGAACGCCCGCGAGGAGCTGCCGCCCGCCACCCGGCGTACGTTCCTGGGCGAATGGCAGGAAAGTTACCGCGACTGGGGTTTCACCGCCGTAAACCCGGAAGCGCTCATCAACCCGCTGCATTACGCCCGAGCTGCCAAAACTCCTTACGAACTCGAATGCATGCGACGCGCCAACGCCTCCGCGGCCCGCGGCCACCGCGCCGCGGAACAGGCCTTCCGTGCCGGCGCATCGGAATACGAGATCCACAACGCCTTCCTGGCTGGCAGCGGCGAGACCGACAACGCACTGCCCTACAATGCCATCGTGGCCCTGAATGAGCACGCGTCCACCCTGCATTACCAGCATTGGGAGCGGGACCGGCCCAGGCAGCATCACGCTTTCCTGATCGATGCCGGTACCCAGTATCACGGCTACGCCTCGGATGTGACCCGCACCTATTCGGGTGAGACCGACGAGTTCCAGGCGCTCATCGACGCCCTCGACCGTGAACAGCTGGCCATGGCCGCGAAAGTGAAGCCCGGCCTCGACTACAGCAAGCTGCATCTGGAATGCCACGAGGCCGTGGCGCGCCTCTTGAAGGAATTCGCTTTCGTGGATATGTCCCCCGAGAGCATGGTGATGGAGCGCGTCACCAGCACTTTCCTGCCCCACGGCCTCGGGCATCTCCTCGGCCTGCAGACCCATGACGTGGGCGGCTTCATGGCCGGGCCGGCCGGCGGTACCCTGCCGAAACCCGAAGGCCATCCTTATCTGCGCACCACCCGCACCCTGGCCGAGAACTTCGTGGTGACCATCGAGCCGGGGCTGTACTTCATCGCCTCCCTACTGGACAAGCTCAAGACCGAGCCCCAAGGGCGCCACGTGGACTGGAAGAAAGTGGATGCCTTCCACAAGTTCGGCGGCATCCGCATCGAGGACAACGTGGTGGCGAAAGCCGCCGGCCCCGAGAACCTCACACGAGACGCATTCCGCGCAGCTTGACGGAACCTCAGGGTTTCAAGACGGTCTCAGTCGATGCCGTGCCGGGCGCAAGACCCGGCACTCACTCAAAGGAGGGTCCCATGAAACGCCTGATAGCCCTATGCCTCGTCCCTCTGACCCTGCTCGCCTTCGGCGCCCGCGCCGCGGACGATGCGCCCGGCGCCAAGCCCGCCGCACCGGAGAGCAAGCCGGTACCGAAAGAAGAGAAGAGCATCACCCATCACAAGGTGACCATCAACGGTCATGAGGTGAGTTACACGGCCACCGCCGGCAACCTGGTCATCAAGAATGACAAGGACGAGCCGGAAGCCACCATCTTCTACGTGGCCTACACCGCCGACGGCGGCAAGGACACGGACCATCGGCCCGTGAGCTTCGCCTATAACGGCGGACCCGGTTCCTCCTCCATCTGGCTGCACATGGGCGCCTTCGGCCCCATGCAGGTGGTCACCAGCAACGCCGAGCCCACGCCGCCGCCGCCTTATGACGTGGTGCCGAACGCCAACAGCCTCCTGGACAAGACCGATCTCGTGTTCATCGACGCGGTGAGCACGGGTTTCAGCCAGCCTGTGGGCAAGGCCGAGGGCAAGGACTTCTGGGGCGTGGACGAAGACGTGGAGGCTTTCGGCCGCTTCATCCAACGCTACATCAGCGTCAACGACCGCTGGAACTCGCCGAAATTCCTGCTGGGTGAAAGCTATGGCACCACCCGTTCCGCCAACCTGGTGGACTGGCTGCAGAACAAGGGCATCGCCTGCAACGGCGTGATCCTCATCTCCTCGGTGCTCAACTACGGCGACACTTTCCCGGGCACGGATCTGGAATACGTGACCTACCTGCCCTCCTACGCCGCCATCGCCTGGTATCACGACAAGCTGCCGAACAAGCCTGCCGACCTCAAGGCCTTCCTGGAGGAGGTGCGCGCCTTCGCCCGTGGTGAATATGCCGACGCCCTGTTCCAGGGCGGACGCCTGCCCCAGGCGGAGTACGACGAGGTGCTGCACAAGCTGCACGCCTACACGGGTCTCTCGGAGCAGTATCTGAAGGAAGCCAATCTGCGGGTGAACGCCACGCGCTTCCGCGCCGAACTCTTACGCGATTCCGACCGCACCATGGGCCGCTATGACGCGCGCTTCGAGGGCGTCAACATGGATGACGCAGAAGAGACGCCGGATTACGACGCGTCCGACACCGCCATCAGCGCCGCGTTCACGGCCGCCTTCAACCGCTACCTGCGTAGCGACCTCGGCTACAGCGGCGACGCGGATTATCACGTGACCGGCTACGACGTGATCCACAACTGGGACTGGAAGCACCCACTGCCGGGACGGCCGGGGTTCTTCATGCCGCCCCTGCCTGACGTACAGGCCAACCTGGCGGACGCCATCCGCAAGAACCCGCACCTCAAGGTGTTCTCGGCCAACGGCTACTTCGATCTCGCAACGCCGTTCTTCAAGACCGAATTCGACCTGGACCAGATGGATCTGCCGGCCGACCTCATGAAGAACGTGCAGTTCGGTTATTACCCCTCCGGGCACATGATCTATCTGAACCCGGTGGCCCATAAGCAGCTCACGGCGGACCTGGACAAGTTCTACGACAGTGCCAACGCCCCTTAAGGCGGCTTAGACCTCGACCTGAACGCCCGCCACCCGGCGGGCGTTTTTTTAAGACCAGACAAACGAACGCGACAACCCTGTCCGCTGAGTGTCCGCTTGCTGTCCGCTGGATTTTCCACGCGGACAGAGGGAACGCTGTTGCTCATGGGGGGTCTTAACCCACCTATCCGCCGGGTTACACTCCCGGCTCCTGTAATGGAGGATCCCGCATGCGT
Organism: Gammaproteobacteria bacterium; assembly: GCA_036000105.1. Taxonomy (GTDB): domain Bacteria; phylum Pseudomonadota; class Gammaproteobacteria; order Natronospirales; family REEB76; genus DASUBN01. The sequence goes on from DASYGE010000012.1 coordinate 135,117, forward strand.
CGTACTCTCGCGTTCTTGAGTCTCTTCCTGCCGCTGACCCTGCTGGCTCCCATGGCACAGGCCGCCGAGGCGCCCGCCGCCAGCACGGCCGCCGCTCCCAGCGAAGCCGCTCCCAAGGAAGAGAGTGCGGTGACCCATCACAGCCTCGCGCTGGATGGCGAGACCATCAAGTACACCGCCACCGCCGGCACCCTGCTGATCAAGGATGACAAGGACGAGCCCTCGGCCAGCATGTTCTACGTGGCTTACACCAAAGACGGCGCGGATCTCGGCCACCGCCCGGTGACCTTCCTGTACAACGGCGGTCCCGGTTCCGCCAGCATCTGGCTGCACATGGGCTCCGTGGGTCCGGTGCGCGTGGAGACCGCGGACGCGCAGGCGACGCCTAACGCGCCCTACTCCCTGGTGAGCAACCAGTACAGCCTGCTCGACAAGACCGACCTGGTGTTCATCGATGCCATCGGCACCGGCTACAGCCATGCGGTGGGCAAGGCCAAGAACAAGGATTTCTGGGGCGTGGATCAGGACGGCAAGGCCTTCACCCAGTTCATCCAGCGCTACTTGAGCAAGAACGGACGTTGGAATTCGCCCAAGTACCTCATGGGCGAGAGCTATGGCACCACCCGCTCAGCGCTCATCTCCAACATGCTGAGTAACGCCGGCGTGGCGCTGAACGGCGTGATCCTGGTGTCATCCATCCTGGATTTCGGCACCGAGAGCTTCAACGTCGGCAACGACCTGCCGTTCATCACCAACGTGCCGAGCTACGCCGCCGTGGCCTGGTACCACAACAAGCTCAACCCGAAGCCGGCGGATCTGCCGGCCTTCCTCAAGGAAGTGCGCGCCTTCGCCGCCGGCGAATACGCCGACGCCTTGATGAAGGGCGATAAGCTGGACGACGCTACCCGCGCCGATGTACTTAAGAAGCTCTCGGCCTATACCGGTCTGAGCCAGACCTATCTCGCCGAGACGCACTTACGCATCTTCCCCTTCCGCTTCATGAAGGAGCTGACCCGGGATGAGGGTGTCATGGTTGGCCGCCTGGACTCGCGCTATACCGGCATCGACCACGACAACGCCGGCGAGGATCCGGAGTTCGATCCGGCCGACAGCTACATCAACGGCCCCTTCACAGCGGCTTTCCACGACTACATGGCCAACACCCTCGACTACACTCCGGATCGGGACTACCTCTTGAGCGCCCGCACCGGCCGCGACTGGGACTGGAAGCATGACAACGGCTTCAACCCCTGGTGGCCGGGTTCGCTGGACGTGGCCGAAGATCTGCGCCAGGCCATGACCCACAACCCGCACATGAAGGTGTTCGTGGCCAACGGCTACTTCGACCTGGCGACGCCCTTCTTCGCCACCGAGTACACCGTGGACCACATGGGCCTCGACCCATCGCTGCGCGGCAACGTGCAGTTCGGCTATTACGATTCGGGCCACATGATCTATCTGCATGTGGCGGCGCTCAAAGCCCTGAAGTCCGACCTCGCGAAGTTCTACGACCAGACGGCCGCGCACTGAAGCCGCGCCATAACGCATACCATCGGGAGAGACCCATGAAGAAGCTAGCCCTGATATTCGCTCCGGCCGCGTTGCTGACGATCGTGCTGACCGCACCGGCCTTCGCCGACGATGACGCCGGCAAAGATGCCGCGCCAGTCAAAGATGCGCCGATACCCAAGGAAGAGAAGGCCGTGACGCAGCATAGTGTCACTGTCGGCGGCAAGAGCATCAGCTACAGCGCCACCGCCGGCACCCTGCTCATCAAGAACGAGAAAGATGAGCCGGTGGCCAGCATGTTCTATGTGGCCTACACCACCGGCGACACCCACCGCCCGGTGACTTTCATCTTCAACGGCGGCCCCGGTTCTTCCAGCATGTGGCTGCATATGGGCTCCTTCGCCCCGCTGCGCGTCGTCACGCCGGACGCACAACCGACGCCACCCGCGCCCTATGACCTCGCCCCCAACCCCTCCTCGCTGCTGGACAAGAGCGACCTCGTGTTCGTGGATGCCATCGGCACCGGCTTCAGCAAGCCCGTGGGCAAGGGTACCGGCAAGGATTTCTACGGGGTGGACCAGGACATCTCCGCTTTCGGCCGTTTCATCCAGCGCTACATCAGCGTCAACGATCGCTGGAACTCACCCAAGTTCCTCCTGGGCGAGAGCTACGGCACCACCCGCGCCGCCGGCCTGTCCTATTGGCTGGAAGGCAAGGGCATCGCGCTCAACGGCGTGGTGCTGGTGTCTTCCTGGCTCGATCCCTACGTGGATTTCTTCGGTCCGAACTACGCGATAGATGAGCCCTACGAACTCTACCTGCCCACCATGGCAGCCACCGCCTGGTATCACCACAAGATCGCGAACCCGCCGGCGGACATCAACGCCTTCGTGCAGCAGGCCCGCGAGTTCGCCCTGGGCGAATACGCCACGGCGCTGACTAAGGGGGATAACCTCAGTCCCGCCGATACCCAGGCCATCGCCCAGAAACTCTCGGCCTTCATCGGCCTGCCGGTGGATTACATCCTCAAGGCCAAGCTGCGCATCACCCCGGACCGCTTCCAGAAGGAGCTGCTGCGTGATGAGGGCCGCGTCACCGGCCGCCTGGATGCCCGCTATCTCGGCATAGACCATGACTCGGCGGGCGAATCGCCGGAATCCGATGCCGCCTCCGATGCCTTCGGTCCGGCCTTCGTGGCTTCCTTCAACAACTACGTGCGCACCCAGCTCAATTTCGGCCAGGACATGAGCTACAAACCCACCAATTACGAAGTGGGCAGTGACTGGGACTGGAGCCACCGGGTGGATGGACAGAAATCCCCCGTGTTCGATGTGGCCGAGGACCTGCGCCAGGCCATGACCGAAGACCCGCACATGCTGGTGTTCTCCGCCAACGGCTATTACGACTTCGCCACGCCGTTCCTGGAGACCGAGTACACCCTGGATCACATGGGCTTGGATCCGTCCCTGCGCAAGAACCTGCGCTACGGCTACTACCAGTCAGGCCATATGATCTACATGCATGAGGATGCGCTGAAAGCGCTCAAGGCGGATCTTGCGAAGTTCTACGACGATGCGACGCGGCACTGACCGGAACGACTAGTGCTCCGACGAGACGCCCGCCCTTCGGCGGGCGTCTTTTTTATGCCTATTGAAGCCGGCGCATGAATGCGCCGTAACTTTAGATTCATGCGTCGAAATAGGAAGCGTGCTGAGTCCGGGCGTGTACCGGGCTCAGCAGATTGAAAAAGCCCCGGACGGGCTTTTTCAATCATGTCAGGAGGAAGCGAGCTTCTCGCTTCCGTCCGGATGATGGAACAAGAGCACCACCAACACCGAAGACAGGGCCAGACCGAACATCAGCCAGAACGGCGTGTTGAAACTGCCGCTGCCACCCACCAGCCAGCCGGTGACCGTGGGCGCGAGATAACCCGCCAAGGCGAACAAGGCGTCCATCACCCCCAAAGCGGTGCCGGAACGCTCCCGCGCCACGTCCACATTGATGGCGTAGTACGCGCTGTTGGTGCTCATGCTCAAGCCCACCGCCAGGGTGATGAAGGTGAAAGCCACGCCGAAGCTGTGGGTGTAGATCACCGGCAGGATGCACAGCGCCGCCAGGAGCTGGGAGATCCAGATGGGATGGGAGCGGGCGATGCGCAGGCTGCCGGTGCGCTTCAACAGGTGATCCGAGAGATAACCGAAGCCCCAGAGCAGGGCCGCCGCCAAGAGCCAGGGCAGGATGTTGAACAGGCCCACCTGCTTCAGCTCCAGGTGATACACCTGCTGGAAATATCCCGGCAACCAGGTCATGAAGAAGAAAAGGTAATAGCCGAACACGAAGAAGGCCCAGTCGTTGGCCAGCAGTGTGGGATTGGAGAGCAGGAAACGCCAGAGCTTGAAGCCATGGCTGCGGCGCCCCTGCAGCGCCCCGCTATCCACCTGGCGCTTCTCGCCGTCGCGGATGTGGGCGAGTTCCGCCGCGTTCACATGCGGGCTCTGTTCGGGGAAATCCCGGAACAGGAACCACCAGAGCGGCAGCCAGAGTACGCCCAGCACCATCAGCACCAGGAACATGCCGCGCCAGCCCAGATGGAGGATCAGCTGGGTGACGATGGGTGCGCCGAGCGCGAGGGCGATCGGCACCGCCACCAGGGAATTGCTGAGCGCCACGGCCCGTTCGCGGCTGGAGAGCCAGTCCGCCACCGCCCGGTTCAGGGCCGGGAAGTTCGGCCCCTCAGCCACGCCGAGCAATATCCGTGCCGCGTACAGCATGCCGAAGCCCGCGGCGAGACCGGTCATGCCGATGGACACGGACCAAAGCAGGGAGGCGAAGAACAAGGTGCGGCGCGCGCCGTAATGGTCGGCCCAGATGCCGCCCAAGAAGGTGGTCACGATGTAGCCGATGCCGAAGGCGCCGAGGATCCTGCCGATGGCGGCCGTATCGAAACCGAACTCGGTGGAGATGCCGTGCACCGCATAGGACAGGGCCGAGCGGTCCACGTAGTTCACCATGGTGATGAAGAAGATCAGGGCGATGACTAGCCAGCGGAAACGCGTCTTCTGCATGGGGCCGAGCTCCCTGGATGGATGACCGCCATGTTACCCGCGGCCCGGGGACCGGCAAAGCTCAGGAGCCCTTGCGACGTGTCTCCCGATCCGGGTTCAAGTGCTTGTCTATCGAGAGCAACGCGCCTTCAAGGCTCTCGCCGGCCCTGACGAGGCTCTCCGGTGAACCGCGCGGGTACAGCCTGCCGGTGGACTTGAGGCGCAGGCCCTTGCCGTTGACCCGCTCCACCGCCCCGTTCTCCATCAGTTCATCCAGGATGGCGCGGTAAGGTACGTCGCCGCCGCAGCTCTTGACCAGTTGCTGGAAGGAATCGTTGCCGTCCTTGATGGCCAGGATGCGCGGCTTGCCGCGGTTATCGGCATACGGCGGCGACATCCAGCCGGCCACGACTCGCGCGGCACGATTGCGGCACAGCACCTCGCCGTTCTCCCCTGGCTGCGGCTGCCGCGACAGGCGCATGACTTCCTTGCGCGACAGCCCGGTGAGGATCGCAGCACGCGACTTGAATTGCTTGGTGCGCCCGCTCAAGGAGAGCTGCGGGTCGCTGAGCGCCACGTCCACGAAGACCCAGCGGGCGATCTCCTCGAACTCTACGCTGGACATGCTGTGGCGGAGCGCGATGCGCGCCACCGGCCGGAGGATGCGCACCATGAGCATCACCAGGGCTTTGTGCAGCACGGGTCTCTTGGTCGCAACGGCTATGATCGACTCCCTTTCCTCGCTGCGATTACCAGCCGCAGCTTCCAATCGAGACGGCACTATTCTTATTCCGGTGCTCATGGATATACACCACCGCCGGAAATTGTGGAAGTACCCGCTTGTCGGCAGGTCTTCGGGGGCGCTCATCCAAAAAATGATTTGGGATTGAAAGACCAATAAGTGCAGACGCACCATCGCCGCCGATGGCGGCGCGGCAGATGAATCAGGCTTGAATCACGGAGAAAGATGCGTCGGCCGCGTCGTGCAGCAAGTACGTCGTGCGAGGTACACAGTGAATCTGTTGGATGAACGCGTAAAATTTTGCACACAAATAATTGTGCGTCAAAATAAGCATCACCTGCTGATCACGCTGCGCTGCTGCGCATGCCTCTCAGTCGTGCGGCGGGGCTTCCGTCATGGGCGGAGTGAAGTTGAGCGTGACGCTCGCATGCTGCGGTGCGCCAGTGGGGCTGCCATCCTGCGGTTCGAAATACCATTGCTGCAAAGCCACCACCGCGGCGGTGTCGAACACACCGGGTGGCGTGGACTTCATCACCTTCACGTTGCTCGGTACGCCGCTTGCTCCCACGTCGAAGCTCATGGTCACAGCGCCCGTCACCGGTGCCGTGAGCAGGTTATCCGGGTAAGGCGGGGTCACGCGATACACCTGCCAGCTGCCGGTCTGCACGATGTCGCAGCGGCTCGCCGGCTGATAGAGATCCGGCTTGTGCCGGCAGAAGAAGCGGGTGTGTTCGGACACCGCATCCGGACCGAAGAACAGGGGATAGATGAAGGCACGCGCCACGGGCTTGCCGCCTTCGAGATAAGGCCGGAAGCGCAGACTGGAGAACGCCGCCAACACCGCGTTGCCGGTCTCGTCCGGAAGCTTGGACATGAGGATCGAGGCTTTCTGGATCGAACCATCGGCTTGCACTTCGAAGCGCAGCAGCATCTGGCTGTCTTCGCTCACCGTGAGGCGTGTTTCCAGGGCAGCCGGCGCGGCATCGTTCACCGGCGAGGCGATCATGAGCGGCACTGGAGGCGGCGCCTGAGCTACTGGAGGCTTGGACCCGGCACAGGCGGTCAAGAGGATGCAGGCGGCCGCTGCCAGGCCGGATTTCGTCGTCTTGGTCATCGGGTGAGATAGGCCGGATAGGGGCGGGTGGTACAGGACGGGGCTACCTTAGCACGGGCTTCCGGCACTCCCAAACCAGACAGTGGCGTAGTCTGGGCTTCAACACTATACTGTATATATATACAGTTATGCCGATACCCCCATGAAACCCCCTGAAATCCACAAAGGTCGCGGCGCCCTCACCAACCCGGAAGGCCGCTTCGAGAGCATACGCAAGCAAGCGGAGGCCGATGGCTGGGATACGCCCGCGGAGCCGGAGGATCTGCCGCCGCTCGAGACGGTGGTGCGGCCGGATCCATCCCGCAGCATCATCAGCCGCAACCAATCACCGGACATCCCCTTCTCCCAGTCAATCAACCCCTACAAGGGCTGCGAGCACGGCTGTATCTACTGCTACGCCCGCCCCAGCCATGCATATCTCAACCTCTCGCCGGGACTCGATTTCGAGACCAAGCTCTTCTACAAGGCAGATGCGGCGGCGCTCTTGGATGCGGAGTTGCGCCGGCCGGGCCATAAAGTGAGCTCCATCATGCTGGGCGCCAACACCGACCCCTATCAGCCGGTGGAGAAGGAGTTCAAGGTCACCCGCAGCATCCTGGAAGTGATGCGGCGCTTCCATCACCCGGTGAGCATCATTACCAAGGGCACCCTCATCACCCGCGATCTCGACATCCTCACGGAACTCGCGCAGGAACGGCTGGTGACCGTGATGGTCAGCATCACCACCCTGGACGACGACTTGAAACGCAGCCTGGAACCCCGCGCAGCGAGTCCCCGCAGCCGGTTGAAGGTCGTAGAGGCGCTCGCCAAAGCCGGCGTGCCGGTGGGCGTGATGACCGCGCCCATCATCCCCATGATCAACGATGCAGAGATGGAACGCATCCTGGAACTGGCGGCCGAGGCAGGTGCCTGCAGCGCAGGTTATGTGTTGCTGCGTCTGCCCTACGAACTCAAGGACCTCTTCAAGGAATGGCTCGCGGCCCATTACCCGCTGAAGGCCGAGCACGTCATGAGCCTGATCCGCCAGTCCCGGGGCGGCGAGGAATACCAGTCGGAGTTCGGTACCCGCATGCGCGGCACCGGCAAGTACGCGGAGTTGATCGCGCAGCGCTTCAGGCTCGCCTGCAAACGCCACGGCCTCGGTCTCGGGCGGCGGATGGGCCACGACACCACACGCTTCCGGGTACCGTCAGAGGCGGGGCAACTCAGTCTCTGGGGAGAGTGAAAGCAGGTCTCAGTGGAACACTGGGGTGAACTGGCGTATAGGCTCGGCTTTCAAAGACTCTAGTTCTCTCGCCACCAGCTTCGGGTCCCGCAGGTTCATCTCCACGAGCCGTTTCAGGTGCGCGAAGCTCTGGGCATCCCGCGCCTCCCAGGTGCAGCCGATGCGGCCTTGGTAGGCATGCATCACCACCGCATCCAGATCGAGAGTGATGAGTTCCGCCAGGCGCCATTCCACCCTCAAGCGGTCGCCTTCCGCCGGCAGCCAATCCACCGGGCAGCGGGCCAGGAACCCGCGCAAGGACAGGTCCACGAGGGTACATTCCCGCAACCCGTCCCCGTGCTGGGTGCGGATGACGGACGCGAAGCGAAACCGGGTGTAACGCCGGCGTTCGGCGGCAGTAGTGGTCACGGGCTCAAGGCCTCATGGGGTTTCCGCGGGTGCTTCCAGTATAGCCAGCCCCAGGTGCAGGGCCCGCCTCGGCTTCACACAGGCGTCATATTCTGGTACTTAAAGGCGCAGCCTACCGGCATGCGCGGCTTCCATACCGTGGCCGGGCATCCCTCCCATCTTCATGCGGGGAAAAACGCCTATGCAAGCCCAGAAAGCCACGCCCTCCCGGACCCTGGGGTTCGTCACCCTCTTCATGATCGAGATGTGGGAACGCTTCGGCTACTACGGCATGACTGCCGTGGTAGTGCTGTTCATGGTGCAGAAACTCGACTACAGCGACGAGCGCGCCAACCTGACCTTCGGCGCCTTCACGGCCATGGCCTACGCCGTACCGGCTGTGGGCGGCTGGATAGGCGATCGGGTGCTGGGCAGCAAGCGCACGGCGGTGCTGGGCGCGCTGATCCTGGCGGCGGGCTACATCATGCTGTCCCTGCCCATCCCGGCGCTGCTGTTCCCGGCGCTCGCCATCGTGGCGGTGGGCGGCGGCATCTTCAAGGCCAACCCGGCCAACCTGATCTCCAAGATATATGAGGGTGACTCCGCCAAGATCGACAGTGCCTTCACCATGTACTACATGGCGGTGAACCTGGGCGCCACCCTCTCCCAGATATTCACGCCGCTGTTCGCCGTCTGGTTCGGCTGGCACGTGGCCTTCGGCCTGTGCGCTGCCGGCCTGCTCGTCGGCCTCACCAACTATCTCGTCATGCACCGTCATCTCTCGCACATCGGTTCGGAACCGGACTTCAAGCCGCTGGACATGCGCAAGTTCGTCCCGGTGCTCATCGGCATCGTGCTGTGCATCGTCGCGGTGACCTTCATCATCCAGAACCTGGACTTGGCGCGCGCCATCGTCTGGCTGGCGGGCATCGCGGCCCTGGGGCTGTTCATCTGGATGTATTCGTCAGGCAGCAAGGGCGAGCGCAAGGGCGTGATCGCGGTGTTCATCCTCACCCTGCAGACCATCCTGTTCTTCATCTTCTACCAGCAGATGTCCACCTCACTCACGCTGTTCGCCCTGCGCAACGTGGACCTGAACTTCTACGGCTACCTGGTGCCGGCGGGCCAGGTGCAAGCGCTGAACCCGATCTGGATCTTCCTGCTCAGTCCGCCGCTCGCCTGGTTCTATACCCATCTCGGCAAGGGCCGCGGTGACTTCCACATCTCCACCAAGTTCGCCTTGGGTTTCGTGGTGCTGAGCCTGGGTTTCTTCATCTATGGCTCCAGCGGCCATTTCGCCGTGGGCGGCATGATATCCCTGTGGTGGATGATCGGGGGTTATTGCCTGCAGTCGCTCGGTGAACTGCTGATCAGCGGCCTCGGGCTCGCCATGGTGGCCCGCTACGTGGGGCCGAGGTTGCGCGGCTTCGTCATGGGCCTGTGGTTCCTGGCCACCGGCATCTCCCAGTACGCCGGCGGCTACGTGGCCAACTACGCGAGTGTTCCCCAGGACGTGACCGATCCGGTGCAGACGCTTCCGCTCTACACCCATCTCTGCAACGATCTTGGAGTGGTAGCGCTCATCGGCACGGTGATCGCCCTCCTGCTCGTGCCTTACATGAAATGGCTGTCCGCGACCGGCGGCGAGGCCGTGAGCCACTAAAACTCACAACGCAGTGCCGCATCCGCGGGCCACCATCTTGATGATGGCGGCCCGTTTCATCTACGCTTGATGCGTTCGCTCCAGTCCTTGAGGTTGACCAACAGTTCGACGATGAGTTTACGGGTGCCCTCGTCGGTGAGCCGCCCATCGGCATCGAAGGCAGTGGCCGCGCCGCTGATCATCACCTCCGGCTTGTTGAGCACGTGCATGTTGAGGAACACGGCTGTCTGCCGCAGGTGATACTGGGCTCGGGCGGTGCCGAGGCGGCTGATGGAGGCGCCCATGATGGCCACCGGCTTGTCGTTGAAGGGCTGGTCCGGCGGGCGTGAGGCCCAATCGATGGCGTTCTTGAGTACGCCTGCCACCGAGTAGTTGTATTCCGGTGTCACGAACAAGAGCGCATCCGCCGCGCGGATCTTCTCGCGGAATTCCTCCACCACGGACGGGAAGCCCTGTTCGCGCAGATCCTCGTTGTACAACGGTATGGGTGCGATGTCGAAACTCTCGATATCCATGCCCGCGGGCTTGAGTTCGATCGCCGCGCGCAGCGCCAACTTGTTGTAGGAGCCCTTGCGCAGGCTGCCGGCTATCCCCAGTACTTTAATGCTCATGACATCGCTCCCCGGTTTACGACTGGTATTCTATGCGCATGGCCACGGGCACATTCAAAGATCATTTCTCCGGTCACGCAGCGGATTACTCCCGCTACCGCCCCAATTACCCCGCGTCCCTGTTCAAAGCCCTGGCGGCCATCGCGCCTGACCTGGAGAGTGTCTGGGACTGCGCCACCGGTAACGGTCAGGCGGCGCCAGGCCTGGCGGAACACTTCGCCCGGGTGGAGGCCACGGACGCCAGCGAGAAGCAGATCGCGGCGGCGGTGCCCCACCCCAAGGTGCATTACTCGGTGGCGCGGGCGGAAGCCAGTGGTCTCTCAGATCACAGCGTATCCATGGTGACGGTGGCCCAGGCCCTGCACTGGTTCGATCTGCCGCGCTTCTACGCGGAAGTGCGGCGGGTGGCGAAGCCGCAGGCGATGTTGGCCTGCTGGAGCTATATACACTGCAGAGTATCGCCAGGGGTGGACGCCGCCATGGCGCGGCTCTACGAGGGCATCCTCGGCGATGCCTACTGGCCGCCGGAGCGCAAACATGTGGAGAACGGTTACCGCGACCTGCCCTTCCCCTTCACGGAGATGGAGCTGCCCGCCTTCCAGTTGCAGATGGACTGGACCCTGGAGAGCTACGTGGGATATCTCAGGAGTTGGTCGGCCACCCAAGCCTATATCAAGAAGAACGGCGCAGACCCGATACAGAAGGTCGGCGACGAGCTGCTGCACGCTTGGGGAGATCCTGGTGTCGTGCGTCCCGTGACTTGGGCACTCACCATCAAGGCTGGCTGGATCAGCTAGCCAACACGGCTTCCGCGTGCTCGCGCGATCCGCTCATAGGCAAGTATCGCATCCAGCCGAATAGCGTCATCCGGCCTCTCAGAACGCCCCGCCACTTCCCGCGCGCGACTCAGCCGCGACGCGCATGGCCGCGCCAGGGCATGAAGCGGCGGCGGCGCAAGTCACCCAGGATCTCCCGGGCCGCGTTGTGGCCCGGCGCACCGGTGACGCCGCCGCCCGGATGGCTTCCGGCACCGCACATGTAGAGCGCGCCGATGGGCGCCCGGTAATGGGCATGGCCCAATACCGGCCGGGCGCTGAAGAGCTGATCGAGGGTCAACGCGCCGTGGAAGATGTCGCCGCCGATGAGACCGAAGCGCCGCTCGAGATCCAGAGGTGTCAGCACCATACGTCCCACGATGCTGGCTTTGAAATTTGGTGCGTAACGATTCACGGTTTCGATCACCGTTTCGGCGGCAGCCTCGCGCATCTCGTCCCAGGTCTTGCCGTTCTGGGGCTCTGGATCGAAGTGCTGGCAGAAGAGGCTCGCCACATGCATGCCCTTGGGCGCCAGGCTGTCATCCACGGTGCTGGGGATCAGCATCTCCACGATGGGCTGCTTGGAGAACCCCTGCTGACGGGCATCGAAGTACGCTTGCTCCATATATTTGAGCGAGGGCGCGATGATGATGCCCGATGAATGATGCGTCTGCTGCTGCTTGCCCGGCAAGCAAGTGAAGTCCGGCAGCTCCGAGAGCGCCACGTTCATGCGCAGGGTGCCGGACCCGCAGCGCCAGCCTTGCATGCGCTTGAGGAAATCATCGTCCAGGTGTTGCTTGTCCACGAGCTTGAGGTACAACAGCTTCGGATTGACGTTGGCGACCACGAGGTCTGCATCGAGTTCGGTGCCGTCCTTGAGTGAGACGCCCACGGCGCGGCCGTCCTTCACCCGCACTTCCGCCACTTCCACCTCGGTGCTGATCTCCACACCCCGGGCCGCCGCTTCCTTGGCCATGGCCTGGGTGATGGCGCCCATGCCGCCGATGGCGTGGCCCCAGGCGCCCTTGTTGCCATTCACTTCGCCGAACACATGATGCAGCAGCACGTAGGCGGACTCGGGGGTGTAGGGGCTCGCGAAGTTGCCCACGATGGAATCGAAACCGAACACCGCCTGGGCGGGATCCGACTCGAACCAGGCTTCCAACACCTGGCCCGCGCTCTTGGTGAACAGCGCCAGCACGTCGCGCTGCACTTCTATGGGCAGGGCCACGAAGCGCCGGCTCTGGCGCAGCACCTTGAAGAGTTCCGGCACACCGCCGCCGGCGTTGGGCGGGGTCTGCAGCACCAGGTCCCGCAGCACGTCCGCCACCCGCTCCAGGCTCGCGTAGTAATCCGGCAGCCGTTCCGCATCCCGGACCGAGAACCGCGCGAACTCCTTCTGGGTGGCGGCGAGACCGCCGCCGACCTTGAGATAGTCCCGCTCTGACAGAGGCAGGAAATTCGCCAGGGGCCGCTCGATGATGCGCAGGCCGTGTTCGGCGAGGCGCAGGTCACGGATCACCTTGGGATTCAGCAGGCTCACGGTGTAGCTGGCGGTGGAGTTGCGGAAGCCCGGATGGAACTCCTCGGTCACTGCCGCGCCGCCGACCACGTGGCGCCGCTCCAGCACCCTTACCTTGAGGCCGGCAGCCGCGAGATAGCAGGCGCAGGTGAGGCCGTTGTGGCCGCCGCCGATGATGAGCGCGTCGTAACGCATAGACTATCCCCGAAAAATAAGCGCTGACTTTAGCCGCAATGATACCGGCGTACCAGGGTCAATGGTCGCGCTGGATGCAAGCCAGGGACGGTAAGGACTACCAGGTGCCCGTATTGGGCATGCTTTTCCATGGCTCTTTTACCTCAAGCGACTCTCCCACCTGAAGCAGTTCAATCGAAATTCCATCGGGAGTCCGTATGAATGCCATGTGACCATCTCGAGGTGGCCGATTGATAACCACACCCGCAGCCATGAGCTTCTGGCAGAGGCCATAGATGTCCTCCACCCGATAGGCGAGGTGGCCGAAGTTGCGTCCGCCGGTATAGCCCTTCTCGTCCCAGTTATAGGTGAGTTCCACCAGGGGCGCTTTGCTATCCCGGGCTGCGCTCACGTCTCCCGGTGCTGCCAGGAACACCAGGGTGAAACGCCCCTTCTCATGCTCGTTACGGCTCACTTCCGTGAAGCCGAGCTTCTTGCAGAAGAAATCCAGGGTCTGATCCAGGTCCGAGACACGGATCATGCTGTGCAAATAGTGCATCGCTTCAGTTCCTCAATTTAATAGTCTGCTGGTCCGTTGTCTTTCCGAAGCGCTGTCCTGCGCTTCGGAAGGCCCGGCCTGCACATCCATGTGCAGGCGTTCGCGGCAATGCCGCTCACCCCTCCAAAGCGAACGGATAGATGATACGGTGGCCTTCCACCTCTGCGAAACCGGTGAGCACATGGAGCCGGATCTCACCGGCACCTATGATATGCCGCACCTCCACGCCGCGTACGCTCAAGGCATCGCTGATGAGTGAGCGGTGGCAGTGTGAAGGCAGTGCCTCCGCACACATTATGGCTGTGGACCCGCGCTCCGCTTCCTGCATCAGCTCCCTGAGGGCGCGCCCGAACTCCGGGGTCTGCATGTAATCGGCATAACCGCGGAAGCCCTCTTCCTTCCAGCCTTGGTTCACTGATTCATGTTTTGGCTTACGCAATCCGCCGAGCGCGGGACGGTGGGCATAAGCGATGCCGCGGGCCGGCAGTGCTGCCGCCAGCGCATCGGAATTGAACTGCGGGTTGTGACGCGAACGCGGCAGCGTGCGCACATCAAAGAGTTGCGAGACACCGTTCTCCCGCAGGAGCAACACGAGCTCTTCCAGGAGACGGTTGGAATGGCCGACGGTGAAGAGCGGCATGCTGAAGTTCAGATCTGGCCGGGAGCGATGTCCAGATAAATCTGGTGGATCACATAGAAGCACAAAGCCATGGCTACCGCGTAGTAGATCAACACCACCAGGCGACTCGTCCACCTGTCCATGAGCGTGACATGCGCCGCATCCCGGCGCGCCGCCTTGCCGCCGGTGTGTCCCCACAACAGGAAACAGAACGCCGGCACGCCCAATACCAGGAACCCCAGGGTGCTCATGAGCAGCGGCGGCACCCGCTCGCCGTGCCCCGGGAAGGGCAGGCGCGCCGCCAGATAGACGCTCAACAGGAATCCCACGCCGATCAACGTGGCGATGATGCGCGGCGCCCACCAGAAGCGGCGCTGATCCACGAGAGAGAAGATCAGGCAGGCGCACACCAGCACCATCACCCCCAGGAAGATGAGGCGTGCCAGGTTCCAGGCAGGAGAGAAATCCAGATACAGGATGATGCAGGAGAGCAGGCTGGCGGGCGTCACCAACCACAGGACCGGACGGCTGATGCGCTGGGCATTTCGCCCGGCGCCTACTCCCGCCAAGACCTGCTGCTCAAGCACCCGCAAGGTAACGGTCCTTGAGACGCACGTAATGGGCTGCAGAGTAGCGCAGCATCTCCCGTTCCTCAGCGCTGAGAGGGCGGATCTTCTGGGCCGGACTGCCGCGATAGAGGAACCCGGATCCGAGACGCTTGCCCGGGCTCACCAGGCTGCCGGCGCCCAGGAGCACCTCGTCCTCCACCACCGCTCCGTCCATGACGATGGCCCCCATGCCGATGAGGCAGCGGTCGCCGATGGTGCAGGCATGCAGGAGGCATTTGTGGCCCACGGTCACGTCCGCACCTATCACCAGAGGAAAACCGCCGGGGCTGTAAGGCCCGTCGTGAGTCACGTGCAGCACGGTGAGATCCTGGATGTTGCTGCGCGCGCCCACAGTGATGCTGTTCACGTCGCCCCGCGCCACCACGCCCGGCCAGAGCGATACATCGTCCGCCAGGGTCACCCGGCCGATGACCACCGCCGCCTCATCTACATAGACACGCTCGCCGATGACGGGATGGATGCCGGAGAAGGGGCGGATGCTCATGACAGGCCTTTGGGAAGCAGCGGAGCTGTCGTCCAGAGAACATATATTAACCCGATGCCGAACTAAGCATTCCACCGGGCGGGGGTCTTGAATAGGGGCTATATGCCCCGATGTATACTTCGGGCATAACTAACCGTAGGGATGGGGTATCCAAATGGGTGTCGGCAGCTTCGTCTTCCTGGCGGTCATCGCCGTGGCGGTGATCTATCTGATCATGCTCTATAACGGGCTGGTCTCCCTCAAGAACAACGTGAAAGAAGCCTGGGCGAACATCGATGTGCTGCTTAAGCAGCGGCATGATGAATTGCCCAAGCTGGTGGAGACCTGCAAGCAATACATGGGCTATGAGAAAGACACTCTGGAGAAGGTGATGCAGGCTCGCGCGGGTGTGCAGCAGGCCCGCGAGTCGGGTGACATGGCGGCCCTTGGCCCGGCCGAAGCCCAGATGCGTTCCATGATCGGAAAATTGTACGCTGTGGCGGAAGCCTATCCTCAGCTCAAAGCCAACGAATCATTCCAGCAGCTGCAGACCCGCATCACGGGCCTCGAGAACGCCATCGCCGACCGGCGCGAGTTCTACAACGACAGCGTCAACCTCTACAACACCCGCACCCAACAGTTCCCGGACGTGCTCATCGCCAACAACTTCGGCTTCAAGCCCGGGACCCTGCTGGAGTTCGGCGAAGAAGAGAAGAAGGATGTGGATGTGAAGGCCCTGTTCAGCTGAGGGCATCCGCGTGTCGCTTTTCCTGGATCCTTACTGGCTCCGTAGCCTCGATCCCGGGCACTTCTGGCTGTTCGCCGCCGCGATCTGGGCGGTCTCGATCGGCGCCTTCTTCGCCGGCTGGCGCTACTTCCGCCGGCTGCAGGCCGTGGCAGGCACCCCCAAGTCCTTGATCCGCTCCGCCGCCCAGGGCTACGTCGAGTTGTCGGGCATCAGTCGCCTCATGCCCGGCGAACCCATACTCGCGCCGCTCAGCCACATGCGCTGCGTGTGGTGGTCCTATCGCATCGAGGAGTACGTGAACAGCGGCAGGAGTTCCCGTTGGCAGGCGGTGAAGAGCGAGACGAGCGGCGAACTGTTCCTGGTGCAGGACGAGACCGGTCAGTGCGTGGTAGACCCGGACAAGGCCGCAGTCTATCCCTCGACGAAGGACGTCTGGTATGGCGACAGCGAGATACCTGAAGGAGGGCCCGGCCTCGGCAGGTTGGGTGTGGCCTCGCGCTACCGTTACAAGGAGGAGCGCATGCAGGACGGCGATCCCTTGTACGCCCTCGGCTACTTCCACACCCAGGGCCCTGTCTCCGCGGGCGACATCGACGAGGAAGTGCGCCAGCAACTTGCCGCCTGGAAGAAAGACCAAGCCTGGCTCATCCAGCATTTCGACACCAACCATGACGGGCAGATCGATCAGCGGGAATGGGAGGCGGCGCGCCAGGAGGCACGGCACCTGGTGCTGGAGCAAGAGCGCGACAACCTCAAGCGTCCGCCGGTGAACGTACTGAGCCGTCCGCCTGACGGCCGCGATTTCATCCTCTCCACCGTGTCGCAGCAAAAGCTGGAGACGCGGCTACGGCTGTACGTCGCCGCTTGCCTGGCGGCCTTCCTGCTCGCCGGCGCCATCGGCACCTATCTCGTGGATGTGCGCTTGGATCATGGGGGCGCGGTGAAATCCCAGCGCTAGGTTTTACTGTAGCCGAAGGGCGCGTACCGCCCTTTGCGATGCGCCAAATATAGATCCAAACAACAAGCGACCTGGACCCTAGTATGTTCGTGCTCCTACTGGTCATCGCCAGCCTGATATGTCTGCTCGTAGGGATACGATTCCTGCGGCAGGCTCTGGCCCTGACCACCACGGCCACCTCGTACATCCGTTCCGCCGCACAAGGGTACGTGGTGCTGGAAGGCACCGGCTCGCCCCTGCCGGGGCGTTCGATCGTGGCGCCGTTTTCCGGGAAGCCCTGCGTCTGGTGGTCCACGCAGGTTGAACCCCTCCTGCATGTGGATCCCCGCATACCTAACCAGCATGCCTTCGATAAGCGCAGCAGTACCGATCTGTTCATGCTCAAGGACGGCACGGGAGAATGCCTCGTGGACCCCACTTCGGCAGAAGTACGGGCGATGACCAGGGAGACCTGGTACAGCAGTTCGATGGACGTCGGCTCCATAAGCCAGGCCCGGCGGTCGCTCGCGTTGGGAGACGGCTTTAGCTTCACAGAGGAACGCATCGAACTGCATCAGCGGATCGTGGGCAGCGGATATTTCCGCACGGTGGATGGCGATGCCCAGACTCACGGGATCGATGGTGGCATGGCCCTTAACCCCGGGGTAAACACCTTGAGCCAGCCGACCGACGGCAGGAGATTCCTGCTGTCCACGATCCCGGAAGACAGCTTGTCCCGACAGCTGCGCATACGCGCAGCGCTGATGCTGCTCTCGTGCGTCGTCCTGGCCGGCTGTGCGCTTTATGCCAGCGGGATCGCCGGTTGACCATCGTGAAGCGACGACAGCGCGACCCCTTCTGCTAAGATTTCCACCCCGTAGCGCAGCAGCAAAACCATGCCCAATCCTCTGCTCGAATGGGATGCACTCCCGCCCTTCAGCCGTATCCAGGCGGAGCACCTGGAACCGGCGGTGGACACGGTGCTGAAGGAGAACCGCGCGGTACTGGAAGCACTCACCGCTCTCCCCACCCCAGATTGGCAAAACTTCATCGAACCCCAGGAGACGCTCGCCGACCGCTTGCATCGGGCCTGGGCGCCGGCGGCCCATCTCAACTCGGTCATGAGCGGCAAGGGATTGCGGGACGCCTACAACGCTTGCCTCGCGAGGCTCGCGGAGTACGACACGGAACTCGGGCAGAACGCGGCCCTGCAGCGGGGCTATCAGGCTCTCAAGACGGGTCCGGAGTGGGCAGGCTATTCGCCGGCGCAGCACAAGCTGGTGGACGATGCGCTGCGGGATTTCCGCCTGGCCGGCGTGGACCTGCCGCCGGAGAAGAAGACGCGCTTCCGCGAGGTGATGCAGGAACTCACCCAGCGGGAAGCGAAGTTCGAGGACAACGTGCTGGATGCGACTCAAGGGCGCATCACCCAGGTGCGCGATGCCACGCGCACGGCGGGCATACCCGCTGCCGCTGTGGAGCGTGCGCGCCGCGAGGCCGAGGAGCGCAAGCTCGAAGGCTGGGTGTTCAGCCTGGATTATCCGGCCTATTCCGCTGTGATCATCCATGCCGACGACCGCAGCCTGCGGGAAGAGATGTACACCGCTTATCTGACGCGCGCCTCGGACCAGGGACCGGACGCCGGCCGCTGGGACAACGGCGTGATCATGGCGGACATCCTGCGCCTGCGCCTCGAAGCCGCAAGCCTCACGGGCTACGCGAGCTTCGCCGCCTACTCCCTGGCGGACAAGATGGCCAAGTCTCCCGAGGAAGTACTGGGTTTCCTCACGGATCTGGTGGCCCGGGTGCGACCGGTGGCGCGCCATGAACTCCTGGAACTCTCGGAATACGCCCTGGAACGGGATGGCTTGAAAGAGCTGCGCCCCTGGGATGTGGGTTACTACGCGGAGAAACTGAAAGAAGAGCGTTACCACGTCTCCCAGGAGATGCTGCGACCTTACTTCCCTGCGCCCAAGGTCACGGCCGGGCTCTTCCAGGTGATGCACAAGCTCTATGGCCTCGGTTTCACCGAGGTGCCGGGCGCGGATGTCTGGCATCCAGACGTGAAGTTCTACGAACTGCGGGATGCGGCGGGTACGCTACGCGGACGCCTGTATCTGGATCTCTATACCCGCAACGGCAAGCGCGGTGGCGCCTGGATGGACGAGACCCTGGGAAGGCGGCGCACCGCACGCGGCCTGCAGACGCCGGTGGCTTTCCTGAGCTGCAATTTCCCGCCTCCCGCGCCGACGACCCCTTCGCTACTCACCCACGACGACGTGGTGACCCTGTTCCATGAGCTGGGCCACTGCCTGCACCATCTGCTCACCCAGGTGGATTACCCATCCGTGGGCGGCATCAACGGCGTGGCCTGGGATGCGGTAGAGCTGCCGAGCCAGTTCCACGAGAACTTCGCCTGGACCCGCGAGGGCTTGGCCCTCGTGAGCGGCCACTACGAGAGCGGCGCGCCCCTGCCGGAGGATCTCTACCAGAAGATGCTGGGGGCGCGGCATTTCCATTCGGCCCTGCATCTCCTGCGGCAGCTCGAGTTCGCTCTCTTCGATTTCCGTCTGCATATGCAGACAGGTGAGCCCGGTGAGGGCTACGTGCAACGCACCCTGGAAGAGACGCGTCGTGAAGTGAGCCTCCTACCGGTACCGGGATGGAACCGCTTCGCGAATAGCTTCTCCCACATCTTCGCCGGCGGTTATGCGGCGGGTTACTACAGTTATCTCTGGGCGGAAGTGCTGGCGGCGGACGCCTACGGCGCCTTCGAGGAAGCCGGGGTCTTCGATCGGGCCACGGGCAAACGTTTCATGGCGAGTATCCTGGAAAAAGGCGGCAGCCGCGAAGCCATGGAACTCTTCGTGGAATTCCGCGGCCGCAAACCCACATTGGATGCATTTCTAAGGTTGAACGGGTTGGCGGCATGAAGATCGGGACCTGGAACGTGAACAGTCTCCGCGTGCGTCTGCCGCACGTGCTGCAATGGCTCGACAACGTCCGCCCCGACGTGCTGGCGCTGCAAGAGATCAAGCTCACGGATGCGGATTTCCCCGCCAACGCTTTCGCCGATGTCGGTTACCAGGCCATCTGCTCGGGGCAACCCACCTATAACGGCGTGGCGCTGCTCTCCCGGGACGAGCCGGAGGATGTAGTGACCGCGCTGCCGGATTTCCAGGACCCCCAACGGCGGGTGCTGGGCGCCAGGATCGGCGATGTCTACGTACTCGACCTCTACGTGCCCAACGGCCAGAGCCTGGAGTCCGACAAGTACCGCTACAAGCTCGACTGGCTCGCCCAGTTGGATGCCTGGGTGCCCGCCCTGCTCAAGCGCCAGCCGAACCTGGTGATGCTGGGGGACTTCAACATCGCCCCGGATGACCGGGACGTGCATGACCCGGCTGCCTGGGAGGGCCAGGTACTGGTGAGCGAACCCGAGCGCCAGGCGTTCCAGCGCCTCCTCAGCCACGGCCTCAAGGACAGCTTCCGACTGCACCAGGAGGGGGGCGGGCACTACAGCTGGTGGGATTACCGCTCCGCCGGTTACCAGCGCAATCGGGGCCTGCGCATAGACCATATCCTCCTGTCCTCCCCCCTGGCGGAGCGCTGCGCTGCCGCCTGGATAGACCCGGAGCCCCGGGGCTGGGAACGGCCCTCGGACCATACCCCGGTGCTGGTGGAACTGACCCTCCCCTGAGACCCTGCCAGAGCCCGCCTATGCCCTTTGGAAGCGTTGGCGCAAAACGACACGATACGTAGACACCCATCCCTTGCCCTGCTCCCAATGCCTCTAAAAGCCCCTGATTGCTTGGGGTTATAAGCTTATTCTTTACATAATCCTAACCCTTGGAGCCTGTAGCATTTCTGCGTATGCTGCGGCCGATGTGAGGGGACTACCGGGGAACCGACTCGACGCCGGCCAGGGCGCGCGACAAAACTACATGACCGACTTCAAGGCCCGGCGCAGCGATTACGACGTCACCAACCGCATCCAGGTCAGTGACCCCGTGGCCGTGGGCGAAGCCGTGCAGGAACTCTATTCCGGGCTCTACCCCGACCAGGCCCTCAAACCCCTGCAGACAGCCTTCGCGGATTTCACCCGCATGTACTGCGGCGAGGATCCCCGCTTCCACGGTTGCGAGACCGGCTATCACGACCTGCAGCACAGCCTGGATGTGACCCTGGCGCTCATGCGCCACATCGATGGCTTCGAGCGTACGGCGGCTCCTTCGGAACGCTTAGGCGCGCGCCGCGCCGCCGTGGGTGTGGTCACCGCCCTGTACCACGACGTGGGTTACCTGCGCAGCACCCGCGACCGGCGCCATCACCACGGTGCGGAATACACCTTGACCCACGTGAGCCGCGGCGGACATTTCCTCGGCGACTATCTCGCCCACGTCGGGCTCGGCAGCGAGGCCCAGATCGCCGGCCGCATGATCCATTACACGGGTTATGAGCGGGACATCAACCGCATCGACCTCGGCGACAAGCCTTATACGCGCCTAGGGCACCTGCTCGGCACTTCCGACCTCACGGCCCAGATGGCCGACCGCTGCTACCTGGAGAAATGCCGCGACCGCCTGTACGAGGAGTTCGTCATGGGCGGCATGGCCGAGCGGCGCATGCCCGACGGCCGGGTGGTGGTGCTGTATTCCTCACCCCGGGATCTCCTGCAGAAGACCCCGAACTTCTACGCCGCCACGCTCAACGCCCGGCTGGAAGGCACCTTCGCCGGCGCCCACGCGTATGCTGCCCGGCATTTCGGTGGCCAGAGCCTGTACATGGAAGCAGTGCAGCAGAACATGCACCACCTGCAGCAGTTGATCGAGCACAACGACTGGTCCTTGCTGCGCCGCCATCCGGCCAGCATCACCGCCGAATACATGCTGAAGAAGACCCCCGGCCGCACGCGCCCGCACCATCACGCGCGCCTCCTGGCCCACTCGGCCTGATCCCCTTAAAACGCCAAGGGCGCCTATGCAGGCGCCCTTGGTCTTATCACATCCAGATCAGCTTATTTCTTGGTCTGCACTTCGCCATAGGTGGCGGGGAAGCCCGGCAAGGGCCGCGGCATGGCCCATTGCCCAGGCGAAGTCTTGCCGAAGCTCAGACCGATGACGTAACTCGCGTAATCGGCGTTCACCAAGAGACCTGGTACCCAGACGGAATAAGAGCCATCCGACCAGAAGGCCAGACCGCAGTTCACCGCCGAGTTGTTGATGGTCATGGCGCATTCACCGCCGGCGATGGATAGCACCACCTGGGTGGCACTGTTGTCGTTGTTGCGCAACAGCACCGCCGGTGCCAGAGGGGCGACGGACCAGTTCGGCGGGAAGGGATACTGGTTGCCGAGGTCGGGCGCCTGGGTGGCATTCATGCCGGACGGGCTGCCGTCGATCTTGGCGGTCACCGTGCCCTTGGCGGTGGTGATCTCGATGGTCATATGCGCATGCGGATCGCCCAGGGCATCGTCTTCATCAGCGATCACCTTGCAGGGATAGGTGAGCACCTGGGCGTCGGAATAGAAGCCCACCATGGTCACGTATTTGCAGGTCTTGCCGGAGATCAGGAAGTTGCCGGTATCGGTCCCGGACCGGGGCGTAGGCGTGCCGCGCAGGGCATAGGCGTCACCGCTGCCGGAACAGCCGGCCACTGCCATCACCATGGCCGTCACCAGGCCAATCACCACCAAGCCGCCGTGTCTCATGGTTCCGCTCTCCAAGTCGTGGATGTCACGCAGGAATTCTGCGGCGTATGTGTTAACCCATATCCGGTCTTTGTGCAACCGCAGTCGACGCCGGAATTCCGGCGTCGGATTTGGCCGTACATAACCCCATGATTTTCATTCGGATATATCCGTCCCTGCCCGCCCGCCTCGGCCGAGAGCCTGCGGCTCGGGTAGCATGGACCCCTTGGATCCACAGCGGGAGCGCGCCCATGCAAGCGGTCTGGAACGGCAAAGTGGTGGCGGAGAGCGACAAGACCGTGGTGGTGGAAGGCAACCACTATTTCCCGCCGGAGACCCTCAAACGGGAGTACTTCAAAGACAGCGACCGGCATACCGTCTGCCCCTGGAAGGGCCAAGCCAGTTATTACGACGTGGTGGTGGATGGCAAAGTGAGCGAGGGCGGCGCCTGGTATTACCCCGATCCCAAACCCGCCGCCGCGGAGATCCGTGGGTATTTTGCGTTCTGGCGTGGCGTCAATGTCACGGCCTGAAACGACTACTTACAGCGCTCGTGGCAAAGTTGCCTTTTCGGCAACTGCTCCCTGCGTTGCCCTACCTCGTGCATCCATGCACTCGTGGCGAGGTGTGACCGTGCAGCCTTGAGGAGGAGACGTCGCCATGAAAGTCATCTTGTTCGGTGCCACCGGCATGGTGGGCCAGGGCGTGCTCCGGGAATGCCTGCTGGACTCGCAGGTGGAAGCCGTGCTGGCGGTGGGCCGCGGTGGCGTGAGACAGCAACATGCGAAACTCAGCGTGCTCGTGCAGGAAGACTTCTTCGATTATTCCGGGAGCGAGGCGAAGCTCAAAGGCTATGACGCCTGCTGCTTCTGCCTCGGCGTCTCATCGGCGGGCATGAGCGAAGCCGAGTACCACCGCATCACTTTCGATCTTACCCTCGCGGCAGCCGAGACCCTCGCCCGCCTGAACCCAGGCATGACCTTCATATACGTCTCGGGTGCCGGTACCGACAGCAGCGAGAAGGGCCGCAGCATGTGGGCACGGGTGAAAGGCATGACTGAAAACGCACTGCTCAAGCTGCCGTTCAAGGCCGCCTACATGTTCCGCCCCGGCATCATCCGGCCACTGCACGGCATCAAGTCCAAGACACCGCTCTACAACGGCTTTTACATGGCCTTGGGTCCCCTCCTCTGGCTCCTGGGCGTACTCGCCCCCAACTCCATGACCACGACCGGGCAATTGGGGCGCGCCATGCTCCATGCAGCCCGGGACGGCGCGCCGAAACCCCTGCTGGAGACGGCCGACATCAACCGCTTGTGATCCGCGTCTAGAGGACCCGCGCGCCCGCCTGGCCGAACGTGTAGCGCCAGCCTTTCGGGGTGCAGAGATAGATGTCGCTGAACCACACCCGATATTCGAAGGGCTTGCCGTCCTCAGTGCCTGCAGCCCACAAGAGCGCCGTGATCACCGCCGTGTCGCCCCAGATGCGCACGGTCTGCTGGCTGTCTTCCTGGTGGGTGTATACGGTATTGGGATCCCGGGCTTCCGTCAGCAGCCCCGCCTTGGTCTCCACCTGTCCTTTACTCGTGATCAGGATGTAATCGTCGGGCAGTAGGCGGTCTATGGTAGCGGCGTCCTTCCTCCCGGTGGCGGCCTGGAACGCCGTGTCCAGGGCTGCGACGTCGTTGGTGCAAGCGGTTGCGCCGCCCGCCAAGGCAGCGAGATTGAAGCCCAACAGGGCGAACATAAGCAGCAATCTAGACATGATCTATCCTCCGCACGATTAGTGCAGCTTAGGATAAGGTCCCGGAGATGAAGATTCTGGCGGCTTTCGGACGTGCTCGTCGGCTCAGGCGATCTACTTGCGCAGATAAGTCTTGAGTGCTGCGGCGTTGTTCAGACGTTCTTCCTTCGAGGAGAACAGCAGTGTCAGTGTCTTGTGGGTTCTCAACAGGCCGCGCAGTTCCTTGACTGCAGCCTGGTTGCGCTTCAGTTCAGCGCCATAGCGGCGCTTGAACTCCGGCCAGCGCTGAGGCTCGTGGCCGTACCACTTGCGCAGCACCGTGCTGGGCGCGATGTCCCGCAACCAGTGATCCACTTTGGCTTTCTGCTTGCTCAAGCCCCGGGGCCAGAGGCGGTCCACCAGCACCCGGCAGCCGTCGCCGCTTGCGGGTTTCAGGTAGATGCGTTTGAGTTTGACGGTCGCAGTCATGGGGCGGGCGGAACGAGCGTCACTCCACCGTGACGGACTTGGCCAAGTTGCGCGGCTTATCCACATCCGTACCTTTCTTCAGGGCCGTGTGATAAGCCAGGAGCTGTACCGGGATGGCGTGCACGATGGGCGAGAGGATGCCGGCGTGGCGCGGAGTACGGATCACATGCACGCCTTCGCTCTCGGCGAAATGGCTGTCCAGGTCGGCGAACACGAAGAGTTCCCCGCCCCGGGCCTTCACTTCCTGCATGTTGGATTTCACCTTCTCCAGCAGGCTGTCGTTGGGGGCGATCACCACCACCGGCATGTCCCGGTCCACGAGCGCCAGAGGTCCGTGTTTCAGTTCGCCTGCCGGGTAGGCCTCGGCGTGGATGTAAGAGATCTCTTTCAGCTTGAGGGCGCCTTCGAGGGCGATGGGGTAATGGATGCCCCGACCAAGGAATAGCGCGTGATGCCGCGGGGCGAAGTTCTGGGCCCAATGCTGGATCTGGGGCTCCAGATTGAGCGCCTGCTGCACGCTACCCGGCAGATGGCGCAGGCTCTCGATGCACTCGGCTTCCCGGGCACTCGTCAGCCGTCCGCGCTGCTTGGCGAGCGTCACGGCGAAGATGAACAGCGCTGCCAGCTGGGTGGTGAAAGCCTTGGTGGAAGCCACGCCGATCTCGGCGCCGGCGCGGGTATAGAACAGGAGCTTGGAGGCCCGGGGGATGGCGCTCTCGGGCACGTTGCAGATGGACAGCGTCCGGGTATGGCCCAAAGCCTTGGCATGCTTCAGGGCTTCGAGGGTATCCAGGGTCTCGCCGGATTGCGAGATGGTGATGACGAGCTGCTGCGGATCCGGCACCGAGTCCCGGTAGCGGTATTCGCTCGCGATCTCCACGGACACCGGCACACCCGAGAGGGCCTCGATCCAATACTTGGCCGTCAACCCTGCGTAGTAACTGGTGCCGGCGGCGAGGATCAATATCCCGTCCACCTGGGACAGCACGTCTTTCGCGGTCTCGCCGAAGAGTTCGGGGATGAAGCCGTCTTCCACCACGGCCTCGATGGTGTCCGTGAGGGCCTTGGGCTGCTCGTGGATCTCCTTCTGCATGTAATGCTCATAGGGACCGAGTTCCATGGCCGCGAGCGAAGCCTGGCTCACGTGGACCTTACGTTCCACCGGCCGGTCCTGCCGGTCCACCATGCTGACCTTCTCGCGGCGCAGCTCCACCACGTCCCCGTCTTCGAGATACAGCACCCGGCGGGTGGTGGAGAGCACGGCGGAGACGTCCGACGCCAGGAAGTTCTCCCCTTCTCCCAGACCCACCAGGAGCGGACAGCCCATGCGGGCGCCGGTCACCACGTCCGGGGACTTGAGGCAGATCACGCCGATGGCATAGGCGCCCACCAGCTGACGTACCGTCTCGCGGGTGGCCCGGAACAGGTCGCCGTGCTGCTTGAAGTCGTGATGGATGAGATGGGCGATGACTTCGGTGTCGGTCTGGGACTCGAACACGTACCCCAGCTGCTTCAGCTTCGTCCGGTGTTCCTCGTGATTCTCGATGATGCCGTTGTGCACCACGGCGATCTCATCGTTGGAGATATGCGGGTGGGCGTTCGGCTCCGTGACGCCGCCGTGGGTGGCCCAGCGGGTGTGGCCGATGCCGACGCACCCCGAGAGCTTCTCGGCGGCAAGCTTGCCCTGCATCTCCGCCACCCTGCCGACGCTGCGCACCCGTTTGATGCCGCCATCCAGCACGGCGATGCCGGCGGAATCGTAGCCGCGGTATTCCAGGCGCTGCAGTCCTTCCACAAGGAGCGGCACAATGTCACGTCTGGAGATCGCTCCGACTATGCCGCACATGAGTTGGGAACCTTGTACTGGAGAACGGTCATTTCTTCTTGATGGGCCGTTGCCAGCCGGTCTTGGTCTCTTGCCTCGCCCGGGCGATGCTGAGCTCACCGGCCGGCGCGTTGCGGCTGATGGTGGAACCCGCCGCCACGTAGGCGCCGGCACCGATGGTCACCGGCGCGATCAGGGTGGCATCCGAACCGATGAAGGCGCCGTCCTCGATCACCGTGGTGTGCTTCGCGGTGCCGTCGTAGTTGCAGGTGATGACGCCGGCACCGATGTTCACCTGCTTGCCCACCTCAGCATCGCCTATATAGGCCAGGTGGTTGGCCTTACTGTGCTTGCCGAGGTGGCTCTTCTTCACTTCCACGAAGTTGCCGATATGCACTTCGTCGGCGAGTTCCGTCTCGGGACGGATGCGGGCGAAAGGCCCGATGCGCACCTTGGCGCCGATCTTCGCGCCATCCAGTACGCTGTGGGACAGCACTTCGCTGTCGTCACCGATCGCGCAATCGCGGATCACCGCATGGGGGCCGATCTTCACCCGGTGGCCGAGGGTGACCTTGCCTTCCAGCACGCAGTTCACATCTATCTCGCAGTCCCGACCGAACTCAAGTTCGCCACGCAGATCGAAACGGCGCGGGTCGCGCAGCGTGAGGCCGGCGAGCATCAGTTCGATGGCGGTACGCTTGCGCAAGGCCTTCTCGGCGGTCGCCAGCTGCTGCTTGTCGTTGATCCCACGGGTCTCGTTGTGGTCTTCTGCCAGCACGCCCTCCACCTTCACACCATCGGCCACGGCCATGGCGATCACGTCCGTGAGGTAATACTCCTTCTGCGCGTTCTGGTTGCCCACGTTCTTGAGCCAGCGGCGCATGCGACCGGCGTCGCAGGCCATCAAGCCGGTGTTGATCTCGTCTGTCCAGCGCTCGGCCGAGCTCGCGTCCTTGTCCTCGACGATGCGCGTCACGCGGCCCGCGCTGTCCCGCACGATACGGCCGTAGCCCTTGGGGTCCGGGACTTTCGCCGTCAGCACCGCGAACTCGCCTTTCGCGGCGGAGTCCGTCAATCGCTTGAGGGTGGCGGGGCGCACCAGGGGCACGTCGCCATAGAGCACCAGGAGGAGGTCGGCGTCGGATATCTTGGGCAGAGCCTGCATCACCGCGTGGCCGGTGCCGAGTTGCTCGGCCTGCAGCACCCACTCGACGCCCGTGTGCGCGAGAGCCGTGCGCACTTCTTCGGCGCCGTACCCGTACACCACGTGGACTGCGTGAGCTTCGAGTGCCGCGGCGCTCTGCACCACATGCTCGAGCAGCGTGTAGCCGCCGAGCCGCTGCAACACCTTGGGCAGGTCGGAGTGCATACGCTTGCCTTGACCGGCGGCCAGGATGACTACGCTGAGCGGCATGCGCTGCCTGTTATCATGAGGAAGAGTCGGCATATGATAATTGAAAAGCCGACGCCCTGACGGATCCATCCGTCAGGAAACGCTCATCGAGCGATAGCGGCGGCGCCAGGGAGCCTACATGCAGGATTTCGCTCAACAGATCGCCGCCTGGCAGCCGTACTTCACCACCCTGGCGGCGGCCGGCGCCACCCTGGTCGGCCTGCTCTTCGTTGCACTCTCGTTACAGGTCGGGATCCTGCGGGACGAGGGCAAGACCAACCTGCAGCGCCTCGCCCAGCACACCTTCGGCGACTTCGTGCAGGTGTTGTTCATCGGGGTGTTCTACGTGGTGCCGGTGCCCGCCCCCACCTTCTTCGGCATGGCGACGCTGCTGATCGTGGTGATGGCGTTGCCGGAACTGGCGAAACGTTTCCTGCTGGCCTGGCGCGATCGCAACCATGCGCTGCACCGCAGCCACATCATGCGCCGCTTGGGGCTATCGCTCATCGGTCGGGGGCTGTTGGCGCTGGGCGGCTTGGGACTGCTGTTGCAACATGCCGACCACGAGCATATCTCCCAGGACCTGATGTTCGTGTTCTCAGGCAGCATGTCGCTGCTGATATCGGGATTGCGCAACGCCTGGTTCCTGCTGCTCCAGGAACAGAGCTGAAAACGAAGCGGGCCGGTTCATACCGGCCCGCTTGTCATCAATCTTCAAGTCGCCGCGCTTAGCGGCCGGCTTTCTTACGGATCTGCTCGATGGCCTTCAAACGCGCCACGGCCTCCAGCAACTCGGCCTGGGCACGGGCCACGTCCAGCTCACCCGTCTGGTTGGCGAGTGCTTCTTCGGCGCGGCGCTTGGCTTCGTGGGCCGCGGCTTCGTCCAGATCCTTGGCGCGCTGGGCGGTATCGGACAGCACCGTGACCCTATGCGGCTGGATCTCCAGGATGCCACCGGACACGTAGAACACCGATTCCTCGCCTCCCGACTGTACCCGCACCGTGCCGGGCTTCATGCGCGTGAGCAGCGGTGCGTGGCGCGGCGTGATGCCGAGCTCGCCCATCTCCGCCGGCGCGAACACCATCTCGGCGTCGCCCGAGAAGATCTCGCGCTCCGCGCTCACGATGTCGACATGGAAGGTGGTGCTCATGGGTGTCTGGGTTCCGGGTTACAGCGTCTTGGCCTTCTCGACCGCTTCTTCGATGGTGCCGACCATGTAGAAGGCCTGCTCCGGCAGGTGGTCGTACTCGCCGGCTACGATGCCCTTGAAGGCGCGGATGGTGTCCTTGAGGGACACGTACTTGCCGGGCGAGCCGGTGAACACTTCAGCCACGGTGAACGGCTGGGACAGGAAGCGCTGGATCTTGCGCGCACGCTGCACCGCCTGCTTGTCCTCTTCCGAGAGCTCGTCCATACCGAGGATGGCGATGATGTCCTTCAGTTCCTTGTAGCGCTGCAACACGGCCTGCACGCTGCGGGCCACGTCGTAGTGCTCCTGGCCGATGACGTTCGGATCCACCTGGCGCGAAGTGGAGTCGAGCGGATCCACCGCCGGATAGATGCCCAGTGAAGCGATGTCGCGGGACAGCACCACTGTGGCGTCCAGGTGGGCGAAGGTGGTAGCCGGCGACGGATCGGTCAGGTCGTCCGCGGGCACGTACACCGCCTGGATGGAGGTGATGGAACCCTTCTTCGTCGAAGTGATGCGCTCTTGGAGCACGCCCATCTCTTCGGCGAGCGTCGGCTGGTAGCCCACCGCGGAAGGCATACGGCCCAGCAGCGCGGATACTTCGGTGCCGGCCAGGGTGTAGCGGTAGATGTTGTCGATGAACAGCAGCACGTCGCGGCCTTCGTCGCGGAAGTACTCGGCCATGGTTAGGCCCGTGAGCGCCACACGCAGACGGTTGCCCGGCGGCTCGTTCATCTGGCCGTACACCATCGCCACCTTAGACTTGCTCAAGTCCTTGATGTCGATGACGCCGGATTCCGCCATCTCGTGGTAGAAGTCGTTGCCTTCGCGGGTACGCTCGCCGACGCCGGCGAACACCGAGAGGCCCGAGTGCTCGGTAGCGATGTTGTTGATGAGCTCCATCATGTTCACGGTCTTGCCCACACCGGCGCCGCCGAACAGACCCACCTTGCCGCCCTTGGCGAAGGGGCACAGGAGATCGATCACCTTGATGCCGGTCTCCAGGAGCTCGGTGGAACCCGCCTGCTCCTCATAGGAGGGCGCCTTGCGATGGATAGCCCAAGTGGCCTCGCCCTTCACCGGGCCGCGCTCGTCCACCGGCTTGCCCAAGACGTCCATGATGCGGCCGAGCGTCGCCTGGCCCACAGGCACCGAGATCGCGGCGCCGGTGCCCTGCACCTTGAGGCCGCGCTTCAAGCCTTCGGAGGCGCCCATGGCGATGCAACGCACCACCCCGTCGCCGAGCTGCTGCTGCACCTCGAGGGTCAGGCCGCCGTCTTCGACCAGCAGCGCCTCGTAGATGGCGGGGATGGCATCGCGCGGGAACTCCACGTCCACCACGGCGCCGATGATCTGTACGATTTTTCCGGAACTCATTGTTGAACCCTCAATGCTCAATCCGTTAATGCTTTAAACCGAATTCTTTGCTCAGACCGCTGCGGCGCCGCCGACGATCTCGGACAGCTCCTTCGTGATGTTCGCCTGGCGCGCCTTGTTATAGATGAGCTGCAGGTCATTGATGATGTCGCCGGCGTTGTCGGAGGCCGATTTCATGGCCACCATGCGCGCCGCCTGTTCGCAGGCCGTGTTCTCCACGGCGCCCTGGTACACCTGTGACTCCACGTACCGCGTGAGCACGCTGTCCAGCAGCTCGCGGGCCTCGGGCTCGTACAGGTAATCCCAGTGATCCTGCAGGTCCTCGTCTTCCACCGGCTCCGTGGGCAGGAGCTGGCTCACCGTGGGCTTCTGGCTCATGGTGTTCACGAACACGTTGTTCACCAGGAACAGACGGTCGATCTTGCCTTCCTTATACGAATCCAGCATCACCTTCACGGTGCCGATGAGGTCATCCATGTGCGGCGTATCGCCGAGATGGGTGGCCTGGGCCAGCACCTTGCCGCCGAAGCGGCGGAAGAACGACACCGCCTTGGCGCCGAGGATGCAGTAATCCACTTCCACGCCCTTGGCCATCCAGGGCCGCACCGCCGCCACCGTGTTCTTGAACAGGTTGACGTTGAGGCCGCCGCACATACCGCGGTCCGTGGAGATCACGATGAAGCCCACGCGCTTGATCTCGCGCTCCACCATGAAGGGATGACGGTACTCGGGGTTGGCCTTGGCCAGGTGCCCGATGACCATGCGCATACGCTGGGCATAGGGCCGCGAAGCCGCCATGCGCTGCTGCACCTTACGCATCTTGCTCGCCGCGACCATCTCCATGGCCTTGGTGATCTTCTGCGTGCTCCGGATGCTCTTGATCTGCGTCCGGATCTCTTTTGGGCTAGCCATCGTTGCTTACCGTTTCCGTTAAGCCTGAGTCTTCTTGAACTCTTCGACGGCTTTTTTAAGTCCCGCCTCGATGTCCTTGTCGTAATCGCCGCTCAAGTTGATCTTGTCGCGCAGCGCGGCATGCTTGGCCATGAAGTAGCTGTGCATGGCGGCTTCGAAGGCCACGATCTTGTTCGCATCCACGTCATCCAGGTAGCCCTCGTTGGCGGCGTACAGGGACAGCGCCATGTCGGCGATGCTCAAGGGCGAGTACTGCTTCTGCTTCATGAGCTCGGTGACGCGGCGGCCGCGGTCCAGCTGCTTGCGGGTGGCTTCGTCCAGGTCCGAGGCGAACTGCGCGAAGGCAGCCAGCTCACGGAACTGCGCGAGCGCCAAGCGCACACCGCCGCCCAGCTTCTTGATGATCTTGGTCTGGGCCGCACCGCCCACGCGCGACACCGAGATGCCGGCGTTGATGGCCGGCCGGATGCCGGAGTTGAACAGGTCCGTCTCCAGGAAGATCTGGCCATCGGTGATGGAGATCACGTTGGTGGGCACGAAGGCCGACACGTCACCCGCCTGGGTCTCGATCACCGGCAGCGCGGTGAGCGAACCGGTCTTGCCCTTGACCTCACCCTTGGTGAACTTCTCCACGTATTCGGCGTTCACGCGCGCAGCACGCTCCAGGAGGCGCGAATGGAGATAGAACACGTCGCCGGGATAGGCTTCGCGGCCCGGCGGGCGGCGCAGCAGCAAGGACACCTGGCGGTAGGCCCAGGCCTGCTTGGTGAGATCGTCATAGATGATGAGCGCGTCCATGCCGCGGTCGCGGAAGTACTCGCCCATGGAGCAGCCGGAGTACGGCGCGATGTACTGCATGGCCGCCGACTCGGAAGCCGAGGCCGCCACCACGATGGTGTATTCCATGGCGCCCGATTCCTCGAGCTTGCGCACCACGTTGGCGATGGACGAGTTCTTCTGGCCGATAGCCACATACACGCAGAACAGGTCCTTGCCCTTCTGGTTGATGATGGTGTCGACGGCCACGGCGGTCTTGCCGGTCTGACGGTCGCCGATGATCAGCTCGCGCTGGCCGCGACCCACCGGCACCATCGCATCGATGGCCTTGAGACCAGTCTGCACCGGCTGGCTGACGGACTTACGCTCGATCACGCCCGGCGCCACCTTCTCGATGGGCGAAGACATCTTGGCGTTGATCGGGCCCTTGCCGTCGATGGGCTCGCCGAGCGAGTTCACCACGCGGCCCAGCAATTCCTTGCCCACCGGTACTTCCAGGATGCGTCCCGTGGTCTTGACCGTGTCGCCTTCCTTGATGTGCTTGTAGTCGCCCAGCACTACGGCGCCGACCGAGTCGCGCTCGAGGTTCAGCGCCATACCGAAGGTGTTCTTGGGGAACTCGAGCATCTCGCCGTACTGCGCGGCATGCAGGCCGTGCACACGTACGATGCCGTCCGTCACGCTCACTACGGTGCCGACGTTGCGCGCCTCGGCTTCGCTATCGAACTTCTCGATGCGCTGCTTGATGAGCTGGCTGATTTCCGAAGGATTGAGTTGCATGGTCGGACCCTCGAAGTCCTGGATTTTTCAGTGAATCAATGTGTCAGGGCGGCCGCCAGGCGGCCGAGTTTCTCGCGCACCGAACCGTCGATGACGAGGTCGCCGGCGCGGATCACCGCACCGCCTATGAGTGTCTTGTCTTCCACGTACTTGAGCGTGATCTTGCGGCCGAGCTTCTTGTGGAGCGCATCGCTGATGGCCTTCTGCTCCGCGGCCGGCACCGGCGAAGCAGCGCGCAACTCCACTTCCAGGGTGTTCTCCGCCTGGGCGCGCAACGCCTCGTAATCGGCAGCGATCTCTGGCAGCACCTGCAAGCGACGGTACTCGGCCAGGAGCTTCACGAAGTTCTGTCCCTCAGCATCCAGCTTCTCGCCGGACTTGGCACAGAGCTCCGCCAGCACCTCGGCGCGCAGCGCCGGGGACGCCTTGGGCGAGGTCAGCAGCGCCTGCACGCCGGCATCGCTGCCGAGGGCGGCCAGCGTCGCCAGGAGCTTGCTCCAGCGGTCGAATGCATCCTTGTCGCGGGCCAGTTCGAAGACCGCGCGGGCGTAAGGATGTGCGAGGGTGCTGTTCTCGGCCATGGGTCCGCCTTAGTGGATCTGACCGGCGAGCTCGTCCAGCAAGGCCTTGTGGGCCTTGGGATCGATCTCACGCTCGATGATGCGCTCGGCGGCGGCGATGGCGACGCCCGCCACCTCGGCGCGCAGCGCGGCCTTGGCGCGGTTCAGCTCCTGCTGGATCTCCGCCTTGGCGGCTTCCACCTGGCGCTGACGCTCGGCTTGGGACTCCTTGCGGGCTTCTTCCAGGATGTGCGAGGCCTGCTGGTTGGCGACGTTCACCGCTTCGGCAGCCTTGTCGCGCGCCTGGCGCAGCACGCTGCCGGCCTGCTCATGAGCCTGGACCAGCTCCTGCTTGCCGCGCTCACCGGCGGCTAGCCCATCGGCGATGGTCTTCTCGCGTTCCGCGATGGCGCCCATGATCTTGGGCCAGATGAACTTCATCGTCAGCCAGATGAACAGGCCGAACGCGAACATTTCCGCGAAGAGTGAGGCGTTTATATTCACTGTGGTTGACCCTTAGAGTCGGAAGAGCGTACTGCCCTTCTCAGGTTCAGTGTGCGCCCGTGGCCTTGGCGGCCTCGGCAGCGACAGCGGCCAGGAACGGGTTGGCGAACACGAAGTACAGGGCGAAGCCGATGCCGATCATGGCCACAGCGTCCAACAGACCCGCCACCAGGAACATGCGGCCCATGAGCATGCCGCCCAGTTCCGGCTGACGTGCGCAGCCTTCCAGGAACTTGCCGCCCAGGATGCCGAAACCGATGGCGGTGCCGAAGGCGCCCATGCCGAAGATCAGGCACACGCCGAGCGCGGTCAGGCCCTGGATGTTTGCGATCGAACTTACGATATCCATTTAAATCTCCTTAACGAAAAGATTGTTGTAGAAAACCTTAATGCGACTCTTGTGTCACGTGCGCCATGCTGAGATACACCACACTCAGCATCATGAACACGAAGGCCTGGATGGTGATGATCAGCAGGTGAAACGCGGTCCAGGCGAAAGACAGCGGCCACTGACTCCACCAGGGCAGCAACGCGATCAGGATGAAGAGGATCTCTCCGGCGAACATGTTGCCGAACAGTCGCAGGGACAGCGATAGCGGCTTGGCCAGGGTCTCGACCGTGTTCATCATGAAGTTGAACGGTGCCAGCACGATCTTCACCGGCAGGTTCGGCGCCTCGAACGGATGGGTGACGTACTCTTTGGCATAACCACCGATACCCTTCATCTTGAAGCTGTAGTAGAGCGTCAGGAAGAAGATGGTCAGGGACATGCCGAAGGTCATGTTCATGTCGTTGGTGGGCACGACCTTGAGGTACACCTGTTCCGGGTCCGCGCCGAAGGCCATGCCGATGTGCTGTGCGATCCAGGGCAGGAGATCCACCGGCAGCATGTCCATGAAATTCATGAGCCAGACCCAGACGAAGATGGTCAGCGCCAGCGGCGCGATCACTGGGTTGTCGTAGTGGAATATCTGCTTGACCTGGTTGTCGATGGTGGTGAGGGCCATCTCGACGAAGGTCTGCCACTTGCCCGGCACGCCGGCCGTCGCCTTGCGCGCTGCGATCCAGAACGAGATGAAGAACAGGGCGCCCAGAGCCACGGAGATGCCCACGGTGTCCACATTGATCGACCAGAACCCATGCCCCACCGTCCAATAACTCAGGTGGTGATGGATGTACTGGCTCGGTGTGATGCCGCTCGTCTCGCTCATATCCCCTGCCTGATGCCCATTCTCATGTAGCCGAACCAGTAGGCCGCGAAGCCAACCAGATAACCCAACATCAGCGGCAGGAACGCCGCCTTCAAGACCACGATGGACACGCTGAACAACAGCACCGTGACCGCGAATTTCAATGTCTCCCCGAGCAGCATGCGCCCCAGGAAACGCTTGGGGTCACGCTCCACCCGGCCGCCGAAGACCCGCAGGGTCATGACCAGGTTGGCCGCAGCGGCGATGAGCCCACCGAGGAGAGCCGCTACACCCGTCTTGGGCCCGCCTATCGCGAGACCCGCAAACCCCGCCAGGAGGGCCGCGAGGCACTGGAGTCCCACGACCCGAAATGCGCTGCGGCGTGCCTCTGCCAGATAGCCGGTATCCACCGCGTCCCCAAAGCTCTTGAGGGGCAACAAAAAAGCCACTTCGTCACCGGGTGGCTAGGCTTAGACCCCAATGTCTAAAGAGCCGGCTATTTTAGCGGGCTTAGGCAGCATCTTCAATCGAAAACGACGGGAATGTGGGCCGAAAGGCCCCGGATTCAGCGGATATGGGCCAGGATGCCGTCCAACTCGTCCAGGCTCGTGTAGTGGATCACGAGCTTGCCAGCCCCCTTGGACCCCGTGGCCTCGACCACCACTTTGGCTCCCAGTTTCTCGGTGAGCTGGCGTTCCAGCTGGCGGACGTTGGGGTCGGCCTTCACCACCTTGGCGCTGTGGGGCGCGCCCTGGAGTTCCTGCAGGCGGCGGCGCACCAGGAGTTCGGTGTCGCGCACCGTGAGCCCCCGGTCCACCACCCGCCGGGCGGCATCGTTCTGGGCCGGACCCTTCAAAGCCAGGAGCGCCCGGGCATGGCCCATCTCCAATGCCCCTTTGCGCACCAGGTCCTGCACTTCACGGGTGAGTTCCAGGAGCCTGAGCAGGTTGGTGACCGCGGCGCGGGAGCGGCTCACCGCCTCAGCCGCTTCCTGGTGGGTCATATCGAATTCACTGATGAGGCGCTGCATGGCCTCGGCTTCTTCCAGCGGGTTCAAGTCCGCGCGCTGGATGTTCTCGATGAGCGCCATGGCGATGGCGGTCTTGTCCGGCACATCGCGCACCACCGCAGGCACTGCCTGCAGGCCGGCCATCTGGGCAGCGCGCCAGCGCCGCTCGCCGGCGATGATCTCGTAACGCTGGCTGCCGGAAGCGGAGCGTTCCCCCACCGGCCGCACCACGATGGGCTGCACCACACCCTGCTTCCTGATGGAATCCGCCAGGTCCTTGAGGGCTTCCTCGTGCATGTCGCGGCGTGGCTGGTACTTGCCGCGCTGCATCAGGTCCACCGGGATCTGCCGCAGCTCGCCCGTCGGGTCTTCACCCACGCCAGCTATCGCCGCGCCGCCCAAGAGGGCGTCGAGTCCGCGGCCGAGTCCTTTACGTTTGGCTGGCAAGTTCAAGAGTCCCTGTAGATGAGCTGGGCATTTTAGCAGCAAGCGCCCGGGCTCTGTCGTTTTACCGAGTGTCAGCCGGCGGCGACCGGTTGTTTCTCGCCGCGGCGTAGCATCTCCCCGGCCAGGGCCAGGTAGGCCAATGCCCCGCGGGAGGTGGAATCGTGCTTCAGAGCCGGCAGCCCGAAGCTCGGCGCCTCCGCGAGCCGGACGTTACGCGGGATCATGGTGCGGTACACCTTGTCGCCGAAGTGCATGATGAGCTGGGCCGAGACCTCGTTCGCCAGATTGTTGCGCGGGTCGAACATGGTGCGCAGCAGGCCCTCGATCTCGAGCCGGGGGTTCACGCTCTTCTTCAAGCGATCGACGGTGGCCACCAGGGCCGATAACCCTTCGAGTGCGTAGTACTCGCACTGCATGGGGATGAACACCCCGTCAGCGGCGGTCAGCGCGTTCAGGGTCAGCATGTTGAGGGAGGGCGGGCAATCTATGAGTATGTAGTCGTAGTTGCCGCGGATCTCCATGAGCGCATCGCGCAGACGGGTCTCGCGCTTGTCGCTGGTGAGCAGGTTCACTTCCGCAGCGGTCAGATCGGCGTTGCCCGGCAGCAGGTCGAAGCCCGAGGTCTCCACCCGCACCACCGCCTGGGCGGCAGTGGCGTCGCCCATCAGCACTTCGTAGGTGCCGGCCTTGATCTCGTGTTTGTTGACCCCGCAGCCCATGGTGGCGTTGCCCTGGGGATCCAGGTCCACCAGCAGCACACGGCGCTTGGTGGCGGCGAGGGACGCAGCCAGGTTGATGGCGGTGGTGGTCTTGCCCACCCCGCCTTTCTGATTCGTTACCGCCAGGACCTTGCTCATAGCTTCTCGATCTCGACGACGCAGCGCTCGGCGTCCAACCCCGGTACCTTCAGCGTATGCACACCGAGGACGCGGAAACCTGGGGGGATGTCCCTCAGCTCCGCTTCGGGGTGGGCGCCTTTCATGGCCAGGAGCCTGCCGCCGGGCGCGCAACCCGGGCCGGCGAGCTTGACGAACTCCCCCAAGGAGGCGAAGGCGCGGCTTATCACGGTAGCAAACGGCACCGCCGGGCGATAGCCCTCGACCCGCGACTGCACCACTTCCACATTGGAGAGCTTGAGCGTGGCCGCGGCGTGCACCATGAAGCGGGTCTTCTTGCCGTTGCTGTCCAGGAGCACGAAGCGGCTCTCCGGCAGGGCGATGGCGAGCGGGATGCCCGGCAGGCCAGCCCCTGCGCCCACGTCCTCTACCGGTGTGCCGCTGACGTGGGGCAGCACCGCGAGGCTGTCCAGGAGGTGCTTCACCAGCATCTCCCCGGGGTCGCGCACCGCCGTGAGGTTATAGGCCTGATTCCAATGTTGGAGGAGTTCCACGAACTCCAGGAGACGGGCTTCGCCGCCCTGGGGCAGCACAACCCCTAAGGCCTTGAGGCCCGGCGCCAAGCCTGCCCGCCAGTCGGCCTGGCGCATGCCTATGTCCGGATCGCGGATTGGAGTCGCATGCCGCGCACACTAACACCGAAGGCGCTATCCGTACCGGACCAGGAACAGCAGTTTCAACTGCGCTTACGGGTACCGGGCAGCACGCCCCTGAGGGTGCCGAAACCGGCGAGCAAGACCGCGGCGACGAGGGTCAGGCTATCGAACATGCGGATGGTGCCCGCGTGGGCCGCGGCGAAATCGTTGGCGTACTGGAGCATGGCGGCCTGACTGACGCCTTTGGGAGTTTGGACCATGAGGTAGAGCGCAATCACGAGCTGCAAAAGCAGGAACAATCCTGCCGCCAGGATCAGGAACCAGAGGATGCCCATCAATAAGCGACGCATGCCCGGTATCCCATGCCTTAGCGTCGCCCGGCCGCGGGCGGAGCCACACGCAGTATTTCCTCAACCGTAGTGAGGCCCTCCGCCACTTTCTGGGCGCCGCGCAACCGCAGCGGCTTCATGCCCTCGCGTATCGCAGCCTCGCGCAGGCTCTCCACATCCACCCCCTCGGTCAGCAGGGGCTTCATCTTCTGGGTGACGTGCATCATCTCGTATAGACCGATGCGGCCCTTGTACCCGGTGTTACGGCATTCGAGGCAACCCACCGCCTCGTAGACCTTGCGCGGCTTCTGCACCTTCCAAGGCGCCACCAGCGTCTCCCAGTCGGCGTCGCCGACCTCCATCTGCTGGCGGCAATGTACGCACACGGTACGCACCAGGCGCTGGGCGATGATGCCGAGCAACGTGGACTGGAGCAGGAAGGGTTGCACCCCTAGGTCCAGCAAGCGGCTCACGGACGACGGCGCATCGTTGGTGTGCAGAGTGGAGAACACCAGGTGGCCGGTGAGTGCCGCCTGCACCGCCATCTCGGCGGTCTCGGCGTCGCGGATCTCGCCGATCATGATGATGTCCGGGTCCTGGCGCAGCAGGGTGCGCACGCCGGCGGCGAAGGTCAGGTCTATGTTCGTCTGCACCTGCATCTGGTTGAAGGCGGGCTCCACCAACTCGATGGGATCCTCCACCGTGCAAACGTTCACCTCGGGCTTGGCCACCTGCTTCAGGGTGGAATACAGGGTGGTGGTCTTGCCGGAACCTGTGGGCCCCGTCACCAGGATGATGCCGTGGGGATTCTCGATCATCCCGCTCCACAGCTTCTCGTCGGTCTCCGTGAAGCCTAAGGCCCGGAAGTCCTTGAGCAGCACCGTGGGGTCGAAGATGCGCATCACCAACTTCTCGCCGAAGGCGGTGGGCATGGTGGAGAGCCGCAGCTCCACTTCCTGGCCGTCCGGGGTGCGGGTCTTGATGCGCCCATCCTGGGGACGGCGCTTCTCGGCGATGTCCATACGCGCCAGGATCTTGATGCGGCTCGTGACCGGCATCAACACCGTCGCAGGCAACTGATAGACCTGCTGCAGCACGCCGTCGATGCGGAAGCGGATGACGCCTTGCTCGCGGCGCGGTTCCACGTGGATGTCGCTGGCGCGCTGCTCGAAAGCGTACTGCAGCAGCCACTCCACGATACTGATGACGTGGTGATCGTTGACGTCCAGCTTACCGGTGCGACCGAGCTCCACCAGCTGTTCCAGGTTCTGGATGCCGGTGCTTTTCGTCCCCTCGTTCTGGCGTTCCGCGCCCAAGACCGAGCGCGAGATGGAATAGAACTCGACCAGGAAGCGGGCGATCTCCTCAGGGTTGGAGAACACGCATTTGATCTTCTTCTTCTGCGCCTGGGAGATCTCGCGCTCCCATTCGTGCTCGTAGGGTTCGGCGGTGGCGAAGGTGATCTCCTGGGGCGTCACTTCCACCGGCAGCACGTTGTAGCGGGAGGCATACGGCAGCGAGACCACCGAGGTGATGCGCTGCACATCGAGCTTCAAGGGATCCACCCGGTAATAGGTGAGGCCTGAGCGGGCGGCGAGCCAGGTACTCAAGTGTTCCACTGTGAGGGGCGCATAAGGCGGGCGGGCGTCAGTCCAGCCGCGCTTGCCGAGTATCGTGAGCGGGTGCTGGTTGTGATAAGCGCCGCGCTCCGCGAGCCCATGCAATATGGCCACCTTGTCGGCGCCGATCATGCCGTCCGCCTGCATCCAGGACAGCACTTCCTGCAGCGTGAGCTTGTGCTCAGCGGGCTTGCGGGTTTCCTTGGCGCTATGCATGGGGGAAGTGTAACAAAACCAGGTCCTCGGACTTCCTGTAAGGAAGATTCCCGGAAAGCGGGTTTTATTCCTGGGTATCCCTGTTACCCCTCCCTGTCTATGCCCGGGTCTGCGTCAGTCCTTCAGCAGGTGCTGCGGGTCATCCAACACCAGGGGGGTGGCGGCGCGGTTCTTGATATCCACGGTCACTATCCGGTTGTGATCAGTGTCCGCCACGTAGAGGGTGTCGCCGGCGAAGCTCAAGCCGCCCGGTTCGTCGAAGGTGCCTTCACCGATGACGGTGCTGACAGTGCGTCGATGGGGATCCAGCACCTTGAGCTTACTGTTATAGGTGTCCGCTATATAGATGAGTCCCGCGTGCCAGGCGACGCCGAGGTCGTGCTGCAGGCGCACTTCGTCCCCACTGCCGTCCACATCACCGAAGTCGAAGAGCCCGGTGCCCACGAGGGTGTGTACCCGCGCGAAGCTGCCGCTGAGATCGACCGCCCGCACGGCGCTCGTTTCCGGGTCTGCCACGTAGAGCGTGCCGCCGTCGGTGGTGAGGCCGCTGGACTGGGCGAAGCTCGCGTCCATGAGTTCACCGTCATCTATGCCCTCGACGCCGGAGCCGGCGAAATGGCGGATCTGCTTCTGCACGGGATCGTAGAGCCAGAGCTGGTGCTGACCGGCCATGGCGATATAGATGAGGCCGCCGTGGGCGAGCACATCCCAGGGAGTGTTGAGTTCCGCCTTGTCGGCGGCCACGCTACCGTCATCCATATAGGTACGGCTGCCGTCGCCGGCGACGGTCGTCACCGTGGCCTGTTTCAGGTCCACACGACGTAGCGCATTGTTGTCGGTGTCCGCCACATAGAGGGTGTCCTGATCAGCGAGTGTCAGGCCTTGCGGATAATGGAACTCCGTCTTGCCGTAGGCACCGTCCTTCAGGCCCGGCTTGCCGTCGCCGATCACCGTGAGCACCTTGCCTTCGAGCGTGGTCACCACGATGCGGTTGTGGTTGGAATCGGCGATGAAGAGGCGCCCGCCCTTGGCGTCGGCCAGCACTTTGCCGGGATAGAGCAAGGATGTATCGGGCATCTTCTCTGCGAGGCCTGCGTACCAGAGCGGCTTGGTATTGAGCGCATGGCGATCCGCGAACTCTTTGGTCAGCGTACCCACGACGCGACCCAGCAGATCGTAATGGCCTTCGCCCGAGACCTGGCCCACCACGTTGCCGGCGGGATCGATAAGCGTGATGGTGGGCCAACCGGTGGCGCCATACTCGTTCCAGATGGCCATGTCCCGGTCGTTGACCACCGGATGCTTGAGTCCATAACGCTGCACGATGGCAGCGATGTGCTCAGTGTTGCCTTCGGTGGCGAACTTGGCGGAATGCACGCCGATGATAGCGAGGCTGTCCGGATACTTGGCTTCCAACTTCTCCAGGTCCGGGATCACGTGGAAGCAATTGATGCAGCCGTAGGTCCAGAAATCCAGCAACACCACTTTGCCGCGCAGTTCCTGGAGGGTGACGGGTTTGCCGCCGGTGTTTATCCAGTCGAGGCCCGTGGGAAATTCCGGTGCCGCCTGCTTGCCGAAGAAGGTCTCGGGCATC
This sequence comes from Gammaproteobacteria bacterium, assembly GCA_036000105.1. Lineage (GTDB taxonomy): Bacteria > Pseudomonadota > Gammaproteobacteria > Natronospirales > REEB76 > DASUBN01. The sequence continues at coordinate 176,993 of DASYGE010000012.1, forward strand.
TCGGCCGCTACCACCAACTCCATGGGCGAGGCTGGGCCGAACCAGCGCAGGCCCGCGAACACCCCGCCTATGACCAGCAGACTCAATCCGGCGATGGCGGTCTTTCCCAAGGTACGCATGATGTATCTCACGTGGAGCTTCCTGGACGGGTATGCGTCATAGACCCGGGTACCGCCTGGTTTATTACGTGCCCGACCCTCACGGCCCCCGGAAGATGAGACTGCAGCAGGTGACGCCGCCCTCGGCCTTCTCGGTCTCGGACATGTCCACACTCACCACCTCGAGTGCGCGGCCCCGTAGCCGCTCACGGGTACGCGGGAAGGAGGCGGGATAGATCACGTTCTGGCCTATGAGCACCGCGTTGGCGCCGTGGGGTTCCGCCGGATCCACTTCCACGCAGTCCATGTCCTCGAACGCGCGTCGGTCCACCCAGGCGGGGTTGATGAGCACGAGCCCCGGCGCCACCAGGGTGGCGGCGGTCTTGAGATGCAGACAACCCTTGGGCTCCAGGGTGATCACCCGGTAACCGTGGGGCGCTACCGCCGCGGCCAGCTGCGACGCTCCCTCCCGGTTGCTGCGGGCCGAGAGACCCACATACAGGATGCGCCCGATGCTGAGCACGTCGCCTCCATCCAGGGTGCCCGACGCGGCGATGCGCACGAGCGTCCGGTATCCCCCCAGCACCGCGGCCATGGATGCAGTCTCGTCCCGGCGGGATCCGGCGCCCGGCCGGGTGATGACCGCCAGTTCATCCAACACCACCGCCGTGTCCTCCACGAAGACCGAATCCGGTTGCTCTGGAAGTTCCGGCAGGCGCCGCACGCGGCAGCTCAGGGAAGCGAGGGCCTCCTCATAGGCACGATGCTGGGCCCGGGCCAATCCCAGGTCTATCTCGCTGCGCGGCAGATAGGAGAGTTCGCAGCGCTGTATAGCGGCGCTCACTTCCCGGGTCACGGCGATATGCAAGATATTGCTCCGATACGTGAATTTTCCTGTCCCGGCCAAGTCTATATCAGTCGGCAAAAACCCATCCGGGACTTTCGCCGACTCGGCGGGGCCGGCACACGCCCAGCCCCGCCTCCGACGAACCGAGCATAAGATGCTCGGTTCGCGTACGGTGCATCCTTAGCACCGTGCAGCTCTGCCATATGCAGAGCTGCGTCTTTTTAGTAGCATCAGGCAAACCGCGCCGGCAAGCGCTCACGCAACAGACCATCCCCAGGGGTAACAGAATGGCCACCTCCTCGACGGCAAACCAGCGCAGCCTGGGGCTCGCGACCACCACCTCCATCGTGCTCGGCAACATGGTGGGCTCCGGCGTGTTCCTCCTGCCGGCTTCTCTCGCTGCCTACGGTATCTACAGCATGTGGGGTTGGGGTTTCAGCACCTTCGGCGCCCTGTTGCTCGCCTGGGTGTTCAGCAACCTGTCGCGGCGCCTGCCCAAGGCCGGCGGTCCCTATGCCTATCCGCGGGAAGCCTTCGGCGATTTCGCCGGCTTCCTCATCGCCTGGATCTACTGGCTGAGCATCGTGGGCACCAACGCCGCCATCGCCGTAGCCTTCGCCAGCTACCTGGTGACCTTCGTGCCCTCTCTCGCCACCAACTCGCTGTACGGCGCCTTGGCGGCGCTGGCCGCCACCTGGCTGCTCACGGGCATCAACATCCTGGGTGTGAAGGCGGCCGGCCGTCTGCAGCTCATCACCGTGATCCTGAAACTCACGCCGCTCCTGGCGCTCGCCGTGTTCGGCATCTTCCACTTCGACGTGCACGTGCTGACCTCGGGCCACACCACGGAATCGCCGCTCTCGGCCATCAACTCCTGCGCCGCACTCACCATGTGGGCCTTCCTCGGTCTCGAGTGCGCCACGGTGCCGGCAGATCACGTGAAGGATCCTGAGAAGACCATCCCGCGGGCCACGCTGCTCGGCACGGTCATCGCCGGCGTGTTCTACATCGTCTGTACCACCGTGGTCATGGGCATCATCCCCAGCGATTCGCTCGCCCATTCCAACGCGCCCTTCGCGGATGCCGCCAAGCTCCTGTGGGGCAGCTGGGCAGGCTACCTGATCGCGGCAGCGGCGCTCGTCTCCTGCTTCGGGGCGCTCAACGGCTGGATCCTGATGCAGGGTCAGTTGCCCCAGGCGGTGGCCAACAACGGCCTCTTCCCCAAGGTGCTGGCCCGTAACTCCAAGTTCGGTACACCGGCGGTGGCGCTCGTCATCTCCAGCATCTTCGCCAGCATCCTCATCCTCATGAGCCTGGGCTCGAGTCTCGGTGGCCTCGGCCAGACCCTGGTGCAGATGTTCAACATCCTGATCCTCATCACCACCTTCTTCACCCTGGTGCCTTACATGTTCTGCGCCATGGCGGAGATCGTGCTCAGCCGCAAGCAGAGGCGCTCCAGCAACGTGCGCACCCGCGACATCACGATCGCTGCAGGCGCTTTCATATTCGGTCTGTGGGCGGCGGCGGGCACCGGCAAGGATTCGCTCTACTGGGGCACCCTGCTCTTGTTGGCCGGCATACCCATCTACATCTGGCAGACGCGTAGCGCTAAATGACCGCCTCGCGGTAAGCGCCCCGTACCAGCTCCTGGAAGTGATGAAGACCTGACTCGCGCTTGGGTGAGATGCGGCCGGCGCGATAGGAGCCCGACTCCAGGCCCCGCTGCACCCGCTCGCAGATGCCTATGTCTTCCTTCTGCACTTCGTCGCTGAAGGCCAGGTCCTCAGCGATCATCTTCTGGCCTGCGTCCGATGACGCATCCATATAGTAATAATCGAACAGTACCCGGCAACGGCCGCTGGCCATCGGCACCACCAGGTTGGTCTGCAATCGCCCGGGGAGGATGTTGAGCATCATGTTGGGATAGATGAAGTAATAATGGGCCTCGCCGTCTGCGTAAGGCCCCTGACTCCCATCCAGGGGACTGTGCTGATAGGAATACCACTCGGCAGTGTGGGTGGTGTATTCCCGGTAATCCAAGAGCTTGTTGAGCCCTGGATGCACATGGGGCAGGTGGTAGCCCTCCAGGTAATTGTCCACGTAAGCCTTCCAGTTGCAGGCCACGTCGTAGCTGACGCTGGAATGGAAGACAAACTTCCCAAGCTCGATGGGCCGGATGCGTTCACGGATGCCGGCCGTGAGTTGCTCGAGAGTCGCGGCCGGCGGCGTGAGCGCTGCGAACACGAGGCCTTCCCATTCCGCCACCTGGATGCCATCCAGATGTATGCAGCTCTTGTCGAAACCTTCCGCATCCTGCATCTCATGGGCGGCGCGCAGCTGTCCCGCGAGGGTATAAGTCCAGCCGTGATATTTGCACTGTAGTTGCTTCGCGTTGCCGTCAGTGAGCGCGAGGGGCCCCGCCCGGTGACGGCAGACATTGAAGAAGCCGCGCAATACGCCGTCTTCACCCCGCACCAATATCACGGGCCTTCCTGCGATATCTGCCACCACATGATCGCCGGTGTCCTTGAGTTTCCCGGCACGGGTGATGAGCTGCCAGTTCCGGGCGAAGACCACATCCCGTTCGAAAGCATGGAATTCCGGATCCGCGTAAATCGAGGCCGGCAACGTGACTGCCGATTGCAGGGGTAAGGCTTGGAAGTCGGCGGGATCGAAGGCGGCAGGACGTTTCACGCCGGATCGCTCGCTACTGCATCCACAGCAGCCGCAAGATGGGCAGGGCGGGTCGTGCGCCAGGCGATGAAAGAAGCGCCGATCAGGAGACAAGACGCCAACAGGAAGGGCGCACCGGGGATGCCCCACTCCGCGTGCCGGCCGATGGCATCGGCGAAGGTCTGGGTGAAGAGCCCGGGACCGAAACAGCTGGCGATGCCCATGATGCTGGAGAGAGCGCCCTGCAACTGGCCCTGCTCCGTCGGCAACACCAGCCGGGTCATGATGCCCTGGGCGGAAGGGTTGGCGATGCCCCACAAGGCCATCACCGGCACGCCCACCAGGAACCAGGCACCGTCCGGCGCTAGGCCATAGATGGCGAAACCCGCCGCGCCGAACAGCAATCCCAGCGACAAGGCACGCCGCTCACCCAGGATGCGTACCGCAGGCTTCACGAGACCACCCTGCACGATGACGGCGCAGAGGCCCACGCCCATCAGCATGTAACCCACGTACAAGGGACCCCAATGATAGCGGTAAGCCATGTACAGCACCGCAGTGCTGGGCAACACAGCATGGGACAGGTTCATGAGGAACTGGGAAGTGGCGAGACCGGCCAGGATCGGATGGGAACGCAGGAGCACCAGTGCGCCCACCGGATTGGCGCGCTTCCAGGAGAACGCCGAGCGCTTCTCCGGCGGCAGGGACTCCGGCAGCACGAAGTAACCGTAACTCACATTGATGAGCGCCATGCCCGCTGCTACCCAGAACGGCAGCCGCGCACCGAAGTGCCCCAGCACGCCGCCCAGGAACGGGCCCAGTACGAAACCGACTCCGAAGGACGCGCCGATGAGACCGAAGGCGGCAGCGCGCTTCTCCGCCGGGGTCACGTCGGCGATGTAAGCGCCGGCGGTGCTGATGCTGGCGGCGCAGATACCGGAGATCACGCGACCGAGCAGCAGCCAACCGAGACTGGGCGCCATGGCCATGAGCAGGAAATCCAAACCAAGACCCGTGCAAGAGATGAGGATCACCGTGCGCCGGCCGAAGCGGTCCGAGAGGGCGCCCTGCAGCGGCGAGAACAGGAACTGCATCAGGGCCCAGGAGGTGCCGAAGAGGCCGTAGACCTCCGCAGTGCGCACCGCATCGCCCTTCATGAAATCCTGCACCAGGAGCGGCAACACCGGGATGATCATGCCAAAGGCCAGCATGTCGATGACCACGGTGACCAGGATGAAGGCCAGGGCGGCTTTGCGATTATTGATCGGCATTTCCTACACTCATTGCGGTGAAGCGACAGACTAACGTAAGCGGTTAGTCTCTCCAAGAGCGCGAAAGTTCAGCTCAGGGCGTGGCGATCTCGTCGTAACCCCGGCCGCGGAACTCGATGAGGCAGATGCCGTGGCCGAAGGGATCCGCCAGGTGAGCGATGTGACCCCAGCTGTGGGTCTCGATCTCGCCTTCGAGTACGGCGCCTGCGCCCACCGCTCTGCTGGCTGCGGCGCGTATGTCATCCACTACGAAATCCAGGTGCACCGGCGTCCAATGACGACGATAGTCCCGTGTCTGGTGGATGACCTGGGCCGCTTTGGTGCCCGAGGCTTTTAAAAGGAGATAGATGGATGACGTACTGCCCAGGAGTTCCGCAGCTTCCGTACCGAAGCGCCGACCGAGCTTGAGGCCGAAAGCGGCGGTGTAGAAGGCCATGCCCTTCTCCAGATCATCCACGTCTATATTGGCGAGCAGTTCCATGGCTCAAGATTACCTGAAATAAAAACCCGGCACGAAGCCGGGTTTAAGTTTGACAGTTAATTGAGAAAGAACTCAAGGTTGCCACAGGTCTGACGAGTGAATTTCCGTCGAGAACGCGGCGCGGGGCCTTCCGAGGCGCGGAGTTACCACATGGTAATGAGCACCGAGGAAGACCACGCAACAAAGTTATCGGCGAAAAGACACCGTCAAACCGTCCAGAGAGACATGAACTCGGTGACGGACGTCGCTTCCAGTTCCTTCTGGTCGCTACATAGCTCATTGATGGCGGCGCACTGGCGTGCCGAGAGCTTGCCGGCGATGGCCTGCTCAAACTTGTTCACCAGCACCGGGATGCCCTCGGCACGGCGCTTGCGGTGGCCGATGGGGAACTCCACCTCCACCCGCTCGCTCTTGGCGCCGCCCTTGAAGAACACCTGGATGGCGTTGCCGATATAGCGCTTGGCCGGATCGTAGTAGTCCTTGGTGAACTTGCCGTTCTCCCGCACTTCCATCTTGGCGCGGAGTTTGTCGATGCGCGGATCCTTGGCGACCGCGTCCTCGTAGTCCGCCGCGGTCAGGCGACCATGGATCAACGGCACCGCCACCATGTACTGGATGCAGTGGTCGCGGTCCGCGGGGTTCGCGAGCTCGCCGGTCTTATCTATGATCCGCACACCCGGTTCCTGGGTCTCGATGACGATCTTCTCGATCTGGTCGAGCTTGTCCTTCACTTGACCGTGCAGCTGCATGGCGGATTCCACGGCTGTCTGGGCATGGAACTCCGCAGGGTACGAGATCTTGATGAGCACGTTCTCCATCACGTAGCTGCCGTACTTGCGCTGGAACTTGAAGGGCTGGCCCTTGAACAGCACGTCGTAGAAGCCCCATGTTTTCGCGGAGAGCGCCGAGGGATAGCCCATCTCGCCCTTCAGGGCCATGAGCGCGTGGCGCACGGCGCGGCTCGTCGCATCGCCCGCCGCCCAGCTCTTGCGGGAGCCGGTGTTGGGAGCGTGGCGATAAGTACGCAGCGCGCCGCCATCGATCCAGGCGTTGGACACAGCGTTGACTACGTCTTCGCGGCTGCCGCCGAGCATATGCGTCACCACCGCGGTGGAGGCGACCCTGACCAGCAACACATGATCCAAACCCACGCGGTTATAGCTGTTCTCGAGGGCCAGCACGCCCTGGATCTCATGGGCCTTGATCATGGCCGTGAGTACGTCCTTCATGGTGAGGGGTTTCTTGCCCTCCGCCACGTTGCGACGCGAGAGGTAATCGGCCACGGCCAGGATGCCACCCAGATTATCGGAAGGATGGCCCCATTCGGCCGCGAGCCAGGTGTCGTTGAAATCCAGCCAGCGGATCATGGCGCCGATGTTGAAGGCCGCTTGCACGGGATCGAGTTCGAAGCTGGTGCCTGGCACTCGCGCACCGCCCGGCAGCGTCGCGCCCGGCACCACCGGGCCCATAAGCTTGGTGCAGGCCGGGTAGTCCAGGGCCAGCATGCCGCAGCCCAGAGTGTCCATGAGCACATAGCGAGCTGTCTTGTAGGCCTCGCTGCTCTTCACCTTGTAGTCGCAGACGTAGTCCGCGATGTCCTGCAGCACCTGGTCGGGCTTGGGACGTTTCGCCGATCGGATGTCGTGGCCGCTCATCTATAGATTCCTTCGCTTGAGGTCTTATTTACGCTTTTCGATGGGAACGAACTTCTGATCCTCGGGACCCGTGTAGTTGGCGCTGGGACGGATGATCTTGCCGTCTTCCCGCTGCTCGATGACATGGGCGCTCCAGCCGGTGGTGCGCGCCACCACGAACAGCGGCGTGAACATGGCGGTGGGCACGCCCATCATGTGATAGGAGACTGCCGAGAACCAATCCAGGTTGGGGAACATCTTCTTGATGTCCCACATCACCGTCTCGAGACGCTCGGCGATGTTGTAGAGCTGCATGTCGCCGGCACCCTTGGAGAGCTGCTTCGCCACTTCCTTGATGACCTGGTTGCGCGGATCGCTGATGGTGTACACCGGGTGACCGAAGCCGATGACGATCTCCTTGGCTTCCACCCGGCGACGGATGTCCGCGGCCGCCTGGTCGGAATCGGCGTAACGGCTTTGGATCTCGTAGGCCACCTCGTTGGCGCCGCCGTGCTTGGGGCCCCGCAGGGCGCCGATGGCGCCCGTGATGGCCGAATACATGTCGGAACCGGTACCGGCGATGACCCGGGCGGCGAACGTGGAAGCGTTGAACTCATGTTCGGCGTAGAGGATGAGCGAGGTGTGCATGGCCCGCACCCAGGCATCCGAAGGCTCCGTGCCATGCAGCATGTGCAGGAAGTGCCCACCCACGGAGTCGTCGTCGGTCTCGACGTCGATGCTCCGGCCGTTGTGGCTCCAGTGATACCAGTAGCAAAGCATGGAGCCGAAGGACGCCACCAGCCGGTCGGCGATGTCGCGGGCGCCGGCGGCGTTGTGATCATCTTTCTCCGGCAGGGCACAGCCCAAGGCCGAGACACCGGTTCGCATCACATCCATGGGATGACTGGAGGCCGGCAGCTGCTCCAGGGCAGCACGCACCGTCTCCGGCAGGCCGCGCAGGCGCTTGAGCTTCGCCTTGTAGGCCTTAAGCTCGGCGCGGTTAGGCAGCTTGCCGTGGATCAGCAGGTAGGCGATCTCCTCGAAGTCGCATTTGCCGGCGATGTCGAGGATGTCGTAACCGCGATAGTGCAGGTCGTTGCCGCTCTTGCCCACGCTACAGAGCGCGGTGTTGCCGGCGGTGACGCCCGACAGGGCGACGGATTTCTTGGGTTTGAAACCGGGAGTCGTCTCGCTCATCTCGTTCGCTCCTGATGGCGTAGCGTCATTTCTTCTTGAAGAGTTCGTCGAGCTTCTTCTCGTAATCCATGTAGCCGAGCACGTCGTAGAGCTCGGCGCGGGTCTGCATGGTGTCCAGCACCCCCTTCTGGGTGCCTTGCTTGCGCAGCTCGCCATACACGCGCTCGGCTGCCTCGCTCATGGCGCGGAAGGCGGACAGGGGATAGAGCGCGAGCTGCACCCCTGCCCCACCCAGCTCCTGGGTGGTGAACAGGGGCGTCTTGCCGAACTCGGTGATATTGGCGAGCACCGGCACCTTCACCGCCCGGGTGAACTGTTTGTACTCATCGAGGGTCGCGAGGGCTTCGGCGAAGATCATGTCGGCGCCGGCCTCCACGTACTTGAGGGCGCGATCCACCGCCGCCTGCTGGCCTTCCACGCCATGGGCATCGGTGCGGGCCATGATCACGAACTTGGGGTCGCTGCGCCCGTCCACCGCCGCCTTGATGCGGTCACACATCTCAGCCGCGTCCACCAGTTCCTTGCCGGGCCGGTGGCCGCAACGCTTGGCCGCCACCTGGTCTTCTATATGGAGGGCGCCGGCGCCGGCGCGGATGATCTCCTGCACGGTGCGGGAGATGTTGAAGGCGGCGCCCCAGCCGGTGTCCGCGTCCACCAGGAGCGGCAGTTCAGTGGCGCCGGTGATGCGGCGGATGTCCTCGCACACATCGTTCAGTGAAGTCATGCCGAGATCCGGCAGACCGAAGGAAGCGTTGGCCACCCCGGCGCCCGAGAGATACAGAGCCTTGAAGCCGGCACGTTCCGCCAGGAGGGCCGCGTAGGCGTTCACTGCGCCGGCCACCTGCAAGGGGCGTTCGGCGGCCAACGCGGACCAGAAGCGTACGCCTGCGGAGACTTGAGTCATGGACTGTCCTTAACAGAAGGTTCCGGGACGGCTGGAATGGGGAGCCGCGTATTTTACCGGTTTGGGCGGTACGCGGCTAATGGCCGCTTAGCCGCCGATATCCACGACGATGCGACCCCGGTGCCTGCCCTCGAGCACCTTGGGGAACACCTGCGGCAAGTTGTCGAAGCTCACGGTCTCACCGGCGATGAGTGGGAGCTTCGTAGGCTTGAGGTCCCCGGCGATGCGTTGCCATACCTTGAGGCGCAACGCCCGGGGCGTGGCCATGGAGTTGATGCCGAGCAAGTTCACGCCGCGCAGGATGAAAGGCATCACCGTGGTATGCAGCTCGTGGCTGCCAGCGAGGCCGATGGACGTGATGCTGCCCCACCAGTCCACGGTGCGGGTGAGCCAGGTGAGCATCTCGCCGCCCACGTTGTCGATGGCGCCCTGCCACTGGGCACGCTCCAGGGGGCGCGAACCGTAATCGATCTCGCCGCGCAGCAGGATACTGCTGGCGCCGAGCTGCTTCAGGTAATCCTGGGATTCGCGTTTGCCGGTGACCGCCACCACTTCATACCCGCGGCGGGCGAGCATGTTCACGGCGATACTGCCGACCCCGCCGGTGGCACCGGTGACGACCACTGGTCCGCCCTTAGGCTTTAGACCGTTGTGTTCCATTCGGTGGATGGCGAGAGCCGCGGTGAAACCCGCGGTGCCGATCATCATAGCGCTCTTGGGCGTATATCCCTTGGGGATGGGTATCACCCATTCGCCCTTCACCCGAGCATACTCGGCGTAACCGCCGTCGTGTTCCTCGCTGAGACCGGATCCGGTCACCAGCACCTTCTGGCCCTTCTTGAACCGCTTGTCACTGGACGACACCACGGTGCCCGCGAGATCGATGCCGCCCACCAGCGGGAAGCGCCTGAGGATCTTGCCCTTGCCCGTGGCAGCCAGCGCGTCCTTGTAATTCACGCTGGAGTAAGCGACCTTGACCACCACCTCACCGGGGCTCAGGTCCTCCAGGCTAATCTGCTCGAAGCGCGCGACCACCTGTTTCTCGATCTGGTGTATGCGATACGTGGTGAACGTCTTGTCCATGGGCGACTCCTCGGGGATGCGCTTATTCTGTCACAGTTCACTAGCCCTCCCTAAAAAAGGAAAACCCCGGTATGACCGGGGTTTCCTGGCACCTCCATGCCTCTCTATCCTCAGAATACGTAACGCACGCCGAGCTGGAAATCATTCTCGTCGGAGTTGTTGGAATAGCTCGCGAACAGCCGCCACTGCTCGGTGAGGCTGTAGAGCCCCTTCACCGTCAAGGTGTTCTCGGTGTTGCTGTTGATGTCGCTGTGCTGCACGAGTCCGTCCAGCTCGAACTTGGGCGCCAGCATGGCCCGCAAGCCGCCATCTATGCCCCAGCCATTGTGGCTACCTGCGTTGGTCACGTGCTGGCCCAGGAACGACAAGTCGGCGATGAAGTCGATCTTGTCGTTGATGCCGGTGTAGTAACCGACCGACGCGCCATAGCGGTTGTCAGTGATGCCGCAGCAGGAAGCGTTGCTAAGCAAACCCGATATGCGCCAGTTGGACTGCAGTTCGTAGGAACCGTCCACCAGCACGCCGGTGAGGTCGGAACCGCCGCCACTGGGGTTCTCGCTCAGATACGCGCCTTCGGCGTAATCGTAGCTGAACGGATCGGGTTGATCCGCGTAAGCAGCAAGCGGCAAACACGCTGACACGACCGCGATAAGTACTATGCGCTTCAACATGGTTTCTCTCCTCGTTGCGGACAGCGCGCTCGCGCGCGCCGCCGGTTCACTCATGTGTGCGCACTATAAACGCCGGGTACAGGACTCCGTTGTCAGCAATTGACATAAACGCCGCACCTCGCACCCGAAGTGTGACGCAGTTATCGAAGAAAAATGCTTGGGTTAAATCAGCTCGCGCGCTTGCGCGCGCCGATGGAAAGACGCAGGGCGTTCGCCATCTCCATGCCGTTCTGGAAACGCGCGTCCGGATCCTTCTGCAAGGCCCGATCCACCACCACCTTGATGGTGGGCGGGATATCCGGACGCAGGAAAGTCACATCCGGGTGCGGTTCATTGGCGATCTTGAACAGGAGCCCCGTGAGCGAAGGCGCCTCGAACGGCAGTTCACCGCGTAGCAGCTGGTAGAAGGTGACGCCCAGGGAATACAGGTCGCTGCGCCCGTCCAGCTTCTTCTCGCCCGAGACCTGCTCCGGTGACATATACAAGGGGCTGCCGAGTATGGTGCCGGTCTTGGTGCGGCTGAGATCCGTGAGGCCCGCGATGCCGAAGTCGGTGATCTTCACCCGGCCGGAGCTGCGCTCATACATGATGTTCGCCGGCTTGATGTCGCGGTGCACCACGTGGTGCTTGTGGGCGTAATCCAGCGCCTCGGCGATCTTGACGGCCACGGCGCCAGCTTCCTGCATGGGCAGGAGTTCACCTGAGGTGGTGTGCTTCTGCAGCGACTCGCCCGGCACGAAGTCCATTGCGATGTAGGCCAGCCCCTGGTCTTCGCCCACGTCGTAGATGGTGACGATATTGGGGTGGTTCAGCCGGCCCGCGGTCTCGGCCTCGCGGAAGAAACGGTCATGGGCATCCTTCAGGGTGGCGCCCTGGAACTCATCCGCCAGCGCCATGGTCTTGATGGCCACCTGCCGGCCGATCTTCGCGTCCTTGCCCAGATACACCACGCCCATGGCACCGCGGCCCAGTTCCCGCACCAGCTCATAGCGCCCCAGCATGGGCTTCTGCAAGCCGCCGCTGGACAAGGCGCGCGACAACACGCCGGCGGCGTTCGTGCGCGTCAGGGTCGGTGTGCTCTCCAACTGGCGCATATGCTCCAGATGATCGGCCAGGCCCTCATGGCCCGGATCGATCTGCTGCAGGTAGTAGTACACCTCCAGCGCCTGGCTGTAGCGGCGGCCGCGCTCGTGCTCCTGGCCGAGCGCCATGAGGTTCTCGCTCAGCAGGCGCGAAGGCTCGCACAGACGGAAGCGGGTCAAGGCCTGATCGAAGCGGTTCAGGGCCTGCATGGCCAAGGCCAGCTCGCGATTGGTCTCGGACATGGCGCTGCGGGAGACACCGCTGCGTTCGCGCAGGAAATCAAGGCCCGCCAGAGTCGCGTGCCCGAACAGCAGCAGCAGGAACGGCAGTATCAACGGCAGCCACAGGGACTGGGACAGGAGCGGCACGTATTCGCCGTTGAGCAGGGCCACACCCAGGAACGCGCTGACTGCGATGCCGATCACATCGCTCAGGCGCGGCAGCAGCAGCATGAGATACAGGCCGACCAGCAGGGTGAGCAGCGCGCGCATGCCCCACACCCAGAACGGCGCGGACACGAGGTCGGAACTGAGCAGGCCCGACGCGAGGCGGGCTTCGCGCAACACCGGCGCTGCGGCCCCGCCCGTGAGACCCACCAGCACGGTCTTGCCCGCCAGGCGCTCCGGCTGGACGGTGCCGGTGATCACGTCGTCGTAACTGTATTGCGGCACGCTGGAGACGGCGTGGCTATCTCGCAGCAGCACTTGCAGATGCCGGTCGGTGCCAATGGTGTTGCCGCCGAGCGTCACGCCACCCAGGGTATGGATGCCGATGGTGCTCGCGTCCACATCCAGTTGGGCGGCCGCGGCCAGCAAGGCGAGCGAAGCGATGGCGTGGCTGTCCGATTGCACCAGGAGCGGCAGCTCCTGGGAGACGGTATCGCTCTCGCTGAGATAACCCACGCCGTGGGCCGCGTGCGCGAACAGCGGCAGCGGCGGACGCAGATCCACCTGCGGCGCGCTGGAGGCGTCCACCTGCAAGGCGAAAGACGGGCTGCCGCTGTCGTTGGGAGCGGCAGCATCGGCCACCACGTCGCCGGGTGCCGCGAGCAGTACATGCCCAGAGCGCAGGATGCTGGCGGCCAATATCGAATCCGTATCCAAAGCGGCCTCTGCCTCATCCAGCTTGGCCTTGACGGAGGCGGAGCCCGTCTCGGGATCGGTGCTGAGGGTCTTAAGCTGGCCGAGATAATCCAGGGCCGCGGCGTTCTGCGGCGCGGAGAGATCTAGGCTGAGGGCCACCGCTTCCGCCTTGTCGGCGGTGAGGGTATCCACGAGCTTCGCGATATAACTGCGCGGCCAGGGCCAGGGGCCGTACTTGCGCAATGCGGCCGCATCGATGGCCACCACCGCCACCTGCGAATCCGGCGCACGATGCGGCGCCAGGGTCTCGCCGGCCCCATAACCAGCCCACTCCATGCCCATGCCACCCCGTAGCAGCGCGAACAGGGTCAGGGCGAAGATCAGCGCCAGCCCCCAGAGCGTCTTGTTCTTTAACAGCGCCAACATCGCTTAGGTACCCAATGTCATGACGGGGTCATGCCTGTGAAAAGCGGAAACAACCCTTTAAAACCCATACTGCCTTCCCCAGAAGGACCGCGCGCTGGGGTGGGTTTTCCATAACCAGATTTTACAAGGGTAACCGAATTTCCCAAATCCCACACCCGGGGCTGCTTGAGCCTGCGGCCCCCTGGGCCCAGGAGGAGACGCAGCCGGCAGCGGGCGCGATCCTCCGCGATGCCCTGCGGCAGGCGCCCTCAGCGGCGCGCCCTGAGGTTCAAGCTCAGGCATTCCCACAGATTGCGCCCCCCATCGGCCGCCAGCAGCAGTGCGAAACCGGCGAAGCTGTCAAAACTGTCATTTGCCGCCACCAGTGTGAGCGTCAGCAACGTCACCGCTGCCGGTACAGCGAAACTCGCGTACACCAGCAGGGAACGACGCGGCACATGGGTCTCAGGCAGGAACTGCCCATGGCGCGGCATCACCGCGAACGCCATGAGCGAGAGCGGCACCACCGCCGCAGTGAGCCAGAGCACTCGCCGGTCCGCTTCCGCCGCCGGCACCCACAGGGATGCCTGCAAGAGCAGTAGCGCGAGGCCCACGAGATCCAGCGTCGCCGCCAAGGCATGCAGGCGCGCGATGCTGAGCGTCTTGCCGGCCGCGCTTGCGGGAGCGTTCATAGGTTCAAGCTCGCAACCAGCCGACGGTCATGAGCAGGATAGCGGTGAGGGCGAAAGCCGCATGCAAGGCCACCACCGCCAGGGGCAACCTCTGGCGTGATGCCCTGAAAGTGAACAGCAGCAGTCCACCGCAAGCCGCCAGGATGAACACCAAGGTGGCGGTGTTCACCAAGTGGCTGCCGGGATGGGCCACGTCGTGGATCACCAAGAGCACGATGGCGAGTATCCCCACCGCGCCATGCACCGCGCTCACCGGCAAGGGCGGCACAACGCCGCGTGACTCCAGGATCGCGAGAGTCGCGCCGCCGAGAGCCACCAGGAGGAACAGGATCAAGAGGCCAGAGAGCATGCGGCATCCCCGATGACGAGCGCCCATGATACCGAGCCCCGGGGAAATGCGGGATGGAAAGTTCAGTGCCCCGGAGAATAGACCACGCGCCAGATACGCCCCTGCTGCGTGTCACCTATATAGAGTGCGCCATCCGGGCCTTCCGCGATGCCCATGGGACGGTAGCGCGCGTCACTCGGCGATACCAAGCCGGCGCTGCCCGCGAAACCATCGGCGAACACCTGATAGGGTCCGGAGGGCTTGCCGTCCTTGAAAGGCAGGAACACCACTTTGTACCCCGCCTGGGGCAACGGCGCACGGTTCCATGAACCGTGGAAGGTGATGAAGGCCCCGCCCTGGTACTGGGCCGGGAAACCGGAACCCGAATAGAACAGCACCGCTTCCGGCGCCCAATGGCTGGGGAAGGCGGCGATGGGCTGGCCATACTTGCTGCAGTCGCCGACTTGCTTGCCGTCGCCACCATACTCGGGAGCCTGCACCAGCTTCTGCTGGAACTGATCGTAATAGCAGTAGGGCCAGCCGAAATCATCGCCCTGCTCCACCCGCAGGAATTCCTCGGCGGGCAGTTCGGCATTCTGCGTGTCGTTGTAAAGCTTCGGCCAGTTATCGCCTAGCTCATCCCGACCCATCTGCAATGCATAGAAGGCCTTGGCTGGATTGTTCCAGGTGACCGCCACCGCGTTGCGGATACCGGTGGCGTAATTCAGGCCGTCAGCGGGGAATCTCTGCCCGGTCTTGTCCGCATCGAAGCGCCAGATGCCGCCGTGTTCTTGGAGCAAGAGGCAAGGACGCTTGCCCGGCGAACCGGGGCTGCGATCATCGTCCTGGCAGGCGTTGGAAGGCGCGCCCACGTTCACGTACAGGTGCCCGCTGGTATCCAGGGCGATGCTCTTGGCGGCGTGCTCGTCCTGCGCGGGGAAACCGCTCACCACCGTCTCCGCATTGCTCTGGGGCAGCAGTCGACCGGCCGTCAGGCGGTAACGCAGGACCGTCGTGGGAGTGGCGAAATACAGATAATCCCCATGGATGCCCAGACCTGAGCCGGCGAAGTCACCGAAGCGCTGCAGGACATCCGCATGGCCGGTGCCGCCCCTGTCGCGCAGCGCGACGATGCCCTTGCCGTCCACGGTCTGCTCGAGGGCCACATATACATCGCCGCTCGCATCCACCGCGATATGCCGAGCTACACCGAGCTTATCGGCGAACACTGTGGCGCAAAATCCCGCCGGCAGGGTGATGCCGCCGATGTCCTTATCGCAGGCGGGTGAAGTCGGCGCCGCATCCAGGCGCAGCCCGGCGGTTGAGAGGGCTGTGAGCAGGAACAGTATGACTGCACGCCGATGTCTCATGGCTCACTCCCGGATCACGGGATATCACTGGATGATGGTGAAAGGCAGCAGGATGGAGCGGTATATGGAAGGGAACATCTGGGCCGCCGTGGGCTGGCCCTCGGCCATGGAATCGCCGTTGGCGGCGGCAGAGCCCGCGCCGGCGGTGTTATAGACCGTGAAACCGCCCAGCACCTCATAACTGCCCACGGCCAGCTGATTGCTGCTGTCGTCTTTCTGGTTCCAAGTGAAGGTGACGTTCTGGCTCTGACCGGGAGTCAGGGTGATCGAGGTGAAGCCGGTGGTGGGGCTCTGGCCGTTATCCGAATTCCACACCACGTCGGCGGTGCCCTGCTCGACCACCGCGAAGTTGGATTGCTCGCTGGTGTTGAACCACAGGGTCTGTCTGGTGGTGCTGCGGTTGCGCACGTTGACGGTGAACTCGATGTTCGTGCCGGTGACGAAGCTGGGCGGCGTGGTGCCACTGGATACGAGGTTGCCGTTGCCGTCCTCGATCTCGATGTTGGTGACGAACTGCGGCGCATCGGACGCGTTGTTGCTGGTCTGGCTGCAATTGGAGTTGCCGAGCAGCAGCAGGAGAGCGGTGGCCCCCAACAGGAGGCGGATCAGAAGACGCATTCTTATACCTCGAGTGACGTGACGTGTTTCGCCCTCGAGTATAGCGCCGCCGGACAGCCAGGTTGACCGTCCGGCGAGTTACAGACTGTTACCGGGGCTGGGAATAAGCCGGCGGCAGCGCCGGTGCATCCGCCTTTATGTAAGGCAGGTAGCGGTCACGCAGCTCCGTCTGGCGGCTGGTCATGGGCATGGGCTTGCCGCGGATGAACACCGCATCCGCGAAACTCGTGAGCTCCAGCGGGTCACCGCTCCATACGACCAGGTCCGCATCCTTACCGACCTCCAGGCTACCGGTGCTGGCCTCCATGCCATAGATCTTCGCGCCGTTCAGCGTGATGGCCTTAAGGCCCTCTACCCACGGCAGGCCATAGGCCACGGCGATGCCGGCGAACTGCTTCAGGTTGCGCGCGTTGTGGGAATCGCCAGTTTCGAAGGCGATGAGTACGCCCGCCTTCTGCAGGCGCGCGGCGTTCTCACGCGTCGAACCCAGGGATTCGAACCGGTCCGGCAGATCCTGCATCGGGTTCATGATCACAGGCACCTTGGCCTTGGCGAGCTCGTCCGCCACCATCCAGCCCTCGGCAGCGCCGGAGATGACCAGCTTCAGCTTGAACTCCGCCGCCAGGCGCAGCACCGCCTCGATGTCGCTGGCCCGATCCACCGAGACCACCACTGGCAGCTGGCCGTTCACGAACGGCTGAAGCGCCTCGAGGTCGAGATGCGAGAGGTCGTAGGCACGCTGCGCACCCTTGTCGTAGGCGGCGCGGTTGGCAGAGTAATCCTTGGCATCCTGCAGGGCCTCGCGCAAAGCCAGCAGCGCACCTGCGCGGGAGCCGCCGGCGAGCTTCTTGCCCTGCTCTCCCAGGGTCACGAACAGCGCCGCCGGATCCTTGATTACGAAACCGCGGGTATCCCCCAGCTCTATGATCGCGCCGCGGCCATCCAGGATGCTGTTGCCCGCCACCGGCGCCACCATGGCCCGGGTAACGCCTTCGATGCGGTTGATGGGGATGAGCACCGAACGCGGGTTGATGGCGTCGGTCACGTCGAAAGCCGCGGTGTAACGCGTGCTCGTGAGCGCGCTGTCCTGGGTCTCGCTCACCGCGTCCACCTCGTCCACGCCGAACTGGCTCTGGGGGTCGAACATGCCCGGCGTCACCAGCTTGCCGCTGGCATCGATGCGCGTGACCCCCGCTGGTACGACCACGTCCGCACCCACCGCGACGATCTTGCCGTCGCGGATGATGACCGTGCCGTGTTCGATCTTGCCTGCGGCGCCGAGGGTATAGACGGTGCCGCCGGTGATGGCATAGGTATCAGCCAGCGCAGGAGCGGCGGCCAGAGCGGCGAGGCTCATGCCTATATATATGTATATGCGTTTCATCACTGCATCCCTCCCGTGCCCTGGCCGTCTTCACCCAGCATGAAGTCGGATCCGGGTTGGCGTTTCGGATCGTCGCGGTCGTACACGAGCGCGCCGTCCACGAACACCTTCTCGGCCTTGGTATAGACGCTGAACGGGTTGCCGCTCCACAGCACCACGTCCGCCATCCTGCCGGTCTCCAGGGAACCGGTCTTGTCATCGATGCCGAGAGCTTTCGCCGGATTCAGCGTCATCCACATGATGGCATGGGCTTCGCTGATGTTGAGGCCGATGCGGTTGCCCGCCGCCCAGGCCTTGGCGGTCTCCTGGTTGAGACGCTGGATGCCGTCCGGGTCGTCGGAATGGATGGTGGCGCAGGCGCCGCCCGCGTCCACCATGGGGATATTCTCGCGTATGCCGTCCCAGGCCTCCATCTTGAAGCCCCACCAGTCGGCCCACATCACCGCGCAGGTGCCGTTCTCGGCCAGCAGTTTCGGGATCTTGTAAGCCTCCACCGCGTGATGGAAAGCGGCGATGTGGTAGTGGAACTCCTTGGCCACGTCCAGCATGGTGGCCATCTCGTTGGCGCGGTAGCAGTGCATCTGCACCCGCACCCGGCCGTTCAACACTTCGGCCAAGGTCTCCATCTTGAGATCGCGGGCCGGGGGCAAGCCCTTCTTGTCCTGCTCCCAGGCTTTCCAGCGCCGGTCGTAATCCTGGGCATCGGCCCAGGCCTGGCGGTAACCAGCTACGTCGCCCATGAGCGTCGAGGGAAACTCGCCCTTGCTGCCATACACGCGCTTCGGGTTCTCGCCGCAGGCCATCTTGAGACCGTAGGCCGCACCGGGGAACTTCATGGCCTCGGTGGTGAACTCCGGCACGTTCTTCAGCACCACCGAACGGCCGCCGAACAGGTTGCCGGAGCCCGGCAGGATCTCGAGGGTGGTGACGCCGCCGGCTCGCGCGGTGTTAAAGCCCGGATCCTCGGGCCACACGGAGTTCTCGGCCCGCACGTTGGCGGTGTCCGGGTTGGTGAGTTCGTTGCCGTCGGACAGGGCTTCCACGCCCGGCGAAGGATAGACGCCGAGATGGGAATGGATGTCGATGATGCCCGGGGTCACGAACTTGCCGGTGCCGTCGATCACGAGCACGCCTGGATCCGCCTGCAAGTCCTTGCCCAGCGCCGCCACCTTGCCGTCCTTAAGCATGATATCGGCGTCATCCATCTCCGTGCCGGTGCCGGTATAGACGGTCACGTGCCGGATGAGGGTGGTCACCGACGGCAGCGGCTGATAGGTGGAGGGGAACGGGTCCGGTGGAAACTCCGTAGGGCCGTCGTCCTGGCCGGCGGAGAAAGCCGGGGCAGCCAAGGCGAACAAGGCCGCCGTGCAGAAGGCGGTGACCAGGGGACGTATCGACATGGGATGCTCCTTGGGAAACCAAGCCTCAGGGGCGCAGCATAGGCGGCAAGCATGTTGGATTCAATTACAGCCTCTTGGTTCAATGCTAAGATGCAAGACATTGATTTAATTGGGCTGTAGTAGGGCGCATGGAATACACCACCCTACGTTCCATCCTCATCCTCCTGGCGGTGGCGGTGTTCGTGGTGGCTGCGCTCCGCCGCCTGCATCTGCCCGCCGTGCTCGCCTATCTCGCCACCGGTTTCCTGGTCGGCCCCCATGGTTTCGGTTTCATCCAATACAGCGCCGCCACGAGTTCGCTCGCCGAGTTCGGCGTGGTGTTCCTGCTGTTCACTTTGGGGCTCGAGTTCTCGCTGCCGCGCTTCATCGTCATGCGCCGAGCAGTGTTCCTCCTGGGCGGCCTACAGGTGCTGCTCACCACCGTCGGCGCCGCGCTCATGGCCCGCTTGATGGGGGCGAGCCTGCCGGTGGCCCTGGTGCTGGGCGGCGCCTTCGCCATGTCTTCCACCGCCATCGCCGCGAAGCAGCTCTCAGAACAGGCAGAGATCAACCTGCAACACGGTCGGCTGGCGGTGGCGGTGCTGCTGTTCCAGGATCTCGCGGTCATCCCCTTCCTGATCCTGATCCCCGGCCTCAACCATGGCTTGGACACGGCGCTGGCCGGCGACCTGCTGTGGGCGTTCGGCAAGGGCTTGCTCGCCGTGGTGGTGATCCTGGCAGCAGGCCGCTGGCTGCTGCGCCCGCTGCTGCACCAGATCGCCAGCGCACGCTCGGCGGAACTCTTCACCCTCACGGCGCTGCTCGTCACCATGGCCTCCGCCTTCGGCACTGCGGCCTTGGGCCTCTCCCTCGCCCTCGGCGGCTTCCTCGCGGGCATGATGCTGGCAGAGACCGAATACCGCCATCAGGTGGAAGCGGACATCCGCCCTTTCCGGGATGTGCTGCTGGGTCTCTTCTTCATCACCGTGGGCATGCTGCTCAACCCCGCGGTGGTGGCGCGCCACTGGCTGCTGCTCATCGTCGCGGTGCTGGGACTGCTCTTGTTCAAGACCGCCCTCATCGCCGTCTTGAGCCGCTATCTCGGTGCGGACAACAACGCCGCCCTGCGCACCGGCCTCGTGCTCTCCCAGGGCGGCGAGTTCGGTTTCGCGCTGCTCTCGTTGGGGCTAGCCCAGCATGTGATCCGCGCGCCGTTAGCGGAGTTCAGCCTGGCGGTAATCGTGGTGAGCATGATGGCGGGCCCTCTGCTCATCCGTTACAACCGCCGGCTGGCGGCACGTCTCTTCCCCGAGAGCGAAGCGGAGGAGCACGACCTCCTGCAGCACGACATCGGCCGCCACCAGCTGCATCTGGAGAATCACGTCGTCATCATCGGCTACGGTCGCGTGGGCCAGAACGTGGCGCGCTTCCTGGAACCGGAAGGCTTCGAGTTCGTGGCACTGGATCTCGATCCAGTGCGGGTGCGCCATGCCCGCGAAGCGGGTGACTCGGTGTATTACGGCGATGGCACCAACCGCGACGTGCTGCGCGCTGCGGGCATAGAACGGGCCAAGGTCCTCGTCATCACCTATTTCAAGGTATCCACCGCGCTCAAGATCCTCGGCCATGTGAAGAAGATGCGTCCGGACATGCCGGTGCTGGTGCGTACCCGCGACGATGCGGAGCTGGATAAATTGCAAGCGGCTGGCGCCACGGAGATCATCCCGGAGACCCTGGAATCGAGCCTCATGCTCGCCTCCCATCTCCTGCATGTGCTGCACGTACCCATGACCCAGATCCTGCGCAAGATCCAGGAAGTGCGCTCGCACCGCTACAGCCTGCTGCGCAGCGTGTTCCGCGGCCAGGACGCCTTGCCTCTCGACGAATCCCATGCCTACCGGGAGCAGCTGCACACCCTCACTTTGAGCCCCGGCGCCTACGCCATCAAGCGCTCGCTGGCGGAGATCGACCTCAAGTCCATGGGCGTGGTGGTGACGGCGCTCCGCCGCGAAGGCGTGGTGGGTCGCCAGCCGCCGGGCGTCACGGTGCTCAAGGAAGGCGACGTGATGGTGCTCTGGGGCACTCCCGAGAGACTCGAGGACGCGGAGACGCGGCTGCTGCAGGGCAGATGATTTCCAGATCGATCACATACTCTGACGGATATCTTCCATGGTGAACATCGGCACGCCGCTCACCCAGAATGCCACCCGCATCATGCTGCTGGGCTCGGGCGAACTCGGCAAGGAAGTGACCATCGAAGCCCAGCGCTTCGGCGTGGAAGTGATCGCCGTGGACCGTTACGCCAACGCGCCGGCCATGCAGGTGGCCCATCGCAGCCACGTGATCAACATGCTGGACGGCAAGGAGATCCGTCGGTTGGTGGAGCTGGAGCGACCCCATTACATCGTGCCGGAGATCGAGGCCATCGCCACCCAGACGCTCCTGGAATTGGAGAAAGAGGGTTGGACGGTGATCCCCACGGCACGCACCGCGCGCCTCACGATGGATCGCGAGGGCATACGGCGCCTCGCGGCCGAGGAACTCAAGGTCAAGACCTCCCGCTATCTCTTCGCCGACAGTTATACGGAGTTCACCGCCGCCGTGGCCGACGTCGGCCTGCCCTGCGTGGTGAAACCGGCCATGAGTTCCTCCGGCAAGGGCCAGAGCCTCTTGCGGCGGGAGTCCGAGATCGAAGCCGCCTGGAAATACGGCCAGGAAGGCGGGCGCACAGGCAAGGGCCGCATGATCGTGGAAGGCTTCATAGACTTCGACTATGAGATCACCCTGCTCACGGTGCGCCACGCCGGCGGCACTAGTTTCTGCGCACCCATCGGCCACCGCCAGGAAGACGGCGACTACCGGGAATCCTGGCAGCCCCAGCCCATGTCGGCGAAAGCGCTCGCGGAAGCCGAGCGCATCGCCAAGCTCGTCTCCGACGACCTGGGGGGCCGCGGCATCTTCGGTATGGAGTTCTTCGTGAAGGGCGACCAGGTATGGTTCAGCGAAGTCTCGCCCCGGCCCCACGACACGGGGCTCGTGACGCTCATCTCCCAGGATCTCTCGGAATTCGCCCTGCACGTGCGGGCGATACTCGGCCTGCCCATCCCGGTGATCCGCCAGCTGGGGCCTTCAGCCTCGGCAGTGATCCTGCCCCACGGGGACTCGGACCACCCGCTCTATGAAGACGTAGGTGCGGCTCTCGCGGAGCCGGATACCATGCTGAGGCTCTTCGGCAAACCGGAGGTCCATGGCCATAGGCGCATGGGCGTGACCCTCGCCCGGGCAGTGTCCATCGAAGCGGCGCGCGCCAAGGCGGTGCATGCTGCGGCTGCGGTCAAAGTGAAACTTTGACGCTCAAGCCGATGTCCAACCTGAGACCCCACTCTTCACTTCGAGGCTATTCACGATGGACATGATCTCGGTCAACCGCCGGCCGGAGAATCTATGGCGCTTCCTGCAGTTCCCGCTCACACGGATAGTGCTGGCGGTGCTGCCCATCGTGCTGCTCGCTGTCTTGCTGTTCAGCGCCGCCAATGCCGCTCACCTGCACGGTATCGCCGGAGCCGCGGTGCAGCTATCGGTAGGCTTGGGCGCCTGCCTGGTCTATATCCTCTATGTGCGGCTCATCGAGCGGCGCAAGGTGAGCGAACTCTCCGCAGGGGACTTCTTGCCACAATTCAGCAAAGGCTTCCTCCTGGGTTTCCTGCTGATCTCCGCCACCATCCTCGTCTTATGGATGAGCGGTATATATAGCGTCCTCGGCATGAACCCCCTGGGCATGGTGGCGGCCCCGTTGCTGGGGGCCATCGGCTCGGCCTTCCTGGAGGAGATCGTGATACGCGGCGTGCTGTTCCGCATCATCGAGGAGAGCCTGGGCACTTGGCTGGCCCTGGGCCTGTCAGCGTTGATCTTCGGCTTATTGCATGGTTTGAACCCAGGTGCCACCTGGGTCAGCATTCTCGCCATCGCCTTGGAATCCGGCGTGCTGCTGGCGGCGGTCTATATCTATGCCCGCCAGCTCTGGATAGGCATAGGCCTGCATTGCGCCTGGAACTTCAGTGAAGGCGGCATCTACGGCGCCAGTGTGTCGGGCGGCAAGGGTCACGGCTTGTTATCCGCGCAGTTCCAGGGGGCTGATCTGCTCACCGGTAGTCAGTTCGGTCCGGAGGCGTCCATCGTGGCGGTAGCGATCTGCTTCATCGCCGGCGGCATATTCCTGTTGCTGGCCCGGCGCCGCGGCCATATCATCGCGCCCTTCTGGCAGCGCGCCCAGACCGGTTCCTGACAGGGAGAACAGCCATGCCGTCCTTCGACGCCGTCTCGAAAGTAGATACCGCGGAACTCACCAACGCCGTGGATCAGGCTAACCGCGAGATAAACCAGCGCTACGACTTCAAGGGCTCCTCCGCCAACATCGAGCGCACGGACGACTTGCTGACCCTCTACGGCGACAGCGAGTTCCAGCTGAAACAGGTGTCGGACATCCTCTACGGCAAGGCGGCCAAGCGCGGCATCGACGTGTCGAGCTTCGATCCCCAGAAGATCGAAGCCATCGGCGGTGACAAGGCCAAGCAGGCGGTCAAGGTGAAACAGGGCATCGAGAAGGAGCTGGCCAAGAAGATGGTCAAGCTCATCAAGGACAGCGGCATCAAGGTGCAGGCCGCCATCCAGGGGGATGAGTTGCGGGTATCCGGCAAGAAGCGGGACGACCTGCAAGCCTGCATCGCGCTCCTGCGCGGCGCCAAACTGGAGCAGCCGCTGCAGTTCACAAATTTCCGCGATTGAAACCGTCGGTTAGGTAAGGCCGACTCAGTTGTCAGTGAACAAATCCCGGTAATCCTTGAAGTCACCCATGGCGCCGACCCGCAGGTCCACCTCGCCGGCATAGACGCTGAGATCCATGTTGTCCGGGCCCGGGCCGCGTTCCACCACTCTGTTGCCCACGAGATGCACGCTGCTCATGAAACCGTGCTCCTGGACCAGACCGTAATACTTGCCGTCCCAGCTCAGCACCGCCAACCCATGCTTGCTCTCGAGGGTCATGATCCCTGGTTTGACGGTGTCCGAGATCACATGCAGACGCCCATAAGTCACGCTCGCCTGTACCGGCCCTCCGGCAGCATGGATCACGGCTTCGCCGGCGGTGAGATGGAGCTTGATGCCGCCCTGCATGCCATCGATGACCGCCCGCCCTGCCTGCATCTCGACGTCCACCATGAGCTTCGCCGGTACGCTGATGATCCATTTCTCCTGCACGTCGCTATGGCTGTCGCCGGAGGGATAGACGAGGGAGACGGACGGAGCGTAGCCGTGGCGATCCACTTTCAGCATCGCGCCCTTGACGTCCCGGGCGGTCTCGCCGCTCAGCCAGTTGAACAGCCACAAGACGCTCCTCTCTCGCTGGCGCAGATCGAGCTGTACATGCACCTTGCCATCGGTGGAAGGTGTGACCTTCATCTCGCCAGGACCTGCGCTCACCGCCAGCTTCGTGATACTCGCAGCCGGCATCTCGAGGCTGAGGACACCGTTGACCATACCGGGTGTCGACGCGACAGGCTGTATACGGTCTTTCGCCACATAGGCAGCCAATCCGCCCACCGCCAGCACGATGACGACGGCAAGGACCAACAGGGTGTTACGCAGAGAGATCTTCATTTGCCAGCACCCTCCGGCGACTCGATGCGCAGGGAGGCTTCGCCGATGTTGACGCTCAAGGTCATGTCGTCATGGCCCTTGCCGTCCACGGATACGGTGTTGCCCAGGCCGCCGTGGTCGTGATAACCGTTCTGGGTGCCGTTGATGTAGATGACCGCTTCGCCGATGCTGCTGGAGAGCTTGAGCTTGCCGTAATCCGCGCTGGCCGACTTGGCGCGTATCTCACCCACGTTCACCTCCGCCTTCATGCGGCCGCCGGGCACATCGATGTTGAGCTCTCCCACGTTGAGGGAGACATCCAGGCCACCGCGGATCCCCGCGATGGTGAGCTCGCCTACCTTCATGTTGGTGTCGAGGGCGAGACGCGCAGGCAGCTGCACGTCCCATTCCTGCTTCAGATCGTCGTTGTCCGCATCGCCCTTGTAGTTCAGGCCCAGAGTCAGGGTATCGCCCTGCTGCTTCATCGCGACGGAGGCGCCAGCGATGTCTGCCGCGGTGCCGTTGCTCATCCAGTGGAAGAACCAGAGGAACTCCCGCTCCTTCTGCTTCAAGGTCACCTTCACGTGGACCGCGTCGTCGGGTGAGGCGGTGACATGCACTTCGCCCACGCTGACGCCCAAGGTGACATGTTTGACGGCGGCGGCGGCGGGCATGTCCGCCTTGAGGGTGCGCGCCGCCGGGCTCTCGTCGGCGAAAGCCATGCCGGGCAGGCAGCACAGCAACAGCAATGTGATGGATGTCTTCATGGTCTCGCGAATCTCCCGATAGGCGCTGTGGCGCGCGGGGCCTATTTGATGATGGTCACGCGGCAGCGCACGCTCTTCACGTCCGGCGTATCCAGCGCAAGCTGCACGGCCTTCGCCAGCACCTCGGGCTTGTCCGTGACGCCGTCCAGATACACGCGGCCATGCTCGGTGCTGACGGTGAATTCCGCCGGTTGGGTCACGGGGTCGCCGTCCAGGCGGGCCCGTACCGCGTGGGACAGGCTCGTATCGGCATCCCCGCTGCTCCAGGAGGAGGAACCGGAGTTGCCCTCGCTATCCAGGGCCAGCACGCAGCCGCCCAGGTTCAGCATCAGCACGCCTACCGTCATCGCCATCAGGATACGTCTCATCACCCTTGATCTCCCCAAGCTATATATATGGATGTGTCTCAGATCTCGGAACGGTTGCGCCTGAGCCAGACGGCTCCGGCCACGCAGGCCGCGGCGAGCACCACGCCCACCCACAATTCCGGGCTCGCGAAGAACTGTGCCACGCTACCGGCCGTCACCACGTCGGTGTTGCTGCTGAGTACGTCTGCTGCCCGGAGCTTGATCCCGTCTTCGATGTTGAACACCGGGCCCATCCAGCGCAGGTAGTGGCCGAACACCAGCTTGGCGATATGCCCACTGTGGAACACCCAGGCCTCGGCGAACATGACGCCGAGCGGCGTGAGCACGGCCCACAGGAAGGGCACCTTCTTGGCCCAGGCGGAAGCCAACATCACCCAGCCGTAATAAGGCAGGTACCACAGGGCCTGGGCCAGCAGGCAGAAAGCCAGCAGTATCCAGCTCTCCAGGAACGCGAGCGGATGCTCCAGCACCACCCACAGGTGCACGCCCAGCACGCCGCCCATGATCAACTCCAGCACCAGCAATATCAGCTCGAAGGCGATGGTCGCCACGAAGCTGATGGCGGTGACCGCGAGCAGCGCGGTGGCGAGCTTGGCCAGCACGGTACGGGTATCCGACACCGGCATGGAACGCCAGAAGAGGATGCTGCGGTCGCGCCGCTC
This sequence comes from Gammaproteobacteria bacterium, assembly GCA_036000105.1. Classification (GTDB taxonomy): domain Bacteria; phylum Pseudomonadota; class Gammaproteobacteria; order Natronospirales; family REEB76; genus DASUBN01. Next base: position 203,624 of record DASYGE010000012.1, read on the forward strand.
AGCATACAGACTGTCCAGCAGATAGAAGAACACGACGATCTGCATCATGGGGTTGAACAGTAAGCCGGACAGCATCATCGGCGAAGCGCGGATGATGCCGGCGACCGACGCCGGATCGGCATTGGCGAAGTCCGGCAGGTTATCCAGCTGAAAATGGTTGCCTTCCATGTTGATGGTGTTGATGGACTGGGAATGACCCACCAATACCGCGATCAGCATATAGATGCTGAGCACCGTGAGGATGCCGATGGCCACCAGCGGCACGATCCACAGGGAGCGGTTCTCCCAGAACTCGCGCCGCACCAAGGTCTTGTTCACGCGCATGTCGGCGGCGTTCATTGCATGGCTCCTTTGACCTTGGCCACGAAGATATCGGCCACGCTGGGGGTGTGGATCTCGCCTATGTTCGCGAGCTGCTCCTTGGCCACGCCCTGGAACAGGAAGACTTTCTTGCCGAACACCTCACGTTCGTAGAGGGGCTTCATGGCCTGGGCGGCGGCGATCTTGTCCGGCGCCACCAGCACCTCGGTGTAATCCTCCGCCACCTGCTCCATGGAGCTGTTCAGGGTGACCTTACCGTTGTCGATGAACATCAAGTGGGTGAGGATCTTCTCGATCTCCTCCACCTGGTGGGTGGTGACCAGGATGGTGCGCTGCGCGTCGAAGTAGTCGTTCAGCAAGCTGGTGTAGAACTCCTTGCGGTAGAGGATGTCGAGGCCGAGGGTCGGCTCATCCAGCACCAGGAGTTTCGCGTCTATGGCCATGACCAGCGCCAGATGCAGCTGGGTCACCATGCCTTTGGACAGCTCGCCCACCTTGCTCTTCTGCTTGATCTTGGTGCGCTCCAGGAAATGCATGGCGCGCTCGCGGCTGAACTTAGGATGCACCGCGGCGGCGTACTCGATGGCATTGGCCACCTTGAGCCAGCGCGGCAGCACGGCCACGTCGGCGATGAAACACACGTCCTGCATCAGGTGGTGGCGCCCCTCGCGCGGGTCATGTCCCAGCACGTCCAGTTCGCCCTCGAAATCCGTGAGGCCGAGCACCGCTTTCAGGGCGGTGGTCTTGCCGGCGCCGTTCGGGCCGATGAGCCCCACGATGCAGCCTTCCTCGATGTCGAAATCCACGCTGTTGAGCGCGGCCAGGTTGCCATAATGCTTGCTCAAGCCTCTTGCTTTGACGAGTGTGCTCATGATTTTTTCCCTTTCTCCTCGTTCCCCGTCTTGATCAATTCCTGCACGTCCAGGCCCAGGCGCTCGATGCGTTGCAGCATCTGCGGCCATTCGTTCTTGAGGAACTGTTCGCGCTCGTTCTTCATCAGGTTGCGGCGCGCGCCTTCCTTCACGAACATGCCGAGGCCGCGGCGCTTCTCCACCAGGTCTTCATCGACCAGGGACTGGTAGCCTTTGAGCACGGTCAGCGGGTTGATCTGGTATTCCGCGGCCACCGAGCGCACGGAAGGCAGGGGGTCGCCCTCTTTCAGGGAGTCCTCGAGAATCATGGCGACCACCCGATCCCGGAGCTGCCGGTAGATGGGTTGGTTGTCGCTCCAATTAGGTTCCATGACCATGGCCTCGCTGCTTTAGCAGACTAGTCCGGTACAACCGGGCCTTACCTTAGCCCCAGGCCCGGCCAAAGGCCAGCGCGCCGATGATGCTGAGCACCACGATGCGGCTCAGGTGACTGATGGAAGTCCTCGCGCTGGCGAACAGCGAGGCATCGGCCTTGGAGGGCGTGACGCGGATGCTGCCGAGATAAGCTGTACCGGGAGCGTCGGCGAGGCGCGCTGCGTAACGTGCGTCCTCGGAATCCTTGGCGGTGACCTCGATCGAACCGAGATACATCGCGCCCGAGCGCTTGGCTGCCAGTGCGGCGTAATGGGCCGCTTCGCTATCCGCCGGGGTCACGGTGATCTTGCCGAGGTAGGCGGTGGACCCGCGGGTGGGGCGCTGCTTGCCCCCTTCCACATCGGCGGCGGTAACATGGATGGTGCCAAGCACCATCACCCGGCCATGGCTCACGGTCCTGGCCTTCAGCTGCTGGGCGCCGGCGGCATCCACGGCGAGGCTGGTGACGGCCAGCCCAAAGCTCAAGGCGATGGCGAGACTGAGTTTTGCGAATTTGGTGTTCATGGCGTTTTCCTTCTTGAGCTTCTGGCCGGTGGGGCCAATTCCGTAGTGGTGTTGTAGCTAACTATAACACTAAAAAAAGAGATTGCAAGACCCTGAGGAGAAAATTTAAGCACTCCCTAGGTAGTCTTTTAAAAACAATGGATTAGATAGTTATTAGCTAGCCTGAATAGGCGCTATGGTCGTTCCATACAGGCCTATACCGCAGGCCCGAGCTATAGCGCCCCTATAACACCCCCTGGAACTCTGGCCTGCAGGCAAGGGGGCCCGGCACCACGCCACGGATGGGTAAAAAGGTCCAGCGGCAGGCCGGTGATAAAATCCCGCTTCGCTCGCGCCGCCCGTCCGGGCCCGCGCCCTGAATCTTTACGCCCCGCCAAACAACGGAGTCAGAAGTCCATGGCCATGAAGAAACCCGTCCGCATCGCCGTCACCGGCGCCGCCGGCCAGATCGGCTACCAGCTCATCTTCCGCATCGCCGCTGGCGACATGCTGGGCCCCAAGCAGCCCGTGATCCTGCAGCTCCTGGAAGTGACTCCGGCCCTGCCCTCCCTCAACGGCGTGGTCATGGAACTCAACGACTGCGCCTTCCCGCTCCTGGCCGGCATCGTGGCCACCGACGACGCGGAAGTGGCGTTCAAGGATGCGGATTTCGCCCTGCTCGTCGGCGCGCGCCCCCGCGGCCCCGGCATGGAGCGCAAGGATCTCCTGCTGGAGAACGCCAAGATCTTCTCGGCTCAGGGCAAGGCGCTCAACAAGACCGCCAAGAAGAACATCAAGGTGCTGGTGGTGGGCAATCCGGCCAACACCAATGCGCTCATCGCGGCCAGCAATGCACCGCGCATCCCCAAGAAGAACTTCACGGCCATGATGCGCCTGGACCACAACCGGGCCCTGTCGCAGCTGGCTGCCAAGACCGGCAGCCATGTGACCGACATCAAGCGCATGACCATCTGGGGCAACCACTCCTCCACCCAGTATCCGGACATCAACGCCTGCACGGTCAAGGGCAAGGCGGCTGTGAAACTGGTGGACGAGAACTGGTTCAAGAACGACTTCATCCCCACGGTGCAGCAGCGAGGCGCGGCGGTCATCAAGGCCCGCGGCCTCTCCTCCGCCGCGTCGGCGGCGTCGGCGGCCATCGACCACATGCGCGACTGGGCTCTCGGCACTCCCAAGGGCAGCTGGGTCAGCATGGGCGTGGCCTCCGACGGCAGCTACGGCATCAAACCGGGCATCGTGTATGGCTATCCCGTGACCTGCAGCAAGGGCCAGTGGAAGATCGTGAAGGGCTTGAAGGTCGGGGCCTTCTCCCAGGAACGCATGCGTGCCACCGAGGCCGAACTGCGGGAAGAGCGGGAAGGCGTCAAGGATCTGCTTCAGGGTTGAGAGTGCCCGGATGAATCCGCAGGGGGCCGCGCGGGCAGCCGCGCGGCCTTTTGCACATCTATATAAGGAGAGGCCATGGGACGGGTCGAGATCGAGCTGCCGGCGAGCTTCCCCTATGTCGTGGAGCTGGAGGTGCGTGTCAGCGACCTCAATTACGGCAACCACCTGGGCAATGACGCCGTCCTCAGCCTCATCCACGAGACGCGCCGCCGCTACATACGCGCCCTCGGCAGCGACGAGATCGGCGCCGACGGCGTGGGCTTCGTGGTGGCGGATTCGGCGGTCATCTACCGGGCCCAGGCCTTCTACGGGGATGCACTCAGGATCGAAGCGGCGGCCGGCGACTTCTCGAGCCGCAGCTGCGCCTTCTTCTTCCGGGTGAGCGCCACCACCGATGGCCGCGTGGTGGCCGAGGCACGCACCGGCATGGTGTGCTTCGATTTCAAGGCACAGAAGGCCGTGACCATCCCGCCTGAGCTGCGCGCCAAACTGCAGGGCGGCACCTGACTGGAGTATAGTTTTCTGGTGCGCCTGGCTTCGGCGCTCTCCACCGCAACCATGACGGGATGTCTCCCATGCTGAGTGCGCTCCTCTGGCTCCTCGTATTCATCGGCGGCACTCTGGCGCTGACCTATCAGCGCGTGCCCCTGTTATTGGCGAGCGCCGCTTACCTCGCGCTCCTAGTGGTCTATACCCTGGCCGGCACCGGACCCGAGTGGCTGGTGCTCTGCTTCTGGCTGCTGTATCTCGCCATCGCCATCCCGGTGAACGTGCCGGCCATACGCCGCCACTACATCTCCCGTCCGCTGCTCGACATCTTCCGCAAGATCATGCCGGAGATGTCCGAGACCGAGGCCGCGGCCCTCGAAGCCGGCACCGTATGGTGGGACGGCGAGCTGTTCAGCGGCCGGCCCAACTGGCAGCGGCTGCTCAACACCCCGGCACCCGCGATCAGCGCCGAGGAACAGGCCTTCCTCGACCACGAGGTCGAGGAGCTGTGCGGCATGCTGGACGAATGGAAGATCACCCACGAGTGGTGTGACCTGCCGCCGGAAGGCTGGGACTACCTGAAGAAGAAAGGCTTCTTCGCCATGATCATCCCGAAGCGCTACGGCGGCCGGGAGTTCTCGGCACTGATGAACTCGGAAGTGTTGGCCAAGATCGCCACTCGCAGCCCCACCTGCGCCTCGATCGTGGCAGTGCCGAATTCCCTCGGACCGGCAGAGCTCCTGCTGCGCTACGGCACCGAGGAGCAGAAGGACCACTATCTGCCGCGCCTCGCCTCCGGCGAAGACGTGCCCTGCTTCGCGCTGACCGGGCCCACCGCCGGCTCCGACGCGGCCTCCATCCCCGACACCGGCGTGGTATGCAAGGGCATATGGGAAGGCAAGGAAGTCATCGGCATGCGCCTGAACTGGAACAAGCGCTACATAACGCTCGCGCCGGTGGCGACGGTGCTGGGGCTCGCCTTCAGGCTGCTCGATCCGGATCACCTCATCGGCCAGACTGATGACTACGGCATCACCTGCGCGCTCATCCCGCCGCACCTGCCGGGCATCGTCATCGGCCGGCGCCACTTCCCGCTCAACCTGCCGTTCCAGAACGGACCCACCCAGGGCAAGGACGTGTTCGTCCCGCTGGACTTCATCATCGGCGGCACCAAGATGGCCGGCCACGGCTGGCGCATGCTCATGGAATGCTTAGGCGCCGGCCGCGCCATCTCGCTGCCATCCAACACCGCCGGCGGCTCGCGCCTCGGCGTCTATACCAGTGCCGCCTATGCGCGGGTGCGCAAGCAGTTCCGCCTGCCCATCGCCCGCTTCGACGGCATCGACGAGGTGCTAGGCCGCATGGGCGGCATGCTCTACGCCATGGAAGCGGTGCGCACCATGACCGCCGGTGCCATCGACCAGGGCGAAGCCCCGGCGGTGTGCGCCGCCATCTCCAAATGTCACGTCACCGAGATGGCACGCCACGTGGGCAACGATGCCATGGACATCCACGGCGGCAAAGGCATACAGCTCGGGCCCCGCAACTACCTGGGCCGCGGCTACCAGTCCATCCCCATCGCCATCACGGTGGAAGGCGCCAACATCCTCACCCGCAACCTGATGATCTACGGGCAGGGCGCCATCCGCTGCCATCCCTTCGTACTGAAGGAGATGCGCGCCGCCGCGGACGATGACCACGCCGCGGCAGTGGTCGAGTTCGACAAGGCGCTGTTCGGCCACATCGGCTTGGCCATGAGCAACGCTTCCTGCTCGCTGATCCTGGCACTCACCAACGCCAAGTTCACCGGCGTGGGTGTGAGCACCCCCACCGAACGCTACTACCAGCACATCAACCGTTTCAGCGCCTCCTTCGTGCTCGCCTCGGACGCCGCCATGTTGACCTTAGGGGGAGCACTCAAGAAGAAAGAGAAACTCTCAGCGCGACTCGGTGACATGCTGAGCTATATGTACATCGCCTCGGCGGTGCTGAAGCGTTTCGAGGACCAGAATCGTCCGCCAGAGGATCTGCCGCTGGTGGAATGGGCCTGCCGCGACGCGCTCTACCGCCTGCAGGAGCAGATGCACGGCTTCCTGCGCAACTTCCCCAACCGGCCGGTGGCCGGCGTGCTGCGCTTCCTCATCTTCCCCCGCGGCCGCATGTACTCGGCACCCAGCGACGAGCTTGGCCATGAGATCGCCGAACTCATCTGCACCCCGGGACCGACCCGCGCGCGCCTGACCCGCAACACCTATACCGGCGACAAGCACTCGCCGGTGGGCATGTTCGGCGAAGCCCTGGATCTCGCGGTGCGCCTCGAGCCCGTGGAGCGCCGTATCCGTGAAGCAGAGAAGGCCGGCCACCTGAAACCGGCCCAGGGCGCCCCCCAGGTGCTGGCAGCGGAAGAGGCCAAAGTGATCAACGCCCAGGAAGCGCGCGGACTGCTGCGTCTGGAAGAGCTGACCGCCGAGATCGTCGCGGTGGATGACTTCGATCCCAGCGAGTTGGGTACTCACCCATTTAAGACTGCATGAGCAAATCGCTGGTCTATGAAGTCACGCTGGACGTCGGCGCCGACGTGGCGCCGGAGTTCGACACCTGGTTGGAGGAACACGTCCACGCGATGCTGGCCCTGCCCGGCTTCCGGGATGCCCGCATCCTCAGTCCCGAGGACCCGGAGGCCGCCGGCGCGAGCGTGCGACGCGTGGTGCAGTACACCCTGGCCGGCCGCGCGGAACTCGACCGCTATCTGGCGGAACATTCCTCGCGCATGCGTGCGGACGGCATCACCCGCTTCGGCGACAAGCTCAAGACCAGCCGCCGGGTGCTGGATGTGGACCAGGCCATGAACCTCACTCCGGCGCTGCCGGGTATCGCCCTCATGCCCGAGGCGGAACGCTGCCGCAACTGTGGCACGCCGCTCAACGGCAAGTTCTGCACCGAATGCGGGCAGCGCAACCATGCTTCCGTGGCCACCCTGAGCGAGATGACCCACGACTTCGCCGGCACCCATTTCGGCTTCGATACCCGCTTCATCCACAGCATCGTGCCGCTGCTGTTCCGGCCGGGGTTCCTGACCCGTGAGTACTGCCTCGGCCGCCAGGAACGTTACATCAAGCCCTTCCGGCTGTATCTGTTCAGCAGCGTGCTGTTCTTCTTCCTGGCCGCCTTCATGTGGTCAGAGTCGAAAGTCGTGGATCTGGGCGACAACAAGACCGGCGCGCCCACCGAGATGACAGCGGCGGAGCGGGCACAGACCCGCGCGCAACTGCAGAACGCCATCAAGCTGATAGACACGAACCCGGTCACCGACACTGCCGAGAAGGACTTCGCTAAATCCATGGTGGAGGACCAGCTGACGAAACTGGATGCTCCGGCGAAGACAGCTCCCGCCGTAACGGTGACCGTGGGGGCGCCGTCTGTCGCCAGCGCCACGCGCAGCCGGAAGATCTACCAGGCGGGGACGAAGGATGGCGATCTCAACATCCAGCTCGATCCGTCCATCAAGCCCAAGGACTCCACCGAGGCCCGCTTCATCGACAAGCTGACCAAGATCAAGGACAACCAGGCCGAGTTCAAGCACCAGCTCTATCAGAACATGCCGAAGATGATGCTGCTGTTCATGCCGCTCATCGCCATGTTCCTGAAGCTGCTCTACATAGGTTCACGGCGTCTGTTCGCCGAGCACTTCATCTTCACCCTGCATTACCACGCGCTGGTGTTCGTGGTGATGCTGGTGGTGATGTTCATCACCTTCGGCGCAAACCACGTGATCTGGCTCGCGCCCCTCAAGAAGGAGGCCGGCACAGTGGCCGGCTGGTATATGGTGATCTACCTGTTCCTAGCCATGCGCTTCTTCTACCACCAGTCTTGGGCCATGACCGTGCTCAAGTTCTGCATGCTGTTCATCGGTTACTGCGCGGCGGTGGGTATCACCTTCGCGGCCGCGGTGGCCCTGACTGCGGTGGAAATCTGACGCGCCGCGACTAGACTTCTTCATCACCCCGTGTGCAAAAGGAGCTCGTCATGAAAAGCGCATTATGGTTACCGGCCTTGGCCCTCTTCGCCTGCTTCAGCGCGGCGGCGGGCGACGCTCCTCTCAGCCCCCCGAAGGCCCCGGCGTACGCCGCGGCCTACATCATCGAACCCGCCGATGGCGCCGTGGTCACGAACCCGGTGACGGTGGTGTTCGGGCTCAAGGGCATGGGCGTGGCACCGGCCGGGATGGAACATGCCGACACCGGTCACTTCCACCTGCTGGTGGATACGGGCTTGCCGCCCCAGGGCGCGCCTATCCCCAAGGATGAGCAGCACCTGCACTTCGGGGGCGGCCAGACCCAGACGGTGCTCACCCTGAAGCCCGGCAAGCACACCCTGCAGCTCCTCATGGGTGACTTCGCGCATATGTCCTTCGACCCGCCGGTGATCTCGAAGCTCATCACCATCACTGTGAAGTGATTTCGATAATACCTCTATAAGCCATTATTTCGTATTAGGTTTCTAAAATACCCCCTCTGCCTGCACACTCACGTGTAGGCAGCGTGGGTGTTTTGTCCTAAATTGTCTTTACGTAATGCAGGATGCCAGCCACCCGGTCCATCGGGCGGCCTCGGGTCAGGAGGCGCTTCTTAAGGGGTAATCAGCAAAGGGCAGGTTCGCTGCGTGAAGCTCGCCAGCGCCTTCAACCAGTCGCCCAGTCTCGTGACGCTCACGCGTCTCGCGGACGATAGCTATGTGGATGTGAACGACTCCTTCGAACGGGTACTGGGCTACTCGCGGATCACGGTCATCGGCAAGAGCCCGGTGGCCCTGGGGCTCTGGGACAAGACCCGCCGCGAACGCTTCCTCGCCGCCCTGCGCAAATCCCACAGCATCACCAACGAGCCTGCCAGCTACCGCTGCAGCGATGGCGGCGAATACCACGGCGTGCTGAACGCCGAGGTGGTGTCCTTCGAGGGTGAGGATTACGTGCTCAGCATCGTGCAGGACACGGCGGAGCACGGGGATGAGTCCGCCGATCTGCGCCGGAACATGGAAGCGGCTCTGCAGCTCTCCGAACAGAAGTACCGCACCCTGGTGGATCACAGCCAAGACGGGGTGTTCATCACCCAGGACAGCAACTACACCTACGTCAATCAGGCTTATGCCGACATGCTGGGCTACGTGCCCCAGGAAATGATCGGCTCACCCTACATGAACTTCATCGCCCCCGAAGATCGGGAGTTCCTCGATCGGCTGTGGACGCGACGCCGGGCCGGGCAATGGGAGCAGAGCGCCTACGAAGTGCGCTTGCTGAAGAAGGACGGCGAAACCCGGGTGCTGGCCTCGGTGCGTTCCGGGCCCATCACCCTCGATGGTCGGCTCTCCAGCACCGGCACCATCCGCGACATCACCGAGGAGCGCCGCACCCAGCAGGCGCTGTTGGCCGCGGAACGTAAGTACCGTGCCATCTTCGAGATGGCGGTCACCGGCATGTACCAGAGCACGCCCACCGGCCAGTACTTGAAGGCCAACCAGGCGCTCGCCGCCATCTTCGGTTTCGAGTCGCCGGAAGCGCTCACGAGCAGCCTCAAGAGCATCAGCGAACTCTACAAAGATCCCGCTGAACGCCGCACCATCAATACCGACCTGGAACGTGACGGTCGGGTCACGGGTCGCGAAGTGGAGATGCGCCGTCGCGACGGTCAGAGCATCTGGATCTCCTTGAGCGCCCGCGTGGTGCGCGACGACGACGGCAAGGTGGCTTATTACGAAGGCTCGCTGCATGACATCACTGCGCGCAAACGGGTGGAAGCGGCACTGCAGGGCTCGGAGCAGCGCTACCGCATGCTGGTGGACCACAGCCAGGTGGGTGTGTTCATCAACGAGGACGGCCGCTACACCTATGTGAACCCCGCCTTCGCCGCCATGCTGGGCTATACCGAAGCCGAGCTCACCGGCATGAGCTACCGGGACATCTTCCCGTCCGACGAACTGGCTGCCGCGGATGACCGCTTCCAGCGCCGCCAGCGCGGCGAGGCGGTGTCCAATGACTACGAATCCACCCTGCTGCAGAAGGACCGCAAGACCCGGGTGAACGTCACCCACAGCATCGGCACCATCGACATGGACGACCACCGCTTCATGATCGGCACGGTGCGCGACGTGACCGATCAAAAGCGCAACGAGGAACTGCTCAAGCACAATGCCACCCACGATCCGCTCACGGGGCTGCCCAACCGCACCCTGTTCATCGAACGCCTGGCCACAGCCATGGAGAGCAGCCGTGCCGTGGGTGCTCCGGGCTATGCGGTACTGTTCATCGATCTCGACAGCTTCAAGGTAGTGAACGACAGCCTGGGACACGCGGCCGGCGACTCGCTGCTGGTGCAGGTGGCGCAACGCCTGGTGCGCTGCCTGGGTCCTTCCGACATTCTCGCGCGCCACGGCGGCGATGAGTTCACCATCATGGTGGGCCAGACTCACGAACTGGACGATGCGGTGGAAGTGGCGGAGCGGGTGCTCGGCGAACTGCTGAAGCCCATCAAGCTCGGCGACAACGAGATCTACACCAACGCCAGCATCGGCATCGCCCCGGGCCATGTGGACTACGGCTCCACCGAAGAACTCCTGCGCGACGCGGACACCGCCATGTATCGCGCCAAGGCCGCAGGCAAGGCCGGGTACGTGGTGTTCGACCACGATATGTATGCGCGCGCCCGGGCGCGCCTGCGGGTGGAGACCGAACTGCGCCAGGCGCTGGATAACCGCGAACTGCGCGTGCATTACCAGCCTATCGTGGCGCTGGACTCGGGTCGGCTGCTCGGCTTCGAAGCGCTGTTGCGCTGGGAGCATCCGGTACGCGGTCTCCTGAGCCCGGATGAGTTCCTGCTGGTGGCGGAAGAGACGGGCCTCATCCTGCCCATGGGCTGGTGGCTGCTCAAGGAAGCCTGCCGCCAGATACGTGCCTGGCGTGACCGGCATCCCCAGGCGCGAGCCTTGAGCGTGGCGGTCAACCTGGCCCACAAGCAATTCATGTATGCCGGTCTCGCCCAACAGGTCTCGGAAGCGCTGCAGGAAGCGGGCTTAGGCCCCGACGGCCTGCATCTGGAGATCACCGAGACCGTGTTCCTAGAGAACCCGAAGGCGGCGGAGAGCACCCTGCGCAAGCTCAGGGCGCTCGGCATCGCGCTGCACCTGGACGACTTCGGCACCGGCTACTCGTCATTGAGTTATCTCGCAGCGCTGCCGCTCGAGACGCTCAAGATAGACCGCAGCTTCGTCATGGACATGGAGAGCAACCCCAAGGATGCCGCCATCGTGCGCACCATCATCGAGCTGGCGAAGGATCTCGGCATGCGGACGGTGGCGGAAGGCGTCGAGACTGTGCAGCAGCTGCACATGCTGCAGAATCTGGGCTGTCGCACGGGTCAGGGCAACCTGTTCGCCCCCGCGCTGGACGCCAAGCGTGCCGACCGGCTGTTCGATCGCACTCTATTGGCACTGAATCCCGGGGAATCCGTGCACGCCGGCACCTTCCCGCGGCCGGTCGCGGCCGCGAGCCTGCTCAGGCGCACACGCGATTTCTTCCGCCGCGTTTAGCCTCGTAGAGTTTCTCGTCGGCTGCCGCGATCAACGCATCCACGTCATAGGACGGCGGCGCCGCCGCCACACCCACGCTGAGCGTCACTTGCAGCCCCGGCTGCAGCCGTTCCCAGTCGTACTCTTCCACCTGTTTGCGGATCTTCTCGCACACCGTGACGGCGTTCTCCTGGCTCGTCTCCGGGAAACACAGCAGGAACTCTTCGCCGCCGTAGCGCGCGATGATGTCGATGGAACGGCACTGGTTGCGCAGGATGTTGGAGATGGTACGCAGCACGTCGTCACCCACCATGTGTGAATGCCGGTCGTTCACGATCTTGAAGCGGTCCACATCGGCCATGGCCAGCGCGATCTGCCGGTTGTAGCGCTGTGCGCGCTTGACCTCGAAATCCAGGCGGTTATCCAGGTAACGGCGGTTGTAGAGGCCGGTGAGGCCGTCCTCGCGGCTCTGGCGCTCGAGTTCCGAGGCTTGCTGTTGCAGCCTGCCCAGCAGCTCTTCCTTCTCGCGGTTGGCGCTGCGCAGGGATTCGGTGAGAGCGTGCAGCTCGTCCTTCTGCAGCGCGAGATCATGGGTGCGCTCCACCACGCGCCGCTCCAGTTCGTTGCGGCCCTTCTCCAGTTCCTCGAACAAGCGGGCGTTGGCGATGGCCACCGCCACCTGTCCGGCGAATGTAGCCGTGAGCTCGAAATGCGCCTCGGTGAACATGTCGGGAGTGTAGCCCTGCACGCTCAACACGCCCAGCACACGTTCCCGATAGGTCACCGGCACAGCGATGAATGACTGGGTCTGGGGCGTGTCACCGATGTGGATCATCATGTTCTTGAATTCGCTCTCGTCGCGGCTCCAGTCGGTGATATACACCGGCTTGTTGTTGCTCAGCACCCAGCTCAAGAGCCCCTCGCCGAGCTTGCGACTGCGCGGCACCTGCCGGCCCTGGCGGTTATGGTGCAGGCGGATATCCAGCTCGCGCGCCTCCTCCGAATAGAGCGCCAGCAAGAAGGAATCGAACTCCAAGAGGTTGCGGCTCTCGCGGAATATCAGCTCGATGAGGTCATCCAGCACCAGCGAGCCGCTGACTGCGCGGCCGACGCGGTTCACCGCCACCAGTTCGTCCACCTTCAGTTCGAGGGTGCGGCGCGTGTCGGCGAAACTCTTGACGATGAGGATGATGAGTGCCAACACCACCAGGAACAGCACGAACACCGGGGTGTCGAGCTGGTTATAGACGAGCGCGGTGAACACCGCGAGCGGCACGGCGGCGATATCCACCGCGGCGCTGAATATGCCGAAGGCCCGGCGCCAATCGTAGTGTTCCAGCCAGGCGATGATGGCGACGAAGCAGATGTTGATCAGCTGCATGAACAGGGACAGGATCAGGATCAGCATCCCATCGCGCAGATTCAGGTCTACGAGCGGCACATGCCCGCCGAAGTAGGTGTACAGCCCGCCCGTCATCAGCACCAGGAGGATGATCATCCCGGAGTTGTGGAAGGCGCGCAGGAAGGTGAGCCGCATGTCATGGCTGCTGCGGTTCGCTCCCCAAGGCAGGAATGGCCAGATGAGCGAGGAGATGCCGGCGATCCAGGCGGCCTGCAGGGTGCCGAAGATGAGGATGCTGGAAATCTGTACCACCCGGTCGAGGGACACGTGGCCCACATGCGGTGCCGGGAAACCGAACAGCACCACCACGATGCCGAACAGGGTGAACCCCACCACCGCCCCCACGTTCTGCACCTGCAGCTGGCTGTGGACCGACAGCCAGGCGAGCAGACTGAAGCCCACCAGCGCTAGGAACGCTGCGTAGATCACCGAAACTTGGCGTGTGTTCTTCATGTGGACTGTAAGCTTTCCGGAGGCCTTACTGCATGTGTTACACGGGGCTCCTAGGCAGCGCAACACATTGTTTGTACCCTAAATATAAGCCCCCGGCAGCCTGGCGGGAGGTGCATGTTAGACTTCCAGGCACGCTGCGAGGCCCGCCGTCATGAAGCTTGATTTCAAAGGTATTTTTCCTATTCTCGGGGTTTCCGCCCTGGTTTCAACCCTACTGCTCGCGGGCTGTGCACCACGCGTCTATGTAGAACAGGATAGCGCCGCACAGTTCACCGGCTACCACAGCTACGCCTGGGTGAGCCCGTCCCTGGCCGGCCCGGTGCGCGATCCCATCCTGGACAGCCAGATCCTGGAAGACCGGGTGCAGCGGGCTGTGGCGGCCGACCTCAAGACCCGCGGCTATCTGGCGGCCCCGGCCGCCGGCAGCGCCGACTTCCTCGTCACCTACCATACCGTCAGCAAGCAGAAGATCGAGAGCGGCGGCGCGGGCATGGGCTTCGGTTTCGTGGACGCCTTCCCGCGCGGCTTCGGCGGCGCGGTGATCATGGCTCCGCCGGTGGAATCCCGGGAAGAAGGCACGCTCATGCTTGACGTCATCGACGGCAAGAGCAAGCGCCTGGTATGGCGCGGCTGGACCTCCGGCTGGCTGAACCAGGACAACTACACCGACCAGGCGGTGGCCGCCGCGGTGCAGCAGATCTTCGACAAGTTCCCCGCCCACTGAGCCCCGGCGGCGACGCCACACCGCGATGCCTCCGGTACGTCTAATCGCCCACGTGGACATGGACGCCTTCTATGCGTCCGTTGAGCAGCACGATAACCCTGAGCTGAAGGATAAGCCCGTCATCGTCGGGGGCATCGGCAACCGTGGTGTGGTCAGTGCCGCGAGCTATGAGGCGCGCACGTTCGGCGTGCGCTCGGCCATGCCCATGTACGAAGCCCGTCAGCGCTGCCCCCAGGGGGTCTTCATCCAGGTACGCATGTCACGCTACAAGGAGATGTCCGAGCAGGTGTTCCGCATCTTCGAATCCTTCACGCCCACCATCCAGGGCCTGTCCCTGGATGAAGCTTTCCTGGACCTCACGGGCGCCATCGGCAGTGAAGATCCCGTGGCCCTAGGACGACGTATCAAGCAAGACATCCGCGCCGCCACGGGCCTCACCGCCTCCGTGGGTCTTGCGCCCAACAAGCTCGTGGCCAAGATCGTCTCCCAACAGTGCAAACCGGACGGACTCATGCACGTGTTGCCGGAACAAGTGCAAGCGACTCTCGATCCGCTACCGGTAACGGCCATGTGGGGCATCGGCCCCCGCACCGGCGAATCCCTGGCCAAGGCAAAGATCGAGACCATCCGCGACCTGCGCCTCGCACCGGAGGCCATGCTCAAGGCGCTGTTCGGCAACCAGGCACTGCACTACAAGAACCTGGCGGAAGGCCGCGACGAGCGCCCGGTGGACGGCGAAGGCGGCGAGCGCTCAATCAGCCAGGAGACCACCTTCGAGAAAGACCTGCGGGAGCTCGCCGAACTCGCACCGGTGCTGCGCGGCCTCACGGAGGATCTCTGCCGCATCCTGCGCAAGTCGGACCTCAAACCCCATACCCTGGTGCTCAAGCTGCGGGAGAAAGACTTCAGTCGCCACACCCGCCAGCGGCGCTACACCCCCGCTGACAACAGCTTCGACACGCTCTATCCACTGGCGGAAGGACTCCTCAGCCGCTGGCTCGAAGAGCATCCGGGCAAGGCCTTGCGGCTCATCGGCGTGGGGGCGCGGGAGTTCGTCACCGAGGGCCAGCTCACGCTTTTCGAGGAAGGCAGCGAGCGCCGCCGCCGGCTGGAAGCCACGGCTGACGCGGTGCGGGACCGGTTCGGTGCGGACAGCCTGCGGCGCGGGTCACCTGAGGATGCCGATTAGGGCATCATATAAAGATGTACGCCAGTTACTTCGGCCTCAGCGACAACCCGTTCGCCATCACCCCGGACCCGCGCTTCCTGTTCCTGTCGGCGCGGCACACCGAAGCCCTGGCGCACCTCTTATATGGCGTCACCGAGAGCGGCGGCTTCATCCAGCTCACGGGTGAGGTGGGCACCGGCAAGACCACCCTGGTGCGCACGCTCCTGGACAAGCTGCCGGATAACGTAGATGCGGCTCTCGTCATCAACCCGCGGGTCTCGGTACTGGAGTTCCTGCGCAGCATCTGCCGGGAACTGCAGATCAACTGGAAACAGAACCAGACCCCCCAGGACCTTATCGACACACTCAATGCAGAGCTCCTGGATGCCCACGCCCGCGGCCGGCGCGTGGTGCTCATCATTGACGAAGCCCAGGGCCTCTCGGCGGAGGTGCTGGAACAGGTGCGACTGCTCACCAACCTGGAGACCCGCGAGCAGAAGCTGTTGCAGATCATCCTGGTGGGTCAGCCGGAACTGCGGGAACTGCTGGCGCGCACGGAACTCCGCCAACTCGCCCAGCGCATCACCGGGCGCTATCACCTGATGCCCCTGTCCGCCGCCGAGAGCCGCGCCTATGTGAACCACCGCCTCACGGTATCCGGCGCAATGGCGCCCATCTTCACATCCTCGGCCCTGCGCAGCATGCAAAGGGTGACCCGCGGCATCCCGCGGCTCATCAACATCATCAGCGACCGGGCTCTGCTCGGGGCTTACACCCGGGAGATGCGCCAGGTGGACTCAGGCCTGGTGCGGCGCGCAGCGAAGGAAGTGCTGGGCGAAACGCCGAAGAAACGCCCCCTGCGTGCTTGGGTTTGGGCCTGCGCCGCCGTACTCCTGACCTTGAGCGCCACGCTCCTCTATCTCGACACCCGGAGTGTCCCCACTCCCGTGACACCGGTGGCCGCGGCACCTGCTGCACCGGATATGGCCGTCTGGCTCGCAGACCCGACCCACCCCAGCGATACCGATGCGGCTTTCACCACGCTCTTCTCCCTCTGGGGCGCGCAGTACGCAGCGGCCGGCAGCGGCAGTGGCTGCCGCGAGGCACCCCAATCCGGCCTGCGCTGCCTGTACCGGCGCGGCACCTGGAATAACCTGCGGGCGCTCAACCTGCCGGCGGTGATCAGCCTAACCGACTCCGGCGGCGCGGTGCATCAGCTGGTAGTGACGGGCATCGCCGACGGCGAGGTGACCCTGCGGGCCGGCAAAGCCAGCGGCAGTTTCCCCCTCTCCCAGGTGGAGCCTCTGTGGTATGGCGAATACCTCATTTTGTGGCGCCCCGATGCAGCCGCACCTTCACCGCTGGCGCCGGGCATGGTGGGCACCGGCGTCGCCTGGCTACGCAGCCAGCTCGCGACACTGCAACACGCCACGGATTCCGGTGTCGGTAGTTATGACGACAGCCTCACGGCCATGGTCAAGGACTTCCAGACCTCCCAGCATATGAAGGTGGACGGCATCGCCGGCGAGGAGACTCTGGTGCGGCTGACCACGCTGCTGGATCCGCCGGGCACGCCGCTGTTGCACAAAGGCGGAGGCTGAGCATGTCCCTGATCCTCGACGCCCTGCGCAAATCGGAACGCACCCGCCAACAGAGTCTCACGGGCCAGCTGGGTGTCGGCGAGACGCCGCCGGCACCGGCGCGTCTGCCGCTGCCCTGGACCACACTGCTCGGCATCCTCCTGCTGGTGAATGCTCTCGTACTGGCAGTGTTCTTCTGGCGCGGCAGCAATGACGAGACCGTGACGCCGAAGCCGGCGACGGTGCCCGCCGCGGCTTATCACCCCGAGGTGCGTCCGCTCTCGGAAGAAGTCCAGAGCACGGCAGACGATGCATCTCCCGCGGCACCCCAAGCCGCCGCACCTGTGCTCCCCGCGGCAGCACCGACGCCTGACACCACTCAAGATGCCGCTGGGCTACCCACTCTCGACAGCCTGCCAGCGGAATTGCGCCAATCCCTACCGGCCCTGCACCTGGATGTGCTGGGTTACGCCGCCAAACCCGAGGAACGCTTCGCGGTGATCAACCTGCAGCGCTACCGCACCGGCGACACCCTGCCGGAAGGGCCGCAGGTGGTGGATATCACATCCCAGGGCGTGATCCTCGAGTTCCATGGCGCCCGCTTCCTGTTGTCGCCCTGACACGCTTCACTATAGATAAAACGAAACCGCTCTCAAAGGAGGAATGACCATGCACTCCCGTATCTTGAACACATTCCTGTGGGCTGCCCTCGCTCTGCCCCTCATGGCAGCCGCGGATCCGGCGCCGCAATTCAACGAGGGCAACATCCGCGACACCATCAAGACGCTCTCCTCCGATCCCTTCGGCGGCCGCGCTCCCGGCAGCGCCGGCGAGCGACTCACCACCGACTACATCAGCGGCAAGTTCAAGGAGTACGGGCTCGTCCCCGCGGACCAGGGCAGCTACCTGCAGGAAGTGCCTTTGAAGCAGATCACCGCGGACCCGAACACCAACCTCACTATCGCGGGCGGTACCACTCCCCTCAGCTTCGCCTACGGCAGCGACATGATCGTGAGCACCGGCCGCCCAGAAGCGGAAGTCTCCCTCAAGGACAGCCCCCTAGTATTCGCCGGTTACGGCATCGTGGCGCCCGAATATAAATGGAACGATTACGCGGGCCTCGATGTGAAGGGCAAGACCGTGGTGGTGCTGGTGAACGACCCCGGCTACGCCACCGGTGACAGCAAACTCTTCGATGGCAAGGCCATGACCTACTACGGCCGCTGGACCTATAAGTTCGAAGAGGCCGCGCGCCAAGGCGCCGCCGGCATCCTCATCGTCCACGAGATAGGTCCGGCGGGATACCCCTGGGAAGTGGTGCGGGGCAGCTGGAGCGGGCCGCTCGAAGAATTGCCGCCGGGTGATGCCTACCTACCCGCCATCCAAGGCTGGGTCACCCATGATGCAGCGGAGAAACTCTTCAGCGCCGCCGGTCTGAAGTTCGACGATTTGGAACGCGCCGCTGCGCAACCTGGTTTCAAAGCCGTGCCCCTGAAGCTCACCGCCGACATCACCCTGCATAACACAGTGCACGACATCGTGTCCCACAACGTGGTGGGTCTCCTGAAAGGTGCGAGCCGCCCCGGCGAGGTGCTGATCTATTCCGCCCACTGGGATCATCTCGGCATGCGCACCGGGCCTGACGGCAAGACCGAGATCTTCCACGGCGCCATCGACAACGGCTCCGGAATCGCCGGGCTCCTGGAGTTAGCGCGTGCTTACGCCGCTGCGGGCAAGCGGCCGGCCCGCAGCGTGCTGTTCATCGCCACCACCTGCGAGGAACAGGGGTTGCTGGGCGCGCGTTATTACGCCGCCCATCCGCTCTTCCCCCTCAAGCACACGGTGGCCGACATCAACATGGACGTGATGGACACCTTCGGCAGGACCCGTGACCTCACGGTACGCGGCCGCTTCATGTCGGGGCTGGACGATGCCCTGGTGGCCACGGCCAGGAGTCAGGGTCTCAAGATCCTGCCGGACTCCCAGCCGGAGAAGGGCTATTATTTCCGCGCCGATCATTTCGAGTTCGCCAAGATGGGCGTGCCAGCCCTGAGCATCGCCCTCGGCACCGACTACGTGGGCCATCCGGCGGGCTGGGGCCTGGAGCAGCAGCAGGACTATGTGAGCCACCGCTATCACAAGCCGGCGGACGTGTATGACCCGGCCTGGAACCTGTCGGGCATGCTGCAGCAACTGGATCTCCTCTATCAGACGGGTTACGGCCTCGCCGACGGCGATACCTGGCCCGCCTGGAGGAGCAGTAGTCCGTTCTCCGCGGCACGGGCCGCCGAGCGCCCGGCTGATAAATAGCGGTTTCCCGCGCCTGCGGGATATTTAGGGAGCGATGGAAGCTGCTATGCCGCGCCCGGTCGGCGCGGTTACACTCTTATGACAGGGGCAGGGGCCATACCCTGCCCCTCTTCATAACAAGTACCGCATGCACATCCTCATCGTCGATCACTCGAAGGTGGTGCGCACCGTCTGGAACAAGATGGTGGCCGACCTCGGCCATCAGAGCCTGACGGTGGAATCCGCCGAGGAGGCGATCGAGATACTGCAATCCCAAGAGGTGGAGTTCATCTGCGCCTCCCTGTCGCTGCCGGGCATGAACGGCATCGCGCTCTGCAAACAGGTGCGCGCGCTATCGAGTCACCACAAGACTCCTTTCATCCTGCTCACCTCCACCCAAGACAAGACCTCGCGACAGGAGGCCTTCGAAGCCGGCGTCACCGAGATCCAGGAGAAGATGGACAAGGAGCAGCTGGCGGCGCGTCTCAAGCAATACTTGTCCGAAGAGCAGCACGAACTCACCGGCCGGGTCCTCTATATAGAGGACAGCATGGTGGCCGCCCATGTGATGATCAAGATCCTGCGCCACATGAACCTGCAGGTGGACCATTTCCGCAGCGCAGACGAAGCCCTGGCCGCCTTCGAGAAACACGATTACGACATGATCGTGAGCGACATCCTGCTGGAAGGCGTGATGAGCGGGGTAGGCCTCGTGAACCGGGTGCGCAGCTACCTGTCGGACAAGCGGCGCGTGCCGATCCTGGCGCTCTCCGGCATGGACGAGACCACGCGGCGCATCGAGCTGTTCCGCCTGGGGGTGAACGACTACATCGCCAAGCCGCCGGTGGAGGAGGAAGTGCGTGCGCGGGTACGCAACCTCATCATCAGCAAGCAGCTGTTCGACCGGGTGCAGGCCCAATCCCGCCAGCTATACCAGCTCGCCATGCAGGACCATCTCACCGGCCTCTACAATCGCACCGGCTTGAACGAATTGTCCCCTAAGTACTTCGCCGAGGCGACGAGCGACGACGCGCCCCTGAGCCTGATGCTCATCGACCTCGACCATTTCAAGAACATCAACGACACCCATGGCCACGTCGCGGGCGACAAGGTGCTGGCGCTCACCAGCGCCATGCTGAAGAACGCCTGCCGCGAAGAAGACCTGGTGGCGCGGGTCGGCGGCGAGGAGTTCGTGATGCTCATGGGTCAGTGCGGCATCGAGCAGGCCGCGAAACTCGCCGAGTCGGTGCGCAAGAAGATCGAGGCACTGAAGCCCGACGGGATCCAGGTCACCGCCAGCATCGGCGTCACCGGCCGGCCGCTCGGCAAGGAAGTGGGTTTCGATGACCTATTCAAGGCCGCCGACCGGGCGGTGTACGAAGCCAAGAACCAAGGCCGCAACCGCGTGGTGACAATGTTGTATAACTAGCGCCCGCTGTCCCCGAAACCGAGATTCCCATGTCAGACCACAAAGAGCATTTCGAGACCACCTGCGTCCATGCGGGCCGTGGGACTGACCCGACCAGCGGCGGCGTGAGCCCTGCTATCCAGCTGTCCACCACCTTCGAGCGCGGCGCCGACGGCAACTATCCCCACGGCCACACTTACTCGCGCAGCAGCAACCCTAACCGCGGCCAGCTGGAAGCTTGCCTCGCGGCCCTGGAAGGTGGCGCCACCGCGCTCGCCTTCGCCTCCGGCAGCGCTGCCGTGAGCGCGGTGTTCCAGTCGCTCAAGCCCGACAACCACGTGGTCTGCACCGGCGATGCCTATCACGGCGTGCTGCGCATCCTGCGGGAAGTGATGACGCCCTGGCGGCTCAAGGTGAGCTACGTGGACGCGAGCGACACCGATGCCTTGAGAGCCGCGGTCACCCGCGAGACACGGCTCGTCTGGGTGGAGAGCCCATCGAACCCCTTGCTGCGCATCACCGACCTCACGGCCGCGGCCGAGATCGCCCATAAGGTGGGCGCCGTGGCGGTGTGCGACAGCACCTTCGCCACACCGGTGCTGCAGAAGCCCCTGGAATACGGCATGGACATGGTGATGCACAGCACCACCAAATATCTGGGCGGCCACAGCGACGTGCTGGGCGGCGCCCTGGTATGTCGTAAGGCGGATGCATTCGCGGAGCGCGTCCGCTTCCTGCAATCCACCACCGGTGCGGTGCCCTCACCCTTCGATTGCTGGCTGTTGCTGCGCGGTGCCGCCACCCTGCATCTGCGGGTCCGCGCTGCCAGTGCCAACGCTCTCGAGATCGCCCGCCATCTCGCAACCCACCCGGCGGTGGAGAAGGTTTTCTACCCGGGCCTCGAATCCCACCCCGGCCATGCGCTGGCTGCGCGCCAGATGCGGGGTTTCGGCGCCATGCTATCCTTCACGCACCGCGGCGGCGAAGCAGCTGCCATGAATGCCGCGGCAAAAGTGAAACTTTTCACCCGCGCCACCAGTCTAGGGGGTGTGGAGAGCCTCATCGAACACCGTGCTTCCGTTGAAGGGCCGGAGACCCAGACGCCGCGCAATCTCTTGCGGGTGTCCGCAGGCGTGGAACACCCAGCCGACCTCATAGCCGACCTGGACCAAGCTCTCTCCTAAGAAACAGAAACCGATCCCGCGAAATCCACTGAAGGGAACCGTCATGCAGCATCGCATCCTTGCCTTCCTGACCGGGGCGCTGGTCGCCCTGCCCGCCCTGGCCGCTCCCGGTGTCGATACACCGGTGACGCTGGAACAGATCATGGCCAATACCGACTGGATCGGGAACCAGCCCGAGGAAGGCTACTGGGGTTATGACAGCAAGAGTGTCTATTACTCCCAGAAGCGCGACGGCAGCGCCCTGCATGATCTCTATATGGTGGATGTGGCCGGCGGCGCGCCCCACAAGCTCACCGACAGCGAACTGGCAGCGGCCTCCGCTCCGGATGGCGCCTATAACCATGCCCGCACCTTCCAGGTGTTCATCCGCGACAACAACGTGTTCGTGCGAAACCTGCTCACCGGGAGCCTGCGACAGCTGACCCGCGACAGCATCAAGAAGAGCGATCCGGATTTCATGGCCGACGGCGCCAGCGTGCAATGGCACCAGGGCGACGACATCTATGTGTATGCGCTCAACAGCGGCCTCATCTCCCTGGCCGCCGACGTGCGGATGAGCGATGACCCGGACAAGAGCGCGGCACCCAAGAACTACCTGCAGGCGGAGCAGCCGCGCCTGTTCGAATTCCTGAGCCGCAGCCAGAGCAACAAGCAGGCACAGGACGCCCAGCGGGCCGCGGAACGCGGCGCCGACCAGACCCAGGTGGCTGCACCCTGGTACTTCGGCGACAAGCTCAGCATCGCCCAGAGCTCCCTCTCGCCGGACGGCCGCTGGCTGGTACTCGTCACCAAGGCGAAGAGCTACGAGGATGGCGCCCCCGGCATCATGCCGAACTACATCACCGACAGCGGTTACGTGGAGACCAGCAAGGAACACACCTACGTGGGCCTGAACCCGCCCGCGGCGCAGCAGGTGAAGGTGCTGGATCTGCGTAACCACACTTCCTTCGATCTCGATCTCAGCAAACTCCCCGGCATCAAGACCGATCCGCTGGCGGCCCTGCGCAAGAGCGCGGTGGAATGGGACGTGCAGCACGGCATAGACCGCAAGACCGCCGAGGACTCGGTGAAGGCCCCGGAAGTGCGCGAGGTCAGCGTCAACAACCTCGCCTGGAACGACGACGGTTCCGACGTGGCCCTGCAGTTCGTCGCCAACGACAACAAGGACCGTTGGCTGGCCAGCGTAGATTTCGCCGGCAAGACCCTGGTCACCCAGGACCGTTACCATGACGATGCCTGGGTCGGCTTCAACTTCTTCGACTTCGGCTGGATGCACGACGACCACAGTCTGTGGTTCCTGTCAGAGGCCAGCGGCTATTCGCAGCTATACATCAAGGACCTGAACGCCGCGAAAGCGCGTCAACTCACCAGCGGCAAGTTCGAGGTCAACTCCGGCCTGTTCCTGACCCACGACGATGCCTACTTCTACGTCTCAGCCAACAAACCGGCTCCCGGTACCTGGGAGATCTACCGGGTGGATGCCAAGAACGGCGACATGCAGGCGGTCACGAGCCTGGGCGGCATCAACGGCAGCCAGCCCGCCATGCACCATGGCGAGAGCTTCGTGCTCTCACCCGACGAGAGCAAGCTCTTGGTCTATCACTCGACCTTCATGCACCCGCCTGAGATCTACGCGGTGGACGCCCAGCCCAACGGCACCGCCCTCCAGCTGACCCACACCGTCACGCCGGCTTTCGCCGCCGTGGACTGGACCATACCCCAGATCGTGCAGGTGCCTTCCAGCCACGTGTCTGAGCCGATCTATGCCCGGCTCTACCTGCCCAAGGACTATTCACCGGCCAAGACCTACCCGGCGATATTCTTCATCCACGGCGCCGGCTACCTGCAGGACGTCACCAGCGGCTGGTCCTATTACTTCCATGAAAACATGTTCGACACCTTCCTCAACCAGCACGGCTATATCGTGATGGACATGGACTACCGGGCTTCGGCTGGCTACGGCCGGAACTGGCGCACCGCCATCTACCGCCAGATGGGCCATCCGGAGGTGGAAGACATCACCGACGGCGCCCACTGGCTGGAGCAGAACTATCACGCAGACCCCAAACGCCTCGGCGTATGGGGTGGCTCCTACGGCGGCTTCATGACCTACATGATGATGTTCCGCCAGCCGGAGCTGTTCGCAGCCGGCGCCGCGCTCAGGCCGGTAGGCGACTGGGCCGACTACAACGACGGCTATACCTCCGCGATCCTCAATCGCCCGGACGTGGATCCGCAGGCCTACTTCGACAGCTCGCCCATCAACTACGCCGGCGCCCTGAAGCACCCCTTGCTCATCATGCAGGGTATGAAGGACGACAACGTGTTCTTCATCGACACGGTGCATATGACCCAGAAGCTCATCGAGCTGCACAATCCGAACTTCTCCGTGATGTTCTATCCGACGGAGCACCACGACTTCCACGATCCGTCCAGCTGGCTCGACGAGTACAGTCGCATCTGGAAGCAGTTCGATACTTATGTGAATCCGCCGGCCCAGTGACAGCACAGTCCACAGGCTCCTGATAATATTGACCCCGCCTCATGGCGGGGTCACTTTTGATGTACACGACTACAGGGATGTAGGAGGTCGCGCAGTGTCGAGAACGACTGCCGAAGGATGTACTAACGTCGCAGGAGGCACGCCTGCATGGATGCAGGCGGTAGAGCAACGCAGGGAGCGGTTGCCGAGGATGCCGGGAGCGACGGAGCACACATGAAAACTTTTAGCTCACCAGACGATTGCGTCGAAGCGATCATCGCTCGCGTAGGTCCGCGTCTCGTGGTGGGCTCGCCCCTCGGCATCGGCAAACCCAACCACCTGCTGAACGCGATCTATAGGCGCGCCGCCCGGGACCCCGGCATCCATCTGCGCATCATGACCGCCCTATCCCTGGAGCGGCCCGGTTGGCACAGCGATCTCGAGCGGCGCTTCATGGAACCCTTCGCCGCGCGGGTGTTCGGCGATTATCCGGACCTCGAATACATGCGCGCCCTGCGCAGCCGGCAACTGCCCGCCAACATCGAACTCTCGGAGTTCTACTTCAAGTCCGGCAGCATGCTGGGGGTGGCGCCGGCCCAGCAGGAGTACTTGAGCTCCAATTACACCCACGTGGCCCGCGACATGCTCGCGGCGGGCGTGAACGTGGTGCTACAGGCGGTGGGCAAGGAAGAACGGCCGACCGGCGCCCGCTACAGCCTGAGCTCCAATCCCGATGTGACGCTCGACATCATGCCGGGCTTGAGGGCGGCGGAGAAAGCCGGTCGGCGCGTGGCGGTGGCCGGCATGGTGAACCGCAAACTGCCGTTCATGTACGGCGATGCGGACGTGGGCCCGGAGTTCTTCGACTTCCTGGTGGACGCCCCTGCCCTCGACCATCATCTCTTCTCGGTGCCCAACATGGCGGTGGATCCCGCCTCCCACATGGTGGGCCTCTACGCCAGCACCCTGATACGGGATGGCGGCACGGTACAGGTGGGCATCGGCTCCCTGGGGGATGCCTTCGTGTATTCCACCCAGGTGCGCCACGCGGACAACGCCCGTTATCGCGACGCGGTGGACAAGCTCGGGATACAGGTACGTCATGCTGCGGTCATCGAAGCCATAGGTGGGGTGGACGGATTCCGCAAGGGTCTGTACGCCGGCAGCGAGATGCTCGGCGACGGACTCCTGCACCTCTATGAAGCGGGCATCCTGAAGCGCCGGGTCTATGACCATGCAGGGCTCCAGCGGCTCCTGAACCAGGGCAAGTTCTCAGAGAACTTGGGCGCAGACGGCCTCACGACGCTGCGGGAAGCCGGGATTGTGAACCCGGTGCTCACGGCCGGGGATGTGGCGCTCCTGAAGCGCTTCGGCATCCTGCGGCCCGATGCGGGGTTCCAGGAAGGGCTACTGGTGCTGCCAGACGGTACGCGTCTCGTGCCGGACCTGGAAGACCGGCAGACGCTGCACCGCATCGCCGGCAGCGCACTCGGCGCCCGGCTCACGGGCGGTGTGCTGGTGCACGCAGCTTTCTTCCTGGGCAGCCAGTATTTCTACGATGCCCTGCACAAGATGCCGGAGCCGGAGCGGCGCCTGTTCGCCATGGAAGCGGTGTCCACCGTCAACGAACTGTTCAGCGACCTGGAGCTGGAAGAGCTGCAGCATCGCCACTCCCGTTTCCTCAACATCTGCATGAAGATGACCCTGCTGGGCGCGGCAGTATCGGATTCCCTGGACGACGGTCGGGTAGTGAGCGGCGTAGGCGGCCAGTACAACTTCGTGGCCATGGCCCATGCCCTGAAAGAAGCCCGCTCCATCCTGATGCTGAAGAGCACCCATACGAGCCATGGGCGCCTCGAATCCAACATCCTCTGGCAGTACGCCCACACCACCATCCCACGGCATCTGCGGGACGTGGTGGTGACGGAATACGGCATCGCTGACTTGAGGGGCAAGTCCGACCGGGAGGTGATCGCGGCCCTCTTGAACGTCGCCGACTCGCGTTTCCAGGAAGACCTGCTGCTGGAAGCGAAACGCACCCGTAAGATACCCGCCGACTACCGGATACCGGATATATACCGGCAGAACACGCTTGCGAAGCTGCGCGCCGACTTGGCGCCTTTCAAAGCAGCCGGCCTCTTCCCGGATTTCCCCTTCGGCCACGACTTCACGCCGGAAGAGCTCAAACTCGGCAAGGCCTTGCAGTATCTGCAGGCCCAAACCCGTAGCTTGCCGGGAATGCTGAGTCTCACTGCCGGTCTGTTACAGGCACCCGCGGCCGCGGCCGGAGCCTGCCTCGCACGCATGGATCTCGCGAAGCCGCAGAACCTTAAAGAGCGGCTCTATGCACGTCTGGTATCCGCAGCGCTCAAATCAACCGGCGGCTGACTCAGCCTCCCGGAGCGGGCGGAGGCGTCGAAGGGACGAATGATCCCGTGGCGCCGGGGAACTCCACCGGACTCTCGAAGCCATCCGCCGAGACGCTGGACACCCCGAAGAAGTAATCGTCGATACTCACGTCCTTCAGAGCATATGCCTCCACATCACCCGCGAAGCGCGACTTGCTCCACTGGGGATCGGTGGTGGGACGCCAGTGCACGCTGAACCCGGCCGCATCTGCGCCCGGTGACTTCCACTTGAATAGCGTGTCCACGCCTCCCGATAGCCCGGGCGCCGGGTCAGAGGCGATATCGAAATCCACGGGTGGAGCCGGTGCCCAGGCCATGGCGGCCAAGGTCACGGCATTCATGGCCGTGACCTTGGCCAAGTAATCGAAATCCACCCCCGAGAGCACGTCGCCATAATGGATGCCGTTCTCTGCCCGCACGTCCTGGTGCTGGTGGGTGAAGTCCTCGTTAGCTTCCGTGACCCGCACCGCAGGATAGCCGAGGGCGTTGAAAGCCGTCTGGTCGCCGCCACGGCCGTAACGGTCCGTGCGGTAGACCATCTTCACGTGCCAGTTGGGCACGTATTTCTCGCTCAACACCTGCATGTAGCGTGCCACGTTGCGCGAAGGTGAGTCCAGTTCCCCGCCGTGGTAACGCCGATACGCCGCCTCCTTCGGGGTCTCGAGGGCGCGGGTGCCCTCCGAGAACACGCGCACCGAGGTGTTATCCACGATGCCGTTCTGGCCGTGGCTGTTACCCATGATGTCGTTGTTGAGGTCCGCCTCCACATACCAGTGATGCTCCAGAGCGTAGCGGGCGATCACCTGGCCACCGTACAGCCCTTCCTCCTCGCCGGAATCCACGCTGTACACGACGGTGGCGCGGAACTTGTACTTGCTGAGCACCCGCACTGTCTCGATCACGGCCGAAGTGCCGGAGCCATCGTCGTCAGCACCGGGAGCATCCTTGGTCGCATCCATGGCGTCACTGTTGCGGGAGTCCACGTGGCCGGTGATCACCACGTAACGATCCGGATCGGTGGTGCCCTTCTGGATGGCCACCACGTCCATCACCTCGGTCCCCTCCTTGGGCATGCGCTCGCCCTTGAACACCAGGGAGGGGGTGATGATCTCCAGGCAGCCACCGCAGTCCTTGGATATCTGCTCGAAGCGGGCCTTCACCCAGCGCTCTGCCGCACCGATGCCGCGGGTGTCGGACTTGGTGTCCGACAGGGTCTGGCGGGTGCCGAAGCCCACGAGCTTGGTGTCGGTGGCCTCGAGCTCCGCCGGGCTCACGGCGGCAGCGATGTCATAGAGTGCCGGCTGTTCCCGGGGCGGCGGCAGGGGCCCGGCGGCGAGGGCCGCGACGCTCACGAAGAACGAGGACAGGATCAGCAGGGCTCGCGTGGCCATGGTTACGCTCCGGGTGACGGGGGGGGTTGAAGGCCTGACTTGAAGAGGCCCAAGATTGTTCCACAGCCCAGCCCCCGCGGGATATGTGGCCTGGCCGACAGAGTGGAGTGGCATGCAACCCCTGGGCCGTGACCGGCATCCAAGGAGGAGTGGAGGACTGTCTCGCGAGCTTGAAATAGTCCTCTCAAGTGTTATACTAAGATAATACAGTAGCACGCCCTGCCAGGGCTTTTTGACCAGAGGAGCTGACCATGACCCCCCGTAACTGCTTCCTGCACGCGGCCCTGGCCGCCCTTGCGCTCAGCCTGGCCGGCCCCGCGCTGGCTTCCCAGCCCTATACCAAGGCCGACACCTACAAGAACCCCGCCATCAAGGCCGGCGGCCAGGTCAGCCTCCTCAACCTGGCGGGCAGGATCACCGTGGTGCCCGCCGCCGACGGGGTGCTCAGCATAGACAGCAGCATCGTGGCTGCCGGCAGCTCCGACCAGGACGCCCAGGCGCTGGCCGGCAAGATCAAGCTGGAGATCACCGCCAACGGCAATGAGGTCACCGCCGTGGCCCATTACCCGCTGGACGAGTACACCCACTATTTCTACTCCCGCGGCAACACCGTGTTCGGCATGAGCAACACCAGCACCAACTATGAAGGCGAGCGGGTGCAGATCAGCGACGGTACCTTCGGCTCCGGCGCCAACCTGCATGTGGATTTCACCGTGCATGTGCCGAAAGGCGTGAGCCTGGAAGTCGATAATAAGGTGGGCGTGATCGAAGCCAACGGCGTGACCGCCCCCCTCTCCCTCAAGAGCGGCTCGGGTGACATCAAGGGCGACGGCAACAGCGGCCAGCTAGAAGCCCACACCGGCAGCGGCGACATCATCTTGAGCAACCACGACGGCGCGCTGGACGTGGAGACAGGTTCAGGTGACGTGAAGATAGACCAGGTGAAACACGGCAACACCAAGGCGGAGAGCGGCTCCGGCGACCTGAAGCTGAATAACCTCAGCGGCATCCTCGAGGCCGAGACCGGTTCAGGCGACGTGATCGTGCGTGACTTCACCGGCAGCGGCATGGACCTCAAGACCGGCTCTGGCGGCATCAACGTCGATAACGCCGTCGGCTCCCTCAAGGCGGGCGCCGGCTCCGGCGACATCACGGTCACCAACTACAAGGCCGGCGACGCGGTGGAATGCAGCACCGGCAGCGGCAGCGTCGGTATAGACGGCGACCTGGGTGCGGTGGTGCGGCTCACGGCCAACAGCGGCAGCGGCGACATAGTGGTGCACACCTCCAGCGTACCCTCGCTGCACATCAGCGCCACCTCCGATTCCGGTGACGTGAACGTGGACCTGCCGGGGATGCAGAACGTCTCCGCCCACTCCCATTCCATCCGCGCCGACGTGAATGGCGCCAAGGGCTCCGCCGAACTGGAAGCAGGCAGCGGCGACGTGACCTTCACCAAGCACTGAGTTCATCCACCAGCCGAGACTTTAGGCCGGCTTTAAGCCGGCCTTTTTTAACAACAGGGTTCGAAGCACAGCTTCGAACGGGTGTACAGGGATGTATACCCTGGGCCGCTAGCGGAGCGGGACGCGTAGCGCGGCGGTTGTTATCCCTACAACAGGGCGCCCGTGAGCGACGGTACAACAGTGCTTGAAGCGCCGTAGAGCAGCGTAGTTGACTCAGACAGATGTTTGCCAGAAATTGGGGGTATGGCATACGATCTCTACATCGGCACCGCGGAAGCCCGCGCCCTGCAGAAGAAGCTGAGCGCCGAGATCATCCTGCGGGATGAACTCGGCGAGGTGCGGCGCGTGGCGGGCACCGATTGTGCCTTCAAGGACGGCGGCCGACTGACCCGCGCCGTGGTGGCGGTCTTGAGTTTTCCGGGACTCGAGTTGATCGAGCACAGCGTGGCGGAGCGCCCCACGGATTTCCCCTATATCCCCGGCCTCCTCTCCTTCCGGGAAGTGCCGACGCTCCTCGAGGCCTTCGCCGGACTCAGACAGGCTCCCGACCTCCTGCTCTGCGACGGCCAGGGTTATGCCCACCCACGCCGCTTCGGCATCGCCTGCCACCTCGGGCTCGCCACCGGCATCCCCAGCATCGGCGTCGCCAAGTCGCGCCTCATCGGCACGCACCGGGAACCTGCGGAAGCCGCCGGCAGCCAGATGCCTCTCATAGATAAGGGCGAGACCATCGGTACGGTGCTGAGGACCAAGGACGGCATCAACCCTCTATATATCTCCAGCGGCCACCGCGTAAGTCCAGTCACGGCAGTGGACTGGGTACTGGCCTGCTGCCGCGGATACCGTCTGCCGGAGACGACCCGCTGGGCAGACGGCCTCGCGGGCGACCCCGCTTTCAAACTGAAAGCGCGACGAATCAGGTAACATGACCGCATCCTCAAGGCGATGCACTCATGTCCGGCGACATCCGTTTCATCCTCGACTTCGACAGCACCCTGGTGCGGGTCGAGACCCTGGAGCTGATGGCGGACCTGGTCCCGGACGGCGCCAAGACCCGCGCGCGTATCCGTGAGATAACCGACGCCGCCATGGACGGGCGCATGGATTTCCGCGTCGCCCTGGAAGAACGCCTGAAGATCCTGCATTTCCATCGCGACCTCCTGCCCAAGCTCGTGGCACGCCTGCAGGAGGAAGTGAGCCCCTCTTTCCTGCGTAACCGCGCCTTCCTCGCCGCCCACGCAGACCGCATCTATGTGGTGACCAGCGGTTTCCGGGAGGTGGTGGAACCGGTCATCAAGAGCCTGGGATTGAAGCCCAATAACCTGCACGCCAACACCCTGCGTTTCGATGCGGAAGGCTATGTGGCGGGCTGTGACTGGCATAACCCGCTCACGGCGGACGGCGGCAAACCGAAAGTGGTGGCCGCCCTCAAGCTCCCGGGTGAAGTGGTGGTGGTGGGCGATGGCTGGAGCGACTACGAGATATTCAAAGCCGGCGCCGCTCAACGTTTCTACGCCTACACCGAGAACCTGCGCCGGGAGGAAGTGCTGAAACACGCGGAGCGGGTAGCACCGAGCTTCGACGAAGTGCTCTACGACTGCGGCTTCAAGGGCGCGGTCTCCTACCCCAAGAATCGCCTCAAGGTGCTGCTGCTGGAGAACATCCATCCGGAAGCGGTGGCGGCTTTCGAACGGGAGGGTTACGCGGTGGAGACCATGGCCGGCAGCCCCGGCGAAGCGGAGCTGGCCGAGCGCATGAAGGACGTAGCCATCCTAGGCATACGCTCCAAGACCCAGCTGAGCGAGACGGCGCTGGGCTCCGCCAAGCGGCTGCTGGCGGTGGGCGCCTTCTGCATAGGCACGAACCAGATAGACCTCGGCGCCTGCGAGCGCCGCGGTGTCGCGGTGTTCAACGCGCCTTTCAGCAACACCCGCTCGGTGGTGGAACTGGCCTTGGCCGAGATCATCATGCTCATGCGCGGCATCCCGGAGAAGATCCGCCTCATGGACCGGGGCCGGTGGGACAAGTCCGCCAAGGGTGCCCAGGAAGTGCGCGGCAAGCGCTTAGGCATCGTCGGCTACGGCAACATCGGCATGCAGCTCTCGGTGCTGGCGGAATCCATCGGCATGCAGGTGAGCTTCTACGACGTGACCGAGCGCCTGGCCTTGGGCACCGTGCGCAAATGCACGAGCCTCGCGGAACTGCTGGAGACCTCCGACGCCGTGACGGTGCACGTGGACGGCCGCAAGGAGAACAAAGATCTCATCGGCACGGCTGAATTCGCCCGCATGAAGCAGGGCGCGGTGTTCCTCAACTTGAGCCGCGGCCACGTGGTGGACCTCACGGCCCTGGCGGCGCATCTGAAGTCCGGGCATCTCGCCGGCGCGGCCGTGGATGTGTTCCCGGATGAACCCCACGGCAACGGCGAAGCCTTCGCCCATCCCCTGCGCGATCTCCCCCAGGTAATCCTCACGCCCCACATCGGCGGCAGCACCCAGGAAGCCCAACACGACATCGGCCGCTTCGTGAGCGGCCGCATCATCGACTATGTGAACACCGGCAGCACGGAGAACAGCGTCAACTTCCCGGCCATCCGCCTGCCGCCCCAGGCCCGTGCCCATCGGCTCATCCACCTGCACGAGAACGTGCCCGGCATCCTGGCGCGCATCAATCAGGCGCTCGCGAACCACGGCGCCAACATCCTGGGACAGTACCTCAAGACCCAGGAGAGCATCGGTTATGTGATCACCGACATCGAGGGCAGCTATTCCGAAGCGCTGCTGGAAGAGATCAGAGAGATCCCGCATACACTGCGGTTCCGGGTCCTATACTAAGTGCTAAGGGCCGCTTCGCTACGCATCCAGCTCCGCTCGCGGTCCGGGGCGTATATCCTTATACGCCCGTTCGCGACATGTCGCGAACCCCCCACACCCTGAAGTTCCGCGTGCTGTACTGAGCTATGGAATCCGTCACCGTACGCGCCTTCGAACCGGCTGAATGGCAGGCGTTCAAGACCATGCGTCTCGCGGCACTCAAAGACGTGCCGGGAGCCTATTCAGGTACCTATGAGGACTCCTTGAAGCGCAGCGACGATGCCTGGCGTAGCCTCGTGCGCGGGCCGAACCATCAGATATTCGGCTTGTTCGAAGGCACGCGACTCATCGGCATCACCGGTGTCTTCGCATCGGATGAAGACCACAGCGGCGGGACCGCGGCCCTCATGATGTCTTATATCTTGCCGGAGTACCGCAAGCGCGGCTTGTCCCGCTTGCTCTATGACGCGAGGCTCGCCTGGGCACGCACACGGCCCCAGTTCAAGCTGGTCACTGTCTCGGTGCGGGAATCCAACGCGGCTTCACGCAAAGCCAACCAGCGTTTCGGTTTCGTGATAACGGAGACCCAGCGCCGGGTCCGGCGCGATGGGGTGAGCGAAGACGAGATCTTCTACGAGTTGAAGCTCTAGTCAGCCCGGGGCTTCGCTGGGCGTCACGCTCACGGAGATGCGCTGGGTACGGCGTAATGCTTCCAGTAGCGCGGGCTCATCCACGGGTATCTCGCCCAGCACCCGTTGCAGATCGGAGATGTCCCGCACCGGCCGTCCGGCGAGTGCCAGGATGATGTCACCGCTGCGTAACCCCGCCTGCTCCGCCGCACCACCCTTCACCGTGTGGACGATCTCCACGCCGCGTTCCGTGGCGAGATCCAGATGCCGCACCAGCCGCCGGTCTAGCGGCCGTTCACGTCCGCCGATGCCCAGATAACCGCGCAACACCCGGCCGCGGGTGAGGAGCTGGGTCAGCACCCAACGGGCCGTGTTCACGGGGATGGCGAAGCCTAGGTTCTGGGCGCTGGCGATGATGGCGGTGTTGATGCCGGCCACCTGGCCGTGGGAATCCAAGAGCGCGCCGCCGGAGTTGCCCGGGTTCAGCGGCGCGGTGTGCTGGATCACGCCTTCTATCAAGCGGCCGTTGCGGGAATCGAGCGATCGGCCCAAGGCACTCACCACACCGGTGGAGACGCTGGAGGCAAACCCCAAGGGATTGCCGATGGCGATGGCGAGCTGGCCCACCTGCAGGCGGCTGGAATCCCCCAGCTCCGCATAGGGCAGGCCGCTGCCCCGGGCGCGCAGCACCGCGAGGTCCGTGGCCGGGTCCCGGCCTACCAACTCCGCCGCCGTCTCCGTGCCATCGGTGAAACTCACCGTCAGAGACTCGGCCTTCTCCACCACATGGTTGTTGGTCAGCAAATAACCATCCGGTGCCACCATGACGCCGGAGCCCGCACCGCGCCGGCCGCGGGCGTCCCCGGCGGCGATGTTCACCACCGCGCCGCCTACCTCAGACACCACGGCCACCACCGCGTGCGAGTAGGCGTCCAGCAGATCGGCATCTGCGGGCGGCTCAGGGTCGGGGGGCAGGAAGAGGTCGTCCATAAGTGCTCCAGCCAGTGTAGATTGGGTCCTGCAGGGGTGGTTTCAAGATGCGGCGTGGGGACGTCGCGCCTCAAAGGGAGGCCAGCATGAACCCGGTCTGGTACGTAGTCGCTGTAGTGGTCGCGACCTTCGCCACGTCCTTGACGGACTGGTATTTCATGGGCGTGCTTTTCCATGACAAATACCTGACACACCCGGAGATCTGGCGCAGCAGCCCGGGTGACCATAAGGCCGAACGCCTCGCCATCGCCCTCTCCACGCTGGTAGGTCTCTTCAGCTGCGCCATATTCATCCACCTGTGCCAGCATCTGAATCTACTCGATTGGCACCCGGTCATCGCTTTCGCCTTGGGTAGCTGGCTCGCCGTGGCGTTGCCGCTCATCCTCACCAATGCACTTTTCATAAAGCTGCATCCGCTGAACACCCTGGCCATGGCCCTGGGCTGGCTGGTACGCCTGCTGATCTCCGCCGTCTCGGCCCATCTCTTCCTCGGCTGACACGGCGCTCAGGTAGAATCGCGCCTGCATGCACAGCCCCGAGTCCTCCATCACCTGCTTCCTGATGCGCGACCAGCAACTGCTGGAGCGCAACACCTTCCGGGTGCCGGCGCGGGCCGCGCGTTATACGGAAGTGCGCGACGTACGCGCCATGCCGGAACTCCTGGAGCGCCCGCAGGTGCGCGGCATGGCGTTGCTCGTCTTGGGCGACGGCAGCAATCTCCTGCTCACCAAGGACTTCGAAGGCCTGGTGCTGCATATATCCAACACCGGCATCCAGGTGCAGGGCAGCGATGGCGCCAGCACGCGGGTGCGGGTCGCCGCCGGCGAACACTGGGATTCTTTCGTGCGCTGGTCCCTGGCCCAGGGTTACGCGGGCCTGGAGAACCTCATCCTCATCCCCGGCACCGCGGGCGCGGCACCCATCCAGAACATCGGCGCCTACGGCACGGAACTCAGCGAGTTCGTCGCCATGGTGGAAGCCTGGGACCGCAACAAGCAGGAATTCGTGCAGCTGGACAAGGCCACCTGCGCCTTCGCCTACCGCGACTCGGTGTTCAAGCACGAGCCGGGGCGCTACATCGTCACTGCCGTGGATTTCGAGTTGCCCCACCGTCATGAGCTGAAGCTCGACTACGCGGGCCTCAGGCAAGAGTTGGAGGCCATGGGCGTGGACGCTCCGCAGCCGGCGGACGTGGCGCTGGCGGTGGAGACCCTGCGTCGCCGCAAGCTGCCGGACCCGGCGCTCATCGGCAACGCCGGGAGCTTCTTCAAGAACCCGGTGCTGCCCGCCGGACGGGCGGATGAGCTGCTCGCCGCCCACCCGGGCATCCCCATCTATCAGAGTGGGGGAGGCAGCACCAAGATCTCCGCCGCCTGGCTCATCGAGGCCTGTGGTTTCAAGGGCGTGCGCGACGGCGATGCAGGCGTATCCGACCGACATTCACTCGTGCTGGTGAACTATGGCCACGCCTCCGGCGCCGAGATCTGGGCGCTGGCCGTGCGCATCCGCGAAGCGGTGGCTGCGCGCTTCGGCATAAGCCTTGAACCCGAACCCGTGGTCCTCTAGGCGGAGAAGCCTTAAGGTTTCGGGTGATCCTTGAAGAAATCCCAGATGATGTCGGTGGCGGGGACTTTCGGATCCGGCTTGTCCAGGAAAGAAGCCATCTGCTGCCCGCCCGGCCAGGCGTGGCCGCCGCCCTGCACGATGTAATAGTTCACGTCGGTCCCGTCTTGGCAGCCGCCGTTGTCGACCATATGCAGGTCCGGGGCATCGGCGTTCACCTTGACCGAGCAACCGTCTTCTTTCACCCAAAAATCGATGCTGTCCTGCACCGGCTTGCGGTATTCCTTCTTGCCCACTTCTTTCTTGCCGATGCCGCCGTTCAGGGGCACGTTCTCGTCATCGGTACCCTGGAGGTCGATGATCGCCACCCGGTGAGTCGGCTTGCAGTCCGGGATCTCGATGATCCCCGCCACGGGAGCGATGGCCGCGAACACATCGCTGGCTTCGCAAGCGATCCGGTAGGACAGCATGCCGCCGTTGGAGATGCCGGTGGCGTACACCCGCTTGGGGTCCACCGCGTGGGCTTTCTCCACGTCCGCCACCACGGCGCGTATGAAGCCCACGTCGTCCATGTTGTGCGCTTGGGCATAACCGCAGCAGCTGCCTGCATCCCAGGTGAGGAAGCCCGGTTTGCCCATGGCTTCCCGTAGCGGCCGAGCCCGGTCGGTGCCGTCGGGATAGACCACGATGAAGCCCTGTTCATCCGCCACTGCATCGAACCCGGTCATCTTCGCGGCGCCGGCGCCGCTGCCAGCCCCACCGTGCAACACCACCACCAGGGCCAAGGGCCCTGGTGGAGAGTTGGCCGGCAGATGCAGCAGATAACTGCGGTCCAGCCCGCCGAAATCCAGCTTATGAGCCTGGTCCTGGGTATCGGCGGCGCGGCTAGCTCCGGTAAGGGCCAGGAAGGCCAGCGCCAGGGTCCGTATAAGGGCTGATTTCATGGTCATGCTTCCGCCCTCTTTCCAACCTTAACGCACGAGGTACTCTTAAGGGTAACAAGGATGGGCTAAGCTTAAGGTCACATTCAAGGGGGATGGGGAAATGCTGCACCGCAATGCCGTCCGCAGTTTTGGCCGCCGCATCATCGCGGTCATCGAAGACTTAGGTCTCCTGCTCATCCTGATAGCCACGGCCATCGCCATCGGCCAGGTGGCCTGGCATATGTTCGATGCCCGGCGGGTGCAGCTCGCGGACCTGCTGCTGGTGTTCATCCTCCTGGAAGTCATCACCATGGTGGAGAACTACTGGCGGGTGGGCAAGCTCCCGGTACGCATCCCCCTCTACATCGCCATGGTGTCCATGGCCCGCTACCTCATCCTCGACACCACCGACGCCCATGACGTGCATGCCCTCTTCATCACCGGCGCCATCTTCATCCTGGCCATCTCGGTGTTCGTGGTGCGCTTCGGTCACATGAAATTCCCGTATGATGAGCAGGATGAATCAGCGGATTACTGAAATGGCAAACGATCTACCCCAGTCCATCAAGGTGGACATCTGGTCGGACTTCGTCAGTCCGTTCTGTTTCATCGCCTCGCTCAGGCTTGAGAAGCTCGCTCAGGGGGATAACCTCGATCCAATATGGGTCGCCTTCATGGTGCGCCCACACGGTGCCCCGCCGTTGCCCGACGATAAGCGCGCCGAGGCGGAGCGTGAACGAGCCGAAGCGGCCGAGATCTTGCGCCGCGAATTCGGCTTGGAGATGAACCCCGGTCCCATCGGTATAGATACCTATGATGCACACCTCATCATGGCGCACGCCACCCGCACCGGCAAGGGTCCTGTCCTGCTGCAGGCGCTGATGCGCGCCTATTGGCTGGAGGCGAGATCTATCGACGACCTGGCAGTCATCAAGGAAGTGGCTGTGAGCGCCGGCCTCGAACCCGATGAGGTGCTCTACGCTTTAGAGGACCCCAAGAACGCTCATCACGTGGAGCGTGGCATGGAGATCGGCGTCGGGCATGGCATCCATTCAGTACCCTCGCACATCTTCGCCAGCAAATACCTCGTGACGGGTTCGGCAGACTATGCGGCCCTGCAGCAGACGGTGAACACCCTCAAGGAAGAGCTCAGAAAAGCGGGATGAACATGTCCAAAGTCTTCGGATGCAGAGCTTCCTGACAGTTAGCATGCTGAGCGCCGCCTTATTCCCATATAAGCCGGCGGCCCCTGATGCGCTTAGGCGATAGGCAATTCCACCATGAAGGACAGGAAAGATCGTCGAGTCACTGAAGTCCCCAGGAGACACCATGGACGCCGTGCAGGATAATCAGGCGAAGAACCGCTTTGAACTGCATACCGCCGGCATCACTGCCTTCATAACGTATATCAAGGAAGGCAAGGTCTACAGTCTGGTGCATGAGGAAGTGCCCGAGGAAGCCTCCGGCAAGGGCATAGGTTCCGCCCTCGCCAAAGGCGCCCTCGACCTATTGCGCTCCCGGGGCGAGAAAGTCATCCCCCGCTGCCCCTTCATCGCCGCCTATATGCTGAGACACAAGGAGACACAAGATCTCCTGGCGGACCCGGCTTACTTCGACTGACCCCGACACCCATCAAGAACAAACCCCCCTTGAACATCTTCGCCTTCTTCAGACGCGAACCCTTCCTGGTGGTGAGCGTGCTGTCCGCCGCCCTGTTCCTGTGCTTCGGTGATCCCTGGCTCACGGATCTCTCGAATCCCTGGTGGTTCACCGCCATGTTCGCCTGGTTGTTCCTGGCGATACTCTTCTCGGCCTTCGCCGTGGTGCGTCATGCGGAAGGTCTCGCAGTGCTCCTGGGTGAGCCACTAGGCACGCTCGTGCTCACCCTGGCGGTGACCGGTATCGAAGTGATGGTGATCGCCGCGGTCATGTACACCGGGCCCGTGGGTTCGACCCTCGCCCGGGACGCCATGTTCGCCGTGGTGATGATCGTGCTGAACGGCATGATGGGCACGACACTCCTGCTAGGCGGCTTGAAACACCATGAACAGAGCTACAACCTGCAGGGTGCCAATGCCTTTCTGGCGCTGATCCTGCCTCTCGCGGTCTTGAGCCTGGTGCTGCCGGATTACGCCTCCGCTTCCTTAGGCCCCGTGTTCTCGAACATGGAAGCGGTGTTCCTAGTGGTCATGTCCATCGGGCTGTACGCCGTGTTCCTGGCCATCCAGAGCGTGCGCCACAAGAACTACTTCCTGGGGCCCGCGAAGGGCAAGAAAGAATCCGAGCACCACGGTCACGAAGCCCGCTCCCTGCCCTATCACGGCGTGATGCTGGCGCTCTATCTCCTGCCCCTGGTGGTGCTCTCCAAGAAACTGGCTCTGCCCATCGATTACGGCATCCAGGTGCTGCACGCGCCTTCAGCCCTGGGTGGCTTCCTGGTGGCGGTGCTCATCCTCTCGCCGGAATCCATGGCCGCAGTGCGGGCGACGCTCGCGAACGAGTTGCAGCGCTCTGTGAATATCCTCATGGGTTCGGTGCTGGCCACCATCAGCCTCACGGTACCGGCGGTGCTGGTCATCGGCTTCATGACCCACCAGAGCATCATCCTGGGCCTCGGCAGCGTGGATGTGATCCTGTTGCTGCTGACTCTCGTGCTTAGCACTATCACTTTCGCCAGCGCGCGGACCAATATCTTGCATGGGGCGGTGCATCTACTACTGTTCCTAGCCTATCTGATGCTGATATTTGAGAAATAGGAGCTATCTATGGCAAGGAAGGATAGATGGGATGATGAAAGCGAAATAGTTGGCGGAATCTGGACTATTAAGATGTCTTCTTGGAAGTATTTTTACGACTATGTCAGACAGGAAATGCTCGATTTTAATCATTACGTCTGGAGAGGTGAACGTTGCGACGACAGAAAACTTTTACCTTCATTAGACAGAATGCACATTGGAAAAAGTCAGCAATATATAGAGCAAAAAATGCAGGCACATTTGCAAGCATTCAAACTGGCTACCCGCGGAAGGCGTGGCCTTAACCCAACAAAATTAGAGCATGAGAACGACTGGTGGGCACTAGGTCAGCATTATGGTCTCGCATCGCCATTGCTCGATTGGACGCGATCGCCATTTGTAGCTCTATTTTTTGCTTTCGAAAAAATATTAAACCTCAAACTGTGAATCGCTGTATCTATGCCGTCAGTCCCTTCAGATGTGAACAAATATCTGAACAAATCAAGAAAGACTATAAAGGTACCGGCAGATCCGACATAGTGGAGTTCTTTACTCCATTTCAAGATGAAAATTCACGCTTAGTGAATCAAAATGGACTATTCAGTAGATGCAGCGCTGGAAAATCTCTAGATACGTGGATTCAAGAAAAATTCCCTAATATTAAAGATGAAGGGGTAATGTTAAAGCTCTTGATTCCTGACTCTGATAGAGAAGAGTGCCTCAGAACCTTAAATAAAATGAATATCAATCATTTAACTCTCTATCCAGATCTGTTTGGCGCATCTAATTACGTCAACACTGCCGCAACTATCAAAAAATATTGAAGAGGTAGTTTGATACCTGGATTTGTGGTTAACCAGGATTTGAGGTCTCTGTTTTTTTAGTATACACTGTATACATGCCTGCTCAGACCACTGCCCGGAAGATCGCCACCGCTGCCCGCAAACTCCTGGATAAGGAGGGGGTGGAGGCGGTGACCATGCGCCGGGTGGCGGATGCGGTGGGTATCACCCCCATGGCCATCTATAGGCACTACCCGGATCGGGCGGCCCTCTTGAAGGCCCTGGCGGACGAGGGCTTCCAGGAGCTGGCTGCTTCCCTGAAGGGCCGGCGCTTCGTGGGGAGTCTCGGGACCCGCCTCGCCAAGATGGCGGACCTGTATCTGGACCATGCCCTCGAGAACCCCAGGCTCTTCGAACTCATGTTCCTCACCAAGCGCGAAGGCGCGCGTCAGTACCCAAAAGATTTCAAAGCCCGCCGCTCCCCCACCGCGACGCTGATGGCCGACGTGGTGGCGGAAGGCATACAAAGCGGCGAGCTGAAGAAGGACGACCACTGGGAGATCACTTTCGAGATGGGTGCCATGTCTCACGGCCTCATCATGCTTTACCTCGGCGGACGCATGGATACGACGCCCGCCGCTTTCCGCGCCCTGTACCGGCGCACTTTCCGGAGATATCTCTATGGCATCTGCAATTGATGTGAAGCGATCGGGCTTAGGCCTCGCGGCCACGCTGGTGACGGCGACCCTCATCTGGTTCGGCACCGGCCTGCATCCCTTGTGGCCGCTCATGTGGTTCGCACCCCTGCCGGTGTTGCTCTTCGCCAACCGC
Source organism: Gammaproteobacteria bacterium (assembly GCA_036000105.1). GTDB lineage: Bacteria > Pseudomonadota > Gammaproteobacteria > Natronospirales > REEB76 > DASUBN01. The sequence continues at coordinate 244,412 of DASYGE010000012.1, forward strand.
GCCCGCTGGTGGAGCACGCTGCTCACAGCAGGCATCGCCTGCGCCCTCGGCAACCTGAACCTCTGGAGCTACTTCCAGACGGACCTCGGCGCGCCTCTCTCCATCCTGCTACGGATCTACATCATGCTCGGGTTCATGTTCGCCCTGGCGGTACTGCTCTATCGCGCCCTAGTGCGACGCGAAGCCTATTGGTCCGCGCTGCTCGCCTTCCCGGCCTTCTGGGTCTCCTTTGAATACCTGCTGAACCTGACCTCGCCCCACGGCACCGCCGGCAGCCTCGCCTATTCGCAGCTCAGCTTCCTGCCCTTCCTGCAGCTCGCTTCCATCACGGGGCCCTGGGGCATGAGCTTCCTGCTGCTCTTGTTCCCCACTGCCGCCGCCATCGGCCTGCATCTCTACAACACGGAGCATAAACGGGCTCTGCACGTCATGGGCGCCGCCTTCGGTGTGATCGCGGTGGTGCTGGTGTTCGGCGCGGTGCGTCTCGCTCTGCCGGCTCCCACGGACACGGTGAAGGTGGGCCTCGTGGCCTCAGACGGACCCAACGAGGACGTGGCGGACGACGGTACCCCGACCCTCAAGCTCTTCTCCGATTATTTCCCGCCGGTGCGGGCGCTGGTGGCGCAAGGCGCCCAAGTGGTGGTGCTACCGGAGAAGCTGGGCGTGACCGTGGATCCGGACACCAAGACCGTGGACACCGGTTTCCAGGCGCTGGCTGAGCAGACCCATGCGCGCCTGGTGGTGGGCTTGGTCCGCGTGGTGCCGCCTTCCGACAGCAACCCGCTGAAGGTGCGCTACAACGAAGCGCGCATCTATACCCCCGGCGCACCGGTGGAGACCTATGACAAGGAGCACATGCTGCCGCCCTTCGAGTCCAACCTGAAGCCTGGCACCTCCCTCACCATGCTGCCTGCTGCTGCCGGTTCTGGCACCTGGGGTGTGGAGATCTGCAAGGACATGGATTTCACCGACCCTTCACGTGAGTACGGCGAAGCCGGCGTGGGACTCATGCTGGTGCCCGGCTGGGACTTCTTCAGCGACTGGGTCTCCCACGGCCACATGGCCATCATGCGCGGCGTGGAATCGGGTTTCAGCGTGGTGCGCTCCGCCAAGGGTGGCTCGATGTTCGTGAGCGACAACCGCGGCCGGGTGCTGGCGGAAGTGAAGAGCGATTCCGCGCCCTTCACAACACTCATCGCCAGCGTACCGGCGGTGCATGACAAGACTCTCTATCTGCTGTTGGGAGACTGGTTCGCTTGGGCCTCGCTGGCACTACTGGTCTTAACCCTGGCGCAGATGGTCAGACTCTGGAAGAAACCCCAGAGTTGAAATGAAAAGGCCGCCCCAAGGGACAGCTTTCCATTAACCTTAAATCTAGTCAGTAGAATACCAAAAGCGTAACGAGCGAAGGTAGAACGAGGCGCGGGAGGCGAGCCCCCGGAGCGTGCTCTTAAGTACGTGAGGACGGCGAGCCGGACCGCAACGAAGTTATACCGAGCGCAGTAGCTTTTGGGCTGCGTCGAAGATCTCGCCCTCACTGAGGAGGATGAGGTTCGCCGCTGATGCCAGCGGGATGTAAGAGTCCTTGCCCGCCACCCGCTGCTTCTTGATACCCGGCGCGTATTCTTCCAACGCGGTGAAGATCTCTTCGGCGATGCCGCCGGTCTCGCGGCCCTCGTCCACCACCAGCACCTTGCCGCATTCCCTGGCGTGCTTGGCCATGAACTCGTCGTTCAAGGGCTTCAGCCAGCGCAGGTCAAGCACCCGTATCTTCTTGCCGGTCTCGGCTTCCAGTTTCTTCGCGACGCGGAGCGACATGAGCACGCCGTTGCCGTAGCTGATGATGAGCAAGTCCTTGGCGGCAGGGTCATACACGCGCCCCTCGCCCAAGGGTATGGCCCGATTCGGTGCCGGATACTCGAAGAGCCACTGGCTGTCTTTGGGCTCGTGCAAGTCCTTCGTCATGTAGAGGGCGATGGGTTCGAGGAAGGCCACCACCCGGCCATCCACTTTCCCCAAGGCGGCGCAGCTGCGCAGCATCATGGCCGCGTCGTCGCCGCGGGAGGGGCAGGCGATCACCAGGCCCGGGATGTCCCGCAAGGCCGTGAAGCTGTTGTCGTTGTGGAAGTGGCCGCCGAAGCCTTTCTGATAACCGAGGGACGCGATGCGCGCCACCATGGGATTGCGGTACTGGGCGTTGGAGAAGAACTGCAGGGACGCCGCTTCGCCACGGATCTGGTCACAGGCGTTGTGGAAATAAGCCAGGTACTGGATCTCCGGGAAAGGCAGCATGCCCATGTAGGCCGCGCCCTGGGCCATACCCAGGATGGTCTGCTCATCCAGGAGGGTGTTGAACACCCGGTGGCCCTTGAAAGTCTTATATAGACCGGAGGTCACGGTATAGACGCCGCCCTTCTGGGCCACGTCTTCGCCGAAGAGAGTCATCTCCGGGTACTTGGCCATAAGGTCGAAGAGCGCCCGGTTGATCTGGATGGAGAGATGCTTCGGCGCACTCTTCTCCGGCAAAGCTTCTTCGCCACCGAAGGCGGCGACACGCGCCGCGGCGCTCGCCGGGCGCACCGCTTCTGCGTTCACCTTGTCCGCGTGATAGGGCGCCAAGGGCACCATCACCTGTTCCGCAGTGGTGAGCTTCGGCCGGGTCGCGGCTTTCTTCGAGGCTGCCTGCACCCGGGTACGGCAGGCTTCGTAGCGCTCCAGCACTTCGGCAGGCGTCATGAGTCCGGTCTCGAGCGCGGTCTCCGCCGACATGAGCAGCGGATCACGCGCTTCCGTGGATTCCAGTTCCTGGGAAGTCTTGTACTCGGTCTCCGCATCGGTGCCCGCGTGACCCAGGATGCGCACCAGTTTCAGGTGCAGGAAGGTAGGCTGGCGGGTGCGGCGGCAATGCTCCACCGCGGCGAGGGTCTTGTCCCAGGTATCCACCAGATCGAGACCGTCCGCCTGCACGTAATGCAGCCCGGCGCGGTTCCTGAAGTTCGCCTCCACCCAGCCCTCCGGGGTCTTGACCGAGATGCCGATGGAATTGTCTTCGCAGACGAAGAGCACCGGGCAGGCGAGCTTCTGATGGGCAGTCCACTGGGCGGCGTTGAAGGCGCCCTGAGCCGTCGAGTGGTTGGAGCTGGCGTCGCCGAAACTGCACACCACCACGCTGTCTTCCGGTATGGGCGGCGTGAGACCTAAGCGCTTCGCCTGGGCGATGGCGACAGCGGTGCCGACTGCCTTGGGTAAGTGACTGGCGATAGTCGAAGTCTGGGGCGGGACCCACAGGGGCACCGAACCCCACACCTTGTGGCGGCCGCCGGAGATGGGGTCTTCACTGGAGGCGGCGAGGGACAGGGCTGTGTCATACACCATGTCTATGTCGAGCTTGCGGGCCCGCTCCTGCATGAAAGCACCGCTCCGGTAATGCAGGAAGGCGATGTCCGTGTGGCGGGTGATGCGGCCGACGACCGCGTTGATCTCATGGCCGGAACTGCCGATGGTGTAGAAGCCTTCGTTACGCGCGCGCATGGCACGGGCTTCGATGTCCTGGTGGCGGGAGAGCATCTGGGACTCGAAGAGTTCCAGGAAGTCTTTTCCGGATAGAGCGTGGCCGGTACGCAACGGCGCGTCGAGATTCGGACGCGCAGTTTCCTCAGTCCAGCCCTGCACGAACTGGATGAAGTTCTGGTCCACGATCTCCGCGCGGTTGATGCCGCGGGTGGCGGCTTTGGCGAGTCCGGTGCTTTTGGGTTCAGTAGACATTCGGGTACCTTTAAAAACGGATCTTTTTCCCTTGGGCAGTGTTGTCGGCGCTCTCGGAATCCTCATGTACTCGCAAGTACACTCCGGTTCCTCGACCACCGCCGCCTCGCCCAAGTAAAAAATCTCTCGTTTTCATAGGCACCCGCAATCCTCCAGATCAGGCGGCCGCGTCGGCCGCGGCGCGATGAGCCGCCGCGAGCTCGAACATGCTGTTGAAAGTGAAATCCGGCTGCACCTTCTCGGTGGGTGGCCGGGTGGCGCCATAACCCTTCTGGGCGTGGCGCCGGTTGATCCAGGCGGTGGCGAGGTTGAGTTTCTTCGCCGGGATATGGTCGTGGTACAGGCTCTCAGCGGTATGCAGGATACGGGAAGGCAGGAAGCCCTCGTCTTCCAGGTTCGAGAGCAGGTACTGGAAGTTCTCCATATCCGGCTTGTAGCTGCCGATGTCCTGGGCGGTATAGACGTGGTCGAACTCCACCGCGAGCTTGGCGTTGGAATAGCTGAAGGATTCCCGGTCCACGTTGGAGAGGATCACGAGCTTGTAGTGCTGCTTGAGATAGGCGAGGGCCAAGGGCGAATCCGGGAAAGCGGGCCAGTTGCCGATGGAGCGGCCGAAAGCCTTGGTATCTGTCGGGCTGGCGTACACGCCCCAACCCGTCGCCATGCGCTTCAGCACCCGCTCCAGGATCTCGGGATACAGGAGGCCAGAGTTCTCCTCTTGTTCCTGCCATTCGTAACGGCCGAAGGCCTCGATGAAACCCTGGTCAGTGACCTGGATGTTCTCCCGCCGGCGCCAGTTGGCGAGCGCCGTGCGTATGCCGGTCTCCCAGTCTATGAGGGTTCCGTAGCAGTCGAAGCTGAGGACGTCGAAATCAGTTAGGCGCGGCATAAGATCGCTCAGAAGGCATTGGCACCAGTTAACTCTTTACCAATCACCAATTGGTGCACGCTCTCGGTGCCTTCATAGGTGATCACGGATTCGAGGTTGAGGGCATGACGGATGGGGCAGAACTCGGTGGTGATGCCGGCGCCCCCTAAGAGATCGCGAGCGTCCCGCGCGATGTCGATGGCCATGCGCACGTTGTTCCACTTGGCCAGCGACACCTGGGAGGGATTCATCTCGCCCTTGTCCTTCAGGCGGCCGAGCTGCAGCGAGAGGAGTTGCGCCAAGGTGATCTGACGGGACATCTCCGCCATGCGCAGCTGTACCAGCTGGTTGTTGTTGAGCGCGCGGCCGAAGAGTTCGCGGGTCTGGGTGTATTCCAGCACTTCCTTCAGGCAGGCCTGGGCCGCGCCGATGGCGCCCCAGGTGATGCCGTAACGCGCCTGGGTGAGACAACCCAACGGTCCCTTGAGGCCTTCCGCTTTCGGCAGACGGTTGGCTTCGGGGATCACCACGTTGTCGAAATAGAGAGCGGCGGTGACGGAGGCGCGGAGCGACATCTTGTGATGCACTTCCGGCGCATCGAAACCCTTGGTGCCCTTCTCCACCAGGAAGCCACGGATGCCTTCGTCGGTCTGGGCCCAGACCACCGCCACGTCGGCGATGGTGCCGTTGGTAATCCACATCTTGGCGCCGTTCAGCACCCAGTCCCCGCCCTTCTTCTTGGCGGTGGTCTTCATGTTGGAGGGGTCGGAACCGCCGTGGGGCTCGGTCAGGCCGAAGCAGCCGATCTTCTCGCCCCGGGCCATGGCCGGCAGCCACTTCTGCTTCTGCTCTTCGGTGCCGTAAGCGTAGATGGGGTACATCACGAGGCTGGACTGCACGGACACGAAGCTGCGCAGCCCGGAGTCGCCCCGCTCCAGCTCCTGGCAGATGAGCCCGTAGGACACGCCATTGAGTCCGGCGCAGTCATAACCCTGGATGGAGCTGCCGAGCAGGCCTAAGGAAGCGATCTCCGGCACCAGCTCCTTGGGGAAGCGGCCCTTCTCGAAGCACTCGCCGATGATGGGCAACACCTTCTCGTCCACGAAGCGGGCAGTGGTGTCTTGCACCAACTGCTCCTCTTCGCTCAACAGGCTGCGGACGTCGTAGAGATCGAGGGGGTTCAGGGATTTCACAAAACGTTCTCCAAGGCGTCGGCGCCCGCATAACTCTTTGCTGTCAGTAGGATTTCCCGTGGTCTTTGAGGCTTCACGGGGGGCGCATATGATACCGTAACGGCTCCGCGGAAGCAGTCGCGACGCACCTAAGCACCGGAAAACCATGAGAATCCCCGAGATCCTGCTCATCGAATCCCACCACAAGCCCGGCAGCCTGGCGAAGATCCTGCAGGTCATCGGCGAGGCCGGCATCGTGGTGGAGAACCTGAACGCGGTGCGCCGCGAACAGGACAAGACCGTCTGGGAAGTGACCCTGGAGATGGATGAAGAGGCGGATCACAGCCTCTACGACAAGATCAACGCTCTGCCCAACGCCCATATCCTCGGCAAGTCGGACCGAGTGTTCGACCGCCACCGGGGCGGCAAGATCGAGATGGTCTCCAAGGTGCCCCTGGATTCCATCCAGCGCCTGCGCGATCTCTACACACCCGGCGTGGCACGGGTCAGCCTCGCCATCCAGGAGGATCCGGCCAAGGCCTGGGAATTCACCAACCTGGCCAATACCGTGGGCATCATCACCAACGGCACGGCGGTGCTGGGTTTGGGCCACATCGGTGCGCTCGCGGGCCTGCCGGTGATGGAAGGCAAGTCCATGATCTATGCCAAGTTCACCGGCATCTCCGGCATCCCCATCCTGCTGAACGACACGGACCCGAAGAAGATCATCGAGACGGTACTCGCCATCGAATCCTCTTTCGGGGCCATCCATCTCGAAGACATCGCCGCGCCGGAATGCTTCGAGATAGAAGAAGCCCTGGTGAAACGCTTGAAGAAACCGGTACTGCACGACGACCAGCACGGCACTGCGGTGGTGACCTTGGCCGCCCTCATCAGCGCCACCAAGCAGGTGAAACGCGACATCAAATCCTGCGTGATCGGCCAGATCGGCCTCGGCGCCGCCGGCATCGGCGTGGTGCGCCTCTTGAGCCGCTACGGCGTGAAGGCGGTGCTGGGTGCGGACAAGCGCGAGGAAGCCCTGACTCGCGTGGAGAAGATGGGCGGCAAGCGCGCGACGCTCGATGAGGTGATGAAGCAGGCGGACATCGTCATCGCCACCACGGGCGTGAAGGGCCTCATCAAGCCCGAGATGGTGCGCAAGGGCCAGATCATCTTCGCCCTCTCCAATCCGGAACCTGAGATCAGCGCGCGCATGGCGCTCGAAGCCGGCGCGGCCTACGCCACCGATGGGCGTAGCGTGAACAATGCCTTGGGCTACCCCGCCCTCTTCCGCGGGGCGCTCGATGCCCGCGCCAAGTGCTTCACGGACGCCATGCTCTTCGCCGCCGCCACCAAACTCGCGGAGCTGGCGCCCCACGATGAGTTGTTGCCGGAAGCCCTGGACCCGAAAGTCCATGCGGCCGTGGCACTGGCGGTCAAAGAAGCTGCCATCAAGAGCGGAGCCTGTGCCTGAATAGATAGAAACCTGGGGAGGTCATCATGAACCGTCCGAGCTTCGCCCTCATCCTGTTCACCACCCTCTGTCTCGCCGCCAACGCGGCCCGCGCCGATTGCGACCAGCAACAAGCCCCGCTCACCACCAAGGAGAAGGCGTACTACAGCGGCAAGTTCCCGGTGCTGCGCGCTGCCATCCCCAAACCCCCTGCTGGCTGGCAATACGATGACGACAGCCAGGCGAAGCTCGCGACCGATTACCAGGACTACATGCCGGAGTACAACTGCGGTCCAAGCAACTATTACATCAGTCTCGATGTGAGCTACGAACGGCCCATGAGCCAGACGGACTCCGACAAGGAGATGGCCGCCATGCAGGCGCCACCGGATCCCGCCAAGCAGAAGAAAGTGGACGCGCTCATGGCCCAGGAACAGGTGCTGATGCAGAAGATAGTGGACGCGGCCCAGAAGCAGGACACCAAGGCCATGGATGCGCTCGGCAAGCAGAACGATGAGTTGAACAAGCAATTGCAGGCGGCGCAGGCCGACATGAACTCCGGCAGCCGCACCACCCTGGACGCGATGCAGCGTGACCGCAAGGCCACGGTGCGCATCGCCATCAACGACGGTGCCGGCGACGTCAGCTGCTACGGGAATCCCAAGCCTCTGCAGGTGCCCGGCGCCACGGCCTACAGCTGCGAGAACCCGGCCACCTACTCCTCTCCCGGCGAACAGCTGGATCCACCCGCGGGCCACATCGTGGTGGTCTTCGGCAAGGCGACGGTGGATGCGGAAGACTGGGAGCGGCAGGATGCGACGGGCAAGGAAATCAAGGACCGATCCGTGGACATCAAGACGCCTCTGGATCGCCCCGTGGGCGTAGGTGTGCAGCTCGTGATCGTGGACGTGAAGGGTGACGATCTGGCGCGGGCTCAGTCTCTATATAAGCAGATGAACCTCAGTCCTCTGGGCGCGCTGGTCAAACACTGACTAGAAAATAAAAGCCACGCGGTCTTGCGACCGCGTGGCTTTTCATCCGTATCAATAAGCGAATCCGAGCCTCTTATACGCATCCGCCAGCAACCACACGGGTCCGATGAGCAGGAACTGCAGGTCCTTGAAGAAGGAGGGCTTGCGTCCCTCTATCTTGTGGCCGATGAACTGGCCTACCCACGCACCCACGAAGATGGCGAGGCAGGTCCACCACAGGGGCCAGGGCAGCGCCGAGAGTCCCTCCAGCACGGCGCACATGACGGCGCTCACGATGAGCATGCCGGCGGCGAGGCGCGGCGAGAGCAGGGCGTAATAGATGAGCGACGCGAGGATGGCGAGGGTCGCCCAGTTGGCATAAGGCCCGAAGGTGGCGAAGGCTTCCGGTCGCGCTGCGCCCCAGAGGAACCCCAAAGCGCTCAGCATGATGAGCGGCACGCATATCCAGTGGATACTTTTATTCACCGGATCCCGATGGCTCACGCTATATTCGTCGAGCCAGCTTTGGATAGTCCGCATGATGAGCCTCGTGCAAGCGTGAGATTAAAGGAACTTCGTGCCCGTTTCGCTTCGCTGTCCTGCTCCGCTCACGGGCCGGGGCGTACATCCTGTCCGCCCGCTTGCCGCATGCGGCAAGCCCTGCTGAGACTATGCAGCTTGTGATAGCTCCTAATGTCTAATTGGCCTGGGTGTAATATTCAACGATTATGGGTCTATTACGCATCATTGCCAACCTGAAGTTCCTCTCGGAAGGGCGCCGCTTCGAGCTCTATCCGCCGTTCTTCATGATGCGCATCAAGGTGCTGGAGATCGGTGACGGCTGGCGGCGGGTGCGCATCCGCCTGCCGCTGAACAGTATCTCCCGTAACCCCGGCGGCGTGATGTTCGGCGGCTACCAGGCCTCCCTCGCGGACCCCATCGCCGCCATCGCCTGCTCGCGGGTCTTCCCGGGGCATTCGGTCTGGACCCGGGCCATGAGCGTGGACTTCCAGAAGGGCGGCAACACCGATCTCGAGCTGCGCTTCGCCATGTCCGCGGAGCAGGAGGCCGCCGTGGCCGAGGAGCTGAAGACCAAGGGCCGGGCCACGCCTACCTTCGAATACGGCTATTACCTCACGGACGGGACCCTTTGCACCCTTATCAAGAACACCGTGGCCATACGGCCCAAGGGCTACAAGAAGGCCACCACACCCCCCGCCGGCCTGGAAGGCCTCTGAATCTATGTCTGAAAAAGGCCCTGCGCACCCTCCCTCCTTGTGATGTGCGCAGGTCCGGGCCGGCCTTCCGTGGCCGCCCGTCCGTCGCTTAGCGCCGTACCCTGGCCTTTTCAGACTCGGAAAGTCCGGAGTGAATCCGTACTTTCCTCCGCCAGGGCAATCGCATGGCGATTGCCCTGCGTGCGGCCATTCCCTGGCCGCAAACCTTATACCTTCTGACTCTGGACCCGGATTTGCGCTAGTCTTAACATCCCTGCCCTCTTGTCATAAGAAAGCGAGCCCCCCATGAAGGCCCTGAAACCCCAGCAACTGCGCGAGCTCATCGGCTATGCCGAGGGTGGCGAGCTGGATAAGGTGGTGGGGATGCTGGTGCGTTTCGACCTGGAACAGCTGGCGGAACTGAAGGCCGTGTTGTGGCTGGGCAAGGACGGCCAGAGCCCCAAGCATTGGGATGCACTGGTGATCCAGGCCCACGCGAAACTCGACAAGACCACGGTGCAGTTCCTGGCGGAAGAGAAGAACCTGGGTGCGGACCTGCATAAGGGTCTGGACATGCTGGAGAACTCCGGCCGCATCTGAGCGAGTTCAAGATCCTGGAGTGGATACCCGTGCTTAAATCCCTGGTTTTCGTCTTCGCGCTGCCGTGCATGCTTGCCGCTATCACTGCCTATGCCGCAGATCCTGCGCCGCAAGCCGCAGCTGCGGCCATCCATTGGAAGTACAAGCTCAGCGATATTGTGGTCACCACCACCGATGTGCAGGGAAAGGCGGTCAATTCCCTGAACGTGACGGTGATCGATTATTTCCTCGGCGTGATCGCCGGACATGCGGACGCCTACCCCACCCAGTTCGACAACGACGACCAGCGGGCTGACGTCACGGACAAGCTGCGGCGTCTGGCCTCTGTGCTGAGCGAGCTGGACACTGGCGACTCGGTGGACGTGAACATCCTGCGCCGCGAAGCCTATGCTTACGACCTCGCCTATAAACTCGGTTTCGCAGCTTCGGGTCCGCAGGCCATGGCGCTCTACCAGAAGCTCATCGCCCGCACCCCCGATGACCCTCTCACGAACTTCCAGTACGGCTCGTTCCTGGCGGCCAACGACATCCTGCGGCCTAAGAGCATCCCCTACCTGCAGAAAGCGGTGGACCTGGGGGAGAAGAAAGCCAACTACACCCTGGGCATCACCTTCCTGGCGATGGGCCAGGATCAGAAGGGGCTCGTCTGCCTGCAGCAATATTCCAGTGACTTCCCAAACGACCAGCAGGCCAAGAACCTCATCGCCTATGTGAAGAGCGGCGCCATCAAGAACGTACCGCATCCCTGAACTAAACCTCTTTCCGTCGCCGATCGATCCCGCCCTCCGGGGATTTAAGCCATCCTGCAGATATTTTGTACACTCCGCATCATCCAACCCAGTGGTTCCGCCAGTCGCAAGCAAGCTTACCGCCGGTTCCCACGCCAGCTTATGTCTATACTTGAGCTGGAGCACCAACCACAAGGACCCGTGTGGACAACACCGACATCCAGGACATGCGCAATCGCAACGCGGCCAAGATCACGGCGCGTGCGCTGGATGCCTGCGCCCACGACAAACCCGAGACCCAGGTGGAACTGGAGATACTGCTGAACGGCCCTCATGCGAAGGCCGTGGGCTACGCCATCCTGGACAGCGCCTTCGCCACTCGCGCCGCGGTGCGGCGCAACGTGCCTCTCTGGCTGCCCTTCGGCAGCAAGGAACAGCTCTTATATGAGCTGGTGGACGACCACTCGGACGAGAGCATGCGCAGGGTGAAGAACCTCCTGGACGCCGGCTGGGATCCGAACCTGGCCATGCCCGGCACCCATCGCACCCCAATCATGCAGGTGACCATGGCCTGGAACCCGCGTAACCGCGACCTCGCAGCCATGTTGATCGCGGCAGGTGCAAAGGTGGATATGCGTTCTGCCGGCGGCCAGACGGCCTTGGACTATGCGCCGGTAGCCATGAGGAATTTCATCCAGGCCTTCATGCGGGACCTGGAGCAGGACACCACCAACCGCTCCGCCCATACCAACAAGAACAGCTAGTCAGATCTCGATCAATCCGTCCGAGAGTTCGTCGGCATCGCCCGGCTTCGCCGGATAATGCTCCGCCATGGCGGCGCCGCACTCGGTGATGGCCGCCACGAAACCTTCCGTGACCGCACCCTTCTGCACCTGGCCCAGGAAAGTGTCCACCACTTTCTGCCAGTGCGCTTCGCCCAGCTTCTCGTGGATGCCCTTGTCCGCAACGATCTCCACATAGCGCTCCGCGAGGGACACGAAGAACAGCACGCCGGAATGCTCGCGGGTGAGATGCACCCCCCGCTCATAGAACTGGGCATGGGCGAGCAGGCTCGCCCGATGGTGCTTCACCGCCCGGGGCACGAGCGCCAAGTGCAGTCGCGGGATGAGTTCGAATACCAGCGCGAGGCCGATGAACGTGAGGAGCTGCAGCTGATAGATCTGCATGAAGCGCAGGTGCAACGGCAGGAGGAGGAGCACGCCCGGCACCAGCAGAGCGAGGCCTCCGGCCCAGAGCAGCATAGCGGCGATGTAGTGATCGCTGGAGCGAGCCACGAGCGCCACGAATTCGCCGCTGGTCTTCTGTTCTGCCGCATGGATGGCGGCGGTGATCTTCTGGCGATCTGCGTCAGTGAATCGGATGTACATGGTTCACCAACTGCCTGAGGCGCCGCCGCCCCCAAATGAGCCGCCGCCACCCGAGAAACCGCCGCCGCCTCCGAAGCCGCCACCCCCGAATCCACCGCCGCGGAAACCGCCGGTGAGACCCCAGAGGCCGATGAGGCCCCAAAGCCCGCTGCGTCGGCCCGGGAAGAAGCCCGCGCTCAACACGCGGATGAGCATGAAGCCCAGGAAGAGCATGAGGAAGAGCGTGGAGGAATGATCGCGCCGGGTCTGTTGCGGGGTGGCATCGCTGTCGCCACCCAGCACCGCGAGGATGGCGTCCACGCCGTCGCTGATGCCCTGGGCGTAATCCCCCTGCTTGAACCGGGGCACCATGACGTTGCGGATGATGTCATCGCTCTGGGCATCCGTGAGCGTGCCTTCGAGACCATAGCCCACTTCGATACGCAGCTGATGCTCGCCTGAATCCACGATGAGGATGGCGCCGGTGTTCTTGCCCTTCTCGCCTATGCCCCATTGGCGACCCAGTTGGTAACCCCACTGCTCGATGGGATAACCATTCAGGGTGGGCACCGTGACCACGACGAGCTGGTTGCCGCTGCTCTGGTCATAAGCGGCGAGCTTCTGGGTGATGGTGTTATGGGCATCCGCCGAGAGGAGGCCCGCGCTGTCCACCACCGGGCCCGTGAGGGCCGGGAAGGCGGGCATGCCGGCATCCGCAGCGAAGGCCGTGCCGGAAAAGAAAACCGCCGCGCTGAAGAGCGCGGCGGACAGGAGGTTGAGTCGGTGGATCATGCGGTGATCAGAACTTCACTTGTGGCACTGCCTGCGATGTCTGGTCGGCTGCGAAGTTCTGCAGCGGCTGCTTGTCGCCGTAGAACATGGAGCGGTACCAGCGACCCGGGATGGTGGTGAGCTCGGTGTTGTACTGCTGCACCGCCAGGATGTAGTCGCGGCGTGCCACGGCGATGCGGTTCTCGGTGCCCTCGAGCTGAGACTGCAGGGCGAGGAAGTTCTCATTCGCCTTCAGGTTAGGGTAGTTCTCTGTGACCACCATGAGGCGCGAGAGGGCGCCGGACAGCGTGGCCTGGTTCTGCTCGAACTGCTTGAAAGCCTGGGGATTGCTGAGGATGTTGGCCGGGATCTGGGTCTGGCTGACCCGGGCACGGGCGTCGGTCACCTCGGTGAGCACCTTCTCTTCATGGGTCGCATAGCCCTTCACTGTGGAGACGAGGTTGGGCACGAGGTCCGCACGGCGCTGGTATTCGTTCTGCACCTGGGCCCAGGCGCCTTGCACCTGCTGATATTGGGTCGGGATGTTATTGATGCCGCAGCCGGCCAGGGCCAGCATGAGGGCGGCCATGGCGCCAAAACCGAAGGCGCGGGTGAAGAAACGCTGCATGCTCATGGTGCTGTTCCCCGTTGTATGAGGCCTGGACCCCGTCAATCATAACGCGCCCGCGGGACGCGGCGCCCTGCTTGCATGCCGATTGGAACTTCAAATACTACACATCCTATGTAGTATTTGAATCGCCGGGGTTGGAGTCAATCCAACCCCGGCTCCGCCGCGCCAGCGCGGCGTGCGGCCCGTCCCTGGGCCGCTTTACTGAGCTGGCGAAAATATGCGCCATTTGGTCGCCAACTCAGTAATATGGTCCGGGACGACGACTTTCAAGCCACAGGGCTGTCATCTTGAAGGAGCAGCATGGCCCGCCAGAAACGCATCGTGATCCTGGTGCACGGCTGGAGCGTGCGGAATACCGACAGCTACGGCGGCCTGCCGGAGCGCTTGAAGCGCGAAGCCAAGCGCAGCCCGGAGCTGGACCTGGACGTGCGCCAGATATGGCTGTCCGAGTACATAAGTTTCCACAACGAAGTCACCCTGCCGGACATCGCCCGGGCCTTCCAGGCGGCCCTGGAACACGAACTGGGTGACGCCCTCGCCCGCGGCCAGCGTTTCGCCTGCATCACCCATTCCACCGGCGGCCCGGTGATCCGTGCCTGGCTGCAGCAGTACTACCTCGCCAGGGGCATGCTCGAGACGCCCTTGAGTCATCTCATCATGCTGGCGCCGGCTAACTTCGGTTCGGCCCTGGTGCAGCTCGGTCTCTCCAAGCTCTCCCGCCTGCGCAGCGCCTGGTTCGACGGCGTGGAAGTGGGCACCGGCGTGCTTGACTGGCTGGAACTCGGCAGCGCCCCGAGCACGGCCCTCAACCTGCAATGGCTGGAACAGGGCGTGCAGTTCATCGGCAGTGCCGGCGTGTTCCCCTTCGTGCTCACGGGTCAATCCCACGATCCGGCGCTCTACGATTTCGTGAACAGCTACACCGGCGAGACCGGCTCCGACGGCGCGGTACGGGTGTCCGCCGCCAACCTGAACTTCACCCATATAAGGCTGGAGCAGCAGGCGGCGATGCCGGACAAGAAATCGCGCTTAGGCTTCAGCGCGCCACAGCTCGTGGCCGACAAACCCGAGGTCTCGCCTGCGGTGCCTTTCGCGGTGCTACCGGGGCTGTGCCATTCGGATGTGCGTATGGGCATCATGCGCAGCGTGCCACCCAAGGATCAGCCGCATCCCACCATCAGCGCCATCCTGCAATGCCTCGCGGTCAAGGATATGCCGGGCTATGCGCAGCTGTTCGACGCCTTCAGTGCCCTCACCGCCGAGACCCAGGCCCGGGAGCAGGTGGAGGACCGCAGCGGCTTCATGGCTTTCGAACATCAGGCGATCCACGATCCCTGCTGCATGCTCCAGTTCCGGGTGCGAGATGACCAGGGCAACGCCATCAAGGATTTCGATGTGGTGCTGACGGCGGGCCCCGCCGGTAACCCCAACCACATCCCACCCGGGTTCTTCATAGACCGGCAGCGCAACCACCTGGATCCAGGCAGCATCACTTATTACATCAACCACGCGCGCATGACCGGTGCGCCGCCGGTCATATATAAGGGGAAGGAACTGCGCGCGGCTCTGAAGCCCTGCACCAGCCTGGGGCTGCGGGTCATCCCCTTCCCCCAGGATGGCTTCGTGCTCTATCAGCCGGCAGTGCTGGCCGCTACGCCTGAGAACCTCGCGAACTTCATCAAGCCGAACCAGACGACGTTGGTGGACGTGGTGCTGCGGCGCTTCGTACGGGAGGGCGTGTACCGCCTCACCCGGGACGCCTCGCCGGAGGATTTCACCAAGCAGCCGCCGGGCATGCCGGTGGAATGAGCCTCAAGCCTGCTTCGTCGCCGGACGTTTCAGCAGCGGCAGCAGCGCGGCATAGATGAGGAAGCCACACAGGCTTCCCAGGATCAACCAGGCCACGAGGCCATGCAGTGTGTAGCCCCACAAGTCCACGATGGCCTTCCACAGGCCGCTGTCTATCTTGTGCTTGATGTCCGCGAGGGAAAACGGCAGCGGCGGCTGCCGGAACAGCCACTGGCCTGCCTGCACGAAGGGGATGAGCAGCAAGAACTGCAGCGGATAGACGATGTAGTTGATGAGCTGGATGAGCGGCAGGTTCAAGCCGAGGACGAGCGCCACCACCGCACAGAGGGTGGTGGTGGCACCGATCAAGGGCATGACTCCCAGCACCACGCCCAAAGCCACCGTGAGCGCGATCTTGTGGGGCGTGATGCCCTGGCTTAGCAGCCCCAGTATGAGCCGCGTCAGCTTGTTGTCCCTGAAGCTCATGCAGCGCGCCGCTGCAAGATGTTCCACAGGGGCTCATCGGGTTTCAGCTTGAAGAGTTCCCGCAGGGCGTAGGCCGACATGGCCATGTTGCCCAAGCCCATGATGAGGACGAACCATAGGGCCTGGGACCACAGCGCCCGCTCCTTGTAAGCCACCCATATATAGAAAGTCAGGAAGCCGCAGTAGGCGTCGTACAGCGTGGCCACCGCCCAGGGGTTGATGCTGAACAAGGGGAATGAATCCAGGATGTTCATGGCCAACGCAGCGCGGACGTTGGCCGCGACCATCACCACGAAGACGGTGATGAAGATGAGTTTCAGCAGCAAGCGCATGATTGCTTCCCCCTCGCTTATGTAATGCCCGATGCCTTACTGATACGCAGAAAACCCCGCCGCAGATTCACAAAACGATTCGCGATTTCGCCGAATTTAATTCGTGGCTCATTCTGTCAAAACCGCCTGTCAATGCTTCCCTGGTCAACTATAGTCAATCGCTGTGGTCGGCGCTTTCCTAGGGGAATAGGGAGGTGCCCGGTGAGAAAAGGATTTTGCCCGGGTTCACCGGCCACTTACGTCATGGCTTTGCACGCGCGCCGTGGTCTCAAGCGACACGGCCGCACGGAGATCATATGTCACCCATCCCGGGCGGCACTCCGCGCGGAGTCTTTTTACACATGTACCTTGCGTGCGGTCCGCGCATCAAACCGCGGGACGACGCGTACAGGACGCTACACCACAACTTGGGGGTCTTATGAAGTCTCTTTTGTCGAAAACGGCCATAGCCGCGGCTGTGCTGGGCCTTACGCTTGGCACCGCCTTGGCGAACGACCATACGAAAAGTAAGGTCGACTACAGCGGCAATCAGGTCCGTAACCCGTATTCACCTGCATACGGGCACCCTTACCGCCACGGCGTGATCCCGCACCGTGCGGTGCACGAGAAGATGAAGCAGTGGGAAAAGGCTAACGCGACAAAGGCGGCAGCCACCGGTACAGAGACGTTGAGCTATGGAGGCGGCACGAACAGCAGCAACCAGGGCAACGTCGGCGTGGTGAGCAGCAAGGTCAAGGTCTATCTGGTGTTCTACGGCAGCCAATGGGGCACCCAAGGCACAGACTCCAACGGTAACGCGACTTTCTCGGGTGATCCGGACGGCGGTGCGCCGGTCGCGCAGATGATGTTCAAGGGCATCGGCACTGGCAGCGAACTGTGGTCTGCCGATCTCACCCAGTGGTGCGACGGTCCCAACGTCTCCTCCGGGGCGGTGAGTTGCCCTTCGAACGCCAGTTTCGTGCCTTACCAGTCGGGCGGCGTGCTCTCCGGCGTCTGGGAAGACAACACCGTGTCCTCGCCGGCAACGGCGAGCGGCCATCAGCTGGCATTGGAAGCGATCAAGGCCGCCCAGCACTTCGGCAATACCACGGCGGCGTCCAACCGCTATGCGTATTACGTGATCCTGTCGCCACACGGCACCAACCCCGATAACTATCAGGGTCAGTACTGCGCATGGCACGACTGGAACGGCGACACCACGCTCACCGGTGGTTCAGCCACTTCCTCGGTCGGCGACCTGGCCTTCAGCAACCAGCCCTACAACATGGATTCCGGCGCCGGTTGCGGCGTGGGCTTCGTGAATAGCCCCGGCACCCTGGATGGCTGGACCATGACGCTCGGCCACGAGTGGCATGAGACCATGTCCGATCAGTTCCCGGCCGGCGGCTGGACCAACCAGACCGGTTCATCCTTCAACGGCCAGGAGAACTCCGACGAGTGCGCCTGGATCGCTGCGGGTTCCGCCGGCGGTGCCGCCAACATCATCATGGGCACCGGCACGTTCACTGAGCAGGCCAGTTGGTCCAACGACACCAACAACTGCGCTATCTCGCATGCGATCGTCGGCGGGGGCGGCGGCAATGCCACGCCTACGGCGACCAACGGTTCGGTGAGCACTGCCGAGAACACGGCTGTGAACGGCAGCTTGTCGGCCTCGGATACGGACGGCGATAGCTTGAGCTTCGCAGTGGTGGCGAACCCGGCCCACGGCACGGTGACCATCAACAACTTGTCCACCGGCGCCTTCACCTACACGCCCGCCACCAACTACACGGGCAGTGATTCGTTCACGTTCAAGGCGACCGACAGCGCCGGTAACGCGTCGAACACCGCCACCGAGAGTGTGACGGTGACCTCGACGGTGAACGCCACACCGACAGCCAACAACGACTCGGTGAGCACCAACCAGAACACTGCAGTGAACGGCACGCTGTCCGCGTCCGACACTGACGGTGATGCGTTGAGCTTCGCGGTGGTGACGAACCCGGCCCACGGCACGGTGACCATCAACAACCTGTCCACTGGCGCCTTCACCTACACGCCGGCCACAGGCTATTCGGGCAGTGATTCCTTCACGTTCCACGCGACCGACAGCGCCGGCAACGTGTCGAACACCGCCACCGAGAGTGTCACGGTGAACCCGGTGAGCACCGGCGGATGCCCGACCGGTTACACCAAGTACACCGGTAACATCACGCAGGGCAATGACGTGTACGAGCCGAACAACACCTACTATCACACCAGTGTGACCGGGGTGAATTCCGGCCTGCTGAGTGGCCCGTCAGGTACGGACTATGACCTGTACCTGTACAAGTGGAACTCCCGCTCGGGCTGGCAGGTGGTGGGCGCGTCCACGGGCAGCACGTCCAGCGAGACCATCAACTACAACGGTACGAGCGGCTACTACGAGTGGGATATCTACGCCTACTCCGGCAGCGGCAGCTTCCAGCTCTGCTTGAAGCACCCGTAACCGGCAAGACCTTAGGATCTCCTTGTTGATCCAGGCCCGCGGTGGTTACCCACCGCGGGCCTTCTTATTAGTCCAGGTTCAGCGTGCTATCATCTTATCCCTTCGCGAACCCGCCATCCCGCATTGCTATCCATAGATCGGCATGAAAGCCCTCTCCATCCATAACCTGACCAAGACCTACAAGAACGGCGTCCAAGCGCTCAAAGGCATCGATTTCGAGGTGGAGGAAGGCGAGTTCTGCGCCCTGCTCGGCCCCAACGGCGCCGGCAAGACCACCACCATCGGCATCATCACCTCGCTCGTGACCAAGACCGGCGGTGAAGTCGCGGTGTTCGGCCATGACATAGACCGGGAACTGGAAGTAGCCAAGTCCTGCATCGGCCTGGTGCCGCAGGAGCTGAACTTCAACCAGTTCGAGAAGGTCTTCGACATCGTGGTGAACCAGGCGGGCTTCTATGGCATCCCGCGGCCGCTGGCCAAGGAACGCGCCGAGAAATACCTGAAGCAGCTCTCTCTCTGGGAGAAGCGCAACGACATGTCGCGCACCCTGTCCGGCGGCATGAAGCGCCGCCTGATGATCGCCCGCGCCCTGGTGCATGAACCCCGTCTACTGATCCTGGACGAGCCTACCGCTGGCGTGGACATCGAGATCCGCCGCTCCATGTGGGACTTCCTGCGCAAGATCAACAAGGAAGGCATCAGCATCATCCTCACCACCCATTACCTGGAAGAGGCGGAGACCCTGTGCCGGCGCGTGGCCATCATCGATCACGGCACCATCATCGAGCAGGGTTCGACCAAGGACCTGCTGGCCAAGCTGCACACCGAGACCTTCGTGCTCAACCTGCGCAACCCGCTCACGCAGCTGCCCAAGGTGGAGGGCTATAGCCTGAACCAAGTGGATGAGACCACCCTGGAAGTGGAAGTGAGCAAGACCCAGGACATCAATGGGCTGTTTGAGCTGCTGACCAAAGCCGGCATACCGGTGCTCAGCATGCGCAACAAGGTGAACCGGCTGGAAGAGCTGTTCGTACGTCTGGTGGAAGGTAAAGGCTGATGCGCACCAACCGTTTCAGCGAGAACCTCATCGGCTTCAATACCATCGTGGTGCGGGAGTTCCGCCGCGTGCTGCGCATCTGGGTGCAGACCCTGGTGCCGCCGGCCATCACGGCCACCCTCTACTTCATCATCTTCGGCAGGCTCATCGGTGGGCGCGTAGGCACCATGGACGGATACGACTACATCTCCTACATCGCTCCGGGTCTCATCATGATGCAGGTCATCACCAACGCCTACACCAACGTGGTGTCCTCGTTCTTCGGCGCCAAGTTCGGCCGGCATATAGAGGAACTCATGGTCTCGCCGCTGCCCAACAGTTACATCATCATGGGCTATGTGGCAGGCGGCGTGCTGCGCGGCCTCCTGGTAGGTGCGCTGGTGACGGTGGTGGCGCTGTTCTTCACCAACCTGCACGTGGTGCACCCGCTCATCACCCTCTCGGTGGTGGTGCTCACGTCCATCGTGTTCGCCCTGGGCGGGCTCATCAACGCGGTATTCGCCAAGAAGTTCGACGATGTGACCATCATCCCGACCTTCGTGCTCACCCCGCTCACCTATCTCGGCGGCGTGTTCTATTCCATACACATGCTGCCCCAGAGCCTGCAGACGATATCCCTGGGCAACCCCATCCTCTATATGGTGAACGCCTTCCGCTACGGCATCCTAGGCAAGTCGGATATAGACATCTATACCGCCTACACCATCATCCTGCTGTTCCTGGTGGCGCTGTATTCCTTCAGTCTGTATCTCATGAATAAAGGCGTGGGGATGCGGACTTAAAAGCCGCTGCTCAACGCGGCGGCGGCAGATGTTCTCTCCGGATCTTCTTCGCCCATTCCGATAACTGATCCGCCATGCTGGGGTGGTACTCACCCGGACAGGGCACCATGAAGCCCACCGTGGTGTGGTTGGCGGGCGTCACGCCCGTCTGCACCTCCTGTTCCGCGGTGCAACCATCGCCGGATTTCAGGATGGTCCCTCCATAGACGGTGCGATAGCTCTCTCCTTGCTTCAGGGTCGCAGGTCTAGCGGGCGCCCGTAGCGCCTTATCCAGCTCGTCGTACTTCTGCGTCAGCGGTTGCAGGAAAGGGCCTGTAGCGCCCTGGCTTTGCACGGCTTCACGCACAGCAGCATCCACTTGCAGCTGCAAGGTGGCGAGATCCAGGGCGGACGGCACAGGTTCTGTATGGGGCGGCAAGGCGATGGCCGGCTGCGCTTGCAGGCGGCGCGCCGTCTTATGGGTATCAAGGGCCCGGTGAACGGACGGGGCCGCCGCCAGGGAAAGGCTGAAGGGCCTGCGATCCGTGTCTGCCGTCAGCGGCTTATACAACAGCCCCAGGAATGCCAAGGACAGGAGCGCAGCCGCGCCGAACGCCAGGGCGAGGCTCGCCCGGGGATCCGGTCGCCAGCCGGTCTGATGCTGCATCCGGCTCCGTATGCTGATATCCATGAGCATCCTATGCCCACAGCGGATCACTTATCCGCTTTCACCGTCGCCGAATAATACGCCTTGACCCGGGCCGGGCTCACGCCCGTGCCGAGCGCGATGAACAGCACGATCATGCTGAACACCGCCACGGCGGACATGCCGGTGTATATGTTGAAGGTGCCGGTGCCACCCATCTCCACGGGACCGAGATAGCTCAGGAGCCACATGCCGCCGAAATACGGGGCCAGCCACCAGGCGTTACCCGCGTCCTCCTCCGGCTCCGTGCCCTGTATATAGAGATACAGGTAACGCACCGCATAGAGGGCGAGGATCACCGCCAACATGATGAACAGTATGTTGATGGTGCCGAAGCCCGCCCAGAACATCACGAAGTTCGAGGCGATGAAGGCCGCCGGCGCGATGAGCCACGCGGCCCACAGACGGAACGGCCGTTTGACGGTGGGCATCACATGCCTGAGGCGCAGGAGCACCACGCAACCGATACCGTAGGACAACACCGTGGCCGAGGACGCGTAGTTGACGAGTTTCTGCCAGCTGGGGAAGGGGAAGAAGAACAAACAGCCCACCACGAAGGACAGGATCAGCGCGGTCCAGGGGGTGCCGTTCTTGTTGATGCTCTTCAGGTCCTTCGGTGCGTACTCCTCTTCCGAGGCAGCCATGACCACCCGCGCCGTGGCGGTGGTCCAGATGTAGCCGCAGGCGGCGGGCGAGATGATGGCATCCGCATACAAGGCCACGGCCCACCAGGATATCCCTAAGGTCATGGCGAGGCCCGCCATGGGACCCGAAGCCATCACGCCCGAGGTGCCGCTGAAGCTCAAGCCCGCCCAGCCGGATTGCGCCAGCTGCGCCGGCGGCACCGCCGCCACGAACGCGTATTCCACCAGCACGAAGATCACCGCCGCGGTGGCGATGGTGCCGATCACGGCGATGGGTATGTTGCGCCCGGGGTTATCGGTCTCGCCCGCGAGCTGGATGGCCTGGGTGAACCCGAACAGCGAGAAGAACACGCCGGCGGTGGAGATGGCCATGAACATGTTGGTCACATCACCCGTGGCGTGGGCCGGTACCGAGAGGTTCTCGGGATGATGGGAGAAGGTCAGCAGCACGATGATGGTGCCGATGGGTGCGCACACCTTGATCCAGGTGGCCACGGTGTTGAGCATGAGGATGAGGCGCAGGATCAGGAAGTTGAGCAGCACGAAGGCGCCTAGTACGCCCACGGACACCGCCACACCTGTAGCGGTGAGCAGACCCGTCTCCGGGCTCACCATGCCGGGTAGATAGCCGTTGGCGTAGGTCACAACCGCCATGGCCTCCACCGGCGCGATGGTCACATAGGCCAGGAACAGTATCCAGCTCCAGATACGTCCCACGAGACGCCCGTGGCTGATGACGCTGATGTGCATCAGGCCGCCGCTGCGCGGGAAGAGCGGCCCGAGCTCGGCATACACCATGGCGATGAGGCCGACCACGAGGGCCGCGATGGCCCAGGAGCCGATGCTCAAGGGGCCGGCGATCTGGGCCGCCTTCATGGGCCCGAACAGCCAGCCGGAGCCGATGGTGGAACTCAGTCCCGCGAACAACAGGCCGATGAGACCGGCGTCTTTGCGCAGTTTGCCTTGTGCCACGGGGATCTCCTGGGGCGATGGGTTGCGAGAGGCTAACGGAGGGTCGGGCCCCATGCAAGCACGAGCCTGCATATTGAGACCCACTTCAGGGGGTGGCGGTTCCCGCTGCCGACACCCGCGTACGTACTCGGCTCAAGCGCACCAGGCGATAGACCAGGAACACGGCAGCCACGGTGAGGCCGGCGATGAAGCCGGCCCAGATCATCTGCGGCCCGAGATGCAGCGGGATGCCGAACGTCCAGGCCAGGGGGAAACCCACGCACCAGTAAGCCAGCACCGTGAACAGCATGGGCACGCGGGTGTCCTTGTAGCCGCGCAACGCGCCCATGGCGCTCACCTGCAGGCCGTCGGATATCTGCATCAAGGCACCCATGTAGAGCAGGCTCACGGCGATGCCGGCCACCGCCGCGTCACGCGTATAGACGCTGACAATCAGCCGCGGTATGAGCAGCATGCTCAAAGCCGACAGCACCTCGAAGCAGGCGCACACGCCCATGCCGGTGAAGGCCGCGAGACGCGCTTCGGCCCGATCGCCGCGCCCGAGGGCATGGCCCACGCGCACCGAGATGGCGAAGGAGATGCTCATGGGTACCATGAACACGAAGGAGGCGTAGTTGAGCGCGATCTGGTGGGCCGCCACGATGTCGGTGCCCAGCGTGCCCATCAAGAGGCCCACTCCGGCGAACAGGCTGGACTCCATGAAGATGCCGATGGCGATGGGTACGCCCAGCCACAGGAGCTCGCGCTGCAGGTGCCAGTTGGGCCACTCGAAATGGCTGAAGATCTGCAGGGGCCGGTAATAGGCGCGACGCCCCACATATAGAAGGAGTGCGCCGCACATGAGCCAGAGGGTGATGGCGGTGGCATAACCGGTGCCGGTAGCTCCCAGGGCCGGGAGCCCCAACTTGCCGTACATGAGCACGTAGTCCAGCACGCCGTTCACCAGCAAAGCACCGACTGCCACAGCGAGCATGATGCGGGTGCGGCCTATGCCTTCGCTGGTGAAACGCAGGGTCTGGTACAGGCAGGTACCCGGCATGCCCCAGGCGAGGGCATGCATGTAGCTCGCGGCTGTGGGCACGATCTCCGGTTCGATGTGGATGTAACGCAGGAACGGCTCAGCATGACGCAGCAGCAGGAAGCCGCCCCAGCCGATGAGTTGCGAGAGCCAGGCCATCTGCCGCACGTAACGGCCGATGTCCCTTTGCCTGCCCTCGCCGTACAGATGCGAAGCGGTGGGCGACAGGGCCATGATCACGCCCATGGCGAACAGGAACACCGGCGCCCAGATGTTGGAGCCCACCGCCACCGCCGCGAGCGTCTTGGAGCCCAGGAGGCCGGCCATCACCGCGTCGGTGAGGCCCATGCCCACCATCGCCAGGTTGTGCACGATGATCGGGCCGCCGATCGCGAGCATGGCCAGCGCCTCGCTCTTCGCGGCGGGCCAGCAGCTTGGATGTGACGGGGTGGCAGACATGGAAGGGACGTCACCAGGACTGCGTTTCAGCGGCGAATCATAGCAACTTCGCACCGGCTCTGCGGCTGTGGCATCATAACTCTCCCCTGCTACTCCGCCATCCGCATCGCCTCCGGAGGTTTTATGGCCCAGACCATCCGCCCCGTCGCCATCGTCGGCAGCAACCGCATCCCCTTCTGCCGCCTCTTCACCAGCTACGCCGACATCGGCAACATGGAGATGCTCACCGCCGCCGTCACCGGCTTGGTGGAGAAATACAACCTCAAGGGCGAGATCCTGGGCGACGTAGTGGCCGGCGCGGTGATGAAGCACTCCCGCGACTGGAGCATGGCGCGCGAGGCGGTGCTGTCCAGCGGCCTCAACGTGCATACGCCGGGCCACAACTCCGATCGTGCCTGCGGCACCTCGCTCTCCACCGCCGCCGAGATCGCGGCGCGCATCGCTGTCGGCGAGATCGAATCCGGCATCGCGGGCGGCGTGGACACGGCGAGCGACGTGCCCATCGTCTTCGGCCGCCACTTCCAGCAGATCCTGCTGAAGAGCGCTCGCGGCAAGAGCTTCGGTCAGCGTGCCGCACCCTGGTTAGGCTGGCGGCCCAGCGATCTCAAGCCGCACCTGCCGGGCGTCACCGAATCCCGCACCGGCCTCAACATGGGCCAGTCCTGCGAACTCATGGCCCAGGAATGGGGCATCACTCGCGAAGCTCAAGACCAACTCGCCTACGAGAGCCACATGAAGGCGGCGGCGGCCTGGAAGGAAGGCTTCTACAACGACCTGGTGACCCCGTTCCACGGCGCCACCATGGACAATAACGTGCGGGCCGACACCACGCTCGAGAAGCTCGCGAAGCTCAAGCCCGCCTTCGACCGCAAGAGCGGCAAAGGCACCCTCACCGCCGGCAACTCCACGCCGCTCTCGGATGGGGCCTCGGCCGTGCTCTTGGCTTCAGATGACTGGGCCAAGGCCCACAACCTGCCGGTACTCGCCTATCTCACCCATACTGCCACGGCGGGGGTGGATTTCGCCGGCCAGCAAGGCCCTCGCGAGGGACTGCTCATGGCGCCCACCTACGCGGTGCCAAGGATGTTGGACAAGGCTGGTATCAAGCTGCAGGACTTCGACTACTACGAGATCCACGAGGCTTTCGCGGCGCAGTTGCTCTGCACCCTCAAGGCCTGGGAATCGGCGGAGTATTGCCGCACCAAGCTCGGCCGTAAGGATGCCTTAGGCGCGATCGACCGCAGAAAACTCAACATCAAGGGCGGCAGCGTGGCCCTGGCCCATCCCTTCGGCGCCACCGGTGGGCGCATCCTCGGTGGTCTGGCGAAGATACTTGCTCAAAGGGGTAAAGGTCGCGGACTCATATCCATCTGCACGGGCGGCGGCATGGGCGTCACAGCCATACTGGAGCGCTAGCTCAAAGCTGCTACGCTCGGCATGACTTTGTTGCGGTCCGGCTCGTCCTGCCTTCGCTCGCGACGCTTTGAGCTTTTTCCTTAGCTGGGTAGGAAAAAGAAAAGCCCCTTTATGGGGCTTTTCATTGTGCGCATCTCGAAGAAAATCACTTTAAATCGGAGGTGCAGCTCGGGCAGCGAGTCGCTTTGATGTTGATGGTGCTGAAGCAGTAGGGGCATTCCTTGACGGTCGGCGCCACATCCTTGGAAGGCTTGTCCAGCTTCTGCTGCACGCGGTTCATGGTGCGGATCAGCATGAACACCGAGAAGGCGATGATGATGAAACTGATGAGCGTATTGATGAACAGTCCGTAGTTGAGGGTCACCGCTCCGGCCACATGGGCCTCGGCGATGGTTGCATAGGGCCCCGCCCCCTTGCCGCCTTCCTTCAGAACCACGAACAGGTTGGAGAAATCCACGTTGCCGAGCAGCATGCCGATGGGTGGCATGATCACATCGTCCACCAGGGATTTCACGATGGCGCCGAAAGCCGCGCCGATGATGATACCGACAGCCATGTCCACCACATTGCCCCGCATGGCGAATTCGCGGAATTCCTTCAGCATGGCTGTATACCCCTGGTGTGCGCTGGATCCCGCGCTTGCCTGGAAGCATAGCACTGCCGTCAAAACCGGCGCGGTCGGCTAGAATGCATGCATGAACAAGGCCCGGCCCCTTATGTCGAAAGCCCACGCCCTGCGTCAGAGCACGCCGGGGGTGCTGCTGGTGAACCTGGGCACGCCCGATGCTCCAGAGCCGGAGGCACTGAGGCGTTATCTCCGGGAGTTCCTCTCGGACCCGCGGGTGGTTACCCTGCCGAGGCTCCTGTGGCTGCCGCTGCTGCACGGCTTGGTGTTGCGCACCCGACCGCGCAAATCTGCAGAAGCCTATGGGCGTATCTGGACTACGAAAGGCTCGCCGCTACTGGTGAACTCCATGGCCCTGGCGAAGCGCCTGGAATCTCTCCTGTGTAAGGGGCTCGCGGCACCCGTGACGCTCGCCGTGGGCATGCGTTACGGCAACCCTTCCCTGGGCTCGGCCCTCGCCACTCTAAAGGAAGCGGGTGTCACGCGGCTCCTGGTGCTGCCGCTCTATCCCCAGTACGCCGCCGCCACCTCCGGTTCCACCCTGGCGGCGGTGAGCGAATGCCTGCAGCGCCTGGATTGGTCGCCGACCCTCGAATGGGTGCATGACTACCACGACGATGCGGACTACATCGATGCGCTAGCCGAGAGCGTGCGTGAACATTGGGCCGCGCGGGGCCGCGGCGAGAAGCTCATCGTCTCCTTCCACGGCATCCCCCAGAAGATCTCTGATTCAGGCGATCCCTATGCCAGCCAGTGCCGGGCCACCGCTGCGCTCTTGGCGGCTCGGCTCGGCCTCGTGGACAGCCAGTGGCAACTCGCCTTCCAGTCGCGCTTCGGCCCAGCGAAGTGGCTGCGGCCTTACACCGATATGCTACTCAAGGACTACGCGGCCCAGGGGATGAAACGGCTGGATGTCATCTGCCCCGGTTTCGCCGCCGATTGCCTGGAGACCCTGGAGGAGATCGCCCTGCGTTATACGCAGACGTTCGCCGACGCGGGCGGCAAGGAGTTGCGCTACGTGCCGGCCCTCAACGCCCGCGACGCTCACGTGCGCATGCTCGCGAGCCTGGCGATCCCCAAGCTGAACGGTCCCGGATCTTAAGGAGCCGCGCGTGCTGGGGGATTTCCTCGAGATCAGCCTCGCGACCCGCGACATCCTCGCGTCCATCGAGTTCTATCGGAAACTGGGTTTCAGCGAAGCGCCGGTAGGCAGCAGCTGGAAGCATCCCTATACGGTGATGACCGATGGACGGCTGTATCTCGGCCTGCATGAGCGGGATGCCGCCTCCCCTGCCTTGAGCTTCGTGCTGCCGGAACTCACCCGCCGCATGGGCAGCTTCGAGGCACTGGGCATCGAGTTCGCCGTCTGCAACATCGAGCTGCATCATTTCAACGAACTGGGCTTCCTGGACCCGGACGGCCAGATGGTCACCCTGCTGGAAGCGCGCACTTATTCCCCGGTGCATGCCGCCCACGTGGAAGCCTCTCTCTGCGGTTATTTCCTGGAGTACCGCATGCCGGTGCGGCGCGGGGCGGAGAGCGCCCACTTCTGGGAAGCCCTCGGCCTCATCGTCACACCACCAGAGGAAGGCGTCACGCCCTATCACCAGGCCTCCTGGAGCGGCATCAACCTCGGGTTGCAGGAAGCGGGCCCCAAGGCGCGCCCGACCCTCGTTTTCACCAACGGCAAGCTGGAAGAGACCGCTGCCCTGCTGGACATGCACGGCCTCGAGATACAAAAAGATACGCAAGGATTGCGGCTGACGACACCGGAAGGCCTTAATCTTTTGCTATGCCCCGAAGAGCCCTGACGGAAACGAAGGAAATTGGAATGAACCTGGACCTCGGTCATCTGCTCGGCACCGCCATCAGCTTCGGCTTGGTGCTGTTCTTCATCTACCGCCGCTTCCGCCGCAACTTCGGCAAGCAGCCCCTGCGCCCCAAGCGCATGACTTTCCGCATCTGGGTCCTGGGCATCGTGGGCTTCTTACTGTTGCCGGCCTCGTTCAGCTCGACGGTGCTGGCCCTATCGCTGATAGTGGGTCTCGGCATCGGCGTCGCCCTGGGCATCTGGGGCGCCAAGCACACCCGCTTCGAGAAGCATGACGACCGGCTCTACTACATCCCCCACACCTATGCCGGCATGGTGGTATCGGCCCTGTTCATCGGCCGCCTCATCTACAGCGTAGTAGTGCGTTCCTCATCGTTCTTCAGCGTGATGACTATCAACACCAGCATGCCTTCGACCAGCGATTTCGGCGGCTTCAGCGGTATCTACCACAACCCGGTGACCCGCTGCGTGTTCTTCATCCTGATCGGCTACTACGTCTATTACTACAGCTACGTGCTGCGGGAATCGAAGCATCTGAAGCCCGAGGACATGGAAGACGCAGCGGAAGCCAAGAAAGAACCACCGAAGTTCAGTGGCAATACCTAATTGATCACTCGGTCCAGCCGGTCCATGTCATTGACCACTTGCCAATGCCCGCCATCCTCCGTCACGACCTTCTGCCAGTGGTCCAGCCGGTCCAGGTAGTTCTGCGGATTGACGTTGTCGGTGTGCAGCTTGGTCACGTCCACCGCCAACACGTCGGCACCTTCCAGCGGCAGGCGTGAATCACGCACATAGCCCTTGGGCAGATCCTGCTCCATGTCCGAGAACACCAGGATGTAGCGCCGCCCATCACCGCTCTCGTTCAGTTCCTCGGCCGCCTGCAACAGCGCGCCGCTAACGTCGGTCCTGGCGCTCGGATGCCGGTCCTTGAAGAACTCGTCCAGCCGGGCGCGGAACACGCGCTTCTGCTCGTTGGCCACCGAGGGCCGGTCGTCGAAGGTGATCTTGTCCACGATGTCCTTCTCGGTGAAGCTGCCACTGTCTATCTTGGCCACGGTCATGCTGTCACCGCTGTTGAGCGTGCCCAGCAGGTAATTGATCACCGGGTTGGCTGCATCCAGTTTGGTGTTGTAAGTGCCGGACACGTCCAGCAGCACGTACACAGCACGGGCATGCTTGCCGCCGGCCTCGGTGCAGGCGGTGATCAACGGCAGCAGCAAGAGGCCGGTCAGTAAGGCAGCGGACAGGTGTTTCATGGTGGTCACCTCTCTTAAGCAGCTTTCTTGTGGCTCTGGGCATGGCTGGCGCGCAGGCTGCGCACCGCCTTCTCGCCGAGGAGCATGGGGGAGATCAGCGCGTCATACAGCGTCACCAGGAGCTTGCCCAAGGAATCGAATAGGTTGCCGATGAAACGCAGGATGAAGCCCGAGGTGCGCAGGGCCGCCGCGGACACGAGCCCACCCACGATGCGCCCGGAGTGCACGAACATCTCCAGGGGGATGGCGGCCCAGGCCAGCAGGAAGGGCAGGATGAAACCCAATACCATCTGCGCCAGAGAGGGCAGCCAGCGGTACTGGAAGGCGGCGCTGGTGGCCACACTGCCGCCGGCCAGCTGCTGGATCAAAGCTTCTTTGTCGGCGGCCAGGATGTTGCGCATGAAGCCCAGGCTCGCCTCGATGCAGGCCAGCACCGTGAGGAACACCAGCATCAGCACCATCACCCGGCGGCGCATCTTCTCCTCCATGGTGCCGATGGCCGGGAACAGATGGGTGAAACGCAGCGCATCCATCAGGAAGATACCCACGGAGATCTCCATGGCCATGAGCATCAGGGCCGCCACGTCCGAGGCCTTGAAGGGCCCGATGTAGCTCGCACCGCCGACCATCTCCGACATGGGCATGGCGATCAGGTTGAAGTTGATGATGCCGCCCACCACGGTGACCGCGAGCAGGAGCGCAGCCACGAAGGACTGGGTCACGGCGGAGGATTTGAGGGTCTCCTGCACCTCGTCGGTGCCGGCGATGATGCCCTCCAGACGTTCGATCTGGTGGTCTATCTTCTGGGTACGCTCACCCAGACCCGTGAACAGCTTCTCCAGGCTGTCCAGCTTGCGGTTCATGTAGCGCCACATAGGCAGCATCTTCTGTAGCAATTCATGGCGCTTGCCCGAGGCCTTGCGGTAAGCCTCCACTGCCTGCTTGCTGGACTTATCCAGCATGGTCTGCACGTTCTTGAGGATGTTCGCCACCATGGGATCGCCGTTGGCCGGGACCTTGGCGATGGCGTTCACCGCATCCACCCAGGGCGGCGGCATGGGCGGCACCTCGCCGGAGGTCTGGAAGTCCTCCTCCACCTTGGCGCCGACGCTGGAGAGCTGCCGATTGAGAGCCGGATAAGCGGAGAGATCCTTGTTCACATAAGACGCCACCCGCTCGAACTCCCGCTGCAGCTTCTGCACCTGGTGCTCCCGGGCCTGCATCAGCATCACCTCGCGGTTGCGCTGGCTAAGCTTCTCGGAGACGCGCGTGAGCCCGTGGGCGGCAAGCCGCAGACCCCGGTACACGAGGCGGCCGGCGCCGCGCAGCAGCCGATGAGCCGGCCAGCGGGCGATATAGAGGATGACGATGAGCAGCACCAGCCAGATGACACCGGACACCGCAGGCGAATTGGACCAGAGGGTCAGAAGCTTTTCACCGGACATTGCGTTACTCCCGTTTATACCGCCTGCCGCGGCTATTGCGCATGTCATCGCGTGGATGGCAGGCATCACACGCAGTACCTACATTCAAGGTGCGCACGAGTTTTCGGTTTTCAAGTGGTGCCACCCTGATGGCGGCTTAACAGTAGTGAGTTGCAGACGGGATTATCGTGATGGGATTCGCAGTCCCATCCGATATAGCGATGCAAGTGTTTTTATGTACTCAGGCTTTAAGTAAACAGATGCGCAGATGCTGGCTTTGGACTGGTCGTAAAGCAGACTATTCGGGTGTCACGCCGGTTTCTTCCTGTCTAGCCACACCGACAATCCCTTGGCATTCAGGTCAACGTCCATCTCGAACCACAGATCGACGGTCTTCTGATCGAGCGTGCAGCCGTGGGCGCGCACGCGCTGTACGAGATAGGCGTGCATCTTGTTCTTGATCTTCTCTATGCGCTGCTCACCCGCATCCGCGAGACTCTTCGCGATGCGCACGAATTCATCCAGGCAGGTGTGCATATCGGCGGCCAGGCGTTGCAGATCCGCCACCCGGCTGTAGTGGGTGAGGAACACCGCGGCCGGCTCGAACTCCATGATGCGATCGAGGGAAGCATGGGCCTGGTCCGGGTCGAAATGCACGGGCGTGGTGGCGGGAAAGATGAACGGTCCCTTCTGGGTGTCGAATACCCGATAGGAGATGCCGAAGGTGTCGCCGGTGAAGATGGCGTCGCTCGTGGGATCCACGATGGAATAATGGTGCAGCGCGTGGCCCGGCGTGTGGATGAGCAGGAGTTCACTGCCGCCCAATTCCACCATGAGCCCGTCCGGCGCCTCGATCACCCGCTGCTGAGCGATGGGCGGTATCTCGCCGTAGAGGCGCTGGAACTCCACCTCGCCATATACCGCCTTGGTGCCGGCGATGAGCTTGTCGGGATTGACCACGTGGGCCGCGCCGCGGGGATGCACCAGCACGCTGGCGTTAGGCAGGTGGCGCATGAGTTCGCCGGCGCCGCCGGCATGGTCAAGGTGCACATGGGTCAGGAACACGTAATCCACATCTGCCGGGTCCAGCTCCTTCGCCGCGAGCGCAGCCAGTAGCCCCGGCACGGAATGGGTGGTGCCCGTGTCCACGAAGGCAGCGCGGCCATTGCGTACCAGGAGATGGCTCGCGTCCAGGCGCGGGCGCACATAGTCCGTGTCCACAGCGGTGATGCCGTGGGGGAAGCTCAGGACAGCGGGGATCTCGGACATGGGCTGCCGCACTGGAAGAGGGCCGCATTGTAGCGCGGCACTCCCGCAAGGCTTGTGTGATGCGGGCCCCCCATATAAGCTTTGACATAATCTATATAAGCGAATACCCGATGCTCCGCGCTTTACTGCCAGCAGGGCTGCTCCTAATGACCTTCACTGCAGCGCCTGCTGCACTGGCGGCGGACACACTCGTGCCCAGCGCGGCCAGCGCCGCATCGGCGACAGCCGCGGTGCCGCTGTCTGAATACACCTGGCAGCTGGATCCCTACGACACGAGCCTCGGACGTAACATCCCGCTCACGGACAAACCCATCCCCACCATCCAGTCAGATGACTACTCGGTGCTGTTCCGGGATCTCATGGAAGACTCGCTGGTGCCGCATTACATGCAGCTGCAGGGTGACGTGTATCCGGTCCCGCTGCTCGCCGCCTACCTGAAGTCCCATTCGCCCCACACCTATAACAAGGCGGACATCGCCAACACCGGGGCCAACCTGGTGGAATCCTCCAGCACCAGCTATCAGGAGCCCTGGTCTGTGTCCGCGTTCTTCGGCAACATCGCCGACCTCAAGCTGCCCGGCGAGACCCAGGCGGACAACAATATCGGCTACAGCGGCTGGCTCGTGAGCGCCGGCGCCCAGCACCTGGATGACGCCGTGATCATCCAGGACAAGTGGTACAAGCTGGAATGGCAGATCCGGGGCGATCTCAACGGCAGTCAAGAGAAACTGGCGTGGAACTTCCGCATCGGCAGCAAGTTCAACGCCAACCCCTACATCACCGACGTCACCTACATCGGCATCGAACGCAACAACCTGGATCTCCAGCAGCCGTTCTGGGGCTGGCTCAATAATTCCCATTTCGACCTGGAACTCTCGTTCTCCCACGACGGCGGCCGGGTGGTGCGTGAGCAGTTCATCATTGGCAAGAAATATCCGTTCCCCGACCAGGGTTATGCGATCACGCTGGATACCGGCTTCGTCTGGGACAGCCCCTATGAATATTCCGGCCCGTTGCGTGACAACCCCAAGAGCCAATTCACGCTGGTGTTCGAGCCCAGCATCGAATTCTAAGTTGCACCTTGTGCCATGAAACAACCAGGCTTAACCGTACTTAGCCCATGAAGCTCACACTCCGAACCATCACGGTGGCCGGGATGCTCGCCCTCTTCGTCGCGGCGCCGGCTCGTGCAGCGACGCCAGCACCGGCCATGAGTACCACCGCCAAGGCAGCCGTAGCGGCCGCCCAAGAGGAGACCAACAAGACCGAAGTGGTCTGGGAGAAGGATCCCTATTACAGCGACGTGGACTTCAACATCCCGCTCACCAAGAAGCCCATCCCCACCATCACCTCCGATACCGAAGCCACCATCTACCGCGACCTCGTCACGGGCTCGCTGGTACCGCGTTACATGCTACTGGAGGCGAGCGTATACCCCATGCCGGTGCTCGGCACCTATCTCAAGAGCCATACGCCCGGCCTGTACCGTGAAGGCCAGATCAGCCACACGGGCGTGAACGTCATCGATTCCGCCACCGCCGGTTTCCAGGAACCCTGGGCCGTGTCCGCGTTCTTCGGGAACATCGCTAACCTGGTGCGTCCCAACGAGACCAGCAGAGGCAGCAACCTGGGCTACACCGGCTATCTCGTCAGCGCCGGCACCGAGCACATCAAGGACAACGTGTTGATCCAGGACAAGTGGTACGAGCTGGAATGGAAGATCAAAGGCGACCTCGACTACCCGGACGAGAAGCTGACTTGGAGCTTCCGGGTCGGCGGGAAGTTCAACGCCAACCCGGACATCACCGACGTGATGTACGTCGGCATCCACCGCAGCAACCTGGATTTCAACCAACCCTTCCTGGGCTGGCTCAACAATAGCGACCTGGACGTGCAGGTGCAGTTCTCCCAGCACGGCGCGAAGCCCGTGTATGAGGAGGTGGAGATCGGCAAGAAATACCCACTGCCGAACAGGGGCTACTCCATAACCCTCGACGTGGGCTTCCTGTGGGAAAGCCCGGATGAATACTCTGGCGCCCTGCGCACCAGCAACAAGAGCTCCCTGACGCTGGTGCTGCGCCCTTCCATAGAATTCTAAGTGCCTGGAATGCGACAGGCCGTGCCGGTGACCACGGCACTGTCTGTCTTCAGGATCCTTACTACTTC
This sequence comes from Gammaproteobacteria bacterium, assembly GCA_036000105.1. Lineage (GTDB taxonomy): Bacteria > Pseudomonadota > Gammaproteobacteria > Natronospirales > REEB76 > DASUBN01. The sequence continues at coordinate 278,638 of DASYGE010000012.1, forward strand.
ACTTGCCGTTGGCCGCTTCCTTCGCCTGCTTGATCTCGCTCTCGGCCTGGTCAAGTAGATCTTTGGCCTTGGCGGCGTGGCCGCCGAGATCGAACTCGTTGACCTTCTGGGCTGCGTCGAGTTTCTCTATGGCTTTCTTCACCAGGTTATGGGCCTCGTTCAGGTTCGGATGTTTGCCGCCGGCATAAGCCATGGCGCCTGCGCCCAACATGGCGCCGATCACGACAGCCAGGATGATCTTCTTCATGGTGCTACTCCCCAAATGATATGTAAGGATCGGGTTTTGGCAGCCGGCTCGTATCCAGAAACGCAAGGCCCGCTGGAAAGTTTACTCTCGGCGGGTGTCGTAGCTGAGAGTACGCCGCATGCGGCGTACTCCCCGCCAAGGGCTCGCTGCACAGAGCGAGCGGGCAGGCAAGGAGCCTGCCCTGGGCCGCGCACGTAGCAGGATGCAGAGTGCCGGGGGTGGAGCTGGAAGGCACACCAGGGACGGTTCGAAGAGTTACGGGTCCGGAAACTTACTTCTGTTTAAAGACCCAAAGGTTAGCCGCATGCGGCGAACGCCCCGCCAAGAATGGCGGGGCCGGACAATTCACCAGGGATGGGTCAGAAGTCTTATTTCTGTTTAAAAACCCACGGGCTCATTATAGGAAACCGTTTCCCGATGCGCTCACCCAAAGCCTTCGCATCCTTGTAACTCGCCGCCTGGCGGATCACGAGACGATGCCAGGGCTTGTCATGCACCATGACGCTGGTGTCTTCCGCGGGATAACCCGCGTCCGCCAGTTGCTTCATGAGGCGGGTGGAATCCGCGGCGCTGGTGGAGGAGATAAGCGCCAGCACCCAGTGGCCGTCGCTGGTGAGTACGCCGCTGCCCGGGCTCACATCGGTCTGGGCCGCCCAGTCAGCCATGTTGCCCTGGGTCACGGGCACGTTCATCTGCATGCTGCCCGCCGCGGGCATCATCATGTAGTGCATGGGTTCTTCCATCTTCATGCCCGGGTGTCCCGGCATGTCCATGGAGATCTTGCCTTCCAAGAGCGCCACCAGGGAGCCGTCCGTGCCGGCGCGGCCCCATACGTCGGTGCCGCGCACGCCGATGGTGGCCACACCCACCTGGATGCTCACGTCGCGCCGCTCGCTCTTGCCCACGAGGCTGGTGGTGAAACGGAACACACCCTTCAGGATGTGCAGCACGCTCTTGAACATGCTGCCCTGCTGGTCCTTGGTCATGTCCATGCTCGGCGTCATGAACTCGGTGTTCTCGCCGAGCTTCACGCGGCTGTGTTCCGGCAGGTCCATATACACGCGCCCGCCGGCGGCGGTGCGCAGGGTGTCGCCGTCGCCCACCTGCATGCCGGGCATGATGGGCGTGCTGGTACCCGCATGCACCAGCCAAGCGGGTGATTGCACCGCGGCGATGATGCTGCCAACGGGCGGCGGGTTAGCTGTAGCCGGCGTGTCGGCAAGCGCCGGCAATACGCATGAGAGGATGACAGCAGCCAATGCCGCCTGTATGCAACGACGTGATGACATGGCGAACTCCCCAAAAACCCCGCTCGATTATGCTTACGACTATACGCGGCGGCATCAGTTGCGGATGCAGGCCCCCGCCCACTATCCCTGACCCAGGCAGTCACCCGATTATTTCAGGCGAGCGTGGCTTCCAGGTCGTATTCGTCGGCCCCGGTCACCCGCACCTTGGCGAACTGGCCGGCTTTCAGTTTCCCGGCAGCGACGATGCGCACCACCCCGTCTATCTCCGGCGCATCAGCGTAGCTGCGTGCCACGGCCCCCGCCCCATCCACGCTGTCCACCAGCACCTGCAGCTCACGACCCATGAAGCGCTTGAGGCGCGCGCGGCTGATGCCCGCCTGGGCCTGCATGAACCGGGCGCGACGCTCTTCGGCGAGTTCCGCCGGTACGTGGCCCGGCAGCGCGTTGGCGTCGGCACCGCCCACGGGCGAATAAGCGAAGCAACCCACCCGGTCGAGTTCCGCTTCGCGGATGAACGTGAGCAGTTCTGCAAAATCCTGCTCGCTCTCGCCGGGGAAGCCCACGATGAAGGTGGAACGCAGGGTGAGGTCCGGACAGGCGCGCCGCCATTCCTGGATGCGCTTCAAGGCTTTCTCACCGGCGGCGGGCCGGCGCATGGCTTTCAGCACCGTCGGGCTCGCATGCTGCAGGGGGATGTCCATATAAGGCAGTACGCGGCCTTCCGCCATGAGCGGGATGACTTCGTTCACATGCGGATAGGGATAGACGTAATGCAGGCGCACCCACACGCCGAGTTCGCCGAGCGCGCTGCACAGGTCCGTCATGTGCGCGCGATACTCCTTGTCGCGCCAGTTCCCGGCAGCATAGCGTAGGTCCACGCCGTAGGCGGAGGTGTCCTGGGACACCACCAGCAACTCCTTGACGCCATCCTTCACGAGCTTCTCCGCCTCGTGCATCACTTCCACGATGGGGCGGCTCACCAGCTTGCCACGCAACTTCGGGATGATGCAGAAGCTGCACTTGTGGTTGCAGCCTTCGGAGATCTTGAGGTAGGCGTAATGCCGCGGTGTGAGCTTGATGCCGCTGGCCGGGATCAGGTCCACATAGGGGTTGCGCGGCGGCGGCGCGAGCTGCGCGTGTACCGCGCGCATCACGGCTTCATAGTCATGGGGCCCGGTGATGGCCAGCACGTCCGGGAAGCGTTCGCGGATCAGCGGCTCGCGCATGCCGAGGCAGCCGGTCACGATCACCTTGCCGTTCTCGGCCAGGGCCTCGCCGATGGCGTCGAGGGATTCCTGCTGGGCCGCTTCGATGAAGCCGCAGGTGTTCACCACCACCACGTCCGCTTCGCTATAGCCGCCCACCACCTCATAGCCCTCGATGCGCAGCTGGGTCAGGATGCGCTCGGAATCCACCAGCGCCTTGGGGCAGCCTAAGCTCACGAAACCGATGCGCGGCGGCGTCTGGGCAAGTGTTTCAGCGGCTCGGACCATGGGACACCGGAGGAAAAGGCCGCGTATGCTAACCCCGGCCAGCCCCCCGGGCAAGGAAAAGCCTCAGGCCGGCTGGCCGCCGGCTTCAGCCGTGACCGGCGCTGAGTTCGTCGGCCAGGGCGTGCATGGCGTAGACCTTGCGCAGGGCATACAGCAGCGCCGGCATATCCAGCGCCACGGCGCGGTTATCGCGTGCGTCGTACCAGAAATCGCCGCCCAGGGAGTGGATGTTGCCGTCGAACACCAGGCCCACGAGCTTGCCGTCCCGGTCTATCACAGGGCTGCCGGAGTTGCCGCCGGCGATGTCGTTGGTGGTGACGAAATCGAAGGGCGTCTTGGCATCGAGTTGCGGCTCGGCGGCCAGCCAGCTCGGCGGCAACAGATAGGGCGCACTGCCGGTGGCACGGGCATAGAGCCCGGCGAAATCCGTGAACGCCGGTACCGGCTGGCCCTGCTCATCCCAGCCGCGCACCTGGCCATAGGAGAGCCGCAGGGTGAAGGTGGCGTCGGGATAGATGCCGGTGCCGTCCCGGGCGAAACGCGCGCGGGCGATGAGTTCGCCCTGCATATCGATCTCCGCCTGCACGTCCTCTTCATAGGTCTTGCGCACGGCGCGCGCGTCCTTGTCCACCAGCCGCGCCAGCTTCAGCATGGGATCATCGGACATGTCCATGAAACCGCTGTCCTCCCACAGCCGCCGCCGGTAAGCCGGTGAATCCAGGCGAGTACCTTCCACCGCGGCGCGCGCCACCTGCGCTGGCGAGGACTTGCCCAGCAGCTGCTGGACCAGGGGATCGTCTGCGCCCAGGGCCGCGCGCAGCTTGGTGAGGGACCAGGTGAGCATCAGCTCCTCGTAGTCCACCGACACCGGCACGCTGGAGAACAGCGCCTGTTGGATCTGAGGCAGGTTGGAATCGCGGAACTCCGCCAGGCGGCGGCCGTTGCTCTTGTCCATCTCCTGCTCGCCGCGCACCAGGGTACGGGCGTAATCGAAGAGCCGCGACTCGAAACCCCAGCCCTCCTCCAGCATGCGGTAGCGCGTGGCGATGGTGCGGTATTTCTGTTCGGCGGTGTTGATCGCGCTCCAGGGGTCGCCGTATTCCGCACGGCGCGCCGGGTCGTTCAACACCCAGTCGCGCAGCGCCGCTTCGTCCGCCGTCTTGTGTTCGAATTCCGTCTGGTCGCCCAGGGCCTCGAGCCGTCCCTGATCCTCCTTGATGAGGTTCTCCACGCTCGCCAAGTTGGCATAGGCCATACGCTGCTGCTGGGGGCCCTCGGTGGCGAACTGCTCCAGGATGCCGCGCAGCTCCGAGTAATAGATGAGCGAGGGCACGAGATCATCGTCACGCAGGGACTTGAGCTCAGTCACGGTCTGGTTGCGTTCCGTGGTGCCGGGATTGCCGGCGGTGAACACCAGTTCGCCGTCGTCCGGTGCACGCGTAGCCAGACTCAGGTATTCGGTGTGCACCGGCTTGTCGCGCTCGTAGGCGCGCAGCAGGGCCACATCCAGGCTGTACCGCGGGAAATTGAAGTTGTCGGGATCACCGCCGAAGTTGGCGATGGCGTTCTCCGGGGTGAACACCAAGCGCACGTCCTGGTAACGGCGGTACTTATAGAGTGCGTAACGTCCGCCGTGGTAGAGGTCCACCACCTGGCAGCTCCAGATCGTCGGCTCACCGTCGTTGCAACCGTCCTCCAGCCTGCCGCTGACGCTGCGCAGGGCGCTGTTATAACGTTCGCCTTCCAGACCCTTGACGCTGCCCTGCACCTCCGCGGTCACATCCTGGGTGCTCTCCAGCTGATCCACCTCCATATCGGGGCAGCGGATCTCCTGCTCGCCGGTCTGGGCGTAGAAACCATCCCGGATATAGTCTGCCTTGGGGCTGGAGATCTGCGCGATGCAGCCATCCACGCAATGCCGGTTGGTGAGCATGAGCCCGTCCACCGAGACGAAAGCGCCGGAGCAGCCGTCGGAGATACGCACCGCGGCGAGCTGCACATGCTGCAACCAATCCTGGGAGGGCGTGAAGCCGTATTGGCTCTGCATCTCCTTCATGGGCAGGTTGTCGAAGGTCCACATGCCCTCCTCGGCCTGCGACGGCAGTGCGCCGAGGCAGAGGACGACCAGCAAACCCGCCAGCAAAAATCTCTTCATGCCCACCCCGATGCCCTAGATGACCCAATCCCGAAATCCTGCGGCCGCACGCTGACTAATATAGATGTATCGATGGAGCCCGGCTCGCCGCTTCCGGACGTCCGCCCACAAGACGGTTACAGAGCTGATTCGATGTCTTTGCGAAGAGTCTTGTCTTCCGGCTCCAGCCTGGGCGAATAGCGCTTGATGATCTTGCCATCCTTGCCCACCAGGAACTTCTCGAAGTTCCACTGGATATCGGTGCCGCCGGTCTCGTTGCGCAGCCAGCTGTACAAGGGATGGGCTCCGGCGCCGTTCACCTCTATCTTGGAGCTGAGCGGGAAACTCACATCGTAGTTCAGGCTGCAGAACTTCTGGATCTCCGCTTCGCTGCCCGGCTCCTGGGCGCCGAACTGGTTGCAGGGCAGACCCAGCACCACGAGACCTTTGTCCTTGTATTCGCGGAAAAGTTTCTCGAGACCGGCGTATTGGGGCGTCAGGCCGCAGGCGCTGGCCACGTTGACGAGCAGCACCGGCTTGCCTTGGTAGTCCTTGAGCGCCTTGTCTTTGCCGTCTATGGTCTTGACGGAGAAATCGTGGAGACTCGCCATGCTCGTACTCCTGGCTGCAGGCTGCGGACCGCCGCCTTGCTTGTGGAAACGATACGCGTCCCAACCCAAGGCTGCCAGCACCGCGAACACCGCAAGCTGCCAGGGCCAATGGATCTGGGGGAATAACATCAAGGCGAAACCCATGAGTCCTGCGGCGCCGGCGAACCCTAGGAGCCGCCAGTGCGGACGGAACACGTCCACGAGCGCGAGCACCGCCGCCAGCATCCACCAGTCGAGGAAATCCAGGGACTCCAGGAAATAGACCAGGGGATTCACGGGCAGGATCTACGCGGTCTTGCGCGCAGCGGCAGTTGGACGTTTCTTGAGGTACACGAGCAACAGGGAGATGGCCGCGGGCGTGACACCGGGGATGCGGGCTGCCTGCCCCAGTGTCTCGGGACATACCTCACGGAGCTTCTGCCGCACTTCGTTGGAGAGGCCTGAGACGGCGGCGAAGTCGAAGTCTTCCGGCAGTCGCGTCTCTTCCTGGCGACGCGCGCGTTCCACTTCCCCCTGCTGGCGGGTGATGTAGCCCGCATAGCGGGTCTGGATCTCCACCTGCTCTGCCACCTCCGGCGCCACACCTGTATCGCCCACGACGGTGAGAGCGATCAGGCTCGCGTGGCTGGTCCCGGGGCGGCGCAGGAGTTCCAGCGCATGGGTCTCCCGGGCGAGGGGCCCGCCGAAGATGTCCAGCGCCTCGGTCTCAGTCACATCCTGCGGTCGCACGAGGATCCCCTTGAGACGCGAGGTCTCCCGCTCTATAGCGTCACGCTTACCCGAATACCGCGCCCAACGGGTGTCTTCCACCAGACCGAGTCCGCGGCCGGGCTCCGTGAGACGCAGATCCGCATTGTCTTCCCGCAGCATCAAGCGGTGTTCGGCGCGGCTGGTGAACATGCGATAGGGCTCAGGCGCACCGCGGGTGATGAGGTCATCCACCAACACACCCATATAAGCGGTAGCGCGGCCCGGCCACCAAGGGGCCTTCTCCTGCACCTGCAAGCCGGCGTTGATGCCGGCCAGCAGACCCTGGGCAGCGGCCTCTTCGTAACCCGTGGTGCCGTTGATCTGACCGGCGAAATACAACCCGCCAATGTGCTTGGTCTCGAGGCTGTACTTCAGATCCCGCGGATCGAAATAATCGTATTCGATGGCGTAACCAGGGCGGATGATGTGGGCCTGCTCGAAGCCCCTGATGGAGCGCACCAGTTCATACTGCACATCGAAAGGCAGGCTGGTGGAGATGCCGTTGGGATACACCTCGTGGGTATCCAGGCCTTCCGGCTCGATGAAGATCTGGTGGGAAGTCTTCCCGGCGAAACGTATGACCTTGTCTTCAACCGAGGGGCAGTAACGCGGCCCGACCCCTTCGATGACACCGGTGTACATGGGCGAACGGTCGAGACCGGAACGGATGATCGCGTGGGTGCGTTCGTTGGTATGGGTGATGTGGCACGCGATCTGCCGCGGATGTTCCTCGCGGGAGCCCATGAAGGAGAACGCCGGCGTGGGCTCGTCGCCCCACTGCTCCACGAGACCCGTGTAGTCGATGCTGCGGCCGTCGATGCGCGGCGGCGTGCCGGTCTTCAAGCGCCCTATCCTGAGCGGGAGTTCCCTGAGACGCTCCGCCAGCTTGTTGGCGGGCGGATCCCCGGCGCGGCCGCCCGCATGGTTCTCGAGACCCACGTGGATGCGTCCGGCGAGGAAGGTGCCCACGGTCAGCACCACCGCAGGCGCCCGGAAGGTGAGGCCCATGGCGGTGATCACGCCCATCACGCGCCCGCCCGTCAATTCGAGGTCGTCCACCGCCGACTGGAACAGCGTGAGGTTCGGCTGGTTCTCCAGCATGCCGCGTATCGCTTTCCTATATAGGACGCGATCCGCCTGGGCCCGGGTGGCACGCACCGCGGGGCCCTTGCTGGCGTTGAGAATGCGGAACTGGATACCGGCGCGATCCGCGGCCCGGGCCATGGCGCCGCCGAGAGCGTCTATCTCTTTCACCAGATGGCTCTTGCCGATGCCGCCGATGGCGGGATTGCAGCTCATCTGGCCCAGGGTCTCGATGCTGTGAGTGAGCAGGAGCGTGCGCACGCCCATGCGCGCGGCGGCGAGTGCCGCCTCGGTGCCGGCATGGCCGCCACCTACCACGATCACATCGAATGTCTTGGGGAAATCCATAACTGGGCTGGGTCCGGAAAAGGCTGGGTATTTTATGCCCAGGCAGCCTAGGGAGCTACTTCGCCCCCGCGTCCGCTTGCATCATGCCGAAGGTATTGCCTTCCGTGTCCTTGCAGTAGGCGAGCCAGCCAATGCCAGCCACCGCCATACGCTGCACCGCCAGTTGCCCCCCGCTGGTGGTGACCTTCATGAGATAGACCTCCAGGTCCGCGACCGCGATGGTACAGACATAGGCCGTGATGCCGACGCCTTCAAAATGCACGTCGCGACGCAGCAGGCCCCCATCTATGCCCGGCTGGCTGGACTCACCGGTCTTCACCACCCAGTAGTCGGTGATGGAGTTCCGAAAGGCGGTGAACTCCCAGCCGAACACTGAGTGGTAGAAGCGGATGGCCCGCTCCGGCTCGTCGGCGTGGATCTCGAAATGGATGACGCGTGGCATGCTGCCCTCCCCCGAACACCGCGGAACTCGCCGCAGCCCGGAATCCTTTCAATCCAAATAAGACTTCTAAGCTTTACAAAATGCGCTATTAGCTTTACAAAAAGTCTAGCATAAATTACACTCTATGCACATATCATCCACAGGCCTCCTCCTGGAACGGCGCTATCGGTGAAGAACCGCATCCATGTGCTGCGCGCTGAACGGCGCTGGACCCAGGCGGAACTGGCGGAGCGCCTCAAGGTCTCGCGTCAGACCATCAATGCCCTGGAGACGGGGAAGTACGCTCCTGGCCTGCCCCTGGCCTTCCGCATCGCCCGCTTGTTCGACAAGCCCGTGGAAGAGATCTTCCTGAACGAAGAGCTTGGGGGGGGGGCTTGAGAAGCGAGACGGGAACACACCGGGATTATGCAAAATCGCCCGCCGGACGGTGGTATTCCTGCGACGGGCTGCATAGGCCTGGTGTGAGCCCTGTGGCAACCTGAGCGGCTGGGGCATGGGCCCCGCAGCACGGATCCACCATGACTTGGCAATTCTTCCCGGATGACGCCAAACAGGCGCTACGGATCAGACGCTTCCTCATGGCGGCCCTGTCCTACGTCATCTGGTTGAGCATCAGCTTCTATTGCTACTGGCTGGGCCTCATCGACATCTCGGTCCAGGGCCTGGTGCTTACCGTGTCCATGGCCCTGCTCGGTAATGTGCTGTTCTTCGTCCTGTTGCGCAGCGGCCTCAACCGCTATTGGCCGGACCCTAGCCTCACCCTGCCGCAGATGCTGGTGGCTACTTTCTGGGTGATGCTGCTCATGGCTCTCGCGCCCAAGGTACGCGGCATCCTGCTCCTGCTCTACGCGGTGGTGTTCCTGTTCGGGGTGTTCCGCCTGAGGCGCCGCGAGTATCTCTGGCTCACCTCGATTGTGCTCGTGGGTTACGGCTTCGTGGTACTGCGCGACTTCTACCGCAACACCGCCGCGGAGACGCTGCCGCTGGAACTGCTGCAATACGTGGTGCTGACCGCGACGCTGGTCTGGCTCGCGTTCTTCGGCAGCTACGTGGGGGGCCTGCGCGAGATCGTCTCGCGACGCAACGCGGAACTCGCGGCCGCGCTCAGGCAGAACCGCGAACTCGCCATCCATGACGACCTCACCGGCACCTACAACCGCCGGCACATCATTCAGGTGCTGGAACAGGAGCAGCTGCGGGCCAAGCGCACCGGCCGCAGCTTCTGCATCTGTCTCATGGATCTCGACCGCTTCAAGGAGATCAACGACCGCTTCGGCCACCTGGCGGGGGACGACGTGCTGAAACAGTTCGCCGAGCGGGTCACCAGCGAGATCCGCGTGCTGGACCGGGTGGGCCGCGACGGCCTGCCACAGGAAGGCGAGGCCGGCACCTTCGGGCGCTACGGCGGCGAGGAGTTCCTGCTGGTGATGCCCGAGACCGACATGCAAGGCGCCTTGATCTGCGCCGAGCGCATACGCCGCCGGGTGGCGGATACCGAGTTCCGCACCGATGGCGGCAGCCTGCAGATGACCGTGTCCTCCGGCGTCACCGCCTACCGCACCGACGAGGACATGCGCAGCATGCTGACGCGGGCCGACCAGGGGCTATACCGGGCGAAAGAGAAAGGCCGCAACCGCATCGAAGCGAACTCGGCCTGAACCCCTCACGCCAGGCGGCTGTGACTTAAGCCATAGGCGAAGTAGAGCAGTACACCCAGGCCTATCCAGGCCAGGAAACCGACATCGGTCGATACCGGCAGGCCGTAGATGAGCCAGCCGCAGAAACCCATGCCCACGACAGGGAGGATGGGCACCCACGGCACCCGGAAACTGCGCTTCAGTTCCGGCCGATTGCGGCGCAGCAGGATGACGGCGCCGCAGATGACGAAGAACGCACTCAGTACGCCCACGTTCGCCAGCTGGGCCACGGTGGTGAGCGGGAAGAGGCCCGCGGAGACGGCCGTCACCACCCCGAGGATCAAGGTCGCCCGATAGGGCGTGCGGAAACGCGGGTGCACGCCGGCGAACCATCCCGGTATCAAGCCGTCCCGCGCCAGGGCGAAACCGATGCGCGCCCCCGCCAGCATGTTGGCGAACAGCACGCTGGTGATGCCCATGATAGCGGCGATGGAGACCGTCACCATCACCCAGCGCAGGCCGATGGCGGAGAAGGCGTTGGCCACCGGCGCCGGGTTGTTGAGGCTCGCCGAAGGCACCATGCCCGTGAGCACCAGAGACATGGCCAGATAGAGCAGCATGGCGATAGCGAAAGACAGGACCACGGCCCAGGGCAGGTCGCGCTGGGGATCTTTTGCCTCCTCTGCCGCGGTGGTGAGGGTGTCGTAACCGAACACCGCGAAGAACACCACCGCTGCGCCGGAAAGCACGCCCGAGAACCCGAAGGGCATGAAGGGATGCCAGTGCTCCGGCTTGATATAGAAGACGCCGACGATGATCACCAGCAGGATGCCGGCGATCTTCACCGCCACGATGGCGGTGTTGAAGCGAGCACCCCACTCGGTACGCACCGTCAGCAGGAACGCTATAGCGAGGGCGGCGAGCGCCGCGATCACATCGAACACATGGCCCGAGCCGCTGCCGGCGGCACCTTGGGCCCAAGCTGGCAAGCTGATCCCCGCAGCGCCCAACAAGGCCTGCACGTAACCGGACCAGCCGGCGGCTACCACCGCCACGATGAGGGCGTAGCAGAGCAGGAGATCCCAGCCCAGTAGCCAGGCAGCGAATTCTCCCAGCACTGCGTAGCCATAGGTGTAGGCGCTGCCGGTGACGGGGATCATCCCGGAGAATTCGGCGTAACACAGGGCCGCCGCGGCGCTGGCGATGCCTGCCATGATGAAGGCCAGGGTCACGGCAGGTCCGGCTTGGGTGGCGGCCACCACACCGGTGAGCACGAAGATGCCCACGCCGATGATGCCGCCGAGACCGATGGCCGTGAGTTGCCAGAGGCCCAGCACCCGGCGGAACTGCCGGCTCTCCCCCGCCTCCTGCTGCAGCTGTTCGACGGATTTGCGTCTGGACAGCAGCGTCAGGATGCTCATGGGTACCTCACTTGCCTATGCAAAAACTTGAGAAGATCTTCCCCAAGAGATCATCGCTGGTGAACTCACCGGTAATCTCGCTCAAGGAAGTCTGGGCGAGGCGCAGATCCTCTGCGATCAGCTCGCCCGCACCCGCTGTCGCCTGATCCGCCGCTGCCTTGAGATGCTGGCGCGCACGCACCAGCGCATCCAGATGCCGGCGCCGAGCGCTGAAGGTATCTTCTCCGGTCTGCTCGAAACCCGCAGCCTGTTTCAGGTGAGCCCGCAAGAGATCCATGCCCTGCCCCGTGCGGGCTGAGAGCCAGAGACTCGGTATCCCATCCAGCTCATCCTCGGCGGCTGTCTGGCCCGTGAGGTCTATCTTGTTGTAGAGCACCGTCAAGGGTAGCTCAGGCGGCAGCGCTTCGATGATGCGCTGATCTTCCTCTGTGAGGCCTCGGGCGCTGTCCACCATCAGGAGCACCCTATCAGCCCGCTGCATCTCCTGTCTCGCACGGCGCACCCCTTCCTGCTCCACCACGTCGCCGCTCTCCCGCAAACCTGCCGTATCTATGAGATGCAGCGGCAGGCTGTCCAGATTCACGTGCTCCCGCAGGAGATCGCGGGTAGTGCCGGGGATCTCGGTGACGATGGCCGCCTCGTGCCCCGCGAGATAGTTGAGCAGACTGGACTTGCCGGCATTGGGCTGGCCCGCGATCACCACGGTCATGCCCTCTCGCAGCAGGCTGCCTTGCTGGGCGGCGGCGGCGAGATCTTCGAAGCGCACCCGGATGGCAGCGAGCTTGCCCGCCACATCGCCCTCGCTCAGGAAATCCACTTCTTCGTCCGGGAAATCGATGGCGGCTTCCACGTAAGCCCGCAGGGTGGTGATGGCCTCCACCAGCTCATGCACCCGCGCGGAGAACTCGCCCGTGAGGGAGCGCATGGCGGCCCGCGCCGCTTGGGCCGTGCCGCTGTCTATCAGGTCCGCCACCGCTTCCGCCTGGGCGAGATCCAGCTTGTCATTGAGGAAGGCCCGCTCAGAGAATTCCCCGGGCCGTGCCAGGCGCGCACCCAGGCTGAGCACTCGTCTCAACAGGAGATCGAGAACCACCGTACCGCCGTGGCCGTGTAGCTCCAGCACGTCCTCGCCGGTGAAAGAGTTGGGCGCGGCGAAGAACAGCACGAGACCGGTATCCAACAGGCTGCCATCCGCATCCTGGAACCCGCGCACGGCGATGCGTCGCGCTTCCGGTACGCCGCCGGTGACCGCGGCGGCTATATCCATCGCCTTCGGCCCCGAGACCCGCACGATACCCACGCCTCCCCGGCCGGGTGGCGTGGCGATGGCGGCGATGGTTTCCGGACTTTTGCTCATTTGTGAAATACCCGGAGAGGATCCACACTCTTCTGCATATACGTTAACAGAGGTCAGCCCCATGCCCGGCACCATCGTTCGCTTCCCCAACGCCAAGGGACAGATGCTCGCCGGCCGGCTGGACGCGCCCGCCAACGGCAAACCCCGGGCCTACGCCCTCTATGCCCATTGCTTCACCTGCGGCAAGGACGTGCGCGCCGCAGTGAACATCTGCCGGGCGCTGGCCCGGGAGGGCATCGCCACCTTGCGCTTCGACTTCACGGGCTTGGGCGAGAGCGAGGGGGATTTCGCCGACACCACCCTCACCACCAACGTCTCGGACCTGCAGTCGGCCGCGGCCTTCATGGAGAAGAACTACGATGCGCCCAAGATCCTGGTGGGACATTCCTTAGGCGGTGCGGCGGTGCTGGAAGCCGCCCATCTGATCCAGAGTTCCGTGGCGGTGGCCACCATCAGCGCGCCGGCGAACCCTGAGCATGTGGCGGGACTCTTGGGGCCCGCCCGGGAGACCATCGAACTGGAAGGCGAAGCAGACGTGACCCTCGTCGGGCGCAAGTTCCATTTCAAGAAAGCCTTCCTGGATGACCTCGCCTCCCATCCCTGGCGTGACAACCTGCGGACCCTGCGCAAAGCACTGCTGGTGTTCCACTCCCCCACCGACAAGACCGTGGACATCAGCAACGCCGCGGACATCTTCATGGCGGCACTGCATCCCAAGAGTTTCGTGAGCCTGAACGGTGCCGACCACCTGCTCACCCGGGAGACGGATTCCGAATATGTGGGCCTGATCCTGGGCGCCTGGGCCAGCAAGTATCTCGGGGAACTCGGCATGCAACCGCTGGCGAGCCCCGCGGCGGACGGTGAAGTGGTAGCGCACATCGGCGAGGAACACTATCGCAGCGACATCTATGCCGGCCCCCACATGCTGGTATCCGACGAACCGCGGGACGCGGGCGGCACCGATGCCGGTACCAACCCCTACGGACTGCTCACCGCGGCGCTGGGCGCCTGCACCACCATCACCCTGCGCATGTACGCCGACCACAAGAAATGGCCCTTGAAGGGCGTGAAGATACGACTCACCCACGACAAGATCTATGCGAAAGATTGCGAGGAGTGCGAGACCAAGGAAGGCAAAGTGGACAGCTTCGAGCGGGAACTGGAGCTGGAGGGAGATCTCACGCCTGAACAGCGCCAGCGCTTGCTGGAGATCGCGGATCGTTGCCCGGTGCACAACACCTTGAGCCATGTGTCCCGCATCGTCACCCGGCTGAAATGATGGGGGCTGTCTGAGGTCAGGAAGACCACGTGCCGCGTAGGGCAGGATGCCCGAGAGCGGCGAAGGCGGCCTCCATGCATCAGCTCTTCTTGGATTCTTTCTCTATCAGGTTGTTGATATAGCGCTGCTGGATGATGCTGACCAGCGAATTTGCGAAGTAGTACAGCACCAATCCCGCCGGCAGCACCATATACAGGAAGATCAGCGCCACGGGCATGAACTTCATCATCATGGCCTGGGTCTTGTCGGCCTGCTGCGGCTGCAGGTGCTGCTGGATGAACATGGCGATGCCGTAGAGCACCGGCAGCACGTAGAAAGGATCCGGCGCCGAGAGGTCATGGATCCACAGGGTCCAGGGCGCCTGGCGCAATTCCACGCTGTAGACCAGCACGTAGTACAGCGAGAAGAAGATTGGGATCTGGATCAGGGTGGGGAAGCAACCGCTGGCCGGATTGATCTTCTCCTTCTTATACAGCTCCATCATGGCCTGGCTGAGCTTCTGACGATCGTCCGCGTAGCGCGCCTGTAGCGCCTTGATGCGCGGCTGCACCAGGCGCATCTTGGCCATGGAGCGGCCGCTGATCTCGTTGAGCTTGTAGGTGAGCGCCTTGAACAAGAGCGTCAGGATCAGGATAGACCAGCCCCAGTTGCCCACGAACCGTTCGATGTGTTCCAGCAACCAGAAGATGGGCTGGGCGATGATGGTGAGCTTGCCGTAATCCACCGTGAGTTCGAGACCCTTGGCCACGGCCGCGAGCTTGGTCTGCAACTTGGGTCCCACGTACAGGGTGCTGTCGAAACTCGCGCTCGCGCCGGGCGCCACGCTCTTCTGCGGTGTGACGCCGCCGGTGACGAAGCGCGAGTCGCCCAAAGCCTTGCTGTAGTACTGGATGCCCTGCTCCGCCGCCGGGATGAGGGCCGCCACAAAATAATGGTCCACCACCGCTGCCCAGCCGCCGTTGACGGTCTCGGTCGCCGGCTTCTCCGCCAGGTCCTTGAACTCGTGTTCCTGGTAGCCATCCGCGCCGTAGAGCGCCGCCTTCTGGTAATCGTAGCGGGTGGAACTGAACAGGCTGGTGTGGGGCGCCACGTAGCGGTTCTGCCACTGCTGCCACGCACTGCCCTGCCAGGGCGTGCTGGCGCCGTTGTGCACCGTGTAGCTCAGGCCGATCTGGTAGCTGCCGCGGGTGAGCGTGTAGGTCTTGTCCACGCTAAGACCGTGGCCATCCTGCCAGCTCAAAGTCACCTTGAGGCTGTCGCTGCCATCGGCGAGCGCGTACTCACTCTGGGCTGTGCTGTAGCTCGCATCCGCGCCGGGGGCCGGCATGCCGGATGCCGCCTGCAGACCGCTCTGCAGCACCAGCAGGTCCGCGTCATCGTCGTCCAAGACGCGCACGTGCTGGTCCGGGTTCTTGAGTTCTTGGGGGTACTTCAGCAGTTCCGCCCGGCGGATATCGCCGCCGGCGGTGTCGATGACGAGATCCAGCACGTCGGTGTGCACGTGGATCTCGCGGCCTTTCGGCAGGCTCACGGGGGGGGCGACAGCGCTGGGCCCTGCTCCGCTCGCGGCCGCGGGGGCGGCACTCGGCACGAACGCCGTGGCACTCGCAGCGCTACTCGCTGTCGCAGCTGCCAGGGTCTCAGGCACGGGTCTCGGGCCGTAGTCCTGCATCCACGCCTGGTAGATGAGGAAGGCGATGAACGCGAAAGCGGCCAGCAAAAAGATGCGGCGATTATCCATGACGGGGCTCCAGGGCGCGCGGCACTGGGTCATAGCCGCCGGGATGGAAAGGATGGCAGCGGCAGATGCGCTTCGTGGCCAGCCAGCCGCCCTTCAGGGCGCCGTGCTCTTCTATGGCTTCGATGGCATACACCGAGCAACTGGGTTCGTAACGGCAGCGGGTGCCGAGCATGGGGCTCAGCAGATACCGATATATGCGGATGGGGATTATCAGGAGGCTCTGCATCGCTTGATCACTTCCTGCCAATGCCAGTCTAGGCTCGCGCGGAGTTCTGCATTATCTCTGTGGCCGGCCGCGGCCCGCGCCTGCACCACGATGTCCATGGCCGGCAGCTCGGCGCGCCTCTTGCGGAAACTCTCGCGCACAGTGCGCTTGATGCGCGCACGTCCGGCCGCGAGGGCCACTGCCTTCTTCGGCACGGCGAGGCCGAGCCGTGCGCCAGCCGCGCCGCTCCCGCAGACCAGCACCACGAAACAGGCATCGCTGCTGCGCGTGCCGTTCTGGAATACATGGCTGAATTCCGTGGGCTGGAGCAACCGCGCCGCCCGCGGGAAGGAAGCGGGACGCATAGTCCCGGCTGCAGGTATTACGTGCTGAGACGCTTACGGCCCTTGGCGCGCCGCGCGTTCAGCACCTGCCGACCACGCTTGGTCGCCATACGCGCCCGGAAGCCGTGGGTACGTTTACGGCGAATCTTGCTCGGCTGATAGGTTCTTTTCATGACATCGGATCCACGTGGGCATGGGCCCCGGGCTAAAGCCCCGGGCAAAGGCGCGATATTAGACGTGTCGCGCGCGCTGCTGTCAACTCTGGCGTGCGGTGTGCTTGTATAAGGCAGCGGTGGATAACTCCATCCCGCCGGTATAGACTCCCTGCCATCTTTGCGTGACGGCCAACACCGTCACAAAATCCATAATTTCGGTCGGGGGGTTCGGAACCATGCCATCGCTGTGGACGCGGTGCATCAGCCATTTGGAGCACGAGCTTTCCGAACAAGAGCTGAATACCTGGATACGCCCCCTGCACGCCCTCGAAGAAGGCGAGACCCTGCGCCTGCTGGCCCCCAACCGCTTCGTCATGGATTGGGTGCGGGACCGGTTCCTGCCCCGCATCTCCAACCTGGCCCGGGAGCTGGCTGAGGACCGGGACCGGCGGGTGCTCCTGGAAGTGGGCGGCAATGCCGAGCCGGTGGTGCAAGTCACCGCCCCCCTGCCCTCAGTGCCCCCTATGCCGACCCCCGGCAGTGGCCTGAACCCCCTCTACACCTTCGATACCTTCGTCGAAGGCAAGTCCAACCAGTTTGCCCTGGCAGCGGCCCACCAGATAGCCGAGAACCCGGGCCGGGCCTATAACCCCCTGTTCATCTATGGGGGGGTCGGCCTAGGCAAGACCCACCTAATGCACAGCGTGGGTCACGTGATCCTGCAGAAGAACCCCAAGGCACGCATCGCTTACGTGCATTCCGAGCGTTTCGTGAACGACATGGTGCGGGCCCTACAGCACAACACCATCAACGAGTTCAAACGCCAATACCGCTCCGTTGACGCCCTACTCATCGACGACATCCAGTTCTTCGTGGGCAAAGAACGTTCCCAGGAGGAGTTCTTCCACACCTTCAACGCCCTCTTGGAAGGCCAGCAGCAGGTGATCCTGACCTGCGACCGCTACCCCAAGGAGGTCGAGGGCCTGGAAGAGCGCCTGAAGTCCCGCTTCGGCTGGGGCCTTACGGTGCCCATCGAACCACCGGAACTCGAGACCCGGGTGGCCATCTTAATGAACAAGGCGGTGGCGGAGGGGGTCGAACTCCCCAGCGAAGTGGCCTTCTTCGTGGCCCAAAGGGTCAGCTCCAACGTCCGTGAGCTGGAAGGGGCCTTGCGCCGAATCATGGCCAACGCCCGCTTCACGGGCCGTGCCATCACCCTGGAGTATGCCAAGGAGTGCTTGAGGGACATCCTGGCGGTTCAAGACAGGCAAGTGACCCTGGAGAACATCCAGAAGACCGTGGCGGACTACTACCGGGTGCGGGTCACGGAGATGCTCTCCAAGAAACGCAGCCGGTCCATCGCCCGGCCCCGGCAAGTGGCTATGTGTCTCGCCAAGGAACTGACGAACCACAGCTTGCCGGAGATCGGCGACGCCTTCGGCGGCCGCGATCACACCACCGTGCTGCATGCCTGCCGCAAGGTGGTCGAACTCAGGGGCGATGACAACAAACTGAACGAGGATTACGCCGCGCTGCTGCGGACTTTAACCAGTTAGGCGCTTGTGGGTAATTTGTGGGTAAAATCTGTTTCGGTTTCATCCACAATCGGCCCACAGGCTGAACAGGGTTGACCCGGGGTCAGTTAACAACCCTGTCCAAGCTTTAGATTATTGAAAAATAACAGATTTAGTGGCTTATCCCCAAGTGCAGGGGGCCTCTACATCTACTGTATTTGTTTTAGGTCTATCTAAATCTGATCTAAGAAAGCAGGTGGATAAATGAAGTTCGAGACGCTGCGGGACACGCTCCTCAAACCGGTACAAGCGGTGGTAGGTGTAGTCGAACGCCGCCAGACCATGCCCATCTTGGCCAACGTCCTGCTCACGGTCAGCGACAAGACCCTGTCCGTGACTGCCACGGATCTGGAAGTGGAACTCGTAGCTGAGGCCGAGGTGGATGTGAAGGAGAAGGGCGAGGTCACAGTACCGGCCCGTAAGCTCCTGGATATCTGCCGCTCGCTGCCGGAAGGCGCGAAGATCTCTTTAAGCTTGGAGCGTGAGCGCGCGACCCTGAAGTCAGGACGCAGCCGCTTCCTGCTCGCCACCCTACCGGCATCGGAATTCCCGGCGGTGGAAGACATCAAGACCCAGCGCAGTGTGAACCTGCCCCAGAAGAAACTGCGGGAGCTCATAGAACAGACGCATTTTTCGATGGCTCAGCAGGACGTACGTTATTACCTCAACGGCCTGCTGTTTGAACTCTCGGCCAAGCGCGTGCGCGCTGTGGCTACCGATGGACACCGTCTCGCCATGTGCGATTTGGATGCAGACGTCGCTGATCTGCCGGCCCAGCAGGTGATAGTGCCCCGTAAGGGTGTGCTAGAACTGCAGCGCTTGCTCACGGACGGGGAAGAACCCGCGAAACTCTCTCTCGGCACCAACCACATCCGGGTGGAACTGCCGGGTTTGCGCTTTACTTCCAAGCTCATCGATGGCCGCTTCCCGGATTACGAGCGAGTAGTGCCCAAGGGTGGGGACAAGGACATCATCGCCGACCGCCAGGTACTTAGGGATGCCTTGGGCCGTACCGCCATCCTCTCGAACGAGAAATACCGGGGTGTCCGCCTGCAGTTGGCCCCCAACCGCCTCAAGGTCATGGCCCATAACCCCGAGCAGGAAGAGGCCGAGGACGAAGTGGAAGTGCAGTACAAGGGCATCGAACTGGAGATCGGCTTCAACGTGTCCTACCTCATGGATGCCTTGAGCGCCCTCAATACCGAACAGGTGCGCATCACCCTCACGGATTCCAACAGCAGCTGCCTCATCCGCCATCCGGAGAACGAGACCTGCCGCTACGTGGTCATGCCCATGCGGCTGTAGCCGCCCGCTATGGCCCTTTCCCGCTTCAGTCTGCGGGACTTCCGCTGCTTCCCATCCGTCGAGCTGGATCTCTCTCCCCGCGCTAACCTCATCCACGGCGATAACGCCTCCGGCAAGACCAGCTTGCTGGAGGCGGTGTTTTTCTTAAGCCGCGGCCGTTCCTTCCGCACCAGCAAGGCCGATAACCTGGTCCGCCATGGGGCGGAGGGCTTCCTCCTGAGTGGCCAAGCCACGGATTCCAGCGGCACAGTGCCTGTGGGCATCGCCCGCACCCCTGCAGGGCTGGAAGCCCGGGTGGCGGGGGCCCCAGCCCAGAGCCTGGCCCAGCTGGCGGAGCGGGTGCCGGTGCAACTCCTGGATGCCAGTGCCCACCAGCTCATCGAAGGCGGGCCCCGGAACCGACGGCAGTACCTTGACTGGGGAGTGTTCCACGTGGAACCAAGCTTCCTGGCTGCCTGGCGCCGCTACCAGCGGGCCCTGAAACAGCGGAACGCCCTGCTGCGCCAGCGCGCTGCGGACTCCCTGCTCAAGACCTGGGAGCCGGAGCTCATGATGGCAGGGCAGCTCCTGGACCAGAGCCGGCAGGCCTATCTCAGCCAGCTGGAGCCCGTCGCCATGAGCTGGGCAAGCCGTCTTCTGGGAGGCTCGGACCTCAAACTCCGATATCTACGGGGCTGGCCTGAGGGTAAGAGCCTGGAGGAAGCCCTGGAGGGTGGCCGGAACCGGGATAAGGAGCAGGGCTCTACGCAGGTCGGGCCCCACCGGGCGGAGGTGGTCATCGAGATCGGCGGCCTACCGGCCCAGCAGCAGGTATCCCGGGGTCAACAGAAGGTGCTGGCCGGCGCTTTGCTCCTTGCTCAGGCGGCTTATCTCCATCAGGCAGTGGGGCGCCAGTGTCTGTTGCTCTTGGATGACCTGGCGGCGGAACTCGATGCGAGCCATCTCACCCGGTTCCTGGATCTGGTACAGGAGACCCAAGCCCAGACCTTCCTCACCA
The DNA here is from genome assembly GCA_036000105.1 of Gammaproteobacteria bacterium. GTDB lineage: Bacteria > Pseudomonadota > Gammaproteobacteria > Natronospirales > REEB76 > DASUBN01. The sequence goes on from DASYGE010000012.1 coordinate 299,011, forward strand.
GCGTGGAAGCGGCCCGCTTACCAGCCTGGACCGAGGCTCGGAGGTTCCACGTGGAACAGGGCAAAATCACCCAAGTGGTATAATGGTAATTCACACTTAGGCACCCTCCCATGGCCGATACCAAGCGCTACGACTCCAGCAATATCAAGGTCTTGAAGGGCTTGGACGCCGTCCGTAAGCGCCCCGGTATGTACATCGGCGACACCGATGACGGTACCGGCCTCCACCACATGGTTTTCGAGGTGGTGGACAATTCCATCGATGAGGCACTTGCTGGCTATTGCAGCGAAGTAGAGGTCATCATCCACGAAGATGAGTCGATCTCCGTGAAAGATAACGGGCGCGGCATCCCGGTGGATATGCATAAGGAAGAGGGCAGGTCCGCAGCCGAGGTCATCATGACTGTGCTGCATGCCGGCGGTAAGTTCGACGACAACTCGTACAAGGTTTCCGGCGGTCTGCACGGCGTGGGCGTGTCGGTGGTGAACGCCCTGTCGGAGCACTTGAGGGTGTTGATCCGCCGCGACGGCAAGCTCTACGAACAGGAATACGTGGAAGGCGAGCCCCAGTACCCGCTGCGGGTCATCGGCGAAGCCGAGGGCACCGGCACCGAGATCCGCTTCAAACCCAGCGCCAAGGTCTTCACCCACATCGAGTTCAGCGCTGACATCCTGGAGCGCCGCCTGCGGGAGTTGTCCTTTCTCAACTCCGGCGTGCGCATCCTCCTGCACGATCAGCGCAACGACAAGCACGAGACCTTCCAGTACGAGGGCGGCATCAAGGCCTTCGTGGAACACCTCAACCGTAACAAGCAGGCGCTCAATCCGACGGTGTTCCGCTTCCTCACGGAGCGGCAGAAGATCACCGTGGAAGTGGCGCTGCAGTGGAACGACTCCTACCAGGAGACGGTGTACTGCTTCACCAACAACATCCCCCAGCGGGATGGCGGCACGCATATGGCGGGTTTCCGCGCGGCTCTGACCCGCACGCTGAACAACTTCATCGAGAAGTCCCCGGCCTTCAAGAAAGAGAAGATCCCCATGACGGGCGATGACGCCCGCGAGGGCCTCACCGCCATCGTCTCCGTCAAGCTGCCGGACCCCAAGTTCTCCTCCCAGACCAAGGACAAGCTGGTCTCATCGGAAGTGAAGGGTGTGGTGGAATCCGTCATGGCGGAGAAGTTCGAGGAGTTCCTGCTGGAGAAACCGGCGGAAGCCAAGATCATCCTGGCCAAGATCATCGATGCGGCACGTGCGCGCGAAGCTGCGCGCAAGGCCCGGGAGATGACCCGGCGCAAGGGCGCGCTGGACATAGCGGGCCTGCCTGGCAAATTGGCTGACTGCCAGGAGAAGGACGCGAGCCTCTGCGAGATATTCATCGTCGAGGGCGACTCCGCAGGCGGCTCCGCCAAGCAGGGCCGCGACCGCAAATATCAGGCGATCCTGCCCTTGAAGGGCAAGATCCTCAACGTGGAGAAGGCGCGCTTCGACAAGATGCTCTCTTCCCAGGAAGTGGGCACACTCATCACCGCCTTGGGCTGCGGCATCGGGAAAGAGGAATTCAACCCCGACAAGCTGCGCTACCACCGCATCATCATCATGACCGACGCAGACGTGGACGGCTCCCACATCCGTACGCTCCTGCTCACGTTCTTCTACCGGCAGATGTCTGAGCTGCTCACCCGCGGCCACATCTACATCGCCCAGCCACCGCTCTACAAGGTGAAGCGCGGCAAGAGCGAGCAGTACGTGAAGGACGATGCGGAACTGGACAGCATGCTGTTGAAGTCCGCCCAGGAAGATGCGGCCCTGTTCGTGAAGGAGGGCGCCAAGGCCCTGCGCGGTGCGGCCCTGGAGTCCCTGGCGGCCAAGTACATGGAAGTCATGGCCATGACCCGGCGCTGGGCCAGGCGCTATGACGGCCGGGTGCTGGAGAAGATGGTGTATGTGCCGGTGCTCACGCCGGAGGATTTCGCCGACCAGGAGGTGCTCACCAAATGGGCCAAGCACCTGGAAGAGCGGATCAACGCTGATGACGGCGGCGGTACCCGTTACGTGGTGAGCCTGCACAAGGACGCCGCCCGCGAGGTCCCCAGCCTCAAGGTCACCCGCATCCATCACGGGCTCACCACCGACAAGCTCATCCACCGGGAGTTCTTCAGCTCCGGGGAATACAAGATCATCGCGGCTCTCGCCGAGCAGCTCCTGGGCCTCATGGGCGAGGGCGCCTACGTCAGCCGCGGTGAGCGCCGCCAGGACGTGACGAGCTTCAAGCAAGCCATGCTGTGGTTGCTGGACGAGGCCAAGCGCGGCCAGGCGATCCAGCGCTACAAGGGCTTGGGTGAGATGAACCCGGAGCAGCTCTGGGAGACCACCATGAACATGGAGACCCGCCGCCTGCTGAAGGTGAAGGTGGACGATGCCCGCAGTGCCGACGACGTGTTCACCACCCTCATGGGCGACCAGGTGGAACCGCGTCGGGAGTTCATCGAGAAGAACGCGCTCGAAGTCGCCAACCTCGATGTGTGAGATGCCGGCCCGGATCCGCGCCGCGCTCTATCGCTTGGATGAGTTCTTTTCCAGGAAGATGCCCGCGTAGCCCGGGCTGATCTCTTTCATCTGACCTTCGATCCAGTCCTGGATCTCCCGGTTCACCACTTCGGGCCGCCGCCCCTTGGCGTATACCGGCTTGCCGATGCGTACACGCACGGTGCCCGGGTATTTGATGAAGGCGTTACGGCGCCAGAAGTCGCCGGCGTTGTGGGCGACAGGCACGATGGGCCGGCCGGTCCGCTCCGAAAGCAGGGCACCGGACAGGCCGTAACGGCGGGTGGTGCCGGGCGGCATGCGAGTGCCTTCCGGGAAGATCATCACCCACATGCCCTGTTTCAAGAGCCGCCGGCTGCCGATGTTCATTACCTGGTTCACAGCCGTATGCCCCGATTTGCGGTTGATGGCGATAGGCTCGATGGCGAGCAGGGCCTGGCCGATGAACGGTATCCACAGGAGTTCGCGCTTGAACACCCAGGACTGGGTAGGGAACACCACGAGCTGCGCCAGGGTCTCCCAGGCGGACTGGTGTTTCCAATAAGCGATAGACGGTTCTTTGGGGATGTTCTCCCGGCCTTCCAGCTGCCAGTCGATGCGGCACAGGTGTTTCAGGGTCCAGAAGTTGAAATGCACCCAGGCCACGGCGATGAGATAACCGGTGCGTCGGTGAAAGGGCGCGAGCAAGGCCACCGGGATGGAGAGCAGCCCGGCGCTGAGCACATAGAGCACGTTGAACAGCAAGGAACGGAGGAACAGCATGGGCAAATCCTAATGGATCTCGGCCATGAGCTGGGTAACGGCGGCCGCAAGGTCTGCGTAGTGCTCAACGTCCGGCAGGGCCTCCAGGGCCTGATGCCCGCGCCCGGTCAGCACCAGGATGGGTCGGCAGCCCATGGCGCGGGCGGCGATGATGTCGCGCGCTGTATCGCCGATCATGGGCACGCCCCTGAGATCAACCTTGTAGCGTTCGGAGATCTGCTTGAAGAGACCGGTCTTGGGCTTGCGGCAATCGCAGTTATCTTCCGGGCGATGGGGGCAGAAAAAGATGCCGTCTATCTTGCCGCCGGCGGCTTCCACTTCCCTGCGCAAGCGCCCATGGATGGCCGCTAGGGTATCCAGGGTGAAATAGCCCCGGCCCACCCCCGATTGGTTGCTGGCCACCACCACTGTGTAACCGTTCTTATGCAGACGCGCTATGGCTTCCAGGCTGCCCGGCAGCGAGAACCACTCCTCCGGCGACTTTATATAGGCGTCGGATTCCTGGTTGATGACGCCGTCTCTGTCCAGGATCACCAGCTTCATCAATCGACCTGTATCAAGGATAGATCGGCTATACGCAGGAAGAGGGCGCTCAGGGAGGACAAGAGGGCCAGGCGGTTGGCACGCACCGCCGGATCCTCGGCCATCACCAGTACCTTGTCGAAGAAGGCGTCCACCGGCCCGCGTAACGCTGCGAGATGCTTGAGCGCCCCTCTGTAATCGTCTTTATGTATCAGCGCAAGCACAGTGTTGTACAGTTCTTGGATTTTGTCATGGAGCGTATGTTCCTCAGCGTCCTGGAACAACTCGGTTCGCGGATCCTGGGAGACCTGGCCGCCCGCCTGGCGCAGGATGTTGGCGATACGCTTGTTGGCGGCGGCGAGGCTCGCCGCCTCCGGCAGAGCCAAGAAGGCGTTCACCGCCTGCACCCGGCGCTGGAAATCCAAGGGTTTGCCCGGGTTGCGGGCCCGCACCGCCTCGAACACGTCGGCGCGGATGCCGGCTTCCAAGTAATAAGCCCGCAGGCGTTCCAGCAGGAACTCGTAGATATCTTTGACCAGGGCTTCCTGGTTTTTGCCCTGTATAGGCAGCGCCATGAGCGCGCTTCGAACGTGTGGTATGAGCACGATGTCCAGTTCGCGCTCAGTGATTATGCGCATGAGTCCCAGGCCCGCGCGTCGCAGGGCGAAGGGATCCTTGTCGCCGGTGGGTTTCTGACCGATGGCGAAGATGCCACAGACCGTATCCAGCTTGTCGGCGATGGCGAGCGCCTGGCCCGTCTTGGTCTCTGGCAGCCGATCGCCAGCATAACGCGGCAGGTATTGTTCTTCGATGGCGACGGCCGTCTCGGCGGCTTCGCCGTTTGCTTCGGCGATGTAGCGGCCGATGCTGCCCTGGAGTTCGGGGAATTCGCCCACTAGATTGGAGAGCAGGTCGCACTTGGCCAGATTGCCGGCTCGCTGGGCGAGCACGGGATCGCCGCCGATGTTCCTAGCTAAACCTTCCGCCAGGGTATTCACCCGCCGGCGCTTGTCGCCGTAGGAGCCCAGCTCCTTCTGGAACACCACTTTATCCAGCTCTGCCACGCGGGTGTCCAGACGCAGACCCTTGTCCAGCTCCCAGAAGAACATGGCATCTGTGAGCCGGGGCACTATCACCCGCTCGTTACCGCGTTTCACTTCCACGGGCTTGCGGCTCTGGATATTGCTCACGGTGATGAAGTGGGGCAGCAGCTTGCCGTTGGCACCGCGCAGAGGGAAGTAGCGCTGCTGGCCTTCCAGCACCGCGACGATCACCGCATCCGGCAGGGACAGGAAGCGCGCATCGAAGCTGCCGGTGACCGGTACCGGCCATTCCACCAGCGCCGCCACTTCCTCCAGCAGGGCCGGGTCCAGCACCGGTTTGCCATGCACCTGCTCCGCGGCCGCCATCACCAGCGCGCCGATCTTCCTGGCCAGCGAACCGTCCTGGTCTTCCAGCAGCACCTTGCCGGTCTTCTCCAGCTGTTTGCGGTAATCCGCCGGGCGCTTGATGGCGATGGCCGCCGGGTGATGGAAGCGGTGGCCGTAGGTCTTGTTGCCGGCACGCTTCCCTAAGAGCTCTGCCTTGAGGGGCTTATCGCCCAAGAGCATCAGCACCCAATGCACCGGACGCACGAACTCGGTCTCGCCGGCGCCCCAGCGCATGCGCTTGCCGATGGGCAGCTTCGCCAGGGCTTCCGTGAGGATATCCGGCAGCACCGCACTGGCGGGTTCGCCGGAGATATGGATGGTATAAGCGAGGCGTTCGCCCTTGTCCGTCTGGCGCCGCTCCAGTTGGCTCACTTCCACGCCGCAGGAGCGGGCGAACCCTTCCGCCGCCTTGGTGGGCTTGCCCTCGGCATCGTAGGCGGCGCTCACGGCTGGGCCTAAGCGCTCCTCGTCCCGGTCCGGCTGCCTGAGGCGCAGGGCCGGCACGTAGAGCGCGAGCCGCCGCGGCGAGAAATACACTTCGTTGCGGGCGCCGGGTGGCAAGAGGCTTTCCGAGAGCGCCAGGGTCTCGAAGTTCGCGAGCAGCGCCAAGGCCAGCTTCTTCAGGCTCTTGGGCGGCAGCTCCTCGGTGCCTATCTCCACCAGGAAGGGTAGCGTCGTCGCTTTCATGGGCTTGGACTTACGCGCGCTCATTTCTTCTTACCATGCAGCATCGGGAAGCCCAAGACTTCCCGCGCGTTGTAATAGGCCTGGGCCACCCCGCGGGCCAGTGCACGTACCCTCAATATATAGCGCTGCCGTTCAGTCACGGAGATGGCGCGGCGCGCATCCAGCAGGTTGAAGGTGTGGGAAGCTTTTAAGACCTGTTCGTAAGCCGGCAGCGGCAGGCCCTTATCCAACAGGCGTGTGCATTCGGCTTCGCACACCTCGAACCAGGAGAACAGGTTGGCGGTGTTGGCTTCCTCGAAGTTGTACCTGGATTGTTCCACTTCGTTCTGGTGATAGACATCGCCGTAGGTCACCTTGCCCTGGGGACCGTCGGTCCAGGTGAGGGCATAGACGCTCTCCACGCCTTGCAGATACATGGCGAGGCGCTCCAGGCCGTAGGTGATCTCGCCGGTCACGGGCCGGCACTCGAGTCCGCCCACCTGCTGGAAGTAGGTGAACTGGCTGATCTCCATGCCGTTCAACCACACCTCCCAGCCGAGACCCCAGGCGCCGAGGGTGGGGGATTCCCAGTTGTCTTCCACGAAACGGATGTCGTGCACCAGCGGGTCGAGACCGAGGGCTTTCAGCGAACCGAGATACAGATCCTGGATATCGTCCGGCGAAGGTTTGATGACCACCTGATACTGGTAATAGTGCTGCAGGCGGTTCGGGTTCTCGCCGTAGCGGCCGTCAGTGGGGCGGCGGGAGGGCTGCACATAGGCAGCGGCCCAGGGCTCCGGTCCGATGGCCCTGAGGAAGGTGGCCGGGTGGAAGGTGCCGGCGCCCATCTCCATGTCATAGGGCTGGAGCAGGACGCAACCCTGGCGCGACCAATAGGCTTGCAGACCGAGGATCAGATCCTGAAAAGTGACGGGTTTTTTAGCGGGCATAACTTGGATTTTATTAGGGGGCAGCGCCTTGCCCGCAAGGGCGGCCAGTATAGCGGCTTCAATCCTGGGCGACACGGGAGCCCGCGCTGGGCTTGGGCCTGAAACCTGGTTGCACCAAAATGGTGCAAACCGAGCCAAGCATGGGGGGCAGGATTCCGCTCCAGGCCTTGAAATCCGGGTGCCAGGAGTTGGCACGCCATGTGCTTTATATAAAGCATCGCCACCCTCACTCCGGAGCCCCCCATGAGCACCAAGACCGGCAAAGACGTCCTCGACCTGATCGCCAAGGAAGGTGCCCGGTTCGTGGACTTCCGTTTCACCGACACCCGCGGCAAGGAACAGCATGTGACCGTGCCGTCCCACACCGTGGACGACAAGCTGTTCGAGGACGGCAAGATGTTCGACGGCTCTTCCATCGCCGGCTGGAAGGGTATCAACGAGTCCGACATGATCCTGATGCCGGACCCCAGCACCGCGGTACTGGACCCCTTCTTCGAGGAGAAGACCCTCAACCTGCGCTGCGACGTGATCGAGCCCACCACCATGCAGGGCTATGAGCGTGATCCGCGCTCCATCGCCAAGCGCGCCGAGGCTTATCTGAAATCCACCGGCATCGCCGACACAGCCTACTTCGGTCCGGAGAACGAGTTCTTCATCTTCGACGACATCCGCTGGGGCGCGGACATCAGCGGCGCTTTCTACAAGATCGATTCCCAGGAAGCCGGCTGGAACTCCGAGCGCGCCTACGCTGATGGCAACTTCGGCCACCGCCCGGGCGTGAAGGGCGGTTACTTCCCGGTGCCACCGGTGGACGCCTTGCAGGACATCCGCTCCGCCATGTGCGCGACCCTGGAAGAGATGGGGCTCATGACCGAGGTGCACCACCACGAGGTGGCGACCGCGGGCCAGTGCGAGATCGGCGTGGCTTTCGGCCACCTGGTGCGCAAGGCCGACGAGGTGCAGATCCTGAAATACGTGGTCATGAACGTGGCCCATGCTTACGGCAAGACCGCCACCTTCATGCCCAAGCCCCTGGTGGGCGACAACGGCAGCGGCATGCATGTGCATCAGTCTCTGGCGAAGGACGGCAAGAACCTGTTCAGCGGCAGCCTCTACGGCGGCCTATCCGAGACCGCGCTCTACTACATCGGCGGCATCATCAAGCACGCCCGGGCGCTGAACGCGATCACCAACGCCGGCACCAACAGCTATAAGCGCTTAGTGCCTGGATTTGAGGCTCCGGTGATGTTGGCCTACTCGGCCCGCAACCGCTCTGCCTCCATCCGCATCCCCTACGTGTCCAACCCCAAGGCGCGGCGTATCGAGGTGCGCTTCCCGGATTCCAGCGCCAACCCCTACTTCGCCTTCGCTGCCATGATGATGGCCGGCCTGGACGGCATCCAGAACAAGATCCATCCGGGCGAGGCCATGGACAAGGATCTCTACGATCTGCCGCCGGAGGAGGAGAAGAACATCCCGCAGGTGTGCTGGTCTCTGGAGATGGCTCTGGAGCACCTGGAGAAGGATCGGGAGTTCCTCAAGCGCGGCGGCGTGTTCACCGACGACGTGCTGGATGCCTACATCGGCCTGAAGATGCAGGATGTGACCCGTATGCGCATGACCACGCATCCGATTGAGTTTGATATGTACTACTCGTTGTAAGCGAGAAGGCCTAGTGAGAATGAAGACACGGCCGCAGATATGCGGCCGTGTTGTTCAAGAGGCGCAGCACGGAACCATCCCTGGTGCGCCTTCCGGCCCCGCCATCCCTGGCGGGTCGTGCGCCGCATGCGGCGCACCCGCCGTGTGCTTTTGGGAGAAACAGCCATGCACATACGCCTCGCCACAGATCGCCGCCATCTATGCTCCCAACGTGACGGACGGGGTCGCTTCTTTCGAACTCACCCCGCCCACGGAGCGCGAGATGGCCGGGCGCATCCTGCGCACCCTCGTCGAGCTGCCCTGGCTCGTGGGCGAGGAGCAGGGAACGGTATGCGGCTACGCTTACGCCTCACGCCATCAGGAGCGGCCCGCCTATCAGTGGTCGGCGAACGTGTCGGTGTATGTGCATCCCGGCAACCGCAGGATGCCGGGTGGGCAGCGCGCTCTATCGTGAACTTTTCCAGCGGCTCGCCTGCCAGGGCTATTACAACGCCTACGCCGGCATCACCCTGCCCAACGCCGGGAGCGTCGCCTTGCATGAGGCATTCGGCTTCATACCGGTGGGCGTCTATCGGAATGTGGGGTTCAAGCTCGGCAGATGGTTGGATGTGGGCTGGTGGCAGAAACGCATCGCCGCTCATACCGTACCGAAGGATCCCCCGATCGCACTGGCGGACTGAAAACACGAAGGCGCCGGTGCTTTTGCACCGGCGCCTCGGGTCTCGAATAGAAAAGCTGGCGTGCCGTGGGGATGGGGGAAAGCGGCACGCCAGCAAGAGGCCGGGAGTGGGGTAGCTCCCGGGCGGCCCCACAGGGAGAAGGGGGGCCGCAGTCACGCGCGGGCGCGCGTGATTCGTAAAACCTGTAATCGATTTAACATTTTGGACTGGACCGTCCAGTCCAAGTAATCATAGTACCGAACTTGGGTATTTGCAAGGGCTAAGTGACCCTTGGTCATTAACCCTTGAGGCCAGCAGGGGAATACACTAGTCTGGCCCTATGATTCGTCCTGCCAGCCAAATCGTCCTGTTGCTCCTCGCCCTGTTCGCCTTGACCGCAGTCTTCGGTGACACCCTCTACAAGTGGGTGGATAACCAGGGAAATGTTCACTACTCGGACAAGCCCCACCCCGGGGCCACCAAGATGCACCTGCCCAATGCCCAGACGTACACCCCGCCGGCCACGGCTGCGCGCGATGACGGCGCTGGCCAGCAGCAACAGACTAAGCAGCAGTCCTACAGTATCCAGATCACTTCACCCAGTGCGGACCAGACCTTCTCGAACACCCAGAGCGTCACTGTCAGTGTCAGCCTGACACCGGGCCTGCAGCAGGGCGACACGGTCACCATCAGCGTGGATGGCCAGAGCCATGGACCCGGGGATAGCCTTTCGGCCACCTTCGATGGCCTGGACCGGGGACAGCACACGGCCAGCGCCACACTTCGGGAAGCCAATGGCAAGGTCTTGAGCGCTCCGTCAGTCACGTTCTATATCCACCGAGCCGCCGTAAAACCGCACTGAAATAGGGCTTATGCACTATAATGGTGCAAATCGCTCGAGATCGGTGTGGAACCCAATAAGCCAGCCAAGTCACTGCTCCAGGGGATCCTTGAGAACCAGAGCACCGCAGTCCTATGGCTGGACGGAGCCCTGCGTCTCGCCTACCTGAACCCGGCGGCGGAGACCCTCCTCAGGCTGGACGGACGCCAGGCCCTGGGAAACGCCATCCCCGACTGCCTGCCCCATGCCCATGAGTTCGCCGCCGCGCTCGCCCGGGCCGCCGAACGCCGCGAGACCTTCACCCAACGGGAACTCAAGCTGCCCCTGGGCGATACGGAGGACGCCGCCGGCATCACCGTGGACTGCACCGCCACTCCCGTGGCGGAGCGGGACGGCGACACACCGCTCCTGGTGGAGCTGGTCCCCCTGGATCGGCATCTGCGCATCAGCCGCGAAGACGCCCTCATCGCCCAGCACGCGGCTAACCGCCTCTTGGCCCGCAACCTGGCCCACGAGATCCGGAATCCTCTCGGCGGCTTGCGCGGTGCAGCCCAACTCCTGGACCGGCGTCTGCCGGAGGAAGGGCTCAAGGAATACACCCGCATCATCATGGGCGAGGCGGACCGGCTCTCAGGCCTTGTGGATGCCATGCTCGGGCCCGCGCGGCTGCCCGAGCGACGTCCCGTGAACATCCACGAACTCCTGGAACACGTGGCACGGCTCACGGAGAGCGAAGCCTCCGCAGCCCTCGAACTCAAGCGCGATTACGATCCGAGCCTGCCGGAACTCAACCTGGATCGCGGCGAGATCGTGCAGGCACTGCTCAACGTGGCGCGCAATGCCCGGGAGGCGCTCGCAGACAAGGGCCAGCTTCTGTTCCGCACCCGGGTGCTGCGCCAGTTCACCATCGGCACCCGCCGTCACCGGCTGGTGGCCTGCGTGGAAGTGATGGACGACGGGCCCGGCGTGCCGCCGGAACTCCTCAGCCGCATCTTCGCGCCGCTGGTGAGCGGCAAACCCCACGGCACCGGCCTCGGCCTCTCCATCGCCCAGGAACTCGTGAACCGCCACGGCGGGCTCATCGAATGCGCGAGCGCACCCGGGCACACCGTGTTCTCCATATTGCTACCCCTGGAAGAGAACCATGAGCAAGCAGTCGCCTGAGATCTGGATCGTGGACGACGATCCGGCCTTGCGCTTCGTCATGAACGAAGCGCTCAAGGAAGCCGGCTTCAGCGTGCGGCTCTATGTGAGTGCCGAAGACGTGCGTGCCGCCCTCGAGACTGGCCAGCCGGCGGTGCTGGTCTCCGACGTGCGGCTGCCGGGGGAGAGCGGTTTCGATCTGCTGAAGTTCCTGCGCAAGGAAAGGCCGAAGCTGCCGGTGATCGTGGTCACCGCCCACGCGGATCTGGAGAGCGCCGTGGCGGCTTACCAGGGCGGCGCATTCGAATACCTGCCTAAGCCCTTCGATCTGGATGAGCTGGCGGTGTTGGTGAACCGCGCTGTCCAGGCCCAGGGCGCGGTGCAGACCGAGATTGCGCCGCCGGGGGAGACGGAACAGCTCATCGGAGAAGCGCCCACCATGCAGCAGGTGTTCCGGGTCATCGGGCGCCTGACCAAGAGCCAGCTCACGGCCTTGATCACCGGTGAATCCGGTACCGGCAAGGAGCTGGTGGCCCGCGCCCTGCACCGGCACAGCCCGCGCGCGCGCGCGCCCTTCATTGCGCTGAATACCGCCGCGATCCCGACAGAGTTGCTGGAATCGGAACTCTTCGGCCACGAGCGGGGCGCCTTCACCGGCGCATCGAGCCGGCGTCTCGGTCGTTTCGAACAGGCCCACGGCGGCACGCTGTTCTTGGATGAGATCGGCGATATGTCCGCGGCGCTGCAGACGCGGCTATTGCGGGTGCTGGCGGAAGGGGAGTTCTTCCGGGTGGGTGGCCACGAGGCCGTGAAGGTCGACGTGCGCATCATCGCCGCCACCCATCAGGATCTGGAGGCGCGGGTGGAGGAAGGCGTGTTCCGAGAAGACCTGTTCCACCGCCTGAACGTGGTACACGTGCATATGCCGGCTCTGCGGGAGCGGCGGGAAGATATCCCGCTCCTGCTGGAGCATTTCATGGACGCCGCCGCCCGGGAGCTGAACGTGGCCGGCAAGCGCCTCACCGCTGATGCCATCGCCGATCTCATGGAACGCCCCTGGCCCGGCAACGTACGGGAACTCAAGAACCTATGCCGGCGCCTGATGCTCATGGCCCCAGGCCGCATCGTACACAAGAGCGATTTGCTGGAGGTTCTGGATCAGGGCCGCGTAGTGCGGGAGGCTAGTGGTGACTGGCGCCAGTCACTGCGCACCTGGGCGGATGGGGAACTGGCCGCAGGGCGCAGCGATGTGCTGAGTGACGCGCTGCCGGAGTTCGAGAAGATCATGCTGGACGCCGCGTTGGCCAAGACCGGTGGCCGGCGCCAGGAGGCGGCGAAATTATTGGGTTGGGGGCGGAATACTCTGACGAGAAAACTGAAGGATCTAGATGGCTAAGGCAATCAGCCTGCGGCGCAGGCTTCTAGCTTCTGTCCTGGGAGGTTGAGGCTGCCAGTGAGCTGGCTGACGTTCTTGAGCTTGTGCCTATCCAGATAAGCGGCGATGCCGGCATTGAGCTTCTTGCACACCAGCGGGTCGTAGAAGAGGGCGGTGCCCACCCCCACGGCAGAAGCGCCGGCCATGAGGAACTCCAGGGCATCGTTCACCGTGGTGATGCCGCCCTGGCCGATGATGGGGATCCGGTGGGCCTTCGCCACCTGATAGACCTGCTGCACTTTCAAGAGTGCGATGGGCTTGATGGCCGGGCCCGAGAGGCCGCCCTGGAAGTTGCCGATCACGGCTTCCCGCTTCTCCACATCCACCGCCATGCCCATGAGGGTGTTGATGACCGCGAAGCCATCGGTGCCCGCCTCGATGCAGCGGCGCGCGTTCAAGGCGATGTCCGTCTGGTTGGGGGAGAGCTTGGTGATGAGGGGTTTCTTGGTCACCGCCCGGCAGGCAGCCACCACCCGGGCGGACATCTCCGGGTCATTGCCGAACTGCACGCCACCTTCCTTAACGTTGGGGCAGGAGATGTTGATCTCCATGGCGTCTATCGGCGAGTCGTCGAAGCGGCGGGTGACTTCGCTATATTCCTCCACTGTGGAGCCGGAGACGTTGGCGATGAAGCGGGTCTCGGAGAAATCTAGGGTAGGCAGGATGTTCTTCACCACATGATCCACGCCCGGGTTCTGCAGGCCGATGGCATTCAGCATGCCGGCCGGGGTCTCATAGACCCGGTGGGCGGGGTTGCCGAGGCGAGGCTTGAGGGTGGTGCCTTTGAGGCAGACGGCGCCTGCATCCCGGTTGGAAAAGCCGGCGACGCGCGTATATTCTTCGCCGAACCCGACGCAGCCCGAGAGCAGCACCAGGGGCGTATCGAAACGCATTCCGCAGAATTCGGTCTTGAGGGAAGCGGAGAGCAGGTTCGAGTCTTTCATTTGTCGGCCACGCGGTACCTCAATGTTCCATGTAGTCCTGTATCAACCAGAAATCCCGCCGAATACGGGCAATATCATACGCCTGTGCGCCAATGCCGGGGCGGCGCTGCATCTCATACATCCCTTAGGCTTCGAGTTGAGCGAGGCGCGGGTGAAGCGCGCCGGCCTCGATTATCACGAGATGGCTACGGTGCGGGAGCATGCAGATATGGATGCTTTCATGCAGGCGGTGGCACCGCAGCGGCTCTTCGCCGTCTCCACCCGCGGCAAACAGCGTTACACCGAGGTGGGGTTCCAGGCGGGGGACGCCTTCCTCTTCGGACCCGAGACCCGCGGTCTGCCTCAAGCGCTGCTGGACTCACTGCCCCAGGAGCGTGTATTGCGCCTGCCCATGCGACCGGGCAACCGCAGTCTCAACCTCTCTAATGCGGTAGCTGTGCTGGTCTATGAAGCCTGGCGGCAGAATAACTTCGCCGGTTCCTAATAAAAAAGCGGGGCGTACTTGCGTACGCCCCGCCCGGTTCCCTTGCTTAAAATTTACTGCTTCAGCAGGGCCGTGGCCTTGTCCAGCTCGGCGCTGTACTTGGTCAGGGTGTCCGCATCCACGTCGATGTACTGGGTGGCGGTGTCCCACTGCTGTTCTTCGATGGCTTCCCGCACGCCCGGCAGGGTCTTGGCGCCGTAACCCGTATAGAGGCCTGCAGCGTAGATCATGTGCTTGAACCAGGAGCGCCCCGGCAAGCCGCCGGAGTACAAGAGGTCCTGCTCCATGCCCTGCAACTGGCGGTTGAGCGCAGCGAGCTTGTCCGCATCCGGCTTGAAGCTCTGGGCTGAGGCAGCCGCGTAAGCCGCGTCATAGGCAGCCGCGCTGGCCTTCAGTTTCAGCATGGCGTTATCCAGCGGCGCGAAGTTGAGGAAGGGCGCGGGCTGGGCGGCCGGCGGCGGCACGTAGGTGAGGGTCGGGTCCGCCGCCAGGGTGAAGGCGTGCTCCGCCAGCAGTTTGTTCTGCTGGTCGTTGTGCAGGCGCATGCCCTCCGCGAGTCCGTGCAGCTGCGTCACGTAGCTGCCCACGGTGTCGGCGAAGGCGCCGTAGCTGAACGGCACCACGTCCGCGTCGGCGAAGCGCAGCGCCGTGTGGCCGGCGATCTTGGACATGGCGATGCCGTACTTGAAGCCCGGGTCGCCGAAGCGGCTGTAATGATCGAAGGAGTCATACAGCGAATGGTAATCGCCGCCCTCGCCTTCACCGTGGAAGCCGATATCCAGGGAAGCTATACCCAGGTGATCGAGGAACGCGGTGTAGTCGGAGCCTGAACCCAGGGCGCCCAGCGGCAGATCCTCGCCGGAGGCGGCGGTCTTGGCGTCCGCCACGTCTTCAGCCGAGGCGTTCTTGCCGAAGCCGTCGGTCTCGATGGCCGCACGCAGGCGTGCGTCTATGCTGACGCCGGTCTCCGGGTCCGTCACGCCCTTGGTCTCCTGGTCGAACATGGTCTGCACCGAATGTGAACCGCTGGCGCCCAGGAAGCCGCGGCTGTTGTTGTCGGTGTTGATGTAGATCACGAGCTTCTTCTGCAGTTCCTCCGCGTGGGTCTCGGCCCATTCGGTGGAACCCAAGAGGCCGGGTTCCTCGCCGTCCCAGCTTGCATACACGAGGGTGCGCTTCGGCTTCCAGCCGGTCTTCAGCAACGCACCGATGGCCTTGGCCTCGTCGAGCAGTGCTACGTTACCGCTCAAGGGATCGTCGGCACCGATGGCCCAGCCGTCATGGTGGTTGCCGCGCATCACCCACTGGTCCGGGTACTCGCTGCCCTTGATGGTGGCGATCACGTCGTAGATGGGCTTGATGTCCCAGTTGGATTGCACGACCAGATGGGCCTTCGCCGGTCCCGGACCGATGTGATAGGTGATGGGCAGGGCGCCGCGCCAGTTGGCCGGTGCCACCGGGCCTTCCAGCGCCGACAGGAAGGGTTTGGCATCGGCGTAGGAGATGGGCAGCACCGGTGTCTTCAGGATGGTCTTGGCATCCTTGAGCGCGAGACGCTTCGCATCCTTGGTGGAGCCGTAACCCGGCGTGAGCGGGTCGCCCGGATAGATGGGCATGTCTGCGACGGAACCGCGCTGCACGCCATCGGCACTGCGGAACGCCCCCTTGGGATACACATCGCCCTGCCAGTAGCCGTCGTCCCGCGGGTCGGAATAGATGATGCAACCCACCGCGCCATGCTCATAGGCGAGCTTGGGCTTGAGTCCGCGCCAGCCGGCGCCGTAACGGGCGATGACGATCTTGCCTTTCACGTCCACCCCGTGACGCGCCAGTTCCTTGTAGTCGTCGGGCATGCCGTAGTTCACGTACACCACATCCGCGGTCACGTCGCCATCGGCACCGTAGGCGTTGTACGGGGGTAGCACTTTATCCGCCTGGGTCTGGGACGTGGCGTCGCCGTCCACCGGCGGCTCATGTAGCGTGGCTTTGAACTGCGTGGGGCCCACGAGCTCGAGACTCTCTTCCTTCGGTGTCGGATAGAGCACGTAGAAGGTCTCGATGTGCGCGTCCCAGCCCCAGGACTGGAACTGCTTCAGCATGGTGTCGGCGTTGGCCTTGTCGTGGGGGGAACCCACTTCGTTGTGCTCTGAGGACATGTCCTTGTTCCAGTCCCGCTGATCGTCGGCGCTGAGCGCGGCGTCGAACTTCTGCTCCAGAGCGGTCTGTTGGGCGGCGTCGGCGGCGGTGAAGCCCTGCATGGGCGGCGTGCCGTCTGCGGCCAGCGCTCCCAGGGAGGCGGCGGTCAGGCCGGTGGCGGCCAGGAACACGGTCAGTTTCGCGGACTTATCACGCATGGCAGACCTCGAAGGCTGTGGAGAGGGGGAAACGGGGTGTTAGATGATACGGCGCGGATAAGGTTCCTGCGTAACCGTGCCTTGAATAAGTCCCTAAGATGACCTGTCAGCGGCCGTTTTCCTGCTTGAGGGCCCGGCTCATGAGGGCTTCCACGGCGGCCCGGGGGTCCAGCCCCTGGTGCAGGATGCGGTAGAGCTGCTCCGAGATGGGCATCTCCACCTTGAGGCGCGCGGCGAGCACGTGCACCGCCTCGGCGGCATACACACCCTCCACCACCTGGCCGATCTCCGCCTGCACCTGTGCACGACTCTTGCCGCTGGCGAGCCCTAGGCCCATGCGGCGGTTGCGCGACTGGTCGTCCGTGCAAGTGAGCACCAGATCACCCAAGCCCGCGAGACCCTGGAAGGTCTCGGTCTTGGCGCCGAGCTTGAGCCCCAAGCGGGTGATCTCCGCGAGGCCGCGGGTGATGAGTGCGGCCCGGGCGTTGGCGCCGAACCCTAAGCCATCGCTGATGCCGGTGCCGATGGCGATGATGTTCTTCACCGTGCCACCCACTTCCACGCCCGTGAGGTCATCGGAGGTGTAAGCGCGGAACACCGGGCTCGCCACCGCTTGCGCCAGGTCCGCGGCGAAGCGCGCATCGTTGGAGGCGACGGTGACGGCGGTAGGCATGCCGCGGGCCACTTCCCGGGCGAAGGTGGGACCCGAGAGCACGGCGTAAGGCGTGTGCTCACCGAGCGTCTCCCGCGCCACTTCATGCAGGAGCTTGCCGCTCTCGATCTCGAAACCTTTCGTGGCCCAGGCGAGGCGTAGCTTCTTCGGTCTGCAGGCGGCGATCTGTTGCAAGGTGCTGCGGAAGCCGTGGCTCGGCACCACCACCAGTAGATCGTCGCAGTCCGCCACGAGCTTCGGCAGTTCGAACTCTATACTCAAGGAATCCGGGAAGCGGGAACCCGGCAGATAACGCTTGTTCTCCCGGTCGGCAGGCAGGGGATCCAGTTCGCGCCTATCCACCGACCAGAGCCTCACGCTGCGACCGCTGCGGGAGAGCAGGATGGCGAGCGCGGTGCCCCAGGAGCCGGCGCCGACTATACCGATGGGTGCGTCTGCGCCCATGCCGGCCACCTTATATCAGGCAGCAGCGCCGGGCCCGGCGGGCTGCGCCAGGCTCTGGGCATAGACCGCGTCGAAGTTCACCGGCTGCAAGAGCAGCGCAGGCATGCCGCCCTTCATCACCAGGTCAGAGACCACTTCGCGGGCGTAGGGGAAGATGATGCTCGGGCAGTAGCTGCCGATGATCGCGGCCCGCTCCGCTTCATTGAAGCCGCGCACCGTGAATATCCCCGCGTGATGCACTTCCACCAGGAACAGGGGGCGCTTGTCGGATTGGGCCTCGACAGTGAGGCTCAGCACCACTTCCAGATCGTCGCCGTCGAGTTTCTGGGAGGCGGTGCGCATGCTCACCTTCACTTCCGGGTCCATGGGCGCGAAGAACACCGCGGGCGCGCGCGGCGACTCGAAGGAGCAATCCTTCACGTAGATACGGGTGAGCATCACTTGCTTGTCGCTAGCCTGGGCAGCGGGGCTCACGGGGGTTTCTTTCTCGGCCATGGGATTCCTTGCAGGATGTATATATAGGTTAAAGGTCTATCAGGTTCAGTCGGCCAGCATGGCCTCAAGACCGCCGCGGCTGTCGAGCTGGTAGAGCTCTGTGTAGCCGCCCACGTGTTGGTCGCCGATGAAGATCTGCGGCACCGTGTGCTTGCCGCCGCTCTTCTTCAGCATCTCATCCCGGCGCGCCGGTTCGGCGTCCACCAGGAACTCCGTGTAAGGGATGTGCTTGCTGTCCAGCAGCGCCTTGGCCCGCATGCAATAACCGCACACCCGGGTGGAATAGAGGGTGACGGGCTTCATGGGAGACTTCAACCGCGCTCCAGGGGGAACTGCTCCTGCTGCCATGCGCTGATGCCGCCCTTGAGCACGGCGAGCGGCTGGAAGCCGCGCTTGACGAGCTTGGCCGCGGCGGTGTTCGAATCGCTGCCGCTCTTGCAGCAGACTAACAGAGCCTGGCCTTTGAGTTTTTCCAGGTCGGCGCCGCGCGCTTCCAACTCCGACAGCGGGATGTTGCGCGCATGGATGATGTGGCCAGCGGAGAACTCCGCCTGGCTGCGTAGGTCCAGCACTGCGGCGCCCTTGTTGATGAGCAGCACACCCTCGGCCGGGCCCACTTCCCGGTACTTGCGTAGGCGGCGCAGGGCCTCGTCCACCGCGAGGGCGACGAGCGCCAGGACCGCGAGGCCGATGAGGAGGGGGTGGTGTTGGCAGAATTCCAGGAGACGCTGCATGTGCGGTAAAGCCTTCGAGGCCATCGTCAAAAAAGGCTGCGTAGTATAGCAGTTGAGCCGCAAGCCTTTGAGCTGCGGGCTAAATCCCCTACGGAGACGGTCGGTTGGCGGCCTGGCGCGGTAAAATCCCCAGCATGATTCGAAGCTTATGTTTGGTCCGTAGGGTCAGCTTGGTATTGGCGATTGCACTGTTGGGGGTCGCCACACCGGCCTCGCCCGACACCGTCGCCGCCAAGCAACAACAGCTGGACGCTCTCAAGGTACGTCTCGCCAAGGTGGAAGCCGGCCGGGAGGCGGACCTGCGCCGCCGCGGTGCCCTGCAGACGGATCTGCGCCAGAACGAACGCGGCATCGCCAAACTGAGCCGTGATGTGGCGTACCTGGATCGCCAGATGGCGCCCGCCCAAAGCAGGCTCAACGACCTGCAACGTCAACAGGCTACCCGCCAGGCGGCGCTCAACACCCAGAAGACGGCCTTGGGGGCCCAGATGCAGGCGGCCTTCATGGAAGGCCGTGATTCCCAGTTGCGGCTACTGCTGGACGCCCAGGACCCGGCCACGGTGGGGCGGCTGCTCGCTTACTACGATTACCTGAGCCGTGCCCGCGCCCAGCGCATCGTGGCGGTGCGTGCGGAACTCGCCGCGCTTGCCACCCTGGATGCGAGCATCCGCCAGCAGATCGCGGACCTGAAGGGCCTGCGCGACAGCCGCGGTCAGGCGCTCGCCAACCTGCAGCAGCAGGATGCATCCCGCCGCCAGCTCATCGCCGAGATAGACAGCAGCATCAAGAGCCGTGACGCGGAGATCACCCGTCTGAAGCGCGACCAGCAGGCCTTGCAGGCGCTGGTGGACGATCTGCGCCAGGCCCTCTCCGATATCCCACCGGAGTTAGGCCAGACACACCGCTTCGCGAAGTTGCGTGGGCATATCCTGTGGCCAGTGAACGGCAAACTCGTGAACCGCTACGGCGAATCCCGCGCCGGCGGCCATATGCGCTGGGAGGGGGATCTCATCGCCGCGCCCGTTGGCACACCGGTGCGTGCCGTGTCCTATGGGCGCGTGGTGTATGCCGACTGGATGCCGCACTTCGGTCTCTTGGTGATCCTCGATCACGGCGACGGCTATCTCAGCATCTACGCCCACAACCAGAGCATCGCCCGCCAGGTGGGCGACTGGGTGCAGGCCGGCGAGACCATCGCGGCCCTGGGCGAGAGCGGCGGCCAGGAAGAGCCGGCACTGTATTTCGAGTTGCGCCACGGCAAGGACACCCTGGACCCGCGCCGCTGGTGTCGCGGGCGGGTGCCTTCAGGCTGAGGTGGGAACCCGCCCGGTGTACTATCTCAAGCGCCTTTTTCCGCTAGTCTCCATAGATACTCCAGGATCCGCCCCCATGAATATCCGCATGCGTCCCCTCATCCTTTCCCTGGCTCTCTGCCTGCCGCTTGCAGCCACCGCTGCAGTGCCTGCTCCGGCGGAGGTTCAGCCCAAGCAGCCCGCAGGCAAGCAGCTGCCCTGGGAAGACGTGCGCCTCCTGGTGGATGTGATGCAGCTCGTGAAGGACGAGTACGTAGAGCCGGTGGACGACAAGACCCTCATCCACGGCGCCATCCGCGGCATGCTCGGTAACCTCGATCCCCATTCGGATTTCCTGGACAAGTCCGAGTTCGGCGACATGCAGGACCTCACCAGCGGTGAGTTCAACGGTATCGGTATAGATATCGGCGTCCAGGATGACGCCATCGTGGTGATCTCGCCCATCGACGGTTCACCCGCGGCGCGTGCCGGCGTGAAGGCGGGCGACGAGATCCTTGAGGTAAACGGCACTTCCCTGGACGGCTTGAGCCTGGACCAGGCCAGTGATCTCCTGCGTGGCAAGCCGGGTACCAGCGTGACGCTCTCGCTGTTGCCGGAGGGCAGCGACAAGCCCATGAGCGTGAAACTCACCCGTGAGGAAGTGCATGTGTCCTCCACACACGCAGAACTCCTGCAACACGGTTACGGATATCTGCGCATCAGCGACTTCGGTGACGACACCGCCGACGGCGTCAAGACCGGCATGCGCGCGCTCTTGAAGAAGAACGGCGCGCCGCTCGACGGATTGGTGCTGGATCTCAGGAATAATCCGGGCGGCTTGGTGGATGCGGCGGTGGATGTATCGGACGATTTCCTGGACAGCGGTATCATCGTGAGTGCCAAGGGCCGCGCGCCGGATTCCAACTTCGAACGCCGCGCCACGCCGGGCGACCTGCTCGCCGGCGCGCTGCTCGTGGTGCTGGTGGATCAGGGCACCGCGTCGGCGGCCGAGATAGTCGCCGGTGCGCTGCAAGACAACCACCGGGCACTCATCATGGGTGTGCAGACCTTCGGCAAGGGGTCGGTGCAGACCGTGATCCCGCTACCCCAGGGAGACGCCATCAAGCTCACCACCGCGCTGTATTACACCCCTTCCGGCAAGTCCATCCAGGCCTTGGGCATAGTACCGGACGTGGAAGTGGATCCGCTGCAACTCACTGACCAGCCCCAGGATGACGGCAGTGACAGCCTGAAGGAAGCCAACCTCTCGCGGCATTTCGCCAACGCGGCACCTGCAGCGGCTACGGGGCCGGGCGCTGCCCGGGCGGCAGACGACCTAGCGGCCCGGGATTTCCAGCTCTATCAGGCGCTCAACATGCTCAAGGGCCTCAGCGTGCTGACCCACAAAGGGCCATGAGATCCGTCGTAGCGCTGTTGCTGCTGGCCGTCTGCACGGGCGGCGCGGCAGCGGATGATGCGCCCCCGCCCCAGCCGGCGGTGATCGCGGTGATGATTGATGATCTGGGGGAACGGCTGGATGAGGCGCGCCGCGTCACGGCCCTGCCGGGCCCGGTGGCCTGCGCCATCCTTCCCCACACCGCCCACGCCACGGCCATCGCAGGGCTCGCCCACGCCGCCGGCAAGGAAGTGCTGCTGCACCTGCCCATGGAATCTGTGGCGGACATGCCCTTAGGCTCGGGCGGCATCACTCTCGACATGTCCGAAGCCGAGATCAAGCAGACGGTGCAGGACGACATCGCCTCCATCCCCTATCTCGTGGGCGTCAACAACCACGAGGGCAGCCTCATGACCCAGCATCCGGGCGATCTCGCCTGGATCATGCAGGCGCTGCATGCAGCGGGCCGGTATTTCTATATAGACAGCTATACCACGGCGGACAGTGTCGCCTACAAAGTGGCTCGGGAGCAGGGTGTGGCGGCGGCGCGGCGCAATGTGTTCCTGGATGACCAGAACACCGCGGAGTCCGTGGAGTTCCAGTGGCAGCGCCTGCTCAAGATCGCACGCAAGCGCGGCTTCGCGCTGGCCATCGGCCATCCGCGTCCTGCGACGCTGACCATGCTTGAGGAAGAATTGCCGAAGCTGGCTGCAGAGAATGTGATGCTCGTGCCTGTATCGCGCATCGTGGCGCTGCAGGAGGCTCACCCGATACCCGCAGCGGTGACGGTATCGCCTGCAGCATCGGTGCAAGCCACACCCGGCTTCGGGAATTAAGCCGCGACCACCACCCGGTTGCGGCCCTGCTGCTTGGCTTCGTAGAGCGCCTGGTCCGCGGAGATGATGAGCGCCGAGATATCCCGGTCATGGGGCCGCAAGGTGGCGATGCCTATGCTGAGGGTGATACGGATGCTGTCCCGTTCCACCGGCACCCGCAGGCTCTCGATGCTCTTGCGCAGGCGTTCCGCCACTTCCTGGGCCACCCCCGGGAACGTCTCCGGCAGGTAGGCCACGAACTCTTCACCGCCGTAGCGGCCCAGTACGTCCTGTTGCCGCAGGTTCCTGCGGAACTCGTCCGCCAGTACCCGCAGCACCCGGTCGCCCACTTCGTGGCCGTGGTTGTCGTTCACCATCTTGAAGTGATCCACGTCCAGCATCAGCACCGAGAGCGGGCGGCCGTAACGGCGGCTGCGCTCGAACTCGCTCTCGGCCCGCTGCAGGAAGGTGCGGCGGTTGTAGAGCCGCGTCAGCCCGTCGGTGGTGGCGAGGTTCTCCAGGTCCTTGATGAGGCGCGCCTTGTCCAGCGCCACGCTCACCTGCTTGGCCATGGCCGCGGCGATATCCACGCCCTGGCTCTGGATGGTCTTGGAGCTGCGGCCCACCAGCAGCAGGCGGAAGCCGCTGTTGCCGGAGATGAGCGGCACCGCGAGATAGTGGCGCGGCGGACGTCCGCCGGATTCGAGGGTGGCGGCTTCCGCGGGGCTGAGGAGGCGCGGCGCGGGATCATGACGTAACCGTTCCACCAGCTCCAGGTGCGCCTTGGGCCACTGCTCGTGATAGATCTGCTCCACCGCATCGCCGCCGCGGCAGCCGATGAGCTGCAGGCCGTCGCCGCGTTCCAGGTAGAACAGCGCCCGGTCGTACTGGATGAAGCTCTTCATGCTGTCCAGGAGACAGGCCGCGATGGCTGTCTCGTCTTCCAGGGCAGTGACCGACTGGATGAGCTGGTGCAGCGCCTCCGCCCAATGACGGCGGTTGCGTTCATCCAGGAAGGCCTGGCGCCGGCGGATTGATCGACCGAAGAGATAGAGGATGGCGCCGCCGCCCAGCAGCAGCGCGAGGATGTAGCCCAGGTAAGCCCAGCCGCTGCGCCACGGGGGCGGCAGTACCCGGATGGCGAGCCGCGCTTCCTGGTCTGACCAGCTGACGCCGTCCTTGGACGCCACCACACGCAGCACGTAATGGCCCGGATCCAGGTTGGTGTACGTGACACTGCGTCCGCCGCCGATCACATGCCAGCCATCCTCGAAGCCTTCTAGGGTGTAGCGGAAGCGGTTGGCATAGGGTGCCGCGTAATCGAAAGCCGCGAAGTCGAAGGCCAGGATGTTCTGCCGGTAGGCGATCACCGCCGGCTGCCCGCCCGCAGGCAGCGGGACCGGGGAACCCAGGGCCGTGAAGCGGGTGATGGCCACGTCCGGAGCGCGACTCGTGATGGACAGGGCCTCGGGGTAGAAGGAGCTGAGCCCATGTTCGCCGCCGAAGAAGAACTCGCCGTCGGCGGCGGCATAGGCCGCGCCGCTGTTGAAGCTGCCCTTCTGGGAACCGTCCGCCACGCCGTAATTGCGAAAGTCGCCGCTCCCGGGCGAGAGACGCGAGAGCCCCTTGCCGGTGGCGATCCACAGGTCGCCGTGCTTGTCCTGCAACATGGAGAGGACGTTGGCATCCGGCAGGCCGTCGGCGATGCCGTAGTGACGCACCAGACCGCTCGCCGTATCCAGCTTATCCAGGCCGTCATCCGTGCCTACCCACAAGCCGCCGTCCTTGTCCGCGAGACAGGCCAGGATGTTGGCGCTGCCCAGGGAATAGCGTGGATCCGCCGCTTCCGAATAGATGCGGAACTTGCCCTGTCGGCCGTCGAAGCGTGCCAGGCCATTGGACGTCGCCACCCACAGGTCGCCGTCGCGGGTCTCGCAGAGATCGGTGACGAGACCGCTCGGCAGGCTGTCGCCCCGGCGCGCATCCGGCAGGAAGCGTCTCTGTACGCTGTCGCTGCGGCGATCGAACAGTACGAGACCGTTTTGCGTGCCCACCCACAACCGGTGGGCACTATCCTCGAACAGCACGTTGACGCTGGTCTCATAAGGATCGCCGTGGGCGCCCACCAGGCTGTGCATCTCGAAAGCATCCCGCGCCGGCAGATAGCGGGCGAGACTGTAATCCGTCCCCACCCATAAGGTACCCTGGCTGTCGCCATAGACCGCGTTCACCACCCGATCGTCCTGGGCGGAGGCGGGCCGGTCCTTGAGATCGTACTGGGTGTAATGGCGGCGCTCCGGATCCAGGCGTGTCAGGCCCTTGATGCTTCCGACCCACAGGTCGCCGGCGCGATCCTCGTAGGCCGACCACACGATGTCGCTGGCGAGGCCGGTGCTGCCGGGATGGGCGCGGTAATAACCGAAGCTACGGGTGCGCGGGTTATAGATATCGATACCGCTGGTGTAACTCGCGATCCACAGCAGTCCGGTGCGATCCCGGTAGAGGGCGCGCAGGTCGTCGTCTGCGAGACTCGCGACATCGGTGGGGTCATGCCGATAGGTGGTGAAGCGGCCGCTGGTTTCATCCAGCCGGCTCAAGCCGCCGTGCAGGGTGATGATCCACATGCCGCCGCCAGTCGCTTCCATGATGCCGCGCACGTGCTCGCTCTGCAGCGCGTCCTCGTCGCCGGTCTTGCCCAGGTAGAAACCCCGCAGCACGTCGTCGTCCGACAGCGCTGCGAGGCCGTGCTCGGTACCGATCCACAGGAGGCCATCGCGGCTGCGGCAGAAGGCGTTCACCGGCGCATCGGCGAGTGCGGCACGCGCGGCGCCGGTCCCGCCGCTGGGTGCGAGCCGCACCAGCATGTCTTTCTGCACGTCGTAGTAGAAGACGCCGTGGTCCGTGCCCACCCAGATGCGCCCGTCATTCTCTTCGTAGAGCGAGAGGATGCGTTCGCCGTTCGGCTGGGCCGAACGGGTGGCGTAATGATGGTAACCGGTACCTGCGGCATCCATGCGGTCGAGACCCTGATCGGTGCCTATCCACAGGCGGCCGTGACGATCGAGCAACAGAGCGAACACCTGGTCGTTGCCGAGGCTGTCGGCCTTGTCGGCGTCGTGCAGCTGATGGGTGAAGCCAGTGGCGCCGGGAGCGAGCCGGTCGAGACCCGCGTCCTGGGTGCCGATCCACAGGCTGCCGTCCGGCGCGAAGGCGAGAGCCGTGACTATGTTCTCGGCCAGCGAGGCCGGGTCCCGCGGATCGTGGGTGTAGGAGACGAAATGGTAGCCGTCGTAGCGTTGCAGACCGCCGTCGCTGGCGATCCACATGAAGCCCGCCGGATCCTGGGCCACCGCATGCACATCGCTGGCCGCAAGGCCATCGTCGCCGCTTAGATGGTGGAAGTGGGGCGTGGAACCGGGCGGATAGGGGAGTTCCCGGGCATGCAGGTGAGGCGCCGCAAGCAAGGCCGCCAGCAGGCAGGCGAGCGCCGTCCCTCGCCGCAGGGGCGTTGCGGTAAGCGTCGCTTGGGCAGGCGCATGCATGAGCTGGTCCCGTGGGCCGTTATGGCGCGTGATGTCTTCCCTGACGCGCGCTTTGATTTTACAGATTGTCGGCTGAACGCCTGAAGAATTCCAGCCTGCTCAGCTGTTGAGGCGGCCCAAGAGCAGCAAGCCGCCCCCGGCCGCGCTCAATGCGGCGGCGAGCCAGGGGGAGAGGTCGCCCATACCGAGGAGCAGGATGCCCCCCAAGAGCAGGGCCGCTCCTGCCGCGGCCCGATAGAGATGCTGGTTACGGGCGGCGAGTGTGGCCTTCAAGGCCGCGAGTTCTGCATCACCCGTCTTCAGTTTGCCGGCCTCCTCGGCCATCTGCCGCAGGATGGCGTTGATGCGCCCGGGGGATTCCAGCAGCAGTTCCCGGATCACCGGCAGCCCCGCCAGCAGACGCTTCAGGGTGGCCTTGGGGCTCATGCGCTCCCGGGTCCATTCCTCCAGGAAGGGCTTGGCGGTCTGCCACAAGTCGAGTTCGGGATAGAGGTCCCGTCCCAAGCCCTCGATATTGAACAAGGTCTTCTGCAGCAGCATCAGCTGGGGCTGCACTTCCATGTTGAAGCGCCGCGCCGTCTGGAAGAGGCGCAGCAGGAGCTGGGCGAAGGAGATGTCCTTCAGGGGCTTGTTGAAGATGGGTTCGCAGACCGTGCGGATGGCGGTCTCGAACTCATCCTCGCGGGTGCCGGACGGTACCCAGCCGGATTCCACATGTAGTTGCGCCACGCGCCGGTAGTCGCGGTTGAAGAACGCCAGGAAGTTCTCAGCCAGGTAATGCTGGTCCCGTGGGCTCAGGGTGCCGATGATGCCGAAGTCCACCGCCATATAGCGCGGGTATTTCGGGTCCGCCACATCCACGAAGATGTTGCCGGGGTGCATATCGGCATGGAAGAAGTTGTGCTTGAACACCTGGGCGAAGAAGATCTCCACTCCGTTCTCGGCCAGGCGCTTGAAGTCGGTGCCGCGGGCCCGCAGGGTGGTGAGATCGCGGATGGGCACACCGCGGATGCGCTCCATCACCATCACGTCGCGGCGGGTGAGGGGCCAATGCACCTCCGGTACATACAGGAGAGGCGAGCCCTCGAAGTTGCGCTTGAGCTGTGCGGCGTTGGCCGCTTCGCGCATGAGGTCCAGCTCGTCCAGCACGGTCTTCTCGTATTCGGCCACCACTTCCCGGGGGCGCAGGCGCCGGCCGTCGCGCCAGTAATCCTCGGCGAGGCCCGCGATCAGGTGCAGTACCTCGAGATCGGTGCGGATCAGGCCTTCCACACCGGGCCGCAGCACCTTCACCACCACCTCACGGCCGTCATGCAGGCGCGCCGCGTGCACCTGGGCGATGGAGGCGGACGCGAGCGGGGTCTCGTCGAATTCCTGGAGCAGTTCGCCGATGGATCGGCCGAAGGCCGCCTCGATACGCATGCGGGCCTGGGCTCCAGGGAAGGGCGGCACCTGATCCTGGAGTTTCGCCAGTTCGTCGGCGATGTCCAGCGGCAGGAGATCGCGCCGGGTGGACAGCACCTGGCCGAACTTCACGAAGATGGGTCCTAAGTCTTCCAGGGTGCGGCGGATGCGCTCGCCCCGGGAGATGGAGCGGCTGCGGAACCAATAGAAAGGCGAGAGATAGACGAGATAGCGCACCGGCCGGAACAGGTGGGTGGCCAGCACGATCTCATCCAGGCCGTGACGCACCAGCACCACGTTGATGCGTATGAGGCGCAGCGCCTGACGCGGCTTGATCATGGCTGCACGGCTCGCCGGGCCGCGCGCTGCAAGCGCGCTTCCAGGCGCTCCGCATCGTCCCGCAGGCGGTCGACACCGCTAAGGAAAGCCTCTACCTCGCGCCGCGGTGGCAGGTCCCGGCTCTCGTACTGGAGATACTCGGCGAGATCCTGGCCCAGGCGTCCGGCCGCATCCCGGCCCCAGCGCCGGAAACCGCGCAGCACGTTGCCTATCTGATGGGCCGCCACATCACCCGTGTACTGGGACAGGAGTTCTTCCCAGTCGAGGTCCGCCTGCTTCAAGAGACGCGAGAAGATCTGCGCGGTCTCGGCATCGCCGCTGATCTGCATGCCCTTGGGCGGTGCGTCGTCGCGCTTCAAGACCGCGCCCACGAGCGAGGCAGCGGGCGCGCGCACTGCTATGTCCGTCTCGCCGTGGTAATCCGCCGCCACCGTCAGGTGCCCGGGCTGGGGCAGGAAATAAAGTCTCACCGGCAGCCCGATGAGTTCCAGGGCGATCACCTTGCCGGCGAGAAGCTGCAGGTCCGCCTGGGCGGCGCTGGAACCCTTGATGGACGCGTTGAGCGCGAGTTCCGCACCCATGGCCAGCAGCCCCGAACCCGGCAGCGCGCTCACAGCTTATGCCCGCGG
This sequence comes from Gammaproteobacteria bacterium, assembly GCA_036000105.1. Taxonomy (GTDB): domain Bacteria; phylum Pseudomonadota; class Gammaproteobacteria; order Natronospirales; family REEB76; genus DASUBN01. Next base: position 327,172 of record DASYGE010000012.1, read on the forward strand.
TGCAGGGCCACGATGCCGCCCGAGAGATTGAAGTAATCGCAGCGCTCGAAGCCCGCTGTCTGCAGCATCCCTTTCAAGGTCTCCTGGTCGGGATGCATGCGGATGGATTCGGCGAGATAACGGTAACTGGCTTCGTCTTTCGCCACGTTGCGCCCCAACCAGGGGAGCACGTGGAAGGAATAACTGTCGTAGAGAGACTTGAGCCCGGGGGCCACCGGGTGGGAGAACTCCAGCACCAGCAAGCGTCCGCCCGGCTTCAGTGCCCGGTACATGCTGGCGAGCGCCGTTTCCTTATGGGTCACGTTGCGCAGACCGAAACCGATGGTGATGCAATGGAAACTGCCGGCGGTGAACGGCAGTTTCTCCGCGTCCACCTGCAGGTATTGCACGTTGCCGGCGAGGCCCGCGTCCACGAGACGGCGACGGCCGTTCCCGAGCATGGCGGCGTTGATGTCCGTGAGCAGCACCCGGCCGGTCTCGCCCACCTGCTCTGCCATCCCCAAGGCCAGGTCGCCGCTGCCGCCCGCCACGTCCAGGGCGCTCTGCCCCGGCTTGAGGCCCGTCTGGCCGAGCGCGAAGCGCTTCCAAAGCCGATGCACGCCGAAGGACATCAGGTCGTTCATCAGGTCGTAGCGATCTGCCACCGACTCGAATACGCGGCGCACGCGCCCGGCCTTCTCCGCGGGAGGTACGCGTTCGTAGCCGAAGTGGGTGGTATCGCGGTCTTGTTCTTGCATGCCGGGGGGCCGGGTGGATGCCGAGCGATGCATTCTATCAGTTGGGAGGGTTTGAGCTTTCAGGGCCGCGCGACCCAGGCTCTATATAGGGGCCAGGCCCGGTCTGCATCTTTAATCCCAGCGTTTGAATATGAGACTAGTGTTGATGCCGCCGAAGGCGAAGTTATTCGACATGATGTGATCTGTCTGCAGGGCCCGGCCCTCGCCCATCAGGTAATCCAGTTTGGCGCAGGCGGGATCCGGCTCGTCCAGGTTGATGGTGGGGGCGAACCAGCCTTCGCGCATCATCTCGATGCTGAGCCAGGCTTCGAGCGAACCGCAGGCTCCCAGGGTGTGGCCGTAGTAGCTCTTGAGGGAGCTGATGGGGATGTGCTTGCCGAAGATCCTGTTCGTGGCGATGGACTCGGCCACGTCGCCGCGGTCCGTGGCGGTGCCGTGGGCGTTGACGTAGCCGATGGCGGACGGCGGCAGGCCCGCGTCTTCCAGTGCCAGCTGCATGACCACGGCCATGGTCTCCATGTTGGGCTGGGTGATGTGGGTGCCGTCGGCGTTGCTGGCGAAACCCACCACCTCCGCATAGATGAGCGCGCCGCGATGCTTCGCATGCTCCAGTTCTTCCAGGATCAGGGTCACGGCGCCCTCACCTACCACGAGGCCGTCGCGCTTCTTGTCGAAGGGTCTGGGCGTCGTCTCCGGCGCGTCGTTCTTGGTGCTGGTGGCGAACAGGGTGTCGAACACGGCGGTGGAGCCTAAGCTCAGCTCGTCGGCGCCGCCGGCGATCATCACCGTCTGCTTGCCGTAACGGATGGTCTCGTAGGCGAAACCGATGGCCTGACTCGCGGAGGTACAGGCACTGCTGGAGGGGATGATGCGGCCGGTGATGCCGAAGAACAGGCTGATGTTGACCGCGCCCGTGTGGCTCATCATCTGCACGTAGGTGTTGGAGGTCACGCCCTTCAAGCTGCCGCTGGTGGCCATGCGGCCGAAGGCCACGGTGGATTCGGCGCTGCCGGCGCAGGCGCCATAGGCGATGCCGGTCTGTCCGGAGGTGAGTATCGGATCTTTGATGAGTCTGGAATCTTCCAGAGCCAGCTCCGTGGCGCGGGTGGACATGACCGCCACCGGTCCCATGCTGCGCATGGTCTTGCGGTTGTACTGGGGCGGCAGCTCATAGGGCGCCACCGGCGCCGCGAGCTTGGTGTTGAGGTCGGAGAACTTGGCCCATTCGTCCATGAACTTCACGCCGGAGCGGCGCGCGCGCAGGTTCGCACGGATGCTCTGCCAGTCATGCCCCAACGCGGTGATGCCGCCAAAACCGGTGACCACTACGCGTCGGAACACTGCTTATTCTCCCTCGAGGACAAGGTTGCCGCCGCGTTCCAGGCGGATCCGGGTCCGGGTCTCAAGGCGCGGGCGTGCTCAGGAGTTTCTCGATGACGCGCTGCACGTCGCCCACGGTACGCACGCCCTTGAACTCCTCCGGGCTCACCTTGCGGCCGGTCAGCTCCTGGAGCTTGATGATCAGGTCCACTGCATCGATGCTGTCCAGGTCCAGGTCTTCGTTGAGGCGCGCGTCGGGGGTGATCTTCGCCGGGTCCAGCTCGAACTGTTCCACCAGGGTGGATTTGAGGGTATCGAAGACGTTCAGCGTGGACATTGGATATATCTCTTTAGGATATTCATCGTGTTGCGATCCATCTCACCCGGATAGCCTAAGCAGGCCTGCGAGCGCAGCTCCGCCATCCAGGTGACTCCCTGGCCGCTATGGTAACCCGTCTGGATAACTAGGCAAGCGTTCAGGTGGGCGGGCGCGGCGCTGCGCCGGAAGGATTCAGCAGTTCCGGGACGGTGACGCATTCCAGGCCCTTCTCGCTGAGACCCTCCAGGATGAGATGCAGCGCATCTGCGCACAGTGGGCGCTTCTGGCCGGGCAGGTCATGACCGTCGTGCAGCAGCACGATGTCGCCGCCGCGGACCTTATCCAGCACCCGGCGCGCCACGCTCTCCGGGTCCTTGAGGCACGTGTCACGGCTGTGCAGTGACCAGGCCACCAGGGTCAGGCCGCGCCGCCAGGCGGCAAGGCCGAGTTCGCCACTCTTCAAGCCCACCGGCGGCCGGTACAGTACCGGCGTGCTTGAGCCCGTAACCGCGGCGACGGCCCGTTCACCGCGCTCGATCTCCTGCCCCTGCCATGCTGCGCCACGGAAGTTCTGCCAGCGGGAGTGCGCCCAGGAATGGTTGCCGATGGCGTGGCCTTCCGCCGCCATGCGCCGGCCGATCTCAGGATGCGCGCCCAGGGATCTTCCGATGACGAAGAAGGTGGCATGGGCATTGTGGCGGGCGAGGATATCCAGCACCCGGGGCGTCATCTCCGGATCCGGGCCGTCGTCGAAGCTCAAGGCCACCTGCTTGCTGTCGCGCGGACCGTGGGTGATGGTGGGATAGAACAGGTTGGAGCCCGGCCGGGCGATGGCATCGGTCACCAGCAGGATGAGGGCGATGGCGATGAGGCCGGGGATCAATAGCGGCCAGCCGTAGTACAGCACTCCTACCGCCAAGAGCAGACAGCAAGCGAGACTCAGATGATGGAAATTGAAACGCAGGTAAGCTAACCGCATCCGGGGCGTCGCTGTCTCTTTCGTCATCCCATTCTGCATATCAGACACGCCTCAGTCGGCTGCTTGTATATATAGATGCATATGTCCGATGCCTGACCTATCTTGCATAAATGAAGGCGGGCTGGACAAGCGCTTCCTGCCGCCACTCTCCCGGCGCGGTGAGGCGCCAGCAATCCACCTGTAGCGGCGCGACGTCGCCCTGCAAGGTCAGGGTCATCCGAAAGCCACCGTCCAGACGGGTGTGCATGCAGGCCCAGGGACCGGGGGGCAGCGGCGGCTCCGGTGTGAAGCTGCCCGCCTCGATATCGAAGCAGGCGTGGCGCAGGCATTCCCCCAGCTTGAGGCCGGCCGCTTTGCAGACAGCTTCCTTCAGGGTCCACAAGCTATAGAAGGCGTCTCGCCTCTCGTCTTCGGGCAGTGTGTCTAGCCATGCAGCTTCCGGCGGGGAATACACCCGCTCCGCCATGTCCACCGAGATACGCGGCTTGGGCCATTCGATGTCCAGGCCCACGGCAGCGGAGGAGAGCGCCACGGCCATGAGATCCCGGGAGTGGCTCAAGCTCAAGTTGAGCGTGCCGTCCCGGTAACGCACAGCGCCGGACTCCGCGGTGCGCAAAGCTGCAGCATCCACCACCCCCGATACCCGCGCCAGCGCCGCCAGCATCAGCGCGCGTCCCGCGAGCCAGCTGCGGCGGCGTCCAGCGTGGGTGAAGGTCCGGTAACGCGATTGCTCCAGCGGGTGCAAGCGGGACAGGAGCTCCTGCTCGGGCGGTGCGCCGGCAGCGCTGTCCATGAGCATGATCTCTACGCTGGTCTGCACGTATCCAAGTCTCCATGCCCGCGAGCCTGCACGATAGCACGCTCCATGGGCGAGCCGAGGGCGATGCAGACCGCATGTTACAATCGTCGGCGTAATCACGCGGATCGATTTCGCGAAAGTGCAGCACACCCTGGGGGCCGCGCGTGATCCAGATCAAAGGCTTGAGCTTCCGTTACCCGGGAGCGGAACACGCGGCCATACGCGAACTGTCGCTGCAGGTGCGACCGGGCAGTCTCTTCGGTCTCCTGGGACCCAACGGTTCAGGCAAGACCACCCTCATCTCCATCCTCACGGGCCTGCTCACGCCGGCCGCCGGCAGCCTGCGCATAGACGGCCGCTCCCTGCCTGCGGAGGTGCGCGATGTGCAGAAGTTCAGCGCGCTCGTGCCCCAGGAACATGCCTTCTATCCGCGCTTGAGCGTGATGGAGAACCTCAAGTTCTTCGCCGGCGTGCTCGCCATACCGCAAGCGGAATGTCACGCACGGCTGGATGAAGCCATAGCGGTAACCGGCCTCGAGTCTTTCATCAGCATGCGTACCGAGCATCTGTCGGGCGGCCTCAAGCGGCGCTTGAACCTCGCCATCGGCCTGCTCAACCGGCCGCGGCTCCTGTTCCTGGATGAACCCACCGTGGGAATGGACCCGCAGTCGCGCCGCTTCATCCTCGACACCATCAAGCGCATCAATGCCGATGGCACCACCGTGCTCTACACCTCCCATTACATGGAAGAGGTGGAGACGCTGTGCGATGAGATCGGCGTGCTGGATGAAGGGAGGTTGCTGGCCCGCGGCACTCTCGCGCAACTGCTCGGTGAGCGGGGTGGCCGGCGTCTCACCGTGACTCTGAAGGCGGCTCCGACGGCGGAGCAGGGTCGTGCCTTCAGCGCCGCGTCCGGACATGCACTCACCGGCGACGAATTCAGCCTGGCGGAATGCAGCGAGGCGGAGTTCAAGCGGGTGGTGGATCTCCTCGGCGCCCAGGGCTTGAGCGTCAGCCGGGTGAAGTACGGTTACGGCAACCTGGAAGAACTGTTCCTGCATCTCACCGGTCGGCAACTGCGGGACTGAACATGCGCGTGACGGCACTCATCAGGAAGGAATGGATGCTCTTGCTCAGGGACTGGCATGCGCTGTTCCTGCTGTTTGCCATGCCGGCGGTGTTCATCCTGGTGATGTCCCTGGCGCTGCAAAACGCCTACGCCGTGCACCAGGGTGCGAGCTTCCATTATTACCTGGTGGACCAGGATGCGGACGCAGCAAGCGCCGCTCTGATAGACAGGCTCGCCGTGGCCCAGGAGTTCAAGCGGGTCTCCTCCGATGCATCTGCTGCTGCGCTCGAAGCAGAAGTGCAGAGCGATCACATGCAGTTCCTGGTGCTGATACCCAAGGGTTTCGGCCAGGCCATGTCCGGCGCCCATCCGCTGGCCGTGAAGCTGCTGGCAGGCCCAGGTGTGGAACCCTCGGTGTACCGGCTGTTCGAGGCGGAGCTGCACGGTGCCATCGCGCGCATCTATCTGCAACAGACCTTGAACACCCTGGCCGCACGCATTCCGGGCATGGACGCGGCGGGCATCGATCTCGACGCCACCGACAAACTGCTTCAGACCGAATCCCTCTACAAAGTGGCCGGCAGGAACGAGGTACCATCTTCGGTGCAGCAGAACGTGCCGGCCTGGCTGCTGTTCGCCATGTTCTTCATCGCCATCCCGCTCTCCACTACCTGGGTACAGGAACGCCAACAGGGCACCTATGCGCGCCTGCGCAGCATGGGCCTGCCGGCGAAGTCCATGCTGGCGGGCAAGCTCTTGCCCTACGTGGGCATCAACCTACTGCAAGTGGTACTGATGCTTGGGGTCGGGGTGTTCATCGTGCCTTTGGTGGGTGGTGACCGGCTGACCCTGGGCGCGAGTCCCGCGGCGCTCTGCCTCATGGCCCTCGCCGTGAGCTTCGCGTCGGTATCCTACGCACTGCTCATCGCCAACCTGGTCGCTACGAGCGAGCAGGCCACCATCTTCACCGGCGCAGCCAACCTCTTGATGGCAGCGGTGGGCGGCATCATGGTACCGCGCTTCCTGATGCCGCCCCTGATGCAGACTTTGAGCGAGTACTCACCCATGTCCTGGGGGCTGGACGGTTTCCTGGATGTGTTCTTGCGCCAGGGCGGCGTGGCCATGGCCACGCCCGAGGCGCTCAAGCTTTTCCTGTTCGGTCTCGCCTGTCTCGCCGCCGCCGCCGTCTGCATCCGGCTGGGGAAGAGGAAATGACGGCTATGGACCGGGAACAGCTAAAACTCGAACTCAAGCAGCTGATCATCAAGGAATGCGAGAAGGACGCGGTCCCGGACCAGATCAGCGACGACGGCATCCTCATCGGTAGCGAGAGCCAGCTGGATCTCGATTCGCTAGATGCATTGCAGATCGCCCTGGCGATCAAGCAGCGCTATGGCAAGCGCATAGACGGCAGCACGGAGACGCGTGCCGCCATGAAGTCCATCGATACCTTGGCGGATTTCATCAGCGCGGATAAACTCCCCGGTTAGAGTATGAGCGGCGCCTACATACGCGGCGTAGGCCTCGCTTCCCCCCTGGGGATGGATGCAGAGAGCTCTATCGCGGCCTTGCTCAGCGGTGCGGCACAGCCCGCGCGGCTCACGCTCGATGGTCTCACGGAACCCCTGAACCTCAGTTATCACCATATCCCTGACGGTGCTGAGCTGTTCGATCCACAGCGTCTCGGGCGTCTGCTGCCCCAGGTGGTGCGGGCTGCGACGGAAAGTCTGAGCGAGGCTGAGCGGGCGACGCTGCCGGTGTTCGTGGGTTCTTCCTGCTTCAGCGTGGCTCTCGCAGAAGCGGAGTACGCAGCATCCCTCGCGCGCGGCACGGTCGACGCCATAGCCATGCCCCGCTGTGATTACGATTATCCGGCGAAGCTCGCCTGCGCGGCCTTGAGGTCAAGCGGCGAGACCTGGTCCTACAACACCGCCTGCTCCTCTTCGGCCAACGCGCTCCTGGGCGCGCTGCGGTTCCTGGAAGCCGGCGTCTACGACCATGCCCTGGTGCTGGGGGTGGAATGCGCCAACCGCATCAGTCTCGCGGGCTTCTCGGGACTGCAGGTGTTGGCGGAAGCGGTGCGGCCCTTCGACGCGGCCCGCCGCGGCATGGTGCTGGGGGAGGGCCTGGGCGCGGTGCTGTTCTCCGCGCGCCACGTACCCGGTGCGTTGCGCATCCTCGGCGGTGCCAACAACTGCGATACCCACAACGTCACCACCGCGAACCCGGACGGCCGCTCCATAGCAGAAGTGCTGCGCGCGGCCTTGGCGGCGACCGGCACGGATATCGGCGCAGTGCGTGCCATCAAAGTCCACGGCACCGGCAGCGTGAGCGGCGATCAGGCAGAGGCGGCAGGGCTCAGCCAGGTGTTCCCGACGCTGCCGTCCCTCTCGGGACTCAAGGGCTATATAGGCCACAGCCTGGGCGCCTGCGGCGTGGTGGAGCTCGTGTTGTTCGCCGGCGCCTTGCAGCGCGGTCTCATCCCATCCACGGCCGGTTTCAGTGCTCCGGATCCTGCGCTCGGCTTGCGTCCCCTCACCGGGTCTGCACCGGCGCCGGCGGGATGCTATCTCCTCAATCACTTCGGCTTCGGCGGCAACAATACCGTGCTCGTCCTGGAGAAACCCGCATGAAGCTCCGGGTCGTCTCCGCCAGCCATCACCTGCACACGGTCCGGGAAGGGGAGCCTTTGCCGGATCTCACACCGACCCTGAAGCAGGTCTGCCGGGAACGTCCTCGCCGGGTGGACCGCTTCATCGAGCTCGCGCTCCTGGGCTCGGGGCTCTGCGTCCAGGGCCGTCAGCTCAAGCCCGATTGCGGCCTCTATCTCGGCTCAGGCTTCGGGCCCATGGGTAGCAACGTGGCGGTGCAGGAACAGCTGCTCCGGGACCGGGAGTGCCCCAAGCCCTTCGATTTCATGAACATCCTGGGGGCCAGCGCCGGCTTCCACGTAGCCAGGAACCTGGGGCTCAAGGGCCCGAATCTCTTCATCTCACGGCGCGGCGCCAGCCTGGAAGCGGCCCTCGTAGCGGTTCAGGCTGACATGCAGTTGGGGATTGTGAGCCAGGCACTGCTCGGTGTGGTGGAGGAAGTGACTCTGCCCCTCGACCAGCACCGGCAGCGGCATGAGTGGCATGCCGATACGCCCGTGGCGGAAGGCAGTCATTGGCTGCTACTGGAAAAGGATGGCACGGCCGGGAAGCCACTGCGCTTAGTGAGACTCAGTGACCTCAAGGAACTTGAGGACTACCTGCAAGCCTATTACTCACCGAGCGGACGCATTTACTGGTCGTTGGGCGGAGAAGCCGCTGTTATAGGTGCGCTGAGCCAGCGCTTCATGGCACACACACCGATAGACAGCGGTATCCATGACAGCCAGCCTGCAGCTTGGGTAGCGGAGTATGCGGCAAGTGATGAATCGGGCCCTTTGCTGCTGATAGGCATAGGACCAGGCGAGAGCTACAGGCTACTTCATCTCGGCCCGTAGCTTGCGGTAGATCTTCTCTTCCCCGTCAGCGCAGCCCGCCACGATGTCGGCCAGGAGGCCGTAATCCATGGGCATGCGGTCCTTGCACATCTTGGCCGCGTTCAGGGCGAAGCGCCGCCATTCGTCCCCTACGTCCGTGAGCTCCTTGGCGATCTCCACGAGCTTCGGCCGCTGCAGGAGCTCGCCCGCTTCCTGCAGGAAGTTGGCGTAGATGAAGCGGAAGCCGGCTCCGCCGGTACCGATCTCTTCCTGCATGCGCACGATGTGGCCCAGAAGCAGCTTGTTGTGCTGTTCCTTCCTGGGGTCCAGCTTGCGGATCTTGCGCGCCACCAGGCGGATGCCCGCCACGCCCTGGATGGGGATGAATCTGAACAGCATCATGCCGCAGGTGTAGAGGATCGCCTTGCGGATGGCCTTGGGCAGGTCCGGGTGCTCCGGGATGTGTTCCGGGTAATACAGCATGCCCTTGGGGGCCAGTACCCCACGGGTGAAGCGCGCCTTCTTCAGGGCCGGCGCGTCGCATTCCACCAGGATGTCGATGACCGGGTCGCTGATGAGGTAGTTGTCGCCGCGCTTGCCGTACACCACCAGGTTGTGGGCGTTGAAATGGAAGCGCATGTCCGGCGGGAAATAGGAGAGCCAGTAGGCCGAGGTCTGGATGCCCACGGCGCGGCCGGCGGCGAGCTGCCGGTCCAGCTCGCGCATACCCTCGTCCGGGTCCCTGAAGGTCTGCATGTGCATTTTGATGCCGAGGCGCTTGGTGAGGCCGCGGATCACGAAGCCGGGGGGCATGCGATAGGCGAAGAGCGGCAGGCCGCCGAAGGTGAGGAAGGGCAGATAGGCATAACCCAGGCCCGCAGCGACGCCGAAGGCCATGGGTTCCGACAGGGGCAGTTGCCGGTTGCGCAGGAGGGATGAGATAGCGCCGCTCTCGCAATGGGCGCTCTGGCGGTGGTCGAAGGGGACTTGCACGTCGCCGGTGAGCACGGCCGCGTTCACGGCTGTTCCGGCAAGAGATCGAGTCTCGCGGCATCGATGCCGAGAGCGTCGGCGTAGCGCTCGCGCAGGCGCGCGGGCAGTTTCTGGAAAACGTCGGGTCGCAAATGGCGGCGTACCCGCCATTTGAAGTAGCCGGTGCTCTGAGCCAGCAGCACCACGTCCATGCGTTCATGGAACATGTGGTATTCCAGGGCTGAGGTCTGGCCCTGCTTCGCGCGTTGCCAGGCGTCGGCGGTCAGGCGTTTGAATTCATCGATGGCCTGGTCCAGCACGATCTCCTCCGCCTCCCAGCCGTTGGAGGGAGCGGGCACGTAACGGCCCTTGTCGTCCACGGCATAGAGCAGCTTGCTATGGCCCATGAAGGCCTTGGCGTTCTGCTGCGGGACTTCGTCCTTCTTCACGCGTGCTTACGCCTGGCCGGGCGCACAAGCGGTGAGATGGATCCAGGCGGTGCTGAAGCGGCCGCTCTCGGGTATGTAGCATAGGATGCGCTGGCCGGTCTTGAGTTTGCCGGAATGGAACAGCTCTTCGAGGATGATGTAGATGGATGCGGCGCCGGTGTTGCCCTTGGTGTAGAGGTTGGTGAACCAGCGTTCCTGGGGGATATCGAAACCGGCCTTCAGCATGTGCGCGTACACCTTGTCGCGGAAATAGTGCGAGGAGTAATGCGGCACGAAGACGTCGATGCTCTTCGGGTCGAGCGCCTTGAGCTGGGGGATATCCTGCAGCGGCCGTTGCACGGTGTAGGGCATGACGTGTTCGTTGAGCTGCTTCACGTCCTGCTTCAGGGTGAAGACGGAGCGCTCGGCCCATTCCTTGGGATCGTAAGCAGGCCAGCCCTTGAGCCGCCCATCCTCCATCTTCTCGGAACCACCGTACATGCAGGCAGGCTGCTCGTTGGCGTAGGAACGCCCCACGATCCAGTCTATGCGCAACGAAGGACCATGGCTGGCGGGCTGCGGCTGCACCAATGCCGCGCCCGCGCCGTCCGACAGCATCCAGCGGATGAAGTCCTTCTGGAACGCCACCACTCCGTCGTTCTCCAGGGCCTCAATCTGGGCATCGCTCTCCGCCTGGAAGTTGCGGGCATGCATCACTGAGGAAGGGGTCTCGGAGCCGGCGCTGACCGCGTTCCTGAACTCGCCGTTCATGACGCCGAACATGGCGTATTTGAGGGCGGCGGTGCTGCTGATGCACACACCGGAGGTAGCGACGTTCTCGCAGGGCGGGATACCGAGTTCGCCGTGCACCATGTTGGTGTGGCTCGGCACCAGCTGATCAGCGAAAGTGGTGCCGCAGACCAGCAGGTCTATCTGGTCCAGCTTGAAATGCCCGTTGGCGAGACGCCGCACCGCTTCGGCGGTGAGCTGGGCGTTGGTATGGGTGGCTTTGCCGGTGGCGGGATCCACGGCGTAATGCCGGGTCTTGATGCCGTTGGAACGCAGGATGATCCGCCGTGCCCGGGACGGCTTGCCGTTGATCATGCCCAGCACCTTCTCCATGTCGTCGTTGGCGACTGGCGCATTGGGCAGGAACGCCGAGAGGTTGGTGATGTAGGCCTTGCCGGTCATGCGGTATCCCGTGTCATTCGCCGGAAGGCGCGCTGAAATAGGCCTTCTGGGCCGCGATGCGTGCACGCAGCAGGGGCGCCGCCAGGGTCTTGATGAGGGCACTCAAGGGCAGCACCACGATCAGGAGCGTGATGAGGAACAGGATATAGAAAGCCACCACCGGCTGGCGAGCCCAGGAACCCCGGGGACCCAGGGCCCGCAGCAGCACACCCCAGGCCAGGAAGCTGCGCCGTGCGGCCTTCTCGGTCGCGATCAGCCGCGTATTCACCTTCACCGCACCCAGCTTGCGCAAGAGATCCTCGTCCAGCGGCTGCTCGGCGCGCAAGGTGGCGGCGACACGTTCGCCGAAGCGCCGGCTGTCCTTGATCTGTTCCGGCTTGACGCCGGCCCGCGGGATCAGGCCGCCCAGCAGTGGTCCGCGCTTGCCGGTCATCATCCACAGCGGGGTGGCGAGGAAACTGCCGACACTGCCGGCCTCGTCGACTAACACCACATTGCCAATCAGCCGCGCGCCATAGGCCGCGAGTATCCCCTTGACCCGTTCCTGGGCCATGAGCCACATGTCGCGGCAGGCGATGACGGTGACCACCGGCGTGTCTTTCAGCAAAGCCTTGGCCTCCGGGCTCTTGAGGAATGCGGTGGTGGGCAGGGACGGCGAGAGGAACCAGACCTGATAGCCCAGGATCACGAGGTCGAAACGCTCGCCGGGCTCCAGCCCCAGCGGCTCGAGTGCCGGCGGGTCGAGGTAGATGGTCTCGGGGAAGGTATCGAAGAAGCGCAGTATCGGCCAGGGGAACGGGAAGGGCTCAAGCGGGCGCAGCACCAGCTGGCGGAACTCGATGCCGCCATCGGCGGCCAGCGGCGCCGTCAGATTCCTGATGACCTCACTCAATTGCCCGCTTGGAGAAGAATAGTGGACAACCAGTACTTTCCTGGTACGCATAATAATTAGTGAAATGACCCCGATCCACTTGTCGGTCATAGCATACCCCATATACCCGCGGATACGGGCCGCATTACCGAAAAGCCATGCCTCTGCGGGCATGCGTATGCTTTGTTGCCGGGCCCATGGGCCTATGCCACACTGCCTCGGCCGACCACGGGCTCGGCTCTGCGATATGCAATAGAGAACCGGATCGGGGATGCGCAGGGATGCGTGTCTCTCAAACGTCCGGCACGAACACGCATAAGAACAAACGACAAGCTGCTTTCCCGGAGGCGCTCATGGGTGGGGTAGAACCAACGGTCGAGAACTGCGATGTGCTCGTCATCGGCGGCGGGCCGGGCGGCAGCACTGCCGCCGGCTTCCTGGCGAAGCGCGGGCACCGGGTACTGCAGCTGGAGAAAGCCCATCATCCCCGCTTCCACATCGGTGAATCCCTGCTACCTATGAACCTGCCGGTGTTCGAGCGCCTCGGTGTGCTGGACAAGGTCAAGGCCATGGGCGTGTACAAGCCCGGCGCGGATTTCGAGGCTAATAACGCCGTTGGCTACCGCAACTATGCCTTCGGGTTTGCTCTTGGCGACAGCCCGCCCAATGCCTATCAGGTATGGCGCCAGGATTTCGACAAGATGCTCTTCGACCATGCACGCGAATGCGGCGTGGATGGGCGCGAGGGCGCCGAAGTGGTTGCGGTGGAGCAGAAGGGCCCGCGCGAGACCCTCGTGGAGGTCAAGACCGGCGATGGCCGTAGCTACAAGGTGCAGGCCCGTTACCTCCTGGATGCCAGTGGCCGTGAGGCTTTCCTCGCCAGCAAGAAGAAGATCCGTCTCAAGAACCCCGAGCACCAGAGCGCTGCGATCTTCGGACATTTCCGCAACGCGGATTTCCGTCCCGGGCCGGACGCCGGCAACATCAGCATCTATAACTTCGACCATGGCTGGATGTGGATGATCCCGCTGCCGGACGGCGTGATGAGCATAGGCGCGGTGTGCCGTCCCGAGTACCTCAAGCAGCGCCGCGGACGCACCCAGGAGTTCTTCTTCGAGACCCTCAAGCTGCATCCTGCGCTGTGGCAGCGTACCGAGAAGGCCGAGCTCATAGGCGATGAGGTGCGGGTCACCGGCAACTACTCCTACGACGCCACCACCATCGGCGGCCCGGGTTGGATGCTGGTGGGCGATGCCTTCGCGTTCCTGGACCCGGTGTTCTCCTCGGGCGTGTATCTCGCCACCTCCTGCGGCGAGCAGGCAGCAGCATTGGTGGATACGGCGCTGCGAGATCCTTCCAAGGAGACCGCCTTGCAGCGGCGCCTGGAGAGACGCATGCGCAGGGGCATGAGTCGTTTCAGTTTCTTCATCTACCGGTTCAATTCGCCGGTGATGCGCCATCTGTTCCAGAACCCGCGCAACACCCTGCAGATCGAGCAGGGTGTGATCTCCATGCTGGCCGGCGATCTGTTCGATTCACGGAAGGTATGGGTACGACTTCAGCTGTTTCGCCTGGTATACGCGGTGTATGCCCTGGGGCACTGGGGCAGCTGGTACCGGGAACACCGTTACCGCCTGGCCCAGGCCAAGACCCAGTTCACCGGCGGTAACACGCCCTTGGATTCGGCTTAATCAGGCCAGCGTTTGAATATAAGACTGGTATTGATGCCGCCGAAAGCGAAGTTGTTGTTCATCACGTACTCGGTCTCTATGCCGCGCCCGTCTCCCGTGAGGTAATCCAGATCGGCGCAGGCCGGATCCAGGTTATCCAGGTTGAGGGTGGGGGCGAACCAACCCTCGCGCATCATCGCTATGGGCAGCCAGGACTCTAACGCCCCGCAGGCTCCCAGGGTATGGCCGAAATAACTCTTCAGTGAACTGATGGCCACGCGTCGTGCGAACACCTCGCGGGTGGCGAGGGATTCCGAGACGTCGCCGAGATCCGTGGCAGTGCCGTGGGCGCTCACGTAGCCGATGACATCGGGGGACAAGCCTGCGTCCTCCAGGGCCAAGCGCATGGCCTGGACCATGGTGTCGGCCTGGGGCTGGGTCATGTGGGAACCATCGGAGTTGGTGCCGAAACCCACGAGCTCGGCATGGATGCGCGCACCGCGTCCCCGGGCGTGTTCCAGCTCCTCGAGGATGAGGGTGACGGCGCCCTCGCCGATCACCAAGCCATCGCGATCACGATCAAAGGGCCGCGGCGTGGTATGGGGTGCGTCATTCTTGGTGCTGGCGCCATACATGGTGTCGAACATGGCGATGGGGCCGACGCTCAACTCCTCGCCACCGCCGGCGATCATCACCGTCTGCTTGCCGTACTTTATGGTCTCGTAGGCGAAACCGATGGCCTGGCTGCCAGAGGTGCAGGCGCTGCTGGAGGGGATCATCCGCCCTGTTATGCCGAGCAGCATGCCGATGTTGACGGCGCCCGTGTGGCTCATCATCTGCACATAGGTGTTGGAAGTGACGCCGCGCACTTTCTTGAACACTTCCACTCTGCCGAAAGCCTCGATGGAATCGGCGCCGCCCGCCGAGGCGCCGTGGGCGATACCGGTGCGCCCCGATGCCAGCACAGGATGGCCGAGCAAGGCTGCATCTGCGAGGGCGCGCTCCGCCGAGAGCGTGGACATGAGCCCCACCGGGCTCATGCTGCGCAGCACCTTGCGGTCGTAATGGGTGGGTATGTCGAACTTCTCTACCCGGGAACCGAGACGCGTCCGGAGTCCCTGGTAGGCGTCCAGTTCCGGGAGATAGCTCACGCCGGAGCGGCGCTGCTTCAGGTTGGCGCGTATGGCGGGCCAGTCGTGACCGAGGGCAGTGAGACCGCCCATGCCGGTGACCACCACGCGCTTCATTCAGAGCATCCCGCCGTTCACCGAGAACACCTGGCGGGTGATGTAGCCGGCTTCATTTGAGAACAGGAAGCCTACCAGCGCCGCCACTTCTTCGGGTTTGCCCGCCCGTCCCAGGGGGATCTGCTTCAGGACCTCCTCCATGGGCAGGTCGTGGACCATGTCGGTCTCGATGAAGCCCGGCGCCACGCAGTTCACGGTGATGCGCCGGCTGCCGAGTTCCACCGCCAGCGCCTTGCTGGCGCCGATGAGCCCGGCCTTGGCGGCGCTGTAGTTGGTCTGGCCGCGGTTGCCCATGAGACCGGAGACCGAGGCGATGGTCACGATGCGGCCGCCGTCCCGCAAGCGCACCAGCGGCATCACCAGGGGATGCAGCACGTTGTAGAAGCCGCCCAGGTTGGTGGCGATGACGCGGTCCCAATCCTCACCTG
The DNA here is from genome assembly GCA_036000105.1 of Gammaproteobacteria bacterium. Taxonomy (GTDB): domain Bacteria; phylum Pseudomonadota; class Gammaproteobacteria; order Natronospirales; family REEB76; genus DASUBN01. The sequence goes on from DASYGE010000012.1 coordinate 342,668, forward strand.
GCATGGCGGCGAAGGTGTTGTCGGCGGTGATGCCGGCGTTGCACACCGCGCCCCAGAAGGCGCCGTGGGCATCCAGGTCCGCTTCCAGGGCGTGCCGCGCCGCTTCCCGGTCGGCGATGTCGAACCCCAAACTGTATGCACGGCCGCCGGTCGCGGCGATCTCCCGCACCAGGACTTCCGCCTTGGCGGCATTGCTGCGGTAATGCAGGCAGACATGGAAGCCGGCAGCGCCTAAGCGGCGCGCGATGGCACCGCCGATGCCGCCGCTCGCTCCCGTCACCAGCACGCGTTTCATCTCTTTCATCCCATCTGCTCCTGGTCGATCTCCACGATGATGATGGTAGCCTTGGCCAACACCTCGTCCCCGCAGAGGATGGTACAGGCGCAGGCCGCCAGGCCGCCATCGTCGCCGAAATCCCGCTGCGCGCATATCTCGAGTTCGCTGCCCTCGCGGAAGTAGGCGGCACCGGTCTCGAAGCGGCGCGTGCCGAGCAGCATGCCGGCCCGGGGCGGGCGCTGTTCGCGCCGTGAGCCCAGACCCGCGTGGGCGGCGATGGCCTGGGCCATGAGTTCGATGCCCACCCACACAGGCACACCCAGTCCCGGTACGAAGTAGGGATTGGCAGCCGTCACCCTGGCACTCACCCGGATGCTGTCCTCGGTGTCCTCCAGCACCGTGTCTATGAGTACCGCCCGCCCCTGGTGGGGCAAGAGTTCAGCAGCGCTGGGGGAAACCTCGCCCATCAGCCTCTCCCCAGCACGACGCAGATGTTGTTGCCGCCGAAGGCGAAGGAATTGCTGGCGGCGATGCGGCAATCGCGTTTCTCACCGGCGCGGCAGAGATGCAGTGGGGCGAGACCCGGATCCGCCGCGCCATCCCAGAGATGGGGCGGCAACGCTGCAGTGCCCGGTTCCGTGAGCAGCATCCAGCAGAACGCGAGTTCCGTGGCGCCTGCCGCACCGAGGGTGTGCCCCACCAGCGGTTTCGTCGAGCTGCAAGGTACATCCGCTCCCAGCACCCGGTGCACCGCATGGCTTTCCATCAGGTCGTTCTGGGGCGTGGCCGTGCCGTGCAGGTTCAGATAATCCACCGCCGCCGCATCCACACCCGTGAGCGCCTGGCGCAGGGCGAGCTCCGCACCCCGGCCTTCCGGGTCAGGTCCCGATATGTGGAAGGCATCCGAGGATTCACCGATGCCGAGCACGCACACCGGTCCCGGTTCGCGGCTCATGAGGAAGAGCGCGGCACCTTCGCCGATGTTGATGCCATCCCGGTTGCGGCTGAAGGGCCGGCACAATCCCCGCGACACGGACTCGAGGGCTCCGAAGCCGTTGAGAGTGAGGCGGCAGAGGCTGTCCACTCCGCCCACGATCACCGCGTCGCACAAGCCGGTGTCGAGCAGGCGTCGCGCCGAAGACAGGGCCTTGGCGCTGGAGGTGCAGGCGGTGGACACGGTCCAGGCAGGTCCGTTCACGCCGAGAGCATGCCGCAGGTATACACCGGGGCTGCTTATCTCCTGTTGCCGGTAATCGAAGCTCTCGGGGAAGGCGCCGGTGGCGAGCCGCTCCGCCATGGCCCGTTCGCCCTCGGCGATGCCGGCGGTACTGGTGCCGAGCACGATGCCGATGCGGCCCGCGCCATGGCGCGCGATGGCGGCTTCGATCTCGGGACGTATCTGCTCCAGAGCCGTGCGCAGTAACTGGTTGTTGCGCGAAGCGTAGGACCGCAGTCCGGGCTCGATGGGCGCGAGTTCCGCCGCCACTTCACCGACCCACACGCTGCGGCCCGCTATCAAATCATCCCGCTCGCGCATGCCTGTGGTAGCGCCTGCATAAAGGCCCTTGCGCACGCTCGCCGCATCGGCGCCCAGCGCATTGACGATGCCGAGGGCGTGCAGATAGCTGCGGCCGCGGGTCACGGACTTGCGGGAGCGCCGGATACCGGCGTCATCTCGACCGCCACCTGGATGGGTGGGATCTGGATGCGGATGGTGGCATCGGCCAATATAGCTCCGGTCTCTTCTATATGCGCGATCAGCCGGCCGCTCTCGAAGACTTCCCGCACTTGCACACCGTCGGTCTCGCTCACCTTAAGGGTGAGACCGTGCAGGCGTTCCGAGAGCCGGGAAGGATCTGCGATGGCGAGTTCCAGCATGACCACCAGCATATCGGGTTTCAACGCAGTCTGTTGCGGCTCGCTGGTCACGGCCTTGCCGTCGTACTCGATGTTGAACAGGCTAGTGCCGAACAAGCTGAAGCCCGCGAGCCTCAGGCTCTCAGCGTCGATCTTGAGCAGGCCCATGAAGGAATCCGTCTGGCCAGCATGCGTCACTTTCACGAGATGGCTGCCTTCCACCTTAGGCAGGGCCGCAGGCGGCAAGAGGCACATCTGCCCATCACGGCCGAAGCGGGTGCATCCGGGTCCCAGAGGCGTCGTGGCGCAGCCGGCGAACATCGCGAGCAGGAGCGCCAAACACAGCAGACGGAGCGCAGCGCTCATGGCGTCTTGCTCCGTTCCGGCGGCAGGGACAAGGGCGCGCTCAGATAGCTCGCGAGTATGCCGATCAAGGTCGCGAGGCCGAAGGTGTGCAGCGCCGGGATCTGGCTCAAGGACAGGAGACCGAAAGAGCACAGCATGGTGAGGGCCGAGAGAGTGACGGCCAAGGCCGGTGAGCGCCGGCTGGCGCCGCCTTCCCGCAGGAACACCGTGTAGTCACGACCCAGGCCGAGTATCAGGATGAGGGCCACCACCACGAAGATATTCACCGGCGCTCCCAGCCAGCCCAAGGCTCCCAGGGTCACGCCCATGGCAAGCAGCGGCGGATAGAGCATGCGTGCGGCTTCACGGCGGCCATAGCGCCAGACCAGCAGCATGGAGATGAGCAGATAACCGATGACCACGAGCCAGGTGGTGCGTACCCGGATGCGGTGGAAGGTGGCGGCGATGTGGGCCAGGGGATCTTCGAAGATGACGCCGGGCATCCCGGCCGCCGCCTTGGCCAGCACCGCTGCATCTATGTCCTTGCTGCCTGTGACGGTGGAGAGCAGGGCCACGCCCTTGCTCTCGGTGATCACGAAACGCTTGAGATCCGGCGCGGCGGTGAACAGGCTTTGCGCGGTCATGGGTTCATGGCTGGCGCTGCGCCAGCTCGTCTGCATATGGTCCGCCAGTTCCGCCGGCAGACCCAGGTGTGTGAGGCCAGTGCGCAGCGCTGCCGGCTCCGCGAACACTCTGTTCCAGGCCGCGAGACTCGCGGCCTGCTCGCCCTGGGAAGGCAGGAAACGCGATAGCCCCAGGGTCGTGGCATCCGGCAGGTCCGGTTGCAGGCGCGCGAACAAAGCCTCTTCACGGCTCAAAGCCTGATCCAGGTCTTCTCCCTCCACCAGGAAGAAACCCGGCGGAGGTATCTGTCCCAGGATGCTGCGGATGTCCCCATCGGTCTGCACGAGTTCCGGCGGCAGCTGCTGCAGGTCACGCACGTCGTCGCTGGTGGTGAGCTTGAGCCATCCCGGCACCGAGATCAGCAGCACCAGGGCCGGCAGGAGATAACGCCAGCGCGAAGGCCGGCAGGCGGCGACGATGAAACGCTGCGGCCAGCCCACCGCCGGGTGCGCCGCCACCTGAGCCGGCGTCGTGAGGGTCACCGGGAAGATCAGCACCACCACGAGCGCTGCTTCCAGGAGACCGGCGATGGAGAACACTGCTATCTGCAGCAGCGCCGGGAAACCAGCGAGCAAGAGGAAGGCGAAGGCGGCGACGCCCGTCAGCAGCCCCATATACAGGCCGGGACGCACGGCGCGCATCACGCAGCTGGGATCCGCATCGCCGAACCAGTATTCGGCGAAATACAGCAATGCGTAATCGATGGCGATGCCGAGCAGCGTGGTGCCGAACACCAGGGTGAGGATCTGGATGGAACCGAAACAGATGATCACCGCCGCACAGGCGGCGAGCACGCTGGCCACCAGTTGCAGCGCGGCGAGCACATGCGGTGCGAGACTGCGGAACACGTAGGCGATGAGCACCATGATGAGCAGCATAGAGGCGGCGCTCAACCACAGGGTCTCGGTCTGCGCTTCGCTGCGGGCGGCGTCGGCGAACAGCGGTGCACCGGTGGCCTGCATGCCGCAGCCGGGACAGGCTTGCGCGACGGCGGCGCGGGCATCATGCACCGCATTGGTCACCTGCATGGCGCTGTCCTGGGCGAAGCCGGAACCCTGGGACTCCATGCTGAGGAGGAAGTAGCGCTTGCCATCCCGCAGCGCCGACATGAAGGGGCCATCCGGCAGGAAATCTGCGTAGGGGCGCGGCAGGCTGTCGAGGAAACCGGCGAGATAACCGCCCGGGTCGGTGTCGAAGGAACTCAACACGCCTGCGGGACTCGCGAGGGACACGGCCACGTCTGCCGCCAGGGCACCGGCGCCGCCCTTGGAGAGGCGTGCCGCCTGGTCCCCATCCAGCAAGGCGAAATGGTGGGTCTTATATAGGGTGAGCACCTGGGTCACCGTCGCGCCGGTGTCATCCACCCGTAGGCCTTCGGCGGTCAGGGTGTGCTGCGCCGCGAGGGCCGCATCGCGCGTCGCGCGCCCATCATCGCCGCGCACCAGCACCAGCACTTGATGCACGAAGGCATCCCGGCTGCGGTCGGTGGCGGCAGCCAGTGCTTCCGGGCCTTGCTCCGCCGGCAGCATCGCCAGGATGTCGGTGTTGATGGGGTGGTCGAGGCGCAGCCAGGCGGCGCCGCAGAGCAGGCTTAAGGAGACGGCCCAGATAGCCCATCGGGCGGCTGCGGACAGGGGCTGGCTCACGGCGTGGCGGAGCTGAAGCGGATGTCCATGCGGTCCCCGGAAGTCTCCTTGATCTGGATCTCCTCAGGATGTCCAGGCGCCGATTCCGTCACTTCGATGCTGACGATGGCTTCCGCCATGGCCCCGGGTTTGGGTGTGAGATCCACGCGTTCGCCCTTGGGAAGAGGCGTGACCGCCACCGCGAAATAGCGTTCGAGATCGGAGCGGTCACCGGATAGGGCGTTGACGATGATGTGCTGTACGGCAGCGAGCCAGGGCGTCTGTTCCGGCTTGAGCTGGCGCACGCTGCCGTCCGGCAAGGTCTCTTTGGCCGCGTCGCCGTTCATCTCGAACACGTAATGATAGGGATCCGTGATCTCCCAATAGAAACCGTGGGTCTTGTCAAAGCGCATGACACCGTGGCTCAGCAGCGGTGCGCTGAAACCGGGCAGGGTGCGGGTCTGCACGAACTTCGAATCGAAGCCGGCGCTCGCGGGCGCTTGCGTATCCGCGGCCCGGGCCGCCGGGAGCACGCCGAGCCACAGGGCGGCGCTGAGCATGAGCGCGCGGGTCATACGTGACCCCGCAGATGTTCCAGCAGTTCCGGCGGGCTGACGAGCTGCAGTTCGCCGGTGGCGGCGTGCACCGCGCATTGCACGGTGTAACCCTTGGTGAGGCGCGCCAGGCTTGCGGCGTCGCGGATCAGGTAATCGATCTTCAGGCGGTTCTCCCATTCGACCAAGGTCGCCCGCACCAGGATGCGCTGGCGGTAGCGTATCGCCTGCACGAAGCTCACCTGGGTGCGGATGATGGGCCAGAGATAACCGGTGGCGCGCATCTCTTCATAGTCGAAGTCCACGCTGCGCAGCATCATGGAGCGCGCCGCTTCGAAATAACGGAAGTAGTTGCCGTGCCAGGCCACCTGCATGGGATCCACGTCCTGGAACGGGATCTCCAGTTCCACCTCTGCGCTCAAAGGCGGGAGCTTCACCGCTCGTTTCCGTAGAGGGTCCAGCGGCGTGCGGCCACGGCGGCACAGAGTGCGCGCAGCTCATGCTCCAGCGGACGATCTTCCTCGATGAAGGGGCAGAGGCTCATGACGTCCTCACGCATGGCGTGGATCGCGTCTTCCATGCGTGCCGGCGGGCGGTTGCCGTGGCGGTGGCGGATCTCGAGGGCCTGGGCGGTGGCGGCCAGGCACGCGGCAGCCACCTGCTCGGTGAGCTCAAGCACGCGTATCGCGTCGCGCGCCGCGATGGTGCCCATGCTCACCTTATCTTGGTTATGGCATTCGGTGGAGCGCGAGAACACGCTGGCCGGCATGGTCAGCTTCAAGGCCTCGGCGGTCCAGGCCGAGACCGCGATCTGCACCGCCTTGAAGCCGTGATTCAAGGCGGCTCGCTCGCCCTGGGCACCTGAGAGGTTGCTGGGCAGGCCGTTGTTGAACCGCGTATCCACGAGCAGCGCGAGCTGCCGGTCCAGCAGGTCGGCCACGTTGGCCACTGCATTCTTCATGCTGTCGGCCACGAAGGCCACGTGGCCGCCGTAGAAATGGCCGCCATGGTAGATGGCGCCGGTGTCCGGGTCGATGATGGGGTTGTCGTTGGCGCTGTTGAGTTCGTTCTCGAGGTCGCGTCGCATCCAGGGCAGCGCGTCCTCCAGCACGCCGATCACGTGCGGCGAGCAGCGGATGGAGTAGCGGTCCTGGATGCGGACCTGGCTGTCGTGTTCCGAAGCGCCCATGTCGGCGAAGATGCGCGCGGCTACCCGCTGCTGGCCGGCGTGGGGTTTCACGGCGAACAGGCCGGGCGCGAAGTGTTTGGCGTTGCTGCCGAGAGCGATGCTCGCCATGGCGGTGATGCGTGTGGCGAGGCGCGAGAGGTATTCGGCCCGTTCCCAGGCGAGGCAGCTCAAGGCGGTCATGACGGAGGTACCGTTCATGAGCGCCAAGCCCTCCTTGGGCATGAGGGTGATGGGCGCCATGTCGTGGGTGCGTAGTGCCTCGGCCGCGGGCACGCGTCGGCCCTGGTGCATCACATCCCGGTCGCCGACCAGCGCCGCGGCCACATAGGAGAGCGGCGTGAGGTCGCCGGAGGCACCCACGGAGCCTTCCTCGGGGATGAGCGGCACGATGCGGTGGCGGATGAGCCCCTCGATCTGCTGCAGCACGTCGTAGCGCACGCCGGAAAAGCCGGCGGCGAGAGAGTTGAGTCGTGTCACCAGGATGGCGAGGCCCGCCTGCTCGTCGAAGTAATCGCCGAGTCCGCAGCCGTGGTAGCGCACGAGATGCGCCGGCAACTGGGCCACCACCTCGTCCGGGATGGTGACAGTGCAGGAGTCGCCGTAGCCGGTGTTCACGCCATACACAATGCGGCCCGAGGCGATGGCGTCGGCGAGGATCTTGGCCCCGCGCTCGATGCGGCCCCGGAAGGCGGCGTCATCCTGCAGAGCGAGTGGCGCGCCGCGGGACGCCGCGCACACGTCTTCGATACTGAGTTGGCGGCCGCCGACGACGACGGTCTGGGCGGGGGATTCAGGGGCCAGGTTGCGCATGGGATCCCACTAGTCTTGTTTATCGAGGGGCTGCTGCGGCACCCCGCCGCCGGCCCAGAAATCGTAGAAGTTGTACCACTGTAGCGGAAAACGGGCGGCGTAAGCCGCCAGGCGGGTAGCGTAGCGCTCGGCCCAGGCCGTGGCGGCCGGGATGCGCGTCTGGCGCGGCAGCTGGATGCGCTCGGCGAAGGCCTCCAGGTGCATGGTATAGCCGGCCCCTTCGCGGGTACAGAAGAACAGATAGACCGGGCATTCCAGCACGTTCGCCAGTACGTAAGGGCCGATGGCGAAGGCTGCGGAGCGGCCCAGGAACTCGGCTCGTACCACCGGGCTGTTCTGCGCCACCGGAGTACGGTCACCCACGATCACCACCACTTCGCCGGCGGCGATCTTCTCCCGCAGCATGAGCGCGGTATCGGGGCCGATCTCTTGCACGTAGATGAGCCGCACCGCGTAGGTGTCGCTGGTCTCTTCCAGCATGGCGTTGATCTTCCGGGCGTTGCTGGTATAGACCAGGGCGTTCACCTTGAGGCCGGGGATGAGGGTGGACAGCGCCCGGGCCAGCTCCAGGTTACCGAGATGGGCGCTCAAGAGCAGTACACCTTGTCCACCGGCCACGGCCTGCACCAGCATCTCCCGCTGCGGGAATGTCACGGGTATGCGCTTGGGGTCGTACCAGGCCGCCACCTTGTCGAGAATCGAGAGGGAGAACTGCATGAAGTGGCTGAAGCTCATGCGCAACGACGGATGCAGACCGGCAGCGGCCAGGAACTCGCGCGACGCGCGGCGCGCCCGCGGATGGGTGAGGAAGAAGTAGGCCGTGACCGGATAGAGGATGGCATGGCCCACAGTGCGGCCCAGCAGGCGGTCGCAGAGACCGACGAAGCGCAGGCCGAGCAAGCTGCCGCGTTCGCTGATGTGCGCCCAGTGTTGTCGGTGCTTGCGCGTCAGGTTGCGGTACAGGAGTTTAGGGATGCGCGGCAGCATGCCGAGGAACAGGCGCAGGTGCAGCCAGGCCATGCGCCCGTTGTCGGCGAACATGCGGAAATGGGAGATGCCGTCTTCCGGATAACGGACCTTGGTGGGCAGGAACAGACTCTCGGTGCCCGCCCAGTAGAGTCGCGTCATGATATCCGTGTCGAAATCCATGCGCCGGCCGATGTGCACGCGCTTCGCGAGGGCGAGGCTCTCCGCCACCGGGTACACCCGGAAGCCGCACATGCTGTCCCGCAAGCGGAGCGAGAGGGTGTCCAGCCAGACGAGGCCATGGGTGAGATAGCGACCGTAGAAGCGCGCGGCCGGTACCGAGTCGTCGTACTGTGGCATGCCTGAGATCAGTCGTCCGGGGTGTTGCTCCGCGAGAGCCAACATGGCGGGCACGTCGTCGAGATCGTGTTGGCCGTCCGCATCTATCTGCAGAGCATGGCTGAAACCGCGCGTGCTGGCGCGTGCGAGGCCGGCCAGCACCGCCGCACCCTTGCCGCCATTCTCGGCGCGAGTGAGGCATTCGATACCGCCATCGCTGGCAGCCAGTCCCTGGAGTACGGCCTTGGTGACCGCATCACTGCCGTCATCCACCAGGATCACCGATAGGCGCTCCTTAAGGAGCGCCGTCGCGATCTGCTTGAGGCTCCCGTGATGGTTATATACGGGGATCACCGCGCAGGGCCTGAAGCTCATGGCGCGGCCCCGAAGTTCAGGATGCCACCGGAGTAACTCGTATCCGCGTCGCGGTATTCATAGCGAAGCTTCTTGGTCGCGAGGTTCGGCGTCAGTACCAGGGTCAGCTCGGCACCCGGCAGTATCGGTCGCTTGAACTTGATCTGCTCCAGCGCGGACACACCTGCATCGAAACCGTAGAGGCTGCGGGCGAAATGTTCCGCCCAGCCGATCTGTACCACCCCCGGCAGGATGGCGAACTGGGGGAAGTGGCCTTCGAACCACGGATTGGCCGCTTCCACCCGGATATCGAGTTCGCTGTGGGTGTCGTCGCGGCGCTGACGGAGGATGGTGGGCAGGCCGTTCATGGGCCCGCTTCGAATAGACGCTGCAGGCGGGCGAGTTCAGTCTTGCCCATGTCGTTGTCGGGCAGCGCGTCCAGGTAGCGCCACTTGCGCGGGATCAGCAAGGCTTCGTAGTGCTTGCGCATCCAGTCCCGCAGCGTACCGTTCACCGCGGCCTTGCCGGAGCTACGAAGCGTAGCGCGACCTTCGTCCCCGAGTATCACCACCGCACCGATGAGCATGCGCCGCCCCGGCAGGAGCACGAGGCGTGCGTCCGCCACCCAGGGATGAGTCAAGAGGCGCGCGCGCATCTCGCTCAAGGAGACGCGCTTGTCTTCGAACTTCACCACGTCATCGGCCCGGCCCAGGAGTTCGAAACGACCGTCGCCGCGCTCCCAGGCGAGATCACCGGTGGGTGCCCAGTCCCCCTGCCAGGTGCAGCCGGACTTTACCCACAGCCTCTGGCCCGCCGGTTCCTCACGCAAGTCGGTGGTCACACCCTGGATGGGACGCCACAGGGCGCGCTCAGCTTCACCGGACCAGGCGCGCCACGCCACGCCGCCGGTCTCGGTGCTGCCATAGACCTCGATGGCCGCATGGCCCCATTCGTCCATGAGTCGTTTAGCCGCCGTGTCAGCCAGCGGCGCGCCGGAACTGAACACCGCTCGCACCCGTGTCGCGGGCGGCAGGTCTGCATAGTCGGCGATCCGGCTCAAGAAAGCCGGGCTGCTGACGATGGCACAATCGCCGCGGCTGACCGCTTCGCGCAGGGCCGCGGGCTGCATGCACATGCTGGTGAGGAAGCTACGGCCCGACAGGAGCGGCCAGAGCACGCGGAACAGTACGCCATATAGATGGTAGTGGGGCACGGTACCTGCCATCACCGCATCGCCCAGGAGCGGGCCCCACTGGCGTTCCAGGGCTTCCACCTCGAGCCGCAGCTGGGCGAAGGCCTTGGGCACGCATTTGGCGGCGCCGCTCGACCCGGAGGTGTAGAACTCCACCTGCACCGTATCGTCCGGCAGGCGCGGAGCGGCGGAGGCTCCCAACATTGATTCCCTCGCCGCCAGTACCGTGAAACCCGCGAAGTTGTCCGGCCGGTCTGTCAGTACCGCGTCTATCCCAGCGCCGGAAGTACCGAGGCTGCCGGCTTGGGGCGCCTGGGGCAGCACAAGGGTGCGGTCATTGTTGGCGAGCGCCATGAAGCCTGCGGCGAACCAGCCGCTGTCTTCGCACACCAACGCCCAGCGGCGCGCCGGGTGGGCGGCGATGGAGGTACTCAAAGCCTGCACCCGGCGCCAGAACGCGGCGCGGTCGAGAGTGCCGCGCTCGCCCAGGGCCAGCGGACGGGTGTCCGCGGCGAGATCCGGTGCCGGTAGGCTCATGCTTTCGCCCATCTGCGTCGCAGCTGCAAGCGCAGCAGGTATTCACCCAGCAGCATGGTGCCGAATACGAAGTAGACGATGCAGCCGTTATACAGGGACCATATCCGATAAGAGGTTTCGAATGCGGTATAGAGCGATACCAATATGTTTAGCAAGATCACTACGCACCAGGCCTGGGTCACGCGCCGGCAATGAACGATGGCCTGGGGAGGCAGGTCAGAATGCATGATGCGTGCGAAGCGTTCGACGATCGGCATGCTGGTGAACAGGGAGCCGAAGAACATGGCCAGCACCGCCAGACCGAACAGCGCCGGGTACAGGCGCAGCCACATGAGCTTCACACCGGGCATGAACAGCAGCACCAGGATCGCCGCTGCGGCCATGAGACCCGCGAGCAACACGTCCCGCCGGTGGTGCTGTGGTTTTATCCAGGCGGCGAGCATCACCCGCGCCGCCAGCAGGAACAGCAGCCCGGCCAGCAACTGGGTAGGCGTCAGGTAGCCATCGGCGATGTACATGGCGATGGGATAGATGAACAGCGTGCCGGCCACCAATAGCTTGGCGGCGTCACGCGCCATCCGGCGCAAGGGCTGCATATCCAGAGTCCCTTAAGGCTGCTGTTGCGACTGGATGAACTTCGCCAGGTTCTCCACCGAATAGAAATGCTGGCGTGTCTCCGCCGAATTGGCGTCGAGTTTCACGTGGTATTTCTTCTGGATGGCCACGCCGAGTTCGAGCGCATCTATCGAGTCGAGCCCGAGGCCGTCGCCGAACAGCGGCTTGCTCGCGTCGATGTCCGCGGGACTTATGTCCTCAAGATCGAGCGAGGCTATGATGAGCTGTTTCAGTTCTTCGATCAGTGTGTTCATGGCTTGCGAGTTGCAGTTTGAAGAAATCTTCCAGGTTACGGGTCAGGCGGCGGGCTGAGATGCCATGCGGCATGTCCGCGTCCACACCGAAGGCTGCGAGGTCCTGCGGCGGATAGAACTTCACCAAGAGCCGCCACGGCCGTTCCGGTACCTGGTACCAGCGGTGGTTCTTGAGCAGCGCCGGCGGCGAGCAGTGGATCAGCACAGGCAATATCTTGCAGCCGCCGCGCACCGCCACGTGGGCCGCGCCGCGCCGGAAGCGCATCGGTGCGCCGGGCACGGAACGGGTGCCTTCCGGGAACAGCACCAGGGTGCGGCCGAGCTTGAGGGAATCCACGCAGGAATCGATGAGCGCCGAGGAATCACCGTTGCTGATGTAGCCTGCTGCCTTCACGAAGCGCCGGTAGTAGGGGTTGGCGAGCATCGCGCTCTTGACCACGCAGTCTGCGAAGGGCATCAGCATGAGCAGTGCGACCACATCCAGGTACATGGGATGGGTGGCGATGACGAGGGCGCCGTCCGATTGTTCCAGCCACTCGCGGCCTTCAACCTGCACGCGTCCGAGGCCGAGAATGGCGATGCCACCCAAGAGCGCGCGGAAGGACCAGCTCACGAAGATACGGATGCGGCGCTCGCGGTCGGTGCTGCTGCCCGGCCACAGGATCAGGACCGGCAGCACGGTTATGCCGCAGAGGAAACTCAAGGTACCGTACACCGCGAAGCACAGGCCGGTGCCGAGTGCCCGCCAGATCATCCCCAGCCTAGTGAGCATGGGCGCTCCTCTCCAGCCGCCAGGGTTGGTCCACCCCGATGATCGAATCGGCTGCGGCTTCGATGAGGAAACGCATCAGCGCCGTCTCCGGCGCTTCTTTCGCGTCACTCGTATGCCGTGTGAGCCGGCAGGTGAGGCTTGCTGCATCGGGCTGGGTGAGCAGGAGGGAGATGGAGAACGGGAGCCGCGCCGGGTCTTCCACCAGGTACGGCAGATAAGCTGATGGCGGCATGTCGTCTGCGTAGCACACCAGCACGCGGCTCGCCCCCTCAGCGATCATGTTCGCCCCCTCGAGCATGCAGAGCCCCAAGGTATCCGCACCGGCGGCCATGGCGGTGGCGGCAGAGCGGTCACCGCGCGCGATGGAGAAAAGACCCGCCGTGCTGTTGTGTACCGACAGGCTGAACGATGTCGGTGACAGCATATCCTTATTACCCAGGGCGGTAAGCAGCTCCAGGGTGCGGCCGAGATCCCCGTGCCGTGAGGCGAATACGAACTGGACTGAGTCCAGTCCTTCGGCGCAGCTCCAGGCGGTGTGCATGGCCATGCGGCCGTGCCGGTCCAGCCGGCGCCGTAGCATGGCTGGCAGGAAGTTTACGTCTGGTTGGAAATCGCCCGCGACAGCATCCACGCCCGTGAGCCAGAGACGCCAACCTGCGGCATCGCTCACCCCCGGCGCCCATGCCTTCCATCGGGCTATCCCGAAATCCCCTGTGCAATCCGCTGCTTGGAGCATGTCTCGTTCGCGGTTATATTGCCGACACCCCGCCCAGCGTCTCCCCAAGGTCGGGAAATCGCCGGGTCAGGCCATTGTATAGTTTTCGTCCGACCCCGGAGCAGCCAGGCTTCACCCCCTGCGCAGCCTGCTGTCCAGGCGCAGATGGGGCCAGGTCACCGCAAGACCCATGACCGCCCCGGCCAGCACATCCAGGGCCAGGTGCTGCTTGGTGGCGAGGGTGGAATAGGCGATCGCCACACACCAGACACCGTTCGACAGCCGCATCAGACGAGGAGCCCCGATGCGCTTCAGCAAGCGCTGCGCCCACAGGGCGGTCAGCACGGCATAGGCCACATGCAGGGAGGGGCAGGCGTTGCCGGAGGCGTCCACGGTCTTCAGGAATGCGACGGAAGGATACTGGCGCCAATCGATGTCCAGCGCCGGCACTGTCGTGGGCCAGAGCAGGAAGATGCCGAAGCCCAACACGGCCAACAGCGTGACCGAACTCAGATAGAGCGGCAGCTCGCGCGTGAGCAGCAGCATCGGCACGAGGGAGATGTAGAACCACAGGCTCGCGTAGGGGAGGAGGCTCCAGGGTTCGAAAGCTACCAACCGGTCGAGCCCTGTCACAGGCACGAGGGTGACGGGGAACATCGGGTGTCGCAGCAGGATGAAGTACACCACCATGAACACGCTGATGGCGACGGTGGTGCAGAGCGCTTTGAGCAACCAATGCTCGCCCAGCCTCTGCGTGGCCTGCTGCAGCCAGTGCGTATGTATTCCCGGTTCAGTCATGGCAAGGCAGCCCCATAGCGCATGCGGGGCGGCAAGGCCTGCCACGGCATGCCATGCGATTGTATGCCATTTCTTGCGGCAGCACGGCCGGTCCGGCCGGAGACCATACGTTAGAATGACCTGCTGCGTGACGGGGGTGACTGCGTGATCATCAAACCCAGGATCTGGGGCTTCATCTGCACGACGGCGCACCCGAAAGGTTGCGAGCTCAACGTGCGTGAGCAGATGAGGCTCGTGCAGGCTGCAGGCCGACGCGAGGACGGTGGCTCGATCGACCGGGCTCATGGCCCGAGACGGGCGCTGGTGATCGGCGCCTCCACGGGTTACGGCCTCGCCGCCAGGATCACGGCCGCTTTCGGTTACGGTGCCGCCACCCTCGGCCTCTTCTACGAGAAACCCGGCAAGGACAGCAAATCCGGCACCGCCGGCTGGTATAACTCCGCCGCTTTTCACGCCCTCGCCAAAGCGGCCGGCCTCAAAGCCGTCTCCATCAACGGCGATGCGTTCTCGGACGCGGCGCGGGAACGTGCCATCCAGTGCATCCAGCAGGACCTCGGAGGTCCGGTGGACCTGGTGATCTATTCCCTGGCATCTCCCGCCCGACGCCTGCCCGGCAGCGATGCAGTGGCCCACACCGCCCTGAAGCCCATCGGCGAGGTGTACACCGGCAAGACCATCGATACGGACAAGGACGTGCTCACGGAAGTGCGGGTCGAGCCCGCCAGCCAGGAAGAGATAGATGGCACCGTGCAGGTCATGGGCGGCGAGGATTGGGCCCTGTGGCTAGAAGCGTTGTCGAAAGCGGGTTGCCTCGCCCCCAAAGCCAAGACCATCGCCTTGAGTTACATCGGACCGGAAGTCACTTGGCCCATCTATTGGCACGGCACCATCGGCCGGGCCAAGAAACATCTCGAGGATACCGCCGTCAGGCTGAGAGATCGGGGGGTGGATGCGCGGGTCGCCGTGATGAAATCCATCGTCACCCAGGCGAGCGCCGCCATCCCGGTGATACCGCTGTATGTCTCCGTGGTGTTCCGCATCATGAAGCAAGCGGGCCTGCATGAGGGCGCCATCCAGCAGATGAACCGCTTGTTCCGCGAGCAGCTCTACCGGCAGGACGGGCGTAGCGTGACGCCCGATGCACAGGGGCGTCTGCGGCTGGATGACCGCGAGCTGAGTAGCGAGGTGCAACAGGCCTGCAAGGATCTGTGGCCCCAGGTGACGGGCGAGAACTTCCTCGAACTCACGGATTACGCAGGCTACAAACAGGATTTCCTGCGTCTGTTCGGTTTCGCACGGGAGGACGTGGATTACACGGCGGACGCGGTGACCGCCGTGCAATTCGACTGCATACAGCTGTGAGGGGATACTGCCGCGTCTGGCCGGCGATCCTGCTCGGCTTGCTCGTGCAGACCAGCGCATGGGCGGATGATGTGACGCCTCCACCACCGGTCACACCCAGCTTCCAATTCGGCGCCGGCGTCGGCGCCGTGCGCTTCCCGGACTATCCGGGGGCGGAAGAGCTGCGCACCCTGGTGCTGCCTTTCCCCTACATCGTGATCCGCAACCGTTACCTGGATGTGAACCGGGACCATATCCGCGGCAAATTGCTGAAGGACGACCGCTTTTCCCTGGACGTGGACTTCGGCGGCCAGGTGTCGGTGGATTCCTCAGCGACCCAGGAGCGCCGCGGCATGCCGGACCTCGACTGGCTGGGTGAGGTGGGACCGTCATTGCGCTATCACGCATGGCTGGATGCGGAGGATGAGACCCATTTCGATCTAGTGCTGCCGTTGCGGGTGGCGGTGAGCGCCCAGGGGCTCACCCTGCACCATCGCGGCTGGGTGACGGGTCCGCGGGCCGAATGGCACAAGACTCTGCACCTGCAGGATGGCGACGCCGTGTATCTCGACAGCGCACTGTCAGCGGAGTTCGTGGACCGGGCTTACGCCGACTACTACTACAGCGTCGCGCCTGAGTTCGCCACCGCCACGCGGCCGGCTTATTCTGCACCGGGCGGCTATGCCGGCGAGAGCATCGAGCTAGGCTTCAGCTGGCATCACGGGGATATGGTGTACGGTGCGTTCGTCGAGCACACGGGTCTGCACGGCGCGGCGTTCCAGTCGAGCCCTCTGGTGGGGCGCGCTGACGGCCTGTCGCTGGGTGTGGCGGTATCCTGGATATTCCAGCGCGACGATAGCGTGCAGCAGCCCTAGGCTTCCACGCCTGTGGGCACCGCATGGCCCATGCGCGGCAGCAACACCCGCAATATCGGCCCGGTCATGGCGCTGGTCACTACCGCCATCACCACCAGCATGCTGAACACGTCCTGGGGGATGACCTTGAGGTCGAAGCCGATGTTGAGCACGATCAGCTCCATGAGGCCGCGGGTATTCATCAGCGCGCCCAGGGCCCAGGACTGACGCCTGTCGAAGCCCGCGTAGCGGCCGGCGAGATACACCGGGATCATCTTCCCGAGTATCCCCGCAGCCACTACCAGCAGTAGCCATCCCATGTCATTCATAGAGGACAAACCGAGGATGTTGGTGCGCAGGCCCGTGTAGGTGAAGAACACAGGCAGGAAGAATACCAGCACGAACTGGCCCACCCGTTGCTGCCAGGCCGCCACGAAATCCTGGTGCGGATGGAACAAGAGGCCCGCGGCGAAGCCGCCGAAGATGGCGAAGATGCCGAGTCCATAGGTGCAGATGCCTAAGGCGAGCATCAGGCAGATGACGCAGGCCATGAGGTTGGACGACAAGCCGCCGCCGTGGCGTGCCATGAGCCGATCCACCAGGGGACGCAGCACGAAGTACAAGGCTGCCAGGAACAGCAGCAACCCGCAGGTCTGCAAGGCCAGATGGGCGCCGGAGAAACGTGCGCTGGCGTAAGCGGAGACACCCGCCAGCAAGAGCCAGCCCACCACGTCGTTGACGGCCGCCGCAGAGATGGCCACCACGCCGATCTCGGTGCGGGTCAGGCCGTACTGATGCAGGATGCGCCCCAGCACCGGCATGGCGGTGATGGCGAGCCCCACGCCGCAGAACAGGCTATATGCGAGGGAATCGCTGTCGGGAGCCAGCATCGGTGCCGACCACTCGCCCAGGAGGAAGCCCAGGGCGAAGGGCACACCGATGGACATGAGTGCGATGCCGCCCACGCCTTTCAGGTTACGGGCGTTCTTGAGATGACTCGAATCGAAGTCCAGGCCGATCTGGAACATGAGGAAGATGAGGCCGATCTGGCTGATGATGGTGATGGGCACCGCCGCCTGCTCGCCGAACAGCACATGGGAGGCCTGGGGGAAGAAATATCCAGCGAAGGATGGCCCCAGCAAGAGGCCCGCGATGATCTCGCCGATGACCCCTGGCTGGCCGAGCCTGCGGAATGCCGTGTTCATCAAGCGCGCGGCCAGGATCATGACGATGAGCTGCAGCAGGATGGAGAACAGCAGCGCTTCGGTCTGGTTCATCGGAAGGCTCCCCGGTTTTCTTCCCCGGTCAGGTCTTGCGCTGTACGCCTGCGTCTGCGAGACGTTTCAGGTAACGCTGCCAGTTGGCGGCATGCTCTTTCCCCAGTTCCAGCAGCACCGGCCAGGAATACAGGCCGGTATCGTGGCCATCGTCGAACTTGAGCCGTACGGCATAGTTCCCCACCGGCTCCACGTCCAGCACCTTAACTTTCTCCTTGCCCACTTGCAGGATCTCCTTGCCGTGGCCACGCACCTCGGCGGAGGGGGAGAACACCCGCAGGTATTCGAAGGGCAGCTCGAAGCGCTGACCGTCGTCGAAGGTGACGGCCAGTACGCCGGCTGACTTGCGCAGACGGATCTCGGTAGGGCGGGGGACGGTGTCCATCGGCTGATTTTATCAGCCGGCGCTCTTCTTTTTCTTGGCCCGCGGATGAGCCGCATCATAAGTCTTGGCCAGATGCTGGAAATCCAGATGGGTGTAGATCTGGGTGGTGCTGATGTTGGCGTGACCCAGGAGTTCCTGCACTGCTCTCAGGTCACCGCTGGATTCCAGCACGTGGCTGGCGAAGGAATGGCGGAAGAGATGGGGATACACCCCCTGCTGCACACCCTGGGCCCGACCCCAGCGCCTGAGACGTGACTGCACGGTGCGAGGCGAGAGCGGGCCGCCGCGAGGGCCCACGAACAGCGTGGTATCCGCAGGCTTCGCGAGTTCGCCCCGGACCTTGAGCCAGGCGGCGAGGGCCACGAGGGCCTCCCGGCCCACGGGCACGATGCGCGTCTTGCTGCCCTTGCCGGTGACGGTCACGAGGCCTTCCTGCAGGCTGATGTCGGTGAGGCCTATGGAGATGAGTTCCGCGAGGCGCAGGCCTGAGGAATACAGGAGTTCCATTATGGCCCGATCCCGCACGATCTCGGGCTCGGCGCCTTCTATCTGGAGGAGTCGCGCCATCTGGTCCGCATCCAGGGTGTCGGGCAGGCGCTTCGCCGCCTTGGGTGCGCGCACCCCTTCGGCGGGATCCTTGCGGGCCGCACCCTCGTCCTGCAGATAGAGATAGAAGGACCGCACCGAAGCCAGCAGGCGCTGGATGCTCTTGGGGGCGAGACCCTGACGATGGCGCGCCGCCACGAAGGCGCGTATGTGATGCACGTCGAGGGCCGCCCAATCGGTCACGCCCTGCTTGGCGCAGAACTCCCGGAGCGTGGCCAGGTCGCGGGCGTAATTGCTGCGGGTGTGGTGCGAAAGGTTGCGCTGGACGAGATGGGCGATGAAGCGGGCGATCCAATCTTGAAGCTTGAGCGGATCGCTCATTTCGGCATGAGCGGGTGCAAGGCTGCGCTCACGAGCTCGCTGATGCGTGTGAGGAAGGCGGTACCGAGGGTCGGGCTAAAGCGTTCCAGATCATGGCTGCCCACGGCCAGCAGCCCGAGCGAGCCCTTGTCGCCGAGCGGCACCAGGGCCGCCGAGGCGATGCGCTCCGCCTGGTCGCCGAACAGGAACTCCAGTTGCGGCGGCCGCAGGCGCCCCACGTGGGGCTTGCCGGATTTGAGCAGATCCCGGAACTGGTCGAGACCCGGGTCTTCCAGCGTGAGCCAGCGGGCCGGGCCGGCGTCCGCATCCTGCTTACCGGGATGCAGAAGGAACACGCTCACTTCGTCGGCGCCGAAGCGCTCCCGCAGTTCTTCCTGCAGGGCGTAGAGCCGCTCCGGCAGGCCGGCGCCTTCCAGCAGCGCCAAGGCCAGGCGATGGATGCGTTCGATGAGGGTGTCGTTGGCGCGCGCCACTTCGATGAGATCCACCAGCTTGCGCTCCAGCTGCCGGTGTTGCTGGCGCAGCACTTCCACCTGGCGCTCGATGAGCGACACGGCGCTGCCGGTGGGATGGGGGATCTTGAGTTTGCCGAGGAGTTCGGCATGGGATTCGAAGAATTCGGGATGGCTGAGGAGATACTCCACCACGCTGTCGTCCGGCAGCGCGTGTTCGCCTTTCAGGCCTGCCTTGTGCTCGATGCTCATAGTTCGACCTGCCCTTCAAAGACGGTGACCGCGGGACCGGTCATCCACACAGGCTCTCCCTCGCCACGCCAGCTTACCACCAGCTGACCGCCGCGTAGCCCCACTGTCACGCTCTCGTCCAGCCAGCCCAGGAGCCGGCCCCAGACCACGGCGGCGCAGGCGCCGGTGCCGCAGGCCAGGGTCTCACCGGTGCCGCGTTCCCAGACCCTGAGGCGCATGCTCTTGCGGTCCTGCCAGGAAGCGAAGCCCACGTTAGCGCGCTTGGGGAAGCGCGGGTGATGTTCGATGCGTGGGCCCAGTTCCCTCACAGGCGCGCTGTCCACGTCCGGCACATCCAGGATGGCATGGGGATTGCCCATGGAGACGGCGCCGATCTCCACGCTGCGCCCGTCCACATCCAGCTCATAGACCATGGCCCGGGCGGAAGCAGTGAAGGGGATCTCGGCGGGTTCGAGCCGCGGCACGCCCATGTTGGCGCGCACCATGCCGCTCTCCGCCAGTTCCGCCTGCACGGGGCCCGCGATGGTGCCGAGGCGCACCTCGCCGTTCTTCACCACGCCGCGGTTCGCGAGATAGCGCGCCACGCAGCGTACACCGTTGCCGCATTGCTCTACCTCGCCACCGTCGGCGTTGAAGATGCGGTAATTGGCATGGAACTGTCCGGCCTTGGGGGCTTCCAGGAGCAACAGCTGATCGAAACCGATGCCGGTACGCCGGTCGGCAAGTTCCCGCACCCGGGGTTCGCTCAGTTTCACCGAGGCCTCCAGGGCATCCAGCACCACGAAGTCATTGCCGAGGCCGTGCATCTTGGCGAATCTGAGTTTCAAGAAATTCCCCGTGCCGTCAGTTCATGGAGAGAGGGTCTAGGCGTACGCAGCGGCCCTAAGACCACCACATTATAGTCGCAGTCAGAGGCACGCTTGATGAGGCTGGCTCAGCCGCGGGTACGGCGTGGTTTCGGCTTGGCGGGTTTGTAGGCTTTGACTTTGTGGCCCAGGGATACCGCCAGTCCGTCGCTGTAGGCGCGCAGTGAATCCTCCGGTTCCTCCAGGCGGCGCAGGAGCTTACCCAGTTCCTCGTAGGCCTCGGGTCGGCCGCCCAGCACGATGCTGGATTCGAGATAGCTGCGCGCTTTGCCCCAGAGTTTCCCCACCATGCACAGGCGTCCGGCGGTGAGCAGGAGCGCGGCGCTCTCGCCATGTTCCGACAACCAGTCCTCCACCCGCGCCAGCTGGCGCTTGGGATCGCTGCCCACCGCGAGGCCGTAGAGCGCCGCCAGTTCCTCATCCCATTGGCCGCGCAGGGTATCCCGCAGCACGCTCTCCGCTTCCGTGTGCTTGCCGGTGCGGATCAGCGCCCTGGCGTAAGCGCGCACCAGCTCGGCTTCGCTGCGCAGACGCCGGGGCAGGGCCTCCCACAGGTTGTCGGCCACCACGGCGCCATTCTTGGCTTCGACCCGTTCCAGCAGCGCGGCCGTAGCGCGCACCTCCAGCCGGTCTATCTCGCGGCGCGAGAGGGCTTCGTGTTCCCGCAGTTGCGGCAGGAGCGCGCGCAGCTGTTCCCAGTCGGCGAGCTTGCGGTAAGTGATGGCGAGCAGCTTCAGGCCGAAGGCGTGATCCGGGTTCAGCTCCTGCAGATGGCGCAGGGTAGCGAGCGCCTGCTCGTACTGGCGGTGGGCGATCTGCAGCTCCGCCTGGGTCAGGAGCACCGCCACGTGAGCTTGGGGTACCTGCTCGAAAGCCAGATGCAGGTAGCGGTCGCGCCGCTCATGGGCACCCTGCAGCTGCGCGGCGCGCGCTGCAGCGATGTAAGTCACGAGCGGCATCTCGCTCTCGGTGGCGTGCCGCATCAGGTTCTTCTCGCTCTCGCTCCAGCGGCCTTCCGCGAAGTCGATGAGGCCGCTGTTGGTGGCACGGCGCGCACGCAGCTCGCGTTTGCGCACCAGCGCCTCCCGCAGCCGTCGCGGGAAGGTCCAGAGTTTCACCATCAGGGTGGTGAGGATGTAGAGGCCGAAGAAGATGGCGAGCACCAGCACCATGAGGGTGCCGAGGGACATCTCCACGCTCAGGTCGCCGTAAGCCAGCAACGCGTAACCGTTGTTGACGTGCAGCACTCCCGCCACCACCACCGCGGCCAGCAGGGTGAGCAGGAGGTAGAACGCGTATTTCATGGGGCCGCGTTCCGTGGCGTCTCGAGCTGCCGCAGCAGGGTCAGGGAGGCGGACAGGTCCGGCAGCTTCGGCGATACCGGCTGTTGCTGCATGCCGCCGAGCTGTTGCAGCGCCGCGCCCACGGCTTTGTTATTGGGATCGAAGTAGGCGGCTAGCCAGTTGTGGGCGCTCACCACGCTGTCGTGGAAGGCCGGGCCCTCATGATCCAGGAGCGCAGCCCGGGCAGTATCCAGCTTCAATTCCAGGTTGAGGCGCAGCAACAACTCTTCCCGGGGCGAGAGCAGAGGTTCCAGGGGCTGGCTGCGGCGCCGCAAGGTGAACATGTCGTCCAGCAGGCGGGCCGTGGCGGCCTTGAACTTCTGCCACAAGCCGGGACTCGGTTCCGCGGGCGCGGCATCGGTAGAACCACCTGGGACGTAATGCTCCGGCACGTTGCGTTTCAACGGCAAGCTGCCCACGCTCTCGGCGAGGCCCGTGAGCGCCACGGCCATGCCCTCGATGTCGGCCTGGGGCACGGCGCGCAGCGCGTTGATCTCCCGGGCGATCTCCTGGCGCACGGCGATGAGCCGCGGGTCCGACAGGAGCTTCAGGCGCGCATCCGTCTGCTGCAGCGCCTTGATGGCCAGCGCTGGATCCGCGCGGATCTCCGTCTCTTCGTTGGCGGCCACCAGCAGCGAGGCGGCCTCGGCCTTGATCCAGGCATCGCGGCCTTCTTCGGAATGCTTGCGCATGTCGTTGAGGCTGCTGTCCAGGCTGTCCAGCCTGTCAGCCTCGGCCTTGAGGGATTGCTGCACCGCAGCGCTCTCCGCATCCAGGGCGCTCTTCTGGGCGGCGGCCTGCTGCAGCGCCGCGAGATCCTGGTTCAGGGTGGCGAGTTGGGCATCGCGGGCTTCGCCCTCGCGGCGCAGGCCGTACCAGTTCACCGCCGCCAACAGGAGCGCGGCTGCGCCCAGCAACAGCGCGACAGACACCAGCATCGGCGTCTGGGTGGGGGGCCGCGCGGGCGCGTGCTGCCGGTCCGAAGTCTTATCCGGCGCTGCGCTCATTCTCCCTCCTGTGCTTGCGCTGATCCCGGCCATGACTCACCCACCAGGAGACCATGGTGTTGACCAGCGCGCTGTCGGTGGCTTCGCCGGCGATCAGAGGCCGGCGACGCACGCCGAGCGCCGTGGCGAGCTTCACCATGCGTGCGCTCGGCACCAGGAGCTGCGCGGCTTTGAAATAAGGCGTGAGTCCCGGGCTCAGCATGCGCTCCAGGTTGAGCAGGGCGTCGCGGCTGGTGACGGCGATGGCGTCCACCTTGCTCTGGCGGAACCACTGGGTGAGTTCCGCCTGGTCGAGGCGCGGCACGCTGCGTCTATAGACTTCCGCATATTCCACGTCGGCACCGCGTTCCTCCAGGGTCTCGGCCAGGAGTTCCCGTCCGCCCAGACCGCGCACGATGAGGATGCGCTTGCTCTCCACCCGGTTGAGCGCCTTCAGGCGCAGGAGCGCTTCACTGTTGGCGCCGTCCCGTGGGAGCATGTCAGGTTTGCGGCCGAGAGCCGTCAAGGCGCGGGCGGTGCCGGGACCGATGGCCGCCACTTTGAGTGTCGCGGGCAGCGAAGCGATATCGATGTAATCGGCGGCGTATTCCACCGCGTTGGGGCTGATGAAGATCGCGTAGCTGTAGTCGTCCAGGTTCGCGAGGCCGCGTTCCAATTCTGGCGAGCGGTCCACCGGCAGGATCTCGATGGTGGGGAAGTGCAGTACCTCGGCGCCCTTGGCCTCGAAGCGGGCCTTGAGCGTCTCACCCTGGTCCACCGGCCGGGTGATGAGGATGCCTGCGTCCTTAAGCGGACGTGCGGCCATGTTCACACCGAATTCTGTACATCCCTCAATACCTCTCCTGCTCCTTTGGCGAGCAGATCGTGTGCGAGCTTCAAGCCTAATGCTTCGGCTTGCGTGGCCGGACCGCTGACCGCGCCTTCCAGCAGGCGCCGTCCGTCCGGCGAGACCACGCGACCGCGCAGCGACAGCATAGCGCCGTTCAGCGCCGCATGGCCGGCGAGCGGCAGGTTGCAGCTGCCTGATAGGCCGGTGGACAGGGCGCGCTCCGCCACGACGCAGTTCCAGGTGGACGCGTGGTTGAGCTGGGCGAGCAGCACCCGGTTCACCTCGTCCCTGGCGCGGCATTCGATGCCGATTACCCCCTGGGTGATGGCCGGCAGGCAGAGATCCGGATCCAGTATCTGGGTGATAGCCTCAGCCAGCCCCAGGCGCTTCAAACCGGCCACGGCCAATATGATGGCGTCGTACTGGCCCTGCTCCAGTTTCCTGAGACGGGTATCCACATTGCCGCGCAGCGCTTCGATAGCGAGGTCCGGCCGGCGGTGGAGCAGCTGGCTTTGGCGTCGGAGGCTGGAGCTTCCGACCTTGGCGCCCTGGGGCAGGGCGGCGAATTCCTTGTAATGCATCGAGAGGAAAGCGTCGTAGGGCACTTCCCGCTCCAGCACCGCGCCGATGACGAACTCCGGTGCCAGCAGCACAGGCACATCTTTCATGGAATGCACGGCGAGATCCGCGCGCCCATCCAGGAGCGCCAGCTCCAGCTCCTTCACGAACAGGCCCTTGCCGCCGGAGGTAGCGAGGGAGATGCCCAGGTTGCGGTCCCCCTCGGTGCTCATGGGCACGAGTTCCACGGGCCTCTCGGGCGCGAGGGCCCGCAGACGCGCAGCCACGTGCTCCGCCTGCCACAGGGCGAGGGCGCTCTTGCGGGTCGCGATGCGGATCGGACTTGAGCTCATGCCTGGGTTTGCTTTGGTTTTATTGCGAGCTGATGGGGACCGCTATTTTCGGCTCTCTAGAGGTTTTTTCATAGTCTTTTTACGGGATGGTGAATTCCCATTTAAAAGCGTCGCGAGCGAAGGCAGAGCGAGCCGGACCATAACGAAGCTATGCCGAGCGCAGCAGCTTTTAAAGGGAATTCAATGACCGGCGCGCAGACGCTCGCGCACCTCGGAGACCAGGCGCCGGCTCACTTCCAGGGGTTGCGCGAGACCGCGCATATACACCTGCAGATGGCCCGTCTCATCTTTCTCCAGGCGCTCCACCTGGGCCACCGCCACCAGCGCGTTTCGGTGCACCCGCAAGAAGCGCCCGGCGAACTCCTGTTCCAGATCTTTGAGGGATTCGTCTATCAGCAGTTCCCCGCCTGTGTGATAGACGGTCACGTATTTCTGATCGGCCACGAAGCACAGCACGCTCTCCACCGGCACCACATGCAACTTGTCCCGCAGCTTGGCGCAGATGTGCCGGCGCGCCGGGGCTCCGCCGGCGGTGAGTTGCGTGAGTTGGACCCGGTTCACCCGGCCGGCGCCCGTCAAGGCCGCTGAGAGTTTCTCGCTGCGCACCGGTTTCAGCAGATAGGCGATGGCATGGGCGTCGAAAGCCTCTACCGCGAACTCGTTGTAGGCAGTGGTGAAGATCACCGCCGGTGGCCGTTCCTGGGCCGCCAGATGGCGCGCGGTCTCGAGGCCATCCATCACCGGCATGCGGATGTCGAGCAGCACCACGTCCGCCTGGGTGCGCTCCCAGAGTTCCAGGGCTTCGCGTCCGTTACCTGCTTCACCCGCCAGTTCCACCCCCATTTGTTCCCGCAGAAGGCTCTTGAGCCGCTCGCGGGCCGGGACTTCATCGTCCACGATCAGGAGTTTCATGGAGTCCCGCCTTCATAGGGGAAGGTGAGCCGCACGCAGAATCCCTCCGCTGTGCGTTCGTGATCCAGGCTCGCCCGTCCGGGCCAGGTCAGCCGCAAGCGCTCGCGCACGTTATCCAGGGCCATCTGCCGACCGTGCCGCACCGGTGCGCTGTCCGGCGGCAAGGGATTGCGGATCTCGATCCGTACTATGCCTGTCTCGCAGCTGCCCTGTATCTGCACGCAGCCACCCCGATCCAGGGGCTCGATGCCGTGATAGATGGCGTTCTCGATGAGCGGTTGGAGAGTGAGGCGCGGCAGGCGCGCATCCACCGGCACACCGTCCAGGCACCATTCGAGCTTGAGGCGTTCGCCGAGGCGCAGGGCTTCGATGTCGGCGTACTGCTTCGCCAGGGAGAGCTCCTCCGAGAGCGGTACCCGCTCGCTCGCATCGGTCAGGCTCGCGCGGAAAAGGTCAGAGAGATCCTCGATGGCGCGCTCGGCCAGTTCCGGACGGCCGCGGATCAGTGCCGCGATGGTGTTCATGCTGTTGAACAGGAAATGCGGGCGTATGCGCGCCTGCAGTATCTCGAAGCGGGCACCGGCTTCACGGCGCACGTTGCTCTTCCATTGATGCAGCACATAGAAGTAACGCAGCACCAGGGCGCTCACGATGGCGCAGATGATGAGGTTGCGCAGCACGAAGCCGCCGTGGCTGGGCGGCAGGAGTTCGTGCCCCGCACCGGTGTTCATGGAGAAACGATAGGCGATCTCGCTCATGACGAGGGTGACGGCGAGCAGCAGCACGTAGCTCACGAGCGCCGCGCGGCGCAGCGGCATGTGCTTGAGATAGCGCCGTGCCAAGCACAGCACGCCGGTGGAGGTGAGGGCGATCCACTGCAGGAAGAGCGAGATGCGCGCGAGGTCCACCCACAGGGCCGCGCCCTCGTCCGGCAGGTGCCTGGCCATGGTGAGCATGAAGGCGGTGAGTTCCGCGATCAGCACCACGATCAACACCACCGGGCCGGAGCAGAGTTCCGGCAGGAAGAAGTCGTCGTGCGGGGATGTGGGGGCGGGACCGTCGGCCATGGAAAAAGTGTCGGCGCTTCCGCCCCGGACTGCAATAGCGCGGGCTATCTATTGAAGAGCGCGTGCTTCAGCCGGAAGAGGGCCGAGATATCCTCGCCGCCGTGACCTTCGTCCATGAGGCGCCGGTAATGCACCCGGGTCATCTCCACCACCGGCAGTTGTACACCCCGGGCGGCGGCCATCTGCTGCACGATCTTGAGATCCTTGTCGTGCAGGGAGACCTTGAAGCCTAAGGGGAACTGCTGCTGCACCATCGTGGGGCCCCGGTGGGTTAGGAACCAGGCACCCGCAGCGCCGCTGCCCACCACTTCTATGACCCGCTCCAAAGGCAGTCCCTCGGCCTCGGCGAAGGCCAGCGCCTCGGTGACCGCCTGGGCGATGCCCGCCACGGCGATCTGATTCACGGCCTTGGTGGCCTGGCCCGAACCCGCCGGGCCCATGAGCACCCAGCGTTTGCCCATGGCCTTGAGCAGAGGCTCGGCCCGGGCGAAGCCGGTCGGTTCACCGCCGCACATGATGGCGAGGCTGCCGTGCTTGGCACCTTCGGTGCCGCCGGAGACCGGACAGTCCAAGAAATCCACGCCTCTGGCTTGCAAGCGCGCAGCGGCTTCGCGGGCAGTGGCGGAGCTCACAGTGGAGCAGTCCAGCACTATAGAACCCTGTTTCAGATTGGCCGCGAGGGCGTCCACCACCGCGAGTACGTCCTCGTCGGCGGTGACGCAGAGCACCACGGCATCGCAGAGAGCGGCGAGTTCCGCCACGCTCGTCGCTGCCTTGCAGCCCGTCTCTTGAGTGAGTGCCTCTGCTTTACCGGGACTGCGGTTGTAGACAGCGGCGAGCAGGCCCGCCTTGTGCAGGTTCTGCGCCATGGCATAACCCATGGCGCCGAGACCGATGAATCCGGCTTCCATCTCAGTATCACTTCTCGAGATACGTGTAACCCTTCAGGCCTTCTTCCAGTTCCTTGAGGTACTGGGCGCGCTTGTAAGGGTCCAGGGAGGAAGCGGCATCTATCTTCTGATGGTAGCGACCCAACAGGTCTTCGGGGGTGAAATGCACGTAGCGCAGCACTTCCTCCACGGTGTCACCCTGTTCCGGCTTCACCAGCCGATAGCCGTTCTCCGCATCCAACTCGACGTTCACCGAGTCAGTGTCGCCGAACAGGTTGTGCATGTCCCCCAGGATCTCCTGGTAGGCACCGATCATGAAGAAGCCGAGATAATAGGGATCGCCATTCTTGATCGGATGCACCGCCATCGTGGTCTCGATCTCTTCTTCGTCCACGTACTGCTCGATGCGGCCGTCGGAATCGCAGGTGAGGTCCTGCAGCACCGCGCGGCGCGTGGGCAGCTCTTCCAGTCTGTGGATCGGCATGATGGGGAAGATCTGGTCTATGGCCCACACGTCCGGCATGGACTGGAACACCGACATGTTGCAGAAGTACTTGTCTGCGAGCTTCTCGTTTATCTCGTAGATGGCCTCGGTCTGGGCCCGGCTCGTGGGCTTCAGGTTGTCGCGCACCTTGCGGCAGGTGGCGTGATAGATCTGTTCCGCATGGGCACGCTGTTCCAAGGTCAACACGCCGTGGGTGTACATGGCCTGGGCTTCGCTGTTGAGATGCAGCGCATCCTGATAGACCTCCAGCAGGGCGCGGCCTTCCGCATTCTCATAGTCTTCCCAGAGGTCCGTGAGGATTTGCGGGTCATCCGGTCCCGGTTGCGCGGGGTTCTTCTCGGGGATGGATTCGTGATCCACCACTTCGGTGATCATCACCGCATGGTGCGCGGTCATGGCACGACCGGATTCCGTGATGATGTTGGGGTGCGGCAGCTCGTACTCCTCGCAGATCTCCCACAGGGCGCGCACTATGGAGTTGGCATACTGCTGCACGGAATAGTTGGTGGAGCACGAGCTGCGCGAGCGGGTGCCTTCGTAGTCCACGCCCAAGCCCCCGCCCACGTCCATGACGCGGATGCCGACGCCGAGTTCAGCCAGCTCCGCGAAACAGCGGCCCGCCTCCAGCATGCCGCGCTGTACGTCGCGGATGTTGGCGATCTGCGACCCCAGGTGGAAGTGCAGCAGCTGCAGCGAGCCCAGCATCTGGTTCTGCTTGAGACGTTCGACCGCTTCCAGGATCTGGCCGGTGGACAGGCCAAACTTGGATTTCTCACCGCCGGTGTGTTCCCACTTGCCACGGCCGACGCTCGACAGACGCACGCGGATGCCGATGGTGGGCTTCACGCCCATCTCCGCCGCTTCCTTGAGCAGCAGATCCATCTCGTTCAGTTTCTCCACCACGATGTACACGCGGTGACCAAGCTGCTGACCGATGAGCGCGAGACGCAGGTACTCGCGGTCCTTGTAGCCGTTGCATACGATGGTGGAGCCGGGGATGGCGAACGCCAGCACCGCCATCAGCTCAGGTTTGCTGCCCGCTTCGAGACCCACGCGATCGGCGCCGTGTTTGAGAATGTCCTCCACCACCACGTGCTGCTGGTTCACCTTGATCGGGTAGACCGGTGTGTACTGGCCCTTGTACTCGTGGTATTGGCGCGCCTGTTCGAAAGCGTCATACACGCGCGAGACGCGGTCGCGCAGGATGTCGCCGAAGCGGAACAGCACCGGCAGGTTGAGTCCCTGCTTGCTCACCTCGGTGGCCAGGCGGTGCAGATCGACACAGCCGTCCTCGCGCACGCGGGTGGGGAACACCACCACATGTCCTTCGGTGTTGATGTCGAAATAACCGTCGCCCCAGCGGAGCACGTTGTATAGCTCGCGGGCGACCTCGACCGGGTTCTGGCTCATGGATTGGGCTCGGGGACTTAAGGGAAACCGCGCAAGATTACGGCAAGCGAGCCCCCCTGAAAAGATGCCGGTGGCCGGGCGTTTTGCGCCGCTTCCGGCGGCGGGAATCCCGGCCGTGGCGAGCCGGTATAATCGGCTGCATATGCGTGCGGAGACCCCATGAAGCTCGACGGCGACTGGTTCAGCGAGATCGCTCCGGAGGAGGGCATGGCTCTCTCCCTGGCTGGCGCGCGCCGGTTGCACGCCGAGCAGACCGCCTGGCAGACCATCGAGATCTACGAGACCGAGACCTTCGGCACCCTCATGGTCATAGACGGCTGCGTCATGGTCACCGACCGCGACAGCTTCATCTACCACGAGATGCTGGTCCACCCCGTGCTCTTCGCCCATCCCTCCCCCCGGCGCGTGCTGATATTCGGTGGCGGCGACTGCGGCACCTTGCGGGAAGTGTTGCGCCACAAGGGGGTGGAGTCGGTGGTGCAGGCCGAACTTGACGAACGTGTGACACGCCTGGCGGAGCTGTACTTCCCCGAACTCTGCGAGGCCAACGCCGATGGGCGGGCCGAGCTCTGGTTCGGTGACGGGGTGCAGCGCATAGCCGATGCCCGGGACGAGAGCCTGGACGTGATCATCATCGACAGCACGGATCCCGTGGGGCCGTCGGAGGGGAGCTTCTCGGAGCAGTTCTACCGGGACTGCCGGCGCATCCTGCGGCCGGAGGGGCTCTTGGTGCAGCAGACCGAATCGCCGTTCCTGTATGCAGACACCATCTGCGACACCCACCAAGCGCTCCGGGCCGCGGGTTTCGCCGACAGCCGCACGCTCACCTTCCCCCAGCCGACTTTCCCGTCCGGCTGGTGGTCAGCGACGTTGGCGAAGAAAGATGGGAGGTTGAACAGTTTCCGGCGGCGCGACGCGGAGGAGAAACTCTTCTCCACCCACTATTACTCCGCCGCCATCCACGAGACGGCTTTCGTGCTGCCGCCTTTCCTGAGAGACGCCCTCGCTACGATCCGCTGAGTTCGAGCTGGCTCAGGTATTGCCGCCGCCGCAACTCTTGGCTATCTGGTCCTGCATCTGCTGTTCTTGTTTCGCGCGATCGTCATCCGAGACATAGGTCTTGTTGCCCTGGGCGTCCACGGTGGCCACCCGCCCGCTCTGCTGCAACACCGCAAGCCGTTGCTGCAGCACGTCGCAGATCTGCTTCTTCTGCTGTTGTGCTTGGGCGGCTTTCGCTGCCTGTTCCTGGGTCTTTTGGTCCTGCTTGTCCTTGTCTTGCAGCTGCTGCGCCAGGTTCTGCTCGTTCTGCAGAGTGGTGGGGTCCGGCGCCGGCGGGTTGATGTTCACCGTCTGGGCGTTCACGTCGGTGCTCGACGGCGGTGTCTGGGAGTAATGCACGTGGCCGTCCTTGTCCACCCAGCGATAGACCTGGTCGGCGGAAGCGGCCATGCCCATGGCGCACAGCAACAGGGCGGCGGAGATCAGCAGGGGGATACGCATGTTCATCACTGGCCTCCCGGCCCGCAGGCCTGGCGTACGTAATCGCGAGCATCGTCCAGAGCCTTCTGCATATCCTGTACCGAGAGCTTCTGCTTCTGGCCCTTGTCGTCCACCTGATAGAGGCTGTCCGCGTGCAGGTATTTGAACAAGCGATCGCGGCCTGCCTTGCAGGCGGGTGAATCGGCCTGTGTGGGCGTGACCAATCCGGTGTCGGCCGCGGCCGACGAAGTGGCGCTGGCGGCGGCCGGCGCGGTGCTGGGGTTGGGCAGGGAGCCGCTGTTCACTATGGGGAGCTGTTTGGCATCGCTGCTATGGGGTTCGGTGCTGTAATGCACCACGCCCTGAGCATCCACCCACTTATATATAGGCGTATCGCCCCAGGCGGCGGGCGCCAGTATGCACATGCCGATGAAGAGAGCGAAAAGGGTTCTCATGCTTGCTGACTCCTCACTGTACTGGCTAAATCGCCTCCGCGCCGGTCTCGCCGGTGCGGATGCGGATGGCCTGATCCAGCTGATACACGAATATCTTGCCGTCGCCGATCTTGCCGGTCTTGGCGGCGTTCATGATGGCCTCGATCACCCGGTCCAGCAGGTCGTCAGGGATCGCGAGCTCGATCTTCACTTTGGGCAGGAAATCCACTACGTATTCCGCGCCGCGGTAGAGTTCGGTGTGGCCTTTCTGACGGCCGAAGCCCTTCACCTCGGTGACGGTGATGCCCTGCACCCCGATGTCCGAGAGCGCCTCGCGCACGTCATCCAGTTTGAATGGCTTAATCACCGCGGCGACCATCTTCATATAGGCATAAACCTCGGGCAAACGGCCAAAATCCGCCCGTTCTCGGGGCTTTCCCTACAGTCTAACACCCCGCCCCCGGCGGGCTTCCACGAGCCTATATACTGATAACATAAAGTTATAACGCACCCGCGAGGGCCGCCGATGACGCTCGATCCCAAGATGCTGGATGACTTGGCCCGCAAGCTGGCCGACGCCGTGCCGCCGGGGCTCAAGGACCTGAAGGCGGACCTGGAGCGCAACTTCCGCGCCATGCTGCAGGCTACCTTGGGCAAGCTTGATCTCGTGACCCGCGAGGAGTTCGATGTGCAGGCGGGGGTCTTGTCCCGCACCCGTGAGAAGCTGGAGGAACTGTCCCAGCGTCTGGCGGAGCTGGAGACGGCGCTGGCTGCCCAAGAACAGGAACGGGGCGGCCGGAACTGACATTTTCCCGGTCATAAGGGTCTGTTGGGATGCTCGCCAAGATATTCAGTCGCGCACAAGCGGGAGTAGACGCCCCCGCGGTGACCGTCGAAGTACACCAGTCCAACGGCCTACCGGGTCTTGCCATCGTCGGCCTCCCCGAAGCAGCGGTGCGCGAGAGCAAGGACAGGGTCAGAAGCGCCCTCATCAATTCCCGTTTCGATTTCCCGGCGCGCAAGCTCACGGTGAACCTCGCACCGGCGGACCTGCCGAAGGAAGGAGGGCGCTTCGACCTGCCTATTGCCCTCGGCATACTCGTGGCTTCGGGGCAGCTGGCCCAGGAGCCGCTCGCCGACATGGAATTCCTGGGCGAGCTTTCCTTGAGCGGCGAACTGCGGCCCGTGCGCGGCGCACTGCCGGCGGCACTCAAGGCACGCTCCGCCGGACGCGAGTTGCTGCTGCCCCTGGAGAACGCCGACGAAGCCGCCTTGGTCTCGGGGGTGACGGTGTTCGGCGCGCGGCATATTCTGGACGTATGCGCGCACCTCACCGGCCGGCAGCGGCTCACGCCGCACGTCTCGGCGTTGGCTTCCCATCGCCCGCACTATGAGGATCTGGCCGACGTGCGCGGTCAGCATCAGGCGAAGCGCGCCCTCGAGATCGCCGCCGCCGGCGCCCACTCACTCCTGTTCGTGGGGCCGCCGGGTACTGGCAAGAGCATGCTGGCAAGCCGGCTGCCGGGCATCCTGCCGCCCATGACCGAGGACGAGGCCTTGGAGAGCGCCGCTGTCGCCTCCATCAGCGACTCAGGGTTCAGCGCCGGACTCTGGCGCAAGCGCCCTTACAGGAACCCCCATCACACGGCTTCAGCCGTGGCCCTGGTGGGCGGCGGCTCCTTCCCGCGCCCCGGTGAGATATCCCTCGCCCATCATGGGATATTATTTTTGGATGAATTGCCGGAATTCGACCGGCGCGTGCTGGAAGTACTGCGTGAACCGCTCGAGAGCGGCGCCATCGTGGTGTCCCGCGCGGCGCGCCAGGCGGAGTTCCCCGCCGCCTTCCAGCTCATCGCCGCTATGAACCCCTGCCCCTGCGGTTATCTCGGCGATCCTTCCGGGCGCTGCCATTGCAGCCTAGAACAGGTGCAGCGTTATCGAGCGCGCATCTCAGGCCCCTTGCTCGATCGCATCGACCTGCACGTGGAAGCGCCGCGAGTGGCGCGGGAAGCCCTGCGGCCCGACACGCCGCCGGACGGCGACACCAGCGAACAGGTGGCGGCGCGGGTAAGCGCAACCCGGGAACGGCAGCTGGTGCGCGGCAAGAAACCCAATGCGCGGTTGAGCACCCGTGAGATCAACAAACACTGCAAACCGGATGCCGCCGGGCAGCAACTCCTGGAGCGGGCCATGGAGCAGCTCGGGTTATCGGCGCGCGCGTATCACCGCATCCTGAAAGTCGCGCGCACCATCGCCGATCTGGCCGGGAGCGAGACGGTGATGAGCGCGCATGTGGCGGAGGCGGTGAGTTATCGGGTCTTGGACAGGCACAAAACTCTCGTCTGAAGCGACTTTGATATCTGCCAGATGATCCTGGATCGGGCTATCAGGGATCTTCTGTTGCAAGCACGGTCTGTTGGGCGAAGAACACACGCCATTGTCCGTTTTTCCAAACGTAGTAATCGGCGAAGCGCATGGACCGCGGTTTCCCATCCACGATCTTCGGCAGGGAGATGCCGTAAGCCACTGCTACGTCGTCGTGCATATGCACCGTGAGCTTGGGCATCGCGGGCATGGGCAAGTCCTTGCCTTTGTTCTTCGCTGCCAGCTACAACTCACCGTCCAACCCTTCAGTGCTGCCGTCCTTCAGGAGCTCGACGAAATCGGGCGTCAGCAGGCACTGTTCGAACGCGGTATCACCCTTCAGGAAGGCGAGTGTCCAGGCCATCTCCAGCCTTTCGATCGTCTGAGAGTCTTTCGCTTCACCCGGTTTCAGACATGCAGCCCCTGCCGTATCGGCGATCAGGCAGGCGGCCAGCAAGAATGTCAGGTGGTGGTATTTCATGGCTGATTCACGGCCAGGAACCGGTGGCTGATATGCATAAAGAGAGCCGAGGCTGAAGCTGCCACACAAGGGCGCTGATGGTATGGACAGGCGCAGCACCGATAAATTCCCCGGGAATACACATATTTGTGCCTGGGGGCCACAATCCCTTGTGCCGCCTGCCCGGAATCCTCTCTAATGGCTCTCCGATTTAAGGTGCCGTAGCGAATCTGACGCGTTTCCGGTCCGGTAGTCCCCCATCTGTTTCGCGATCGAGCATCAACTCATTCTTTTCAGGAGTCATCCCATGAACCGTCTGCAGATCCTCTGCATCCTATTACTGGGCCTCTCCGGCCCGGCCTTCGCCGCCGGTGACGCGAAGCCCGCAGCCAGCCCCGCGGCTCCGGCCACCACCGACCAGCAGTCCGCCACCCAGGGTTCCGTGACGGTGGGGGGCAACAACATCGCCTACACCGCGAACGCCGGTACCCTGGTGCTCAGGAACGACAAGGGCGATCCCACCGCCAGCATGTCTTACGTGGCGTACTTCGCCAACGGCAAGGAAGCGGCTAACCGCCCCGTCATGTTCATCTACAACGGCGGTCCCGGATCCTCCACCATCTGGCTGCATATGGCCTCCTTCGGCCCGAAGCGTGTGTTGCTCGGCGATGGCGAGCACAGCGCTCCGCCTTCCTACAAGCTGGTGAACAACGAATACAGCTTGCTGGATGCCACCGACCTCGTGTTCGTGGATGCCGTGGGCACGGGCTTCGGCCGCGTGCTGGATAAAGACGCTGGCGGCAAGGGTGAAGCCAAAGACTTCTACGGAGTGGACCAGGACGGCAAGGCTTTCACCCAGTTCATCGAGCGCTTCCTCACCAAGTACAGCCGCTGGAACTCGCCCAAGTATCTGTTCGGCGAGAGCTATGGCACGCCGCGCACGGCAGTGGTATCCAACGACCTGGTGAACGACGCCGTGGACCTGAACGGCGTGATCCTCCTGTCCGCCATCCTCAACTTCGACCTGAATGCGGACAACCCCAACAGCAACCCGGGCGTGGACCTACCCTATGCGGTGATGTTACCCACCTTCGCGTCCGCCGCCTGGTATCACCACAAGCTGCCGAACCAGCCTGCGGAACTGGCGCCGTTCCTGAAGGAAGTGGAGCATTTCGCCATGACCGACTATCTCGCGGCCCTGAACGCGGGTTCGGACCTGGATGACGCCACCAAGCAGCAGATCGCCGAGAAGCTGCATAATTACACCGGGTTGCCGGCGGCTTACTGGGTGAAGGCGGACCTGCGCGTGGTCGGCCCACAGTTCGAGCAGCAGCTGATGCTGGATTCCGACCAGACCACGGGTCGTTTCGATACCCGCTATTCCGGTCCGGTCATCGATCCCCTGGCTGAGTTCGCGAACTACGATCCGCAGTCGGCTTCCATCGGCTCGCCCATCGTCTCGGTGTTCAACGACTATGAGCGCAGCACCCGCAAGTTCGGTCAGGACATGACTTACCTGCCGGTCAGCAACGACATCGGCAACGCCTGGGACTTTAAGCATCAGCCCCCGGCGCTCCGATCCCGCTGCCCCAGACCACCAACGTGATGCCAGACTTGGCCTCGGCCATGTCCCAGAACCCCACCATGAAGGTGTTGCTGAACGCGGGTTACTATGACCTGGCCACGCCGTATTATTCGGCGGTCTATGTCATGCACCACCTGCCCATGCCGGACTCGCTGCAGAAGAACATCAGTTATGCGTTCTATCCGGCGGGCCACATGGTGTACGTGAACATCCCGAGCCTCAAGATGCTGCACGACAACGTAGCCAAATTCATCGCTTCCAGCCACGGCTCGGGTAACTGAGCACCGAAATCCGTGGCAAGCGGACGATGCCGGCCGTGTGCCTTCCCGGTACACGGCCGGTCTTTTATATGACGTAGGGTTTAAGCTCGAGGCATGGATTGGTGCGTGTACATGATCGAATGCGCGAGCGGCGCCTATTACACGGGTTCCACCCCGGACCTGG
Organism: Gammaproteobacteria bacterium; assembly: GCA_036000105.1. Taxonomy (GTDB): domain Bacteria; phylum Pseudomonadota; class Gammaproteobacteria; order Natronospirales; family REEB76; genus DASUBN01. The sequence continues at coordinate 378,545 of DASYGE010000012.1, forward strand.
AGAAGCGGTTCCGTCTGCATCAAGCGGGCAAGGGCGCGCGCTACACCCGCATGGACAAGCCGCGACGCATCGTGGCGGTGGAGGCCTGCGTCTCCAGGAGCGAGGCCTTGAAACTGGAGGCTGCGCTGAAGCGGCTGCCGCGTCCGGCCAAGACGGCATGGATCAAGCAGCATGCCTACCGCCCGGAGCGGCGCCAGCTCAAGGTGGGATGAAGCGGCTTTGCACTTTAATATTGCGAAGAGTTACCGGTCTGCAACGCGAAATCAGCTGCGCCTACGGCCCGGCAAGCGCAGGGCTTGAGGCATATGTCACTGGAATCCAGGCGTTTATCTCCAGCGTGCGGTCTAAGCCGTTGATTCTGATATATTTATATACAGGTGGGTTTTGCGACGTACCTAGGGCTCCGACTCGCCCCCGAGTGCCTGCGTATGCTCGGGCAGGGTCGCGTGTCTGGCGCCTGGCTTGCAGGGTATGCGAATTCCACTTATTCTTTGCCGCCTTTTGCCTGTCTCGTGCATCATCTTGTTTAGGTGCCGCCAGCCGACCCGAAGTGAACCCTTTTGGCTGCTAAGCGTTTGACTGGAAAGGAAGGACAGCTCGGCCGTCCAGGTGGAGCTATTCCCCGTCCTTCTTGCATTTGAAGGTCCGGAATCCTAAAGGGTCCGGCAAGAGTCTTGGATAGGCAAGGGACAGATAATCGCCAGGCGACCACTGACCGGTCCCCGGCGAACCACGCAAGAACCGCTAGGAGAATGATGTGAATCACGTACGTAGAGCGCTGTTTGCCGTCGTTGTCCTGGCGGGAATGCTGGCGCTAGTCAGATCCGATGCGGCATCCGTGGCTTCAAATGTACAGTACGGCTTCACCCAAGGCGCTGCCTACTCGGTGGGAGCGGTGCCAACCGGGATTGCGGTCGGCGATCTGAACGGCGACGGTGTGCTAGATGTAGTTACCGCAGATAGCGGCAGCAATAGCATGAGCGTCCTGCTCGGCAACAAGGACGGCACCTATCAGCCCCGCAAGGTATATCGGGTGGGGCAGAATCCCAGCGACATTGCGCTTGTCGACCTCGACCATGACGGCAACCTGGATGCCATCGTCACGAACAACGACGACAATACCGTGAACATATGGTGGGGAGACGGCAAGGGCGGCTTCAGCGGCAGCACTCTCTTGCAGACCGGCAGCGGCCCACACCGGATAGTCACGGGCGATCTAGACGGCGACGGTAACATAGACATCGCCGTCGTCAACTGGACCGGTACATCCGCTACCATCTTCTACGGCGATGGCCAACGTCATTTCACTTCCCAGACCCTCGGCAGCTGGGGCGCACCGGATTCCATAGCCCTAGGCGACTTGAATGGCGACCATAAACTCGACATCGTAATCGGCGGGGAACGCGAGACCGTGTACCTCAACCTGGGCAATCGCCAGTTCAAGCAGACCGGCAACTTCCAGCCCGGCTTCCATTCGGATAGCGTGGCAATCGCCGACATCAACGGCGATGGCAAGGGCGATGTGATCAGCGTCAGCCAGCATGAGGCAGTGTTTAACATCCTCTATGGTTTTGGCGATGGAACGTTGGACGATAACGTCAATGACATAATCACTTACGGCCTGTCGGGTGCTGCGACCAGCTTGGTTCTTACCGATGTCAATCGGGACGGCATCCTCGATGCGATCGTGAGTTACGGTGCATCTTTGAGCACAAGCTCCGGTGCAGGCAGTAGTGCCATCAGCGTGCTCATCGGCACCTCGGATGGCCATTTCCTACCCCGGCAGGATTCGTCGATTATCACTGCGGTCGATCGCATCGTTGCTGCCAACCTGAACAACAACCAGGATGTGGGCCTCATCGGCGCCAGTAGCTCGACCTCTAGCATGGTCCTTCTATATGGCAACCCCGGCATAGCGCTCGCTGCGCCAGTAGCGTACCCGGTGGGTAATTCGCCCTCGGGTATAGCGGTGGGCGATCTGAACAGAGATGGTAGCCCCGACCTCGTCACCACCAACACCGTAGATAACACCATCAGCGTCTTGCTCGGCTCCGTTAACGGCAACTACGGCTCCCGCACCGATTTCAGCGTCGGCACCTCGCCGCGGCGCGTCAGACTCGCGGATTTCAACGGCGATGGGAACTTGGATGCCGCCACCGTGAACTCGGGTTCAGGCAACGTCACCGTGCTCCTGGGTACCGGCACCGGTATCTTTGGCGCCCAGACCATCCATCCGGCCGGTACTAGCCCCACGGATCTCGTGATAGCCGACCTGCACAACAGCACGACCCCGGACATCGCGGTGGCGGACCCGGGTTCGGGCTCCGTGGTCACCCTCGTCAATTCGGGCACGGGGACGTTCACCGCAGGTACGACTATCCCGGTGAGTGGCACGCCCTTCGCCATCGGCGCTGGCGACTTCGAGAACACCGGCAACCAAGACCTGGTGGTCAGCGAGTTCACCGGCAACAAGATCGCGATCCTGCACAACGACGGTACTGGGAATTTCACCCTCAAGGCCGAGTATGCGGTGGGCACGAATCCAGATGCCATCGCGGTAGGAGATTTCAACGGTGACAAGCACCCGGATATCGCCGTGGCGAACTTCGGTAGCGGCAGCGTCACGGTACTTTTGAACGATGGCACCGGCACGTTCACGGTGAAGCAGACAGTGGTGATCGCTGGTAAGGGCAGCACCACAAGTAATCAGGCTACATCGGTGCAGCCGGTAGCGATCATCGCGACGGACATCTCGGGTGACGGGGCCCAGGATCTCGTCACCACCAACAACGAAGGGTCCGTCTCGGTGCTGCTCGGTGACGGGACAGGCCAATTCAATTCCCAGTCCACCCTAACGGATGCCCGTGGACCCTCCGAGACGGTGGCAACGGACATGAATGGCGATGGTCGCATCGATCTCGCGACCGCGGACAAGACCACTTCCACGGTGGCGGTGAGGCTCACGAGCGCGACCAACGCACCGACCGCGGTGGACGTGAGAGCCAACTTGGACGTGAAGAATGCTTCGTTCGTCACCGGTACCTTGTTAGCTAGCAGCCCCACTGGCGGTACTTTGACTTACCAACTTCTGTCCAACACACCTCACGGCACGGTCACTTTAGTGGATGCTTCGGCCGGCACGTTCAAGTACACGCCAAACAGTGGTTTCACCGGTACCGATTCGTTCACCTACGAAGCGTTGAACGGCTCGGTACCTTCCAATGAGGCCACAGTCACCATCGTAGTGACCAACTCCGGCAGCGGCGCCTACAGCTGGTTGCTGCTGGTGTTGCTGGCGGCCTTCGTGGCTTGCCGGAAACTCATGACGCGCCCGCGAGGCCCTTCCGGCGCAGCGGCTTGAGCCGATAGTCTCACTTGAAGATGTCTTGAAGTAGAGCCCGGATAGCGGAAAGTCCGCGTCCGGGCAATACGCTCCCTAGAAAATATTCTCCGGTTCGCCCGCGCCCACGCCGCTACAATGTGGCGCATGGCCCGGTCTTTTTCTCCCTTGCACAACCTCAATCCGGCCCAGCGCGCCGCAACCACCCACCTGGATGGGCCGCTGCTGGTGCTGGCCGGTGCCGGCAGCGGCAAGACCCGGGTCATCACCCGCAAGATCGCCTACATGGTGGGTGAATGCGGCATCGCACCCATGCATATCGCCGCCGTGACCTTCACCAACAAGGCCGCCCGCGAGATGAAAGCGCGGGTGGCGGAACTGCTCAAAGCCGAACGGGCGGAAGGGCTCACCGTCTCTACCTTCCATACTCTGGGGATGCGCATCCTCAGGGAAGAGCACGCGCGCATCGGCTACAAGCGCGGCTTCACCCTGTTCGACGCGGAGGACAGCTTGAGTCTCTTGAGGGAGCTGCTCAAGGTGGAGCGGTCCGAGAAAGCGGAGGTGCTGGAACGTGCCCAGTGGCAGATCTCCGCCTGGAAGAGCGCATTCATTGATAGTGAGAGTGCGCTAAAGAAAGCCGAGGACGAGCAGCAGCGCCGCTCGGCGCGCTTATATCTCGATTACGAGCGGCATCTCAAGGCCTACAACGCCATGGATTTCGATGACCTCATCGCCCGGCCGGCACGGCTCCTGGAGACAGATGGCGAAGCCCGGGAGAAATGGCAGAACCGCCTGCGTTACCTGCTGGTGGACGAATACCAGGACACCAATGCGGCCCAGTACCGCTTGCTGAAACTCCTGGCAGGCCCGCGCGCCGCATTCACGGCGGTGGGTGACGACGACCAGTCCATCTACTCCTGGCGCGGCGCCATGCCCCAGAACCTCGTATTGCTCAAGGATGACTTCCCCACCCTGAAAGTGGTCAAGCTGGAGCAGAACTACCGTTCGGCTCGCCGTATCCTGCGGGTGGCGAACGGGCTTATCGGCCACAACCCCCATCTCTTCGAGAAGCGGCTGTGGAGCGAACTCCCGGAGGGCGACCCGGTGCGCATCCTGCCCTGCCCGGATGCCCAGCAGGAAGCGGAGCGGGTGGTGACCGAGATCGCGGCGCACAAGCTCAAGATGCGCAGCCGCAACGGCGATTTCGCCGTGCTCTACCGCAGCAACCACCAGTCGCGGCTGTTCGAGAAAGCCTTGCGTGAGCAGAAGATCCCCTACGAGATATCCGGCGGCAGCTCCTTCTTCGACAAGAGCGAAGTGCGCGATCTCGTGGCCTATCTCAGGCTCCTGGTGAACCCGGAGGATGACAGCGCCTTCTTGCGCATCGTGAACCTGCCCCGGCGCGAACTGGGTGCTGCGACTCTGGAGAAACTCGGTGAATACGCCGGCACCCGGCAGGTGAGCCTGTTCGCCGCCTGCTTCGAAGCGGGCTTACGGGAGCATCTGCCGGAACGCGCCGCCGAACGCCTGCACGAGTTCGCCATGTGGGTGTCGCGCACCGCCGAGCATGCCGAGAGCGGACCGGCGGCGGAGGTGGTGAAGGACATGCTGGAGGACATCGCCTACGAAGGTTGGATCAGGGACAACGCCAGGGATCCCGCCAGCGGCGACCGCAGGTGGGAGAACGTGCAGGAGTTTGTGCAATGGCTGGAGCGGCCTGTGGGCAGCGAAGCCGTGACACTCGCCGACACCCTGGCGCGGCTCGCGCTCATGGACATGCTGGATCGCAACGATGGGGACAAGAGCGGAGACGCGGTGCAACTCATGACCCTGCACGCCGCCAAGGGTCTGGAGTTCCCCCATGTGTTCCTGGTGGGCATGGAGGAAGAGATACTGCCTCACCGTAACAGCCTGGAAGGCGAGAACCTCGAAGAGGAGCGGCGCCTGTGTTACGTGGGCATCACCCGTGCCCGGGTGAGTCTGACGCTCACCTATGCTGACCAGCGCCGCAAATACGGCGAGGATCAGGCCTGCGAGCCGAGTCGCTTCCTCAAGGAGCTGCCCCAGGACGACCTGCAACTGGAAGGCGCCGGCGGGCCTTCCACGCCGGAGGAGCGGGTGGCCCGTGGCCGGGAGTATCTGAATTCCCTGCGGGGACTCCTCTCGGAATCCTGAGAGTGGGCGCGAGGCACGCGAATAAAAAGCCCGCTAGTAGCGGGCTTTTTTGTCCATGGTCGGAACGGTTATTTGCTCTGGCCGACCATGTATTCCAGCGCCTTCACCACGTCGTCGTCCGTGAGCGCGCTGTTGCCGCCATGAGCCGGCATCTGGTTGAAGCCGTGCAGCGCGTGCTGCTTGAGCACATCCATGCCTTTGGCGATGCGCGGTGCCCAGGCAGCCTTGTCGCCGATCTTGGGAGCGCCGAGGAGGCCTGCCTGGTGGCAGGCTGAGCAGGTGCCTTCCCAGATCTCTTTGCCGGTCTTGGGGGCCCCCGTAGCGGCACCCGCCGCCGGAGCCGTGGCGGCCATCTGGATCTTGGCATCGCCGGAGATCTGCACGTCACCGATGGGTGCGAGGCGCTGGTCTATCAGCTGTTCCTCGGTGGCGCTGTCTTTCTCGTAGGCTCCGGGCGTCGCTTCGGCGATGCTACTGGCCAGCCAGTACATGGCGACAGCGAAGGCCACCAGGATACCGAGCACCAGGAGGAAGGTGTCGTAGAAATGCTGGTCGTGCTTGTCTTGATGATGCTTGTCGTCTTTTTGCGCAGCCATGCCTGAAGATTCCGGTTGGGTTGGGCGCGGCTATCCGCGCGTGGCCGGGAATTATATAAGGTTTGGGCGGGGGGCGGGTACACCCTGGAGGGCGGGGGCGGAGCGGCCGGGAATGCCCGGGCTTGAGGGCATCCGGCTTCAGAAATGGATGTTATAGGCGATGCCGATGCCGTAATCCTGATAAGAGACGTTATAGCCGTTGGAGTGGCCTGAACCGATATATTTGACGGTGCCCACCACGTCCCAGTTCCCGTAGTGGAACTGCCAGCGCCAGGTCTGATACAGGTAGAGCTTGGTGCTGCTGTCGAAGGGGGCAGCGGTGGCCAGCAAGGTATTGGGCCCAATCGGTGTGTAGATGATCGGTAGGCCGCTGAAATGCCACAGTGCTCCGCCGATGCCGTAACCGAACAGCCAGTAGCTGTCGCTACCCGGGTAAAGCGGCGAGAGCCGCAGGTAGAGGAACGGCGCCCCCGCCAGGTAGTCGCCGGTGATCTTGGTGCCGAGGTTCTTGCCTACGATCACGCTCTGACCAGGTATGGTCTCGTAATTGGTGTTCTGTTGCCCAAAGGTGCCCACGAAATTCAAACCCCAGACCGCATCGCCGTATTTCATGTGCATCTTGCTGAGCACATGCTCGGAGCTGGTGTAATCGATGATGGCGGTGGCGTTGCCGTTGTCGGTGAGTTCGGCGCTGCCGGCCGGAGCCTTGATCCCCGTCATCTTGAACGTGCCCTGGGTATAGCTCACGCCCAAGAGGATGGACTGGCCCTTGAGGTAGTCCGAGACCTGGTCCGTCACGCCCGTACTGCTGGCGGGTGTGGAATTACCCGAGGTGTCGTCCGCGGACGCGCCCAGTGGGAGCAGGCAGAGCAATATCAGACCCAGGTATGCGCTGAGCTTCATGGTGTGTCCCTCGCGTCAGTACCAGTGGTAACCGATGAGCACCCGCACATCGTGGCGGTTGCCGTTACCGTTGAACCAGCTGAACCCAGCGCCTTCCAGAGCGTCGGCCTGGACCACCACCGACCAATGGTTGTCACTCTCCCATCCTCCGACGAGGCCGAGGCTCGGTCCGATGGCGCCTGAGAGTGTCTGGCCGCTGCGGGTCAAGAAGGTGCTGTGGAAGAGATATTGGCCGCCGAGGAACCATTGGCCGAACCAGCGGCGGGCCTGCAGACCGCCGGTGAGTTCCACCACATGCACGCTGGAGTCGCTGGTTTCATCGGTGAACGAGAGATAGGGGCTTAAGGTCCAGGCTTCGTTATAGACGAACTGCGCATCCGCGCCGAAGGCCAGACCGTGCCCGCTGCCGTAGACCGATGTATCGCTGCTGTACACCGGTCCTACATACAGGCCGAAACCCGGGCTCGGGTCCGCTCGGGCCACGCCGGCCACGAGACATAGGGCCATGACGCCCACCAGGCAGATAGCCCGATATGCCAACCCAGATGTCCCCATAAACATCCCCTAGGCTGTGGTACTTCAAGATTATGTTAGTCTAAATATGTATAACCGGGGTCAGATTACCCCTCACCCCCAATAAATATTTCAGGGAGGTGCAGCATGCGTTTCGTGGGACACCGCCTCATCCCCAGTGCCTGGATACTCCTGGCTTCCGGCTGCGCCCAGCCTGAGGTCTATACCGAACCCTATACCACCGTCGAGCCCGTGGCCCTCACGGCGCCCTTGGCGGTCACCCTCAGCGTCAGCTACGCCATGGATGGCAAGCCCAACCCCCAGCGGGCCGGTGAGATCCAGGCGGCCCTCGCAGCCGGCTTGGACAAGGGGGGAGCATTCAAGATGGCAGAGCCGGGCAGCACCGGCGGCTTGCTCGCGATCACCGTGCACGATGGCCCCAGCGCCACGAAGGGGTCGTTCCTGGCTGGGTTCACCGCGAGCGTGGGTCATGCCCTCGTGTCACAGCCGGAATTCACTCCCCAGGGCCGGCGCACCGCGCGGGATCTCGAGGTAGAGATCAGCTATACGCCTGCCGGCGGCCAAGCCCAGGATCACAGCTACGTGAACCGCCTGGTCACCATCACCAATAACACCCAGGAGCCCACCGACCTGGTGCCGCTGCAGGATCGCAAGCACGCAGAACTGGCGCTCATCGGCAATGACCTGAATGCGTTCGCTCAGGCGCTCGCCAAGGGACAGGCGCCGGCAGCGCCCTGAAATCTCAATGTGCCGGCGGCGAGTGACTCGCGGCTGCCGGGATCGTGGCGGCCACGGGGGCCGGCGGGGCGAGCTTCCCGACCATCTCCAGGAAGCGCTCGTTCCCTTCACCGTTCCCACCGTATTCATCGAGACTGCCGGTGATCTTCGAGAGCGCCTCGATGCGTGCTTCAGGTGAGGGGTGGGTCGCGAGCAGGAGTTGCATGCGGTTGCTGTTCGGGTCCACGTTCTCGAGAGTCTGCAGCACCGCCAGCAGGCCGTAAGGGTCATAGCCCGCCCGGGCCGCCAATATCACCCCGGCCCGGTCCGCTTCGAACTCATCGTCCTTATCCAAGCCTTTCGAGTACAGGTTGCGGGCCGCGGTAGAGGCCTGGTCGAACACCGCGCTGTTCTGGCCGTTCTGGGCCAACTTGTAGGAGGCCACCTGTCCCACCAGGCTGGTGCGCGCCGCGGCCTGCAGTGCCTTGAGGTGATGCTTCAGCACCACGTGGGATATCTCATGCCCCAGTACGCCCGCCAGCTCCGACTCGCTGTTGAGCCGCAGCAGCAGCCCGCGGGTGATGAACACATAGCCGCCGGGTGCCGCGAAGGCGTCGATGTCTTCGGAATCCACCACCGCGAATTGCCAGTGGAGATCTGGCCGTTCGCTCTGCAGCGCGATCCACAGGCCCACGCGGTTGACGTAGCGTTGTACCTCCGGGTTATCCACCGGATGAGTGGCACCCAGGATGGTGGCCGCCGCCGCGTAGCCTATCTGTTCCTCCTCATGCAGGCCGGAGGAGAAGAACGCCCGCTGGAAAGCGTCGATCACCGCGCCGAGCTCCACCGCGCGGGCTGGCAGCGCCGCGGTGAGCAACATCACGGATGCCACCACGAGCGAGCGGGTGCGTGACGTGCTCATGGTTTGCCGGGCTTCCCGTCGGCGTCCAGGTAACTGACAGTGTAAGGTCGCAGCGGCAACGCCGCCGAGTACTGACGCGCTTCATCCGGGGTCGCGACCCAGGATTTCAGTCCGTCCACCGCGGCCGTGTCCGGTACCGCGTGGGCAATGTCGCCGGTGTTGAGACCGCGCACGCCGGTGCTGCTGGTGGTGCCGTTCGCGCCGCTGCGCCCGCTCTCGAACAAACCCAGGAGACCGACGAGCACGGAATTGCGCGCCTCACCGGCGACGCTGGTGAACTTCAGCGCAGTCATGCGTAGCCAGCCGCTCTGGCCGGAGTCTAGGCTCACCTGGTACCAGCCGCCCTTGCGCAGCAACACGCTCACGCTGGTATGGGCGGCGAGCGTGCTCACGGGTGCGGCATCCGTGAACGGCCCGGTAGTGAGTGGCGTAGCCGAGACGGTATAAGCGTCGGGCCGTCCCGCAGCCATGGCCCCCAGCGCCAGCAAGGTCAGGAGGAGTAGATATGAACCCCAACGCATGGATTTGATCCTCTTATCGTTTGATCAGCTACGCTGCAGCGCCCAGGTCGAGACGAACAACAGCAGCGCCAGGACAGCGAATACGCTGAAGAAGGGTGCCACATAGACCATGCCACATACACCCTCAGCCAGATAGAACAGTCCCACGATCCAGGGGATGAAGAACAGGCCCCTATTGCCGCGCCGGATACGCCACCAGGTCCAGATCAGCAGCAGGCCGAGCGTGCACATGGCACCGCTCACCCAATACCAGATGTACTCCAGGAGTCCGACGGCCTGCGGCGCGACGCCGGTCAAGGCATCGTGTACGTGCTTGGTCCATTGCGAAGCGTGACCCAGGGATCCCAGGACGATGACGATGGAAGTCAGCAGGAAAAGGGCTGAGAAGAACTTGCGCAGCATGTCGCGACTCCTGGGTCACCGGACCCAGCAGAAGCCTGCCACGAAGGGCGTGTGAGCGTCCAGGCGAGTACCGGGACGCCGTCCCGTGGCTGTTTCCAGGGGTCCCGATGGACGCCCTAGGCGGTTCACGGTATTCTTGCGCCCCCTAAAAGCGCCCGTAGCTCAGCTGGGTGAGCCGGTGCTTAAAGACGAAGCGCAGCTTCGTCCCGGCGAACGACGCGACAGGAAGTCGCGGCCGGAAGGCGCACCAGGGATGGTTGCAACTGAACATGGCAAAAGGTTTTAGGCGCCCGTAGCTCAGCTGGATAGAGCGACAGCCTCCGACGCTGTAGGTCACAGGTTCGAATCCTGTCGGGCGCGCCAGCAAACAGAAAAGGGACCCACAGGGGGTCCCTTTTCTGTTTGCCCGGCCGCGCTTGCTGGGGATTCGAGCCTGTGACCATTCAATCGGTGTTCGACAAAATCGCCGGGAGCGATTTTGAACAGCGCCGCTTCGCGGCGCTGGCCCGTAGGGCGCCGGGCAGGGATAGCCCGGCGTAATCCTGTCGAGTTCAACCAGAGATTCGGGCTCTTTCAATATCCCGACATGGAATACGGCCGGTCATTGGTCTGTGTTGCCCATGTCTTGTTGGGGGTAGCCTGCATCACGAAATGCAGTTCGCCGCCGGCCATGATCTCCTCGTGGCGGATATAACTGCGAGTCAGAGGTTTGCCGTTTAGCGTCACGGAGCCGATGTACGGGTGGGCATCGCTCAAGCCATCGGTGACGATGATGAACTGCTTGCCGTTGGGCAGATGCAGCACCGCCTTGTCCAGGAACGGCCGGCCGATGACGTACTCGTTGCTGCCAGGGGCCACGGGATAGAAGCCCAGGGCCGTGAACACGAACCAGGCAGACATCTGGCCCAGGTCGTCGTTACCGGAGAGGCCGGCGGGGGTCGGTGCGTACTGGCTGTCCATGATCTGCTTCAGGCGCTCCTGGGTGCGCCAGGGCTGGCCTACGTAGTCATATAGATAGCCGATGTGGTGGCTGGGTTCGTTGCCATGGGCGTAATAGCCGATGAGCCCCGAGATGTCCTCCACGTTGGCGAACTCCTTGGGATCCACCTTGGTATCGAACACGGCATCCAGCTTGGCGGCGAGTTTGTCGTCGCCGCCCAGGGCCTTGATGAGGCCGCCGGTGTCCTGGGGCTCATACCATGAGTACTGCCAGGCGTTGCCTTCGGTGTAATCGCTGCCGTAACCCACGGCGGCGGGATCGAAGGGTTCGTTGAAGCTGCCATCGGTCTTCTTGGCGCGGATGAAGCCGGTCTTGGGATCGAACACGTTGCGCCAGTTCCCGGCACGCTTGAAGAACTCTTGCGCGGTCTGCTTCTCGCCCATGGCTTCGGCCATGCGCGCGATGCTCCAGTCGTCGAAGGCGTATTCCACAGTCTTGGACGCGGCTTCCTTCTCCTTGTCGATGGGCACGTAGCCGAGCTGCATGTAGTACTGCAGACCATCGTAGGGGCCGTAGGTGGCAGTGCTCAGCATCGCCTTGAGGGCATCGTGCACGGGATAACCGCGTATGCCTTTCATGTAAGCGTCGGCGATCACCGCCACCGCGTGATAGCCGATCATGCACCAGGTCTCGAGGCCTGCGTAGGACCACACCGGCAGCATCCCGTAAGGGCTTTCCTGTTGGAACGCGATCAGGGAGTTCACGATGTCGTCGGTGTGCTTGGGCGGCTGGATGAGCGTGAGCAGGGGATGCTCGGCCCGATAGGTGTCCCACAGGGAGAAGGTCGAGTAGAAATCGAAACCCTTGGCCTTATGCACCGCGTTGTCCGGGCCCCGATAGCGGCCATCCACGTCCATGTCGAGACTGGGCGCGAGCAGGGCATGGTAGAGCGAGGTGTAGAAACTCTTCTGCATGCCAGGCGAGGCCTGTACATCGATCACGCCCAGTGCCTTGCTCCAAGCGGCGTGTGCCGCGGCGCGCACAGAGTCGAAATCCCAGCCCGGCACTTCGCTGTCGAGGTTGAGGATGGCGTTGTCCTCGCTCACGGGGGAGATGGCGACTTTCACCAGCAATACCCGGCTCGCCGGCACACCGAAATCGAACACGCCCTCGAGGGCGCGGCCTTCTACCTGCGCGCGGGCCTCCGGCGTATCCGCGGCAGGCGGGGCGAAGCCCTTATAGTCCAGGTCGTCTTCCCGGTCGTAGAGCGAGTGGCCCTGCAGGGCTTGTGAGAAGCGGATGGCGAAATACAGTTGCCGTCCGGGAGCCCAGCCGCGGGTCTCGCGGAAACCCGTGATCGTGCCGTCCGGCCGCACACGGATGCGGGACCACAGCACCTTGCCCGGGTAGTCGTAGATGCTGGAGCGCAGGTCCAGCAGCACATGGGCAGGCGTGTCCTGAGGGAAGGTATAGCGATGCAAGCCCACGCGTCTGGTGGTGGTGAGTTCCACGCGGGTGCCGTAATCCGAGAGGGTCACGGCGTAGTAACCGGGTTCCGCCGCTTCGCTCGCATGGTCGAAGCGCGAACGGTAACCGCTACCGGGTTTGGCCGGATCACCCGGTTCCAGTCTCACCTCGCCCGCGATGGGCATGAGCAGCACATCTCCCAGGTCCGAATGGCCGGTGCCGGAGAAATGGGTGTGAGAGAAGCCGAGGATGGAATCGTCCTCGTAACGGTAGCCCGCTGCCCATTTGTAGCCTTGGTGGAAACTGTGGTGATCCGTGTCGGGGCTGAGTTGCACCATGCCGAAGGGCACAGTGGCGCCGGGGTAGGTGTGGCCACCCTCGCCGGTGCCTATGAAGGGGTCCACCGCTGTATAGGCGGGGTCCGCGGCGGGCGCTGCATATGCAGGCATAACCATGGGCAGAAAAACAGCGATGGCGAGCGTGCCGTAAGCCATGCGTTTCAAGAAGGTAAGAGAAGGGCGTGTGGTCGTCATGGCTCGGTTCCTCGATATGTCGGTCACGGAGCGCGGTTTGAGGCGGTGAGCGTTCGATAATATAGTGCAGCGGCCTCATCACGCCACAGGAAGCCAGCGGCATGCAAGAACGTAACCCGACCCGCGATCGCCTCGCCTTCGGCGTGGTCACCGCCGTGTTCTTCATGTGGGGTTTCATCACCGTGCTCAACGACGTGCTGGTGCCACACCTGAAGTCGGTGTTCGCCCTGGATTACACCCGCATCATGCTGATCCAGTTCTGCTTCTTCGGGGCCTATTTCCTGATGTCGCTGCCGTCCGGCAAGGTGGTGTCCAGCTTCGGTTGCAAGAACAGCATCATCCTGGGGTTGATAGTCACGGGCCTGGGGGCGCTCCTGTTCTACCCGGCGGCGCTCTTGCTGTCCTACGGTGTGTTCCTCACGGCACTGTTCGTCCTGGCTTCCGGCATCACTTTGCTGCAGGTGGCGGCCAACCCCTATGTGAGCCTGCTCGGTCCTCCCAAAGGCGCTTCCAGCCGCCTCAACCTCTCCCAGGCCTTCAATTCCCTCGGCACCGCCATCGCGCCCAAGTTCGGGGGCCTCTTGATCCTCACCGGTGGCGTGTTGGGTAGCACGGAACTCGCCAAGCTCGACACCGCCCAGCAACTCGCTTACCGGCTGCAACAAGCCCAATCTGTGGAGATCCCTTATATAGGCATCGCCGTCACGCTGTTCCTGTTGGCGGGCATCGTCTATCTCTTCCATCTGCCGGCGGTGCAGGAGGTGGATGTACCGGTGAAGACGGCCCATCCCTACCTCGACGTCCTGCGGCACCGGCATCTCTTCTATGGCGTCATCGCCATCTTCGTGTACGTGGGCGCGGAAGTGTCCATCGGCAGTTTCATGATCAACTACATCTCGCTGCCTGAGATCGGTGACATGCCGCAAGTCCGCGCCGCCAACTTCGTGGCGCTGTATTGGACTGGTGCCATGGTGGGGCGCTTCATCGGCTCGGCCTTGTTGCGGCGCATCGATGCGCGGCGCCTCCTGGCCGGCTTCGCCGCTGTGGCGGCGCTCCTGGTGCTCACCACCATGTTGACGAGCGGCATGGTCGCCGTGGCGAGCGTGGTGGGCATCGGTCTCTTCAACTCCATCATGTTCCCCAACATCTTCACCTTCGGGATAGAGAAGCTCGGGCCCCTCACGGGCCGGGCCTCCAGCCTGCTGGTAATGGCCATCGTGGGCGGCGCCATCATCCCCCTGGCCCAGGGTGCCCTGGCGGATACCTTTGGCGTGCATCATGCCTTCATCCTGCCCTTGTTGTGTTACCTCTATATCGTGTTCTACGCCCTGAACGGCTCCAGGACCGACCGGCATTCGCTTCTCGCCAGGTTCAGGGATGCCTCCGCCCATGGCTGAAGTGGTCTGCTTCGGCGAGGCGCTCATCGATTTCCTGGAGCAACCCGGGCCCCGTGAAGGTACCCAGCAGTTCCTGCGCTATGCGGGGGGTGCACCGGCCAACGTGGCGGTGGCCGCGGCGCGTCTCGGCATGAGCTCCACCTTCGTCGGCATGTTCGGCCAGGACGCCTTCGCGGATTTCCTGCTGGAGAGCCTCAAAGCCGCCGGGGTATCCACTGAGTACGTGGTGCGTACCGACGAAGCCAACACCGCGCTCGCCTTCGTCACCTTGGACGATACGGGCGACCGGCGCTTCAGTTTCTATCGCCCGCCGGCGGCGGACCTGCTGTTCCGGCCGGAGCATTTCAAGCCTGAGTGCTTCGCGGCGACGAAGGTCTTCCACGTCTGCTCCAACAGTCTCACGGAAACGGAGATCGCCGCCACCACGCTCGAGGGCGTGCGGCGCGCCCGGGCTGCCGGCGCCCTGGTGAGCTTCGATCTCAACCTGCGGCCCAACCTCTGGCATCCGGATGTGGACCCGTGCCCGCGCATCTGGTCGGTGCTAAAGGAAGCGGATGTGGTGAAGCTCTCTGCGATCGAGCTGCGCTTCCTGGCGCAAGCTGTAGGAGGAGAAGAAGCGGCTTACGCGGAGATATGGCGCGGGCGCACCCAATGGCTGCTCATCACCGACGGAGATGCGCCCATCCGACAGCTCACGCGCCGGAGCGATGACATCCTGCCCACTTTCCCGGTGCATGCGGTGAACACCACCGGTGCCGGTGATGCCTTCGTGGCCGGACTCCTGAGCAAGTTGGTGCAGGAGAAAGTGGACAGCAAGAACCTGGCTGCCTTCCTGGCGGACGCCGCGCGTGTGCAGGGCGCGCTGCGCCTCGCCGCCGCCTGCGGCGCCTTGGCGGTGACCCGCCATGGCACCTTCGAGGCCATGCCGAGTCGCGCGGAAGTGGAGAGCTTCCTGATGGCTCATCCATGAGGGGTGCGCCGGATTTCCGTTCCCAAGCATTCCTGCGCGAGCATATCGCCCACACGTTGGCCTTCTATCATCCCCGCGCCATCGATCCCAAGGGCGGCTTCTACCATTACTTCAAGGACGACGGCACGGTCTACGATGCGAGCCATCGGCATCTGGTCAGCAGCACCCGCTTCGTCTTCAACTACTCTATGGCCTCGAGGGAATTCGGTAAACCTGAGTATCTCGACGCCATGGTTCACGGCATCCGCTACCTGCGGGACGTGCATCGGGATGCCAGTAGCGGTGGCTATGCCTGGACCCTGCGGGACGGCAAACCGGAGGACCGCACCAATCATTGCTATGGTCTCGCTTTCGTGTTGCTGGCCTATGCCAGTGCCTATAAGGCCGGTATGAGCGAGGCCGCCGCCTGGATGGAGGAGGTCTGGAATCTCTTGGAAGCATGCTTCTGGGATGCAGAGGCGGGGCTCTACCGTGACGAAGCCTCACCCGATTGGGTGTTCAGTGCTTACCGCGGTCAGAATGCCAACATGCACATGTGCGAAGCCATGCTGGCAGCCTATGAGGCGACGGGTGCGGCCCGGTACCTGGATCGTGCCTACACCCTGGCGGACCACATGACCCGGCGTCAGGCCGAGAAAGCCGGCGGCCTCGTCTGGGAACATTACGACCTCCACTGGGAACCGGATTGGGATTACAACCGTGACGACCCCAAGCATCTGTTCCGGCCCTGGGGTTTCCAACCCGGCCACCAGACCGAATGGGCCAAGCTCTTGTTGATCCTGGAGCGCCACCGGCCCGAAGCCTGGTTGCTGCCCACAGCCCGGCAGCTGTTCGACACTGCGCTGCTGCGTGCCTGGGACGGTGAGCACGGCGGCATCTGTTACGGTTTCGCGCCGGACGGCAGCGTCTGCGACGGAGACAAATACTTCTGGGTCCAGGCGGAATCCCTGGCGGCGGCGGCGCTCCTGGCGTTACGCAGCGGCGAAGCGAAGTACTGGGAGTGGTACCAGCGCATCTGGGCTTATTCCTGGCAGCATTTCGTGGATCATCGTTACGGCGCCTGGTACCGCATCCTCACCCGAGAGAACCAGAAATACAGCGACCAGAAAAGCCCAGCGGGCAAGGTGGATTACCACACCATGGGCGCCTGTCATGAAGTGTTGCAGCAGCTGCGCAAGTCGTAGCAGCGAGGAGAGCCGTGATGATGCAGCGTGACTACGTATATGCGGCAGTGCTTGGTCTGGCGTCCCTGGCCACAGGGTCTGCCTGGGCTGCGGAGCCGGCAGCCGAAGCACCGGCGGTCACCGCCGCGCGCGTCAAGGCGGAGTTCCTCCACGGTTGGCGGAACTACGAGAAGTACGCTTGGGGTCACGACGAGCTCATGCCCCTGAGCCTCAAACCTCATGACTGGTACGGCCAGTCATTGTTCATGACCCCGGTGGATGCGCTCGACACCCTCGTGCTCATGGGCCTCAAGGACGAAGCCGACAAGGACCGGGCGCTCATCGACACGCAGCTCAGCTTCGACAAGGATATCTACGTCAAGAACTTCGAGATCACCATCCGGCTCCTGGGCGGGCTCTTGTCCAGCTACGAACTCACGGGTGACAAGCGTCTGCTGGAACTCGCCACGGATCTGGGGAACAGGCTGTCACCGGCCTTCGCTTCGCCCACGGGCATGCCCTACCAGTTCGTGAACCTGCGTAACGGCAAGGTGAAGGGTGCTGAGAGCAACCCGGCCGAGACCGGCTCGCTGCTCCTGGAGTTCGGCACCTTGAGCCAGCTCACGGGCGATCAGCGCTACTACGCCGAAGCCAAGCGCGCGCTGGTGGCGACTTATAACCGGCGTTCGTCCATCGGCCTCGTGGGCGACGGCATCAACGTCGAGACCGGCAAGTGGGTGAGCACCGATTCCCACATCAGCGGCGGTATCGATTCCTATTACGAATACCTGTGGAAGTGCTGGGTGCTGTTCGGGGACAAGGATTGCCTCGCCATGTGGAAGACCAGCATCGCCGCCGTGGACAAGTACCTGCCGGACGAGGTGGACGGCAGCCTGTGGTACGGCCATGCAGACATGAACAGCGGCAAGCGCAGCACCACGGAGTACGGTGCGCTGGATGCCTATTTCCCAGCGGTGCTGGCCTTCTCCGGTGATCTCACCCGGGCGAAGCGCCTGCAGGATTCCTCATACAAGATGTGGGATCTGTATGGCATCGAACCGGAAGTGCTGAACTACAAGACCATGCAAGTGGAATATCCTGGCTATGAACTACGGCCGGAGATCGTGGAGTCGACTTATTATCTTTATCATTTCACCGGCGACCCGGCTTACCAGGTCCACGCCCGCAAGATGTTCGCCGACTTCGTGAAATATTGCCGCGCGCCGAATGGTTATGCGGCCCTGAAGAGCGTAGTGACCAAGCAGCAGCGGGACGATATGGAGAGCTACGTCTTCGCCGAGACATTCAAGTATTTCTACCTGATCTTCGCGCCGGCCTCGACGCTGGATTTCGACAAGGTGGTGTTCAACACCGAAGCTCACCCGCTGCGGCGCGATCAGCCGGCAGCGGGTGGTTGAACCCCCGTCAGCCCTTCGCCGAAGCCGGGACTTTGCGCGCGAAGAAGCCGATGATGAGGCCGAACAGGATCATGGCCAGCAGGTTCTCCAGGAAACCGGCCAGCTTGAAGCTGGCGACGAAACCCTGGATGCTGAATTCAGGCCGGAAGGGCGCCGCCGACAAGGGCACCACGAGATAAGTCATCACGAAATAGATGATCACGCCGGCGATGACGCCAGTCGTCTGCCAGCGTTTGCGCATGGCCGGCAGCTTCGCAGTGACGCCCATGTAGATGGCGGCGATCAATATGGCCATGGCCCATTGCAGCACGAGCCCCAAGACCGCAGTGGCAGCTCCGCCGCTGAATGATGCTTTGCCGATGAGGCCGCTGGCGATGGCGTGCATGATCACTATCGGGTTGAACCCGCTGATCAACGAAGCCGAGCCGATGTCGATGGTGCCGCCGATCAGGCCGCCCAAAAGTATGGCGGTCACTACGGGATATTTTCCGATATTCATACTGAGCTACTCCAGGTGGTCAGTGGATGATCAGCTCGCCGCACAGGTCGGCAAGGGTTTCCCGCTGCGCGCCGCGGAGAGCCAGGGCGCGAGGGACATGGACCAGATGTTCGCATCGCCGTTGTTCCAGCCGCCCATGTCTTTGACAGCCTGTTCCGCCTCCGCGCGGCTGTGGGGCAGGGCCACGGGCACGGTACGGTCGCTGGCGAAATACAGCAGGCCGTCGTCCGGCCCGAACTCCGCATCGTCATCGAAGGTCTGAGTGCCGTTGCCGGGGGCCGTGTAGCAGATGGCTGCGGGCGCGCTCCAGCCACCGTCATGGGCGAAGCTGATGTACATATGCTCGTGGTCGTCCTTGAATGGCCCGCGTCCGCTGCTGCTGAACACCAGATACGAACCGTCCGCCGCCACTGCCGGATCCACGTCTAGCGTCTTGCCGTCGCTGAAGGGCAGGGGCTCGGCCGGCAGATACTTGCCGTCCTGGTGACGCGAGCGGTACAGGTGCAGGTTCTTCTCGCTGTCGGTCTTGGAGATGAAGTAGAGGTCGCCGTCGGCGGCCAGCGACGGTTTCCAGATATGGGTGCTGATGTTGACGGTATCCGGCAGGCGTACGGGTTCGCTCCAGCCGGTGCCCTGGCGCTCCACCTTCCACAAGGCTGACACGTCCAGGCCCTTGTGCGCGGCATGCAGGGCCGCGGCGATGGCTGCGGTGGCGGGGCGCAGGGATTCAAACACCATATAGGAACCGTCCGGTGCCATGGTCGGGGAACTGTCGGGATATTCGCCCGAGAAGGAAGCGATGACGGGTTCCGACCAGCCCTTATCCGTCTGATGGGACTCCAGGATGAACCCCCAGCTCACGCCGCTGCGGGTGAAATAGAGGGTCTTGCCGTCCGGCGAGAAGGCCGGCGTCCAGTCGTTGGCAGGACCTGAGATCGGCCCCGGCGCGAAGAGCGCCGGCGTGGGCTGAGCAGGTAGCTCCGCGAGTGCGGAACCCATCAGACCCGTGAGGAGTGTCATCGTGCAAAACGTCTTGGAGAGACCGGCAGCGGTCATGGGCCCTGTTCCTCGAAGCTGGCGGGGCTTGGAAGACTGACCGCCTTGGAGCAGGCAAGTTCCGCCGTACCGCATAGAGACTGTAGGTGCTGCTGGGGTCAGGTGGGCCCACGCAGCGAAAAATCAGAAATGAATCAGGAAGACGGAGATGTGCCGAGTGCATAGGCGTGGACCCAGGGCATGGAAGCGTGGTAATGATCCCTGCTGACAGCGGTCCTCAAGGCTCGGTGGCTATTCGGGGTGCAACTGGCTAATCTAAACGCAGGCAGGAGCGCAAAGACCGCCACATGAGGGGCTTCGGGGAACCATGCAACTATCCAGGGCCGGCATCCTGTTGTTGTTGGGGATGGGTCCGCTCGCGGGCGCCACAGCCGCCGACCTGCGCGGCCATGTGACCCTGGTGAACGCGGCCGAGGCGGGTCCCCAGGACCCGGCCGACACGGTGGTGTTCTTCAAGCCGGATGCTCCGGTGCGCGTGCGGCCCCTGTCCGGCTACATCACCATGACCATGCACGGCAAGTCCTTCGTACCGCACGTGCTCACGGTGACCGAGGGCAGCGCGGTGCGCTTCGCCAACTCGGATCCCATCCTGCATAACGTGTTCTCCACCTCCACGGCGAACGATTTCGACATGGGCCTGTACGGCAACGGCCCGGGCAAGAGCAAGACCTTCAGCCACGCCGGTCTCGTGCGGGTCTATTGCAACGTGCACCACGAGATGTTCGCCTACATCCTGGTGCTGGACACGCCGTATTTCGCCGCGGTGGGAGAGGACGGCGGTTTCGATCTGCATGGTCTGCCGGCCGGTGCCGGCACGCTCACGGTGTGGAACCCGCGAGGTGAGGTGTGGCGGCAGCATCTCGATGCGTTGTCACCCGAACTCCTGAGCCTGCAGATCAGGGTGAACCGCTTCGCCGTGCCCGATCACTTCAACAAGTTCGGCAAGCCCTACGACAAGAACGCCACCCCGGGGTACTGACACGTGCTTAAACGCCTGAGTTTCACCGCGCGCATCTTCCTGGCCTCGGCCCTGCTCGTGGTCGCGGCGCTCACGGTCTCGGCGGTGGCCACCTATACCCGCGGCTATCAGATCGCGCGCAGCGCGGCCACCGACAGCCTGGCCCATAGCCGCGCAGTGCAACAGAACTTCCAGAAACTGCGCTTCCAGCAGTTGCGGCTCATGTCGCAGCTCATGGCCTCCGATCCCTCGTTCCTGAGTTACGTGGCGGAAGCCGCCGGCAACGGGCTCACCAGCGGCGGCCAGGTGGACGTGCGTTCCATCACCGACCTGCTCACCGAACGCCAGGGTGAGATCGGTTTCGACTTCGGCATGGTGCTGGATCAGAGCGGCGTGCTCCTGGCGCGCAGCGGCAGCGTAGCGGCACGCGAGAACCTGGCGGCGAACCCGGTGGTGACTGCGGCCATGCAGGCCCAAGGTCCTGCGGCAGGTTACTGGCTCCGGGAAGGGCGCGCCTATCAGGTGGCGGTGGCGCCCCTCGCCAATCGCGACGAACTCCTGGGTTACCTGGTGCTAGGCCTCGCCGTGGACCAGTCGCTGCTGCAGGACGTGAAGCAGGTGAGCGGCGCGGAGATCGTGCTCCTTGACAGTAGCGCCGGCAGCAGCAGCGTCGTGACTTCCACCCTGGATCCGCAGAGGCTCGATGGCCTGAACCAATCGCTGACGAAGTTGCATCCTTTGCCGAGCGGTGCGTTCGACGTGGATCTCGGCGGCGAGCATTGGCTCGCCTATGCCGAGCCCCTGGGTTCGGCCGGTACTGCGCTCACGCTCACTTCATTCGACCAGGCCATCGGCGGGTTCCGCGCCATCCTCACCCTGCAGATGCTGGCGGCGCTCATCGCCACCTTGATCGCGGTGGTGCTCTCCTGGTGGCTCTCTCACCGGCTGGCGCGCCCCTTGCGGGAACTGGCGGACGCAGCCCAGTCCGCCGCGCGCGGCGAGTTCAACCGTCGCTTCACCGCCGAGGGCAGCGGCGAGATCGCCAAGCTCACCCAGGCTTTCGATTCGCTCTTGAGCGATCTGCGCGAGAAGAGCGAGATCGAGAACTACATGGCGGACCTCGCCAAGTACCAGCCCGACGCGGCGGCGGATCACACACCGGGCTTCAGCGGCGCGGCCAGCGCGCCCGAGAGCTTGGGTGGCGCTTTCCTGGCGGTGCGCTTGCATGACACTCTGGATGCCAACCTGGTGATGCCGGACAAGGCACTCATGGCCTTCAACCAGCTCCTGCGCAACCTGGAAGTCTCGGCGCGCTTGACCGGCGGCAAGCTCGCCGCTTCCGCGGGCAACACCGCGTTCCTGGTGTTCGAGAGCGCCGAGGCGGCGTTCAGCGCCGCCGGCCGGATATTGCAGGATGCAGCCAGCCAGGGGCAGAAACTCGCGGTCGCCGCAGCGCTCGGACGGGTGATAGCCGGTACAGCGGAGTGGGGCAGTGGGGCCAGCACCTCGCTGCTCGGCGTGCCGGTGCGCCAGCTGGAAGAGCTCTTGCCGGATGCGGCGCCCGGCATGTTGCTGGTCACTGCCGAGTTCGCCAAGGCGGCGGAAGGCTTCCCGGGCGCGCGCGCCAGCAGTCTCGCGGGCGCGGCCAGCGGCCGCAACCTCACCCGCCTCGATCTGCCCAAGGCCGAGGCGGCTGACGGCGACGAGACCCGCGCCGGCACCCTGCCGCTCGCCGAGAGCGGATTGCAGACCCTGCGACCCAAGCTGGCGCCGGGTATGCTGCTGGGCGGGCGTTACGAGATCCTCTCGGAGCTGGGGGCCGGCGGCATGGCGGTGGTCTACAAGGCCCGCGACCGTCAGCTGAACGAAGTGGTGGCCATCAAGACCATCAAGTCCGAAGACAGCCGCGACGAAGCCATGCTGGATGCCATGAAGAGCGAGATCCGCCTGGCCCGCAAGATCACCCACCGCAACGTGTTGCGTACCTACGATTTCGGCGATGCCAACGGGGTGCCGTTCATCTCCATGGAATACGTGCGCGGCATGACGCTGCGCTACCTGCTGCAGAATCGGGCGAGGGTGCCCTTCGCCGCTGGGCTGCGCATCATGCGCCAAGTATGCACCGCTCTCATGGTGGCCCATGAGCAGTCGGTCGTGCACCGGGACATCAAGCCCGAGAACGTGATGCTGGAGCCCTCCGGCAACGCCAAGCTCATGGACTTCGGCATCGCGAGCCCCATGCGGCATGGCGATGGGCAGGCGGCAGAGCGCATGGTGGTGGGCACGCCGCGTTATGCCTCGCCGGAGCAGCTCCTGGGCGATCCCATCGATGAGCGTACCGACATCTATGCCTGCGGCGTCATGATGTATTACATGTTCACCGGCAAGCTGCCCTTCAACGAACGCAACATGGAGCGGCTCTTGGAGGTGAAGGGCAGGGAGGAATACCTGGCCCCGGCGGACCTGGTGCCCGGCTTCCCCTCGGAGCTGGCGGCGTTGATTGCAAGTTGTCTCAGAGCAGATCGGGAGAAGCGCCCCCAGAGCGCCGAAGCCCTGCTGAAGAGACTGGAAGACATGCGTGTATAGACCCCGCGATATCCGCGGCATCGCCGCGACCCTGGTGCTCTTGTCTCTCGCTTGCGTGGCACGGGCGGACGACCTTGACCTCGGCGCGGAACCCGCTCCCAGCGCGGTCGCCTGGTCCGGCGACTTCCTGCTGCGCCAGGACATCGAGCGCAGCTGGTCCGGCGGGGACAACGAATCGCGGCTCCTGGCGCGGCTGCGCTACGGGCTCAACTGGCAGATCGACCCCCAGTGGGTGTTCGGGGCGGCGCTGCGCATCGACGAGAGCAGCATCGGCAACGAGCATCTCGTGGACTACAACGACAACCAGCGGCCTCGGGACCTGGCCCTGGATACGTTCTATCTGCAATACAGTCCGGCCGAGGGCCAGGCACTGGAGGCGGGCAAGGACGTGTTCCCGCTCAAGCTCTCACGCATGCTCTGGGATCCGGACCTGCGTCCGGCGGGCCTGTCCTATTCCATGAAACGGCAACTCAGCGACGATACCAGCCTGCGATTCGTGGCCGGCGCCTTCCTGGGCCAGCATCTGTCCGGGGACCAGTCGCGCATCAGCGCCGCCCAGCTGGGCTTGAGGTTCCGTGAGCAGGACATGGTGCAGCCGGAGTTCATCCTGAGCTATCTGCGTTTCACTCATCTGAGCCCACTCCTCGATGCCGGGGAGGATAGAGGCAATCCGTTTGAAGGTGATCTCATAATGAAACCCAACGGCGGGTTTCTGCCAGATTTCAATTTCTTCGACCAGTTCGAGCTCGCGGACCTGCAGTTCGTGCTCCACGTAGGCACGCCCACGCCGTTCCGCTTGCTGTTGGACATGGACAAGAACTTAGGCGCTGTGCGCGGTAACGACCGGGCCGGGCGCATCGAGATGGCCCTAGGGGACAGTTTCACGGCGGGCGGTTCCGAAGTGGGCCTCGCCGCCGAACGCATGCAGCACTCAGCGGTGCAGGGCGCTTTCAACGACGATGACTGGTGGTTCCATGCCGGTTCCCACGGCAGCATGCTCTGGTACGCCTACGGCTGGTCCGACCGGGTGCGCCTGAGGCTCGCCTGGTTCCATGAGCAACCGGATACCAGCCGCTTCCATTGGGATCGTTGGTTGCTGGACCTCGGCTGGCAGCTTTAGAAGAGCGTGGACGTATTCAGGCGAGGGCGCGGAGCTGCTGTTCCAGCTCGTCGGGACTCAGATATTCCAGGGGCAGTCCCAACAACAGATCGATGCGCCGCTCCAGAGCGGTGAAGGTCGTGGCGAAAGCCGCGAGTCGTTCCGCATCGCCGCCTTCAGCTGCGGCCGGATCCGGCAGACCCCAGTGGACTTTGACCGGGGCGCCGGGCCAGAGGGGGCAGCTCTCGGCCGCGGCCCGGTCGCAGACGGTGATGACCACATCCATATGCGGGACGGAATCCCCCGCGAAGCTCTCCCAGCTCTTGCTGTGTAGCCCTGCGATGGGGATGTCGCAGGTCTTCAGCACCGCGAGAGCCAGGGGATGGACCTCGCCTTTGGGATGGCTGCCGGCGCTGTAGGCCGCGAGACGCCTGCCGCCTTTGGCGTTCAGGATGGCCTCCGCCAGGATGCTGCGGGCGGAATTGCCGGTGCACAGGAACAGGACGTTCATGCCCTGATTATGCCGCCGGGGACATGTAACCGGTCAATATTCCGCCAGGACCGGCCGCTCGCGGAGCGTTAGAATCCCCCACCCGCACTGCGGCAACTTATCCCCTTTTTGCCGGTCTGAAGTCGGGCCCCCTGCCAGGAGATGCAGCATGAAGCTTCGTTACGCCGCCTTGTCGTTCCTGCTCAGCTTGAGTGCGGCCCAGGCCGCGGGCTTCGATCCCGCGCTCTACGGCGATCTGCACTGGCGGCTCATCGGCCCGTTCCGCGGCGGACGGGTGCTGGCGGTCTCCGGTGTGCATGGCGATCCCAGGCATTACTACTTCGGCTCCGTGGACGGCGGCGTGTGGGAGAGCAAGGATACGGGCCGCACCTGGCAGCCGATATTCGACGCCATGCACGTGGGTTCCATCGGCGCCATCACGGTGGCGCCCTCTGATCCGAAGGTGATCTACGTGGGCAGCGGCGAAGCGGACATGCGTTCCGACATCGCCTATGGCAACGGCATGTACAAGTCCGTGGACGCGGGCAAGACCTGGACCCACATCGGTCTCGACGATTCCTATCAGATCGGCAAGATCCTGGTGGACCCGAAGTACTCCGATGTGGTGTACGTGGCGGTGCTGGGTCATGGTTACGGGCCCAATGAGACCCGTGGTGTGTACCGCAGCCGCGATGGCGGCAAGACCTGGCAGAAGGTGCTGTACAAGGATGCCGACACGGGCGCCATCGACCTGGCCTTCGGCAGCGAGACGGACACCCTCTACGCGAGCCTGTGGCAGACGCGCCGGCCGCCGTGGAACGTGTATCCCCCGTCCAACGGACCCGGCAGCGGCCTCTACAAGTCCACCGACGGCGGCGATACCTGGGCGCAACTCACCAAGGGACTGCCCAGCGAAGGCCTGGGCCATATCGGCCTCGCCACCGCCCCCAGCAATCCCGATATCGTCTACGCGCTGGTGGATGCGAAGCAAGGCGGTCTGTACCGCTCTGACGACGCCGGCGCCGACTGGACCTTGGTCTCCGGCGACAAGCGCATCTGGACCCGCGGCTGGTATTTCGGCGGCGTGGCCGTGGACCCGAAGGACCCGCAGGTGGTCTATATATCCGACACCGCCATGTTCAAGTCCACCGACGGCGGCAAGACCTTCCTGCCCTTCCTCGGTGATCCCACCGGCGATGACTTCCATACCCTGTGGATAGATCCGGACGACGGCGAGCGCATGATCTCCGGTGTGGACCAGGGCACCATCATCTCCCAGAACGGCGGCAAGACCTGGACCAGCTGGTACAACCAGCCCACCGGGCAGTTCTACCACGTGAGCACCGACCACCGTTTCCCCTATCACGTGTACGGCGCGCAGCAGGACTCCGGCGCCGCCGAGGTGCCGAGCCGTTCGGACAACAAGTTCGACGGCATCAACATGACCCAGTTCCACGAGATCACCGCCGGTGGCGAGAGCGGCACCATCGCGCCCGATCCGCTCGACCCGGACACGGTCTACGGCGGTAGCGTGGACAAACTCGACCTCAAGAGCGAGCAGACCGCGGACGTGGATCCGACCTTGGCTTACCCGGACATCTACCGCAGCGTCTGGACTCTGCCGCTGACCTTCTCACCCAAGGATCCCCACGCCCTGTATTTCGCTAACCAGCACCTGTTCCGCACCCGGGACGGCGGCAAACATTGGGCGCTCTTGAGCCCCGACCTGACCCAGAAGACGCTCACGGTGCCGACCAACCTGGATGCCCCCACCGCTGCGGATACCGCTACCGTGGGTCAGCGCCGCGGCGTGATCTACGCCATCGCTCCCTCGCGCTTCAAGACAGACGATATCTGGGTGGGGACGGACGACGGCCTCATCTGGCGTACCCATGACGACGGCAAGCACTGGGCTGACGTGACACCGCCTGCGCTCACGCCCTGGTCCAAGGTGGGCAGCATCGAAGCGGGCCACTACTCGGCCGACACCGCTTATGCGGCCATCGACCGGCATCGCCTCGACGACTACAGACCCTATATCTACCGCACCCATGACGGTGGCAAGAGCTGGACTCCCATCGCCGCGGGCATACCGGACGGCAGCTTCGTGAACGTGGTGCGCGAGGATCCGGTGAAGCAAGGCCTGCTCTATGCCGGTACCGAACTCGGCATCTACATATCCTTCGACGATGGTGACCACTGGCAGAGCCTGCAGCAGAACCTGCCGGTGACATCCATCCGCGACATCGACGTGCACCACGACAGGTACAACGACGATCTCGTCATCGCCACCCACGGCCGCGCCTTCTGGGTGCTGGACGACATCTCGGCGCTGCGTCAACTCGATGAGGCTACAGGGGCCGCCGCGCTGTTCAAGCCGGTGGACGCGGTGCGCCTGCATCTCCCCGGTTTCACCGGCACGCCCATGCATCCCGACGAACCCGGTGCGGCCAACCCGCCGGATGGTGCAGTCATCGATTACTGGTTGAAGGGCGCCGCCGCCTCGCCCGTGACCCTGGACATCCTGGATGCCCACGGCAAGGCCGTGCGGCATTATTCCAGTGCGGACAAGCGTGAGTCAGCGGATCTGTCGAAGATCAGCGCCACGCCGGACTGGTTCGCGCAACCAGTGCCGCTCGCGGCCGCAGCCGGCATGCATCGCTTCGTATGGAGCCTCCACTCCGCCGCGCCGGAAGCCCTGGGGCGCGACGGTGTATGGGTGCTGCCGGGGAACTACACCGTTAAGCTCACGGTGGGAGGCAAGAGCTATAGCCAGCCGCTCACGGTGCTGAACGATCCGCGGGTGAAAGCCACTCAGGCTGATCTCACCCAGCAACAAACGCTGGCTTTCGAGATCCAGACACAGCGTGCGCGCCTGGCGGTCGCCGGCGGCGAAGTGAGCAGCATCCTGAAACAGCTGGAGGCGGCCGAAGCCAAGGCGACGGCGGATCTCATGGGCAAGCTCAAGGCTTTCGAGCAGCAGGTCTCGGCCGAGACTGAGCTGCATGCCGTGCCACCGGGTTATGGCCAGCCCGGCGCAGCGCCGGCGCAAGTGGGCAGCCTGGCGTATGTGACGAACGCCTTCGACGCCCTGCAGGGGGCTGTCGAGAATGCCGACGGTGCCCCCAGCGTCGATGCGCTCAAGGGTTACACCGAGCAGAAGACCAAGGCGGACACAGCCATAGGCCGCTGGCAGTCGGACAAGGAGTCCCTGCCGCCCCTCAACGCGGCGCTGCAGAAGGCAGGCTTGCCGGAGCTGGATCCCAAGAAGTGAGCACGAGCGGAGGCGGGCCTGAGGCCCGCCTCCGCTCCGGGGCCTGCGCTATGATGACCTGGCCATGACCGACGCCGTCCACGACCTCAAGCCCGCCACCGCCCGCCGCCTCTTCCCCTGGCAGATGGCGTTCTTCGCCGTGCTCCTCAGCGCATCGACGCTCTCCAACACCTACAGCGTGGTGGCGGACTACGCCCGCGGCGGCGGTCATATCGACTTCTGGCGCCCCCTTACCTGGGAATCGAGCAGCTGCTTCTGCCTGTGGCTGCTTATCCCAGCCATGTACTGGTGGCTCGGCCGCTATCCCTTGAGCGGCGGCACCTGGTTGAAGAGCCTGCCGGCCCATCTCCTCGCCACCCTGCCGTTCTCGCTGCTGCACGTCGCCGGCATGGTGGGTGTGAGGGAGATCATCTATCGCCTCAAGGGCGAGAGTTACGATTTCGGTGCCTGGTGGCCCAACTGGTTCTACGAATACCGCAAGGACTTGGTGGCCTATTGGCTCATCATGGCGGGGTTGTTGGCGTTCCGTTTCTACGGCCTGTGGATGGACGCACGCGCGGCGGGGGCGGAGACGCCGGTCGCGGATGCGCCGGCGGAAGGCGCGCCCCTGGAACGGCTGGTGGTGCGCAAGCTCAACCGCGAGTTCATCCTCAACATCGAGGATATCCAGCGCATCGAGGCGGACGGCAACTACGTGAGCCTCTATGTGCAGGGCGCGGTCTACCCCCTGCGGGAATCGCTGGTGACCCTGGAGAAGAAGCTGGACCAGAAGCGCTTCGCCCGGGTGCACCGCGGCCATATCGTCAACATCGACCAGATCCGCGAGATCCAGCCCTGGGACCACGGCGATTACCGCATCGTCCTGAAGGACGGCAGTTTCGTGAATTTCAGCCGTAGGTATCGTAGTCGCCTCAATCATTTGTTCCACTGAAAGCTGCTCGGCAACTGCTCCTTGCGTTGCTCTACCGCCTACATCCCTGTAGGCGTGCGCTTGGCATGACTTTGTTCGGGGCAGGATGCCCACATGCCGCGGAGGGCAGGACGCCCGAGAGCGGCGAGCGGGAGGCTCGCCCATAGCGCTTCGCGTCCTGCTTCGCTCATAGCCCAGGGCGAATGTCCTATTCGCCCGTTCGCCACATGTGGCGAACCCTCACGTACTGAAGAGTACGCTCCGGGTGCGCGCCTCGCGCGCCTCGTCCTGCCTTCGCTCGCGACGCTTTCAGACGTAGTTCTAGCCAGATTCATCCTGCCACCCATGTAAAGAAGGGCGCCGTTCATACCCTAGAAGCGCCGTTCGTCACTTTCCCGCTGGCAGAGCCAGCCCAGGCAGCCTAGAGTTTGGCCGTCTGAAACGGGAGTGCATCCATGAACAGGATCCTGCTGATCTGCCTATCTGCCCTGGTCACGGCGGCGGCTTCCGCTGCTGCTCCGAACGATGCTGGCTGGCCGGCCTACGGTGGCGATGCCGGCGGCATGCGCTACTCACCCCTCAGCCAGATCAATGCCACCAATGTGGACGGCCTGCGGGTCGCCTGGATCTTCCGCACCGGGGAACTCGGCAAGGGTGTGAAGGACTGGGATCGCTCGGCCTTCGAGGCCACGCCCATCCTCTACGCTGGCGTCTTGTACTTCACCACGCCCAGCACCAACGTGCTGGCGGTGGATGCGGCGAGCGGGAACCTACGCTGGCGCCACGACAGCCACAACCGCAACGATCTGCATTATTCCGACGGCGTATCCCGGGGCGTGTCCCTATGGGTGGATGAGACTACGCCAGCTTCCGCCGTGTGCCATGCGCGTATCTATGCGCCCACCCTGGACAGCCGGCTCCTGGCTCTGGATGCGGCCACCGGCAAATCCTGCGAAGACTTCGGCGAGCACGGTGAGATCAACCTGCTGAAGGATGTGCACTCGGTGGACGAACCGGACAGCGAGTGGCGCAACTATCTCGTGACCTCGCCGCCCGCCATCCTGGACGGCAAGGTGATCGTGGGTTCCTCCGTCGGCGATAACCGCGGGGTGCAACTGGAACTCGGCATCGTGCGTGCCTTCGATGCCAGGAGCGGCAAGCTCCTGTGGAGCTGGGACCCGATCCCGCGGGATCCTTCCAATCCGGTGTACAAAGAATGGACCGCCGAGAGCGCGAAGGTCACCGGCGCCGCCAACGCCTGGGCGCCGCTCTCGGTGGACTCAGCACGCCATCTGGTGTTCGTGCCCACGGGATCCGCGAGCCCGGATTTCTTCGGTGGCGAACGGCCTGGCGACAACCGCTGGGCCAACTCAGTGGTGGCCCTGGATGGCGCCACCGGCAAGCTCGTCTGGGGCCAGCAGCTGGTGCACCACGACCTATGGGATTACGACCTGGCTTCCCAGCCCACGCTGGTGGAGCTGACCCACGATGGCAAGCAGGTGCCGGCGGTGATCCAGGCCACCAAGACAGGTTTCCTCTATACCTTCAACCGTGAGACCGGCGAGCCCCTGTTTCCCATCAAGGAGACACCGGTGCCCCAGGATGCGGTGCCCGGCGAGACGCCCTCACCCACCCAGCCCATCCCCTCGGCGCCCCCAGCCTTGGTGCGCCAGACGCCGGTCACGCCGGACGATGCCTGGGGCGTGGCCTGGTTCGATACCCGTGCCTGCAGGAAGCGCATCGAGGCCGACCGCTCGGAAGGCATCTTCCAGCCGCCGTCCACCAAGGAATCCATCATGCTGCCGGGCAATGCCGGCGGTTCCAACTGGGGCGGCATCGCCTTCGATCCTGAGCGGCAGATCGCCGTGGCCAACACAATGGACCTGCCGTTCAAGGTGGCCTTGATCCCGCGTGATCAGATGGAGGCGGAGCTCAAGGATCCGCAATACGATGACTATGAGTTCGCGCGCATGCGCGGCACGCCCTATGGCATGCGCCGGCACACCTTCATGTCCTCCCTCGGTATCCCCTGCGTGAAGCCGCCCTGGGGCACGCTCACTGGGGTGGACATGGTGCACGGCACCATCAAGTGGCGCATACCTCTGGGCGATACGCCGTTCATCCACATGAATCTCGGCATGCCGAACCTGGGCGGCCCCATCATCACCGCGGGGGGTCTCGTGTTCATCGCGGCGAGTCTGGACGATCGTCTGCGGGCCTTCGATACTGATACCGGCAAGCTGCTCTGGGAAGTGAAGCTCCCGGCGGGCGGCCAGGCCACACCCATGACCTATTCGGTCAACGGCCGGCAATATCTCGTCATCGCTGCCGGCGGGTACAAGGATTCCAGCACGCGCGGCGATTACGTAGTCGCTTATGCATTACCGCAGTGAGGCATGAGAAGTAAGCTCTACACGGGTGCGGCACTGGTCGGCTGTCTTCTGATGGCCGGTGCCGCGCAGGCCGATGATGGCGTGGACCTGGGACAGGTGGTGGTGACGGATACTGCTGCGCCGGTGCCGCTCAAGCGCACGCCGGATAACACCACGCGCCTGGATGCAGATGACCTCACGCTCATCGGCGAGACCCATCCGGCGCAGATCTTCAATGTGGTGCCTGGGGCGATGCTCAGCGACAACGGCGGCCAGGAGAGCCTCATGGCCCTGCGTTCGCCCCTGCTCACAGGGGTGGGGGCTTGCGGCGCCTTCCTGCTGCTGGAAGACGGCCTGCCCATACAGCCGGCCGGTTTCTGCGACGACAACGCCCTCTTCTGGCTGAACACCGAGCAGGCTTCCGCCGTGGAAGTGATACGCGGACCGGGCTCGGTGCTCTACGGCGGCAACGCCCTGCACGGCATCGTGAACGTGTTCACCGAGGCACCGGACATGCAGCCCGCCGACAGCCTCGGTCTCGATCTCGGCAGTAACGATTATGCACGGCTGAAGACGAGCATCGGAGACTGGGACGGCAGCGATGGTTGGCGCGTGAGCGCCAACGCGGCTCACGACGGCGGCTTCCGGGTGGACTCAGGCTATAACCAGCAGAAGCTGGATCTGCGCTTAGACGAGGTCGGTGACAGCGTGAGCCGCGAGACCCTGTTCGCCGCCACCAACCTGAACCAGGACACGGCCGGTTATATCTACGGCCAAGACGCGTACCAGGATGAAGCCTTGCGGGATTCCAATCCCACGCCCGGCGCGTTCCGCGATAGCCAGAGCTGGCTCCTGGCCCAGAAGTGGCAGCTGTTCCTGGCGGACGACCGGGAACTGGATATCGACCCTTATATGCGGCGCAACGCCATGAGTTTCACGGAGCACTACATCCCCGCCGAACCCATCCAGGACGACGCCCAGAACAGCCTCGGGGCTCTCTTCAAGCTGCGCACCCGTCCCGACGACCGGTTGGGCGTCATCTACGGTCTCGATTTCGAATATGCTCACGGCTGGCTCACGGAATTTCAACCCTCCCCCCTCACCACCAGTTCACCCCAGCAGGACGCCATCCGTCCCCAGGGTCTGCATTACGGCTACAGCGCCGACAGCCGCACCCTGGCAGGCTACGTGGACCTCACCCGACAGTGGACGCCCACCTGGCAGTTCAGCGGCGGCCTGCGTGTGGAGCGGGTGGAATACAGCTACGTGAACTTCCTGCCCGTGGGCGACACCCGGGCCGACGGTACGCCTTGCGACTTCGGCGGCTGCCTGTTCAGCCGGCCGGCGGATCGTAGCGACGGATTCGTGAACTTCCTGCCCAAGCTCGGCGTGAGCTGGCTCGCCATGCCGGATGAGACCCTCTATGCCAACGTCAGCCGCGGCGCCCGCGCACCCCAGACCCAGGAACTCTACGAACTGCAATCCCAGCAGGACATTGCCGACCTGCATTCCGAGACCCTCGACAACTTCGAACTGGGCTGGCGCGGGAGCAGAGGCGCGCTCAGTTGGGATGCGGATGCCTACACCATGCTGAAAGAGCATTTCATCTTCCGGGACAGCGATGGTTTCAACGTCAGCGATGGGCGTACCCGCCACCGTGGTGTGGAATTCAGCACCACCTATCGGTTCAATTCCGAATGGAGCGCGGTATTCACAGGCAGCTACGCGGTGCATAGCTATGCGTTCTCCGTCCAGGTTAGCCAGGGAGGGGTCATCGCCTACGGCAACGACGTGAAATACGCGCCCCGTACCCTCGGCAGCGCACGCCTGCGCTGGCAGCCGGACGAGGCGACGCGGGTGGAGCTGGAATCCCTACACGTAGGAGGCTATTGGCTGGATGAATCCAACCAGCACCGCTACGGCGGCTACGATCTCCTGAACCTGTATGTAGAGCGGGGGCTGGGCGCGGGGTACAGCCTGAGCCTGAGGCTGCTGAACCTGGTCGGTACCGCCTATGCGGAACGCGCGGATTACAGTCTGGGGCGTTACCGCTATTTCCCGGGGGATGGCCGGGAGGTCTTCGTGGGGATAGCGAAGGCGTGGTGAACGAAAACGTCAGCGCGCACCCCAGACGGGGTGCGCGCCCGATGCAGGGATCAGTGTTTCTTGGCGACCTTTTCCTTATCGACCAGGAACTGCACGCACTTGATGATGTCAGGGTAATTCATCTGGTAACCGGCGCCGGTCTTCCACTTGCCGTTGATGATGAAGGTCGGCACCCCGCTCACGGAGTAGCGATCGGCTATCTGCGCAGCCTCGGACATGCGCGTCTGCACCGCGAAGGAGTTCCAGGTGGCGTCGAAGTCCTTGGGAGCCACGCCGTACTTGCCGAAGAAGGTGCGTAGCGCGTCCACGTCGTCGCGCAGTGCACCGTCGCCGTCCAGGTGGATGGCGTTGAACAGGGGTTCATGGATCTTGTCGCCTACGCCGAGCACCTGTGCGGTGTAGTAGGCCTGGGCGTCGGTGTAGAACTCCGAGCCTTTCATGGCGGCGGCGATGCGGCGGAACTGCACGCCCTTGGGACCGCTCTTGATCCAGGCCTCCAGATAAGGTTCCACGGCGAAACAATGGGGGCAGCCGTACCAGAAGAACTCGATGACCTCCACCTGGCCGGGTTTCGCCTCGGTGGGTTGCGCGGGACTCACCGCCTCGTAGTTCACGCCCGCCTGGAAGCTGGGCGTGTCCGCCAGCGCTGCGCCGGAGAGGAGTAAGGCCAGGGGAAGGATCAGCCATCTGCTTTTCATCGTGCACCTCTGTGAGACATGGCCTTCTCGGCCGTGCGGTTCATTGCTTGCCGTGAGAAGAAGCCGCGTATTCCCGTTTCACCAGGAAATCCACGCACTTCATGATGTCTTCGCCTTTCATATATGCCCCCGACGCCAAGCGGTAACCGGCGCCGGTCTTTCATTTGCCATTCACGATGATGGTGGGCACGCCGGTGATGCCGTAGCGGTCCTCTATCAGGGCGGCCTCGGACATATGCGTCTGTACCGCGAAGGAGTTCCAGGTGGCATCGAAGTCTTTGGAGGCGACGCCGAACTTGCCGAAGAAAGTACGCAGGGCGCCCACGTCGGTGCGCAGTTCCCCCTGGCCGTCCAGGTGGATGGCGTTGAAGAAGGGCTCGTGGATCTTGTCGCCGATGCCGAGCAGTTGCGCGGTGTAGAAAGCCTGGGAGTCGGTATAGAACTCCGAGTCCTTCATGGCGGCGGGGATGCGGCGGTACAGCACATACTTGGGTTTGGTCTTTAGCCACACTTCCAAGTGTGGTTCGAGGGCGAAGCAGACGGGGCATCCGTACCAGAAGAACTCGATGACCTCCACCTGGCTAGGTTTCGCCTCGGTGGGTTGGGCGGGACTCACCGCCTCGTAGCTCGCGCCCTCCACGAAGGCCGGTGCATCCGCCAGCGCCGTACCGCCGATCAGGAAGAGCCAAGGCAACATCAGCCAGCTGTTCTTCATCCCACGCCTTTATGCGTAGCGGCTTGAGGCCGCGCGGTTCATTTAACGCTGGGCGGCACCGCCGCCTGTTCCTGCTGCAGGAGGTAGCTCACCACCTGCATGATCTGGGGATAGCCCACGCCGAAGCCGCCGCCGGTGAGCCACTTACCGTTCACTACCAGCGTCGGCACGCCGAACTGGATGAGGCCGTAGCGCTCGGCCAGCACGTTGGCCTGGGCGATCTTTGCGTCCACCGTCGGGGAGGACCAGGTGGCGGCGAACTGCTTGCCATCCACGTTGAACTGCCGGGTGAAGAAAGCCTGGTAGTCCGCCTCGTTCTGCAGCGGATGGTTGTTCTGGTGGATCTCGTTGAAAGTGGCCATGTGCGAGCGGGCGAGGAGGCCGAGGGTCTCGGCGGTGTAATACGCGCGTGCCGCCGGTTCCCAGTCCGGTTCCAGGATGGCCGGCACGCGCTTCAGCACCACGTTGGCGGGTTTGCTGCGCTCCCAGGCTTCGAGGTAGGGCTCGAGGGCATTGCAGTGGGGGCAGCCGTACCAGAAGAAATCCAATACCTCTATCTGACCGGGCTCGGCGGAGGTGGGCTGGGCCGGCAGCACCGGCTGATAGTTGACGCCTTCTTTGAAGGCCGCTGCTGCGGGCTTGGCCGCATCGGGTGCGGCCTGGACAGTCAGCGTGAAGAACAGTGCCAAGGCCAGGATGGGAAGGGATTTCATGCTGACCTCGTTGTATCTCTAGCTAGTCAAACGCAGCTACCCCTTTGAGGGTGTACGCCCGGCTTAAGTTCAGTCCCGCGCTCAGGGCGTGAGCTTGGCGGTGTGCAGGCCTTCGATATAAGAAGCCACGGCCTGCATCTCGGCGGGCGAGAGGCGTGCGGCGATGGTCTCCATCATCTTGTTCGGGTCGGTGTTGCGGGTGCCGCCGGCGTAGGCCTGCAGCTGCGCCACCACATAGCCGGCGTGCTGGCCGGAGAGGGCCGGCACTTTCATGAGGAAGTTGCCGGCGCCGTCGGGGCTGTGACAGGCGAGGCAGGCGGGGACGTTCTCGTCCTTGTTGCCGCTGCGGTAGAGCGCCTCGCCCTGCTTCACCAAGCCCGGATCCGCCTCGCCGGTCTGGCGCTGCTGGCTGGCGAAGTAGGCCGCCACGTCCTGCATGTCCTGGTCCGAGAGGCCCTTGGCCTGTGCTCCCATGATCGGGTTCTGGCGTTTGCCGGATTTGAAGTCACCCAGCTGCTCGGCGATGTAGCTGGCGTTCTGGCCGGCAAGCTTGGGGAACTGGGCGCTCGTGCTGTTGCCGTCCACTCCATGGCAGGCGCCGCAGACCGCGGCCTTGCTCTTGCCGGCCGCGGCATCGCCGTCAGCGCTGGCGTTCAAGGCGAACAGGCAGACCCCTATCACGAGGGCGGTGGTTGCGAGCTTCTTCATGCTGCCGGGCTCCTTAAGAAGACTGTCTGGCATGGGGGTCAGGAGGGAGGAAATACCCTGTATAAACCACCCCGCCGGGAGGGCAGGATTTTACACTAGGCCCCCTGCCCTCTCCACCGAAGGCCCGCCATGCGTCTCGATTTCCGCCATACACGCTTCCTGACCAGCGCTGCCGATCTGGGCGGCTTGCCGCCGGACCTGGGCCGGGAGGTGGCGTTCGCGGGACGCTCGAACTCCGGGAAATCCAGCGCCCTGAACGCCATCACCGGCGTATCGGGCCTTGCCCGGGTGAGCAAGACCCCGGGCCGCACCCGGCTCATCAACCTGTTCAGCGTGGACGGGAACCTGCGCTTCGCGGACCTGCCAGGCTATGGCTATGCTAAGGTGCCCCAGGCGGAGCGGGCGCGCTGGGCCGAGATGCTGGAGAGCTATTTCGGACAGCGCCGCTGCCTCGCGGGCCTGGTGCTGGTGATGGACGTGCGCCACCCCCTCACGGATTTCGACCAGCAGCTCCTGGCTTTCGCCGGCCCCCTATCCCTGCCCGTGCATGTGCTGCTCTCCAAGGCCGACAAGCTCGGTTATGGGGCCTCCCAGAAGAGCCTCGCGGCTGTGAAGCGCGGCCTCCTGGGCCGTGCCAGCGTGCAACTCTTCTCAGCCTTCTCGGGCAATGGGGTGGAAGACGCGCAGCAACTGCTGGCGGGTTGGCTGACAGCGGATTCCTGAGAGGGGAAGAGGAAAAAATAACCCCGGTGCCAAAAGGGGGAAAACACCGGGGTTAAACGCTACACCCGGCTTGGGGAGACCGGGTTGCTGTCCCGCTCAGGGAGGTGAGCAGGGTGAACACCGTTGCGGCGTTCACAGCTTGAGACCTGGTCTAAGGAAAATAATTCCGTGTCTGGAATAAAAAATCCAAAATTAAATTTTAAATGCTAAATGATACAAAGAGTTACAAATGATATTTTAATTAATCATCTGGATGATTAATTAAAGCTCCAAAGACGAACTGTGCGAATTCGTCGACGAGCTTAGTGGGCCTCTTCCCAGTTGGCGCCCACCCCGATGTCCACCACCAGGGGCACCTTGAGTTCAGCGGCACCACTCATGAGTTTGGGCACTTCCTGTTTCACCTGTTCGAGGGCCTTCTGCTCCACCTCGAACACCAACTCGTCGTGCACCTGCATCACCATGCGCGCCCCTCTGTCCCCTTCCTTGAGCCAGCGCTGCACTGAGATCATGGCGCGCTTGATGATGTCTGCAGCGCTGCCCTGCATGGGCGCGTTGATGGCGGTGCGTTCGGCGTACTGGCGCAGCTGCGGATTGCGGGCCTTGATGTCCGGCAGATACAGGCGCCGGCCGAACACCGTCTCCACGTAGCCTTGCTCCCGGGCCAGCATGCGGGTGTTGTCCATGAAGCGCTTCACGCCGGGGTAACGGGCGAAGTAGAGGTCCACGTATTCCTGAGCAGCGCCGCGCTCGATGTTGAGCTGCTTCGCGAGCCCGAAGGCGGACATGCCGTAGATGAGGCCGAAGTTGATGGCCTTGGCGGCACGCCGCTCGTCGGCGCCCACCTTGTCGGGTTTCAGTCCGAAGACTTCTGCGGCGGTGGCGCGATGGATGTCCATGCCCTGGGCGAAGGCCTTGAGCAGACCCTCGTCGCCGGAGAGGTGCGCCATGATGCGCAGCTCGATCTGGGAATAATCTGCCGCCAAAAGCACGCAACCCTTGGGCGCGATGAAAGCCTGGCGGATGCGCCGACCTTCCGCGGTGCGCACCGGGATGTTCTGCAGGTTGGGATCCATGGAGGAGAGGCGCCCGGTGGCGGCCACCGCCTGGTGATAGGAGGTGTGTATGCGGCCGGTGGCCGGGTTCACCTGCTCGGGCAGCTTGTCCGTATAGGTGGATTTGAGTTTGTTGAGCGAGCGGTATTCCAGGATCACCTTCGGTAGTTCGTAGCCCTCGGCCAATTCTTCCAGTACGTCTTCGGCAGTGGAGGGTTGGCCACCAGGAGTCTTGCGCACCACCGGCAGTTCCATCTTCTCGAACAGGATGGCCTGCAGCTGCTTGGGTGAATCGAGGTTGAAAGGGCCGCCAGCCAGTTCGTGGGCCTTGGCTTCGAGTTTCAAGAGCGATGCCGCGATCTCGCTGCTCTGTTTCTTCAGCATCGCGACGTCGATGAGCACGCCGCCGTGCTCCATCTCCAGCAGCACCGGTACCAGGGGCATCTCGATCTCTTCGAACACTTTCTTCAGAGATGGCACCGCTTTCAGCCGCGGCCACAGGGTCAGGTGCAGCCTCAGGGTGACGTCTGCGTCCTCAGCGGCATAGCGGGTCGCATCTTCCACGCGCACTTCCGCGAAGCTGATCTGCTTCGCGCCCTTACCCGCCACGTCCTCGTAGTGGATGGTCTTGTAGTCCAGGTATTTCTCGGCGAGCGAATCCATATCGTGGCGGCTCGCCACGCTGTCCAGTACATAGGATTCCAGCATAGAGTCGAAGCGCATGCCGGCCATGTTGATGCCGTAGTTGCGCAACACATGGGCGTCGTACTTAATGTGGTGGCCCAGTTTGAAGCGGGCCGGGTCTTCCAGCAACGGCTTGAGGCGCTTCAATACCTTGGCACGATCCAGCTGCGCGGGCGCATCCACATACTGGTGGGCCAGGGGTACATAGGCTGCCTCGCCGCTCTTGACCGCAAGGGACAGCCCAACGATCTCCGCCTTCATATATTCGAGGCTGGTGGTCTCGGTATCGAAGGCGAAGAGGGGCGCCGCTTCGAGCTTGGCTATCCAGGCCTCCAGGGTCTTCTCGTCCATCACCGCTTCGTATTGGCCGGCGGCGGCCGGCGGCACGGGCTTTGGCGCCGGGTTCGCGGTCGCGGGTTTGGCCGACGCTGTCTCAGGGCCTTCGTTGAGTTCGCGCAGCCAGGTCTTGAACTCGAGGCGCGCGTAGAGCTCACGCAGCGCATCGGTGTCCGGCGTGCCCATCACCAGTTCCGCGGGGCCTTGCGGCAACTCCACGTCACAGCGGATGGTGGCGAGCTGGCGGGAGAGGAAGGCCGACTCTTTGTGCTCCTCGAGTTTCGGCGGCAACTGCTTCGCGCCGCGCACCGCCACTTCGGGCACTTGCTTGAGCCGTTTATATAGTTCCTCCAGGGTGCCGAAATGCGCCAGCAGGGGCGCCGCGGTCTTGGGGCCGATGCCCGGTACACCCGGGATGTTGTCCGAGCTGTCGCCCACCAGCGCCAGGTAATCGATGATCTGTTCAGGCCAGACACCGAACTTCTCCTTGACCCCGTCCCGGTCCAGGGTGGTGTCGGTCATGGTGTTCACCAGCGTCACCTTGTCATCTACCAGCTGCGCCATGTCCTTGTCGCCGGTGGAGATGACCACCGGCATGCCGGCTTTGGCGCCCTGCTTCGCCAGGGTACCGATGACGTCGTCCGCCTCCACGCCCGTCACCTGCAGGATCGGGAACCCCAAGGCCTGCACCAGTTCGTGCAGGGGCTCGATCTGCGTGCGCATGTCATCCGGCATGGGGGGGCGGTGCGCCTTGTATTCCGCGAACAGCTCGTCGCGGAAGGTCTTGCCGCTGGCGTCGAACACCACCACCAGATGCGGCGTGACGTAGTCGGCTTGCAGGCGTTTCAACATGCTGACTACGCCTCGGACGGCACCAGTGGGTTCACCGCTGGAGGTGGTGAGGGGTGGTAAGCCGAAGAAGGCGCGGTATAGATAGGAGGATCCGTCCACCAGCACTAACGGGTGTTTATCGGGGGCGCGGCTCATGGGTAGGGTGGCCCATCGAGGCTGATGGAAGGCGTGATGATGTCCGGGAACACGGCGCAGGCCGGCAGGATGTCTGTGATAGAGGATGGTGCCGGCTGGGGCGCTGCCGGCAGGGGCCTGCTGAACGGCACCTGTTCGACGGAAGTGGCGGCGAAGGGCGCCGCCACCGGCGCCACGTTGGTCCCCAGCACCGGTACGCTCACGCAGGCAGCCATCTCCAGGGTCACGGCGGAGGGTATAGGCAGCGTGTGGCGGGTGATGGGCGGAAACGTGGTGGGCTGCATGACCAGATACAGATAGCCTGTCTGGCCGCAGCCGGATAGCAGCAAGGCGAGGGCGAACACGCCCACGCCGCGCAGGCCATGACCAAGTTTATAAGAGGGGCGCATGGGGGCAGTATAAACGTTAGCCCGCCGCGGCTTCACGCCGTGTCTGTCGCCGGTGCTAGAGTTAGCCCAATCCGGGAGAGACGCCATGAACGGTCAAATGCATCTCGCTCTATGGGGCTTCGCCGCGCTCATAGTGCTCGCTGGTTTCGCGGGGCTGCTGTTGTTCTTCGGCGGCCTGAAGCGCCTGTTGCATGGACACGTGGCTGGCGGCGGCGGGCGGGTACTCCTGGGGCTGCTGTTGTTCTTCGTGTTCGCGTTCTTTGCCGCCGCGGCGCTGGAACTGCGCACCTATATGCGTCTCACTTACGAGCAGCCGGTGGCCACGCTGATATTCAGCGCCCACGGCCCCCAGGATTTCGGCGTCACCCTCACGGATGCGGCGGGGCATGTCACCAGCACTGAACTGCGGGGCGACGACTGGCAGCTGGATGCGCGGGTCATCAAGTGGAAGGGCTATGCCACGGTCATCGGGTTGGATCCCTTGTACAGGTTGGACCGCCTGGAAGGCCGTTACCGGAGCGCCGGCCAGGAGAGTCACGATTACCACAGCGTACTGGAGCTCTCCACGGGCAGTGGAGGCCTGGACCTCTGGAGTCTTGCCCAGGCCCATGGGGCCTGGCTGCCCTGGCTGGATGCGGGTTATGGCAGTGCCACCTACCTGCCCATGGCCGATGGGGCCAGTTTCACCGTGACTTTGAGCCCCACGGGGCTCCTGGCCCGGCCCGCCAATACCGCGGCTCAGATGGCTATGAGCCATTGGTGAGGGGGGGGTTGCTTTTACATAATATTATGTTAAATTGAATACATACCGCAGGGGTGCGGTCTTACGTCAGGAAGGGAATGCCATGGCCATCCGCAAGGGCACAGAGGTTCCAGACAGCCTGCCGAACTACGTGCATGACATCACCACGGCCAACTGCGTGTTCTGCCCCTACGGGGCCGATGCGCAGGTGGGCGACCGGCTGTATGTGTACGACGAGAAGACCGTGTTCGACCGCCAGCAGCGCGAGCGGCTGGTGGAGATCACCGCAGTGAAGGTGTTCCGCTCCACCGGGCGGGTCATCACCCTCGACCTCAACATGATCTCTCCGGAAGAATCCACGCGCATCGCCGGGCACAGCGAGATGACCCTGGAGTCGCTCCTGGACCACCGCGTCGGCAACTCCACCTTCGACGAGAAGCGTCCGCCGGTGGTGGTGTATTTCGAGCCCTGCAGCGAGGATGACACCACCGGATCGAAGACCCGTCCGCGGCATGCCCTGAGCATCGACAGTGATCCCTCGCAGCGACAGGGATCGCGCATCGGCCGTATGTTTTCGCGCATGCGCCCCAAGGGACGCTGACGCTCAGCGCATCGCTGCGCGGTCCAGCACCGCGAGAGTGATGCGCGACACGCACACGAGCCGCTCCCCGGCATCGCTGATCCTGATCTCCCATACCTGGGTGGTGCCGCCCACGTGCAGCGGGCGAGCGATGCCCGTCACCTCGCCATCCCGCATGGCACGTATGTGGTTGGCGTTGATCTCCAGTCCCACGCAGAGCTTCTTCTCCCAGTCCACCACCAGGTTGGCGCCGGTGCTGCCGAGGGTCTCGGCCAGCGCCACCGAGGCGCCACCGTGCAGGATGCCGGCGGGCTGCTTGGTACGTGCATCCACCGGCATGCTGGCTTTCAGCCAGTCATCGCCTATCCCCGTGTAGCGGATGCCGAGATGGCTCACCAGCGTGCCCTGCTGGTAGGTGTTGAGTTCGTCGAGGTTTATGGGTTTGAACCAGATGCTCATGGGTTTAGCTCCGGGGCAAGAGATCGCAATAGTGGAAGCGCTGTTCGCGGGTCACCCGTTCACCGCGCACCAGATCCAACGGCGCGGCGAACCCAGGCCCGGCGTAGACGAAGGTATGGAACTCACCGTTCTCACCGCAGGGATCCACGCCAGGCGGCAGCTCCGCCAGCAGGGCCGCATCATATTCGCGGCCGGCGAAACCGGGGCCGAGGGTCTCGCCGTCCACGCAGCAGAGGATGGCACGGAATCCCAACTCGAGGAATTCCCGGGCTAGGGCGGGCGTAGGACGCAGCCAGAGGGGGAACACGCCGTTCATCCCGGCCCGCTCGAGCTGCGCTTCACGGTAACGGCGGATATCCGCGAGGAATAAGTCACCGAAGGCCACGTGCACTATGCCATGGCGGCGGAAATCCGCCAGTACCGCCGCCATGGCGGTCTCGTACTCCGCGTTGCTCGACTGGGCCGACAACTTCACCTTGTATAGAGGCAGCCCCAAGCCGGCGGCCTGGGCGTCCAGCAGGTTCTCCCGCACGCCGTGCATGCTGATGCGCCGGTAGTCTTCGTTCACGCTGGTGAGCAAGCCGGCGAGACGATAGCGCGGATCCCGGCGGAGGGCGTGGAGCGCGAGGGCGCTGTCTTTGCCCCCGCTCCAGGACAGGATCAGAGGCAGGGTTTGTGCATTCATGTGCGCAGGTAAGAGGCGCCGTTCACATCGATGATGCAGCCGGTGGCCGCCATCATCCCGTCGGCGGCCAGACGTATCACTGCCTGGGCCACTTCCTCGGGTGCTGCCACCCGCCCCATGGGGCTCTGGCGGCGTATGGCTTCTCCGCCAGGACCGTCCAGGATCGCCGCCGCCATATCGGTGTACACGAAACCAGGCGCCACCACGCCCACGAAGATGTTGTGGGGGGCCAGCGCCACCGCCAAGGACTGCGACAACTGGTTCAGGCCCGCCTTGCTCGCGCCGTAGGCGGGCGCGTCCGGCTCGCCGCGGAAGGCGCCGCGGGAGGAGATGTTGATGATCTTGCCGCCGCCCTGTCTCTGCATCACCCGCGCCGCCAGGAAGCTTAAGTTAGCCGGTGCGATGAGGTTGGCCGCGAGGCTGCGTTCCCAGGTGGCCTGCCATTCGTGGTATGCCAGATCCTTGAGGGGTCTGAGTTCGTAGATGCCGGCGTTGTTCACCAGCACGTCGAGGCGACCGCACTGGGCCACGACGGAATCCACGAGGGTCTCACAAGCCGTGGGATCCGTGAGGTCCGCGGCGAGACTCACGTGACCTTTCCCCGGCAGTTCCTTCAGCAGAGTCTCGGCGGCTCCCCGGCTGCTGCGGTAATGCAGTGCCAGTCGCGCCCCCCGGGCGGCGAAGGCCAGGGCGGTGGCGCGGCCGATGCCGCGGGCTGCGCCTGTGATGAGCACCGTCTGACCGTGGAAATCCATGCTCTGCACCGCCGGGTTATGCGACCTGCGGGATGATAACAAAACGCCTTTGCTACAATCCCGGACCTTGCCGATGGGGTGGTGCATGACCGAGATGCTCGCGACAGTGGAAGTGCAGACGGGGCCGAAGCCCGTGGCCAGTGTCATCTGGCTGCATGGCCTGGGTGCCGACGGCCATGATTTCGAACCCATCGTCCCTGAACTGCATCTGCCGACGGAGTTGCCGTTGCGCTTCGTGTTCCCCCACGCGCCGGTGCGCCCGGTGACGCTCAACAACGGTTATCCCATGCGCGCCTGGTTCGACATCGTGAAGATAGGGCTGCATCAGCCCCGGGACCTTGCCGGCATGGAGGTCTCGCGCGCCGCCGTGGAGACACTGATCGCCCGGGAACAGGAGCGGGGCATCCCGGCCGCACGCATAGTGCTGGCGGGGTTCTCCCAAGGTGGGGCTCTCGCGCTCTACACCGGATTGCAGCATCCCGGCAAACTCGCCGGCATCATGGCCCTCTCCACCTACCTGCCGCTGGGGGAAGGCCTCGATATCAAGATCGCCGCCGTCAACGCCCTCACGCCCATCTTCTACGGGCATGGCACCCAGGATCCGGTGGTGCCCCTGCAGCTCGGCGAATACACCCGCAACTGGCTGACCCAGCAGGGTTGCATGGTCAATTGGCATTCTTATCCCATGCTGCATAGTGTCTCGGCAGAAGAGATAGTGCATAT
Organism: Gammaproteobacteria bacterium; assembly: GCA_036000105.1. GTDB lineage: Bacteria > Pseudomonadota > Gammaproteobacteria > Natronospirales > REEB76 > DASUBN01. Next base: position 422,845 of record DASYGE010000012.1, read on the forward strand.
ACGCGCGTGGTTGATATCGGTGCTGACCTCAGGCTGAACCGCCCGCGCGCTCCATGGGCAACGGTGGCAAGGTGTCCACCGGTGTGAAACCGAAGACCCGTGCGTAGAACGCGAGTTCCGCCGAGAGCGCACGCTCCAGGCTGTCTGCGCGGCGGAAGCCGTGACCCTCCTCGGGGAAGGTGAGACAGTAGGCGGGGATCTTCCTGGCATGTAGTGCCGCCAGCATGCCGAAGGTCTGCTCCGGCAACACCACCTTGTCCTTCAGTCCCTGGAAGAAGATCACCGGCGCTTTGATGCGGTCGGCGGCATACAGAGGCGAGCGCGCGTTATAGAGCGCCTTCGCCGCCGGCCAGGGGCCCAGCAGGCTGTCGCCGTAGCGCGCCTCGAACTTGTGGGTGTCGGTCATGGCGCTCACGAGTTCGCCGATGCCGTAATACACCGCTCCGGCACGGAACACGTCGTGGAAAGCGAGCGCTGCGAGGGCCGTGTAACCGCCGGCGCTGGAACCACTGATGGCGGCACGCTTGGGATCGGCGAGGGCGCGTGCGCTCAGGTGCGCGAGCGTCTGTATGCAGTCTTCCACGTCCTTCACGCCCCATTGGCCCGCGAGGCTGCGCCGGTAGGCGCGACCGTAGCCCGTGCTGCCGCGGTAGTTCACGTCCGCCACTGCGAAGCCGCGGCTGGTCCAGAACTGGATGCGCGGGTCCAGGGCGTCGCCGTTCATGGAGGTGGGCCCGCCGTGGCAACGCACGATGAGTGGCGGCAGTTCACCCACGGGCACGCTGTGCTCAGCGTTCATCGGCGGGTAATACCAGGCCTTGGCGCGCTCACCGCCCGTGGTGGGGAAATCCAGGGCCTCGGCCCGGCTCAAGTATCCCGCGTCCAGGCGGAAACCCGGTTCGCGCAGGGGGCGCACGGTCTGGCCTTCGCCTTGTAAGACAGTGATGGCGGTCTCCGGCCCACCGCCCACCAGCGTGTAACGCCCCTGGTCAGCGTCCAGGTGCTCGATATGGCTGCAGCCTGTCATCAGGAAGCTGCAGGCGCCGGTGGTCGTGTCCATATACACAGCCTTGGCGCGGCCGCCGGCGATGCGCACTGCCGCGATCTCCTGGGCCGAGAGGAAGCCATAGCTGGACATACCCAAATTCCATTGTGCGTAGCCGTAGTCGGCGGCATCGCGGGCCAGGGGGCGGGTAGTGTTCCCCTCGCATCTATATATGTTCCAGTAACCGCTCCTGTCGGAGACGTAGTGCAATACGCCGTCCGGCGAATAGCGCGGCTGGAACACCGACTCATCGGCACTGCCGGCTAAGCGGCGCGGCTCCTGCAGCCGGCCGTCGGCACCGATGGCGGCGATCCAGAGTTCCGTGCCGTCCCAGGGCATCTGCGGCTGGTCCCAGGCGAGCCAGGCCAGTTCGCGTCCGTCCGGTGAGAGGGCCGGTGAGCTGTAGAAGTCGCGGCCTGCGGCGAGCTTGACCAACCCGCCGTCGTCCAGGGATATCGTCGCCAGGAAGTTGTCCGGCGCGCCTGCGTGATCCTCGCAGACGCAGATGAGCCGCCGGCGAGGCAAATCGGGGAGCAGATCCCCGTAGCGGCGCATGCCGGGCGGCGTCAAACGCGCAGGCGTGCCATCCCGCAATATATATATGCACTGGTCCGCGTCGTTGCAGAAATAGACTTGGCCTTCCGCCACCGCGTAAGCGCCACCGCCGTATTCATGCACACGACTGCGCACACTCAAGGGGGCCGGCGTGAGATCGCGTATATCGCGCTCCCCGTCGGAACGCACCAGTACCGCCCGGCCGTCCTCCTGGGGGCGGCTCTCTATCCAGTAATAATCCCCGCCCGCCACCTGCGGCTGCGAGTAACGCAGTTGCGCGCCCGCCGCTGCGGCGACCGAGAGGGGTGAGGGCCAGCTGCCGCAGGGTGCGGCGCGCTTCACATGCCACCGCCCGATAGCTGGAAGTAACGGGTCTCTACGCTCTCGCCCGCGGGGCTGAAGCGCCGTTCCGCGAAGCGCAGGCCGCCGTCGTTCTGCAGGTAGATGGCAGTGGAGCAGCGGGTACCGTATTCCGGGTTCAGCACGAAAGGCGCGGATACGCGCCGCTCCAGCTCAATGCCGATGCCGGTATCCGGCAGCTTGCCGTCCGCCGCCGGCGCCTGGTCCGCCAACAACCGGAAGAGGTCGTCCGAAGCCGGCACTTCTTTATCGAGAAGCGCGACGAGCCGCGCCTTGGAGAGCTGCACCTTTGGCCAGGGCGTATCCAGGAGGTGGTTGCTCAAACCATGGATGCCCGGCGCGATGGGTCCGCCGTGATCGCCGCGGTTCGAGTAGTAATGCAGCTCTCGACAATCGCCCACTATTAGGCTGAAGGCGCCGTAATCTTGAGCGTGCTTGCGGATGCCATCGAGATACTTCTCCGCCGGCATGTCGGCCTTGAGGAAATCCGCCGTCAGGGCGCCGCGGGAGAGCCTGGCCTTGGGCGGGGCGAGGCCTTCCCGATAGTTGGTCACCACCGCGAAGTGTCCCGCGAGCGTGACGCCTAGCCAGGTGCCGCCGGCTTCCAAGTCGCGTCCACCCAATACCTCTGGCGCATCCCGCCACAGCTCTGCGGGCAGGGTGGCGCGCGCATGCCGCTCGTCGCGATTACCGGCGAAGATCAGCGCATGGTCGGGATGGGTCTGCCAAGCGAAGACGAGGAGGCACATGGCCTCATTATATCCAGCCTTTGGAGCAGGCTCTTTTTACGCTTTTCTGCGCGCGGCGAGCGGCAGGAGCGCGAGCGCCAAGAGGACCAGCAGCATACCCGTGCTCACGGCGGCGCTGGGGCGCTCACCCAGTTGCCACCAGCCGCAGAGTACGCCCACCACCGGTGTGGCCAGGGAGGCGAGTCCGCTCATGGTGGCGCTCAGGCGCCCCACCACGAACAGCCATAGTGCCCAGGCGAGTGCGTTGCCGGGGATGATGTTATAGACAAGGGCTGCGGCGTAAGGCCAGCTCCATTCCAGCGGTCGACCGGGCACGAGCCAGGCCACCACCATGAGCGGCACTGCCCCCATGAGCATCTGCCAGCCGGTGAGAGACATGAGTTCCCAGCGGTCCGCCACCGGGATCTGCTTCGCCACCAGCACCGAGAGACCCCAGGCGATGCCGGAGGCGAGTGCGATGCAAGCGCTCCCGAAATCCGGCGCCCGATGCCAGGGCGAGAAGATGAGCAGCAGCCCGAGGAAGGCCAGCGACACGGCGAGCCATTGCGCACCACGCAGGTGCTCACCCAGCATGAAGGGTGCGAGCAGGATCACCCAGAAGGGCATGGTGTAGGCCAGCACTGCGCTCTTGCCGGCACCGCCTTCCACCAGCGACCAGCACACGAGGCCGATGAAGAGCGTCGTCTGCAGGAAGCCGAGCAGGAGCGTGCGCCAGGGGTAGCGTGGCCAGAACGGCCGGCGCGCCAGCACGATCACCAGCAGCAGGCACAGGCTGCCGCCCAAGCTCCGGGCGGCGGCGAAAGGGAAGGGTGCGCTGTATTGCAACGCCACCTTCATCACCACCCAGTTGTAACCCCACACCAGCGTGAGGAACGCGAGCGCCGCGATGGCGGCACGATCAAGCGCCGGAAGATTCTTCTGGAGGCTGCTCATCGGGTGGCGAGGGTGGGATCCACGTAGCGCACCGCATCGAAGGAATAACCCGCGCTCTCTTCGAACCAGCCCCTTATGAGGCGATAGGAGATGGAACGGCTGGGGGACAACAGCAGGCCGCCCGCGTTTACCTGGGCGATGAGGTCGTCCCGTGAGAACCAGGCGGCGTGTTCCAGTTCGCCGTCCTTGCAATGGATGGTGGTGCTCTCGGCTTCGGCGCGGAAGCCCAGCATGAGCGAGCTGGGGAAGGGCCAGGGTTGTGACGCTTGATAGATCACCTCGCCCACACGCACGTCAGTCTCTTCCGCCACTTCACGTCGTACCGCCGCTTCCAGGCTCTCGCCCGGTTCTACGAAGCCGGCGAGGGTGGCATAGCGTTTCGGCACCCAGACCGGCTGGCGCCCCAGCAGGCAACGTTCGCCGTGGGTGACGAGCACGATGATGGCGGGATCGAGCCGCGGGAAGAGCTGGTTCCCGCAGGCGGGGCAGTCGCGCGCATGACCGGCTTGCACGCTCAACGTAGCGGCGCCACAACGGCCGCAATGGACGTTCTGCTGATGCCAGTGGGTGAGGGCACGGGCGTAACCGAGCAGTGCCAGCTCCGTGTCATCCATCAGCACACCGAGCTGGCGGAGATCGCCCTGTTCGCCACGGGGCAGCGCAGCCTGTTCGTCCAAGTTCAATGCGAAACACACCCGGCCCGCGAGACTGCCGAGCAGCATCGTCCCGCGTGCGTCCTTGAAGAGCGGACCCGCTTCGGTCTGGCTGAGGAGCAGGGCGCGAGGCGTGCCGTTCTCGTGGATGACGGTGTTGTGGGGGCCTTGCATGGGCACGAAGCAGGTGTCCGCTGCCGCGAGAGCCGCTGCCAGCCAGGCGCTGTCCCGGCGTCGTTCGGCCAGGCGCTCGAGGCCTGGGCCGGCGAAGACGTAAGGGGTGTCCCCGGGAATGGATTTCATGCGGGCGTGGTCATACGACGAGGAAGGCATTATCGCACGGTGTGGCCGCGGATCAGTCCGTATGCAACGCGTCACCCAGCAGGGATCGCATCAGCGTGGCCAGCTTCTGCGGTTCGGCGCCGTAGTAGGCCTTGGGCGGCAGCTTGCCCCAGACCGGGTTCGGCCAAGCGGGGTCGTGGGTGTAACGCACGATGTGATGCACGTGCAGCTGCGTCACCTGGTTGCCGAGCGCCGCGATGTTGAGCTTGTGGGGGGCGAAGCCTGCCTGCAGGGCGCGTGACAGGTGCGCGGACTCGTCCCACAGGAGATGCCGGTCGGCGTCCGCGAGTTCGTGTATCTCGCGCACTGCTTCCCGCTCCGGCACCAGGATGAACCAGGGATAGTTGGCGTCGTTCATGAGCAAGAGCCGGCAGAGCGTGAGCCGGCCTAAGCTCAAGCAGTCCTTGGCGAGTTGCGGATGCAGTTCGAACATGCGAGCGGTCCTGGTGACTGGCTGTGGCCCACGCCCTGTATGGGCTTCTACGCGCCGGGGCACGGGCCAAGCCTGTTGGACAAGTCCATGGGAAGGGCATGTTAAGCTCTCGGGACTCTCCGAAACAACGCGCGGAGTGCCTTAGGGCCGGGGTCATGCGCGCCATCGTTCAGACATCGCTGTATGTGGTGACGGCGGCAGCGCTGACCGGCGTGTATTTCATCGCCAATTATCTCGGCCTGTATCTCAAGCTCCACTATTACGGGGTCGCACCCTTGTGGCCCGCTGCCGGCATCAGCGTGGCGTTCCTGTGGCTGGCCGGCCTGCGTTGGTGGCCGGTGATCCTGGTGGGCGAAGTGCTGAGCATGCACTTCCTGGGGCTCGAGTGGCTGAGGAGCGCGTCCGGTGCGCTCTCGCAACTCACCGAGGCCCTGCTCGCGGTATTCCTCCTGAAGCGTGGCGCCGTGGACCCCCTGTTCTCGCGCAGCCGCGATGTCCTCCTGTTCGTGCTCTCCGGTTGCCTGCTGCCGGCGATGATCGGCGCTGGTGTGGGCATCGCAGGTCTCATCTATAACCAGGCGCTGTCAGCGGATGCGGTGCTGCCTTCCTGGGGCAACTGGGTGCTGGGCGATGCCATGGGCATCCTCATCGTCACGCCGTTGATCGCCCAGTGGCGCCGCTGGCCGTTCCCCACCACCCGCATGTTCATGGAATGGCTGCTGCTGGTAGCCCTGTTGTTGGCTTGCACTTACGGCATCACCCTGTTGCCGCACGCCATGGAATCCAACCTGTTCTTCCTGCTGCTACCGTTCGCGGCCTTGGCGGCCGCGCGCTGCGGCGCGGCCGGCGCTACCAGCATCGCGGCGTTCCTGGCACTGTTCGTGCTCAGCTTCAACGTGAGCGACGACCAGGACCATTTCCTCGCGCTGGTACGTATCGTGTTCGTGGGCGCTACCGCATTCACCGGCCACATCCTGGCGGCGGCCTTCAGCGAGCGGCGCGCGGTCAACGCCGCCTTGAACGCCGAGCAGGAACGTGCACTGGTCACGCTGCAGGCCATCGGTGAGGGCGTGATCTCGACCCACGCCGACGGCAAGGTCTATTTCATGAACGGTGTGGCGGAGAAGCTCACGGGCTGGCGCATGCAGGACGCCGAGAAGCGCGCCATCGAGGACGTGTTCCCGCTCTCGCTCGTCAGCGGTGATACCGAAGAACACACGGTGCGCCATTGCCTCATGCACGGCGCCAACTCCGAGATACTCACCCGCCGCCTGCTGCGCGATCGCAGCGGTATCCTGCGGCCGGTGGAGGGGGCCATCACCCTGGTGCGGGCCCCGGATGGGCGCATCCTCGGCGGCGTGGTGGTGTTCCGCGACGTGTCCGAGGCGGAGCAGCTGCGCGAGCGGCTGGTGCACGAAGCCTCCCATGACAGCCTCACGGGCCTGCGCAACCGCGCCGCCTTCGACCGGCATCTGCGTGAGTTGACCGGCGGCAAGGACCGCCGGATGAAGCATGCGCTCCTGTATCTGGATCTCGATCAGTTCAAGCTCATCAACGACACCCGCGGTCATGAGACCGGCGACCGGCTGCTGATCGAACTGACCAAGCGCATGCGCGCGCTCATCCACAAGCCGGACATCATCGCGCGCCTGGGCGGCGACGAGTTCGGCGTGCTGGTGCTGGATGCCCATGAGAAGACCGTGCTGCTCCTGGCCGAAGAACTGCGCCGCGCGGTGCTGGATTATCGTTTCAAGGAGCGGGACCTGACTTTCACCGTCGGCGTCAGCATCGGCGTGACGTTCTTCACACCCGGCGAACGCGCCTCCGAGGTGCTGAGCCGGGCCGACATCGCCTGCTACATCGCCAAGGGCTCGGGGCGCAACGCCATCCATGTTTACCGTGTCGACGACGTCTCCATGATGCGGCACCACTCGGACCTGACGCGGGTGACGCAGCTGGAGAGCGCCATGAACGAGGGCCGCTTCAAGCTCTTCGGCCAACGCATCGTGCGCCTCAACGACGGCGAGCCCAACGGGCATTTCTATGAGGTGCTGCTCAGGCTCTACGAGGACGGCGAGATCGTGACGCCATCCGTGTTCCTGCCGGTGGCGGCGCGCTACGGCCTGGCCACGCCCATAGACCAGTGGGTGCTGGAGAACAGTTTCAAGTTCCTCTCGGACAAGGCCGGTTTCGGCATACGCCTCAGCATAAACCTGGACCCACGCACCCTGGACGGCCCGGATTTCCACCGCCAGGTGATGGAACATAAGGCCCGTCACAACGTGCCCGCCGAAAGCGTTTGCTTCGAGGTCACCGAGAACGTGGCGCTGGAGAACCTGACCCGCGCGGTGGACACCATGCACAAGCTGAGCGAGGTCGGTTTCCGTTTCGCGCTGGACGATTTCGGCAGCGGCGTGGCGAGCTTCGGCTACCTGCAGCAGCTGCCGGTTCACTACGTGAAGATAGACGGCCGTTTCGTGCAGAACTACACTGAGGACCCGGTGAACCCGCTGGTGGTCCGCACCCTCGCCGAGCTCGCGCGCATGCGCGGCATCCAGTGCATCGCCGAATGCGTGGAGAACGAGCCCACCCGTCGCGAACTCGCCAAGTTGGGGGTGGATTACGGTCAAGGCTTCTTCTTGCACAAACCAGAGCCCTTGCCGGCCTGAATTACGCCGCAAGAGCATCCCGCTCTCGCGGCGACCTCCATGCTTACTTCACTTCGCGTCGTGACACACGGCTTCTACATTGTTCCCGTCCTGGTCCAATACGAAGGCCGCGTAGTAAGTGGGCGAATAATTCTCCCGCAGGCCCGGCTTGCCATTGTCACGTCCGCCGGCGGCGAGCGCCGCCTTGTGGAAGGCATCCACCTGTTTACGGTCTTTGGCGCGGAACGCCAGATGCGCGATGGGCTTCTGGGCCGGGCCCTTGCTGGCCCAGATCGTAGAGCCGCCTTCGGCACCGATACCGAAGCCCCCCTCGTATTCCGAGACGAGCTTGTAACCCAGGGGCGCCAGGGCTTTGGCGTAGAAGGCCTGGGCTTTGGCGATGTCTGTGAGACTGAGGGAGATATGGTCGAGCATGGTGTTCTCCGGGTGTGGGACTGTGGCGCAGATTTGAACACCGTCGCGTGCGGCGCGCTGTCAGAATCCTGACGGCAGGCGGGCCGCAAGGATCTGATAGTGCGAGCAGGCCGCTATCCGCTATAAACTAAGGTCTAATCCACCCGGACGATCTTATGGCCCTCACCTCCCACACACTCTATGCCAGCCCGCTGGTGACGGTGCGGGACGTGGTGTGCACCGAAGCCTGCGGCCCCGGCCGCCACGAGGAATCTTGTCCGGTGGCGAGCCTCGCGCTCGTGCGCAGCGGCACCTTCGTGCGGCGCGACCGCATGGGCCGGCATGTGGCCGACGCCACCCGTGTGGTGTTCTTCGATCCCAGCGAGCCTTACATGGTGGATCACCCGGTGCCGGGCGGCGACCGTTGCACTGCGCTCATGTTCGATCCCCGGACACTGCGCGAAGCGGTGCGCCATGCACGCGGCGAACCGGAGCGCCTGTTCACCCGCGCCACGCTGGCCGGCAGTGCCGCTATGCACCTGGCCCACCGGGAACTCCTGGCCGCGGCCCGCGACGGCGATGCAGTGCGGGTGGAGGAGACCGCGCTCTATCTTCTGCGCCAGAGCTGTGGGAGCGACGCGGGGGAAAGAGTGCGTGGCGCCGCGGCCAACCGCGCGGCGGCGCTGGCCACCGATACCCAGGTGTTGATCGGCGGCATGTTCAGCACCCGGGTGACGCTCAAGCTATTGGCCGACAAGCTCGGGGTCTCATCCTTCCGCCTGTGCCGCGCGTTCCGTCAGGCCACCGGCGGTACCCTGCACCAATACCTGACGGACCTCAGACTGGCGGCGGCCCTGGAGAGATTGCCTGAGTACCGCGAGCGCCTCACGGATCTGGCACTGGATCTGGGGTTCAGCAGCCACAGCCATTTCAGCCACGCCTTCCGCGGCCATTTCGGGCGTAGCCCGCGAGCCCTGCTGCAGGATCTGTGAATCCGGGCGTAGTCCGCAGGGCCATCCGGCGTTATAGAATCCCGCATGGCTGAAACCCCCGTGATCCTGGAATCTACCCTCACCTGTCCCATCTGCGGGCACCGGGATGCGGAACGCATGCCCGAGGATTCCTGCCAGTACCTGTATGAATGCACCGGCTGCCACGCGCTACACAAGCCCATGGCCGGCGATTGCTGCGTGTATTGCTCTTACGGTTCCGTACCTTGTCCACCCAAGCAGGTGGAGAAGCAGGGCGGCGGCATGCCGGAGTGCTGTGCCAGATAGGTCTTGAGTTGCGGGCAGCTGATGCCCGCGATATCAATTCGCGGCGGGCAATAGCGGCAGTACCGCTTTCTCCAGGTTCTCTTCGGTCACCGGCGTGCCGCCGGGCCAGAGCTTGGCGCGGATCACGCCCTTGACGTCGATCACGTAAGTGATGGGCAAGACCCGCGGCATGCGGATCCCGTCCACGGACGCACCGGCGGCCAGGGCCGCCGGATACGAGAAAGCCTGCATCACCTTCTGCACTTCCGCCGCGTCGGCCGCATCGTTCTCGCTGAGGCCGAACACCACTAGGCCGCGTCCGCGGTATTTGGCATAGAAGGCGTCCAGCGCCGGCATCTCCGTGCGGCAAGGCGCGCACCAGGTGGCCCATAGATTCAGCACCACCACCTTGCCTCTCAAGGCATCGAGATCGAAGGCATGCCCGTCCAGGGCCATGGCTTTCACCTCTGGGGCGATGTCGCCCGTATCCAGGGCGAGGGCGGGCGCCAGCCAGAGGGTTGCGAGGAGTGCGAAGCAGGCTGCGAGCTGTCTCATGCTCAGAAACTATACGCCATGATGAACTTGTAGAGCCGGGGCGTCACCAGCTGGTCGCCGTTCACGTTCTGATAGAGCGGGAATTCGATGTCGGCATAGAGTTTCAGCTTGCCGGTGTCCAGCTCCAGGCCGGGCGCCGCCAGCAAGCGCTGGTAGCCGCTGTTCGGGGTGTCGGCCTGCACGCCGCTGTCGCGCCAGCGGTTCGAGACCAGCATTTGCAGCACCGGCGCCAGGGTGCTCTTGGTGCCGAACTCCCAGCCCGTGTAGTACACACCTGCGGCCGCGTCCAGTTCATTGCCCGGGCGATAGCCGGCGCGCGTGTCGAAAGCCCGTTCCCACTGTCCCTGGGCGAACCAGCTCCAGGTGTTGTCGGCGTTGAGGTTGGCCTGATGGAAACCGCCGATGATGGCGTTGGTGGTGCCGGTGCCGATGGAGGTATCCCGGTCGAAGTTCGGATAGGTGTAGTCGCCAGTGGCGAGCTTGAGACCGAAGATGAGACCCGAGGACATGTCATCGGAGAAACCGGTGTACATGCCGAGCAGGCGGATATCCCCCAGGGCGCCGTGGTGGAAGCCGGCGATGCTGCCGTCATCCTGGGTGGTGACGAACAAGCGGTCGGTGTAGGGGATGGCGACGCTCACACCCCAATCGCGGTTGAACATGTACTGCAGGCCGGCGGTGTAGAAATCCGAGCGGATGTCTTTGTCGTCGTTATCGGCGGCGGGAGCGGAGGAGGTGCCGTGCCAGTTCTGGGTCTGGTTCATGTAGTCGTATTCGAGGAATGCCGTACCGCCAGCGCCGCCCGGCAGGAGCGAACTCGTGCCTACGCTGAACACCCCGCAGCCGCAGGCACAGGCGGCCGCATCGGGTGCTGAGAGTGCGAACAGGCAGAGGGTGATCAGGCAAGATCCGATCAGACGCATGGATGACAGGTTTCCTTGGAGACAGCTTGCGCGGCTTGCGACAGGCTAGGGACAAGCAGGCGGCGTATTTTATTCCACATGCCCCCGCGCTTGCATCCTCGGGCTATGCTCAGGGGAACCGAAGCCGGGAGCAGGCGCATGTACCGATGCATATCCATGGGGCCCTTCACCAGGTCCATAGGGCTTTTGACTCTGTCCATGGTTCTTTTTACCCTCTCCACTTCCTCGTCGGCGGCGGGTGAGCCCGCTCCCCAAGGACTGGACAAGGTCATGGCCTACGCCGGCACTTGGAAGAGCGAGGTGCGGCATCTGGACACGCCCTACAGCAAGGTCGGCAGCGAGAGCACCACGCTGAAGAACGACTGCTGGCGCAGCGGCGGGTTCTTCGCCTGCAACCAGATTGTGGACGGAGATTCCAAGGCGCTGGTGGTGTTCATGTATGACGCCAAGACCGACCGCTATACGAGCTACCCGATACCCACGGGCGGGGGCGAGGTGCATGCCGGCAGCCTGCTCATCCAGGGCGATACCTGGATCTTCCCTTGGGATTACACCGAGGCCGGCAAGACCACCCATTTCCGGGTGCTGAACGTCTGGCGCTCGGCGGGTCTCATCGAATTCCGCCAGGAATATTCCGCCGACGGCAGCCACTGGACGCTCATGTCTCTCGGCCGCGAATCCCGGGTGAAATGACCGCCGGGACAGAGCCCGGGGATAAAGGTCATAATGTCATGGAGCGATAACGGGGGTAGGGCATGAAGATCGTGTTGTTCGTCGCGGCGCTCGCCGCTTCCGGACTCAGCGTGGCAGCGGATGTGCCCACTCCCGACCTGGATCGCCTCAACGTCTTCGCCGGTACCTGGAAGTCAGATGCCGAGAACTTCGACACCATCTTCAGCAAGGCCGGCAAGGTCTCTTCCACTCTGGTGAACCAGTGTTGGAAGGCTGGGGTGTTCTTCGTCTGCAACCAATCGGTCAACGGTAGCTCGCGGGTGTTGCTGGCTTTCAACTACAAAGCCGGCGATACCTACTGGGTGAGTTATGTACCTTCAGACAGCGGCCACGCCATCTCCGGCACCTTGATCATCTCCGGCGGCGTGTGGACCTATCCGGGGCAGCAGACCCATCTCGGCCAGACCACCTATTTCCGCACCGTGGATATCTTCAGCGACACGGACAACATCGATTTCCGTGAAGAGTTCTCCACAGACAATCAGACCTGGACGCTCATGTCCCAGGGCCACGAGACCCGTGTGCGCAAGTGAGCGCCTCGAAGCGGCGCGTATCGCGCGGCTAGAAATCCTTCTCCAGCAATAACCAGGTGTGGTGTCCGCCCACGTAGTAGCCGTGCAGGGTGAAGCCGGCGGGGTCGGCGTTGGTCCAGGTATGGGCCAGGGTGAGGCTCATGTTGTGGCCGAGGTCGTAAGCCACCGCCAGCTTCCAGTCGGTGTAGCTGTTCATGTTGTTGCTCGCCCCGGTGCTGGGGTTGCTGCCGGTCTCATTCCTGCGACCGATATGCTCGGTGAACGTCCAGTCACTGGCGAGCGTCTCTGCGGCCGTGAGGCTGGCATAGCAGGTGCCCTTGGAATCCAGCGTGGCGAACTCGTTGGTGATGGCGCAATTGAGCTGTGCGCTCAGGCCCTTCCAGGCCACGTAACCGAAGAGTTCCGTAGTGTTGGGCTGGTCCGTGGGCGGAGTCTGCTGCACGTAGCGTCCCGGGAACTGCAGGCGCAGCACTCCGAACTTGGTGGTCCAGTCGGCGTCATAGATGGTGCGATAACCCACCCAACCGTCTATCTCCATGTCCACGCTGTCGCCGGGATAGAGCTGGTCTACCCAGTTTATGCTGTTGGAGTCCACGCCGCCGTAGATGCCGGGACCGGAGTTGTAGTCGATCTCGCCCTCCACCGAAGGATTACCCAGGCTCTGGGCGAGACCGCGGCCCACGTAGTTCGTCATGAACTGCACGTTGCCGCTGAAGGGATCGGGCGTATCAGCCCAGGCCTGTGCGGAAAATGCACACGCAAGTGTGAGTAACCCTGCAGAGATCCCCGTACGCATGTGATTCATCCCGAAAAGCTTGGTCCTGTGACTCCGCGTACGCGGTGAAAGTTCCGCGTGGCGCAGCGTGTTCAATCCGAGCGCAAGTATGCCCGGTAATTAGGGCGGGAATAGCCTAATTCGGCTGTGGCTATCCCGCCATCAGCATCCTGTACCGATGCTTTAGTTTCCCGTGCTCACCTGGTCAAGCTTCCGCTGCATGGCAGCGGCGCCGGCTGACATGGCGGCATCCATCCCATCCGCTATCGCATCCGGCAGGAAATCCGAGATCCAGACTATGCGCGTCTGGACCGGGTCCTCTTCGAATACCTGAACGCTCGAGTTGTAATGCGTGGCGAGCCCGCCTTGAGCGGTCCATACCAGGCGGCGTATCTCGTCATCCATCGTCACGATAGGCTCGCGCACGACCGAACCGTTGCCGAAGGTGACGACGCGCACATTCCCCTCCAGCTTCGTATCCGTGACGAACCCGGGCACGAGCCGGGTATGCAGCGCACCGATATCGCGGATCACCGCCCATGCATCCGCTGCCGCTGCGTGTGTCAGGATGTCTTTACGTATTGTGGCCACGATCGCTTCCTGGTTTTTTGCGGCTGCAGACGACTCGGTTCAGAGTGCCTCAGCCGTCTGCTTACTTAATAAACTGTTGATCTGGCCGGCATTCAGGGCTGACACAGCGTAATTTCTCCGGCCGATCGCGGCTATCATTATCCTGCACGCTACGCGTCATTTGATGCGCGTATCGTCCGCTATCCAGTTCACTTCCCAGGTCTTGCCGCCGTCTTCCGAGAATGACCATTCGTTGTGGCAGGCATCCGCAGTGATGCCCGACCAGGTGTTCTTCACGAGGATGCTCCTGCCCTTGAACGTGTCCTGCTGGATGAACTCGCCCTTCCCGTCCTTGAACTCCCCGTACATGGGCGGGCTCAAGGTACCTTCCTTGCTGTTGGCGAGATAGACGGTCCATTGATGGGACTTGGGGTTGAAGAGGCGCAGCGCCAGGTCTTCGATGTGGCCCGTGGGGCCGTCCACCTCCAGCTCGCCGATGTTCGCACGGCCGTTCCAGACGGTGTGCACGGTATGCGTGCCGGCATAACTGCCCCAGGTCTTGGAGCCGCTCAAGGGCTGCATCAGGCGTGAGATCTTGGTCTGCCAGGTGCCCACGTTGAAGTCGTAGGCATCCTGCCCATCTTGGCCTGCACCGGCGCGCGGCGGGGCGGCTTCGACGAAGCCCTCGCTCACTCGCGTCAATTTCGCGATGAAGTTCGGCTCCCAGGTCTTGCCGCCGTCGGCCGAGTAGGCGATCTCGTAGCTATACGAGTTCGGCGTGATGTCCGACCACACGCCGCGCACCAGGATGGTCCTGCCATTGTTCGTGTCCTGGGAATAGAACACGCCGCGCCCATCCTTGAATTCGCCGGTCATGGTCGGGCTCAAGACGCCCGAGTCGCTGCTCACGAAAGTCTGGTTCCACTGGTGGGAAACGGGGTTGTACAGGAATAGGGTCAGGCCTTCGAAATGCCCATCCGGACCATCTATCTCCAGCTCCTCCAGGTTGGCGTGGCCGTCCCACACCTTCCGGTCCACCACCATGCCGTTCATCTCGGTCCACTTGGTGGAACCGCTGAGCGGATCGTCCAGGCTCTTGATGTGGGTCTTCCAGCTGCCGAAGTGGAAGTCGAAATCGTGTTGCCCGCCCCGGGATGCCGCCGATGTCTGTTCCGCGAGCGCCAGCGGCGTCTGGAAGAGAGCGATCAGGCCGAAGGCCAGGAGATATATCCGGATATGTCTGAGTGCGTCCATCATTTCACCCTTGTCTCTGTGACGATGAAGTTAACTTCCCAGGTCTTGCCGCCATCAGTCGAGAATGCCTGTTCGAAATGACAGGAATCCGCAGTGATGTCGGAGACGCTGAATCGGATCTGGATGGTCCTGCCCTTGTATGGTTCCTGATCGTAGAACTCGGCGCCCCCATCCTTGAACTCGCCAATCACGGGCAGCCCCGCGGTGCCGGCCGCACTATTGATGAAATAGATGCCCCACTGGTGGGCGTCGGGATCGTAGAGGCGCATGGCGAATATCTCGAGGTGGCCTGCCGAGCCATCCGCCTCGATCTCCGCGATATCGAAGCCATCCCTGATCTTCCGGACGACGTCGGTACCGGTGTATTCGACCCAAGTAGTGGAGCCTGTGAGCGGATGCAAGAGGCGCCGCTGGTGAGTCTTCCAGGTGCCGATGTCCCAATCGAAATCGTGCTGACCGTCCCGTAGCGCGGGCACTGGCTGAGTGCTCGTGCCGGCCGCCGCTTCCGCGGAAGCCTGCAAGGAGCACAGGATGGCCGCCAGGCTCCATGTCAGGAGACAGATGCGTATAGGGTTCTTCATGGCTTCAACCGCGTGAGGGTGGCGGTGAAGTTCGGCTCCCAGGTCTTGCCACCGTCATCGGAGAACGACTGCTCGTAGCGGTGGGAATCCGGCGTGATGTCCGACCACACGCCGCGTACCAGGATGGCCCGGCCGTTGTAGGTCTCCTGGTCATAGAACTCGCCGCGCCCGTCCTTGAACTCGCCGATGGAGGGGTGGTCCATGGTGCCGCTGTCGCTGTTAGCGAAGTTCTGGCTCCACTGATGCGTCTCGGGGTCATACAGGAACAGGGTCATGCCTTCGAAATGGCCCGATGGGCCATCGGCCTCGATCTCTTCCAGGTTGGCGCGGCCGTCCCAGGCCTTTCGCACCGTGACGGTGCCGTCCATCACCACCCGGGTGGTGGAACCCATGAGGGGATGCTGGAGCAGCAGGATGTGCGTGTGCCAGGTGCCGAAGTGGAAGTCGAAATCATGCTGGCCGTCGCGCAGAGCGGCGGCTTTGGGCGCCGTGCCTGTGACATCGGCCTGGCCCTGGAGGGGCAAGAGCATGGCCGCCAGGGCGCAGCCCAGCCATATCTTCTTCAGCGTCTTCATGGTCCTTACTCCCGACGGTGTCTATCAGTCGGGCAGAGATTAGGCTTCTCAGTGGTCCACAAAAATAGCCACTTTGCTATGATTCGATATGACCACTTTAAGGATGCCGGGATGAAACGCACCCCCTCCAGCTTCCTGCCCCCCATCGCCCTCAACCCCCGTGGCGAGACACCTCTCTATCGCCAGCTGTCCGACTGGTTCCGGCGCTCGATCATCGCCGGCCAGCTACGGCCCGGGCAGCGGGTACCCTCGACGCGGAACCTGGCCAATGAACTGAAGATCTCCCGCATCCCGGTCTTGAGCGCCTACGAACAGTTGTTCGCCGAAGGCTATCTGGAGACCTTCACCGGCGCCGGAACCTGCGTCGCCCGATCCATCCCCGACGAGACCAGACCGGCGGGCGCGAAAGCGCGGCACGCCGCACCGCAACGCTCAGGCCACAAGACTCCGCGCCGGATCTCGCGGCGCGCCGCATCCAGGCGGCCTCTGACCCATGCCTTGCTGCAGACCCTGGGGGCCTTCCGTATCAGCCAACCGGCTCTCGAGCAATTCCCGAACGGTGTGTGGGCGAAGCTCGTGAACCGGCATTCGCGCAAGCCGCCGATAGATGCACTCGCCTACGGCGATGCCATGGGTCATCTGCCGTTCCGCGAGGCCATCGCGGAATACCTGGGCGCGGTCCGCGCGGTGCGCTGCGACGCCTCCCAGATCCTGGTGACCACAGGATCGCAGCAAGGCTTGCAGATAGCCGCGCACGTGCTGCTGGATCCGAAGGAGCCGGTGTGGATGGAAGAGCCCGGCTATCCCGGAGCGCATCAGGCATTCACCATGGCGGAAGCGCGCATGATCCCGGTGCCCGTGGACCAGGAAGGTCTGGATGTGGCGCAAGGCATACGCCGGGGACGTGGCGCCCACGCTGTCTATATCACGCCTTCCCACCAGTTCCCCCTCGGTGTGGCCATGAGCGCCACGCGGCGCATGGCGCTGCTCAATTGGGCGGTGCGCACCGGCGCCTGGATCATCGAGGACGATTACGACAGCGAGTACCGCTTCGGCGGCCGACCCATCGCGTCCTTGCAGGGCCTGGACACGGACGCGCGCGTCATCTACGTGGGCACCTTCAGCAAAGTCATGTTCCCCGCGCTGCGCTTGGGCTATGTGGTGGTGCCGAAGGATATGGTGGACGCCTTCTCCGATGTGCGGGATGCCACCGACACTTTCTCTTCCACCCTGTATCAGCTGGTCATGACCGACTTCATCCGGGAAGGGCACTTCGCGCGGCATATCCGCAGGATGCGCATCCACTATATGGAGCGGCGCAAGGCGCTGGTGGAAGCCATCCGCCAGCATCTGGGAGACAAGCTCGAAGTGATCGGTGCGGAGGCGGGCATGCATCTCGTGGCGCTGCTGCTGCCCGGCGTCAGCGACGTGGCTGTCTCGAAGAGAGCGGGTGAGAAGGGCATCTCGGTGCGGCCCTTGTCAGCCTGCTACTTGGACCCACCCGGCCGGGGGGGGTTGATCCTGGGTTACGGCGGGGTGGACGTGCAGGCGATCCGGGACGGCATCCGCACGCTCAAATCATGCATCTGAGCGCCAGATGGCGTCAGCCTGTCTCCTCACGCTCCCGCTTCAGCAGTTCCGCCTTGCGCTCCACGCCCCAGCGATAGCCCGCGAGTCGGCCGTCGGCTCCCACTACCCGGTGACAGGGGATGAGCAGCGCCACCTTGTTGTTGGCGCAGGCAGTAGCGACGGCCCGCACTGCGGAAGGTTTGCCGATGCGTTTCGCCACCGCGCTGTAGCTGCGGGTGTCGCCCAGCGGTATCTGGCGCAGTGCGCGCCACACCCGCGCCTGGAACGCAGTGCCCTGGATATCCAGCGGCAGATCGAGCGCTTCCTCAGGCAGGAGCACGAACTCACGCACCTGGTTGAACCACGCCACCAGCCGCGGTTCATCGTTCCTGAAGTGCGCTTTGGGGAAAGCTGCACGTAGCTCCTGCAGCATGGCGCCGGGTCCTTCGCCGAAGGCGAGCCAGCAGATGCCCCGTTCCGTGGCGGCGAGCAGCATCCAACCGAGATCCGAGAGCCCCAGCCACCAACCGATGTCCAACGGCTTACGCAGCTTGCCGGGGGAGACCCCGAGAGCACCCGCGGCAGAGTAGGCCGTGGCGGCGGATTCGAAGCCGGCGTCCAGGGCTGCGTCCAGGGTAGAGCGCCCCCGTGTCACGCCCCGGGTGAGCCGGTGCAGTTGCAGGCTCTGGGCGTAAGCCTTGGGTGAGATGCCCAGACGCCGCTTGAACTGGCGTTGCAGTTCGGAAGGGCTCACGTGGACCGCACGGGCCAGCCCCGCGAGGCGCATGTCGCCCTCGCCCTGCTCGATCTGCTTGCAGGCCTTGAGCAGCACCCGTGGCCAGTCGGTCTTGTCTGAGGTCTTCATATAGAGATGCACCTTAGTCTTAAGCGTGGGCGCATCCTAGGCCAGAGTCGTAGGGGAATCTTCCGGATTCTTGCGCGGGGGCTAGGCTCCTTTCACATAGCCCAAGGCTTCCACGATACGCCCGTCCCGGACGCGCATCAGGTTCACGCCGCGCACGGAGCTGGTCCCATCCGGCCCCCGGTGGAAGCGCCAGAGCAGGATGCCCCGGTCACCCAAGACGATCACATCTTCCGACACGAAGAAGGTGTCCGGGGTCGTCGCCACCTGTGTCCATCGTGCTATGCATGCTTCGCGTCCCACGAACCGCTCCCCATCGGGTGCCGGCCGGGTGCCCTCGATGACGCAATCCTCGGCCACAAGCTCAGTCAACGGGCCGGGATCATGGTTCAGGAAGACATCGTTGAAGCGCCGCAACACGTCGGCTGTTGAAAGATGGCTCATGGCGATACTCCCATCCGGCGGCTCATGCTACGCATGCCGCGCCTGCTCCTCAGCATAGATCTTGGCCTCTTCCGCCAGGGCCCTGGCCACGCTCGGGCGCTTCGTCAGCCGTCCGTAGTAGGCCATCACCGCCGGCCACCCGGACAGATCCACGCCGGCGAACGGGGACCAGTTCAACACCGTCACGAGATACGCATCGGCCACAGTGAAGCGGTCCAGCAGGAACTCGCGGCCCTGCAGGTGTTTGTCCAGATGGTCCAGACGCAGCGCCATCCTCAGTCGCGCGAACTCCTTGGCGCCTTCCAGGCTGGTGCGGCTCAGGAGCGGGATGTAGGTGCCCTTGTGCAACTCAGTGCCGATGAAGTTCAGCCATTCCTGCAGGCGATAGCGCGGCAGACCGCTGCCGGGAGCGAGTCCGGACCCGGGGTGAAGGTCCGCTACGTATTGCAGCACCACCGGGTTCTCGGTGATAAGTTCACCGCTATCGGTGCGCAGGGCCGGCACCTGCCCCATGGGATTGATGGCGTAGTAGTCCGCACCGTCTGCCAGGCGCCTGGTCAGGGGGTTGGTGTGGATATCCACATAGATGTAGTTGGCCGGGGCATCGGCTTCGTAGAGCGCAATGCGGGTGGCCATGGAACAGGCAAGCGGGCCGAAGTACAGGTCCATGCGGAGACTCCAGTATTTATGCGCATGGACGACTCTAGAATCCAACTAGGTCTTTTTCCGCCCTAATTCCACTCCCTCAGCTGGGGGTTTTCCCGGCTCAACCCTTGGAGTAAGGCCTGCCGTCCCGGTGCGTGTAGCCCGCACCGCCGCCCGGAAGGATGAGATCGATGTCCGGGTAATCCACTGAATCGCCCTTGGGATCGCGGGTACCCACTTCCAGGATCACCGCTTCCTGACCGCTGCGGTTCTGCAGATGGTGGCCATCCTGGTCGCCCGCCTTGAAGCCTGCACAGTCACCGGTCCGCAAGATCTCCTCGCCGGCGTTGGTCACCAGCACCACCTCGCCTTCCAATATGTAGATGAATTCATCCTCGCGGGCATGCCAGTGGCGTTGGCTGGACCATTGCCCGGCCGGGAGACGCAACAGGTTCACACCGAACTGGGTGAGCTTGGCGGCATCCCCCAGCAGCCAGCGGCGGCGGCCTATGCAAGGCTGGTCGTAAGGCGCGGGGTAACGGGTACCGAAGCGGGTCGGTGCGGTCGCGATGTCGGGCTTCTTCATGGCTTTCCCTTATGGCTTGTGACCGGTCCTAGTGCAGACAACCGAGGCCCTGCTCAGTTCCGCGTGGTCATCCGCGCGCGTAGGTTTCCGCGCCCATGAAGTGCAGCGATACGTAAGGTTCCTCGCCCACTACCCAGCTGTCATGGCCGGGCGGCACGTAGAACACCGTGCCCGGATTGAGCTCGATGATGGAGCCGTCCGCCATCTTCGCCACGGCCCGGCCCGACACCACCATGCCTACGTGTTCCACCTCGCACAGCTTGGCGTTGGTCGCATAGCCTACATGCTCAGACCATTTCCAGCCCGGTTCGTAGGTGGCGCGACCGATGGTCATGCCGCCGATGTGGATCACTTCGAAGAAACCTTTCTCGAAGCGCAGGATCTCGTCGGGCTTCGCGAAGGCCTTGGTCATGGGAAGTTTCATGGGAGTATCTCCAGTCATCGATCGCGGGCGGTCTGGCGTTTGAACTTCTTCCACATGCGGGCGCGATCCGCCTGCATCACGGGCATGATCTCGGCGCGCATGTCTCGCGCTCCGACGGCTTCGCCGCATTCCGGGCAGACCAGATGCGGGGCGCTATGAGAGTCGCAGTGCTTGTGGGTGAGCGTGAGCGGCGGGCCGGAAGCATCGGACATCCAGCGGTTGCCCCACTGGGACATGGATAGCACCACGGGGTAGAGGTCGAGGCCCTTGTCCGTGAGCCGGTACTCGTAGCGTGGCGGCCGCTCCTGATAGGCGCGCTTCTCCAGGATGCCGTCTTTCGTGAGTTGCTTGAGGCGGCTCGCCAGGAGATAGGGTGCCATGCCGGTGTAGCCCTGGAACTCCTCGAAGCGCCGTGAACGCAGGAAGAGCTCCCTGAGTATCAGCAGGGTCCAGGGATCGCCCACGATGGACAGGGTGCGGGCCACCGGGCATTTCATCCGGCCGATCTCGGAGACACGCATGCGGGTCACCCGTGCTAACTTCAAATATTGAAGTTAGTAAGATAATCGTGTGGATACCATAGGTCAAGCCGGGCCGATCAGGGCTTGCCGGTATCAGGCGATGCCGGCCACCGCGTGGGGGACGTAAGCGGCTTCCAGAGCTGACACGTCCTTTGCCGAGAGCGCCACGCTGAGGGCCGCCACGGCATCCTCCAGATGCTGGGGTTTGGTGGCGCCCACGATGGGCGCGGTCACCGCGGGCTTCGCTAGCAGCCAGGCGAGGGCCACCTGGGCGTGGGACACGCCACGGGCGGTGGCGAGTTTCCCCACCGCGTCCACTACCTTGTGGTCCGCGTCCTCGGTGGCGGAGTAGAGCGTCTTGCCATAGGCATCGGTGCGGGCGCGTTCCGTCGCGGTCCGGGATTCCCAGTCCCGGGCCAGACGGCCGCGGGCAAGAGGGCTCCAGGGGATCACCCCTATGCCCTCGGCGGCACAGAGCGGCAGCATCTCCCGCTCCTCTTCCCGGTAGAGCAGGTTGTAATGGGGTTGCATGCTCACGAAACGTGTCCAGCCATGGCGCTCGGCGAGATTCAGCGCCTTGGAGAACTGCCAGGCATACATGCTGGAGGCGCCGATGTAGCGCGCCTTGCCCGCCTTCACCACATCGTGCAGCGCTTCCAGGGTCTCCTCGATGGGCGTCCTCTCGTCCCAACGGTGTATCTGGTAGAGGTCCACGTAGTCGGTGCCGAGGCGCGTCAGGCTGGCATCGATCTCGGTCATGATCGCCTTGCGCGAGAGGCCGCCGCCGTTGGCGTCCTCGCGCATGGGGAAATACGCCTTGGTGGCGATCACCACTTCCTCGCGTTTCGCGTAGTCCTTGAGCGCCTTGCCCACCAGCAGCTCGCTCCCGCCCTTGGAATACATGTTGGCGGTGTCGAAGAAGTTGATGCCAAGCTCCAGCGCCCGCTTGATGAAGGGCCTGCTCGCCGCCTCATCCAGCTGCCAGGCCGAAGTGCCGCCGTTCACCGAGTAGCTCATGCAGCCGAGACAGATGCGTGAGACCTTGAGGCCGGTCTTGCCGAGATTCACATATTCCATAGCAGCATGCCTCCGAAGTCGTCACCAGTAGATCCGGATCCTGGGGTTTCCGGCTTGGGTTGGTAGACCTTTCGATGCTGTGCGCGGTGCACGGCTCACATCTTGATTGGACGCGATGCCATGGCGGCGGACCAGCGGTGGGCAGTCGCGGAAGTAGCGGGTCAGCGCGCGCCATAAGGCAGCCAAGCCGTGCTCCTGAGTATGTGCGCGCATGGCCGCTTCCTTACTTGACCTCACGGTGGATGGCGACGCCCAGTATCACCAGACCGATCCCGGCGATCTCCACCCCGGATGGAATCTGGCGTAGCACCAGGATGCCGATCACGCTCGCCATAGCCGGTAGCAGCGAGAGCAGCAGCGCGAAGGTCGCGCGCGGCAGTCTCGCCATGGCGAGCTGATCGCAGACGTAGGGAATCACCGAGGAGCAGATGCCCACGCCGATGCCGGCGGCGAGCACGAGCGGGCTTTCGAAAGCCGGGAGTGCATCGCGGATGCCGATGGGCAGGGCCGCGAGCATGGCCACCAGCATGGCGGCACCGAGGCGGTCGATACCGGCGGATCCGCCTCCCGCGGCGATGCGGTGGCCGAGCACTATATAGAGGACGAACAAGCCGCAGTTCAGGAAAGCGAACAGAAACCCTGAGGGCGTGCCCGCGAGACGCACATCCGTGAGCACCAGGACGCCGGCGGCGGCCAACGCCAGGGCCGCGAAGTTACGCCGGCTCCTGAGCCCCAGTGCTGCGAGGCCGATGGGTCCCAGGAACTCGATGGCGCCGACTGTGCCCAAGGGCAGCCGCGCGATGGCGAGGTAGAAGCACACGTTCATGAGCGCCAGCACCACGCCTAGCATCAGTACCGTGCGCTTGGCCTCTGCATCCAGCCTGCCGTAATAGCGCCAGGGTCTGCGCCACAGGGCGAAGACGGCCGCGGCGCTGGCGATCCTGAGCCAGGCGACCCCGAGAGGTGCCACTTCTGCGAACAGCAACACAGCGAAGGCGGGCCCAAGGTAATGGAACACCGCACTCACCATGAAGTAAGCATGGGGAGGCACCCGGGCTGCGAGCGGGGCTGGGGTGGCCTTAAGAGAGGTGGTTTTGGCTTCCATGGAGGAGCATAATCCCATCCCAAAGCGTCTATTTGAATGCATAAATAAAGGCTTTAGTACCTATAAGCAGTTAATCAGAAGGTATTGATCAATATGAACCTTCAAATCGCAGAACCACTGAAAGACAGCCGCAATCTGGAACTGTTGCGTCTCCTGAGAGGGGATCCGTGCATGAGCGTCTCGGAGATGGCACGGCGTGTGGGCATGTCCGCGCCGGCGGTGCGCGAGCGCATCGAGCGGCTCACGGAAGCGGGCATCATCAAGGGCACGCGCATCGAGATCGATCCGCGCGCGCTTGGCTATACGCTCTCGGTGTTCGTGCGCATCCGCCCCATGCCGGGCAAACTCCCGAAGATCCCCGAACTCGCCGCACGTCTGCCCCAAGTGGTGGAATGTCACCGCATCACCGGTGAGGACTGTTTCATCCTCAGGGTGTACCTGGATTTATTGGACAACCTGGACGTGATCCTCGATCAGTTCCTGGTCTATGGGCAGACCACCACCTCCATCGTCCAGTCCACGCCCCTGCCTTTGCGTCATCTGCCGCTGCCGGATGAAGTCTCCGCCGATGCAGGCGCCGGGAACCATGAGCACCCCGCAACGTCCAAAGCTCCTTAGGCTGGCATACAGTTCCGACTTCGGAGTTCCGACGATGGTGATGAGCAACCGGTGGGCCGCATTCCCCTTCATGTTGGTTGCCTTGCTGGGCAGCGCGGCGGCCGATGATGCCGCGTTCGATGCGGCGCGCCTCAAGACCAGCCGCTTCACCTATCAGGACATCCAGGACGGCAAGCCAGGCAGCCTTTCCCTGTGCACGGTCTCAACGGTCGTTCAAGGCAACTACCGTTTCACCTGCGATTTCCCCGCGTTCGATCAGAGCTGGAGCACCGTCGCCACGCGCTCCATGGCGCCTGTCGAGACCACCCTGAAGATGCGTGCGCGGGAGGGCAGGCATTACCAGATGACCCTGACTTACACGGGCCACCATGTGACCGGCGAGGCGGTGACCGACCCATCGGCTGACGGCAGACTGCCCGGTTCCGACAGAGCAGTGGAGGCGGATATCTCGGAACACACTGTGGATCAACGCATAGACTGGGCGACGGTGATGACGACCGATCTTAAGCCCGGGCAGAAATTCCTCTTCAGTGTTTACGATGCCAAGACTGGCGTGAGCCAGGTGAGCTGCACCATCGCCGATGCTGGGGTGATGGAGTCGCCTCTCGGGAAGCTGGCTGCCATCCGACTGGTTTACACCGTGGAGAAGTCCACTGGCACCGAGTCTTATACCGTTTATGCGACCCGCGATGTACCGCGCATGATGCTGCGGGAGGATCTGCCCGGCGGCCTGACCGCGGTGCTGGTCAAGGTCGAGCCTTGAGCGCGCAGCTCGCCTAACGCTGCCGTTGCACGGGTGCCGACATCTGTACCTTGGGAGGGAACTGCGGAAGCTTGCCCAAGAACCAGCGCAGGAGTTTGACCCGCAGCGGCCAAAAGGAGTGGAAGTTGTGGCCTGAGGAATAGCTGGAGGCCCGGTCCATGATGTCCTCGACCATCGCGTCATGCAGCGGGTGTATCACCAGGCGCCAGAACCAGGTGGCCAGGCCGCGCGTCTGTATCCTCACCGTATGCTGGAACATCACGCTTCCGATCTGCGGCACGATGCGGAATTCGTGATAGCCGTCGAAACCCGTAGGGTGGGTGACGCGGAAGCGGATGAGTTCCGGCGCCGTGTACTGCCCCACGTAGTAGCCGATGGGCCCGTGGCTGCCGACCGCGCCGAGCCCCAGCGGTCGGTCGAAGCGGATCGCCGGCCAGCGGGCGGGCCAGAGGATGTCGTGTTTGCTCCCCAGGTTGGCGATGAGCCGCCAGGCATCCTCGGGGCTCGTCACCAGAGTACGTTTGTGCACATTCATCACGTTCATGGCGCCACCTCAGTCTTCAAGTGAGTGCACGTCCTGCCATTAACCGACCGGTCGTGCTATTTCAGTTCTTGCTTCATCCCGGCGTTTTGCGCCTTCCGTCTCTCTCTACTCAGGGAATCTCTAGGAGGGTTGCTCTCAGCGGCGACTGCGTGCCAGCAGGGCCTCGAACGCCGCGTACGCGCGGCGGTCTGCCTTCTCATCCTGCAGCAGTTTGTACGACTGCTGGTAGATCATGCCGATGCCGATGAACTCGAAGGCGAACTGCCGCGTGTCCAGGTCAGCGCGGAATGCGCCCTCATCCACGCCCGTCGCGGCTACCCGCGCCACGGTGTCGTGCCAATCTTGTTGGGATTTCGCCAGGGCGTCACGCACCGGGCCCGGCCGGTCGTCGTATTCCTGGGTGAGGCCCATGAAGATACAGGTGCGGGCCTTGCTGCTGCCGCGCGCCCAACTCAGGTAGTTGTTGAACAGGGCCTGCACCCGTGGGATGCCGCGAGGTGCCGCGATGGCTGGCCGGGTCACGTCGCGCACGAAGAGCTCGATGGCGGCCTGCAACACCTCGAGCTGCAATGCTTCCTTCGACTTGAAGTGGGCGAAGAGGCCGCTCTTGGAGAGCTTGAGCTCTGCCGCCAGGTTGCCGAGGGACAGACCTTCCAGACCCACCTCGCTGGTGAGCGTGATAGCCCGGGACAGGATCTGCTGACGGGTGTCTTCGCCTTTGGTCATTCTCTAAATATAGCACGACCGTTCTTTTTTGCAAAGGGTCGAGATCCGCTCCGCTGTGGACCCTCACGTCTGCAGAGCTTGATTTTTGAAACTACCTACCATATGGTAGGCACATAGAGATGGACGTCCGAGGCCATGCCATGACAACCACTACCCGAGACCGTATCCTCAGCGCCGCCCAGGAGCTGATGCAGACCCGTTCGTTCACGGGGTTCAGCTTCGATGATCTCGCGAAGCGGGTGGGCATCCGTAAAGCCAGTCTGTATCACCACTTCAGATCCAAGGACGAACTCGGGGCGCAGGTCCTGCGCACGATGACCGAGAGACTGGAAGCCGCCTCTCTGGCCGCTGGAGCCAGCACGGGTGCGGAACAGCTGCAGGCTTATCTGAAGACCATGGGCGAAGTCCTGGGCGCCGGTGAGCGGCTTTGCCCCGGTGGCTCCTTATCCGCGAACTGGAGCGTGCTGCCGAGCGGGATCCGCAACACGGTCAGACGTATGGGTGCTGTGCACTTCACCTGGCTCGGCCGGATGCTGGAGCAGGGTCGCAAGGACGGCAGCCTCAAGATGGAGGGGCGCGCCGTGGAAGCTACGTCGCGGTGGATCTTCGCCACCGTGCAGGGCGGCCTGATACTGGCGCGCATCTCCGGCGAGCACGGTGCCTATGACCAGGTGGCGCAGCAACTAGCGGAGGCTTTGAGCGGCGGCACCCGGTAAAAATTTTTATCCTCGTAGCCTACCAATCGGTAGGCTACATCAACGATGTACTTAATCAGGAGATTTGCAGAGATGGATACGACTATCTTCGTGCCTTTGAGTGCTGTGTTTGGTCTTGTGCTCTTCGGCTTGGCCGTGAGGTGGTATTACTGGCCCTGGGCGCGGCGCGTCTCCCTCAAGGAGGCGGCCACACCCATCCTGTTGCTGCATATGATCCGTTACGAGGGCTTGGGTTTCCTGGTGCCGGGAGTGGTGAGCCCTCTGCTCGACCCGACGTTCGCCCACTCCGCCGCCTATGGGGATCTCACCGCGGCCTGCTTGGCACTGCTGGCGCTCGTAGCCCTGCGGTTTGAATCCGCTGCTGCCCGTCCTCTCCTGTGGATCTTCGCCCTGGAAGGCTTCGTGGATCTCCTCACGGCCGTCGGTCTCGGCATCAAGCATGCTCAGGGTGGTCTGCTGCAGACCATGTATTTCATCCCGACCATCGGCGTGCCGCTCTTGCTCGTGACCCATGTGGCGCTGTTCTTCCTGTTGCTGCGCAAGCGCAGTGCGACCCAGGCCTGAGCCTGTTCAGGAGCTGCCACCAGTCGCGGGCCGACCCGACCCTGAAGTCGATCAGAACCCATCAGGAGGTGTGTCATGGATAGCGCAGTGAGCAAGATCGGCGCCTGGTTCCGGAAGGCTTATCAGGCGATCAAGGACATCGAGGATGCCATGGATTACCGCTACCAGGACTATGCCCAGGCACGCATGGACAGGCTGGAGCAGCGCATGGCGGAGTTGGAGGGCACGGCGAAGAAGTGAGACTGCGGGATCCATCGATCAGCGGTGTAAAGGGCTAGGATAGAGCGACGCCACTATCGGGGATCCCCATGTCGCACCGCTACGTCTGCATCGCCCTGGTCCTCCTGGCCGCCCCTGCCTATGCAGACGCGCCGCCCGCCGCTCCCACCGGCCTCGGCCGCCTCGCGGCCATCCTGCCGGGTATATGGAAGACCAGCGGCGAGACCTACGCCACCCAATTCACCCAGGCAGGCAAGGTGAACTATGTGACGGTGCGCGACTGCTGGCACGAGGGCACGGAATTCAAATGCGTGTTCGTGGTGAACAACAAGCTGCAGCTGTTCGGTATCTACAGCTGGGACTCGCCCAATGGGATCTATCACGAGAACCAGATCACGGTGCAGGGGCCTTCACCGGTGTTCAACATCTATGTCAAAGGCGATACCTGGACCTATCTGCAGGATGGCGAAGACAAGGAAGGCAAGATCTATCACACCCGTCTCACCAAGACCTATGGTTCGTCCACGAGCGTAGCCATCACCAGCGAATATTCGCTGGATGGCAAGACCTGGGTGCTCTACGAGAAGGCCACCGAGACGCGGGTGGCTGAATGAAAAAGCCTCCCACCGGGATCGCCGGTGGGAGGCTTCGAGTCTGGGCTTTTAGAAATCCCAGCGCAGGGAGAGCAGCAAGCGGTTCTGGCCGATGTTGCTGAATTCCTCGGTCACGCCGAAATCCATGCTCTTGCCGATCTGGGTGTGCAGGCCTGCGGACAACACTGTCTCGGAAGCCGAGGCGCTGATGTTGGAAGGCAGCCCCGTGGTCGCATCCGTGCTCGCGGTGGTGTGGTCGATGAAGGTGGAGAGTTCGAGACCCGTAGCTATCGCCGTATTCAAGCCAGTGCCCAAGTCATAACCCGTGTGGCTGGAATTGGAGACAGCGGATTCGGCCTTGTTGCGGTTGAGGCCGAAGCGCACCACCCAATCCGTAGCGTCCGCCACCGCGGAATGCATGCCGAGACCGAAGCCGAACACAGTCTGTTTCGCATCCAGCCCGGATGAGCTGCCGGAGAAGCCGCCGAAGGTGTTGCTGCTGTACTGGCCATAGGCGTAGAACGTATCTGAGAGATCGTAGTTGCCCGACAGCCGGTAGCTGGTGCCGCCGTCCAGGAATATGGCGCCCTGTTTGCCGAGGGAGAATTCCAGGTTGGTGTAGCTCTGGGGATCCGCAGCGGCGATGCTGGAGACGCCCAGCAAGGTGACCGCGACAAGCAAACGCAGAATATTCATTTTCGATCCTTCTTGAGTCCTAGAGTGTGTACAGGCCGTTCACCGGCTGGGCCAGGCAGGCGCCCTACTTATGATCCACGGCGAGCGGATTTTAAGGTATAGGATGCATGGATGCACGTTTAAGTCGCATATTTCCGCTGGATCCGCCATCTAAGATAGTATTTCACGCCAATAACCTGTCATCGGGGTGGACATATGTTCGTCGGGCATTACGGCGTGGCCTTCGCGGCCCGCGGCGCTGAGAAACGGCTGCCCCTGTGGGTCTATTTCCTCGCCGTGCAGTGGGTGGATCTGGTCTGGACCGTGCTCGTGTTCTTTGGCGTGGAGCGGGTCCACATCCAGCCCGGTGTGAACCCCTCGGGTCCCCTGGTCTTTGATTTCTATCCCTATACCCACAGTCTCGCCGCGGGTCTGGCCTGGGCCGCCATCGCCTTCATGGGGTATAGAGTGATTACCCGCATGAAAGGTTCACAGCGGGTAGCGGCTTTTCTCGCGCTCGCTGTGCTCTCCCATTGGTTCCTGGATCTCATCGTCCACCAGCCGGACCTGGCGCTTTATCCCGGCGGTCTCAAGGTGGGCCTCGGCTTGTGGAACTTCCCCAAGGTCGAGCTGGCGGTGGAGTTATTGTTGCTGACCGCCGGCCTTGTCTATTACTTCAGGAAGAGCCCGGAACTCTCCAAGAAGCGGCGCATCGGCATGGTGGTGCTATGTCTCATCATCATCGCCATCCAGCTCGCCGGCGACTTCGGCCCGCCGCCGCCTTCCGTCAAAGTCATGGCCGTGAGCGGCTTCGCTTTGTACGCGGTGTTTACAGCGCTCGCAGCTTGGGCGGAAGGGCGGGCGGCGAAGAGCCATCCTTAAGAAGATTTTCCCGCCGCTGCCCAGAACTTTTCACCGCACACAGCATCAGAACTCCTGACCCGATGGCCGATCGGGCCATCGGGACCTGGTGCCGCCTTGCATCGGGCTTCCCCTTCAAAACCCGCCCGCGAGGAACAGCCATGAAATATCGCACGCCCATCATCAGCATCTTCGCCTCCAGCATGGCGCTTTCCCTGATCTGCGTCGCGCCCGCTTACGCCGGGTCGGGTGACACTTATCTGAGACCCGCCGTGAAGGTGGGGCAGCATCTCTCCGATGTGTTCTCGAAGACGGTGTCCATACGCGGGGCGGGCTTCGATGAGTATGACAAGCGCATCGCCGGCAGCGCGAACTACACCGTCACCGCTGTGACATCCAAGGGCATCACCTTCGATTCCGATTACCGGTATGACGGCTACTCTGAAGGCAGCGGCGGCTATCAAGTGCTGCAGGATGGCATCACCAACTGTTTCCAGGGTCAGTGCAGCGTCAACGACCAGACCAGCGGCGTGCTATTCAACCCTTACCTCTGGGGCGACATACCGAAGGATGTACAGGCTGGTAGCACCTGGAAGGGTACCATCGCCCAACCCTGGGAGATCGGCCCATCCGGCAGTGAGCAAGTGCAGGTCCTGCGCCTCGATGCCGCGGACGGCGTGATCACCCTGTCCCGCGCCGGCACCGGTTCCGGGCCTTCATCCGACGATCAGGCGCGGGAGAAGAGCGGCAAACCGGTGGTGATCACCAAGGATGGTAAG
The DNA here is from genome assembly GCA_036000105.1 of Gammaproteobacteria bacterium. Lineage (GTDB taxonomy): Bacteria > Pseudomonadota > Gammaproteobacteria > Natronospirales > REEB76 > DASUBN01. The sequence goes on from DASYGE010000012.1 coordinate 453,022, forward strand.
CAGATCGAGGTATCCGTCATCCCCGGGGAGAGTCACTGGAGCGGTCTGACCACCGTATGCCGGGGCGTCATCGTCAGCGATGAGATCATGGTAGAGCGGCATGTGACGCTGGTCACGAAGACCGGCGAGAAGTTCGAAGCCGAGCAACGTACTTACACGCTGCTGGACCTGTCGTCGGACGCGGTATAGCATCGCACCCGATAGCTATCCGCTGCGGATCTCCCAGTCCGCGACGCCGCCTTTCACGATCCGGAAGAGTGGGTGTGCATTGGGGTTCTTGGTGCCGGCGAATTGCTTGCGCCATTTCGGCGCACGTACCTTAAGTTTCTTCTGGAGGTGCTCCCATTCGTAGGTGACTTGGCCGCGAGTGACTTTCAGCCGTCCTGAACCGATACGGCCGATCTTCTTCCCGTCGAAATGGTATCCGCGTCGGGTGGCCTCGGCATGCACTTCTTTCAAGTAAGCCACGATGTAGCGCCGGGGTGCTTTCGTCGCCTGGAAGCGCTTGAGCTGCGGATGATGCTTATAGCCCTTCGTCTTGCCTGCCAATACCGCCTGGGCCAGCAGCGCTTCGCGCCAGAGGGCCACGAGACCTTTGGCATCGAGATACTGTGGGTGCAGGGACCAGAGACGCATGGGCGTTCCGCGAGGAGAGAGGCGCTCGCAGCATAACAAAGTGCTGCATGACTCACCGGCCTATACTGAATCGGGTATAGGACACGGGGAGGGGTGGGTATGGGTTTCGTGAGATCGTCGGTCGCGGACCTCGCTTTCCTGTTCGTGATGCTCATCGCCGGCATCGGACTGTGGGGCGCACTCAAGACCACGGTGTTCGAAGGCGATTTCACTCTCGCTTTCTTCATGGTCTGGCTGGTGGCTACCGCCATCGTGGGGTGGTGGGTGCGCGATCAACCTCTGGTACTGCGCACCCCGGTAGGGTTCCTGATGTTCTTGGGGTTAAGCCTCGTCCTCGTGCCTTTGTCCTGGTGGTCCGGTGCCAAGATCGTAGCAAGTGCGGAAGCCGCTGTTACAGCGGCAGCGGCAGTGCTTTTGGGTAGGATGTGGTCAAAGCGGCTGGCTTCGCGGCTCGATGAAGGCGCAACGCCCTGGTACCTCGATCAATCCATCAATCTCGTCAACGATCTACTGCGCTGGGTGTTGGGCTGTATCGTCGCCTGGTTCCTGGTAGGCATCCTGCCGCTCGTGTTGGTGCTCGCCCTGCCTGTGGAGTGGGTGCCTTGGGCCGCCATGCTCTGGGGATTCGGTCTGACGGCGTATTACCTCGTGGCCGTGCGCAAGACCAAGGCAAAGTTCCTCGAGATACCGCTAGGCCTCTGGGCGCTGGCGGTGGTCGCGGTGGTGTTGCAGCTGTTCGAGAAGCAGATCGCGGGGCCCATGGAGCCGGGGTCGATAGGCGTCATCGCTTATGCGGCTTATGCGCCAGTAGTGGCGGGGTTATTTGTGGAGATAGCTGTATTAGGTACGCTGCTGAATAAAGGGTAGTGCCCCTCTATATCTATAGAGTCAATTCTTGATCTTGTCTCCCGAATCGGTGCTTGCGTTATCGATGTCTTCGAGAATAATTCCCTTTTTGTCTCTAAAACCTTTAATTGTTACGCGCTCTCCAAACATTGGCTTGACGATATCAGACATCATTCCAGAAGGAACAAAAACCGTGTGCTCATGATTTTGATCATCAATTAAATCAATAATGCCTTTACTTTCATCCCTAGCATCAGCGAATTTCAAAACGCCCGAAACAGTTACTAATTCTTTGGAAGGCGATGACACTTCATATGCAACTAAAGTTTGAGGTGATATTGAAGCAATTCTATTTCTTGAGGTGGTAAAGGAAAATTTGCGTTCATGCCCCTTTGTCTGCGCAGTGAAACCTACAGAGCTGACGTCTTTCCCATCCGGAGCTATTTTTCTTGCTAAACTAAGAAAATTTCTTCGATATGCTTCATCTTCGATGCGGGCTGTAAGGCCAGTTTCCCCTTGATCCTGCAAAATCTCAAGACAATCTACAACTTCATTTACGACACGGCCTCCCATGTCTTCACCGGGCAAGCTAACTTGTCTATTGCTACCAACTTGAAATGTAACCGCAAAGCTTCCAGGGCGAGGCGCAGATACAAATAGGGAGAAGTCATCTTGAATGCTACGTTTCATCCGGCCTTGCTCTCTGAATGGCCTTTGCATAACTCTTTCGGCCGTCCTTTTCACGAGGCGCTCTACGTCGGTTACTCGTTCGACGAAAAGATTTGTGAGTGCGACTCCGAATCCCACACCATCGCCTGATAGCGACATTTGAAATTCTGATTCAGATAACGTAAGACCGCGAAGTTCAAGATGTCGCCGAAAATTTACAGTTTCCGAGAAGTCGCGTAATTCTTCCGCAATTTCAGCCGGCGGATTGCCAAATAATGCCGCAGAAATTAATTGTTCAGCCGAACGCCACTCGTTGAGCTCAACGGCCATGGACGCGGCACTTCTGAAAAGAACAGATCTGGTCGGCTCAAATTCAGATTTCATCAAATAATTGTTCGCCGCCTCTGACTCTAATTGCCAAGCCTCGACCAGAAGCGCCTTATATTTCGGCAGATTGCCTTGCCGTTTAGCGTATTCCGCTTCTTCAGCACGATCCATTGCTTTTTTATGTAAGGTTTCAGCGCTCATACATATTTCACATGACTGAGAGGGAGACCGAAATCAACAACGACGACTAATGCTTTAATCGATGATGGTACGCTATTAACTTGGCTAATTTTTGTGCTTACACGTTGATTAACAGAATTACCTTCTGCGACTAATATGCCCGATACTTCTAAGCGAGATTTTTCCTGGAACATTGGCGTGCTATTTTCTTTTGGGCCAAGCCAATAGTCGAATCCAGTTCCTTTTCTAGCTCGCTCAATAACTGTAAGAGGAGTGAGTTCTTTTACCAATAGGGCAGCAACACCATACGCGCCGTGTTCAGTTGCTTCCTGAAGATCAGCCCACGATTTAAGCGTCTGAGTAGTCGGTGGAATCCAACTAAGACTATCTTTAACCGAGATGTCACCTTTAATCGAAATCTCTGTACCAGGTGTATGTGAGTTGTGATTTAAACACACCGCCGCTGCTTCATGCATGGTCTTGGCACGCGAAGCAGTAATTCCCGGCATCCCACCATCTAAATCCTTTAGATCAAGCGCCATGCACCCTCCTTTGCAGCACTCATATTACTAACCATCCTAGCCGTTTAAGTAATCTCCTAAATTCTTTGATAAAAATCGCGGATTTTCGTTCCAGACGAGGCGCAGCGCGACCCGAGCGGCGGAGTTACCAAATAGGTAATGAGCAAGCGAGAGAGCGCTGCAACGAAGTATGGGACGAAAAGACGCATTTTTACGAAGGGATGCTGCGTCGTGACTCAAGCCATTCGACGAGCGGTTTCCACTGTTTCCAATCCTGTTCGGCCAGATACGGTGGCAGTTCATGTATGCCGAGTCCCCGGGAATAGGCGCGGATATAGTTCTGGGCATCCCGCAGGGTGGCGATGAAGGGTACCTTGATGCCGTCCAGGAACTTCTCCAGGTCGTCGAAGACCAGCAGGGTTTCCCGCACCCGATTCGCCACTACCGCGAGCTTCACTTCCCGGCGCTCCACCTTGCCTACTTCCAGGAGCTCCTGGATGAATTTGCCGGCGGCATTGATGTCGATGGGTGAAGGCAGCACGGGCACCACGATGGTTTCGGCATGGCGTACCAGTTGGGTGAGTTCCGTGCCATGGGCCCGGGCCGGCGGGTCGATGATGAGGTAATCGGTGTTGCGCGGTAGATGCGTCAGGCCATCCTTGACGGCGTTGATACCCAGGATGGGATCCCGCTCCGGCGGGCGCTTGGCGAGCCAGTCCAGGCTCGAGGTCTGGGGATCGTAATCCGCGAGCGCCACCACGCCTTCCCAGTTGCTGGCGAAGTAGGCGGCGATACTGGTGGCGAGTGTGCTTTTGCCGCAGCCGCCCTTGGCGTTCATCACCATGATGGTTCTCATGGAATACCCCGGCAATCTCTGTTGGTTTTATACATATTCCCTGTCCCTTGAGTATATGACGGCTGGCCGAATCCAGGGCGGCACAAGCTGTAACAATCCGAGCAGTCCGGGAGGGTATTATCACAACCCCTTGAAACCGCGCCCAAATAACCGGCGGTCATCGGGAACTCCAGGAGGCTCTAGGATCATGGCCAACAAGTTGCTGAAAGACACGCCGGTGCATGTGAGCTGCCCTCATTGCGGCAAGCTCCAGCACCCCCGCCTCAAATGGGCGAAGAATCACAGATCCCTGAAGTGCAAGCACTGCGGCAAAGCCATGGACCTGCGGGAGAAACAGGCTCACAGCCTGATCCAACGCACCCTGAACGTGGTGATGTCCTTCGATAAGGTGCTGCAGGCCCTGCATGCGGAAGCCAAGAAGGCCGGCAAGGCTGTGAAGGCGAAGACCAAGAAGAAGAAACCGAAGAAAGAGAAGACCAGGAAGAAACCTGCCAAGAAATCCAAGGCAGCGAAGAGACTCACGAAGCGCGCCAAACCCGTGAGCATGATGCCGCCCGAAGTCGGCACCCCTTCCGGCGGCGGACAGCCTTCACCCTGAACCCTTGCTGACAGGAGAGTCACCATGCAGCGCATGTTTGCAGGGATAGTCTTGATGCTCGCAGCGGGCGCGGTCCACGCCGCCGTGCCGGTGGATGCGGTGGAAGCCGTGAAAGCCGCCGATACCTGGCTGGCCATGGTGGACAGCGGTCACTATGCCGAGAGCTGGAAACAGACGGCGCCGATGCTGCAGGTCGCGGAGAGCGAATCGGCCTGGGAGCAGGGCTTGCAGGCCGTGCGCACGCCGCTCGGGAAAGTGGTCTCCCGCATCGTGGTAGATACCCAATACACCACCACGATGCCCGGCGCACCGGACGGGCAGTACTGGGCGATACTTGAGCAGGCATCCTTCGAGCACAAGGCTCAGGCGGCGGAGACCGTCATCCTGATGCGGGTCGGTAACGATTGGAAAGTGGCGGGTTATCACATCCGCTGAGATTGGTTTTCCCGAAGTCTTTAGTCTTTCCAATCAATTCACTGTCTTTTGAGGCCCTCAGAAAGCGTCGCGAGCGAAGGTAGAACGAGGCGCGGGAGGCGAGCACCCGGAGTGCACTTTTCGGTGCATGAGGACGGCGAGCCGGACCGCAACGAAGTTATACCAAGCGCACGCCTACATGGATGTAGGCGGTAGAGCACTGCCGGGAGCAAGTGCCGAGCAGCTTTGTGTGGGCCTCATAAAAAGGCCCCGGCTTTTTGGAGCCGGGGCAACTTGGGGGACAGCGGAGGAACCGGTCGAAATCTCAACAAACGCAAGCATGAGCCGCCAAGATGGCAGCCAGGTTTTGGTTTATTGAATCTTTTGCGGCAGCCCTTAGGGCGGCTGACCCCTTCCCATGTGCATTTGTACAGTACCTCTCGTATCCGCCCATCGCTGACGGCCTACTGTCGCGCAAGTGTCACGCCTTGTTCATGGAGTGGCTTTATCGTAGTTCCACAAGCGAATACACATATGCCGCATGGGAGGTCCCATGGACCAGACAATCGCCGATGAACTGGACTACATCCTCAGATACCGGGTGATACAGACGCTCTATCAGCCGCTGATAGAGTCGGACACCGCCCAGGTCTATGGCTACGAAGCCCTCACCCGCGGGCCTTCCAATAGCGCGCTGCATGCACCGCTGCCGTTGATCCAGGCGGCCACCCAGACCGGCCGCCTGTTCGAGCTGGACCTCGTCTGCCGGGAGCTGGCCATCCGCCGCTTCCAGGAACTCGGCCTGCCGGGCCGCCTGTTCCTCAACGTGAATCCCTTGAGCCTCATGGAGCCCACCTTCCGCCCGGGCGAGACCTTGCGGCTCCTGAGCGAAGTGAAGCTGTCGCCGGAGAGGGTGGTGATCGAGATCACCGAACAGCAGCCCCTGGACGATTACGACGTGTTGAAGGCCGCCGTGGCCCATTACACCGAGGCGGGTTTCGAGATTGCCATCGACGACCTGGGCGCGGGCTACGCCGGCCTGCGTCTGTGGTCGGAGCTGCGCCCCAGCTACGTGAAGATAGATCACCACTTCATCGAGAACATCAGCACCGACAACGTGAAGCGCGAGTTCGTGCGTTCCATCGGCGGCATGGCCACACGCTTAGGCTGCCGGGTGGTGGCGGAAGGCATAGAGACGGTGGAAGACTACGCCGTGGTGCAGAGCCTCGGGGTGCGTCTGCATCAGGGCTACCACTTGGCGCGGCCCCTGGCCGAGCCGGTACGGGACCACGCCGCCGTCTCCTGGGCCGCCACCGACAGCGCCAGTTCCGTGGCTCGTTTCTCTAATTATCTGGATGGATTAAGGCGCGTCCCTTCGCTCCGCCGCTGAAAATATAAATTCTTGAAACCTTCTTAAAGGCGTCGCGGCCGTTCTCGGGCGTCCGTGCCCTTCACGGCATAAGACCATCCCTGGTCAAAAGCGTAGGCACGCCAAGCGCACGCCTACAGGGACGTAGGCGGTAGAGCAACGCAGGGAGCAGTTGCCGAGCAGCCTTTAAGAAGGTTTCAGAAGCCCTTACCCTGACGCATGCGGTCGAGATAACCGAAGAGACGGATGGATAAAGCTGCCACCGGCGCCAGGTCGTTGCGTTTCACCTGGTAGCGGTTAGCGAGCTTGGGCGCGGACATGAGCGAGAGATGGCGCCGCGAGGCGGCATGCAGGCTCATCTCCAGGAGGCCGCGGCGCGCGGGTTTGGGCAGGAAGCGGTAGATCTGCCCGTGGTTGATGAGGCTGCGCAGCATCTCCACGTCCTGCAACTGGGTCTGCACGATGGTGAGGATCAGGGGATTGCTCTCCTTGAGCGCCCTCACCGCCGCCGAGATGTCCCGGCCCCGCAGGCGGATGTCGCAGACCACGATGGCGATGTCGCTGCCGGCCAGCGTCTCGAAAGCCTCATCGAGATCGCTGCTCCACTTCACGGGGCGGGACGGGCCGCAGATGGCCTTGACCATCTCGGCCACGGTGGGATCTTCATCTATCACCAGCACCCCCGGCGCGACGCCCTGGGGTTCGGCGCCGGCGGCTTCCTCCAGACTCAAGGCGATCTCAGCCGCCTGGGTCACGGTGACGAGGATCTCCTTGGCGCTCCAGGGTTTGCTCAAGTAACGGAAGATCTCGCCTTCGTTCACCGAGTTCACGATGGCTTCCAGGTCCGAGTAGCCCGTGAGCAGGAGGCGCATGGTATTGGGCGAGGCTTCCCGCACCCGACGCAGCACTTCGACCCCGGTCATGATGGGCATGCGCTGGTCGCTCACGATCACGTGTACCCGTTCGCGCCGCACCATGGCCACCGCCTCGCTGCCGTCGGTGGTGGTGAGTACCCGGAAGCGGTTCTTGAACAGCACTTCGAGCGAGCGCAGTACCCGCTCTTCATCGTCCACGAACAGTAAGGTGGCCTTGTCGCTCATGACGCTTTCTCCAGAAGTAAGGTTTCGCCGCCGGCGCTAGCAGCGACCGGCAGTTGCACGGTGAAACGCGCACCCTTGCCGGGTTGGGAAGTGACGCGGATGTCGCCGCCGTGCTGTTTGATGATCTCGTAGCTGATGGAAAGCCCTAGGCCGGTGCCCTGGCCCACGGCCTTGGTGGTGAAGAAGGGGTCGAAGATCTTGGGCAGCACATCCGCGGGGATGCCCTTGCCCGTGTCCTGCACCGTGACCCGCAGCCAGGCGGCGTCCGCTTCGGTCTTGACCAGGATGCGGCCCCGCTCCTCGATGGCCTGGGCGGCGTTGGTGAGCAGGTTCAGGAACACCTGGTTGATCTGGGAGGGCATGCAGGCGATGCGCGGCAGCTCGCCATACTGGCGTACCACTTCCACCCGGTTCTTGAGCACGTTGCGCGCCAGGAGGAGCGCGCTGTCGAGGCATTCGTTGATGTCCACGTCAGCCGCGAGCGCCCGGTCCAGGCGGCTGAAGTTCTTGAGGTTCATGACGATCTCGCTGATGCGATCGATGCCGAAATGGGTGTCGGCGAAGAGCTTCGCCAGGTCGTCGGCATTGCTGTTGGCGAGGCTTTCTTTCAGGGCCGTGGCTCCCTGGAGCTTGGCCTGCAGCTCCTCTTCGGTGACGAAGGGGGAGAGCAACGTGTCCACCAGGCCGCCGCAGCCCTGCAGCATCTCCCGGGAACTCCCGAAGAACATCTCCATCATCTCCATGTTGTTCTTCACGTAGCCGAGCGGCGTGTTGATCTCATGGGCCACGCCCGCGACCATCTGGCCCAAGGAGGCCATCTTCTCCGACTGGATGAGCTGTAGCTGCGAGGCCTTGAGCTGCTGCAGCGCAGCATTCAGCTCGACGGCCTGTTTGGTCAGGCGCTCATCCATGGCGCGCAGGAGATGCATGACCGCACCCATGCCGAGGTATTTGCCGTTGCGGGTGATGATGAAGTCTTCGGTCACCGGGAACTGCAGACGTTCGCTGACGGTCTTGCTGGCTTCCGTGAGGTCGGTGCTGGATTCGATCACCACCGGCGCATCGTTCATGATGGAGGTGACCGGGCGCTTGCCGTACAACTCGCGGCCGTACTGCCGGAACAACACCTGCTGCATGCGCGCGCGGCTGATGAGGCCCACGGGCCGATCCCCGTCCAGCACGGGCAGGGACAGGAGCTTGCCGTGGCTGTCGTCCATGAACATGTCTGCCACGTCCGCGACCTTGAGGTGCGGTGGGATGCCCTGAGCGGCGATCACGAGCTCATGGAGCTGAGCGGATTCGGACATGGGAGGCCTGCGGCGGTATCTGCGCTGTGTATTGCTTGCGCAGCTACCATAACGCCGGATTGTGAAAGCGGCGTTAAGCTTTTATTGCAGAGGTGACGTACAGGATCTGGTCAAAAGATGCGCAGCAGCGTGACCGTCGCGTGACAATGTTTCAGGTGGGAGCGTGTTTCCCGCTCGCAGCCTCTAAAGCAGCACGCACTTCCGCCGGGAAGTCGAAGCTGTCGGAGAACATGCGCGATGTGTCGGCGCCCTGGGCCGGGAATGCCGCGCGCGCCGCCTGCACCATGGGCGGCGGACCCGAGAGATAGATGTCGTGGCCCGCTAGATCTGGGAAGTCCTTCAGCACCACTTCGTGCACGAAACCGGTACGGTCACTCCAGTGGTCTTCCGGCATAGGCTCCGAGAGCACCGGCACGTAGCGGAAATGCGTCTGGCTCTTCGTCCACTCCCTCAAGCGCGTGTCGGCGTAGAGATCGCGCGCGGCGCGGGCGCCCCAATAGAAGACGATGTCCCTATCCCGGCCGTTCTCGAAGAGGTGGCGCAGCATGGCCTGGATGGGCGCGTAGCCCGTGCCGCCAGCGATCATGATGATGGGCCGTGCTGAGTCCTCCCGCAGGAAGAAGGTGCCGAGGGGCCCCTGGATGCGCAGCAGTGTACCCACCGGGAGATTCTCGAACACTTCCTTGGAGAACAGGCCGCCTGGCACGTTGCGCACGTGCAGCTCCAGGAACTCATCGTCATGGGGCGGGTTGGCGAGGGAGAAACTACGCCGGCGATTGCCCGGCAGCAGGATGTCTATGTACTGCCCCGCCAGGAACTGCATGCGCTCTACCGCCGGCAGGCGCAGATAGATGCCCATCACATCATGGGCGAGCGGCGTGATGCGGGCCACGCGGCAAGGCAGCGCCTTGACCCGCAGCTTCGCCATGGCGGTGATCTCTTCCGCCTCCACCGTGAGGTCGCTCAAGGGCACGGCGCGGCACAAGAGCGTCTCACCGGACTGCATTTCCAAGGCGGTGATGGCCAGCGGCGGCCCGTCCGGGTAATGGCTTTGGCCCACCGTGAGATGCGCGCGGCAGGTGCCGCAGCTGCCGGTGCGGCAGCCGTAGGGCAGATGGATGCCCTGGCGCAGCGCCGCAGCTAGCACGGTCTCGCCATCTTCCACCTGGAAGCGCTTGCCTGAAGGCGTGAGGCTGACGGTCTTCGCCATGAGTTCCTCTATAAAGACGATGCCCTGACTTAAGCAGGGCATCGGAAGATTATGCCTGATGAGGTGCGGATCAGGGCGGCGGAGGATTCCCGTTGCGGCACATAGTCGGCAGGTACTTCGGATCCACAGCATTGTTGCTGGCAGGCCCGCAGTACCAGGTCTTGCCTCCATCGGCGGTCCACAACTCCACCGCCCTACCGGAGATGAACCGATTCACGCCGGTCTGTTTCATGGTGGCGATCACGCCGAAGGAACCGTCAGCCGATGTGGAGGTGCTGATGGTCTCCACATACTTGCCCACTGGTCCGGATTTTGGATACAGAGACGAGATGTCCGTCGGCCAGGTCTTGTTCTTCTCATAGAACTCAGACACAGGCACTTCGGCGCTCCCGGCGAGCTGGATGCCTTCCGACATCTGCGAACGTGCGATGTAATCCTGGTAAGCCGGGATGGCGATGGCCGCGAGGATGCCCATGAGCGGGATGATTAGGATATATGTCCAGGCACCCACGATGACCCAGCCAGTGTTGGGCGGCGGTTGCGGGCCAAAGCGGTTATCGCCACTCGTGCCAGGCCAGAACAGGATTCCCAGCGAAAGCGCCAGTTCCGCGAGTACGAGCGGTATGTTTATCAAAGTCAAAACCACAGAACCGTGGGCGAATATCCCGATAACGGCAGTCAATATTACGATCGGAAAAATCAGCAACCACCATCCACTCAAATTCATATCGTGGAGTCGCCGTATCATGAACGTCACGCCCACTACTAGGAAGAATATATAAGTCACTGCCAGCAGCACGCCGGCGAGCAAGCGCAGCTTGAAGGCAAAGAGCGCCCCTCCTACGAGCCACACGGGGAGCATCAGCAGCATCAGTCCGACGGCATAGGCCAGATAACGCAGCCGGCCGATGCGGGAGCTGACGTCGAAGAATTTGATCTCGGTAGCAGGTTCCCCGTCCATGATGTATCCCTTTGATTATGTTTTAAATCCTAATCGCACCCCAAGTGCCGGAACATCCTCCCATGCAGTCAGACATCCGGCAAGCATCTACATCTGATTGCCGAGCCGCCACCATGACCGCATAATCCTCGCAAATAATGAATGCTACTCCCGCCAACAACGTGCTCATCATCGGCTGCGGCGACGTGGGCCGCCGGCTCGCGGTGCCGTATCTTGCCGAGGGCCGGGAAGTCACGGGCGTGGTGCGTTCGGCCGAGAGCGCCGAGGCCCTGAAGGCGGCGGGCATCCAACCCATACGCTGCGACCTGGATGGGGACGACCTGCCGAGGCTCCCTTCAAGCGCTGCCGCGCTCTTCTATCTGGCACCGCCGGTGGACGTGGGTAAGGACGATGTGCGCATCGAGCGGCTGCTGGCCCATCTCGAGATCAGCGGCATCCCCTCCCGGTTCCTCTATATGAGTACCACCGGTGTGTATGGCGACTGCGCCGGGCGATGGATAGATGAGAACGCACCCCTCAACCCCTCCACCTACCGCGCCCAGCGGCGTATCTCCGCGGAAGGTGCGGTACGTAAATGGTGTCGGGAGCAGGGCATACCCTGGGTGATCTTGCGGGTACCGGCCATCTACGGCCCGGGAAGGTTGCTCACGGAACGACTCAAGTCCGGTCAGCCGACCATCCGACCGGAGCAATGCAGCTACACCAACCGCATCCACATCCATGATCTCGTGGCCGTCTGTCATGCGGCCATGGCGCGTGCGCCCCGGGACTCCGTGTACAACGTCAGTGATGGCCAACCTTCCACCATCACCGACTATCTGCTCACCCTGGCGGAACTCACGGGCCTGCCCAAACCGTCGCTCATCTCCATGCAGGAAACGGAGAAGACCTTGAGCCCCAGTCTCATGAGCTTCCTCAAGGAATCTAAGCGCATCCACAACTTGAAGATGCTCGAGGAACTGGATATCGCCTTGCGCTATCCCGATCTCGCGAGCGGCCTCAAGGCTTCCCTGGCTGAAGAAGCATGAGCCCCATGCTCACACTCGTCGGCGTCGCCATCGTCATCGTCGGCTTCGCGTTGCGCGCGAATCCGCTCCTGGTAGTCACGGTGGCGGGCATCGCCACCGGCCTCGCGGGCGGCCTCCGTCCCGTGGCCATCGTCACCGCATTCGGTCACGCCTTCACCGAGAACCGCTACGTGGCGCTGGTGTGGCTCACTCTGCCGGTCATCGGCATGCTGGAGCGTAACGGTTTGCGGGAGCGGGCCCAGGCACTTGTATCGCGGGTGCGCGGCGCCACTACCGGACGTGTATTGCTCGCCTATCTCGCCTTGCGCCAATTCACCGCGGCCCTGGGGCTGAACTCCCTCGGCGGTCATGCGCAGATGGTGCGGCCGCTGGTGGCGCCCATGGCGGAAGCCGCAGCCGAGACCCGCTTCGGCAAGCTCGCCGATGACACCCGCTATCTCATCCGTGCCCACGCGGCGGCGGTGGACAACATAGGCGTGTTCTTCGGGGAAGACATCTTCCTCGCCATGGGTTCGGTGCTGCTCATCAAGGGTTTCCTGGAACAGAACGGCATCAGCCTCACGCCCATGCAGATCGCCCTCTGGTCCATCCCCACGGCCATCGCCGTTTTCATTATCCATGGGGTGCGCCTCATGCGGCTCGACAGGCGTCTCGCCCGGGAGAAGCAGCCGTGACCGGTCTCGACACCATATACATCCTGGCGGGACTCATGTTCGGCGCCACGGCGCTCATCAACTTCCGCGACCGGGCGAATCCCAAGCGTTACAAGAGCACCTGCTTCTGGGGCCTGTATGCCGTGACCTTCCTCTTCGGTTCCTGGCTGCCGCCCTTCGTGACAGGCTGCATGGCCATCCTCATGGCGCTCACTGCCGGCATCGGAGGCTTGGGCAAGTCCAGCGTCTCGGAACCCGACGCGACCGAGCGCCGCGGCCTGGCGGAGCGCTTCGGCAATCGCTTGTTCATCCCCGCCCTCATGATCCCGGTCGTCACCTTCGCCGGTAGCTTGGCGTTCAAGTACCTCAGCGTCGGCGGCCAGCCGCTGGTGGCGGCGAAGGATGCGACGCTGGTGGCCTTGGGAGTGGCGGTGCTCGCGGCCATCGTCGCGGCCATCTTCATGTTGCGGGAACGGCTTCGGGCGCCCTTCACTGAATCGCGGCGCCTATTGAATGCAGTGGGGGCGGTAGCGGTGTTGCCGCAATTGCTCGCGGCCTTGGGCGCGCTGTTCGCTGCCGCCGGCGTGGGCCATGTGGTGGCGACACTCGTGGGGCGCTTCATCCCGGTGGACAGCGGTTTCGCGGTGGTGGCGGCCTACGGGGTCGGCATGGCGCTCTTCACTCTGGTCATGGGCAACGCCTTCGCCGCTTTCCCGGTGATGACCGCCGGCATCGGCCTGCCGCTGGTGGTGCACCTGCACGGCGGAAATCCGGCGATCATGGGCGCCATCGGCATGCTGGCGGGTTACTGCGGCACGCTCATGACACCGATGGCGGCCAACTTCAACGCCGTGCCGGCGGCACTCCTGGAATTGCCTGACCCCAACGGCGTGATCAAGGTGCAGATACCCACTGGCCTCATGCTGCTGGTCGTGAACATCGCTCTGATGTATTTTCTGGTGTTCCGTTTCTAACACATAGAACCCCCCGGGCTCCTCGCGAGCCCGGTTTCTAATGATTGCTTGGTCGGATATCAGGCTGAGAGATTTTGGCTGCCAGCTAGGGTTCGCTGCATACGGCGAACGCTCCGCCATGCAAGGCGGAGCTGGTCGGCTCACTAGGGATGGTTAACGACGCTGGAAGCCAAAAGATCCAGCCTGCTCACCAGATTTCCATGACTTCTTTGTAGGGGAACTTCAGACCCACACGGTCCCAGACTTCCGCCACGCGCTTGACCACGGGCTCCGCCTGCTTGATCCAGTCCGGATGCCGGTCCTGCTTGGCGAACACCTTGAACTCGGAGGGTTGTAGCCCGCTCTCGAAGCGGTTCTGGAAGCTCTTGGACACGCCTTCCATGCGTTCCTTGCCGTAGGGCACCAGCGTCATGTTGCGGTTGGCCGAGAGGCCGGTGGTGGCCACGTAGTAGTGGTACTGCTCCCAGTAGTGCAGGTAGGCGTCGAAATAGGGCATGAGGAACATCTCGTCGTTGCTCAAGCCCGAGGTGTAAGACAGGTCGCGCCGCACCCACTCCTCGATGTTGCCGCGCACCTTGAACTTGCCGTCCGCCGGCAGGCCGCCGGACTTCTCGTAGGCGGAGATGGCGGAGGTGACCGGATGGCGCACGGTGAGGATGTGTTCCACCGACTCCCCGAGGATCTGATGGAAGAAGCCGCCCGCGTAGGTGCCCTTGAGCAGCTTCTTCGGCACCATGATCTTGCCGTAATGCGGCTTGTGCTTGCTGAAGTAGATCTCGACCATGGTGAGGAACTCGGCCATGGTCTGCAGACTCGAGATCCAGCTGTTGGCGCCTTTCTGGAAGCGGAACGGGCCGGCTTCCGGGAAGCCGTCGTGGGCGATCACGTTCGGCACTTTGTCCACGTCGAAGCCGAGCGCGCGATAGGCTTCCATGGTGAGATAGGAGCCGCCGTTGCGTGGCACGCCGATGATGTTGATGAAATGGTACTTGAACTGGATGTCGCGGATCTGGTCGAAGTCGCCGGTCATGAGTGCGAGGAACAGCTGGTAGGCGCGCGCCACATGCCGCTGGCCGGCTTCGCTCGCCATGATGCGTCCCGCGTTCTCCTGGGCCTTCTCCATGACCCGCACGTGGTCGTTGGAGAGTTCCTCGGAGAGCTGGTCGTGCCAGCCGGCGCCTTCGAACTGACGCCCGTCCACGATGTGCGCGAGGAAATCCACGAACACGGGTGATACCGGCAGTTCCTTGTCGGTCAGTTTGATTTCAACGCCCATGGCTGCTCACTTTTATAAATATGTATGGAATGGTGATTGCGGTCTTCAGGAGACGAGCCGTGCACCCTTGCGGCGCTCCGCTGCGCGGTCCATCAGGAACTTGAAATTATCCAGCGACATGAGGTGCGCGTAGATGCGCGACAGTTCGCCGTGCTTCATCAGACGTTTCAGGTCTTTGCCCGGCAGCTCGTTGAGCTTCTCCTCGTTCACGCGGAACATGCCGCGCAGGCGCATCTCCTGGCCGCTCTTGGGGAAGGCATGGGCCTCGAAAGGCTCCAAGAGGCCCAACTCCTTGACGGTCTTGCACAGGTGCTCGGTGGGGACGCGCGCGCCCTCCATCTCGGAGATCAGGGTCTGGGTGGGCAGGAAGTCGCTGGAGGGGTTGCCCTGCATGTCGAACACCGCCTTGTCCGAGGCTTCGAGGCCGGATTCATCTACGCAGATGAGGATGTTGCCGTTCTTGGCTTCCTCGCCGGTGATGCGCACGCCGAAGAAGGGCCAGCGGCGCACGTAGGCGGGGATGTAGGCGTCTTTCTGCCATTCGCCGTCGTCGCCCACGAACAGGTTCTCTTCCTGGTTGAGACCGGTGATGGCGAGCGGCAGGTATTCGCCGGTGTTCGGTTCCTGGGCGAAGACCACTGGGTAATCGCGCGCGGCCTGCACGAACTCGGCGGCCACCACATAGACGCCGGTGAGTCCGGCGGCAAAGGCATGCCGGCGGCCGGTAACTGCGGCTTTGCCTTTGTGCGTGTTCTTGTCGAGGGCCACGAGGCCCTTGTAGCCGGGGGGGATGGTGATGTTCATGAAACGCTCACCTTGATCGGAAGTGACTTCGGTATCGGCCGCGCCCTTAAAGGAACGGCGATTTACCTTAATTTTGAATTGGCGCTATTGAGCCATAGGGGCGGGAGCGCTGTCGAGGGTAGTTCAGGGATGGGCCGGGCATTTCCAGGCGCTTCAGGCCTGAAAATGGAGCCGGGCAAAACCCCGCTTTTGCCTGGCGCACTGAAAAGGCCAGGGACAGACCTTCTCAAGCAAATGGTCGGAGGCTACCCCAGCAATTTCAGGCTTTCCCAACCCACATAGAGGCCGAAACCCACCAGCATCAGGACGCTCCCATAGGCTACCCCCACGGCGGCGCGGGCCGCCCGGGCTCCCAACCAGCGGAATGCGTAGGTGAAGGCCACGGTGTAGAGGAAGAGGGACAGGAACAGCCCCAGGATGCCCGGCGCTCCCCAGGAGGTGTAGAGCAGGGTGCCGTTGGCCAGCCACCAGGCCAGGGAGAAGGGGCTCGTGAGCACCGTCATGTAACCGAGCTTCCAGGAACCCGGGGTGTCATTGCCATGTATCCCCGCCCGGGCGGCCTTCCAGGCCCCCCAGGCCATCCACAGGAGCAGCGCTGCGCCGGCGAGGCCCATGAGCCCTACTCCCCGGGGATGCCGGTCGAGGATCGTCACGGCGCCGAGGATGGCGAGGGAGAGCCAAGTGAAGTCCGCGCAGATAGCGCCGAAGGCAGTCATGAGCGCTTCCCGCACCCGGCCACGGAGCGCCGCGGTGGCCATGATGGCCATCACCGGGCCCGGCGGCGCCGCGAGGCTCAAACCCAGCAAGCCACCGGCCAGCGCCGCGTGCCAGCCGGTCGCCTGGGTGATTCCAATCATGGATGTATCGCGATCGTCAGTGTCCCGCGCCGGCGTATTTGAATTCGCCGGCCGTGACCGCTAGGGCCAAGCGGTTCTGCGGCGGCGGCAGCGGACAGGTGGCGTAAGGGCTGAACGCGCAGGGCGGGTTGTAGGACTTGTTGAAGTCCAGCACCGTCACGCCGTCCACCGGGGGGCTCGCATACAGGAAGCGGCCGGCGCCGTAGGTCGTCTTGCCGCTGGTCTGATCGGCGAACATCACGAAGTAATCGGTCTCGCCGTCTTCCAGCACCGCATCCAGGCGGTACTCATGACCGTCCTTGTCGAACACCAGTGCACCCGGCGAAGCCATGTCTTCTTCCATGCCGAGGATGTTGATGATGGGGATCTTCTTCATGGGCGTGTAGGGCACGAAGCGCGCTTCAAAGCGCCACTGCTGATCCACCGGGTAATGCTCAAGGCCCTTGAAGTGCACGCGGGCATCCGCCGCGCTGTCTTTCACCCGCAAGCCGAAGCGCGGCCCGCGCTGGATTGCGAAGAAGTTCACGCTGCCGTGGGTCAGCACGGTGGTATTGGGGTCCGCGTCGGTGCCGAGTTTGAGTGTGGTCACGGGCTTGCCACCGCTCAGGATGTCTGCGCCGGGGGCCGCCGTGAAACTCACGCTGCCCTTCTCCAGGGTGAAGTTGCCGGCCTTGGCCGGGAAATCGCCGCTGGTCAGCACCAGGTCGTTGCCGGGGGCCCTGCCGAAACTGTTGGCGCCTTCCTTGAACCAGTAGAGCCCCACGAGCGTGGTCCAGCCATCCGGGCCGGTGAGGCGGTCCATGCGTCCGGCGCGCCAGGTGTCGATGTCTTTCTGATAGGCCACGGGATCCACCTGGGGTGCATGCCGGCTGCAGGCGGCGAGCAAGACGGCGCAGGCAACGGCGGTTACGAGGGATTTGTTGCGCATACGCCAGTCTAGCAAAGGCGCGGGGCCGGTCAAAACCCCCACGCCGCCCATGCGGGCGGCGTGGGAAGCGTGAGCATCAGATGAAGTTGAAGAAGTTGTCCAATGCCAACACCACGATCAAGGCCCAGCCCAGGCCGCTACCCACGAGCCGGCCCGGCGTCAGTTTAGCGGACTGCATCAGGCCCTGGGCGTGGAACAGGCGCGACACGATGAGGGTGATGCCCGCCACGTGCAGGAACCAGTGGGCGCTGCCGCGCAGTTCCAGCAGGAGCATCAGGATCAGCGTGATCGGGATGTACTCCATGGCGTTGCCGTGGGCGCGGATGGCGCAGAGCATCGCCTGCTTGCCGCCGTCACCCAGGTCCACCTTCTGTTTGCCGCGCGTCACCGATACACGGATGGCCAGTGCCACGGCCAGGAGCGCCGCGATGCCTGCGTACAGGGCCGTGATGAATTCGATCTTGGCGAAATCCATGATGCATCCCTCCCCAGTTGTTTATCGATGTCCGGGCGCTCGACTCAGAAGTTCAGCCGATGTATGCCCAATGCCACGGCTCGTAGCTGATGCCGTGGGGGTTGTCGCGAGGATAGGAGAGGCGGAAGCCGTGGCGCGGGGCGTGCTTCACGAGCCAGACGTAGGCACCGGTGGTCTCGAAGCCCTGCTCCAGCGGCTGGCAGTCCGGTGCCGTCAGGTCGAGAGCCCGGCCGGTGTGGTGTTCGCTGTAGCCCGGTGCCGCGTTGATCTTGAGGACGTCGGCGATGCTGCGGCCGTTGTCGAGTTTGCGCAGGATCAGCGCCCGCTGGTAGTCGAAGCTGCGGAAGGCGGAGACCACCAGCAGTTGGATGCCGTCCCGTTCGGCGGCGGCGCGCATGGCGTGCCAGGCTGCCGCAGCCTTGGGCGTGAGCTTCTGCTCACGACCGAGCACGTCGGCGCCGATGCTGACCAGTTCCTGTGCTTCCTCGCAGACTTCCAGCTTGCAGCGCGTGGCGTAGTCAGCGGGGATGCCGAGTTCAGCCAGCACCGTGGCCACCATGGCGCGATAATCCGGTATCGCAGGACGGGTGGCGGCCTGGTCTTTCAATGAGCGGCCTTCTGATAGGTGCCGATGAGTTCCGCTTCGCCGAGCACATGGCCCTGCATGGCGGATTCCAGTTGGGCCTTGGTGGGTCTATTCAGGTCGGGCAGCACCGTATCCAGGGCATAGAGTTTGTGGAAATAACGATGGCGACCGATGGGCGGCGCGGGGCCGCCATAACCGGTCTGCTTCCAGTCGTTCAGGCCTTCACGGGTGCCTGCCGGCAGGTGTTGCGAAGCGCCTTCGGCGAAGGCATACACGGTGGCGGGGATGTCGTACACCACCCAGTGCACCCAGGTCATCTGCGGTGCCGCGGGATCCGGCGCGTCCGGGTCGTCCATGATGAGCGCGTAGCTCTTGGTGCCCACCGGTGCATGGGTCCATGCGAGAGGCGGTGAGAGGTTGTCGCCGTCGCTGGTGAAGCGTGCCGGCATGGCGCCGTTGGGCTGGAATGAGGATGAAGTGAGCGTGAATGACCGCATGCCGCCGCCTCCTGCCGCCATGACCGCGGCACCGGTCGCGAGCAGGATCAGCAACGTGGACCAGGAAAGCTGCCGGGCCGTGAAGAAGCGCCTCATGGACTGCATCCCATCGATAAGCGGCAGCACCGCCCCGCTTCAAGTATAGGCCCGTGCGCCGGGCGCAGTTCATTCCAGGAAGGCCATCTTCTTCCATATCTGCCGTCCCGTGAGCGCATGCAGGACGGTGGCGCCCACATGCAGGGCCAGATAGGTCGGTATCCAGATGGACGCCTGCTGATGCAGCTCCTTGAGGGTATGCACCCAGCCCACGGCCCGCTCGCCGGGGACGATGACCATGCTGAGGACGGTGCCGCAGACGGCCTGCCAGGTGAAGAGCAGGAGCCCCACACTCTGCACCGCGGCGTTCAGCCCGCGATGCACGGCAGGTTCCGGCATGCGGAGACCGAACAGGGTACGCACGTCCGCCTTCACCGCGGCCCAGCGTTCGCGGGTATAAGGCACCCAGGCGCTGAAGCGCAGCGCGCGGGGACCGAAGAAGCCGTACAGGATGCGCAGCGCCAGTACCGCGCTGAAGGTCAGGCCCACGTATTCGTGCAGAGTGAAGTTCGGATGCACCGGCTTGTCGTAATCACCCGCATCCTCGCCTATCCACCAGGCCCAGGTGCCGAGGATGGCGACGCCGAGATGCAGCGCACGGGTGGGGATGTCGAGTTTCGTATTCATGTCGGTCATGGATATCTCGCTTTCAGTCACCGCCGGGCCGTGCACCCAGGAGGCGCGCCGGCAGGAACAGGATGGCTTTGAGGAACTCGAACACCGCGTCCAGCGTGAGTCCCACGAGCCGTAACGGCAGCAGGATGAGCCAGAGGAACGGGTAGAGGATGAGCGCCACCAGCGCCAGCGGCCAGCACAGCACCAGCAATATCAGCCACAGGATCAGACCGGTGAAGCCACGCATGCCTTATTCTCCCTGATGTCGCGTTGCAGTATAGCGATGGTCTAGGGAGTTTTCTCCGGGGTCTCCTGGGCACTCACAGCCTGCCAGCGGCTGTCGCGCCTCACGAACACGTCAGTGAAGCGTATACGGTAGGTGAACGAACCGTCTATGGCGACGATGGTGTTCTGTCCGGTGACGATGCCAGTGTCGCCGTAGAGCCTCACCTTGAGTTCCTCCAGCGTCTGCTTGGTCTTACCCGGTGCCAGGCTGGAATGCAGGTGATCGGTCTTGTCGCGTAGCGCGCCCTGGTAGGTGACGTCCACGAAGTCGTCCGCCAGGATCTGTTGCAGCGCGGCGGTATCGTGCTGCATGGCGGCGGTGAGCCAGCGTTGTTCCAGGTCCAGCAGCTGCTGAGTGTCGGATGTGGCGGCCTGGACGCTTGAGCCCAGGAGGCAAGTGAAGGCGGCGAAGATCAACGCGGCGCGCATGTCTGGTACTCCGGGTTTATCTGCGGTACTGAGGATGCTTGATGCTACGGTAGCGGGCGCGGCGGGTAAAATGCGCGCATGGATGTGACCGCGATCCTCGATCAACTCAATCCTCCCCAGCGGGAGGCGGTGAGCGCTGAGGCCAAACCGACCCTGGTGCTGGCCGGCGCCGGCAGCGGCAAGACCCGGGTGCTGGTGCACCGTATCGCCTGGCTCCTGCAGGTGGAGAACATCTCGCCCTTCGGCATACTCGCGGTCACCTTCACCAACAAGGCGGCAGGCGAGATGCGTGCCCGGGTGGAGCGCCTCATGGGCGGCTCCGCCGCCGGCATGTGGATAGGCACCTTCCACTCCATCGCGCATCGGCTCTTGCGCCAGCATTGGCGCGAGGCGGGGTTACCCCAGGCCTTCCAGATACTCGATTCCGAGGATCAGTACCGGCTCATCCGCCGTGTGTTGAAGAGCCTGGAGCTGGATGAGTCGCGCTATCCGCCCCGCCAGGCCCAGTGGTTCATCAACTCGCGCAAGGACGACGGCTTGCGCGCCAAGAACATCCCGGACAGCGACGATCCCGTGCAGCACAGCCTGCTCCGAGTCTACCGCGCCTACGAAGAGGCTTGCGAGCGCGGCGGCATGGTGGATTTCGCGGAACTCTTGCTGCGCTCCCACGAGTTGTGGCTCAAGAACCCGGGTTTGCTGGAGCATTACCGGCGGCGCTTCCGCCACATCCTGGTGGACGAGTTCCAGGACACCAACGCCATCCAGTACGCTTCGGTGCGCATGCTGACTGGGGAGAGCGGCGTGCCTTTCGTGGTGGGCGACGATGACCAGTCCATCTACGGCTGGCGCGGCGCCAAGATCGAGAACATCCTGCGCTTCGAGAAGGATTTCCCCGGTACCCGGGTGATCCGCCTGGAGCAGAACTACCGCTCCACCGGCAACATCCTGAAGGCAGCCAACGCGCTCATCTCCCATAACTCCACGCGCTTGGGCAAGAATCTGTGGACCGCCGGCAGTGACGGTGCGCCCATCCACATCTACGCCGCCTACAATGAGCAGGACGAAGCCCAGTTCATCATCGAACGCATCAAGCACTGGCAGGACACGGGCGGTACGCGGAGCGAAGTGGCGGTGCTGTACCGCTCCAACGCCCAATCGCGGGTGTTCGAGGAGCGGCTGATGTTGGAGGGCATCCCCTACCGGGTCTATGGCGGCCTGCGCTTCTTCGAGCGCCAGGAGATCAAGGATGCGCTCGCCTATCTCAAGCTCATGGAGAACCGCAACGACGATTCCTCCTTCGAGCGGGTGATCAACGTGCCCACCCGGGGCATAGGCACCCGCAGCGTGGAACTCCTGCGGGAACGGGCCAAGCGGGATTCCCTCTCCCTGTGGCAGGCGCTGGAAGCCATCGTTGCGGAGAAACAGCAGCCGGCCCGGGTGAGCGGGGCTTTCGAGAAGTTTGCCAAGCTGATGCACAACATCGATCTCGGCGCCCGCGGCCTGCAGCTCTACGAACAGGTGGACCAGGCGTTGCACGGCAGCGGCCTCGTGGAGTTCTACAAGGCCGAGAAGGGTGAGCGTGGCGAGGCCCGGGTGGAGAACCTGGAAGAACTCGTCAACGCCGCCCGCAGCTTCGTGCTGGAGGAAGCGGAAGGCACGACGGCCTTGTCCTCCTTCCTGTCCCATGCGGCGCTCGAGGCCGGCGAGGGCCAGGCAGAAGCCTGGGAAGATTGCGTGCAGCTCATGACGCTGCATTCCGCGAAGGGTCTCGAGTTCCCGCTGGTGTTCATCTGCGGCATGGAAGACGGCCTCTTCCCCCATGAGCGCTCGAGCGATGACCTGGAGGGCCTCGAGGAGGAGCGGCGCCTGTGCTACGTGGGCATGACCCGCGCCATGCAGGAGCTGTTCATGAGTTACGCGGAGCAGCGCCGCCTGCACGGCATGGACAACTACGGCGTACCTTCACGCTTCCTGAGGGAACTGCCGGCGGAATTGGTGGAAGAGATCCGCCCGCGGGTTCAGGTGTCACGTCCATACACGGCCACGGCCCTGGGCGGCATGGCACCGACGGGTTTCAGCCTCGGTCAGCGGGTGCGGCATCCCACCTTCGGTGAGGGCGTGGTGCTGGATTACGAAGGCGATGGTTCCCACGCGCGGGTGCAGGTGAACTTCAAATCCGCGGGTTCCAAGTGGCTGGTGGTTGCCTACGCCAATCTCTCGCCGGTGTGAGCGATGTCCCAGGAGAACATGTATGAGTGAAGACGACAAGCAGGAACGGAAGGCGGCGAGGATCCGCCGTTATATGGCGGAGTTCAATGAAGGCTTCGAGCGGCTCTCGACCATCGGGCCCTCGGTGAGCGTGTTCGGTTCGGCCCGCACCGCGCCGGAAGATCCGCGCTATGGCCTGACGGAACGCATCGGCCGTCTGTTGTCGGATGCGGGCTTCGCAGTGGTGAGCGGTGGCGGCCCCGGCCTCATGGCGGCGGCCAACCGGGGTGCCTACGCGGGCAAATCGTCCAGCATCGGTCTCAACATCCAGTTACCCCATGAGCAGCACGTCAATCCCTATCAGGACCTGACGCTCTCGTTCCGGCACTTCTTCGCCCGCAAGGTGATGTTCGTGCGCTACGCTTGCGCCTATGTGGTGTTGCCCGGCGGCTTCGGCACCCTCGATGAACTGGCGGAGGTCCTCACTCTGATCCAGACCGGCAAGAGCCGGCGCGTGCCCATCGTGCTGGTGGAAGGCGCGTTCTGGAATGGGCTCTTGGACTGGATGAAGCAGAAGATGGCGGGCGGAGGCCTGATAGGCCCAGAGGATCTGGAACTGTTGCGGGTGGTGGAGAGAGCAGAGGAAGTATTGCCGGCCATCCTCCAGCATTACGGCGAACGTCACTACAGCCCGACGCCTGAAGAAGACGACATCATGTTCGAGCTCTAGGAGCCCGGGCGGTCTCCCGTATCGTCTTTGTCCACTTCATCCAGCACCGCTGAATAATCCGTCGCCAGCACTTCCCGCGCGGCCTTCGCATCGCCCCGCGTCACCCGGAGCTTGATGCCGCCCAGGGCGATGGAGTAGAGCCAGTCCATCTGCACCATCTGCTCGTCGAACAGCTGCGCTTCTATGCCTTCCGCCAAGAGCCGGCCCAGCGCGATGTGCGCATCGATGACTTTGTCGTAAGTGGCGATGGTGACGAATTCGTCCATATCCGCGCGCAGGTCTTTTGGGGGTGGAGGTTCGCGGGGCTCACGCCAGCCTTGCACGCTTTCCCTGAGGGGCAGCGCGAGGGTGCGCACCAGATGGGTCAGAGCGGCGATGCTGAACACGGCCCCCCCCGCGTCGGCCGGCAAGCGGTCTTAGAGAACAATTAAAGCACAACTGCGACGGGCTCGGATTACAGCAGTACTTGGATATAGGCGTGATGCCGGGAGCATCACCCGCGAAACAGTCACGTAAGTGACTGTTTCGGCGGAGAAGCGTCCGGGCCTGTACCGGACGCGACGAATCTGTAAAAGGCCAAGGATGGCCTTTTACAGAAGAGATATAAAAGACCCCGGCGGTAAGGGGACCGCCGGGGAGAGCCTTCTTGGCTGGAGGTGATTGGTGCTACTGCACCACATCGATGGGCCTGAATCCTTTCGTCCTACCCGGGCCCCGGTCCTAGATACATCCTTGTCCCGCCATTCCATGGCGGTTCAGGCAGGTGTTACTCTGGCCCTGGCGGGTGAGGCTTAAAGCCAGCGGATGCCGACAGAAGCCGTAGGACAATCCCTACAAGCTCCTAGAGCTCCGCCCGCTCGGGCGACCCTGAAGGAAACCGCTCCTTATGGCCGACTACTACCCACCCCTGGAGCCCTATGCCGTCCACCGCCTGGCGGTGGATCAGCCCCACGAGGTCTATGTCGAAGAGTGCGGCAACCCCCAGGGGCTGCCGGTGGTGTTCGTGCACGGCGGCCCGGGCGGCGGCTGCACCCCGGATAACCGGCGCTTCTTCGATCCCGCCCGCTACCGCATCGTGCTGTTCGACCAGCGGGGCTGCGGCCGCTCCCGTCCCCACGCGGAACTCGCCGGCAACACCAGCCCCGCTCTCGTGGCCGACATGGAGAGCATCCGCAGGCTGCTCGGCATCGAGAAGTGGGTGGTGTTCGGCGGCTCCTGGGGTTCGACCCTAGCGCTGCTCTACGCCGAGACCCACCCGGAGCGGGTGCGGGCTCTGGTGTTGCGCGGCATCTTCCTCGCCACCCGCGCGGAACTCGACTGGTTCTATTACTCCGGTCTCAAGCACATCTTCCCGGAGCACTACGATGACTTCCTTTCGCTCATCCCCACAGCGGAACGCGGCGATCTGCTGCGGGCTTATTACCGGCGTCTCACGGATGCGGACCTGGAAGTGCGTCGGCGTACGGCGGAAGCCTGGTCACTGTTCGAGGCGCGCTGTTCGACGCTCTTGCCCAGCGATTCCCTGGTGAGCCTCTACACCGGGCCCGAGGTGGCCATCGCCGTCTCGCGCATCGAATGCCATTACTTCATCAACGGCTGCTTCCTGGCTGAGGATCAGCTGATTCGCGATGTGCGCCGGGTGCGTGGCATCCCGGGGGTCATCGTGCAGGGCCGTTACGATGTGGTCTGCCCGCCGGTGTCCGCCTGGCGCTTGAAGCAGGCCTGGCCGGAGGCGGAGTTGCACATCATCCCGGACGCAGGCCATGCGGCCGGCGAACCCAGCACGCGCAGCAAGCTCGTGGAACTCACGGACCGTTTTGCCCGGGAGCTTCCCGTCCTGTGATCGGGCTCTTGCAGCGGGTGAGCGAGGCCTCGGTGACGGTGGCTGGGGCGAGGGTGGCCGGTATAGGCCGCGGACTCCTGGTGCTCATCGGTGTGGAGCAGGGCGATGGCTTCCCTGAAGCCGACCGCTTGCTGGAAAGGCTCCTCAGCTACCGTGTGTTCCCCGACAGCGAAGGTCGCATGAACCTGGACCTGACCCAGGTGCAGGGCGGGCTCCTCCTGGTGCCGCAGTTCACCCTGGCGGCCGATACCCGGAAAGGCAAACGGCCGAGCTTCACGCCGGCGGCCTCGCCTGCCGATGGCGAGCGCCTCTTCAGCTATATATGTGCCCGTGCTGCCGGCTTGCATAGCCCGGTGGGTTGCGGGGTGTTCGGCGCCGACATGCAGGTGGGCCTCACGAACGACGGACCGGTCACCTTCTGGCTGGAGATGCCGCCGGATGGGGCTTGAGGTGCATTGACGAAGACGGCTTTTGGCCTATGCTATAGAAACGCTCCCCGTGACCGAATCTGAGAACCTTAAGGCACATCTCGCCAGCGCTCCCCGCAACACCCATGGGTCCCATCCACTACTGAGTCTCCCATGCAATGTCCTGAGCTATTGAGCCACGACAGGGGTATGCCGTGCCCACCGCATAGGTGTTGCGCGCGCGAGTCTGCACAAGCCCATGGACGGCTTGTGCGGAAATCATATAAAGGACGACTCGCATGTTGTTGATCCCCTCCATGGAACTGAAGGGCGGCAAGTGCGTGCGCCGCAAGCCAGGCAAGGGCAACGAGACCACGGCCTATGCCGATGATCCGGTGGCGCTGGCACGCCAGTGGGTGAAGGCGGGCGCGCGGCGCCTGCATGTGAGCGATCTCGACAGTCTCGCTTCCGGCAAACCGGCGCACACGGCGCTCTTGCGGGAGATCGTGGCCGCCTGCCCCGGCGTGCCGGTGCAGGTGGGCGGCGGCATGCGTAGCGAAGAGACAGTGCTTCCCTATATAGAAGCAGGCGCGGATTTCGTGGTGCTCGGCACCCGTGCCGCCACTGCACCCCATCTCGTCAACGATCTCTGTCTCGAATACCCGGGCCACATCATCGTGAGCCTGGACGCCAAGAACGGCAAAGTGGCGGCCGAAGGCTGGTCGAAGATGTCGGACACGGACGTGACGGAGGTGGCGGAACACTTCCAGCGGGAAGGCGTAGCCGCCATCGTGTATACCCCGGTGGGTGACGCTGCCGTGGGCGGGATGCAGGCGGCGGCGGAAGTGGCACGCGTCCTCG
This sequence comes from Gammaproteobacteria bacterium, assembly GCA_036000105.1. GTDB lineage: Bacteria > Pseudomonadota > Gammaproteobacteria > Natronospirales > REEB76 > DASUBN01. The sequence continues at coordinate 479,568 of DASYGE010000012.1, forward strand.
CCATCCCGGTGATCGCCGCAGGCAGCGTGGCTACGCTTGAGGATGTGCGGGCCCTGTGCGGGGCGGTGGGCCAGGACCTTCTGGGCGCTATCGTCGGCGACGGTCTGAACGGCGGCGCTTTGGACCTAGGCCAGGCGCAGAAGCTCGCCGACAGTCTCAGTACCAAGGCCTGACGCCGTTTATTCCTGTTATTCCCGCGAGCCGCTTCGCTTGCATTCTGATCGGAAAGGTTTTCCTAACCTTTCCGATTCGCTCGCGCGGTAGAACCCGTGCGCACCGTCCCCTTCGCATCGTGCTACGGGTCCGACCCAGGGCCGTCTTCCTGACGGCCCGCTCACTGCTGTGCAGTGAGCCCCCGTGTTCAGGTCCAAGCGGCATTTATTCCAGTAATTGCTGTTATTCCCGGTATGTTTGCAGGGGTCAGTGCGGGGTAAAATATCCCTCTCTACCACTGCTCCGGACGGGCAAACGCGCCCGCAGGTCATTTCCATGGAATTCAGCGTCGGCAAACTCCTCCTGCTCCTCATAATCATCGTGCTGGTATTCGGCACCAGCAAGCTGCCCAAGATCGGCGAGGATCTCGGCAAAGCGATGCGCAGCTTCAAGAAAGCCATGCACGACGGTGACAGCCCGGGCGGCAACGCCGGCGGTGACGGCAAGCCCGGCTCCGGGACCCCGAACGACAAGCATTGATGCCTTAAGCCATGTTCGAGGGCAGCTTCTGGGAACTCTCGCTCATCTTCGTGCTGGCGCTCATCGTCTTCGGACCGGAGCGCCTGCCGGGGCTGGCCCGTACCGTGGGCCTGTGGGTGGGCAAAGCGCGCGCCATGTTGCGCAACTTCAACGAGCAGATCGAGCGTGAGCTGGCGGCCGAAGAGATGAAACGTGCTGCCGCCGCCGCGCGTGGCGGCGTCGAGGCGGCCGCGAGTGAAGTGAAGAGCGTGGTCTCCGATACGGTGAAGCATGGCGGCCCCAGAGGATAATCCGCCCGGCGAGTCCATCGTCAGCCCCACGCTGATCGCCCATATCCTGGAGCTGCGCCGCCGGCTGCTGCATTCGGTGGCCACGCTGCTCATCATCTTCTTCTGCATGTTCCCCTTCCAGAACCGGGTCTTCGAGTGGGTGGCGCGGCCCATGCTGGAGCGCCTGCCGGAAGGCAGCAGCATGATCGCCACTGGCGTGGCCTCGCCGTTCATGACGCCCATGAAACTCACCTTGGTGGTGGCGCTGTTCCTCGCGGTGCCGGTGTTTCTCTACCATCTGTGGCGTTTCATCTCGCCCGCCCTCTATAAGAGCGAGCGACGCATGTTCCTGCCGCTGCTCGTGTCCAGCGTGCTGTTCTTCTATGCAGGCGTGGCCTTCGCGTACTTCGTGCTGTTCCCGGTGGCTTTCGCCTTCCTTACCACGGCGGCGCCGGCCGGCGTGAAGGTGATGACTGACATCAACGCGTATCTCGATTTCGTGCTCACCATCTTCTTCGCCTTCGGCCTCGCCTTCGAGGTGCCGGTAGCCATCGTGCTCATGGTGTGGGCGGGCTTCGTCTCGCCGCGGCGTCTGAAGAAAGTGCGGCCCTATGCACTAGTGGGCGCCTTCTTCGTCGGTATGCTCCTGGCGCCGCCGGACGTGGTGTCCATGACGCTCCTGGCGGTGCCCATCTATCTGCTCTACGAGATCGGCATGATCATGGCGCGGTTGATGGTGCCTGGCTCCCGGGAGGTGGATGCGCAGCAGGAAGAAGAGAAGCAGGCGTGAGCAGCGTCAGCGTCCGGCCGGCGGAGATGCAGGACGCTGCCGTCATCGCTACGCTGATGACTCAGCTCGGTTACCCCAGTGACGCAGTGCGGGTGTCCGCCCCTATCGAGCGCGTGAAGGATGACCAGGGCATCCAGGCATTGGTGGCCGAGCGCGAGGGCCGGGTCATCGGTATGATCAGCCTCATGGTGTTCCCAGCCTTCCATCGTGACGGTCTGCATAGTTACATCACGGCCCTGGTGGTAGATGAGACCCTGCGTGGCAGCGGAGTGGGGGTCGGCCTGCTCGCGGCGGCAGAAGTCTGGTTTGCGGAACGAGGCGTCTCGAAGGTGAGTCTCACCACCGTCCTGCACAGGGAGGCAGCACACCGGTTCTATGAGCATCTCGGCTATGGATTCGACGGCCGCCGCTACGTGAAAGCCCTTTCTTAGGGTAGTTCCCGATAATCCCGAAGGTTTCTGGTTGACGAGGGGTGCCCAAACCGGGATGCTCTGGCGCAACCCTGCTCAATCCGGGATCCGCCATGGCTAAGGCCCCGTCCGCCTCCCAGACCAAGACCCTGTTCGGCCATCCGCTGGGTCTCATGAACCTGTTCTTCACCGAGGCCTTCGAACGCTTCAGCTATTACGGTCTCCGGGCCATGCTGATCCTCTATCTCGGCGATGCGGTCATCAATCACCGCGGCGGTCTCGCCCTCGATGACAAGCAGGCGGCCGGCATCTATGCGCTCTACGTGGGCTTCGTGTATCTCCTGGCCCTGCCCGGCGGCTGGATAGCCGACCGACTCATCGGGCAGCAGAGAGCGGTGTTCTACGGCGCGATCCTCATCGCCTTCGGCCAGTTCTCCCTGGCGGTGCCCTCGGGCGGCCTGAGCGGCGCTTGTCTCGGCCTCGTGCTCATCATACTGGGCACCGGCTTGCTCAAGCCGAACGTCAGCGTGATCGTGGGCCAGCTCTATCCCGAAGGCGGTGTGCGCCGCGACGCGGGCTTCTCCATCTTCTATTCCGGCATAAACCTGGGTGCCTTCGTGGCGCCGCTGCCGGTGAGCTACGTGGCCGAGACCTACAACTGGCACTGGGGTTACCTGCTCTGCGGCATCGTTATGCTGGGGGGGGCGTTCTGGTTCCGTTCCACCAAACACTGGTTGATGGGGGCGGGTGCCGAGCCCAGCCACGGCGGCGACCCACGCATGCGGGGCCGGGGCTGGATAGCTGTGGGCGTGTTCCTCGCGGCGCTCGCGCTGCTCGGCCTGGCGCTCCAACTCGGCTGGCTGCATTTCGACGTGAACACCGCCGCTGGCTACACCGGCTGGGGCATCTTCATCGCGGCGGTGCTGTTCTTCGCCTATATCCTGGTGCTGGGCGGGCTCACCACCATCGAGAAGAAGCGGGTGATGGTGATCTTCCTCTTGTTCGCCGGCGCTGCGCTGTTCTGGACCGGTTTCGAGCAGGCCGGATCTTCCCTGAACATCTTCGGCGAGCGCTATACGGATCGTGACGTGCTGGGATACGTGTTCCCGGCGGGCTGGTTCCAGAGCGTGCAACCCTTCTTCATCATCACCCTCTCGCCCTTCATCGGCTATCTGTGGTTGAAGCTCGCCACGAAGAATCTCAACCCCTCCACGCCGGCGAAGTTCGGTCTTGGCCTCATCATGATGGCGGTGGGCTTCCTGGTGATGGTGGGGGCGGCCCACGTGGTGGCGCACGGCGCCCTGGCGCTGCCTTACTGGCTGATTGTCACGTATTTCTTCCACACCGTCGGCGAGTTGCTGCTAAGTCCCGTTGGCCTGAGCGCCGTCACCAAGCTCGCGCCGCCGCGCTATGTCAGCCAGATGATGGGTACCTTCTTCATGGGCCTGTCCCTCGGCAACGTGTTCGCGGGCCTCATGGGCGGCAAACTGGATCCCAGCCAGTTGAGTCAGATGCCCGACGTGTTCATGCAGATCGTGTATCTGGGCGCCGGCGCCGGCCTCCTGTTCCTGGTCTTCTCCCGGCCGATGAGCAAGCTCATGGGCGGGGTCGAGTGAGGTGATCCGGGTGCGATTCATCTGGGTGCGGCTCGCCGCGGCCTTCGCTTTCAGCGTGCTGGCGCTCGCCGCCTGCTCCCATAAAGCGGAAGCCCCGGCCGGGCTCGCCGCGAAGCCGGCGGCGGAGGATGCCAAGCGCTTCATCGCTGACGTGGATCGCCGTCTCAAGGAGCTGAGCTTCGAGGATAGCGAGGCCCAGTGGGTGAACAGCACCTACGAAGATGGCGACACTGACGACATCACAGCCCACGCGGACGACCGCGCCCTGGACTATCTCGGCCAGGCTATCACGGAGTCCAAGCGCTTCGACGGCGTGGAGATGGATCCGGACACGGCCCGCCAGTTCAAGCTGCTGCGCCTATCCGCCCCCTTCCTGCCGCCCAACGATCCGGACAAGCGCCTGGAGATGACGCACACCGCCGCTGAGATGCAGTCCTGGTTCGCCAGCGCCGAGTACTGCCCCAAGGGCAAGGATTCCTGCCAGGATCTGGAACAACTCCAGGCGGTACTAGGCGATCCCGCCAACTATACCTCCAAGGGTTATGGCGCGATGCTGGATGCTTGGCAGGGCTGGCACGATCTCGCCAAGCCCATGCGCGACGATTACGCGCGCTTCGTGACCCTCGCGAATCTGGGTGCCCGCGACTCAGGCTACAAGAACGTGGCTGACGTGTGGCAGTCGGGCTACGACATGCCGGCTGCGGACTTCGCCAAGGACACGGATCGCCTGTGGGGTCAGGTGAAGCCGCTTTACGATGCCCTGCATTGCTACGTCTATAACCGCCTGACCGTCACCTACGGCAAGCAGCGCATGGGCAAGGACGGCACCATCCCCGCGCACCTGCTCGGCAACATGTGGGCCCAGGAGTGGACCAAGATCTATCCGCTGGTACAGCCCTATCCCGGCGTAAAGGGTGCCGACGTGGACGCGGTGCTGCAGCGCCAGTACGACGTGCTGGAGGCGAAGCTGCTGGCCAAGGCTGCGAAGAACGACATCGTTGCCGAGTCGGATGCTATCCATGCAGCGCGGCTCGAGATGGCGCGGCAGATGGTGGGCAGCATGCCCGATGGCACGCTCGCACCGGGCTCGGCGGAGAGCTTCTACCAGTCCATGGGTCTCGAGCCCCTGCCGGCCAGCTTCTGGGAGCGTTCCCAGTTCGTGCGTCCCCGGGACCGGGAAGTGGAATGCCATTCCAGCGCCTGGAACCTGGACAGCGGCACGGACCTGCGCTTGCGGGCCTGCCTGCATCCCACCGCCGAGGATCTTTACACGGCGTACCACGAACTCGGACACGTGCACTATTACCTTGCCTATCGGGAACAGCCCTATCTCTTCGAGCAGGGCGCCAACGATGGTTTCCACGAAGCCATCGGCGACACCGTGCGGCTCGCCATCACCCCGGAATACCTGCACCAGGTGGGGCTCGCACCGGCGGCGGAGGACAGCCGTGAGGCGGTCATCAACCGGCAGATGCAGATGGCCCTGGAGAAGGTGGCGTTCCTGCCCTTCGGCAAGCTCATCGACGAATGGCGCTGGAAGGTGTTCGACGGCGAAGTGAGCTCGGATCACTACAACGCCGTCTGGTGGGAGCTGCGCCGCGATTACCAGGGCGTGTCACCGCCGGTGGCGCGCGACGAATCGGATTTCGATCCAGGTGCCAAGAGCCATATCGCCGCCAACGTGCCCTACATGCGTTACTTCCTGGCGGACATCTACCAGTTCCAGTTCTACCGTGCGCTTTGCCAGGCGGCGGGCCATGAGGGTCCGCTCTATACCTGCAGCTTCTATGGCAGCCGCGATGCGGGCAAGAAACTGGAACAGATGCTCGCCATGGGCGCGAGCCGGCCCTGGCAGGACGCCATGCAGGCACTCACGGGTGAGCGCGAGGCGGACGCCTCGGCCATCATCGATTACTTCGCGCCGCTCAAGTCCTGGCTGGATGATCAGAACAAATCGCAAGTCTGTGCCTGGAAATGAAAAAGCCGTCGCGGCAGTGGCCGCGACGGCTTGATCGGTGGACTTCCGCTTAAGCTAACTTCTCGGTCCAGCGATACAGCAGGAACGTCACCGCTGCGAAGGCGATACCGCCTATCCACAGGCCGGCGGTGTAGAAGCCGTCGCCCACCACGCCGATGGGGTAGGGGTTGGCAGTGAACACGACCAGTGCCGAGAACACAACCCCCAGCACGCTTTCGCCCACGATCAGGCCCGAGGCCAAGAGCACACCCAGCTGCTTCAAGGCTTCTGCCTTCTTCTTGGGATGTCTCTCTGCACGTTTGTCGAACCACCAGCCCACCACGGCACCCACGGTGATCATCAGCGTCGAGGCGGTGGGGAGGTAGATGCCGAGGCCCACGGCCAAGGGCGGCAGGCGTACGGATTTCGTGGTCTTGACCAGCACAGCATCCACCACGATGCAGGCGATGCCGATGAAGACGCCGGTGATGATGAGCCACCAGTCCACGTTGTTCTGGATCACGCCTGAGCCCAATGCCGAGATCAGCCCCGCCTGGGGCGCCGGTAGGGCATGGGCCGGGTTAACGCCCGGGGCGCCCAGGAAGCCGTAGGCCTTGTTCACCAGATCTAGCACCGGCGGGATCACCATCGCACCGGCGAGCACGCCGATGACCAGCGCCCACTGTTGCTTGTAAGGCGTGGCATCCACCAACTGGCCAGTCTTGAGATCCTGCAGGTTGTTGTTAGCGATGGCCGCCACGCAGAACACGATGGCGGTGACGAAGAGCGCATAAGCCACCAGCGCCTTGCCCATCTCCGGCGGCAGAGAGGATTTCACCGTGGCCACCAGGAACAGGGCGGTGATGGCCACTACCAGGATGCCGATGCCCGACAAGGGGCTATTCGAAGCGCCGATCAACCCCGCCATGTAACCGCAGACCGTGGACACCAGGAAGCCGATGACCACCACGATGATGATGCCGCCGACGGTCAGCAGCAGGGCGTGCTCGCCCAAGCCCGCGCCGGTGGCGAAGTTCCACAACAGCCAGCAGATGGGCAGGATGCAGAGGAGCGAGACGATACCCACTTGGTCCACCGGTATGTCGAGTTCAGTGCGTGCCAGGTTCGCGCCCTTGCCGGTCTTGCGTGCCTTCGAGGAAGCTATAGCGCCCTTGAGGCCGCCGATCACCGGCTTGATGAGCTTGATGAGGGTCCAGATGGCGGAGATGGCGATGGCGCCGGCGCCTACGAAGCGCACGTAGTGGCTCCAGGTGCCCTGAGCCAAGTCCGCCGCCGCACCGGCGGCCGGATGCAGCGCACTGAAATGGGGCACGCCCCAGGCCCAGCCTATGATCGCACCCACGAACATGGCGATGCCCACGGTGATGCCCACCAGGTGGCCGATACCGAACAGGGCGAAGGAGAGTGCGAAATCGAAGCCGCTGGCGGGAGCCTTGTCGTCGTCGCCGAAGCGGAAGAAGCTCACCACGTCGCTGGCGAAGAGCCGGGTCTGCACCACCACGAGGAACAAGGCCGAGGCTATCGAGCCGGCGAGCACGGCCTTGAGGCCGGCGCCGCCCGATTCCACAGAATCATCTCCCTTGCCGGAGCCCGAACCCACCTTGATCACCTCGGCGCAGGCGGTACCTTCCGGATAAGGCAGGTCGGAGTCGGTGACCAGCGCCCGGCGCAGGGGGATCGAGTACATCACGCCGAGTATGCCGCCGGTGGCGCAGATGGCGGCGGATTCCCAGAACGGGAATCCCGTCCACCAGCCGATCATGATGAAACCGGGTAGCACGAAGATGATGGAGGACAAGGTGCCGGCCGCCGAGGCGACGGTCTGCACGATGTTGTTCTCCTGGGCGGTGGCGTTGCCGAGCCAGCGCAAGAGCGCCATGGAGATGACCACAGCGGGTATCGAGGTGGAGAAGGTGAGGCCGGCCTTGAGGCCGAAGTACACGTTCGCCGCCGTGAAGATCACACACAGGATGATGCCGATGATCATCCCGCGGATGGTGAATTCAGTGAGCGGTTTGTTGAGAGCTTTATTGAGCGGCTTGGCGCTGGTACGCGATTTCTTTTTCATGGATGTTTCCCCGATTATCGGTACGCGGTCTTCCCGTCTCGAGGACGGGGCTCCATCCCGCCAGCGTGGGCCGGCTGGGTTGGCACGTACCATAGCGCATCCTTAACCCGGGTGTCTCGCTCCAAGGGTATGCCCTGCAACCTCAGGCCGTACCTTCAGGCTGGTTGCGCGCGAGGTCCCTGCAGGCGGTAGTGCTTAGTGTCCGCTCTCGGTGAGGAGCTCTGCCAGGTAATCCTTCCAGATGGCCGGCAGCGTATGGGTGCCGTGGCCACGGGTCTGGTCGGTGATGGGCAGCAGCACGAACTTGCCGTCTTTCACCTGCTTGATCGCTTGCTGGGCGATGCCGAGTTCCGGCGGGTTGACCATGTCATCGGCGGAGTTCACGTACATCACCGGCGTCTTGATCTCCCCGAGGCGCGCTGAAGGGTCGTAATCCCGGGAAGAATCCAATTGGTACAGCAGGTCGTTGGCGTCGTATTTCGGCAGGCGTTCCTTGAACCAGGCCGCGATGTCCGCATCCGCCAATTCGCGGGTCGGGTAATCCTTCTGCATCTCCAACGGAGCGCTACCCATGATGACCAGCAGATCGAGCGCGGAGATCAGGCCGTGGGGCTGCTGCGTGTATTCGCCGCCGTGCCAGTCCGGATCTGTGGTGATGTCATCCATCGCCATCTTGCGCCACATCCGGTTGCGCCCGGCGATCTGCACCGTCAGGCAAGCGAGCGGCATACCTGCATCGACGAAGCCGGGATAGGCCTCCAGCCACATCCAGGTCTGCATGCAGCCCATGGACATGCCCATCAACAGCCGCAGGTGGTCTACCTTGAGGCCGTCGGTCAGCAAGAGGCGCTGGGCCGCCACCATGTCGGTGTAATCGTAGTGGGGGAAGCGCATGCGCAGCCCGTCGCTGGGCTTGCTGGATCTGCCATGGCCGATGCCGTCAGGCAGGATGATGTAGTAATGGCTCGCGTCCAGGAGCTGTCCGGGGCCGAACAATACTCCCGCGAACTTCTCCTGGGTGAATTGCTGCCCGCTGCCGCCGGTGCCGTGCAGGATCATGACCGCGTTCGTCACATGTCCGCTGGCATCGCGTGCCGGCTGCCCATAGGTGGTGTAGTGCAGTCGCAGGTTCTGCAGCACTTCGCCGGATTGGAAATGGAATTCCGGCACGATGTAATCGCCCTCAGTGGGGCTGGCTGCTGCCATACCGAGCACGGGGGAGAACCAGAGCAGAGCGAACAGGCCGAGGTTCTTCTTAGACAGGGATGCGGGTTTCATGTCGGCCTCGCCGTTTCTTGGTGAAATTCCCCTGGGCCAAGCGCTCGCGTCAGTCCGTATCGAACTGTTCCCACCAATTGACCGGCAGCGGATCCGGCGTCTTGGGCACAGCCATGCTGGTCGCCGCTTTGTTCACCCGGTAGAGCACCATGGGGTCCTCCGCCTGGACTTCGATGACCCGGGTGAAGGCCGGCTCCGATGGCGCCGGGATGAGCTTGGTGCTCACCTGTTCGTCGCCCACGGGCAAGTCGTACTTGTCCACCAGGATGTAATCACCGGGCTTGATGACGCCTGCGTGGATATCGGCGTAGAGATCGCGGCTGGAACGCACATAAGGCATGGGGGCGCCCAACACATAGAGCGTCATGGAGCGGGGCCAGCGGAAGTTCACCACGGGCGCCGGGGCTTTCGCTACTTCTGCTTTGATCGCATTGAAGCCGTCTATGCCGCCCAGGTTCTTGATGCGCGGCACATGGGTGGTGAGCAGCGGGAAGCAGACGATGAGCACGCCGAACACGGCGATGATCGCCACCGCGAAACCGCCCAGCAGGAGGCGCACCACCCGGTGCAGGTTGTCGGTCTTGAACACGGGCTCGATGGCGGCGAGCGCCAGGAGCGCCATGGCCGGGGCCGCCGGTAGGATGTACTTGCTCTGCTTGGAGGCGGAGATGCTGAAGAACACCACGGTCCACACGGTCCAGATGAGCAGGAGGCGCCAGCGGAACTCGCGGCGCGCATAGCGGAAACCGTAGTAGAGGCCGAAGGGCAGCAGCAGGCAGAGCGGCATCAGGTCGCCCCAGATGCTCTGGCCGTACATCCACCAGGGCTGCATGTGGTCGAAGCCCGTGAAGAAGCGCGTGAAGTTCTGATAGACCAAGACCGCGCGTACGAACTCCCAGTTGACCTTGAAGCCGGCGGCGATGTACCAGGGCACGATGCCGAGCAACGCCACCGCGAGACCTCGCAGTGGGGCGAGGCGCCAGGCCTCGCGGAACATCCAGCCGCTGCGGTAACGGAAACCGCGGGGCTCGCCGGTATCCGGCTGCAGGCTGAGATAAGCCGTGGCCATCACTTCCATGGCCATCACCGGCAGGGTGATGACGAGGCCCACCGGGCCTTTGCCGGCGGTGGCGAGCGCCACGCCCAGCCACAGTTCCCAGGGGAACTTGCGTAGCGGCGGATCGGTGCGCAGCCTTATATACCCGGTGAAGGCGATGAGCACGCCCAGCATCAGCAGGGAATCCGACTGGGCGGTGAAGAAGTTGTAGAGCACCCCGGGCAGGGCCACGCCGGTGAGGGGCAAGAGCCAGCGGGGCCATTGGGGGAAGAGTTCCTTCTGCAGGCGCGACAGCCACACCACCCACAGGAGCAAGGCGAGATAACCCGGCAGACGCACCGCGGCTTCGAGCGGCAGGCCGAAGGCCGCACCCACGAGGCTCAGCCAGAAATACAACGGCGGGTACTCGATGTAGGGCAGGCCGTTCTTGATGGGGATGAGGTAGGCGTGGCGCGCGAGCATCTCGCGCACCGCCTCCACGAAGCGCGGCTCCATGGAAGGCACCGGGCCGTGGTTGAACAGCGATACGCCGTACACCACGCCGAGCGCCAACAAGAGCCAATTGAGCGGGGACAGTCTCTTCAAGATGTGCATTTAGCGTTCCCGCTGCGGGACCCCATCATACCAACCCTCCGGTATATCATCATCGCCCCATGAACTACCGCCACAGCTACCACGCCGGGAACTTCGCCGATGTGGCGAAGCACTCGCTCCTGGTACTCCTGCTGGAGGCCCTGGGCAAGAAGCCCGCCCCCTGGCACTACTTCGATACCCACGCCGGGGCCGGCGCCTATGATCTCGCGGGCGAGGCGGCCCTGCGTACCGGCGAAGCCCAGAGCGGCATCCTCAGGCTGTGGGCCGCCCGGGGCAGCCTGCCACCGGCGGCCGAGCGCCTCTGCGCCATCGTCGCGGGGCTGAACCCGGGGCTCGCACCCGGTGAGCTGCCGCGCTATTACCCCGGCTCCCCGTGGCTGGCCGCAGCCCTCGCCCGGGACATGGACTGCCTGACCCTGGCGGAGCTGCACCCGGAAGATGCCCAGAGCCTCAAGGCTGAATTCCGACGGGACAAGCGTACGGCGGTGCATCTCCGGGATGGTTACGAAATGTTAAGCGCGCTCACGCCGCCGCCCGAGCGGCGTGGGCTGGTGCTGATGGATCCGCCCTATGAAGTGCCGGATGAATTCGAGCGGCTGAAGAAGACACTCAAGTCCTGCTACGGCCGCTGGCCCGGCGGCACCTATGCCCTCTGGTACCCGCTCAAGGATGAGATGGTGCGCACGCGTTTCCTGCGGGAGGTGGAGCGCTCCGGGCTGCGGCGCATCCTATATGCGGAATTGCGACTCTCCGCCCAGACGGACGGTCTCGGCGGCAGCGGTCTCCTGGTGGTGAACCCACCCTGGCAATCCGAGGACGCCATGCGGGAGTGTCTCGTTGCCCTGGCGAAAGTCTTGGCACCCGAGACAGGTAGCGCCCGGGTGGATTGGCTGGTGCCGGAATGAGATCCTGACAAAGGTATTTGATAACTGACCCAAGGTCATTATATGATGACCCTTGGTCAGTTCAGCCACCGAGGCCGCAATGGCATTCAACCGCGCCATGACCGAAGCGCAGAAAGAAGCGCGCCGCGCCGACATCCTCAAGGTGGCGTTGCAGCGTTTCACGCTCATGCCCTACGAATCCTTGAGCATGGCCGACACCGCCGATGCAGCGGGCGTGGCCAAGGGCACGCTGTACCTCTATTTCCGCAGCAAGGAAGAGCTGTTCCTGGCCATCTACACCGACCAGCTGAACGGCTGGTTCGATGAGCTGGACCGGGAACTCGAACACGCCAAAGGTGAGGCCAGCATCGCCGCCTTCCTGAAGGTCATGGGGGGTTCCCTCACCCGCCGTCCGCAACTCCTGCGGCTCATCGCCATCCTGCACACGGTGCTGGAACGCAATCTGGATGAGAGTACGGCGCAGCATTTCAAATCCTGGCTCAAGGGGCGCATGCAGAAGACCGGTCGGCTGTTGGAGATCTATCTGCCTTTCCTGGAAGCCGGCCAAGGGGCGCAGCTCTTACTCAAGATCGACGCCCTCATCATCGGCTTCCAGCATCTGGCGGAGCCCTCCGGAGTGATGCGCGAGGTGCTGAAGGCGGAGGACATGGCTCTCTTCCGGGTGGATCTGGAAGCACAACTATTGGAGACCCTGCGTACCTTATTGATGGGTCTCGCCTATGAGGCGAAGTACCGAAATGAAAAGTGAGCCGTTCAAGATCCTGACTGTCGTCATCGCCCAGCGGCCTGTGATCCGGACATGAGGCGCACCGTACCGCCCTATTTCCAGGCCTTCGGTCCCGCCGATTACCGGCGCATGCCCTGGAAGAACGGTCAGGGCATGACCACGGAGATCGCTATCCATCCGCCCAATGCCGATCTCACGGCGCTGCCCTTCGACTGGCGGGTGAGCATGGCGGATGTGAAACAAGACGGGGATTTCTCCCTCTTCCCGGGCTATGACCGCACCATCCTGGTGGCGGAGGGCACAGGCATGGAACTGGATTTCGGCGCTGCCCCTGCGGTGCGGCTCGAAGGTGCTGGCTCCATGGCGGATTTCTCCGGTGACTGGCATACCCGCTGCCGGCTCCTGGGCGGAGCGGTGCGGGACTTCAACGTCATGAGCGCCCGCGGTCGCGTGCAGCATCAGTGCCACGCGGTCAGCGGTTTGCCTCTGGAGTTCATCTGGGAACCGGGGACGGAAGCGTTCCTATGCTACTGCATCCGCGGCACCCTGGTGCTCAAGATGCGTGACCTCACGGAGTGGGAATTGGAACAGGATCAGAGCCTCCTGTTCCCGGCCGGGCAGGAGGATTCCTTGCGCAGCAACCTCGTGGCCATGCCCCATACCCGGGATGGTCTAGGCGTGCTGGTGCGGTTCTGGCGACTTTAGGCTCCGTACTCACGGAAGAAAGACTCGATACAAAGGGGAGATGCGATGTTGAAGACACTGGTCTGGCTGGGGATCATGGCGACGCTGACACTGGTCATATCGCTCCTGGTGGTACGCCCGCTGGTGGCTGCCGCTTGTCCCGCATGTTTTGGTTTCAGCAAGGTTGCGGATAGGGTGTACGTGCAATCCAACATGACGCCGGCATCACGCATACGGGCGGTCGCCTCGCTCGTCGCGGCCGAGCAGCGGGTGGGCGCCTTCTTCGGTGGCCTGCAGCATGTGCCGCGCGCACTCATCTGCGCTGATGACGGCTGCTATCGCCGGATCGGTGGCGGCGCAGGTTCCGGCACCGGCACCCTGGGCTCCTATGCCATCGTGGTCTCACATGAAGCCATCGATCCCGTACTCATCGGCGAGGCGCTCTCCCAGGTGGAGCTTCACGGCCGCGTGGGTTACTGGCACATCCTCACAGGTGCCGTGCCCATTTGGTTTGATCAGGGTGTGGCGGTGCTGGCGGCAGACGATACCCTCTATATCGCACCGCAGGGCAGCCGCAGCCGCTGCATCGCCGGGCCGATACCGGACATGCCGGTGACACCGGACGATTGGAACGAGAGCCTGCAGCAGGAAGGTCAGGTCATGTATGCCCGTGCCGCCTGCCAAACGGATATCTGGATGGAGTCCCACGGCGGCTCCGTTGCGATCACCGCCCTGCTGGCGAAAGTGGCTGACGGTCAGAACTTCGATACGCTGTATCAACAGGGCCGCTGATAGGGGTCAGTGGCTCTGGGCCTGTTCCGTCGCGAGCTCTTTCTCGAAATCCTGCTCTGCCTGGGCGACGTAGCGCTTGTACCCTTCCGGGTCGATGAACGGGTTGCCGTCCCCGGGCTGCTGCATCTGATTGATCTTGTCCTGTAAGCCATAGACCGAGCCGTGTTCCGAGAGGAACACGTCGCGGGGCAGCGTCTTCAGCAGGACGAAGCTGTGGGTGAAGTCCGCGGCGATGCCGGGATAATCCTCATCCTTGCCCATGAGGTCGCCGGGCAGGGTCAGCTGGCAGAGGATAACCACGTCGTGGGGTTTCCCGCCGTCCATCAAGTGCATGGTCCAGGTGGTGCAGCCCGGAGTGTGACCTGCGGTCAGATGGGCCGTGAGTGTCACGCCGCCCAGGGATACCTGATCGCCGTCGTGCAGCACCCTGTCCACCTGGATGGAATCGAAGAGCTTGCGGTCACCCTTATAGAAGGTGCCCTGGCCGTTGTGCTCCAGAGGTATGACCTCTTTATCCATCGCGTAGAAGGCAGCGCCGCTGTCGCGCTTGAGCATGGCGAGGCCGCCGGCGTGATCCGGATGGGCGTGACCGTTGAGCAGGATCTTCACGTCCGTGAGTTTGAAGCCGAGCGTCGCGATGTTCTTCTCGATCATGGGGGCCGTCTCGGCGAAGCCCCCGTCCATTAGGATCATGCCCCTGGGTGTCACCACCAGATACGAGGCTACATCGGACGCGCCCACGTAATAGAGGTCGCCGATGATGCGGAAGGGCGCCACCGGCTGGTTCTTGGCGGTGGACTCGGGGCTCAAGGCAGCCCAACAAGGGGAGAGGCTGAGGGCCAGTAACAGGGCAGAAAGCAGGCGAGCCACGGTGGGTCCTTGAGAGTCGCGGGCGATGAGGGTGAGACAGCGTATGGCTTCCTGCGTTCGACGAGAATCTGTCATCAATACTTGACAGCCCAGGTCGGAAAGTGTATTTAACAAGTACGTTAAATACAGAATCAGGCCCGGGCCATGCAGACAGACGCCTTGAGCACCACCTTCGCCGCCCTGGCGGACCCCACCCGCAGGGCCATCCTGGTCCGTCTGGCCACGGGGGAAGCCTCAGTGCAGGAGCTGGCGGAGCCCTTCGAGATCAGCCTGCCAGCGGTCTCCCGGCACCTCAAGGTGCTGGAGCACGCGGGGCTCATCACCCGCAGCCGTCAGGCCCAGTGGCGTCCCTGCCGCATCGAAGCGGCGCCCTTGCGGAGCGCAGAGGACTGGATAGTCGAGCGGCGCGCGGTGTGGGAGCAGAACTTCAACCGCCTGGCGGATTACCTCGCCGGGATGGGGAACACCCGAGGCACCGGAGACAAATCATGAGCACGCGATCAGAACAGCACGCCACTTTCAGCATCGAGCGGGTCTTCGATGCCCCGGTCAAACGGGTGTACGACGCTTTCGCGACGGAGGCGGGCAAGTCCCGCTGGTTCGCCGGCGGCGGCAAGTGGGACCTCATGGAGCGGAAGTTCGATTTCCGGGTGAGCGGGCGCGAGCGCCTCAAGGGCAAATGGAAGGACGGTGCAATCACGGATTTCGACTGCACCTATCACGACATCGTGCCGGACCAGCGCATCGTCTATGTCTATGACTTGTATCACAACGGCAACAAGCTATCGGTATCCCTCGCCACCATCGAGTTCGCGGTCGCCGGTGCAGGCACCAAACTGACCGTCACCGAACAGGGTGTGTTCCTGGATGGCTATGACGATGCGGGTGGCCGCGAGCAGGGCACCCGCAAGCTCTTGGATCAGCTGGCCGCTTCCCTCCAGGGGGCGGACTTTCGGGGGAACAGTCCTTGAAGAATATTTCCCGCGAGGCTGATTTTTCTGTCGATCCAGCGGTCTGAGATTCGACGCCTTGGTAAGCCCCGGGAGATCAAGCTTCCGGGCCGCCAACCCAAGACAGCTTAAGGAGCGATGACCATGCGTTACATGATGCTGATGATCCCCGAGGTGTATTCCAAGCCGGCGTCACCGGATTTCAGGCCCGACCCCGAGGCTATCGCCCAGATGGAGAAGTTCAACGATGCCCTGAGCAAGGCCGGTGTGCTCCTGTCCCTGGACGGTCTGCACCCGCCCGCCACGGGCGCGCGGGTCAGCTTCGCCGGCGGCAAGCCGAAGGTGACCGACGGACCCTTCGCTGAGGCCAAAGAGGTGCTGGGCGGCTACTGGATGATCGACGTGAAGTCGAAGGAAGAGGCGGTGGAATGGGCGCGCCGTTGCCCTGCGGCACCGGGGGACGTCATCGAGATTCGCAAAGTGTTCGAGATATCGGACTTTTCTCCGGAAGCTCAGAAGGCTGGGGGCCACTGAGTCTATACAACTGAGTCTATACAGATGAGGAGATGAACATGAGAAGAGTGATCGTATCCAACCTGGTCTCATTGGACGGCTACATCGCCGCCGTGGACGGTGATCTCGGATGGTTCGCCGTGGGCCCGGAGTTCTTCGCTTACGCCCAGGACCTCATGGGCCGGGTGGATACGATCCTCTTCGGACGCGTGACCTATCAGATGATGGAGAGCTACTGGACGAGCCCCGCCGCGGCTAAGAACGATCCGTTCGTGACGAAGCAGATGAACGAGTTGTCCAAGGTGGTCTTCTCCAGGACCCTCAAGCATGCCGCCTGGGGAAAGTGGGACAACGCCAGCGTGTCAGCAGATCCCGTGGCGACGGTCACGCAACTGAAATCGAAGGCCGGCGGCGACATGGTAATCTTCGGCAGCGGCGGTCTCGTGTCCGCACTCGCGCCCCACGGCCTCATCGACGAATACCGCATGATCATCAACCCTTCCATCCTGGGCCAGGGGATACCTATGTTCCGCGACTTCAATGAGCGCATCCCTTTGAAGCTCGTATCCAGCCGCACCTTCGATGGCGCGACGGTCATGCTCACGTATCACCCGGAGAAGATCCGTTGAGCATCGCTAAGCATTACAACGACCGCTGGCTGGCCATGGGCATCCTCTGCATGGGCGCCCTCATGATCGTGCTGGATGTGACCATCGTGAACGTGGCCCTGCCATCCATACAGGCTGACCTCAAGTTCAGCGCCGCCTCCCTTGCCTGGGTGGTGAACGCCTACATGCTGATCTTCGGTGGTTTCCTGCTCTTAGGCGGGCGCTGCGGCGATCTCTATGGCCACCGACGCGTGTTCCTCATGGGTCTCACGCTGTTCACCCTGGCGTCCCTCGCCTGCGGCATGGCCGGATCCCGGGAGTTCCTCATCCTGGCGCGCGGCATACAGGGCCTGGGCGGCGCCGTGGTGGATGCGGTGGCGCTCTCGCTCATCATCAACCTCTTCACTGAGACGGCGGACCGCACCAAGGCCATGGCGGTCTATGGCTTCGTCTGCTCCGGCGGCGGCTGCATCGGCGCACTCTTGGGCGGTGTGCTCACGGGCAGCCTCAACTGGCACTGGATCTTCTTGGTCAACGTGCCGGTAGGCGCCGTGGTGTTCTTCCTGTGCTGGAAACTCCTGCCCACCCACGCCGGTGAGGCCACCGATCGGCAGCATCTGGACGTGGGTGGCGCCATCACCGTGACCGCGGCGTTGCTGCTCGCGGTGTACGCCACCATCGATGGCAACCAGGCGGGCTGGGGTTCGCTCCAAACCCTGGGCCTCTTGGGCGCATCCGTGGTGGTGTTCGTGACGTTCCTCTTCATCGAAGCCAAGGTGAAGAAGCCCTTGGTGCCGCTCGGCATGTTCCGCCTGCGCAACCTCTCGGTCGCTAGTGTGGTGGGCATACTCTGGGCTGCCGGCATGTTCGCCTGGTTCTTCCTCTCGGCCCTCTACATGCAGTTGGTGCTCGGCTTCACGCCCTTGCAGATCGGTCTCGCGTTCCTGCCCTCCAACCTCATTATGGCTATCTTCTCCCTCGGCATCTCCGCCAAGTTGGTCATGCGCTTCGGTTTCCGTAAACCCCTGGCGGGCGGCCTCGCGCTCGCCGCCGTGGGGCTCTTGCTGTTCTCTCGCGCCCCGGTGGGTGGCACCCTGGTGCGGGATGTGCTGCCGGGCATGCTGTTCCTGGGCTTAGGCGCCGGTATCGCTTTCAATCCGGTATTGATGGCGGGCATGAGCGATGTACCCCAGACGGAATCGGGCCTCGCCTCAGGCATCATCAACACCGCTTTCATGCTGGGCGGCTCACTCGGGTTGGCGGCGCTGGCGAGCGTGGCGGCGGGCCGCAGCGGCAGTCTCGTCACGGCCGGTGTCGATCATCTCCAGGCTCTGGCGGGCGGGTATCAGGCGGCTTTCCTGGTGGGCGCCTGCTTCGTGTTGTTGGCAGCTCTTCTAGGCGGGCTCTTGCTGCGGGAGGTGTCGGCCCCTGCGGGCAGCACGGAGACCGCCGTCCACTGAGGCGCGG
Organism: Gammaproteobacteria bacterium; assembly: GCA_036000105.1. Taxonomy (GTDB): domain Bacteria; phylum Pseudomonadota; class Gammaproteobacteria; order Natronospirales; family REEB76; genus DASUBN01. The sequence goes on from DASYGE010000012.1 coordinate 497,837, forward strand.
ATCCCATGAGCGAGACCCATCGCGCCATCGAAGCGGTGTGGCGGATCGAATCCGCCCGGCTTATCGCGGGTCTCAGCCGCATCACACGTGACGTGGGTGTCGCCGAGGAGTTGGCGCAGGACGCACTGGTGGCGGCTCTGGAGCAATGGCCTGAGTCTGGTATACCGGATAATCCGGGCGCCTGGCTCATGGCTACCGCCAAGCACCGGGCCATAGACCAGCTGCGCCGCAAGAAGCTCCAGCGACGCAAGCATGAGGAGCTGGGCCGGGAAGTCGAGCTTGAGCAGGAGTTGGCGGAGGAGAGCTTCCAGGCTTCCGTCGAGGACGAGTTGGGCGACGATCTCTTGCGCCTCATCTTCACCGCCTGCCATCCGGTCTTGGCCACCGAGGCGCGGGTCGCGCTCACCTTGAGATTGCTCTGCGGCCTCACCACCGCGGAGATCGCCCGGGCCTTCCTCGCGCCGGAAGCCACCGTGGCCCAGCGCATCGTACGGGCGAAGCGCACCCTTGCGGAGGCGCGGGTGCCTTTCGAGTTGCCTCCTATCCCCGAGCTCAGCGTGCGTCTCGCCTCGGTGCTGGAAGTCATCTACCTGGTGTTCAACGAAGGCTATTCCGCCACTGCCGGCGAGGACTGGATACGCCCGGCGCTCTGCCACGATGCCCTGCGCCTCGGCCGCATCCTGGCGGAACTCGCGCCGCGGGAGCCGGAAGTGCACGGCCTCGTCTCGCTCATGGAGATCCAGGCCTCACGCTTCGGTGCGCGCGTCGGCCCCGCCGGCGAGCCGGTGCTGCTCATGGATCAGGATCGCACCCGTTGGGACCACGTGCTGGTGCGCCGCGGGCTCGCTGCGCTCACTCGCGCCGAAGGGCTGGGCGGTGGCTTGGGTCCTTATGTGCTGCAAGCGGAGATCGCCGTTTGTCATGCTCAGGCTGCAAGCGCCGCCGACACCGACTGGACTCGCATCGTGGCGCTCTACGATGCGCTTGCCCAGATCCTGCCCACGCCGGTGGTGGAGTTGAATCGGGCGGTGGCGGTGTCCATGGCTTTCGGCCCCGCGGCGGGACTCGAGCTCGTGGATCAGCTGATCGACGAGCCGGCGCTCAAGGGATATCACCTGTTGCCGGCGGTGCGCGCCGATCTCTTCATGAAGCTCGGCCGTCTGGACGAGGCGCGAGAGGAATTCCAGCGAGCCGCCGCCTTGACGGACAACGCCCGGGAACGGCTGCTGTTACTGGATCGGGCCGCCTCCTGCGGCCCCCAAGCACCTTCCATCTCCCACTGAAGCGAGCGCCGGGCCAGGCTTGACATGCCAACGCTTCATGTGTAATTTACCTAAAGGTTAATTAACTATTAGGTGTATCAAACATGCCCGCCGACCGCCTGAGCCCGGTGTTCGCAGCCCTGGCCGACCCCACCCGCCGTGCCATCCTGGCGCGCTTGAGCCTCGGGGAGACCACGGTCAAGGAGCTGATGCGGCCCTTCGACATGAGCCCGCCGGCCATCACTAAGCACCTCAAGGTGCTGGAGAAAGCCGGCCTCATCAGCCGTGGGCGCGAGGCCCAGTGGCGGCCCTGTCGGCTCGCGGCGAAGCCCCTCAAGGGTGTGTCCGACTGGGTGGAGGAATACCGCCGCTACTGGGAACAGAGCTTCGATCGCCTGGACGACTACTTAAGCGAACTGCAGAGCAAGGGGAAGAAGCATGGCCGCAGGAAATGACCCGGGCGCTTTGCCCATGGAACGTGAACTCACCCTCACGCGCGTCTTCGACGCGCCCCGTGAACTGGTGTTCAAGGTCTGGACGGAGGCGGAGCATCTGGCGCGTTGGTGGGGCCCGGACATGTTCACCACCCCGGTCTGCCGGGTGGATGCGCGCGTCGGCGGCGAGCTCTACCTCGTCATGCGCTCACTTCAGGGCGATGAATACCCGATGAAGGGAGTGTTCCTGGAAGTGGTCAGGCCAGAGCGGCTGGTCTACACCAACATCCCCATGGACGCCGCCGGCAACCACCTCATGGAAGGCAGCACGACCGTCAGCTTCGAGGATCACGGCGGCAAGACGCGACTCACGGTGCACACGAAGATGACCGGCAAGGTGCCGCAAGCGGCATACATGCTGGCAGGCATGAAGCCGGGCTGGAACCAGACCCTGGACCGCCTGGGAAATTATGCCGCCGGCTTGGCTTGGACGGACGAGACGACAACCTTTGGAAGGATCAGTGGTATGAACGCGACGAAACAGCCCCAGACATCCGCCGACCGGGTACTCATCCTCACCCGCATCTTCGATGCGCCCGCGGAGCTCGTGTACAGGGTGTGGACCGACCCCGAGCACATCCGTGAGTGGCTTTGCCCCCGCGGCTTCACCATCCCCAAGAGCGAGGGCGAGCAGCGCATCGGCGGTCGTTGGCGCTCCTGCATGCGCACTACGGATGGCGTGGACCTATGGCTGAGTGGCGTCTACCGGGAACTGGTGCCAGGGAAGAAGGTCTCCTTCACCCACGCCTGGGAAGAGGACGGCAAGCGTGGCCATGAGACCGTGGTGACCATCACCCTCGAGGATATCCAGGGCAAGACCCGGCTCATGCTGCGCCAGGAGTCGTTCGAATCGGTGGAGTCCCGCGACGGCCACGGCGGTGGCTGGGGTGAATGCCTGGACAAGCTCGCCGAGCATCTGGCGGAGATATCCTAAGTGATGAGCGTCGAGATCCGCTGCTTGTGCGGAGCGTTCAAAGCGCAGCTCACGCAAGAGCCCGTCATCCAGTTCTATTGTCACTGCGATGATTGTCAGGCGGTGAGCGGCGGCGCCTATGTGTCTCTCGCGATCGTCCAGGCCCATGCCTTGACCATCACGCAGGGCGAGACCGTCATATGGAGACTCCGGACCATGCCCCGGGAGCGCTGTGCAGTCTGCGGCACCCAGCTGTTCGCCAAGATCCCCGGCCAGGACATGTATGCGGTGAAGGGCAATTTGCTGCCCAGGGATATACGCAAGCCAGCGTTCCATATGCAGTGCCGTTACGCAGTCACACCGGTCAAGGACGATCTGCCTCATTACAGGGCTATCCCCACCTGCTTCGGTGGGGTCGACGAGGTGGTGGGCTGGTGATCCAGACTGGGCTGTAGCCGTGGATTTATATGCAGATTAAGTAAAGCGAGAGGGGTGGGGGGGAACAAGAATCCCCGGGACCCGGTCTCATGTCTTGTATCATCCGGTATGCTGCCCGACTTGCCCTCCGGGCATGAGTTCCCAACGATCACCCCATCCATCGTAGAGGCCCGAATGAAATCCCGCCTGCTGTTGCTCGCCCTCATCGCCGTGTCCGGCGCCGTCTGTGCTGCGCCGGTGACCTATACCGCCGATCCGGACCATACCCATTCCGCTTTCGAAGTGGACCACTTCGGCGGCTTGTCCGTGTGGCGCGGCTTCTTCAAGAAGACTACGGGCACTATCGTCATGGACAAGGCGGCCGGCACCGGCACCGTGGACATGGATATCGATCTCACTAGCGGTGTTATGCCCAACGACGCGCTCACCGCCGAGCTGGTCGGTGACAAGTTCTTTCAGGCCAACAAGTATCCGACGGCCCACTACCACGGCACCCTGGGCGGCTTCGTGAACGGCGCGCCCACCACGGTCACGGGCCAGCTTAGCCTGCATGGCGTGACCAAGCCGGTGGATCTCAAGATCCTCAGCTTCAAGTGCATGCCCCATCCCTTCTATAAGGTCGAGGTGTGCGGCGCGGATGCCACCGGCACGTTCAACCGCGACGACTTCGGCATCGACTACGGCAAGGCCTACGGTTTCAACATGGGTGTGACCTTGCGCATCCAGGTGGAAGCGTTGGCCGCCAAGTAACCGGGCCCGATCAGAGTCAGTTTCGCTCGATCGGCGGCGTCCGCGGCTTCGAGTCCGGACGCCGCCGTCTTTTGCGCTGGGTTCAATTCAAGGGCTGTTTCCCCGGCACCTGGTTCAGCAGCATCCAATAGAGCCCGAGCTGGCTCACGACCCTGGCGAAGTCGGCGAACACCACCGGCTTGCGCACGTAGCTGTTGGCACCGCTGTTGTAGCTCTTGACCATGTCCTCGTCCTCGCTGGAGGAGGTCAGTATCACCACCGGGATGGTGCGCGTCAGTTCATGCTGGCGCATGCGCGACAGCACGTCTATGCCGTTGAGTTTGGGCAGCTTGAGGTCCAGCAGCACCACGGTCGGCATGCGCGCGGTATCCCGTCCGGCGAAGGCACCCGTGCCGAACAGGAAATCCAGCGCCTCGACGCCGTCGCGCACCACCTGCACGTCGTTGGTGATGCCAGCCTGGCTCAAGGATTTGATGGTCATCTCCTCGTCGTCCGGGTTGTCTTCAACTATCAGGATGAATTTCGCGTCCATGTCTGGGATCTCCGTGTGTATGTCGGACGTGTTCAGCCGCTGCGCAGCGGTTCGCTGCCTGTGCCTGCACCGGGGTGCGATTCGGCCTGCAGAGTGAAGAAGAAGGTGGCGCCTTTCCCGGGCGAGGCCTGGCACCAGATGCGGCCGCCGTGGCGCGCCACGATACGCTGCACGGTGGCGAGCCCGATACCGGTGCCGGGGAACTCATGCACGCCATGCAGGCGCTGGAACGCGCCGAACAGTTTGTCGGCATAGGCCATGTCGAAGCCGGCACCGTTGTCGCGTACGAAGACGATACGCCTCTCGCCCTCCTGCAGCATCCCGAGCTCGATGCGCGCCTGTTCGGTCTTGCCGGTGAACTTCCAGGCGTTGCCCAACAGGTTCTCCAGGGCCACGCGCAGCAGCCGCTGGTCGGCGCGGACCATGATGCCGTCCCAGACGGATATGTTCATCTTGCGCTCCGGCTCACGCTGCTGGAGTTCCTGCAATACATGGTTGCCGAGAGCGCTGAGATCGACTTCACGCCACACCAGCTCCAGGCGGGAGATGCGCGACAGGTTCAACAGATCCTCGATCAGTTGCCCCATGCGCGCCGTGCCGCTCTTGATGCGATGCAGGTAATGCTGCATCTTCTCGTCCAGCTGGCCGCCGAATTCCGTCAATAGCGCCTGGCTGAACCCGTCTATAGCGCGTAACGGTGCGCGCAGGTCGTGGGAGACCGAATAGGAGAAGGCTTCCAGTTCGCTGTTTATCTCTTGGAGCTTGTTGGTGCGCTCCTGCACGCGCGCCTCGAGTTCCGTGTTCAGGCGCCGGATCTCGTCTTCCGCATTCTTGCGTTCGGCTATCTCATGGCTCAGTTCCTGGTTGGAAGCCTCCAGCGCCTCGGTGCGTCCGCCGATCTCCGAGAGCATGCGGTTGAAGGCGTCCACCAGATAGCCGATCTCGTCATCCGTGCTCTTCTTGGCGCGCGGCGAATAGTCGCCTTTCTCCACCACCTGTTGGGCCAGCTTGGTGATATCCAGGATGGGTTTGGTGACGGTCCTCTGCAGCCAGGTGGACAGGAGCAGCGAGATCAATAGCGCCAGGCTGCCGACCGCGAGCAAGATGCCGGTGTAGGTGCGTATCCGCTGGTACAGGTCATAATGCGCATGCAGGTAGATGGAACCGACTATCTCGTTGTTATCCACGATGCGCTGGTTGACGACGACGTACTCACCGATGAACGTCACCGAATCCACATCAGGCAGCTGGGGGAAACTCGCCGCCTGGGCTCCTGCCCGGGAGTAGCTGGCGAAGATGACACCTTTCGAGTTGTAGAGAGCGGCTGCGTCTATATGCGGCCTGGCCTGCAGCAGGGCCAGGTTGTCGTTGGCGACCTTGGCGTCATCGAACTGCAGGGCTGGCACGCAGGCCCGCCCGATCAATGCCGCCTGGGTGGTGAGGTCGGTCGTCAGGGTGCTCTTGAGGGTGTGCAGGTCGTAGGCCATGAGCGACAGGCCGGTGACCAGCAGGGCCGCGATGTTGGTCAGCAGTACGCCGACGAACAGCTTATAGCGCACCGAACTCAGGCGGATGCGCGGCTTCATGGCTTGGCCCCGTTGACCGTGTGGGCCACCGACAGCAGGAGGGCACTGAGTTTCAGCCCGTTCTGCTGGACTGCGTTCAGGGCCACATCGAAGCGTACCCGGTCATCCACCAGGATGAAGCTGACCGCGCCGCCCTCAGCAAGTCCGTCCTCTCCTTCGGTCACCACCAGGATGGGGCGGCCGTGGCTGGCCTCGAACAGGTTGCCGGATTGTGCCGCTCTGGCGCCGCCGATGAAGAGGATATGCACGCCATCGGGGAGTTCGCCGTCATGGATGCGCCGTACCACCACCGGCCGGGTGCCGATGCTGCGCCCCGCCACCATGCTGGCGAGGTCGTCGGCCAGGGTGTCAGCCCCTGCCACGCCGATGACGATGGGGCTGTCGGGGCCGGCGAAGGCCTTGTCCGGCCAGGTGACGTAGCTGCCGAACTTGTACAGGTAGGCCGCTTCCACCTGCTGCTGTGACAGTTCGGCGGCCTCGGCGTCTCCTGCCCACGCGACGACCGGGCGCGCGGCGCAGGCGGCCAGCAAGGCCGCGGCCAGCACCAGACGCCCATGCGACATGCTCTGCTTCATCGTGTTTAGGGGCGCCATGCCAGTTTCAGGTATGCGCCGCGCCCGAACTCAGCGACGGTGCCGCCGTTGTTGAACTCGACGTGCGCTGGACCGAAGAGGTTCTGCAACAGGATCGAACAGTCGAGATGGCGTCCGATGCTCCAGCCGTAGCGTACATCTCCGGTCGTGTAGGCCGGTACCGCGGGATCCGGTAGGGCCGCCACATGGCGCAGGCTTACGTCGAGCTCCTGGCCGCCGGGGAGATCGAAACTCGAACGCAGAGTCCATTCGCTCACCGGATCGTCGCCCTCGATGCTCACGCTGGCGGGCAGGGCGGCGCCGCTCGGGCTGCGACCCTCCCGCAAGGTGTTGAGGCTGGCGCTCAACCGCCAATAAGGCAGCGGTTGGTAACTGCCCCACATCTCCAAGCCGGTCTCACTGCCGGTCATGTCGTTGCCGAAAGTCAACGTGAGTGGTGCGATGGAGACCAGGTTCTCGGTGCGCAGGTGGAAGTAGTTGTAGTGATAGGCGGTCACTGAATAGGACCAGTCGCTACCCGGCTGCGCCCGATAACCGAGTTCGTATACCCGCGCTGTCTCCGATTGGAAGTCCGGGTTGCCCACCAGGAAGAACGGCGGTTGTTCTGGGCTGAACGCGTCCACGTCCAATCGCGAGGGTGAACGCACCGCTCGCGAGACCGCGGCCCACAGCAAGCTGTCGGCAGTGGCGTTCCAGGCCAGGCGCAGGTTCGGCAGGGTCTCGGTACCCGTGTAAGGATTGTGTTCGAGCCGCGCACCAATGATCAGCCGCCAGGTCGGCGCCAGCCGCGCTTCGTCCTGGGCGAACAGGCTCGTCCAGGCCTGATCCACTTCGGCTGGGAGGAAAGCCGTCGTGGAACCGGGGAGGTTCTGCACATCGTCATGTGCGTAGCGGTAGCTCGCACCCCAGACGAGGTCCTGGTCATGCATCTCCGGCAGGGCTTGCTGCACTTCGATGTCCGCGATGTCCAGCTTCTCGCCCACATCCTCCGGCTGATAGATCGTGCTCCGATCGTAATAGGCCAGCAGGCTCACGTCCGAACCGCCCTCCAGTTTGTCGTCCAGGTGGCTCAGCAGGTTCATGCCCGTGAAGCGCGCTCTGCCCGGCGCGGCCTGGTCCGAGTTGCCCGCGTAAGCGTCGCCTTGCAGCGTGAATTGGCGATCTATGCCGTTCCAATCGGAGCGGAACCCGCCCTGGGAGAAGTTCGTCGAATCCGGTAGCGGCGCGCCGGAGGGTGCGGTGGAGTCGTAAGTATCGGACATCATGCCGTACACGCGGTAACTACCGCCGTCGTCCAGATCCGCGGCATAGCGGGCTGCGCCGTCCGCGCCCGGCCTGCCGCCGCCGGCAGTCACCAAGCCTCCCGCGGTATCTCCGGACTTCTTGGTGATGATGTTGATCACGCCGTTCACCGCGTTGGTGCCCCAGAGCGTGCCGCCGGGTCCGCTGATGACCTCGATGCGGTCGATGTTCTCCAGCATCAGGTTCTGCAGGTTCCAGAACACCCCCGAGAACAGCGGGCTGTACACGATGCGCCCGTCTATGAGCACCAGGAGCTTGTCTGCGGAGGTGACGTCGCCGCCGCGGGCGCTGATGGCCCAGGTGTCCGCACCAGCCTGGGCCACCTGCAGATTGGGGGCGAGGCGCAAGACTTCGGGGAGGTTGCGGGCGCCGGAACGCCGGATGTCGTCGGAGGTTATGACATACACCGATGCCGCCGCGTCCGCGAGGGGTTCGGATTTCTTCGACACCGAGGTGACCGGAAGATTGGCGAGTTGCTCGAGAGACAGGTCTGCGAGCCCGTTGTCCGGCTCGGGTGCTGCGCAGAGCTGCGGTGCATATGCGAAGAGAGACACAAGCGCGGCGAGCACGCCTTCGCGCACTCCGTAGCCGCGTCGCTGTCCCCCATTCCCTTTATTCCCTGGCATGCGTTCCATACACACCTCTCATACCTATCCGCGGACGGGTGATCCACCCGGGTTTCCTTATCGAGATCGGATTGAAAATGAAGATCCAGTGCTCGGCACCCCCGCAACCTCGAGGGCCGCGTGAGCGGACCTTGAAGCTGCCGACGATAGATGGTGCAGGCGTCCTTTATTGTTAAATTATTTAGTCTATTAAATATAGTATAGGCGCGCCTGCTGTCAATTGGGCGCGTCTGCCGTGGGCCGGAGGGGATCCGGCTTGAAACTTACGGTTTGTGTCGGAGACGAGAAGTAAGTGTCGCTCGCGGCGAAGCTCAAGGGCTGAGCAGCACCTTGTCTATAGCCCACAGGCCTTGCTTGGGATCACCGGTGACGATGAAGCAGAGATCATGACTGCCACTGAAGGCGGGCAACTGCGCCGTGAGCTGGGTCTGGATCTCGGCGGCCTGCAGCGGCAGATGCGCCAGAGTCTGGCCTCCGCAGCTATCCAGGTGCACGTCCAGGGCCGGATAGCTTCCATCCATGGGACGCACCACCACGCCGCTCACATCGTGGGCCAGCTGATAGTTCCAGGGCAGCTTGCCGATACCGACGCTGAGATGCCGCATGCCATCCACGGCCGCCGCCCGCCACAGCCAGCAAGTATCCATGATGTCCACCCGGTACACCGGACGAGTGCCCGTGAGCGGGCGCGGAGCTTCGATGCGCAGCACCAGTTTGTTGGAGCAGGTGTCCAGTGCATCGCTGTCGCGGGTGGTGAGGGCCGCGGCATCGATGTGCGCGTGGCGTGTCGCCAAGGGACTGCCGTCGGTGGCGAAGGCGGTGGCAGTGAGTTCCGCCGGCGGCGTCATGGTTAGAGGCGTGCTGTAGGGCGGTGATGAGGCCGTGACCGCCGTGTCGCCGATCGCGTAGCGGATGACGCCGCCCACCTGGTTGGAGAGGCTCACGCTGATCTTGCTGTCGCCCTCGGGGCTCAAGGTGAAGCGCGGCGCATAGGCGCTGTCTGCGTAGCCGATACCGAGGGCCTGGTAGCGCGTGAGTTCTGCCGGCAAGCGCGCGAGGAAACCATCCCAATCCCGGGCCGCTGCCGGTGACCAGGCGGCTTCGGCGAACGCCGCCATACGCGGGAAGAGCGCATGTTCATCCCGGGCGAAGGTCGGCATGTACTCGGTCCAGAGATTGATCTGCTCGCCCAGCACTTGGCCAGCGCCCGGCTTGCCGGTAGGCACCAGAGCGGGCTCGAAGCCATAGACGTCTTTGAGGCTCACCACCGGCGGCCGGCCCGGCGGCTCATCGTGGACGTCGCTCTGATAATCATCCATATAGAGGGTGGGTGAGTAGGCGATCACTACGTCGTGACCTTGTTGCAGGGCCTGGGCGGTGTAGTCGGGGCTTTGCCAGGCCATGACGGCGGCTTGTGGCGGCAGACCTGGCGTCAGGATCCCGTCCCAGCCGATGAGCTTGCGCCCATGGGCCTGCAGATACCCGGCCATGTGGGTGATGAACCAGCCCTGCAAGGCATCCTCGTCGGCGAGTTTGAGTCCACGCATCTGGGCCTGGATCGCGGCGGACGCTTTCCATTGATCCTTCAGCGCCTCGTCACCGCCCACATCTATATAGGTGGAGGGGAACACCGCCATGACCTCGTCCAGTACCTCCTGCAGGAATCCCAAGGTGGCGTCGTCGGTGTTGTAGAGGTAAGCGTGCACGCCCCAATCGGTGGAGACCGGCGGCTGCTGGCCGGTGACGCCGAACTCAGGATAGGCCGCGATGGCCGCCTGGGCGTGGCCCGGCATCTCGATCTCCGGCACCACCGTGACGTAACGCGCCGCTGCGTAGCGCACGATCTCCCGTGCCTGATCCTGGGTATAGGAACCGCAGTAGGGCTTGTCGGGCCCGCCGCTGAGAACCGCATCTGGCCCTATGGACTTGCGGCAGGCGCCGATGCGGGTGAGCTTGGGATACTTTTTGATCTGCAGGCGCCAGCCCTGGTCGTCGGTCAGATGCCACTGCAGCACGTTGAGTTTGTGCAGCGCCATCCAGTCGATGAGCTGCTCGATGTCCGCCACGCTCTGGAAGTGCCGCGCCGAATCCAGCAGCAGGCCGCGCCAGCCATAGCGCGGCTGATCTTCGATGCTCACATCCGGTATCACGGCCACGGGTCCCCGGCCGGCGGTAGGCGTCAGCAACTGCCAGAGCGTGACGCTGCCGTAGAACAAGCCGGTCGGCGTGGCCGCACTGATGCTTATGCCATCTTCGCTCACCTGCAGGCGGTAGCCTTCCGTCCCCAACTCCGTGCCATAGCTCTTCGAAAGCTCGAACCTGATGGGGGATGTATCGGGTGGACTGGCATGGGACACGCTCCGCGCCTTGGGCAGGTCCAGCTTCGAGAGCTTCAGGGTGCCAGGCGCCGCCTTAGACATGGGGGCCGCGGGTACGTGCAAGCGCAGGCCGCGGGTGCGCGCCACCAGTCCGGCGAAGTAAGCGGCGATGTCGTAAGCCCGGGGATCATCCGTCTGCACGTGCAGGCCATCGCCATCGTTCAACACGAACATGTTCTGCTGGCGCTGCACATGAGCGGGCATGGGTATCAGAGTGAGGGGCGCCGCTGCGGCATCATCCGCTCGGACGGGCGAACTGCTGAGCAGCGTGCAGCAGGCGAGCAAGAGAGTGGCTAGCAGACGCGCATCCATCACGCTCTATCCTGGCACTCGCCGCTTATCCAGGTCTCCTGGACGTGGAACGTGTCATCTATCAGCGTGAAGTCTGCGCGATAGCCCGTGGCGATGCGCCCGTGGCTCTTGCCGAGCCCCAGGAAATCCGCCGGATAGGTAGAAGCCATGCGAGCCGCTTCTTCCAGAGGCAGTCCCAGTAGCTCGACGCAGTTACGCACCGCATCGGTCATGCTGATCACGGAGCCTGCGAGCACGCCGTCCGCGGTGCGGGCGATGCCGTCCTGCACGGTGATGGTCTCGCCGTTCAGCACGAAGCTGGGTTCCGCGGCGCCCACCGGCGGCATGGCGTCAGTGACCAGGAACAGCTTGCCCCGGGGCTTCGCCGCCAGGGCCACTTTCAGGCTAGCGGGGTGCACGTGATGGCCGTCCACGATGACGCCGCACCAGCTCTCGCGATCTTCCAGGGCCGCACCCACGGCACCGGGTTCGCGGCTCTGCAGCGGCGTCATGGCGTTATACAGATGGGTGAAGCCCCGCGCGCCGGCATCCAGGGCCCGGCGCACGCTTATATAGTCGCCGGCGGTATGGCCGATGGCGACGATAACCCCAGCTGCCACCAGGGTGCGCACTATATCTGTGGGTACGCGCTCGGGGGCGAGGGTGATGAGCGTGCGCCCGCGCTTGAGAGACCCGGTCAGGGTTATCTCGGACGCGTCCGGCAGGCGCAGGGAGGATTCGTGGTGTACGCCCTTGCGGGCCGGGGCGATGTACGGGCCTTCTATATGGATGCCGAGCACCCCGGGCAGGCCTTCGGCCATGGCTGCATCCACCGCGCCGATGGCCTCGCGCATCACCTGGAAGCTATCGCTGATGAGGGTCGGCAGGAGACCGGTAGTGCCATAACGCCGGTGGGCGGCGACGATAGCGCGGATGCCTTCCACCGTGGGCGTGGTGTTGAACAGCACGCCGCCGCCGCCGTTCACCTGACAATCGATGAAGCCCGGCAGCAAGGAGCCGCCCGCGAGATCGTGCTGCTCTGCCACGCGCACCCACGCATCCGACGCCGCGCAGACATCCGTGATACGGCCGCCTTCGATGAGCACCGCCGCGTCGTCCCGCCAGCCGCTTTGCGTCAGCACCCGTCCATTGATGAGAGCGGTGCTCATAGGGTCTTGGTCACCTTATTGAGATAGGGTGGCATGTCCGGATCGAGGCCCCGGGCGAGCGCGAGGGCGTTCACGGCCCGATAGAAACTCTGGGCCGCCAAGAGCGGCTCGCACAGGGGATGGGGCGCAGCGGCCAGGGGCAGGACATCCGCATGAGTGTCGCCCGGAGCCGCGGTCCACACCCGGGCGCCCCGGGCCCGGAATTCAGCGGCGGTCTCGAGAGCGCCCGCGAGCGTCGCATCGTGCTGGGCGAACAGCAGCATAGGGAAGCCCTGACCCACGATGGCCATGGGACCGTGCTTCACTTCCGCGGTGCTGAAGGCTTCCGCGTGCAGCCCGCAGGTCTCCTTGAGTTTGAGCGCAGCTTCCTGGGCGATACCGAGTCCGAGACCACGCCCCAGCACGAACATGCCCTTGGCTTGCGTGAGGCCCGTCACCAGGGGCGACCAATCCTGTGCGAAGGCGGCGCGCAGCGCGGCAGGGGTGGCCGAGAGGGCGGCCAGCAGTGCCGCGTCCTCTTTCCAGTGGGCCACCAGATGCAGGATGGCGGCGAGCGATCCCAGATAGCTCTTGGTGGCCGGCACACTCTTCTCGATGCCCGCCCGCAAGGGGATCACCGTGTCCGCCACGGCGGCGAGTGGCGAATCGTCGGCGTTCACCAGCGCCACCACCAGCGCGCCGCCTGCCCGGGCCGCTTCGGCGGTGCGCACCAGGTCGGTGCTCCGGCCGGACTGGGAGATGACGAGGTACAAGGCGTCGCTCACGTCCTGCGGCACTTCATATAAGGAGCTGACCGAGAGGGAGGCAGAGGCGGTCACGAGGCCGAGCTCGGTCTCGATCAGGTATTTGGCGAAGGTGGCCGCATGATCGGAGCTGCCCCGGGCGCAGGACACCACGAAGCGCGGCGGCTTCGCACGCAGGCGCCGGGCCAGGTCGCTCACCACCGCCTCGTTCTGGGCGAGCTGTCGCTCCACCGACACCGCGCCGTCGGCAGCTTCCTTGTACATCAGGCTGTGGTCGGGGGCGGTCATGGGTCCCTTGGAGTGCGGCTGCATGCTCATTCGCCCTGGAGTTCGGCGACAAAATCGTAGGCATCGCCGCGGTACCAGGAGCAGGTGAATTCCACCAGGCGGCCGTCGGCCATGAAGCTGCGGCGCTCCACCGCGAGGGCGGCGCCGCCGGCCGCCACGTTCAGCATGCGTGCCTGGGCGATGCTGAGGTTCACCGCGCGCAAGCGCTGCAGCGCGCGCACCGGCCGGCAACCCAGGGCGTCCAGCGCTGCATAGAGGGAATCCTTCACCAGGTCTGGGTCTTTCAGGATGCTGTGGGGAATGGAGCTGCGTTCCACCGCCAGGGGTTCATCGCCGGCGAAGCGCAGCCGGTGCAGACGTACCACCAGGCTGCCCGGTGACAAATTCAGCGCCATGGCTTCTTCGGGCGTCACTTCCCCCACCTCGCGCTCCAGGAACACCGAGCGCGGATTCAGGCCGCGAGCCCGCAGGTCCTCGGTGAAGCTCGTGATCTTGGAGAGGGGTTTGATGATGCGTTCCGCCACGAAGGTGCCGGCGCCGCGACGCTGGATCAGCACACCGTCATCCACCAACCCCTCGATGGCCTTGCGTACCGTGACCCGCGAGAGATCCAGCAACTCCGCCATCTCGCGTTCGCTCGGCAGCGCGTGGCCCGGACCCATGGCACCGCTCTCTACCCGTCTGCGCAGCACGGTGCGCAGGCGCAGGTAGGCCGGGATGCGTTCATCGGTCGCGCTGGCGCGCCGGAATTCATTCACCAGGGTTGTATTCATCGTATATATGTAGATACCAATTAAATACCACTTTATGAAATTGACTAAGTTTAAAGGGGCCGTAGTCAGTAAAGGTATTATAGTGGTATTCTTAGCTCGTGAATACCCACCCCCTCCCCATCCCGGTCTTCGACATCGTCATCTTCGGCTCCACAGGGGACTTGGCCCTGCGCAAGCTCCTGCCCGCCCTGTTCCGGCTGTTCCTGGACGGACGGGTGCCAGCGGGCAGCCGCGTCCTGGGCGTCGCTCGGGAGCGGCAGACGGATGCGGCATACCGTGCCGCGGTGGAGAGTGCTCTGCGTGTGGCCGTGGCCGATGCCCGTCAGGATGATCTGCAGAGGTTCCTCGGCAGCGTGAGCTATCACGCCCTCGATGCGACCCAGGCTGAAGGTTGGGATGCGTTTGCCGCCGCCTGCAATACGGGTGACCAGCGGGTGCGGGTGTTCTATCTCTCCACCAGCCCCGCCTTGTTCGCGGACATCTGCCAGCAGTTGCATCGCCACGCACTCGATGGCCCAGGCTCCCGGGTGGTGGTGGAGAAGCCCATCGGCCGCGACCTCAAGAGCGCCATCGCCATCAACGATGCGGTGGGCAGGGTTTTCGACGAGCAGCGCATCTTCCGCATTGACCATTACCTGGGGAAGGAGACGGTGCAGAACCTGCTGGCGCTGCGTTTCGCCAATACCCTCTTCGAGCCGCTCTGGAATTCAGATCATATAGAGCACGTGCATATCACCGTGGCCGAGAGCATCGGCGTCGGCAAACGCGGCCCCTACTACGACGGCACCGGTGCCCTGCGGGACATGGTGCAGAACCACCTGCTGCAACTCCTGTGCATGGCCGCCATGGAACCGCCCTCATCCCTGGATCCGGAAGCGGTGCGGGAGGAGAAACTCAAGGTGCTGCGCTCCTTGAAGCCCATACCCGCCGCCGAGGCGGCGCGGCTCAGCGTGCGCGGCCAGTACGTGGCCGGCACGGGTACGGAAGGCGCGATGCCGGGTTATCTTGAGGACATAGGCAAGGCCACCTCTGGCACCGAGTCCTTCGCCGCCGTGCGCGCCGAACTCGGTAATTGGCGCTGGGCCGGCGTGCCGTTCTATCTCTGCACCGGCAAGCGTCTCGCCGAGCGGGTCTCGGAGATCAGCGTGAGCTTCCGCTCCATCCCCCATTCCATCTTCGCCGACGTGAGCGGCACCATCACGCCCAACCGTCTGGTGCTGCGCCTGCAGCCGGACGAGGGCGTGCATCTCTATCTCATGAGCAAGTATCCGGAATCCGACGGCCTGCACCTCAAACCCGTGTCGCTCAACATGAGCTTCGCGGATGCCTTCGGCGTGCGCCAGCTGGATGCCTACGAGCGGCTGCTGCTGGATGTGGTGCGGGGCAACCTCACCCTCTTCATGCACCGGGATGAGATCGAAGCGGCTTGGCGCTGGATAGATCCCATTGAAACAGCTTGGAGTAGCGCGACCGGCGGACCTGAGCCCTATGCAGCCGGCAGTTGGGGGCCAGCCTCAGCTGCGCCGTTCCTGTTGCGTGGGATATCGGGTGAGGGCGATTCGCCCTTGGGTGCCCCGGTGCGTAGCGGCGGCTGAAGCTTTAGTCTTGCGGCCTCGGCGGCGCAGTGGAACCGCGCACCACTAATTTCGGGCTGTAACCCTCGTTGCGGATGCTGTCGTCGCCTTCCCTGAGTTGTGCGATCAACAGGCGTGCCGCATGGCGTGCCACGGTATCTGTGGATTGATGGGCGGTGGTGAGGGCCGGCCAGGATTGCCGGGAGAAGGGACTATCTTCGAAGCCGGCGATGGAGAGGTCGTAAGGCACGTTCAGGCCCGCGGTGCGGGCCGCTGCCAGCACGCCGGCGGCGATCTCGTCGTTGGAGCCGAAGATGGCCGTGGGCCGATCCTTGAGGGCGAACAGCTTGCGGGCGCCGCGGAAGCCGTCGTCGAAGGAATAATCCCCCGCCACGATGAGCTTGCTATCCGGTTTGATGCCGTATTCGCTGAGCGCGTCTTCATAACCCTTGAAACGTTCCGGACTGGAGCGGTGTTTCTTGCCGCCCCACAGGAAACCGATGCGGGTGTGTCCCAGCTGGATCAAGTGTTCGGTGATGTCGTAGGCCGCATCCCGGTCGTCCACGAACACGCAGGGGTAACCGTCCTCCGGATCCTTGTCGGCGGAGATGATGCGCACCAATGGCACGCCGGCCGCAGCCAGGGTGCGGAGCAGCGGGATGCTCTCGGACATGGGCGGCGCGAGCACGAGCCCCGCCAGATGCGAACGCTGCACCAGTTCCGTCAGTTCCCGGATGAGTCCCGGTGAGGAGGAGTCGCAGGGGTGGATCTGCAGGCCGAAACCCATCTCGCGGCAGACGGAGAGCACGCCGCTCTGCAGGCCGATGATGTAATGGGCGTTGGGGTTGTCGTACACGAGGCCGATGGCATAGGCCTTGGCGCTGCGCAGGCTGCGCGCCGAGAGGTCGGGGCGATATTGCAGCTCGTCGATGGCCTTCAGCACGCGCTCACGGGTGCCATCCCGCACCGAGGCTTCGTGGTTGATCACCCGCGACACGGTCTTGATGGAGACCTGCGCACGCCGGGCGACGTCTTTGATGGTGGCAATGCTCACGGCGACTCCGGGTGCATCTGCATGCGGGACGGGGATAGGGTCATGGGCCGGCGACTCCGGCGGACCCCTGTCGTCTGCCGGTCTTCCGCGTCCATGCTCAGGAGACTGCGCTGACCTTGAGTTTATTCAGACCCATCCGGTTCCCCACCAGCGCGTAGAAGAGGATATACAGGTAGCAGGGTGCCATCAACAACAGGAAAACTTCCTGGAAGTCGAACAGCTGTTTTAGGTAGACGAACAGCTGAGGGATGATGGCGCCGCCGGCGATACCCATGATGAGCAGGGCCGAGCCGAACTCGGTGTAGCGGCCGAGATGGCGGATGGCCAAGGGGAAGATGGTCGGCCACATCATGGCGTTGGCGAAACCCAAGGCCGCTACGAAGCCCACCGACATATAGCCGTGTGTGCTGAAAGCGCCCAGGGCCAGCAGGATGCCGAGCAGGGCGGAACCCGCGAGATAGCGTTCCTGGGACACGAGGCGCGGGATGAGCGCCAATCCGGCTACATAGCCCAGCAGCATCGCCACCAGAGTGAAGGACGTGAAGAACTTGGTCTGGTCCAGGGGCAGGCCGAAAGCCCGTCCGTAGGTGCCGATCGCATCTCCCGCCATCACTTCCACGCCTACATACAGGAACAAGCACAGCACCCCCAGCCACAGATGCGGGTAATGGAATATGCCTACCCCGGCTTTGTGATCCACATCTGCGTTGGCGGTGCTGGACTGGACTTCGGGTAGGGAGGAGCGCACCACCCAGACCGCGAGCAGCACCAGTACCCCGGCCATGATCATGTAGGGCAGGTGCACCTTGGCGGCGAAGGCATCCAGCAGCGCATCCCGCGCTTCGGGGGTGGCTGCGGCCTTCACCTGCTCTTGGATGGAGCCGATGCCGTTCAGCACCAGGGTACCGATCACCCAGGGGGCGAGGGCCCCGGCAGTCTTGTTGCAGATACCCATGATGGCCACCCGCTGGGCAGCGCTGTCGATGGAACCCAGGATGCTGATATAGGGGTTGGCCGCAGTCTGCAAGAGCGCCAAGCCCGCGCCCATGACGAAGAGGCTGGTGAGCGCGCCGGGGTACACGCGCATGGCGGCGAACTGGCCGAAACCCAGGGCGCCTATGGCCATGACGAAGAGCCCGAGTCCCATGCCTTTCTTCATGCCCGTGGCCTTCAATATCCATGAGGACGGGATGGCCAGGAAGAAGTAAGACAGGTAGAACGCCATGGGGATGAGGAAGGCGCTCACGTCGCTGAGGTTGAAGGCCACCTGCACGAAGGCGATCAGCGGGCCGTTCAGCCAAGTGACGAAACCGAATATGAAGAACAGCATGCCGATGGCGATGATCGGCATCCACTGGTTCTGGGCTTGGCCGGCGTTTGCGGATGGCATGGTCTGGGCCTCCGGTTTAGGGCTTTTGCCATGAGGACAAAACCTGTCCTCTCTGACAGAAAACCGTGATTTTTGTCCTGTCGCCTGTCCGGTCCCGTGAGCCAAGGTGTCCGGTAGTTTGCGGGCCTCAAGGCTGTGTACTTAAGGCTACAGCCTGTCAGGATAAAGAAATACTACTTAACTATATGATTAAATTAGTAAATTTTTAGTCAACCACACGACCATCCGCTGTGGACCGCCGGATAGTACCACCGCCCGAGGCCCGGCGGGTCTTCCCGGGCCCGTATTGACAACGTTGTCATACTGATATCACACTCCAGCCCCATCGAAGCACAGGACCGGGAATACCGGAGGGAGTAAGCGTGTGGTCGAGCTGGTACGCCAACCGCAGCCTGGGGCGATGAGCGTGAAGGACACGCCTTTCCTTGCCGCCGACGTCGGTGGCACCCACGCACGCATCGGCCTCGTGAAGAGCGCCAGCGGCGGCGGTGTCAGCATGCTTGCCTACCGCAAATACGCCTGCGCCGAATACCCCAGCCTCACCGCGATCCTGCGCGACTTCATGGACAACGAGGCCAAGGTCTCCGTGGACCGCTGTGCCTTGGCTGTCGCCGGCTATGTGATGGACGGCGTGGTCATCAACTACAACCTGCCCTGGAAGGTCTCGATCCAGGATCTGCGCAACGGCCTCGGCATGCACGTGCTGTCGCTCATCAACGATTTCGAAGCGGTGGCCCACGGCGCCCGCTTCATCGAACCCGGCAAGACCCTGCTCCTCACCGGCCCCGAGATCGGCTCCGGCCCGCTCGTGGTGGTCGGCCCCGGCACCGGCCTCGGTTCCGCGGTCTGCATCCCCGGCAAGAAGCGCGCCACGGTGCTCGCCACCGAAGCCGGCCAGACCAGCCTCGCCCCCGGCACCGAGCGTGAACGCGAAGTGTTGTCGCGGCTCGCCCGCGAAGGCGATTACGTCTCCTACGAACGCATCCTCTGCGGGCCGGGCCTGCGCACCCTCTACGGCGTGCTCTGCCAGATGCGTGACGTCAAACCCACGCTGCAGACCTCCGAGGCGATCACCGCCGCGGCGCTCGAGAATGCCGACAGCGTCGCCGGCGAGACCCTGTACATGTTCTGCGCCTTGCTCGGCAGCTTCGTCGGCAACCTGGCCATGCTCTACAGCGCCAAGGGCGGCGTGTATCTCACGGGCGGCATCCTGCCCGGCATGCGCGACTTCCTGGTGAAGAGCCAGTTCGTGGAACGTTTCCTGGACAAGGGGCGCATGCGCGCCTATCTCGAGCGCGTACCTGTAAGGCTTATGGAACACGGACAGCTCGGCGTGATCGGCGCCGCCGGCTGGTACCTGGACAATCAAGATGAAGAGTGATCGCGTCGATAACGGCGGCGGCAGGCGTTGTGAGCGCAGGCCGTCATGGGAAACCCAGAGGCCGATGGCGGACGGTATTTGCCGGCGTCACGGTTTTAAAACATGGCCAGACCATGAGGGGAGAGCGTCATGAATTATCGGAAAAAGATCGTCCTTGCGACGAGTCTGATGGCAGGGTTCTGTTTCGCTTGCGTCAGCGCCGCCTTCGGCGACGATGACACGAGCCAGCAGACCCAGAGCAGCACGGCGGCCCCGGCTGCCGGCACCCAGGCGAGCCCCGAGAAGGCAAAAGAGAACAAACAAGCCACGCTGGAGCTGGGCACCGTCGCCGTGGTCGGCATACGCGCGAGCCTCGCGGCCTCCTTGGCCACCAAGCGCAGCGCCGACGCGGTAGTGGACGCGGTCACCGCCACGGACATCGGCAAGTTCCCCACCACCAATGTGGCGGAAGCTCTGGCCCTCATCCCCGGCGTGACCCTGGATCACAGCATGCCCGCCACCCAGCGTGTCAGCGTGGATGGACTGGATCCCAGTCTCAACCTGAGCTACCTGGATGGCCATCCGGTGGCCCAGGCCATGTGGCTGTTCGGTGACCTTCCTAATCGCGGTTTCAATTTCTCACTGCTGCCCTCCGAGCTGGTGAGTAAGGTAGAGGTATATAAGAGCCCCGAGGCGCGCCTGCCGGAAGGCAGCCTGGGCGGCCTGATCGTCATGCACACCGCTGATCCCTTGAACTTGAAGCCCAACACGGTGGCGGGATCTGTAGGCTATAACTACAACTCGCTGGTGAGCGAGGGTAAGCCGAATGCATCGGCCTTCTTCAGCACGAAGAACGACGACAGCACCTTTGGCTTCGATATCGCCGCCTCCCATTACGAGGAAGTGGTGAGCCGCCAGGGCATGGAGAACTACGGCTATACCCCGGTGTCGGCCATCGCCGCGCTGAATCCGGCCATCCAGGCTGAGGTCACGAGCGGCGCGCTCAAGCCCACGGACCTGATGCCGAACGAACTCTCGGCTGCCAACTTCAACCAGGTGGAGCGGCGCAACGCAGTGTTCGCCAACTTCCAGTTCCGGCCGACAGACAATTTCGAATCCACCGTTTCAGCCATGTACATGCTGGATGATCTGGCCAACACCAACCAGTCCACCTATGCCTGGGCGGCACTGCGTCCTGCCGGCATCACCCAATTGGGCAATGTGGTGGACGGCATCGTCACCACGGGTGCCAGCACAGCTGACAACCTCGGCACCGCTCTTCCCAATGGCAACACAGATGGGCCGTGCACGAGCGACACCGCCGGTGCTTGTGCCCAGAAAGCCATCTCGCTTTCGGACAACTTCGCCCGCGAGTCGGAGATCACCACCCAGGGTCTGGACTGGCGTACGAAGTACAGCGGTTATGACTGGAACGTGACTACCCAGGCGGGTGTCAGCAATTCCACCAACCCCATCACTCAGGTCCTGAAGGAGATTGCCTACGGCGGCAGTTTCAAGTGGAACCTGAGCAATGGCTTCACTTTCACCGACCCGGCTACGGCGAATAACCCGGCCTACTGGGCTGATTACGGTTGGGGCGGCAACCATGTGCTGCTGCCTTATGCCGCCCGCGACAGCTATGCCCAGGGCGATTTCACCAAGGATCTGGATGGCGTCTTCACCGACTATATGGTCGGTCTGCGCTATGCCGGCCATTGGGAAAGCCAGTCCATGTACAACTACGGAGGGTTCACAGCCAAGACCTTGAACCAGATCGGTTACGGCGGGCTGAGCGATCTGACGGGCATGTCAAATCTGGGGCTGTCCCAGAGCATGGTCGCCCATGTACAGACTTCAGGTTTCCAGGCCATCGCCGGGGCCAATCCCTTTTCGGCCACCGCCAACTACCCGGCCAAACCGGACCCGAACAGCTACTGGGATAACACCTGGAACGTGCAGCAGGACAACACCTCGGCCTATGTGCAGGGTGACTTCACCAGCGGCCCCACCCATGGCAACGTGGGCGCGCGCGTGGTGCAGACCAAGCTCACCGCCCAGGGGTTCTTGATTCCCGGCACCTGTATCACTGCTGATACCTTCCCCTGTGCTTTCCCGAAAGGCTTCGGCTGGCAGACATTGAGCAGCACCCATACCAGTGTGCTGCCCGCCTTCAACATCGCCTACGATGCGACCCCGGACATCGTGGTTCGTGGCGCGGCGTCGGAGACCATCGCCTATGCGCCCTACAACCAGTTGGCCCCGTACTTCGAGGCCAATGACACGGTGCTGACGGCCGCCGCGGGCAACCCGAACTTGAGCCCGTACAAGTCTGCGAACTTCGATGGTTCGGTGGAGTGGTACTTCGCTCAAGACTCCGCTCTCGCCGGGTCGTTGTTCTACAAGGACGTCACGAACTACATCGTGAACGCTGCCACGCTGGAACAGCGCATCAACGGTTCATGGACACTGCCCGGCTACATCAACTCCACGGGCAATGCGCTGATCGCTACCGGTCAGTGCACAGCGGCGGGCGTCTGCAAGTACAGCGTGACCCAGCCGGTGGACGGCGGTTCCGCCAAGGTAAAAGGCTTCGCCGTGAGTTACCAGCAGGCCTTCGCCGGCACTCCTTTCGGTCTGCGGGCGAACTACACTTACTCGGACGCCACCACCAGCAGTGGCCTGCCGATGCCCTATAACTCGAAGAACACTTACTCCATCAGCCCCTACTTCGAACAGGGCCCGTTCAGCGCGAGCCTGGCTTACAGTTATCGCAGCAGCTACCTGGCGGGCGGTTACGTGGCCGGTGCCCCGTCCACCTATACTGATTCCTTCAAGGAGCTGGATGCGTCTGCGGGTTATAACTTCAACGCGAACTGGTCCTTGAATCTGAATGCGATCAACCTGCTGAACTCCACGTACTACCAGTACTTGGGCAGCAAGACCCAGCTCGCCCAGGAGTATAAGACCGGTCGTCAGTACGTGCTGAGCCTGGGCGCCAAGTTCTAAGCGCCTGACCGGTCCTGCATCCGGCCATGAGGGCCGGGACTGGTAGTAGATCCATGGATACCCTGGCCGGTGGTGATCGCCACTGCCGGCCAGGGGGCCTTGGTCATGACTTATATCCCGCCTGAATCCGTGCAGAACCTTGAGGCTATAGACAGCTTGCCAGCGGCCGGGTGAGGCTGTGTCTTTCTTGGCACTTTCAGAGGTAAGGCTATGCAGCTCGGCATGATCGGCCTGGGGCGTATGGGAGCGGGTATGGCGCGGCGTCTGATGCAGGCGGGCCATGCTTGTGTGGTCCATGATCCTCAACCTGAAGCCATCAAGCGGCTCGTAGAGGAGGGCGCCACCGGCGCCGCTTCCTTCAAGGAGCTGGTGGCCCAGCTCGCGCCACCCCGGGCCATCTGGCTCATGGTGCCGGCTGCCGTCGTGGGTGAGACCATCACCGCCCTCGCCGGTCTCTTGTCACCTGGCGACATCCTCATCGACGGCGGCAACTCCCATTACAAGGACGACCGCCTGCGCGCCGCGGACCTTAAGCCCAAGGGCATCCACTACGTGGACGTGGGTACCAGTGGCGGCGTCTGGGGCCTCAAGGAAGGTTACTGCCTGATGATCGGCGGTGAGCCGGAGACTGTCCGCCACCTGGAGCCGCTCTTCGCTTCCCTCGCGCCGGGCATGGGCATGGGCGTGGTGCCGCGCACGCCGGGGCGCGAGACCGCTTCCGGCACTGCGGAGCGGGGCTACCTGCATTGCGGCGCCCATGGCGCCGGCCATTTCGTGAAGATGGTCCACAACGGCATCGAGTACGGGATCATGCAGGCCTATGCCGAAGGTCTGAACATCCTGCGGCATGCGGACGCGGGCAAGGCAGGGCGGGCTGCTGACGCTGAGACCGCGCCCCTCGCGCATCCCGAAGATTACCGCTATGACTTCAAGCTGGAGGACGTGGCCGAAGTCTGGCGCCGGGGCAGCGTGATCCGCTCCTGGCTGCTGGATCTCTCGGCCCATGCCCTGCTCGCGGATCCGGAACTGGAAAGCTCCCACACTGAAGTATCCGATTCAGGGGAAGGGCGTTGGACGCTGCAGGCGGCCATCGATACCTCCGTGCCGGTGCCGGTGCTGAGCGCGGCTTTGTATGCGCGCTACAGCTCTCGTGGAGAAGACGATTTCGCCAACCGCATGCTCTCCGCCTTGCGCCGGGAGTTCGGCGGCCACGGGCCCGCCAAGAGATGATCGACGCCGTGAGACTCGAAGCCCAGGTGTTCCCGGATGCGGATGCTGCCGCACGGGCAGCAGCGGGTTTCATCTCCCGTTCGGCGCGCCGTGCGCTGGAGCGGCAGGATCGCTTCCTGTTGGCCCTGAGCGGCGGCCGTACGCCCGGACGCATGTTCAACCACCTGGCGGCGGAAGACCTGCCCTGGCCCTGGGTGCACCTGCTGCAAGCGGATGAGCGGGCGGCGCCCGCCGACAGTGCCGAGCGCAGCCTCACGAACCTGCAGATGAACCTCCTGATGCAGGCGCGACATCCGCAGCCACAGATCCATCCCATGCCGGTGGAGATGGCGGATCTGGAGGCCGGCGCCCGTGCCTATACCCGGACCCTGGAGCAACTCGGTGGCTCGCCACCGGTGCTGGACATGGTGCATCTAGGTCTGGGTGCCGATGGCCACGCGGCCTCCCTGGTACCGGGGGATCCGGTGCTGGACGTGGTGGACGCGGACGTGGGCCTGACCGGCCTCTACAACGGGCGCCGCCGCATGACCCTCACTTTCCCCCTCATCAACCGGGCGCGTTCTGTGCTGTGGCTTGTCACGGGCGCGGAGAAAGCCGAGATGCTCCGCCGCCTCTGCAGCGGGGATACCAGCATGCCCGCCGGCCGCATCGACCGGGCACGAGCAGTGGTGTTCGCTGACCAGGAAGCCGCGGGCTCAGGCGCCATGCGCTAGTCGCGCGTGGATCACGTTTCTCACCTGCATAAGCCATCTACTCCCACCGCTGCAGGGCGCACAGGACCCCGCGCCTCAGGGTTTCCCTGAGCTTTATTCAGGTTTCTCCGGATATCCATGCCCCCAGGGCGATGTTCTGATATGCCTACGCCGCGAGGGCTTAGGAAGCCCCGGCAAATCCATCACACAGGGAGAGTGGCATGTTCGACGCATACATCAGCACGGATTCCGGCAGCGACGAGCGGACAGCCCATGACACGGACGCCCAGGTCACGATATTCCCCTGCCGGGAGCGGTTCGAGGCGGGCATCAGCCGCATGTTGAGGGCCACCACCGGTCAATGCGCGGTACTGCACATGACCGTGCGCAGCGACAGCCTCTGCACTGGTTCCGTGAGTCGCAGGATATTGAACCTGGCGGGCAATGCCCTGCGCACGGGGATGCATGTCAGGGCGGCGGCGTATCTGGGCGATGCGGAATATGCCGTGCTGCTGCAGGACACCGATGCGCGGGAAGCTGCGGCTTATGCCCAGGCGGTGACCGCACTCGTCTGCGGTGCCAGGGTGTCGTGGGACGACGAAGTGCTTACGCTCACGGCCTGCATAGGCGGCGTATTGGCCGACGACTGCGAGGATGGCGCTGCCTTGCTGGAGATGGCGGAAACGGCGAGGGCGCCCGCCTGGGGCAAACCCGGTTGCAAGGTGCACATGTTGCATGCGCCAGAAGGGGATACGCAGCTGCCGAAGAGCGGATCTGCGACCCCGACTTATTCGCTATCAGCTATATAGATCAGCAGTCAGCGGACGCTGCATTCACCCGGTTCATCGAGACCCAGGTGTGCCTTCACGAGCGCGCTCTGGGCTTTCGCGAAATAGTTGACGAAGCCGAGTTTCAGGCCGATAGCCAGCATGGCGGCGACCGCCAGCGCGATGCCCGCTGCCACGATATCCGGGTGGCCGAGGAGTGCGCCTATGTGCTCGCCGGGGCCCGGGAAGGCCACCGGTTTACCGAGCCAGCCCAGAGTCGCCGCGGTCCAGAAGATTCCGAGCGGTACGCTGATGAAGCCGAAACCGAGGGTCCTGGATGCCACGCGAAGCACGTTCATGGCCTGGGCCTGCCAGATCCTACGGTTGCTCCGTACTCCATCCACGATGAAGTGCCACTCGCTTTCCGCGATCTCGCCCATGAACCGACCGCCGATATACACGGGACGCATCCTGTCCTGGCTTTGGATCGCTTCCACATCAGACATTCCATTCTCCTAGGGTCTTACGTCTGCACCGCGGGGCCTATGTAAGGTGCTCGACAGGTTCCGGGAAACCAACCTACCTGTAAGCATATTCTCGCCGTATTCCAGTCTCTGGACAATAGTCATCGTGAAGCTGCTCCAGACGGGGCCATGGCACAATCGGTCCCTGCACGGGAGCATCCTGATATGCGCGCAGTAACACTTCGTCACAAATATCCCAGCGTCGCTTGCATATTCGGCGCCCTGTTATGTATCGCTACGATATCCACGCGTGCGGAGGCAGCGGGGATCATCGCCGCCTATTACGACGGCAACATCCCCGTGGCCGCCATACCAGCCGCCCGACTGGACTATCTCATCTACGCTTTCGTCGAACCGGACGACCGCGACTTGTGCGCGGCGCCGACTGCAGCACAGCTGGATATCTTCGCCGGCCTGCGGAAACTGCGCGCCCAGCATCCGGGCCTGCACCTGTTGTTGTCCATCGGCGGCTGGGGCGCCGCGCCGCAATATTCCGATGCGGCTCTCACCGCCGATTCACGCACGGCCTTCGCCCGCAGTTGCATCCAGCAGTATGTGGCGCAGCAAGGCTTCGAGGGGATCGATCTCGACTGGGAGTTCCCAGTGCATGGGGGCATGAACAAATCCCGCCCCCAGGACCGCACGGACGCCACCGCCTTGGTGCGTGAACTGCGCCGCCAGCTGGACCTGCTTGGGGGAAAGGATCGCCGCCACTATTACCTCACCGTGGCGGCGCCGGCCGGCACCTGGCAGCAGGGCGGAGCCTATTCCGTGAGCGATAGCTACGATCTCGCGGCGCTAGTCGGCAGTGTGGATTGGCTGAACGTCATGACCTATGACATGAACAACGTCTTCAGTCCGGTCAGCGGCTTCAATACACCGCTGCATGCCGATCCACGCGACCCCACTCCGCAGCCGCAGCGGACGCGGGACAACCTGGAAGGCGCGGTCCAGTACTTCGAATCGCATGGCGTGCCTGCCGGCAAGATCATGCTCGGCGTGGCGTTTTACGGCCGCGGTTTCACGGGAGTCTCAGCGGCAGGCGCCGGTCTCTATTCGAAATATATGGGTGGATTCGAAGAGACCGCGTGGAAAGACGTGCGTGCACAGTTCCTGACGGATACGGGCTGGGAGAAGCACTGGAGCGATACGGCAGAGGCACCGTGGCTCTATAACGCCAAGCAGCATATCTTCTTCTCCTACGATGACCCCGAGTCCATGGCCCTCAAGGCCGGTTTTGTGAGCCAGCAGCATCTGCGCGGTGCGGTGATCTGGGTGCTGGGTGAAGATGACCCGCAGGATTCGCTGCTGGACGCCCTGGCCCCGAAGCTCGTATCAAGAAGCAAAGAGTAGCGAGGCGAATCATCTTGGCCGTGAGCGCGAATCTGCGGATTCGTCGGCCGGATTCGTCGGCCGGATTCGCGTGGCCGCAACAGTCGTGGCCGGAAACTTATCGTGCCATCTCCCTGTCCTATACTCCAGCTGGCATGAAGGGGATGCCTGTACCCGATGCATTCGAACACCACCGGAGGATAGACGATGCGTATCGCAAGCGTGGGTCATGCGGTCTTTGCGGCCGTCATGATCGCCGTCGGAATCCTGGGCCTGGTCAGAGGCGAATTCATCGGGGTATGGGATGGGGTACCCAACAACCTACCCGCACGCGAGATGCTGCCCTATCTCTGTGCCGGCGTCGCCCTGATATCCGGCCTCGGCCTCTTCTGGCAGCGTACAGCCGCTCTCGCTGCCCGCGTGCTGTTCGTCTATCTACTGCTTTGGTTGCTGCTGTTCAAAGGGCGCTACATCGTCCTCCAACCCAATGTCGAAGTCTCCTATGAGAGCAGCGGTGAGACCGCGGTGATCGTGGCGGCCGCCTGGGTGCTGTATTCCTGGTTCGCTGCCGATTGGGACAGGCGCTGGCTCGGTTTCATGGTCGGCGACAAGGGCGTGCGCTATGCGAGGGTGCTCCTCGGCCTGGCCCTGATCGCCTTCGGCTTCTCCCATTTCGCCTATCTCGAAAACACCGCTTCTCTGGTGCCCGGCTGGTTGCCGGGGCATGTGTTCTGGGCGTATTTCTTCGGCTCTACCTACCTCGCGGCAGGCGTGGCGATGCTCATCGGTGTGTATGCACGGCTGGCAGCCGTGCTCACCGCGGTGCAGATAGCCATGTTCACGCTGCTGATATGGGTACCTATCGTGGCGGTACGCCACGTAAGTGCCGACAACTGGGGTGAGTTCGCCGTCTCTTGCGCGCTGACTGCCGGCGCCTGGGTGGTGGCTGATTCATACCGTGGCATGCCCTGGCTCGCCGTGAACAAGCGCTAGCAGCGGCGCTACGACAGTTGGTGAGCCCACCAGGGCCCGCAGCACTGCCGCGGACGCCCGCGCACGGCTCGAAACGAAGTTTCGAGCCGTGCGCACAAGGATGTGCGCCCCGTCCACAGCGAAGCAGGGATTGCGTAGCGTTGTGGTGTGGGCCGTTGGCGTCACCAGGGGCGAGCAGCGTTAGCCGTGAGCGCCCCGCCGGGAGCGGGTCTGGACAATGCCTGGGACGGGTGGACTGATACTGTTTCTATAACGGAATTATGGTGGGCCGCCAGGGCGAGAAGCGAAGCTTCGAGCGGGCTCACGGGACGTGAGCCCTGGACTTTCATGCGTAGCAGGAGCGAAGCATGAAAGCGAACCCTTGGGTTCGAGTCCTTCAACAAACAAGAATAAATTGGTGGGCCCACCAGGACTCGAACCTGGAACCAAGGGATTCACTTATTCCAACCGTTTCCGATTGGCGTGGACTATCTCTTCACCTGCAGCTTACGCTGGTGGGGTGCGGGACGCTCTAGCCTGTCATTAAGGGCGCTTGGAGCCCTCAGGTAGTCTCTGCACCTTCCGGCGGTGCCCCGCCGGCTTGGCTCAGGGTTGCCAACGGCTCGCACCGCTAAGGGTTCCCTGAATTCATCCCGTTTTCATCCGCGCCTTCCGGCGCGGCGTCACCTTTCTTGATGAGTCCCCTGCTCTAACCAATTGAGCTATAGGCCCATATGAAACAGGTGGATTTTACCTGTCATATGCAGACCTTGCCATCAATCTGACGTCCGGCTTGGTTCTTGGGGGATTCAGCAGGCCTAAAAAAACGCCCAGGTCCGCCGCCAGACGGCGGGCCTGGGCGTACGCAGAAGGCATTCAGATGGAAGCAGGGCCGGAGCCCATGCCCTCACGCAAAACCGAGGAAGTTTTGAGCGATGGCATCGGCGTATCGAGGCTCACCTCGATCTGCTGCCCGCCCAGCCGGTCATCCAGCAGCATCTTCCCGTGATCTGTGCTCACGGACAGGTTGTCCAAGACGCGGTCGGCGCCGGTGCTGTCCGCGTTGAAGGTGGTGGAGATGAAATCGAACTTCTGCGGATCGAGGCCTTGGCTCGTGAGCGCCGTAGCGAGGGCTTCCGTGAACCGCCCGTTGAGCTGGGCGAGGTCTTCCGCAACCGGAGCCGGGTGAGCGGACGGATCGGCGAAGGCCGCTTCCACGCTGCCGCCATGGGCCGCGAACCAAGCGCGCGCCATGAGGTCGGTGACCGGGGTGACGTTGGCCACGCCGTCATCGGCACGCATGCTGAAGAGCACGTGCCCCTGGTTGTCTTCCGCCTTGAGCAGGAAGGGCGCATGCATGCCGGCGCTGGA
This sequence comes from Gammaproteobacteria bacterium, assembly GCA_036000105.1. GTDB lineage: Bacteria > Pseudomonadota > Gammaproteobacteria > Natronospirales > REEB76 > DASUBN01. The sequence goes on from DASYGE010000012.1 coordinate 527,247, forward strand.
GAGCTGGAAGCGCCCCTCCGCATCGCTCATGGCGGTCTGCGTCTGTCCGCGGGCGTCCTTGAGCGTGATCACAGCGCTCACCAGTGCCTTGCCCACGGCGGCGGTGCCCATCACCATGTCCATGCCGGTGACGGAGAGGGTCGCCATGTTGCTGGTGTAGGTGATCGGTGTTCCGGTGCCGCCGTAGGCGCCGCCGCTGCTGTTGTAGCTGATGGAGGCGGTGATGGTGGCGCTGCCGTCGGCCTTGGCTGTGGCGAGGCCGCTACTGCTGACCGTGGCGACGCTGGTGTTGGAGGAGGTCCAGGTCAAGGCTGCACCGGTGATCACATTGCCGCTGGAGTCCTTGGTGGTGGCCATGAACTGCTGGCTCTTGCCCGGACTGAGATTGCTCGAGCCGGGGCTGATCACGATGTTGGTGATGATGCCGCTGCCTCCGCCACCACCGCCTCCCCCTCCCCCTCCATAGGTGCCGCCAGCGCCGCCACAGGCAGTAAGTGCAAGCAGGGTGAGCATGGAAGCGCCGAACAAATGGAAGCTTCTGCTTAGCATGGGATACCTCATCGGATTATGGCTCGGTGATGGCTTCAAGGCCGACCCGCGCGACCCCGTCGATCTTTAAATGGAGAGCTGTCGCTGCGTGATGGAATGGCAGCACTCCGCGACGCACGCCGGACTATCTCGCTCAAGGTTCAAGACTGCTGCTGCGCCGCGCTTATTCCGACTTATGTGAACTTGATGGCTTACGGGGAGGTAATGTTCAGGGAGCTTTCTGTGCCACCAGGTGGAAGCGTACCCGCAGGGTATCCGCCACTTGCAGGCCGCCTCCGAGGGCACTGAAAGGCGTGATGCCGAAATCGCTCTGCTTCAGATCGAATGCACCGTTGACGCTCAAGCTGTCGCCGCCGCGTTGCACGGCGATGGACACGCTCACGTCCCGCGCCACGCCGTGCAGCTCGATGCGCACGGTGGCGTCCGGGCCCCAGTCCGGTCCCAGGAGCTTCACCGAGCGGATATGGACTTCGGGATAGCGGGTCGCATCCAGCACATCCGGGCCGAGCATGTTCTTGCGCGTGCCGTCGATGGCCGCCGCCGAGGGTTGCTTGGCGAAATCCGGGCCCTCCACGCTGCGCGCCGCCGGATCATCCACCACGAAACCTGCCACCGGCAGTGTCAGGCTGAACCCCGAAGCCTGGAAATCCTGAGTGAGGTACACATCGCCGTGGATATCCTTCGCCTGGATCACATGGTCATGGCCGAAAGACGCGAGCGCACCGGCGCGATACACTAGGAAGCGCACGTCCGACAATCCCGCCTGCACCATATAATGTTCGGCGCCCGGCACCGGCAGGGGCGGTAGTGCTGTGAGGGCGGAAGCCGGTACGCCGCCGGTCGACGTGGGTGCGGTCTGGCAAGCGGCGAGCAGCGCGACGAAGCAGATGACGGCGGCGACCAGCACCACGCTCCGGATACGTATATGAGGAATAGAAACCCGTTGCATGCTGTTATGTCCCTGTGGAGCTTGCCTGGATGATCTGAGAGAATCATACCCGCGGTGGCCACAGAGTCGAAATGCGCCGGCCGTGGTAGCCTGAATACATGCCGAACTCCACACCACGCGCGTTTATTCCCTGGCGCAACACCGCTAAGCGCTACGGTATCGTCGCCCAGTCGTTGCACTGGACGGTGGTGGCGCTGGTCATCGTGCAATTCGTTCTGGGCTTCACCGCCGCCGGCATGCCCATCAGCATGCAGCGGCTCATGCTCCTGGCGAACCATAAATCCATCGGCTTAACCATCCTGGCCCTCGTGATCCTGCGGCTCGCCTGGCGCGGATTCTCGCCGGCCCCGGCGCTGCCTGTCGGCATGCCGCTGCAGCGGCGGGCGGCGCACGTGAGCCACGTGCTCCTGTATGGGCTGCTCATCACCATGCCCATCGTCGGGTGGATCACCTCATCGGCGTCACACCTCACGGTCACCTGGTTCGGACTGTTCCCGTTTCCCAATCTGGTGGGGCCGGATGCACATCTGGCGAAGCTCGCCAAGGCCACCCACGCGGCCATGGCCTGGCTGCTGCTCGCGACCGCGAGCCTGCACGCGCTCGCCGCCCTGTGGCACCATTTCGTGCAGAAGGACGACGTGCTCCTGCGCATGTTGCCGCTACCTGTCAGGACTCGCCCTCGAGAGAACCGATCATGAGATACGTATCTGTCTTGCTCTTGCCCGCGGTCTTCGCGGCCAGCGCCGCCTCGGCGGCACCCGCATGCTGGATGCCGGTGCCGGAACAGAGTTCCATCACCTTCGATGTGGATCAGGCAGGCGCGCCACTGCAGGGCGTGTTCAAGTCCTATACCGCGAGCCTGTGCCTGGATGCAGCGGGCACCAAGAGCAGCATGCGGGTGGATGTGGACACCGCGTCTGCGGATACCGAAGTGCCGGAACTGGATGATGCCTTGAAAGACTCAGACTTCTTCGATGTGGCCCATTGGCCCAAGGCCACATTCGAGAGCGAGTCCATCAAGCCGGCAGGTCCCGGACAATATGCCGTGACCGGCAAGCTCACCGTACGCGATGTGACCCGCGAGATCACTGTGCCCTTCACTTGGGCCGCGACTGCGGACGGCAAGAACGCCAAGCTCACGGCGAAGATGAGTATCATGCGATTGGATTACAAAGTGGGCCAGGGCCAATGGGCTGACACCAAGTGGGTGGGCAACAAGGTGGACCTGGCTTTCTCGGTCGCGTTCAAACCGACGCCCGCCGGCGCGAAATAGTTTCCGGGGGGACACAAAAAGGCCGCATTCAATGCGGCGTTTTTGTGTGCCTGAAAGTCGCCGCTCTCAGGAATTCTCGTCCAGGAAGCTGCGGAGCTGCTCGCTGCGCGAGGGATGACGCAGCTTGCGCAGGGCCTTGGCCTCGATCTGGCGGATGCGCTCGCGGGTCACGTCGAACTGCTTGCCCACTTCTTCCAGGGTGTGGTCGGTGTTCATGTCGATGCCGAAGCGCATGCGCAACACCTTGGCCTCGCGGGGCGTGAGGCTCGCGAGCACCGAGTGGGTGGCCTCGCGCAGGCCTTCCACCGTGGCTGCATCCACCGGCGAAGTCACCGACACGTCCTCGATGAAATCCCCCAGGTGGGAGTCCTCGTCGTCGCCGATGGGCGTCTCCATGGAGATCGGTTCCTTGGCGATCTTGAGCACCTTGCGGACCTTGTCCTCGGGCATCTCCATGCGCACCGCCAGCTCCTCAGGCGTCGCTTCGCGACCCATCTCCTGGAGCATCTGCCGGCTGATGCGGTTCAGCTTGTTGATGGTCTCGATCATGTGCACCGGGATGCGGATGGTGCGCGCCTGGTCTGCGATGGAGCGGGTGATGGCCTGGCGTATCCACCAGGTGGCGTAGGTCGAGAACTTGTAACCGCGACGGTATTCGAACTTGTCCACGGCCTTCATCAGGCCGATGTTGCCTTCCTGGATCAGGTCCAGGAACTGCAGGCCGCGGTTGGTGTACTTCTTGGCGATGGAGATCACCAGGCGCAGGTTGGCCTCCACCATCTCCTTCTTGGCGCGGCGGGCCTTGGCCTCGCCGATGGACATCTGACGGTTGATCTCTTTCAGCTCGCCGATGGTGAGATGGGTCTCCGTCTCGGTGGCGCGCAGGCGGTTCTGCAGGCGCACCACTTCATCGCGCTGCTTGCCGAGCGCCGAGGACCACTTGCGCTTGGACTTGATCTGCCGGTCCAGCCAGCGGGTGTTGGTCTCGTTGTCCGGGAAGCTCTTGATGAAATCCTTGCGTGGCATGCCGGCTTTCTGCACGCACAGGAACATGATCTGGCGCTCCTGGCCGCGGATAGTCTCCACCAGGCGGCGCAGGTTGCTGGTCAGGGTTTCGGTCATGCGCGGCGTGAGCTTGAGCTTCATCATGGTCTCCGCCAGCTGCTTGCGCAGGCGGGCGGTGGTCTTGTGCTGGCTGCCGTTCTTGGCGAGCGACTTCACCGCCTTATCGTGCAGCTTGCCGAGCTCCTTGAAGATGCGCGCGGCTTCCTCGGGATCCGGACCGGTGTCAGCGGGGTTCTCGGCTTCGCCGTCGCCCGCTTCCTCTTCCTCGGCGCCTTTGGCGCCCTTGACAGCCTTGCCCTTGACCACCGGCACCTCGACCTCGCCGTCTTCCTCGGCTTCCGCCTCGGCCACGGCTTCACCGTCCAGCGTCACTTCAGGGCTGGGGGGCGCAGCTACGGCGATGTCGGCGTTGGGATCGATGAAGCCCGCGATGATGTCCGTGAGCTTGGTACGGCCTTCGGCTATGCCGGCGTACTCATGCATCAGCATGGCGGTGGTGGCGGGGTAGGTGGCGACCGAAGCCAGCACCTGGTTCAGGCCTTCCTCGATGCGCTTGGCGATGCGGATCTCGCCCTCACGGGTGAGCAGTTCCACGGTGCCCATCTCGCGCATGTACATGCGCACGGGGTCGGTGGTGCGGCCGAACTCGGCGTCCAGCGCCAGGGCCGCGGCGGCCTCCTCGGCAGCTTCTTCGTCGTCGTCGCCCGGGGTGACCGTGTTCTCGGCCAGGAGCAACTGCTCGGCGTCAGGCGCCTCTTCGTGCACCGGGATGCCCATGTCGTTGATCATCGCGATGATCTCTTCGATCTGCTCGGGATCGACGATCTCATTGGGCAGGTGGTCGTTCACCTCGGCATAGGTGAGATAGCCCTGCTCCTTGCCCTTGGCGATGAGGATCTTGAGCTGCGACTGGCGGTCGTCGGTCTTCTGGTTCATGGTGTCTCGCGGCGTGAGCGGGCCCCGCTGGGCAGGGCCGGAGTGAAACGTTCAATTGTATCAGAAACCCGGGTTTTTTCCAGGTAAATCAACTGCTTTTGGCACTATCCGCACCCGACTTCCCCGCCGTTGGCGCCAAAAGTCGAGTCAATTCAGCCTTCTCGGCACTGTTCAGCCCGCGTTTGCGGGATTCCGCTATCAGCTCATCCCGGCGCTGGGCGGCCGGCCGGCGGGCCGTCAGGTCCTGCATCAGGGCCCGGAACTCGGATTCCAGGGCCTCTTCGGGAGTCACGATCTCAGCCTGGGCCAGCATGTCCAGATGGGCCCAGGTCTCAGAATCCCGTTCCCGCCAGTGTTCCAAGACTGCTGCTGCCACGGTTATATGGGGGTGCGTCTGGGTGAATTCCAGCAGTTCCCGGAGCACCTTCGTGCCTTTAAGGTCCCCGCCCAGGGCGCTGGGAGGGCCTACCAGGGCCCCTAGGACAGGCCGGTGCAGCAGGTAGCCGATGGCCTTGCGCACCGGGCTGTTCAACTGGGGCCTCCCAGGGGTCTTGGGGGTCCCGGCCTCATGGCCCCCCGGAGCAGGTTTAAGCATAGTCAACTTTTCGCGGCCCACCTGGGTGCGGCGGGCCAATTCGTCCAGCAGCATCTCCCGCAGGACGCCCGCCGGAAGGCGAGCCACATGGGGCTTGGCCAGATCCGCGAGCCGGGCCCGGCCGTCCATGCTCTTCATGTCGGTCTGTTCCGCGAGGGTACTCAAGAGGTATTCGGACAGGGGCAGGGCGGCGCCTGCGATGCGCTTCTCAAAGGCTTCTTTGCCTTCCTTGCGCACCAGGCTGTCCGGATCCTCGCCATCCGGCAAGAACAGGAAGCGGATCTGGCGACCGTCCTGGGCCTCCGGCAATGCGTTCTCAAGAGCCCGCCAGGCAGCGGCGCGGCCGGCCCGGTCGCCGTCGAAACAGAACACCACTTCCGGTGCCACCCGGAAGAGTTTCTTCAGATGCTCCTCGGTGGTGGAGGTGCCGAGCGTCGCCACGGCGTAGCGCAGGCCGTATTGCGCCAGCGCCACCACGTCCATATAGCCTTCCACCACCAAGAGGCGTGGGATGTCCCGCAGGGCCTGGCGGGCTTCGTAGAGGCCGTAAAGTTCCCGGCCCTTGTGGAACAGCGCGGTCTCGGGCGAGTTCAGGTACTTGGGTTCGTCCTTGCCCATGACCCGGCCGCCGAAACCGATGATGCGGCCGCGGCTGTCGCGGATGGGGAACATCACCCGCTCGCGGAAGCGGTCATGGAAGCGGTGCTCGCCTTCTTTCTCGATGAGCATGCCGGCGCCGAGCAGAGCCTGTTGGGCCGCGTTGTCGGTGCCCACCGCCTTCAGCAGATTGTCCCAGCCGGCCGGCACGAAGCCCATACCGAACTCGGCGGCAATCTCACCCGTGAGCCCGCGGTTCTTCAGATAATCGATGGCCTGGGGCGCGCGCTTCAGCTGCTCGCGGTAATAGCGCGCCGCCTTGTCCAGCACTTCGTAGAGGGGTGCCAGCACGCTGGTCTTGTCCTCGCCCCGTTCCAGTTGGGGCATCTCCATGCCTACCATGGAAGCCACTTCCCGCACCGCTTCCGGGAACTCCATGTGCTCGTATTCCATGAGGAAGGAGATGGCGGTGCCGTGGGCCCCGCAGCCGAAGCAGTGGTAGAACTGCTTCACCGGGCTCACGAAGAAGGAAGGGCTCTTCTCGTTGTGGAAGGGGCAACAGGCGGCGAATTCGCGGCCCTGTTTCTTCAGGGGCACGCGCTTGTCGATGAGCTCGACGATGTCGGCCCGACCGAGCAGCTCTTCTATAAAGCTTTGGGGGATGCGAGGCATTTAATCGGCCTGGGCCAGAGACGGCTGTTATCCAGAAGGATAGCTGACGGGCACCCGGACGGTGCCCGTGGCTTGGGTCAACCGCCCAATTTTGCCTTGATGCGGGCGCTCACGGCGGACATATCGGCTTTGCCGGCGACTTTGGGCTTCAGGATGCCCATGACCTTACCCATGTCCTTGATGGACGCGGCGCCGCTCTCGGTGACGGCCGTGGCCACCATCTGATCCAGCTCGGCTTCCGAGAGCTGTTCCGGCATGTAGGCCTGGATCACCTTGATCTCGGCTTTCTCGAGATCCGCCAGGTCCTGGCGCTTGCCCTGCTCGAACTGGGTCACAGATTCGCGCCGCTGTTTCAACATCTTGTCCAGCACCGAGAGTATCTGGCTATCGTCCAGGGTGATGCGCTCGTCCACTTCCCGCTGCTTGATGGCGGCGAGGATCAGGCGGATGACGCCGAGACGCGGCTTGTCGCCGGACTTCATGGAGTCCTTCATGTCGTTGGTGATCTGTTCTTTTAGTCCCATCGTCATGCTCCTGAGCTGGAAAAAGAAACGGCGCTTTCTTTCGGAAGCGCCGTGTCTCGGTTCGGGTTGTTGAGCCGGGATCAGTACAGACGCGTACGGCGCGACTGTTCGCGGGACAACTTCTTCATATGACGCTTCACGGCGGCCGCCTGCTTGCGCTTGCGTTCCTGGGTGGGCTTCTCGTAGAACTCACGGCGACGCAGTTCCGTCATCACGCCGGCCTTCTCGCAGGCGCGCTTGAAGCGGCGCAGGGCGGCGTCGAAATGCTCGTTTTCCTTCACGCGTACGCTGGGCATTCGGTCCTCACCTTAAGAAACGGGTCATGGGGGGCCTTGGGACCCCGGAAAAGAGCCGGAATTCTACGCATCGGCGTGTAGAATTGCAAAGCCCGACCCCCGGTTTTCAAGGCTTTTGGCCCCTGACCCATGCGCGTGTTAGGGCGAGGCGATCAAGCCTGACAGCATGCTGTCAGGCTTGCCGAGCGACCGGGCATGGACGCCCGGGCTGGCGGATACACCAGGGATGGGTCCCGATTTGGCAATCAGGAGCCTGAATTGAGAGTACTTGGGATCGAGACTTCCTGTGACGAGACCGGTGTAGCGGTCTACGACACGGCCAAAGGCCTCCTGGCCCATGCCCTGTATAGCCAGGTGAAACTGCATGCAGAGTACGGCGGGGTGGTGCCGGAACTGGCCTCCCGAGACCATGTGCAGAAGCTCCTGCCCATGGTGGACCGGGCCCTGAAAGAGGCGGCTACAGACCCTGCAGACCTTGGGGGGGTGGTCTATACCGCCGGCCCCGGACTCGTGGGCGCGCTCCTGGTGGGTGCCTGTCTCGCCCGCTCCCTGGCCTTCGCCTGGGGGGTGCCGGCACTCGGGGTACACCATATGGAAGGGCATCTCCTGGCCCCCATGCTGGAGGATCCCCGGCCGGATTTCCCTTTCGTGGCCCTTCTGGTCTCCGGCGGTCATACCCTCCTGGTGGAAGTGCAGGGCGTGGGTCGTTACCGCATCCTGGGAGAGTCCATCGATGACGCCGCCGGGGAAGCCTTCGACAAAGTGGCGAAACTCCTCAAGCTGCCTTATCCGGGCGGACCTGCCTTGGCGAAGCTCGCCGAACAAGGTCAGCCGGGAAGGTTCAAGTTGCCGCGGCCCATGACCGATCGGCCCGGCCTCGATTTCAGTTTCAGCGGACTCAAGACCGCGGCGCTCACCACCCTCAAGGGCGCGCCGGATGATGAGCAGACGCGGGCCGACATCGCCCGCGCCTTCGAAGATGCGGTGGTGGATACCCTCGCCATCAAATGCGAACGTGCCTTGAAGCAGACCGGCGAGCGGCGCCTGGTGGTGGCGGGCGGCGTGGGCGCGAACCGTCGCCTGCGCGCGCGCCTCAAGGAGATGACTGAAGCGCTCGGTGGGCAGGTGTTTTACCCGCGACCGGAGTTCTGCACCGACAACGGCGCCATGATCGCCTATGCCGGTTGCCTCAGGCTCGCCGCCCGGGATACCGCCGCGACCCCGGTGCGCGCCCGCTGGCCCCTGGATTCCCTGACCCCGGCCTGAACCTCCCGAGGAACGCCATGGACATCGTCTTCATACGCGAACTCAAGATCAGCACCGTGGTGGGCATCTACGACTGGGAGCGGCGCATCCAGCAGACGGTGACCCTGGATATCGATATGGGCACGGATATCGCCCGCGCCGCCAGGAGCGACCGCATCGAGGACACCCTCGACTACAAGTCCGTGGCCAAGCGCCTGATCCAGTACGTGGGCGAAACGGAATTCCAGCTGGTGGAGACTCTCGCCGAGAAAGTCGCAGAGCTGGTGATGCAGGAATTCAAGGTGAGCTGGATCAAGGTCACCCTGCACAAGCCCGGCGCCGTGAGCGGTTCAAAATCTGTCGGCATCATCATCGAACGCGGCAAGAAAACCTGACATGACCGAAGTCTTCGTCGGTATCGGTAGCAACGTGGAGCCGGAACGGCATGTGCGCCAAGCGGTGCAGCTCATGCGCGCGCGCTTCGGAGCGATGCGGCTCTCGCCTGTGTACCGCAACAAGGCGGTGGGCTTCGAGGGCGACGACTTCCTGAATTTGGTGGCGGCTTTCGACACTGACCTTGGCGTGGAGGCGCTCGGCACCGCCCTGGACGAGATCGAACGTGCTTGCGGCCGGCAGCGGGGTGCCGCCCGTTTCTCTCCCCGTACTCTGGATCTGGATCTTCTGCTCTACGGCGATCGGTTGGACGAGGCGCTCAAGCTGCCGCGCAAGGAGATACTGGAGTACGCCTTCGTGCTGAAACCGCTCATGGAGCTGGCGGGGGTGCACCATCACCCCGAGACGGGCATGACATATAAGAAGCACTGGGCCAGGTTCCTGGGCGACAAGAGCGGCCTGGTGGCGGTGGAACTAACCGGCCTTTGAGGCTCACCAGCCGATGCTGCGCCCGCCATCGATGGCGAGTATCTGGCCCGTGACGTACTCCGCATCCCGCACCAGATAGATCACCGCACCGGCCACGTCCTCCGGCGAGCCCTTGCGCTTCAAGGCCGTGGCTTCGAGGATGGCTTTCTTGGTGGCGGCGTCCAATCCCTGCTCGGGCCATAGCACCGGCCCCGGCGCGACGCCGTTCACCCGTATCTCCGGCCCCAGTTCCTTCGCCAGCGACAGGGTCAGCATGGCGAGCCCCGCCTTGGCTGCACAATATACCGTGTGGTCCTTAAGGGGTCGGCGGGCATGGATGTCCACCATGTTCACGATGCAGCCGTGGTTCTTCTTGAGGTGCACCGCCGCCGCCTGGGAGAGGAAGAAGGGCGCCTTCAGGTTGCTGGCCATGAGTTCCTCCCAGTCGTCCTCACCCACGGAGCCGAGCGGCGTGGGTTTGAAACTGGAGGCGTTGTTCACCAGCACATGCAGGCCGTCCCATTGCAGCGCCGCCTTCACCAGGGAATCGAGACCCTGGGTGTTGGCGAGATCCGCCTGGGCCGCCGCCGCCGAATCCTTACGCAGCGTGTTGAGTTCGCGGCAGAGCGCCACTGCGTCCTGTTCCGACTTGTTGTAGTGCAGCAGCAGGTTCATGCCCTCGGCATGCAGCGCCCGGGCGATGGCGGCACCGAGACGCTTGCCGGCGCCCGTCACGAGCGCGGTGCGGCCTTCGAGCTTTCGGTTATCCTTCTTCATTGGCATCTTCCTGCGGGTTTCGCCCCGCTCCATTAAAGCAGAAATCCGTGTCGCCCATCAGTCAGGCCGTCTCCGATCTGCCGCCACCCGCCCCCGAGGGGCTGGAGCACAGCCGCCGTTTGGCCGCGCATATCCGGGAAGCGATACGCACTGCGGGTGGCGTGCTGCCCTTCGCACGCTACATGGAGCTGGTGCTCTATGCGCCGGGTCTGGGGTATTACAGCGCTGGCGCGCGGAAGTTCGGCGCCGCCGGGGATTTCGTCACTGCGCCGGAACTCTCGCCGCTCTTCTCCCGCTGCCTGGCGCGCCAATGTGCGGAGGTACTGACGGCCCTGAAGCAGGGGTTCATCTTGGAGCTAGGCGCCGGCTCCGGCGTCATGGCGGTGGACCTGCTCGCAGAACTTCAGCATCTCGGGCTACTACCTCGGGAATATCTCATCCTGGAAGTGAGTGCTGATCTTAAGGAACAGCAGCGGACCCTACTGGCCGAGCGTATGCCCGAGCTGTTGTCGCGGGTGCGCTGGCTGGATGCGCTGCCAGAAAATTTCGAGGGGGTGATCCTGGGCAACGAAGTGCTGGATGCCCTGCCGGTGGAGCGGTTCAGGAAAGTGGCGTCGGGATACGCGCAGTACTGCGTGGCAGAACAGGGCGAAAGCTTCGTCTGGAAAGAACTGCCAGCTTCCAAAGGACTTTCGGTCGCCCTTGCACGACTGGAACAGACACTGCCCGCACCCCTGGCGGACGGTTACACATCCGAGATCTGTGCCGGATTGTCGCCGCTGTTAGCCACTCTGGCAGCGACTCTCACACGTGGCGCGGTGTTATTCGTGGATTACGGTTACGAGCGAGCCGCCTATTACCATGCGGACCGCAGCATGGGCACCCTCATGTGCCATTATCGCCAGCGGGCCCATGCCGATCCTTTCCTCTATCCAGGCTTGCAGGACATCACCGCCCAGGTGGATTTCACTGCCGTGGCAGAAGCGGCTACGGCTGGCGGCCTGGAGCTTGCGGGCTACACCACCCAGGCCCATTTCCTCTTGGGCTTAGGCATCGTTGAACTCGCCGGCGGAGAGATGAAAGCTGCTCAGCAGGTGAAGCTGCTCACGCTGCCTGAGGAGATGGGCGAGCGCTTCAAGGCTATCGGCTTCACGAAGGGGCTGGAGATGGAACTGAAGGGTTTCGGGCTCAGGGACCTGAGCCGTACGCTCTAGTCTCTACCGGTAGTTGCTCTTACGGCGTCTAATCTTTTCTTCTTCAGCTCCGTGCCGATCTCGGCGCCCGAGAGCTTCTCCGTATCCAGGGATTCGGTGGTCACCGCCCGGGCCGCGGCGAAAGCCTTGCGCAGGTAGTCGGCTTGCGGGAAAGGTTTGTCTTCGAGGCCGGTGCGGCCCCGGTGATCCGCCTCGCAGGCCAGGAGGAATAGTTCGAAGCGCTCCGGCCGACGGAAGGCGTCCACGCTCTCCAGGAGTTTCAGCAGGGTGTCGGAGCGGATCTCCTCGGCCTTATGCACGAGGCCATGTTGCTTCGCCACGATGACCGCCAGCTCCTTGAACTCCCGCGGCGTCTTCAAGCGCGCGCAGAGGTCTTCCACCAGCTTCACGCTGCGATCTTCGTGACCGTAGTGATGGGGCAGGATGTCTTTCGGCGTGGTGCCCTTGCCGAGGTCGTGGGTGAGGGCGGCGAAGCGCACCGTGAGATCGGTGGTGAGGCGCGCCGCCTGGTCCACCACCATCATCACATGCACGCCCGTGTCTATCTCCGGATGCCACTTCGCCGGCTGGGGCACGCCGTAGAGGCGCTCCAACTCCGGGAACACGCGCTTCAGCGCGCCACACTCCCGCAACACCTCGAAATAGACGGAAGGTCTTTCGCAAGCGAGCGCCTTCAAGGTCTCCTGCCAGACCCGTTCCGGCACCAGGTGATCCACTTCGCCGTCCGCGCTCATGCCGCGCATGAGTTCGAGGGTCTCAGGAGCGACTTTGAAACCGAGGCTTGCGAAGCGGGCAGCGAAGCGCGCCACCCTGAGCACCCGTACCGGGTCTTCCGAGAAGGCCGGCGACACATGGCGCAGCAGCCGCGCTTTGAGATCCTTCTCGCCGCCGTAGGGGTCGAAGAGCGTGCTGCTCTCGTCCTCGGCGATGGCATTGATAGTGAGATCCCGGCGCTGCAGGTCTGCTTCGAGAGTCACCCCCGGGGCGCTCATGAACTCGAAGCCGTGGTAACCGTGGCCGGTCTTGCGCTCCGTGCGGGCCAGCGCATATTCCTCTTTGGTATCGGGATGCAGGAAGACGGGGAAATCCTTGCCCACGGGCGTGTAGCCCAGCGCCGTGAGTTCAGCGGGCGTCGCACCCGTGACCACCCAGTCGCGTTCCTTCACCGGCAGTTTGAGCAGCCGGTCGCGTACCGCGCCGCCCACTAGATAGGTCTTCATAGGCCTATCTTACGTGGCGCGCCCCCGACAGATACAGGGGTGCTACGGCCTCGAGAGGCTTGGCACGGATATGCAGCGCCGCGAGCCCGTCATCCTCGCTCACGTTGTCGCGGGTGAGAGAGTGGTAGTTGTCCAGGGAGAAAGGCTTGCCCGGCAGCCACTCCATGATGGCCGCCTGCAGCCAGGCGACGGGCCGGGGCAGGCCCAGGATGAGACGCCGACGGGCGCTGAGCTTCACGGCGTAGGCCACGAGTTCCCGCAGGGTATAAATTTTGGGACCGCAGAGGGCGTAGCGCTGCCCGATCCCCGCGCGGTTCTCGAGGCAATAGACGAAAGCCTCCGTCACGTCACCCACATATACAGGTTTGAAACGCGCTTTGGGGAAGGCCAGGGGGAACACCAGGGGCATGCGCTTCGCGAGCCCGGCGAAACGCCTCAAGAAGCTGTCGCCCGGGCCGAAGATGACGCTGGGTTCGAATACCGTGGCATCCAGATGTTTTGCCGCCAGCACCATCTGCTCCGCCGTGCCCTTGGTCCGCAGGTAGTGGCTGGGGCCGTGGATCTCCGCGTTCAAGGCACTCATGTGCAGCAGGCGCCGCAAGCCCGCGCCGCGACAGGCCTCCAGCACCGCAGCCGTGAGTGTCACATGCGCCTCGGCGAAGCCGCGCCCCTTGTGGCCGCGCTCGTTCAGGATGCCCACCAGGTTGATGACCGCATCGCAACCGATGAAGGCTTCGCGCAGCACGCCCGGGTCATACACGTCCGCTTGCACCAGGGTGAGCGTCGGCAGCACCAGCATGTCCGTGTGCAGGAAGCGGTGGCGCGTGAGCACCTCCACGTCGTGGCCGCGGGCCACGAGGCGCGCCGCGAGATGCCGCCCCACGAAACCTGTCCCGCCCAGGATGCAGATCCTGCTCATGGTCGCGTGCCGAGGTCCGCGCCAGCCAGGACCTGGCTCGCATCGCTGGCGGCGTCCACCTGGCCGATGCGCGTCGAGAGGCGCTCGGGCTTGCCGTTCAGACGCCAGTCGAACATCACCGTGTGGCCCATGACCCGGTGCACGTAGTTGCGCGTCTCGGTGTAGGGGATGCTGTCTATCCACACATCCGCCGGCAGCGAGCCGGTCTGGGGCAGCCAGTCGGAGACCTTGGCCGCGCCGGCGTTGTAGGCAGCGGTGGCCAGCGGTTCGCTGCCGTCGAATTGATGCAGCATGTCCCGCAAGTAAGCGCTGCCCAGGATCAGGTTGGTGGGCGGGTCCAGGAGATCATCCTTGTCATCCAGCGTGAGGCCGAGGCGTGTCGCCATGTCCCGGCCCGTGGCGGGCATGAGCTGCATCAGGCCGATAGCACCCGCATGGGAGATGACGTTGGGGCGGAACACGCTCTCGGCGCGGATCAGCCCGTAGATCCAGGAGAGATCGAGCTTCAGCTGCGCGGACTTCGGCACCAGGGTCTGCTCGAAGGCGAGCGGATAGGTGAGCGCCAGGTCCTGCCAGCAACCGCCGCCGGCGAGCATGGGGATCACCCGCGCATGCCAGCCCCAGCGTTCGGCGAGCAGTGCCGATTGGCAGCGGGCCGGCGTCGAGAGCCCGTGGGTGGCGGCGTTCCATTCCGCATCCGCTTCGGCGTAGAGCCCGGCGTACATGAGTTCCCGGGCACGGATGAATCCCGGCCGGCCGCTCAACTGATCTATCACTTCCTCCGCCGGCCGGCTCACCTGCTGCACGATGCGGTAACCCTCGTGCAAGCGGTCCGAGGCCAGGAAGCCGTAATAATCCGGCGTGCGCACCAGGGAGAGATAGAGCGCGTCCGCTTCGCCGCGATGGCCGGTGGCTTCCAGTGCCCGGGCCTTCCAGTAACGCCACTCGGAAGTGGTCGCGTCCTGCCCGAGACCCGGCAGGGCCTGCAGCACGCCGCGCCAGTCCTGATCGCGCAGCGCCAGGCGCGTGCGCCATTCCGGCACCTGGGCATCGGTGGCATCATGCAGGCGCTTCAGTTGCTGGCGCGCGTCCGGCATCAGGTGCCAGGCGTGCTGCAGCACCAAGAGCGTGCGCATGGCGCGGCTGTCGTCGCTGGAGAAATGGTATTGCTGGGAGAGCGTGGTCCACAGATGCTGCGCGCGCAGCGGTTCGTTGCGTGCCACGCCCTTGATACCGGCCAGCAGCATCTCCTGGTAAGGCGCCTCGTCCGGCACCTGCACTTGCGTCAGCCACACTGTTGGGTCCGCCGACATGTCCAGCCAGTCCTGCACCCAATCCCGGTCCCCCGGCGAGAGCTGCGGCAAGAGTGCGCGGGCCGTGGCGTAATCGTGGGCTTCGAGCGCGAGCTCGGCGCGTCGCCGCAGCATGTCGGCGTTGATCAGCCTATGTTCGTGTAAGTAATCGAACAGCGGCTTGCATACGCCCGTGCCCGAGGCCGTGTCGCCCATGGCATTGCTTATGTTCGGCACGTCACCCGCGAGAGTGATGGCAGGCATGAGCCAGAGATGCCGTGCCGCCGTGGTCCAGGTATCCCGGTCCGGTTCGTCGCCTTTAAGAAGATGGGCGCTCACCGCCGCGCAGCGCAGGGCGGGATCCGTCTCGTCGCGGTAGTAAGCGAGCACCTTGGACCATTCCTGGCGGCGCGTGAGAGCCAGCAACCAGTCTTCCCGCAAGGCATCGTCCACCGGCAGATCCTGGTTCGCTTCCAGGAACTGTTCCACCGCCGCATCGGGTGCGGAGTCGAGGGTCGCATCCAGATAGGCGTAATCGAGATAGGCGCGCAGCGGATAATCCTTGAGGTGATCCAGGTGCGGCGTGAGCCCCTGGGCGTCGCCTTTCTGTGCCAGCTCCCAGGCGAGCTTGAACTCCGCGCGCTGGGGTGCGAGATCGTCCGTGTCCGCACCCGCTGCACACATGCTTGTGAGCAGGACGCACAGCAGACAGGCACCGAGGTAACGCATGTCGAATAGAGTACCGTGATGCGCAGGAGGGGGCTATCATTTCCGATTCGCGCGGCAGTGCCGAAAGGAGCATGGAGATGACATTTCTGAGTATCGATCCCGCCAACGGCGAGCGCCTGCAGGAGTACCCGGCTTGGGGACCGGCGCGCCTCGAGAGCGTGCTCAGTGCCAGCGCGGCCACCGCGCCCGGCTGGGGCACCCGCAGCGTGGAAGAGCGCACTGCGCTCCTGCGCCTGGCCGGGGAGCTCCTCCTGAACCGGCGTGACGAATACGCGCTCCTCATGAGCCGGGAGATGGGCAAGGTACTGACGGAAGCGAAAGCCGAAATCGAGAAATCCGCCCGGGCCTGTCTGTATTACGCAGACGAAGCGCCGAAGATGCTCATGGACGAGATCATCAAGACGGATGCACAGAAGAGCCTCGTGGCCTACCAGCCGCTCGGCACCGTCTTCGCCATCATGCCCTGGAACTTCCCCTTCTGGCAGGTGATACGCGCTGCGGCGCCGGCCCTCGCCGCCGGTAACACCCTGCTGCTCAAACATGCGGACAACGTCTCCGGTTGCGCTCTCGCACTGGAAGCGGTGTTCCATGACGCCGGCTTCCCCGCGGGCGTGTTCCAGACCCTCATGATCCACATCCCCGCGGTGGACGCCGTGATCCGCGATGCACGGGTGCAGGCGGTGACTCTCACCGGCAGCGAGCGGGCCGGCGTGGCCGTGGGCCGTGCCGCCGGCGAGACCCTCAAGAAATGCGTGCTGGAACTCGGCGGCTCCGATGCCTGTGTGGTGCTGGAGGATGCGGACCTCAAGCTCGCGGCGGAAGTGGGCGCCAAGTCCCGCTACCAGAACGCGGGCCAGAGCTGCATCGCCGCCAAGCGTTTCATCCTGGTGGAGTCGGTGGCGGAGGCTTTCCTGAAAGAGTTCCGTGCGCGGGCTGCAGCGCTCGTGACCGGCGACCCGCGGGATGCGAAGACGACGCTCGCGCCGCTTGCACGTCTCGATCTCAGGGACAGCCTGCACGCCCAGGTGGAAGACGCCCTCAAGAAAGGCGCCAAGCCGCTGCTCGGTTGCGCGCCGCTGCCGGGCAAGGGCGCTTACTACGCCGCTTCGATACTCGATGGTGTGCGGCCCGGCATGCGCGCCTGGGATGAGGAACTCTTCGGTCCCGTGGCGAGCGTGATCCGCGTCAAGGACGAGGCGGAAGCCCTCAAAGTGGCGAACGGCACCAACTTCGGTCTCGGCAGCGCTGTCTGGACCAAAGATATAAAGCGCGGCGAAGCCTTCGCCCGGCAGATGCAGAGCGGCAGCGCCTTCGTGAATGCGCTGGTCAAGAGCGATCAGCGGTTACCCTTCGGTGGCATCAAACGTTCTGGGCACGGGCGCGAGTTATCGCACCACGGAATACATGAATTCGTGAACATTAAAACCGTGAGTATCAGCTGATGCTGATGCGAACTATCCCATCCACAGGTGAGCAACTGCCAGCGATCGGCGTAGGAACATGGGGTGAGTCGGTGTTTTACG
The DNA here is from genome assembly GCA_036000105.1 of Gammaproteobacteria bacterium. Lineage (GTDB taxonomy): Bacteria > Pseudomonadota > Gammaproteobacteria > Natronospirales > REEB76 > DASUBN01. The sequence goes on from DASYGE010000012.1 coordinate 544,483, forward strand.
CGAAGCATAGCTTCGCGCCGGCGAACGCCCGGCCAGGGATGGTCGGGCTGGTCGGCGCACCAGGGACGGGTTAATGAATGGATCTAAATAAAATGTTAACGCGCACGATTCCTTCCAGCGGCGAACAACTCCCAGTCATTGGGGTTGGCACTTGGGGTGAGCCGGTGTTTTATGCGAAGCAAAGCTTCGCACCGACGAACGCCCGGGCACGACGCCCGGGCTGGGCACTGCACCAGGGACGGGTTAACTGGTGAACCCAATAGGGAAAATCAGATGTTAATGCGGACCATCCCATCGACTGGCGAGCAGTTGCCAGTGATCGGTGTAGGGACATGGGAACGTTTTGATCTGGACCCCACCCGCGCCACCCAAGATCAGCTGAAGCAGGTGCTGACCACGCTCTTCGCCGCTGGCGGGCGTCTCATCGACAGTTCCCCCATGTATGGCGCCGCAGAAGGTGTGGTGGGGGATCTGCTGAAGCAGATGCCGCCAGAGCCCAAGCCTTTCCTCGCCACCAAGGTCTGGACCAAGGGCCGGCAGGCGGGCATCCAAGAGATGCAGCGCTCCATGCAGCTGATGGGCACCACGTGTCTCGACCTCATGCAGGTGCACAACCTCCTGGATTGGCGCGTGCATCTCGATACCTTGAGCGCCTGGAAAAGAGATGGGCGCATCCGCTACCTCGGCATCACCCATTACACGCCCTCGGCCCATGCGGAGCTGGAGAGCGTCATGCGCGCTGCACCCTGGGACTTCGTGCAGCTGGATTATTCCCTGGAAGATCGCGCCGCCGAGGCGCGGCTCCTGCCCCTCGCCCTGAAGCAAGGTGTCGCCGTCATCGTGAACCGGCCACTGGGGGGAGGCGGGTTGATACGCCGCCTGAAAGACAGGCCCCTGCCAGCCTGGGCGGCGGAAGCAGGTTGCGAGACCTGGGCCGCGCTCCTCATCAAGTTCATCCTGAGCCACCCGGCGGTCACCTGCGTAATCCCCGGCACCGGCTCGCCGGCGCACATGCAGGAGATGCTAAAGGCGGGAGATGGCGCGCTGCCGGGTCAGGCCCTGCGCGAACGCATGGCAGGGCTACTCACGGCATGACAGTGGCGGGTCGATCCCGGTCCTATCTCTTCTTGCGCCCGTGCTTCTTGTCCAACTGCGCGCTGAGCGCATCCAATCGCGCGTTCCAATACGTCGCGAACTCATCCACCCAGTCCACCACTTCCCGTAGCGGCTTCGGCTGGAGGTGGTAGATCCGCTGCCGGCCTTCGCGCCGCTCCGAGACCAGGTCCGCTTCCTTGAGGATCTTGAGATGCTGGGAGACGGCAGCGAACGAGACACCGAAGGGTTCCGCCAGCTCGCTCGCCGGCCTTTCGCCGTCCTTCAGCAGGACGAGGATCGCCCTGCGTGCAGGGTGGGCGATGGCGTGGAACACGTCGTTCTGCTGCAGGGGGCGCATAGCTCAGGCCTTCCATTCGGGGTAGAGGGGTTTCACCACGCTATAGCGCTCCATCCAGTCGGGCAGGGCGCGCTTGCCGAGTTGGGCTTCCAGCCGGTCGAGCAGTACGTGGGCGCCCGGGGCGAAGCCGTTGGCGACCTGCTGGGTGAGACGACTGTACGTGACCGTCAGGAGCGTGGAATCGCCCTGCCGCATCAGCTCGTAACGGAACACGGCATCCTGTCCCATGGGCATCTCAGAAACCGCAGCGACCTTCCATTCGTACTCGAATAACCTGGGCGGATCCCAGGCCAGGATCCGGCCTTTGGAGTGATATTGGGCCGGGCCCGATATCATCTCGATGCTGCCGCCGGCCCTGCCGTCGATCCTGGCCGAGGAGCACATCAACCATCCCTTCAGCTCCTCGGGGTCGGTGATCGCTTCCCACACCAATTCCGGCGCATGTCGCAGCAGCCGCTTGAAGACGATGCTGGCGTACTGCCCCTCGATCCCCACCCGTCCGACCGGTGAGCTGTCCTGTGCAGTTGCAGTCATGCCCTCTCCTTCACGCCATGGGTTCATAGCACATGAAGACCTTGCCATTGCCGAAGACACGCGTCTTCGTGAGCTTCAGCTTCAGCCGCTCTTGCATGCCGTCGAACATCGTCCGCCCTTTGCCGAGCGCCACCGGGTTCACCACGACCTGGTATTCATCGATCAGCCCGAGCGGCGCCAGTTGCGCGACGATGCTGCCGCTGCCGAGGATGGCCATGCCGGGCCCCGCCTCGCTCTTCATCTTGCGCACCGCTGCTGCGATGTCGCCTTTCACCAGCTGGGTATTGTTCCAGGTGGCTTGCGCGAGGCTCCGGGAGAACACCACCTTCGGCATGCTGTTCATGCCGGCGGCCACGATCGGGTTGGCCTTCAGCGCTTCAGCCGTCGGCCAGTAAGCGGCCATGAGTTCGTACGTGACCCGGCCGAACAGCAATTGGCCGCCGCCGCTGGCGTTGCTGGCGACGAAGGCATCGAACTCCGCATCGGGTTTCACGTCATAGGCCCAGCGCATGTCGCCGTGCGCGTCCGTGAAGTAGCCATCCAGCGTCACGTTGTTGAAGACGATCAGTTTCCGCATTGCCCTGCTCCTCGCCGTGGGTTGATAGTATTAAGCAATAACTTAAATGTCAAAGATAGTTTAGTTAATGCTTAATTGTTTTGCAAGGCGCTTGAGAAGAGAAAACCCACATGAAAGGGGCCGCTTGCGCGGCCCCTTTTTGCGTCTTCACGCAAAGCCCCGGGTTCAGGCCCGGGAACGCTGCCTGACGTATAGCCAGCCACCTAACCAACAGGTTGGGATCGCTATCAAGACCAATGAGACTGGATACCACTCATGCCCCGTGGCCTTACTCCACATGGCGATGGCCCCGAGGGTACTCGAGAGCAGCCCCAGCACACCCAGCACCAGGGCATGGGTGATGGGCCTGGAGGGCGCGAGCCTGGCGGTGAGATAGGCGCCCACCGCCGAGTAGAGTGCCGTGTAGAAGGTGATGAGCACGTACAGCGTATCGGTATAGAGCTCCGGATGCTCCATCGCCGGGAACACGTGGGTGGCCATCAGCACCGCATCCGTGAGCAACGCTAGCACCACCACCGCGACGAAGCCCGCCACCACCGCACCGATGCTGCGCAAGATCTTCATGCTTCTCTCCTGACCTGCTCATGCAGGAGATGTTCGAGTAGATCGTAGCTGTAGGCTACGCCGCCTTCCATGGGCGACTTCAGCACCCCATCCCGGGCGGCGCGCGACTCGTAGAGCAGGGTCCCGGTCAGGGTGGTCATGCCACCCTTTTCGGTGAATACCACCGTGCCCACGGCCTCGCCGGGATACCAGGGGTCATCGAACCTTTCAGTGACCACCAAGCGTTCCGGTGCTTTGACCTCGCGGTACACACCGCCCACTGCCATCTGCTGGCCGTCCTGGTCGCGGCGCCAGACATAGCGGTAACGGCCGCCCACCCTGAGGTCTATCTCGCAGACCGGCATGGTCCAGCCCGGCGGCCCTAAGAGCCATATCTGCACCAGTTGCGGTTTGGTGTAGGCCTCAAACACCAGAGCGCGGGGCGCAGCAAATTCCCGCGTCATCACGATCTCGCGCTCACCGGATGCATTCAGTTTTAGTTTCTTGTCGGGGATCATGGCGTCCTCCTCGGGTTCAGTGGCGCCGCCGGCGCTTCGGTTTCGTCTGTTTGCCTGCCTGCATCACCTCGAGCAGGGCATCCAGGCCCTTGAAGCGCCGCTCCCAGAACTGGCGGTATTCCTCCAGCCAGGCGGTGGCTTCCTGCAGGGGTTTGGCCTCCAGGCGCCGGGGGCGACGCTGGGCGTCCTGGCCCCGGGATATCAGGCCCGCTTCCTCCAGCACCCTGAGGTGCTTGGAGATGGCGGGCTGGCTCATGTCGAAGGGCTCGGCCAGTTCCGCCACCGAGGCTTCCCCGGAGGCGAGGCGAGCCAGGATGGCCCGGCGGGTAGGGTCGGCCAGGGCCGCGAAAGTCGCATCCAGTCGGGCGGGAGTCATATCCATAACCTTCAAGTTCTATAACTAAATAGTTATATACACTCGAAAGGGAAAAGCGTCAAGTCCTTGGGTGATGCGGTCAGCGGGTTTGAGCCGGAGGCGGAAAGCGATGGGGCCGCGCAAGCGGCCCCATCTTCTATCGAGCAAAGACTAGTCGATTACTTCGTTGCAGCAGCAGGTGCCGCAGACGGAGCAGCAGCGGCGGCATCCGCCTTGGTGTAATCGAAGGTCTTGGTGGCGAGCGTGGCGCCGGAGCTGTCCAGCACGTCCACCGTCCAGGTGCCGAGCTTGGAAGCATCCAGCTGCTTGCTGGTGTACGTGCGGTAGTGGGGGTACTTCGGCGTCTGCTTCACTTCGGCCTGGGTCACGCCGTTGTAGGTCCAGCGGAAGGTCACTTCCTGGTCCTGCAGGTTGTTCAGCACCGCGTAGAAGAAGATCTGCGTGTGGCTGTTGTCCAGCGTCTTGAGGTCGTCGGTCGGCTCGTGGTTGGTCACGGCGCTGGTGAACTGCGCCTTGTTCACCGAACCCTTGGCGGCGGGGGCTGCTTTCTTCTCTTCGGCAGCCGGAGCGGCAGCGGCAGCCGGAGCGGCGGGGGCAGCAGCGGCAGCGGTGCTGGCGGCGGCCGGCGCATTGGCGGCGAGCGCCGAGCCCGCCAGCGAGAACAGGCCGAACGCCAGCAGCGTCAGGGCGATTTTGTTGATCTTCTGCATGAGAGTCTCCCTTGGGAAATTGTAAGTAACGCTGAAAGAATCCATCGGGTCCGGACTAAGGCCCCGCGTGAGTATATATGTATAGGACATTTCTGCTGCCGCGCGATGTCGACCATACATAATGCATGGGATACATAACTCAGTCATCTAAAAGAAAAGGGCCTCGTTAGAGGCCCTTAATTCAACAAGATATGTGGTTTTCGAGGTTGCTTATGACGTCGAATCAAAAGCGTCGCGGCCGTTCACGGACATCCATGTCCTTCACGGCATAAGACCATCCATGGTCAAAAGCTCAGGCGCACCAAGCGTACGCGTGCATGGATGCACGCGGTAGAGCAACGCAGGAGCAGTTGCCGAGTAGCTTTTGATCGGCGTCGGTTACTCACCTAGCGACACATAGAACAGCTGGTCGCCCCGGCGTACCGCCAGGAACAGGCTGCCCTTGCCGGCGCGTGCCGCATCCCTGAACTCCTCGACGTTCTTCACGGTCTTGCGGTTCACGCTCACGATCACGTCGCCCTCCTGCAAGCCGGCGAGCAGCGCGTCGCTGTCCTGGTCTATGGAGCTGATCTCCACGCCCTGCACCTTGCCGTAGAGCTCGGAGTCCTTGCCGATGTCGTCCACATGCAAGCCGTGGGTGTCGTTCGCGGCGGCATTGCCGCCGTTCCCGCTCTCCTGTCCCTCGCCGCCCTCGGCCTTGCCGGTGGTGGCGGTCACGTCGACGATCTGGCCGTTGCGCGCGAGCTGCAGTTGCACCTCCGAGCCACGGCGCAGGGTGCCGATCGTGCTCTGCAGGGCGGCGTTGCTGGTGACCGCTTTGCCGTCCACCTTGAGGATCACATCGCCGGCCTTCACGCCGGCCTTGTCGGCGCCGGAACCCGGCTGCACCTGGGTCACCACCACGCCGGTCGCCTCACTGATGCCGAGGCCCTTGGCGATCTCGGGGGTGAGGTTCTGGATGGTCACGCCCAGCACGCCGCGTTCCACCTTGCCGTACTTGATGAGCTGGTCCATGACGTCATGGGCCATGTTGATGGGGATGGCGAAGCCGATGCCGATGTTGCCGCCGCCGCGGGACAGGATGGCGGTGTTGATGCCCACCAGGTCGCCGTTGAGGTCGACGAGCGCCCCGCCGGAGTTACCCGGGTTGATGGAGGCGTCGGTCTGGATGAAGTTCTCGTACTTGCCGTCTTCGATGCCGGCGCGGCCGAGGGCCGAGACGATGCCGGCGGTGACCGTGTGTTTCAGGCCGAAGGGGTTGCCGATGGCCACCACGAAGTCGCCCACCTGCAGCGCCTCGGAGTTGCCGAGCGGCAGGGCCGTGAGGTCATCGGCCTTGATCTGCAGCACCGCCACGTCGGTCTCCGGGTCCTTGCCCACCACCTTGGCGGTGTAGTTGCGCCCGTCGTTCAAGGTCACGGTGATCTTGTCGGCGTTCTCCACCACGTGGTTGTTGGTGAGGATGTAGCCCTTGGCGGCGTCCACGATCACGCCGGAGCCTAGGCTCTGGAACTGGCGCTGCACCGGTTGGCCGCCGCCCTGGCCGCCGAAGAACTGCTGGAAGAAGGGGTCGTTCATGAACGGGTTCTGCTGCTGCATCTGCACATGGCCGCGGGTAGAGACGTTCACCACCGTCGGGGTCACGCGCTTGATCATGGGTGCCAACGACGGCACAGCCTGGCCGGCCACGGCGGGCGGCGGCATGTGGGCGAAGGCGGGCAGGGGAGAGAGGCTGACAGCCGCGAGCAGGGCGGCGAAGACGATAGGTTTCATCAGTTCGTTCCTTTTTCTACTGGACGGGGGGAGTTGTGACTTAAGGGTCGGGTCTGTAAACGCATGGACCCGGCTACCGTGCACAGTACGGGCGCGGCGTTCCCGCCCGACTCCTGCAGCACTGATGACTACGATGCGCCAGAAGCGCAAAGCGTCGCAGGCCGTTATGTTTTGTACTTCACTTAACTATACAGGCGCATCTTTGAAGTTGCGCCGCCCCTCTGCGCTACGTTCGGGAGACTATGAGCTTCGCGCAGAGAGACGGCGGCTTTCAATCGACTCTATATAGAGGGACCTCTTGTCATCAGCGGAAGTTCCGCCGGCGATATGAAACTCGCCCAGATACGCTGAACAGCTCGTCGCTCCCGCACATCCCTCGGCAACTCGGCAATTGCTCCTGCATTGCCCTACCTCCTGGGTCCCTCCAGTCGTGCTCCTGCATTGCTCTCGGCACTTGTTCCTGACAGTGCTCTACCGCCTACCTCCATGTAAGCGTACCTCCGGCATCCGTGCCGTCGTGTGCACCGCGACATAAGGTCATCCTGACCGTAACGAAACGGCGTACTCGAGCAGGATCCCCGCCGCGTCGCACGCACAGCAACCTATGGAGGCGTCCGGCGCGGCGGAGTCCTAACTCAATTAACTTTTACGGCAATCTTGCGGGCGGCGGCAGCGCAGGATGCGCTGCGACTGTCTGGTCCGGACCTGTGCCGGACCAGACAGGTCCGCGAAAGCCAGGGAGGGCTTTGCGGACAAGCCTGGAGAAGGCGGCGTATTAGTTGGGCGCCGTCGTCTTGACGGCGATCTTACGAGGCGCCGCCTTCACTAGCTTGGGGATCACGATCTCGAGGGAGCCGTGCTCGCCCTTGGCGGTGATGCCTTCCGCATCGGCCGTGTCAGGCAGGCTGAAGCGGCGCTGGAAGCGGCCGGCGTGGCGTTCCACCCGGGTCCAGCCGTCCTTCGTGTCGCGGGTTTCGGCCTTACGCTCACCGCTGAGGGTGAGGACGCCGTCCTCCATGCTCACTTCGATGTCTTTGGGGTCCACGCCCGGCACATCCGCATGGATCAGGAAGCGCTCAGCCTCTTCCTTGATGTCCACCCTGGGGCTCCAGTCGGCGGCGGGGGCGTCGGCGCCCTGGTAGCGGATGCCATGGTCGGCCAGGAGCCGGTTCATGAGCTGGTCCACGGGCACCCAGGGCTGGTAACGGATCACATTCATGGTCTTTCCTCCGGAAAATTATGCTGTCTGTCTGGCTGTATAAATTGGGCCAGCTGCGCACAACTCAACCCCCGTTTGTCCGTATGGCCCTACAAGCCTTTCAGTGGATAGCCGGCTTCCATTACAGAAAGGTTTGTGATTAACTCCGCCAACCCTAGATGTAGTGTTTCTTACTTCGGCGCCGAAGGGATCGGCGGCAGTAAGAACGGGGTTTAATTTTCTCTTTTAAGCCATTGATATTGTTCATGAAGTTTATTTGACAAACCGGGAACTGGGGTCTACGCTTAATTAGAATTTCGCGGGGGTGGGGTAGCACAAGATGTTGTGTCTCTTCTCCTCAGCTTTTCCACAAGTTATCCACGGATTAGGAACAGGGTCTGCAAGGGAAGCGTGCGTGCAGGCCGGGCGGACCATTTAAAAAGCAAAGAAGTGCCCTCATGGAGGCTGAGTCCTAAGATGAATACTGTTTTGAAGCAGGCGCCTGCCGCCGTGAATGACATACCTGTACAAGAAGCCTCTTACGACATCTGGGACAAGAAGTACCGCCTCAAGGCTAAAGACGGCACCATCCTTGACCAGGAAGTGGACGACACCTGGAAGCGGGTGGCCCGCGCCCTGGCCGACGTCGAGATCCCCGAGAAGCGTGAAGAGTGGTACGAGAAGTTCCTGTGGGCCCTGCGCCACGGGGCGATCCCGGCTGGCCGCGTCACCTCCAACGCCGGCGCCCTGGAGCACAAGCCCGCCACCTCCACCATCAACTGCACCGTGTCCGGCACCATCCGCGACTCCATGGACAACATCCTGCACAAGGTCCATGAGGCGGGGCTGACGCTGAAAGCCGGCTGCGGCATCGGTTATGAATTCTCCACGCTGCGTCCGCGCGGCGCCTACGTCGCCGGCGCCGGGGCTTACACCTCCGGCCCCATGTCCTTCATGGATATCTACGACAAGATGTGTTTCACCGTGTCCTCGGCGGGCGGCCGCCGCGGCGCCCAGATGGGCACCTTCGAAGTGGGCCACCCGGACGTCACGGATTTCATCCGCGCCAAGCGCGAAGACGGGCGCCTGCGCCAGTTCAACCTCTCGCTGCTGGTGACCAAAGACTTCATGGAAGCCGTGAAGGCCGACGGCGAATGGCAGCTGGCCTTCCCCATGGACAAGAAGGAAGTGGAGAGCGACCGGATAGACCTCACCGACAAGGCCAAGGTGGTCTGGCGCGAGTGGCCGACCACGGAAGGCTACATCGTGAACGAAGCGGGCCTCGTGGCCTGCCGCATCTACAAGATGATCCACGCCCGCCGCCTGTGGGACCTCATCATGGCCTCCACCTATGATTTCGCGGAGCCCGGCTTCGTGCTCATAGACGAGGTCAACGAGATGAACAACAACTGGTGGTGCGAGAACATCCGCGCCACCAACCCCTGCGTCACCGCCGGCACCTGGGTGCAGACCGCCGCTGGACCGCGCCAGGTGGGCGAGCTATTGGGCACTGGATTCATGGCGCGGGTGGATGGCGTGGACCACGCCACGACAGCGGACGGCTTCTTCAAGACCGCCACCAAGCCGGTGGTACGGCTCGAGACCGTCGAGGGCTACAGCCTGCGTCTCACCGCCGATCACCGCGTCCGCCGCGTGACGCATTTCACTCGTTACACGACGGAGACCGAATGGTGCGCCGCCGGCGAGCTTAAGGCGGGCGACCGCGTGCTCCTCAACGATCACCGCGCCGACAGCGAATGGACCGGAGCCTACGGTCGGGACGAGGGCTATCTGCTGGGCCTGCTGGTAGGCGATGGCACCCTGAAATCCGACGAGGCAGTGCTGTGCGTATGGCGTAGCGCGGCGGTTGCCAACGGCGCCGAAGCGCATCTTCCTTCCGGCGCGCAGGCCATGATGCGCGAAGCACAGCAGGCGGCCGAGGCATCGCCGCACCGCAGCGATTTCAGCGGCTGGCACGAAGTAAGCGGCCGCGGCGAGCATCGACTGGGGTCCGCCGCCCTGCGCGACCTGGCCTTCGATCTGGGCATGCGTCCCGGCGACAAGGCGATCACCCCGGCCCTGGAGCGTTGTTCGAGCGGGTTCTATCGGGGCTTCCTGCGGGGACTGTTCGATACTGACGGCTCGGTGCAAGGCAGCCAGACCAAGGGTGTCAGCCTGCGCCTGGCACAGTCGGATCTGCCGCGGCTCGAAGCCGCCCAGCGCATGCTGCTGCGCCTAGGCGTCGCTTCGGTCATCTATACCGGTCGCCGGGAGAGCGGCACGAGCCGCCTGCCGGACGGCAAGGGCGGTTACCGGGAATATGCCATCAAGCCGCAGCATGAGCTGGTCATCAGCGGCGAAAACCTGCTGCGCTATCGCGAGCTCATCGGCTTCGGCGACAGTGACAAGGCGGCGCGCCTCGATCAGCTCCTGGCCGGCTACAAGCGCGAGTTGAACCGCGAGCGATTCACCGCCCGGGTTTCCGTCGTGACCCCGGCCGGCACGGAGGACGTCTATGACGTGCAAGTGCCGGGTATCAACAGTTTCGATGCTAACGGCCTGCACGCCCACAATTGCGGAGAGCAACCTTTACCGCCCTACGGCTCCTGCCTCTTAGGGAGCGTGAACCTCACCAAGTTCGTGCTGGAGCCCTTCACGCCCAAGGCCCGCTTCGACTGGGATGAATACCGGGAAGTGGTGAAGGTCTTCACCCGTGCCCTGGACAACGTGGTCGAGATCAACGGCCTGCCCCTGCAGCAGCAGCGGGACGAGATCACCCGCAAGCGCCGCCATGGCATGGGTTATCTGGGCCTAGGCTCCACCATCACCATGCTGGGCTGGAAATACGGCTCGGCGGAATCCGTGAAGTTCACGGAAGACGTCTCCCGCGAGATGGCCATGGCCGGCTGGGAAGAGGCCCTGGAGCTCGCCAAAGAGAAGGGCCCCGCCCCCATCATGGTGGAAGAGTTCGAGATCACCTCCGAGATGCTGCGCAAGCGCCCGGAGATGGCGGACGATGGCTGGAAAGTGGGCGACAAGATCAAGGGCCGGGAGCTGCACGCCAACTACAGCCGCTACATGCAGCGGGTGGCGGATGTGGCGCCGGATCTCGTGGATGCCTTGGCCGTCACCGGCGCCCGCTTCACCCACCACAGCTCCATCGCCCCCACCGGCACCATCTCCCTGTCGCTGGCCAACAACGCCAGCAACGGCATCGAGCCCTCCTTCGCGCATCATTACTTCCGGAACGTCATCCGCTCCGGCAAGAAGAGCAAAGAGAAGATAGACGTGTATTCCTTCGAGCTCCTGGCCTACCGGCACCTGGTCAACCAGAACGCCATCCCGGACTCGGAGAAGACCGAAGAGATGCTGCCGGAGTATTTCATCACCGCCGAGCACATCAACCCGAAAGAGCATGTGGACATCCAGGCGGCCGCCCAGAAGTGGGTGGACTCCAGCATCTCCAAGACCGCGAACGTGCCCACGGATTATCCCTACGAGCAGTTCAAGGACATCTACCTGTATGCCTATGAGAGCGGCCTGAAGGGCTGCACCACCTTCCGCTTCAACCCGGAGGCCTTCCAGGGCGTGCTGGTGAAGGAGCAGGACCTCAAGAATACGGTGTACAAGTTCACCCTGGACGACGGCAGCATCGTCGAGGCGCGGGGCGATGAAGAGATCGAGTACGACGGTGAGAAACACACCGCGGCTAACCTCTATGACGCCCTGAAAGAAGGTTACTACGGCAAGTTCTGACGTCGTCACGACTGCAGGGAGGCAGGAGGTAGGGCAACGCAGGGAGCAGTTGCCGAGATTGCCGCGAATGCTTTGTTGGAGAAATTTTTCGTGCCTCATTACCTATTTGGTAACTCCGGCCCTCAAAATTTCTCCGCCGCGCCTCGCGCCAACTGACTTAGCCAGGGCGCGCTGAGGATGTGGCAAGGGTTTGAATTCCGGTAGCCTCCGAAAGGAGGATAACGGGAGACTGGGAGGAGTTAGGCGGCCGGTAAAGCCGCCCAACTTTTTTAAACAGATGGATAAAGCACGACGTCGGCCATATATAAAGGCGGGCGTTACATAGAGAGATAGAGAGATAGAGAGATAGAGAGATAGAGAGATAGAGAGATAGAGAGATAGAGAGATAGAGAGATAGAGAGGCTGCAATACATGGATGTATTGCACGCGAATCGAGCGGCGACCGCTCGATTCGGCGTAGGCAAGTACGGGCGTGTACCGGACTTGCCGAGTCTGAAAAGGCCAGGATGGCCTTATTCAGACCTATGAATTGGAAATGAAGCGAACAGAGTCTTCGAGGTGAGCGGAATGAGCATAAAAATAGACAAGAAGATCACGCGGTACGCCGTGCAAAAACCGGAAGAAACCGCCAAGGCAGACATCCAGGCCGAGACCAAGGGCGCAGCCCTCGCCTTGAGCTCCAAGCCCGTGGAGAAGATCGTCACCGAGCGGGCCGAGAAGAAGCACAAGGCCGAAGTCATCCGCATGCACGAGGCCCTCGAGCGGCCGGACCTGCTCATCGGCAGCACCTATAAGGTGAAGACCCCGGTCTCCGACCACGCCATGTACATCACCATCAACGATATCGTCCTGAACGAAGGCACCCCCTACGAGCAGCGCCGGCCGTTCGAGATCTTCATCAACTCCAAGAACCTGGATCACTTCCAGTGGATCGTGGCCTTGACGCGCATCATCAGCGCCGTGTTCAGGAAGGGCGGCGACGTGGTGTTCCTGGTGGAAGAGCTGAAGGCCGTGTTCGACCCGCGCGGCGGCTACTGGAAGCCGGGCGGCAAGTTCATGCCCTCGCTGATCGCCGAGATCGGCGACGTGATCGAGAAGCACCTCCTCGCCATCGGCATCATGCACAAGGAAGGCCTGGACGAGCACCAGTTGAAGCTCATCGCCCAGAAGCGCGCCGAGTTCGAAGCGGCCGCCAAGCAGACCGATGCCTTCGCCGAATCCAAGTTCCCGGCCGGGGCGCAGCTGTGCCAGAAGTGCAGCACCGCGGCGATGGTGATGATGGATGGGTGTATGACGTGTCTTAATTGCGGCGACTCTAAATGCGGCTAGCGCTGCGCCAGATGCGCGATTGCTTCGTTGCTTCGGCGTGCTGCGCCCTTCATTACGCTATTAGGTAACTCCAGTGCTCCCACGCCTCGCGCCTCGCACTCCCGCATCTGGCTGTGCGCCGGGGAAGAAAAGTCCAAGTCGTCTGCATAAAACTTAAGGACAATTGCCCCCCGAAGGATAGCGGATGTCAAAGACAGATATGCCTTGGGATGAATGGGTTCCTGGAGCTTTGTCATATAGACAAATTCAAGAACTCATTAATGAAGATTTATTTAACCAGCACGATGAATTTAAGGGAGAACTCGATCATTCATCGATCGATTTAACCCTTAGCTCTGAGTGTTATGAACTCCCGCATGGCTCAGTCAAACCATTTGGCAGTCGATATCTAAATAGAGTCAAGAGAATGGGGCTGGCTGTGAAATATAAGCCAGACAAAGAAGGTATTTTTCTTTTAAAGCAAAGAAATACCTATCTATTCAAACTACAGGAACGTATTCCTCTTCTTAGAAGCACATGTATTTACGGGCAGGCGACGGCCAAGTCGACTGTTGGTCGAATGGACGTTCTCGCGCGCTTAATAGTTGATGGTATGCAGACCTATGAAGAATTCTTGCCAGCAGAGATTGGTAATGGGGACATGTATATCGAAATTACCCCGATGACTTTTAACGTGAGGGTCAAACAGGGCATTTCTTTAAATCAGATAAGGCTATTTAAGGGCACACCGCAAGACTGCGAAATTCGCAGTACGGCTATATACAATACTGTGATTACGAATACTGAATCGACGGATGGCAGTCTTAGCCTTGATACATCCACCGTCACAATTGAGAAAAGTAAAGTTAGCGTTTTCCGAACCGTCGAAATGAAGCCGGAAAGTCCTGCTATCGATTTGTGGCAGAAGCACCATGCTGATCCACATCTGTATTGGGAATTTGTCGAAGGAAATAAGCACAAAAGAATAGAGATTGCCCCAACGCGATTCCACATAATGAGGTCATATGAGCGAATCGCAGTACCCAAAGGAATCGCTGTTTACTGCAGAGCTTCGGACGAAACAATTGGAGAAATGCGCATCCACTATGCTGGATTTGCTCACCCATATTTTGGGTATAAAAACGGAGAAAATGCGCAATCTAAGCCCGAACCAGTAGGGACACCGCTTGTTTTTGAGGTCCGCGGACATGATGTTAAGGTAAGTCTTATGCATCGGGAAAAGATGGCTCGGCTCATTTTCTACAGGATGTCAGAAGATGCTAATCTGGAATCCAAGCCCATAAAAGACGACGACGCTTATCAGCATCAAAGTCTGCAGTTATCCAAATGCTTTAAAAACTGGTCTGAGAAATGAACAGGGATTTTTTCGAAAACAAAAGTGATCTTAGAATCGTTCGTGTTGACGAATATGATGCGTCCGTTCGTTCGGATAATTGGCTTGCTCTTAGATTAAAAATCCTTACTTGCGAAGAAATGTATCCAACCATCGATAAGTGGCTGGATAAGAAAGTAATTAAAGGGATGGAGACCGGAGAGCGAGTTGGTTATATCGGTTTCTTGGATGATAAGCCGGTTGCCACCGCCATTGTAAAGCGTGGCGAGAATGCAAAGTTCTGTCATCTGAAGATAGATGAAGAACTCCAAAATAACGGTTTGGGGGACGTATTTTTTTCCTTGATGGCTATCGAAGTACGCGATTTAGCTAAATCGGTTCATTTCACTCTTCCTGAAAGTCTGTGGGAATCAAAGCAGAGCTTTTTCAAATCTTTCTCGTTTGATCAAGCAGTCACATGCAGTCACCAATACCGTTCTTCTGAAAAAGAATTGTGGTCAGAGGCTTCATATAAAGATGTTTATAGGAATATGGTCTCTAAATTTAAGGAATTTGGTGGAATAGCATCTATTGCTGGCTATTCAATGGAGAGCCAGCTAGTGATGAGTATTCAGCCTAAATATGCGGCGCAGATCATGTTGGGCATAAAGATTGTGGAGATTAGGAAGAAATTTTCTAAACGTTGGGAAGATGTGCGCTTGAATATTTATGCAAGTGCACCAGATAAGTCGCTTGTCGGTGAAGCGAAAATCGCTAAAGTTATAGAAGGTTCCCCCGAAAAAATTTGGGAGAATTTTGAGACAATGATTGGCGGTACCAAAGAAGAATTCGATGCGTATACCAAAGGGTTGCAGACAGCGTTTGCAATCGTGCTGACTGATGTTAAGCCTTATGCGAGGCCCGTGCCCTTACAGCAAATTAATGAGCTAGTTGGAAGGAATCTTGTTGTTCCTCAGTCCTATAGCATAGTAGGTAGAGATCAGTATTGGAGAACCGCCATCTCTATGGCCGCTGTGCTTCAAAGCAATGCAAAAAAGAAGAAAGTTGCAGTTCGTAAAGTGGTGTAATTACAGCTGTCTTTCTTAAGCTGTAGCTCCGATAGGCATTTCGTCATAAGTACGCCCAAATAGCTTTCGGCCGGCAACCTTTTTTTGCACCCCACCCCATTGTTTAAAGAAGAATGGGACCTTCGCGGCACGGCATTGGTGAAAAATTTCCTGAACCCACTTAGGATCCATGGGCCGTGCGCCTCGCCCTGATTCACCCCCCACTATGACCCAGTGAATGCCAGCGAGAGGCAAATTAGGGATTGCGCTTAACAACGGTTCAACGGATAGAAAACGTACGTGTGCCGGAACCTGTTTGAGCAGATTGGCGCGAACCGCGTATTTCTGATTCTCCACACTCACTCCCATCCAGATATTGGGAGACCATGTGACCTCATTTGAAAGTTCGACGAGCCGATCCGCTCGCTTGGTTAGTACCTGAAAGACGTGTTGTGGACATTCGTTCATTGTCTTAAAAACGCGCTGTATAAATTCGACCGGAATGTCTGGGTGAAAGAGATCGGACATAGAATTCACAAAAATCGTTCGGGGGTTTCTCCAGCGTTTAGGAAGATCAACTAAGTCTTCCTGAAGTGCAATCTTGAATCCATGCCGATACCTAGGAGAGCCCATAGCAACAAGGCGTTTTGCCATCGTCTCAGCATAACAATGCTTGCAACCCTGACTGATCTTTGTGCACCCAGTCACAGGGTTCCAGGTCATCTCGGTCCATTCAATGTTTGATTTCTTTGGCATAGCTATTCTCAGTTGTGGAACTGGATGCGCATATCAGCTTGAGTGTCTTCAGGGAAAGTCCCCCTTCGTCGATTACTACGCACCCCACTGACAGTTATTTTATTTGTAGCCTCAAGCTCCTTAAGCATACCCTTGGGATTCGCGAAAGGTGATTCATTTAGGGCATAGTCTCTCACTTCTTCATAAGTAACGTCTTGCCCATGAAAATGGCTCAGGAGCTGCTTTGCATAAACGGGTGAATCATCGAAGCGGAACATGGTCTCCTGACCTATACCATCGTCCGAGAAGCAATAGGACCCATCTTGGTCGAGGCGCCTCATAACCTCTTTCATCTTCTCAAGACCAGTTGGATGTTGGCTAGCAAAGACTAAGTGATAGTCAATGGCGTTCTTTCTTGATCGCATTTCGAATGCAAATACATATCGGACATTCGGTAACGCTCTAAGCCTATCTTTGTACATTGCAACGATCTTGCGGGCCGCCTGTGTTTGCTGGCGAGAGCCGGCCAGTTGCGATTCCCAGGCGGCATCACCGAAGACTTCGTTTAAGCGTTCACGATGATTCGCACTTTCTCCTGCTTGGTATACTCGATTGATTCCATCGGAATCAAGGTTTACGAGTACTTCGCACGCAGGACGAGCAAGTAGTTCTTTAACAGTTGCGAAAGATAACCCCTCCGGGCCAAAAGGGTCGATGAAAGCGAAGAGGGGTTGTTTAGCAGTAAAAGGATTAACTGCTTCTCGGCGTAACGCATTTACACCATCTACGAATGTCCCGTGATATGGATACCTACGTATACGTGGATGTTCGGGGAGCGACATAAGCCGCTGTTGAAGGTGCTGAAAGCGGGCGCCATCCTCTTCAATGAAAACACAATGAATGTATCCGGCGCTCCAACGACCACCGGCCCGTTGAATAGCAGTCTCGGCGGTCTTGAGTGCTGCGACAGGAGATCCATCGGAAAAGTTTGTGTACTCTCCAGGTCCTGCAAAGCCGTCTATGTACCAGAGATCCTGCTGTGCAAAACGTGTGCCGATGATGGAGAGCCAAGCGAAAAGGTATGATTTGAGCATCTCGATCTTGGCAATCGTATGCTGTGGCGCTTCCCAGACGGTGGGCAATTTGGCAGACATCCCAGTCCCCCCACTGAATCCACAAAGTTAACCAGTGAAAGTTACACCTCAACGGCTACCCGGGAAAGGCCTCAGAGCCCTTTAATGCGGCTTTCCATACCACAGTCAAATGCTCTGACCTGAGCTTGCCATACACCATTTAGTCTCTCGATTTGTTGAAAGCAGGGATTTATGTACTAAGCTTTAATCGGCCGGGTTCTCCGGCGGCCAGATGTCAGGGACGACACTTTTGGTAATCCAATCCCAAGTACGTTCTTACACCTGCTCCAGCACCTGCGCTGGGTGAGCGGATCTGTCTATATGAAGATGCTTAGCCAAAAGGCTTAGGAAATTAGCACTCAGGTCAATAAAATCTTCGTGAGGTATATCCCATGGCAAACGTATACATTGAGCCAATGCCGAAGGGCGACGGCGTGATTACTGGCTACCAAATTGAATTTGATGACCACAGCAAACCGTTAGGCGCTTATGCAACGCAAGCAGATGCTATCGCTGCCGCAAAAAAATTAGGGCATAAGCCACTTGTCGCACACGTTCGCAAGACCAATAAAGGTATCCCAGATCACTGGCGTTCAGCGTAAAGCACGAAAGAAGAGCAAATGGGAAAGACGGTCAGAGCCCTTTAACGCAGTTTCCCGTCCCGTCTCCGAAGAGCCGCGTAAGATTGAGGATAGGGAGTGTAATGTACTCGGGTATTGACCACTGGTTTTCTAAGGAGGGATTCCCATGGATATCCAGAGTTCGTATGTCTATATAGTGCTTGCGCTCATCGCACCGCTTACCGCCATCATTGTCGGCGGGTTTGTCATCGGGAAGACGCCTGACGAGGTCGACCTGGAGACACGCAAAGTCAGATTCGCTGCAGCGATGTTCACAGGTATTTTGACGCTATTCATCTTTGCGGCAGTGCTGTATTTCGCACAGTGCACCTCTAACTGCAACGGTAGCGGGCAGGCAATCTTCGACAAAGCGATGACCGCGATGACACCGCTCGCGGGCGCCATCATCGGTTACCTTTTCGGGACCAGGAAATCCACTTCCCGTGACAGTTCAATTAAGGAAATCAAGAAGAAATAATTGAGTCATGTCACGAACGCTTTCTAATTGTTGGCGATTGCATGGCTAAGAAATGCATATTGTGCGATAAGCTAGCCGGCTCAAAGGAGCACATTTTTCCCGCAGCTTTAGGCGGGCGTAGAGTTGATAAGGGTATCTATTGCGAGCAGCACAATAATCAGTTGGGGCAACTCGCAGATCTTCTTTCTCAGCAGTTAGTTTCAATTAATTCAATACTGGGAATCAAGTCCGATCATACGAAAAAATCCTCTGGGGTAAGAGTTATAGATGAAAATACGAAGCGTGAATACGTGTTTGCTGGCCCGCGATTTAAGCTCGCAAAACCTGTAAAAGCAGAAAGCAAAACTATAGAAGGTCGCGAATTTGCAAAAATGGAGTTTGCTGATAAGGAGCAAATGCAAAAATGGCTTAGGGAACAAAAAGAAGCAGGTATAGATGTTCATATATCAGAAACATCATCAGAACAGCAGCTTTTTGCAACTCCTTTAAGAGTAAAGATGGTGATTGGTGGCCCCAAGGGGTTACAGGCGATTGCCTATCTCGCATTTAAAAGGAATTGGGGTCAGGTCTTGTATTGATACATTTGAGGTTGAAGGGTCAGCCCTTTAACGCAGCTTCCCGTCCCGCCTCCGAAAAGCCGTTGCTCGGCAAGGCGTAAACTTTAGATCCCTTCCTCGGCGCCCGATTAAACGGACAGGTAGTTAAGGTGCCTTAACCAGCGGCGCGACCTATCGGCAGTGCGGTGCCGGCTCTATTGGGCTGGGGCCCAGGGATTGATAGGAGGGGGTGTTCTTTTGAGCGGGGCTTGGCCAGCATCTGATTCCTTTTGTGGATGAGGCTGGCTCACATGATCACAGAAGAAACAGCTCGCAAACAGCTAGAGACGCTCCATCAGGAAGGCAGCGCCTTCGTCGCGGCCTTCGCCGCCGAGCAGGAGACCGAGCCCTTCGAGGTCGGTTACCAGCGCTGGTATAGCCGCGCCCTGCCGCTGATGAAGCAGCTCGCACCGGAGCGCTACTCCGAGTTCCAGCGGTATTACAGCCGGGACCCGAAGCAGCATATACATTGGCAATGTGACCACGTCATCCAGGATTACATCTGGGGCCTCGATGCGTCTTCCTTCGATGTGCGAGAGGAGGCCGCCCGCTGTTTCACGAGCCAGTTGGCGATCCTGAAGTCCGTCGCGGACCGCCTGGCTTGGATGGCACTGGACACGGAAGACCAGACGGTGCGGGGCCTGCAGCTCACGCTGCTCGAGACCGCCCGGGACCTCATCAAGATCAGCGAGCGCGCCGCCGGAGCGCTGGCGGGGACGGTGCTGGAGGCGCATCTCAGCAGGCTCGCGGCCAGGCACCAGGTGAAGCTGAAGAAGTCGTCGCCTCCCGCGGGGGAGCTGGCTGACGCGCTCAAGGAGGCGCGGGTCCTCGACGTCCCGGCCTGGAGCCAGGCCACCTGGCTCAGCGAGATCCATGGCCGCTGTATCAAGGAGGGCCAGGAGCCGACCAAGCTGCAAGTCCGTGACCTGATCGACGGGACCCGGTGGCTGCTTAGCAACGTCTTCTAATCCGGTAGAGTGAATGTAGGGAAAAAGGGGGTACGCCTACACGGATGTAGGCGGTACGACTGCAGGGATGCACGCCTACATGGATGTAGGCGATAGAGCAGCGTCGGGAACAGGCTGCCGAGGAGGTACGCCTACATGGAGGTAGGCGGTAGAGTACTGTCAGGAACAAGTGCCGAGAGTAACGCAGGAGCACGCCTACAGGACGTAGGCGGTAGAGCGGCGCCGGGAGCAAGCCGCCGAGTTACCGAAGCGCTTCGGGTTCATGCCTCTGCTGGCGGCTGTGGGCTACATACCGGCGGTCACAAGCTCCTGGCGCACTACCGTGTGAAACCTCGTCAGCAGCCTTGGTCCGGACCGGTGCCCTTTAACTCCGCGTAGGCGACCAAGGTCCGTCGGGTCACCTCGCCCCAATACGAGTTCGCAGTGCAAACGCATCGTGGGCGGCAAACATCGTAGCGGCAACCAGGGGTGGCAGAATTAGCAGCCACATCGAAGCGTAATCGTAGCCCAACGGAATGAGCGCAAGCATGCCAAGGATTCCCGGCAGCATCCAGTGTTTCCACATCGTCTTGACGGCAGAACTCTTCCAAGACGTCAAAAACGCCGTGCCTATTCCCCAACCGCCAAATACCAAGAACAAGGGACCGTAAGGAATATCATGAAGTGCCCTCACGGCAAGCCATATTGTGCTGAAAACCGCTACGGCAATCAGGAGCCATCCCGACATCTGTCGCCACAAGGGGACAGCCAAACCTGATTCGCTAGGGACAATATCTCGATCGGCGGCGCTGATGGCGCCCAGCACCCAAACCGCGGACATCATGTAGTACAGAAACCCTGCCAGGCATATGATCGCCCGGACCAGCAGCGAGAGATGCAGATAGCCGGCTACAGCGGCGCTGTCCGCCCCATTACCACTGTAGTCTACGGGGTGAATGATTATGATCATCTGCAGACCAAGATATGGAATTCCAAAAATAGCCCACCAGGTAAAGAAATATCGCACGTGGCCCAAGGTCGCGCGTCGGTTTGCGAGCACGTAATAGACAAAAAAACCAAAGACCACCGTTAATAGCGGCGCAATACCGTTCATTAATGCGAGCTGAGCTGGACCATACTGATGCACATCACTTCCCTTTGGCAGCCCGGCAGCGGTGAGGTTGGTAAACACCGCCGGAATGTCGGCCATACGCCCGACCAGCAGATGGACCGTTTCGTGCACAGTGATAACTGCAATCGTACTAACCGCGACGAGCACAGCCCGTATGATTAGCGTCAATTTTCCATCCTCCAGCACCGTTTTCAATTGCGTTGAATACCGCTTCATTCAGGCGACCCCCGTAATGACAAAGAGAGCTTGTGCTTCACGTCGATCGTAATGTTGTTGTAACCATAAGAAGTTCGGGTCTTCCAGAAGTGATGCGCCGCATCTTCAATAGTGGCCAGCAAGTAGAACGTATCTGTGTTTTTGGACGTCACAGCCCGCTCTCTTTTATCGACGTACATTTTCCAGATCGAATGCGGATTCTGTCCGGTGCCACCCTCATTTCAGGGTCACGTTCTTTTCGCTTTCCTTTCTGTGCCACCACTCCTTGAATTCAACGCACTCGCCTTGCGAGTCGAATGTGGCCTGCAGAATGCCGTCTAATTCCACAAATTCACCGGAAGGCACACGATTGAATGTCGCTTGCCAATGAGCGACGCCTATATTGTTTTCCAGGCTGATTATGTTGACATGGAAGTTAACATTGGACTGACCGTATTTGGCGCCCTCTGCCCAATACTTGCGTATCGCGTCACGGCCCGTCATTGGTGCATCGAAGGGTGTTTCGTAGTATCTGGCATCCTGCGAAAACAGCAGGATAACTTCATCGGGATTTCCGGTTGTCCACGCATTTCCATAGCTGCGCAGCCATCCCTGAAAAGCATGCACAGTGACGACCGCGTGAGCGGGCATAGAGTTCGATTGTGGCGCCGCCATAACAGTCAGATCCTGCTTCCTGGACATCGAGCAGGCGGACAATAGAGCTATGCATACCGAAGTGCAGAGAACCAGAAGTATCTTTTTCATCCGAACAAACTCCTGCGGGCAGAGTGGACCGGTGCGATGTGTCTCACTGTCTTAGACGTAAGTTAACTGAAGACGTGCGAGATTCTGGACGATATGAATATATCCCGCGTGACAGGAAGTTCGGTGGCAACACTCGAGGCGGCATTACAAGCGATATTGAAGCGCAATTGTTGCTTTTGCCGAGAAAGCGCAGCGTTAGGGTGGCGTATATGCTGATCACGCCGGGCGATGCCGAGCTCAGTAACACCATGCTGCCAACCTGACGTTGTCATCCCACCGCACATCGAAAAGTGAATCCCTCGGCTCCACCGTTAAATTGATGATAGATTCAGCCCCAATAGGCCACAAATCACAGCCTAGACCGAAGGTGCGATCACTTTATTTCACTTGAGTGAGCAGCAACACATCGCCGGGTCCCTCCTTCCAGGACCCACACGTCCGTCGCCCTGCCGTGAAACGCATACGGCTTGCCGCGATCCGCGCCCTTCGCGATGAACTCTACTGTCACTACTGCTGCTGAGTCTGACCAGCCTTCACCGTTTGGTCCAGGTTGAAGTTCCAGTCTGAGTTTACGCAAATATCGTCGGTCTGGGTGGTTGGGGTTTGGGTAGGATGGTTTCCGGGGCTGGCCGACGGTAGCCCAGCGAGCTATGGGGCCGCCGCGTGTTGTACTCTCGCCGCTACATCTGCAGGACCACCTGGGTTTCTTTGAGGGTGTAGAAGATTTCGCCGTTGAGCAGCTCGTCTCTGAGCTTGCCGTTGAACTATTCACAGTAACCGTTCTCCCAGGGGCCGCCGGGCTCAATGTAGCCTTGCATGGACTGGTATGGATTAAGAATCGCAGAGTCCCTCACGATAGCTGTGTTGCTGGTTGATATCCAGGCCAGGACCTCATCGCCAGCGTGCGAGTAATACACCATCTTTCGTATATTTTATTACGCTCAGCCCGTCAGCAGAGTACAGGTTTCCATCTCGGCCGCACGCAATACTAAATGGTGCGTGTTCGAATAGCCTGGGTTTTCGGTCATCTTTGATTGTATTGAATAAATGACCTCTGAAGTCGTATTCCTTTATCCGATTGCGCTGGTAGTCAGCTACGTAGATATTCCCCGCACTGTCAGTACACGCACCGGACGATGAGATCAACCCTTCGTTCATTGCGCCAGCCCCACGAAAAATCAGTTTATTTTCACCGGTTCGAGATAGCACTTCTATTCGGTCATTACCCCAATCGTCTACTACCAAAGTGTCGTTCTTACCGATGGCAATGGTCTGTGGATTACGCCATTGATCCGACCCCAAACCATGTTCACGGTGCCACTTTGCCGCGAGCTTTCCATCGGATGTGAACTCTTGAATCAGATTCCGCCCAAACTCAACCACGTACACATTGCCGGTTGGATCTACCGCTACATGCCAATAATCATCCTTAACCGTACTAGATGCCTTTCCAAAGGTGGCAATAATCTTGCCCATAGGTGACAACTTAAGCATTTGCTGAGCACCGCCGTCCGGCACATAGATATTGCCGCCATTGTCAATCGCAATCCCGTTTGGCCCATTGTTGGTTCCGGGGCCGTCTGTGAAGACCCGCCAATCCGCCAACACCTGACCCTCTGGAGTGAGCTTTAGAATTCTGGAGCGGTGCTTGTGATCGGTGTCAACCAAGTAAATATTGTTCTGCGCGTCAAAGGCCATGTTGTCTGGTTGATAGAAGCAGAGTACGCAACCCTGCGTCGAATCCGCGACCTCAGTGGTTGCCGAATCCCCGGCAGCAGACCGAATCGAGAAAGTCACTCCAAGTATCAATCCAAATAATGAAACAACAAATGGACTGCTGAGCGACATGATCATGGCCTCCTGAAACGTGCAAATATGTTAAGCCCTCAGTGTTGGGGGCGACTAAATTACGTTGTTGTGATTGTCACCCCATTGATTTAGTTCCGTGCAGGAGGCGACACATTCTTCAATACTTTAGAAGCGCAGTTTGCCAAAACACTGAGAAGTTTCTGACACAGGGAGTGGGAACACGGAGCGCGTGCAAATTACGCATGCTGCTTCGATAAATCATTAGGACCGGTGACTAGCCAGGAATTTCGGACGAACTGCAGGTTTAGTTTCGCCAAGTAGTGCCCGCTTTCTGAGGCCGTCTTCTATACCGCGGCGTTGTCGAAAGTATTGCAATCAGTTCTTGTGGGAGCGATTGGGCGGCTCCATTTCACGATTGGAGACGATCCACCAACGGCCATCTTCCTTCTTAACGATTGTGGTATACCGCCCCCGTTCTGCAGGCAATTCCACGTGGTCGCTTGTAACCGCGCCGGTAATATCGAATTCCCCGTCTACTATGGCGAGATCCGCTTTCAGGAAGCGGAGCCCATCGACCGTTGCCGTAGCCGTGCTTCCGGCGTAGCCGATTGAAAAAGCCTTCGCGTAGAAGCCTTCGATCTCCTGCCTGCCCTTCATCACTGCTCCGTCCGGATTGACGAAGTCGCCATCCGATATCCAGAACATGGAAAGGCCATGGGCATCGCTGTTATGCCAGTGTGCGGTGAAGCTCTCGATTAGGTTCTTGATTGCCGCTTCATCCTGGCTACGCGAGTCAGCGAGTACTGTTGGCGCTACTGCTAACGCAAGAAAGAGAAAAAGCCAATTAGCTGAGCGTGAAATACGTGACATGCTCTGTGCTCCAAAGGTGGTTTGACGAGGCCCAACGACGGAAAGCATAGGCGGCAGAACACAAGGCTGTGAGTGCCGGAAGGCAGTGGCTTACGGTCATGACTTTCGGCACATGGGCCGGTACACCGAGCAGCTATACTAGACTCGTGAATACGGAAGATGCAGTTTCCAAGCTTCTAAGGTGGATAAGCTGGCTGACCTGGCTCGCCGTGGGGTTGCCCGTGGCCGTTGGTTTTGCCTCCAACCCCCATTCACTCGTGACTCTTAATTCACTGGTATGGACGCTCGCGTTTATAACCTTCGGTCCGGCACTCGCGACGTCGAGTACTCCAAATGACAAGCCTGCGATGCGTGGTTCGCGCCTCGTGGCACTGTTCGTCGCCACTCTCTCCCCCCTTGTGATGATTGCACTCAAACCCGAGTGTTTTGCGGGCGCACTGTTGGTAGTCGTCGCGTGGCAATCGACTCTTCAGCTTACGACGGCAGCCGCCATTATTTGGGTAGGTACGCAAAGCGTGCTTTTAAGCGTGGTGCTGATGTCGATCAATCCCGATATCAGCGGCGCCAGTTCTTCGATCATTTTCAGCGTGTTTCAATTTTTCGCGTTTTCGACAGCCTACGTGACCCGGCACGAAATACGAGCCCGTCAAGAGCTCGTCCGCAGCAGTGCCGAGCTCAAGGCGACGCAATTGCTGCTTGCGCAAAGCAGCCGCATCGGCGAGCGCGTGCGAATATCGCGTGAGTTGCACGACGTCCTCGGGCATGACCTGACCGCGCTGTCGCTGCATCTTGAGATTGCGCGCAATAGCCGGGAGCAAATTCATGAAGAGGTGGGCAGGGCGCAGGTACTGGCTAAGGGGCTACTGGGTAAGGTGCGGGAAGTCGTCAGTTTGATGCGTGCCAATGACCAAGCGAGCATTGTTCCCCTCCTGCACAGCCTCGCCGCGGACGGGCCGCAGCTAAAGGTCCATCTGACCGTTAGCGGTGATCTCGACGCCGCTGATGCTGGTCGCACCCACACGTTGCTGCGTTGTCTGCAGGAGATCATTACGAACGCGAGGCTACATTCGGGTGCGAGAAATCTCTGGCTCGATATCGGCCGGAGCGGAAATAGCATAGTCGCGCATGCACGCGACGATGGGCATGGAGCTATTTCCACGCCAAAATTCGGAAATGGGCTGACCGGTATGCGCGAGAGACTCGAGGAATTCGGTGGCGGCGTGGTTGTCACTGCCTTGCCGAAAACGGGGTTCAAGCTTGAACTCACGCTGCCACTTGTGGACGGACGGCCATGATCCGCACGTGCCTGATCGAGGACCAAACGTTGGTCCGGGAAGGGCTAAAGAGGCTGCTTGCGCTCTCTGAAGACGTCGAGCTGGTTGCTGTAGCGTCTGACGCCGATGAAGGCGTGGCGATGACTTTGGCGCACGTACCGGAGGTCTTGCTACTCGATTTGAAGCTGCCTGGACGCTCGGGAATCGAAGTGCTGAAGGAGTTACGCGACCGTAACGCGCTTCCCCCCACTCTTATCCTGACAACCTTCGACGAAGATTCGCTGCTTATCGAAGCGATGCGGGCAGGTGCCAAAGGTTATCTTCTAAAAGATGTGACACTCGAACAGCTCGTTAACGGTATTCGCACGCTAGCGGCTGGCGGGACCTTGCTCTTACCCGCAATCACTGACCGCCTGCTCAGAAGCATCGGGAAGGAATTGCCGCCATCGCACACCGTTACGCCAGAGAATCCCTTGACGAAGCGTGAGGTGGAAATTCTCAGGCTTCTCGCCAGCGGCTACAACAACCGGGAAATCGGGGAGGCGTTTTCGGTAACAGAAGGGACAGTGAAAAATCACGTATCAAATATCCTCGCAAAACTAGAAGTCCGCGACAGGACAAGAGCCGTCCTCAAAGCACTCGAGTGGGGTTATCTTTGACCACATAGGCCTGTAAATCTGCGGTAACCAGCAGATGCGGGATCCTCTAGTAGTACGCTTACCCCCGTGGAAAGCGACATTCGCGATAGCGCCGATGCACCAGGGCAAACATCGCAGCCAGAAGCGGAAAGATAACCCAACTGGCCTCCAGGCCCTGCGGCCCCCCAGTCAGCCATGAGGGGCCACTGTAAGTGACATCCATCAGATGGTTGTCCAATGGCAATCCGTTATTACCGGTATTGGGTGCGCCGTAAAGACCCAATGCAAAGAAATCGAAGGCCGCATGGAATCCGATGGCAAACCACAATGATCCTGTGCGACGTAGGGTGAAACAAACGAACAGACCTAATAGAGTCACGCTAAGGCCATCCGCAACGGTTTCCATAGGCTTGCCAAAATAGTGGAGGCCTCCGAATACTAATGACAACAGAAGCGATGCCGGCCAAAACCCGATCCCGTGGATTAGGGATGCCAGCGCGTAGCCACGGAATTGAAGCTCTTCCGAAAATCCGACAAGAAGCATCGCTGCAATCCAGAGTAGAAGCCACTTCAAGAAGTTTGGGCCGTGTAGCGCAAGGCCATGGATTGTCGCACCCTTGCCCAGCAAGGCAACCAACAATAAGGACGACACCATGCCAGCCCCGAAGAGGGTACCTACCCAGAAATCCATGCGGAAGGCTGCCCGCAATGGAAATCCAAACCATTCCATACGCTTATGCTCAAGCCTGATCAATCCCAAGCTCACGATGAGCGCTGCTATAAGGCCGACACCATCGAAAACTACAAAATCTCCCGCGGAAAATCCGTTGGAAGGTTGATAATGGGTCAGTGTGAGCACAATTCTGGTTAGAACATCATCCAGTAGCAGGAACGATGTCAGATAAGCCGCGAATCGCCAGCCGGCCCTTGGCCCCGCATCGCCCATGAAAATGTTTTTTATCCCATTCGGAATTGTCATCCTCACGACTCCATTGCTGGCATATATTCAGTACCAAGCGCGATTCAGGTGATGTTTTGATTCAGCAAGTTCTTGAAACACGTATTTCGCGGTTTCGCCTACCTACCGCTTCGGGAGTACACGCGTTCAATTGTCCGGCAGCGCTACCTTGAGGATTTGAGTGTTAGTCAATTTGCTATTTGGCCAAATATGGCCATGCTGGTCGAATGAGTTCTGTTCACTGTTGGCGATGAAATACAGGCTGTCACCCACGACGACGCCTTCGGTCGGGCTGCTCATACGGGGGTCACCGCGTTCGATGACCGTAGAACCGATGATTTCCTCGAGGTCGGGTGAGAGCTGGAAAGCGATTACGCGATTCGGATGCAAATCTGTTTGTGTAGCAATCAAATATCCCTTGTAAAAGTACAAGCCATCGATACCCACAGTGGTGATGTCTTCGGGGTGGGGAAGACGTCGTACGGCTCCGGTTTGCAGGTTCACGAGATCAATACCGACGCCCTCATCGGCAACGTATAGATTGGATCCGTCCGGAGAGAGAGCTATGCCATTGGGGTAAAGAAAGGTATTGACTGCTGTCAATCGCGTTATGCGGCGTCCAGCCAAGTCGAGCTTGTAGACGCTGCCTTCATCGCTGTCGGTGATATATACGTCATTGCGGGGTCCGATAACGAGGTCGTTGAACAGGTGAATACCCTGGGGAGGTGCGTCATAGCGTGCGACCAACTTTCCGGATTTCAGGTCAAAGATGAAGACGCCGGATTTGCCTATGTCGGACTTCTGAAAGCCAGTCATGTTGGGACTATCAGCCCCACTACAGGCAAGTAACCAGCCGTGTTGCGAATCAATTTTCATGCCTAAGGCCTGCCATAGACCCTTATCTGCGCTCGCAAAAACATCGAAGATGCCGGCGCTGCTGCGCGATACGATCTTTCGCAGGTAGGTGCTACTGAAAAAGAAGCGCAGCGTTGTAGCATCGTAGGCCATGCCCTCTGGAATGAAATCCCTTTCCGGAAGCGTAAACATTGCCTGTGCGTTCACTATCGGCCTGGATTGATCTTGCGCCTCAGCAAGTACAGTGCTGTAGCCTGCGTGGTTATGAAGGTTCAGGAAAGCAGTGTCTTGCGGAAGTTCGGCGCCAAGCCCTTGACGGACGATGCGCTCGAAATCACGGTACGCCTCGTCGCTTTTACCCAATCCAGCTTCGCTGTGGGCCCGTCCGAGCAAGATATCCGGGTGGTCGGGGCTTATCTTCAGTAGAGCCTGGAAACCGGCCAGTGCGGTTTTGTAGTCATGCTTCTCCAACGCGGCCCGTGCCCCGGAATCCATTGACTCAAATGTACCGAGATCCAACGCGGCTGCTGGTGACCCTACAACGGCGAGTATGTACGCTGCAGAGCACACGGCCAATGCGCGAGTTGCAAATTTGTGAATCTTTACGGCCAAATTGCGCTCCAGATTCCATGCCCCCTGGCTTTAGATTCTGGACCACGGTGTAGGCAGGTAGTTCCGAAAAAATGCCGATATCCGGACTCAAAACCCCGATCTGCAACCGGCATCTGGCCGCATTAAATCGGAAGCGATACCTGCCACTTATATGCCGATAATCATGAATCTGAACAACTGTCTTTCGGTACTGTTCATCACAGAGCATTTGCCGGATAACTGCGCAATATCCCGTCTACTAGGAAGTGGTGCGTGAACAGTATCAATAAAAGGCGCGTGCTGGTCGCCCAACCCGCGATTCCCGCACAGGCCATTAGTCATGGTTCTGGTCGCCTGACTTCCGGCACTGGCTATACGTCGGCTTTCGTTAAAAACTCGATCTATCCTGGTACATAGGTCTCCGACCATGAATCGACTCAACTACAAGCGTATCGCTCTTGGCGCCATTGCGGGCGCCGTTGTGTGGTCAGTCTGGACGAGCATCGTCACGATGAAGGTACTGCTACCCGTCTACAAGACCGAAATCGCGGCGGGACGGATTCTAGGTACTCCTCGCTACGGACTGGCGGTGTTCTTTTCCGGTTGGTTTGTGATGTTGTTGGTAGTTACTGCGTTAAGTACCTGGTTGTACGCGACCCTTCGACCGCAGCTCGGAGCCGGAATCAAATCTGCGGTCAAGGTGGGGGCGGCGCTGGGGTTGATCGCCGCTGTACCGATAGATCTTAGTGTGGCTACGTGGTCATCGATGGTAGACACCATACCCCTGACGTGGGCGGTCGACGCCTGGGTGGGGCTGACACTTGCGACATGCGTCGCGGCCTTTATTTACAAGGACGCCAAGTAGGCCGGTAAACCCTCTTTAGCGGGGTGGCTTGGAAGACCGTTGAAGACGAAGCATTAAAGAGGATATCGCCAGTGGGATTCATGATTACAGCCGCAAGTGGCATATTCGCTCTGACAATGATCGGGGCTATTATCGCCATCCCGTATTCCACGCGGTGGCTCAACCGGCGATACGGTCCGAGCACGGTGAAGCTCGGGTTGGCAATCAATATCCACCAGACAATCGGCTACGCGCTGCTGGCCACCGCAGTAATCCATATGTACGCATCCATGGGCGGGGGCCTGGTAATGCGCCTCAATCCCAACGGGATTACAAGCGCCACCCTCGGTCTGTTATTGCTGCTGGTACAAGTTGTCCTTGGCTTCAGCCGACCGCCGCCCGGAGATGCGACGATACGCGTATGGAGAAGTACGCACTTCATCGTGATGCTCGGTATCGTCAGTTGCATAGCCGTTCATGTTTGGCTCAACGGTATGCTGATCTATCGGATTCTGTGACTACTGGTTCAAACTGCGAAGCCAAGGACCACTGCCAGTTGGCTTTTTTTGGAGGACGGAATGAGTAACCTCGCCACCCTGATCGGCCGCATCCTACTGTCGGCCATCTTCCTTTGGTCCGGCTATGGCACTGCCTCCGGTGTATCTGAATTGGCCAAATATCTCGGTACGCTCGGGATCCCCTTGCCGGCCGTGGCCGCGCCGCTGGTACTGATCTGGGAATCGGCTGGCGGTGTTGGCCTCTTGCTCGGCCTTTATACACGTTGGAGCGCGCTGGCCCTCGCCGGATTCTGCCTTGTAACGGCCGTCATGGTGCATTTCCACCCGGAAAAGATGAGCGACATGATCGAGTTCATGAAGAATCTCGCTATGACTGGAGGCTTCCTATTCGTCGCGGCCCATGGCGGCGGTGATTGGAGCCTGGACCACGTGTTGAAGACAAAGGGGCGGCACCAGGCTAGAAAAGGGGTTAGGTCTTGACTTAATACAATTTAGACGCGGGTATACGTAAACTCTGAAGCTTCGCTATCTACGCATCCCATGATCAGGTGCCCACCATGAAGATAGACCTGTCCAGAAAGGCCGCGTTCATCGTCTCGATGGCGCTGCTGCTTTCGCCGGCTTGCGCCGCCTTCGCCACATATGCCGTAAGTGCGACAGGCAGTGTAACTGCTCCAGCTAGCGATACCTTTTCCTATGCCGGTTACGGCGACAATGAGTACGGTCACTATAAGGTTTTCTTCTATTCCCTTACGAGCCCCGATCAGTATCTGAAGCACCTGCTGATATGGGCTCGAGTCGATTGGTCGAAGCCCCAAAATTCAGATTCAGGACAGTATCAGTCCGAACTCATGCTGTTTCATATTGACTGTAAGGCAGTGACGTACGCGATTTCATCACGCGTCTTTCTAACCGCTGACGGGAAGATCTTAAAGCGCATGGATCTGACACCCGCGGAATATATGTATGAGACCATGCCGACACCTGATAACGACGTCTTCGTTAAGGGGAAGTCATCTGTCGAGTTGGGAGCAGCTGTGCAACTGATGGACGGCTGCTAACGGTCGAGAAAACGGGGTACGCCTACACGGATGTACGCCTATAGGGACGTAGGCGGTACGACTGCAGGGATGCACGCCTACATGGATGTAGGCGATAGAGCAGCGTCGGGAACAGGCTGCCGAGGAGGTAGAGTAACGCAGGGAGCGATTGCCGAGGAGGTACGCTTACATGGATGTAAGCGGTAGACGGCGTCGGGAACAAGCCGTCGAGAGCCCTTTAATGGGCTGCCACCACCGCGTCATTCACCCACCTCGAACCAAACTTTCTTCTTGCTGTCCGGGTCGCCGTTGTAGTTGGTGCGGATTTCTTCGCCGGCGGCGAGATCACGCGAGGCGATGAAGTCGAGGGCGCGGCCGCATGATAGACTTCGCAAATGTTGCAGCTTCCATCCGACCTCGCTCAGCAGGTCACAACTGCCCTGGCTGAGGACATCGGCGGCGGCGATATCACCGCTCAACTGGTCCCCGCCGCACAGCGGGTCACAGGTAAAGTCATCACCCGTGAGGAGGCGACCTTATGCGGCCGCCCCTGGGTGACTGAGGTATTCCGTCAGCTGGATCCAGCTGTCCAATTGACCTGGCATGCCGACGACGGCGACCGCGTTACTGCGAATCAAACTCTGTTTGAGATCGCAGGCCTGGCCCGGCCCGTTCTCACGGGTGAGCGCACTGCGCTCAACTTCCTCCAGCTCCTTTCCGCAACGGCGACCGCTACTCGCCGCTATGTAGATGCGATCGTGGGAACCCGCTGCACAATTTGGGATACGCGAAAGACAGTCCCAGGACTACGGACGGCGCAGAAATACGCGGTTTTGTGCGGCGGCGGCCAGAACTACCGCATCGGGCTCTTCGACCAGGTGCTGATCAAGGAAAACCACATCGTCGCAGCCGGCTCCCTGACGGCCGCAGTGGTAGCAGCCCGCCGCGCAGCCGGTTCACGCAAAGTTGAAGTGGATGTGGAAGTGGAAACGATGGAGGAGTTTGAGGAGGCGTTGCGCGCAGGCCCGGACATCATAATGCTCGACGAATTCAGCCTGGCCGACATGAGAGCCGCGGTAGTGCTGAACAACTCTAAAGGCCATCGGATCACAGTCGAAGCATCGGGCAGCGTAACGCTCGAGACCGTCCGCAGCGTCGCAGAAACCGGCGTTGACTACATCTCAATCGGTGGCATTACCAAACACGTCCGCGCTGTGGAACTGTCAATGCGGTTGTCATTCGCCTCTTAGGCAACAGCCGACTTCAACACCCGCTGAGGCTGCGCCACCCCGTACCCCTGGGCGTAATCCCCCCCGAGGCCGGTGAGCATCTGAATGATCTCAGCGTTCTCGGCAAACTCCGCAATGGTCTGCTTGCCCGCGGGATAAGGGGTCAGAGCCCTTTAACGCACTAACCCCCCTTTCGCATCGGAATAATAAAGATCTGTGGTCGGCCCCAATCGCTCTTGATTCGGAGGACATCAGTTCCCTGGCAAGCTGCTGGGTTATTCCGCCGGGTTTGAAGTCCATATAGCTAAGTTCAAGGATGATTTCCGCTAGTTCGCGGGTCTGTCCACAATCATCCATCATTCAAAGGGTCTAACTGCTGGAGGGTTGCCGCAGTCGGGCACCGTTGGATTAATGTATGCATCACTAGCTAGATAGCTAACCCCCCGAATCAAACAAACGAGGCCTTGTCATGAGAATCGATCGAAAAGCCATCATGGTGCTGCTTACGTTCGCCACCGCAATCTGCATGACGTCGAGTGCTTATGCACAAGACAGTAAAAAGGAGATGGCGGTAAAGGCCTATTACGCCGGCTTCGTGAATAAGGACTGGGACGCTGTAGCGAGCCAGCTTGCCCCCGGATTCACCTTCACCACTCCGGCAACCGACAACGATCATATGCCCATAGCAAAATTCAAAGAGGAATGCTGGGGAACAGCCAAGTTCATGAAAGCAGCCAGCATGACTAAGATTTTCGAAAGCAGTGATGAGCTGGCGGTACAGGTTGAGATGACCACTACGGATAACAAGATCGTCCGGAATATCGATGTTTACGAGTTCGACAGCTCAGGGAAGATTAAGGCTATCGAAGTGTACTTCGGGCGTGGCATCGGTGGCTTTGGATATCCCGGCAACAAAGATAAAAAGTAGCGCTTTCTCCTAACTACTAAGTCGCCGAAAAGGGGGTACGCCTACACAGAGAACAGGGGTCGAGTCTTGGCTTAATACATTATTAAGTCCGCCTGGAGATCAACTGCAGATCCGGCTCCCAAGCACCGCCGTTCTTGGACATCTCGCCTTTCATCACGAGCGTGCGCCCGCCGTCGATGAGGGTGCCGGTGAAGCGCTGGGCGAATTCCGGATGGTCCCGCCACCAGGTCCAGACGCCGTCACGCATCGACGTCTGCATCTTCCTGGAGACACCCCGTTCATCGAAATAGAGCATGAAGAATTCACCGGTCGCATCGTCGCTGCCGATGACAAACATCCCGCTGGGTATCTCCGGCTCGTCGATCTCGGATCGCACCATCAGGAAGGCGCCGCCCTCGATCCATTCGAACGAGCTGCGGCCGTGGAAGGTCTTCCCCGGCAGGTAGGGGTGCGTGCCTTCGGTCTTCCATTCGCCCACCAGCACTTCAAAGGGCTTCAGCGCCGGATTGGGCTTGATGGCTTCATGACCGATAGGCTTGGTCATGGTGCGGACCAATGCGCCTGCTATGACCGCTGGATCCATCCACGTTTCAATGCCAAGACGCGTCCGGGGCCGTAGGCGGCGGCAAACAGAAGACCTGCGATGAACGTGAAATGGTCGACGAAGAAGCCAAATTCGGCTTGGTTTGCTGCCCAATGCGAAGGTCCATGGAACGCGAAGGCGAGGAAAAGCACATAGGCTGCCGCCACGAGCGCGGCTTCCGAGAAATAGGCGCCAGTCAGGAGACATGCGATGAGCGCGAGTTCAAGCAGTGCGGCGAGCCAGGCGAGAAGCGTGGCTAGAGGGAAACCCGCCGCCGCAATGAAGGTCGCCGTTCCGTGGATATTCGTCAGCTTGAAGCTGACCGCCATGATGAAGACTGCTGCAAAGATCAGGCGTCCTATGAGGATCGCCGCAGTGCTCCATCCCGCCCGATTCGATTCCGTTGTCATGGTCCGCTCCCGTTGCTTTTACTCAAGGGTAATAGGCTCAACTCTTGACTTAATACATTATCATGTCAGCACCCGGATTTAAGCTTGCTGACATAAGGCAACAGGGGACAAGGCGCAGACTGAACCGACTCTGAATTTTACGGACACCTGGTTTGGCAGATAATGCCTGAGGAGGCGTTCCATATCGAAGCGCCGATCATATTCGCGAGAGTTCAAGCTGAAGAGAATAGGGGCCAAGCTCAAGTCTTAACTTAATAGTTGCTCGGCAAGACGTAAACTTTGAACCCCATTCCTCTGCGCCCGATTGCACGGACAGATAGTTAAGGGATCTTAACTGGTGGCGTGACTGTCACAAAAATGTCATCGAATTTGGAATCGAATTAAGTGAATAGGGGATAGACCACGTAATTCTTGGGTGGAGCAAAACATGGAAATCAAAGGCGCGACCTTCTTGTACACCTTGGCTGCCCTGATGGTCACGTTCGCGGGGTTCTCGGCGCTCTTGTTCGTCATACGGCAGGCCGCTGGCGCGAAGTTGTCCCTGCTGGACAGGTTCATCGTAAGAAACATCATGACCTATGTCTTCGTATTGACTGCGGCGGCGCTGCTGCCGGCGCTCCTCGCGCTCTTCGACGTCGGAGCGGACTGGATCTGGCGGATCAGTGGCGTACTTTTCGCGCTACCCATGCTGTCCCTTCAGACCACCTATCCGGCCAGGCGGCGCAAGGCGGTGGGAGAATCGCCGCCGCGCGCGATACTCGCGGTCTTCGTCGTGCTGGGCTCTGGGGTGACACTCGCGATGCTTGTCTACCTCTTGGTAGACGTCCGATACGGCGCCGCTGTCTACATCACGGCCTTGACGATAGATTTCTTTACCGTCGTCTTCGGCTTCCTGAACGCGCTCGATATCATCATGCAACAACCGACGAAAACGTCGAAGCGATAGAAGGGGATTAACGATGGGGCGGTTTTCATGGGTAGTGCGCACCGCGCGAGAGGCGTTCACATCCTGACGACGAGACCCCCACATAGGATCTAATAATTAAGTACTGACGAGATCAAAGGGAGATTAGGGACATGCACCGTCTCGTTGCGTTTGGGGTCATTGCCGCTGCGTTCCTGTCAGGCTGCGCTTCTGGACGGGGGATCAGTGATCGGGAGATGCGGTTGATACATACCGTGAAGGTGGTGTACCTACAGCCACGGCGTGATCTCTTCGTCTATTCATACATAAACAACACCGGAAGCAGTTCGACTCCGGAGACCGATTGGCTCGAACAGTACGAGGTCCCGCACGTCTTTGCTTACCGGAAATTTGGCGGTACCGTCCCCCAGCACTATTCCCGTACAGATTATGCCGATAAGTACTTGGCGCAATACGCGGATGAGGTCTCGGCGCTTGCCATCAGGCAGCACCTGTTCGCCGGTGTGAAGCAAGTCGTGGGACGAGTACCCTGGTTGCGGGGAGTGACTATCGAGACGCCGGAGAAGCCGACGGAAGAAAACTTCATGTTGGACTATTACAGGAGCTCGGGTGTCGATGCGATCATCTATATCCAGCCATATATCTGGATGGATGACTTTGCTGAGAACCTGCATACTCATTTCAACTTGCTGGTGTATGCGAAGCCCGACAACGGCGCGCGTGAGCTTTATGATGAACAGGAATTTGAGGTGAGCTATAAACTCGGTGTCCCAGGATCCGACGCTACCGGTCAGCAGTACACCATGTACGACCTTACGACCGATGGCCGCTTCCGTCAGTGGTTTACGCAGAACGCGTATCAACTGCATTTCGATATCGATTTAGCCACTTCCCAGGTCTTTGCGAGCCTGGTCCGCTATCTAGGCGCTGATGCGCCCGGATCGGGTAAGTGACCAGAAAAGTCATCATGACTCTTTGACATCGTCTCCCGCCTTGTAGTCGCGGAAAGGGGTCAGCGCCTTTTAACGCAGTTTCCCGTCACGTCTCCGAAGCCCCCGCTTCGCGTTCTGATTCGCCAGCATCCCGCGAAAGTACCCGCTACTTGTGAGTTACTGTCACAACGCCGCTGCAACCACCAAACGCGGCGTGGATTGCCCTGATTATCCTTTACCATGTCGCCTCGACTTGGTTAGGGGTACCCAGCCTTGGACACAAACGCTCATCGCCCGACGTGGAAGACCTTGCTGGCTTTCGCGATCATCTACTTCGTGTGGGGCTCCACCTATCTAGCCATCCGCGTGGGTGTGCAGGAAGTCCCGCCGTTCCTCCTCGCCGCGATACGTTTCCTGGTCGCCGGTCTCCTTCTGTATGGCTGGACTGTCTGGCGGGGTGAGCGCACCCCCACCGCCCGCCAATGGCTGTCCATCTCCGTGCTGGCTCTGCTCATCTTCGCCATCGATTACGGCCTGGTGTTCTGGGCGGAGCAGCGGGTGCCTTCCGGGGTCACCGCGATCATGATGGCCACCATCTCAGCCTTCATGGCCCTGGCGGAGATCATCTTCCTGCGCACCCAGAGGCTCACGCTGCGCTTGAGTATCGCGCTCTTGATCGGTCTCGGGGGAGTGGCCGTGCTGGTGAGCCGCTCCCTGGATATCGGGGGAGCGCCCATCGACCCGGCGGGCGCTGTGGCACTGATAGTGGGAGCTATAGCCTGGGCCGCGGCTTCGGTGTTCGCACTCACCCAGCCCTTGCCCGCGTCGAAGGTCATGAGTTCCGGCGCGCAGATGCTGGTCGGCGGCGTGATGCTGGCGCTCACCTCTGCGGCGCTAGGCGAGTTCCGGGATTTTCACCCGCATGCGGTCTCAGCTGCCGCCTGGTTCTCCCTGGTCTACCTCATCGTCCCGGGCTCCATCATCGCGTTCACCGCCTACGTTTGGCTGTTGCATCATGAATCCCCGACGCGGGTCGGGACCTATGCCTACGTGAATCCCGTGGTGGCGGTGGTGGTCGGGTATTTTCTGGGTGGCGAGGCGCTCGGCCTCAGGACGACCCTGGGGGCTCTCTTCGTCCTGGTCAGCGTGGTGATGATCACCACCACGAAAGGAAAGAAGTGATCGAGTCCATCACTTGCTCGGTGCTTTGGCCTTCTTCTTCGGTAACGCCGAGATGACTTCCAGGCTCTGCTGAATCCAGGTCTTGAGCTGGGTGTCCGTGCGGTAGCCCGCGGGCTCGATGAAGATGAAGCCGGTAAGGGTCTTGCCGCCCATCTTCATGGGCTTGGCGCCGGTCTTCTTGAGCAGCGTAAGGCGGGACTCCTTGTCCACCCGCACCAGGATGCGGTCTTTGCCCACGCTGACGCAGAGCTTGCCCTTCACCATCAGGCCCCGGCTTCCGCCCACCATCGACTTTTCCACCACGCCTTTCTGACGCGAGAGTACACGCCGCACACGTTCAAGGGTCTTTGGATCAGATGCCATGACTAGCCTCCTGGAATCGAGCCTGACGACAGTCTATCTCGATGCGGAAATCTCGGAGACTAAAGTTTCCGTGGTTTGAGCATCATGAATTCCACACCCTGGACCTTGCTGGAGGAGAGGTTGAAGCGCGATAAGGCTTGCTGGCCCAACAGCAGCTGGCAGGTGGTGCAGACCATGGCGGGTACATCCTTGAGTCCGAAACCCGCCACCTCCATGGAATCGAGGTTGATCAGGCGCGCTCTGACCCGCCGACCGTCCGCCGTGGTAGCTATCACCGAGGGCTGCACCACCTCGTACTTGGTTTTCGAATCCTGGAGCAGCTTGTCGCTCATGGTCGTCAGCGTCGCGCCGGTGTCCACCACGAAGGTGGTTACACGCGCTTCACCGAGGGCTACCGGCGCGACGAAGTTGCCATCCATCTTGAACAGCTTGATCTGGATTTTTTCTCCTGAATCCGCCGGTTTCGATTGCTGCATCGCCGTCTCGATAGCGATGCGTTGACCATCGAAATAAGGCTGCTGCCCCATTGCAATCAGGTGCTCGTCGAACGAGGCGAGCAACGCCAGGGCCTCGTAATAGCGCTTCTTTTGCACCAGGAGCTTGGCCAGATCGCTGCGCGCGTCCACCAGGGTGGGGACGATAGTGAGC
Source organism: Gammaproteobacteria bacterium (assembly GCA_036000105.1). Classification (GTDB taxonomy): domain Bacteria; phylum Pseudomonadota; class Gammaproteobacteria; order Natronospirales; family REEB76; genus DASUBN01. Next base: position 582,827 of record DASYGE010000012.1, read on the forward strand.
GTCTTGTAGTACCAGTCTATGGCCTCGTCCGTCTTGCCGGTCTTGGCGAGGCTGTCTGCGTAATAGTAGAAGAGATCGTAGGTCCCCTCACCGAGACCTACTGCCTTCTGGAACGTGACGATGGCCTGCTCGTTTTCATCTCGCTTGTCCTGGGCGATACCGAGTGCGGCGAGCGCCTCACTGTCGTCGGGGCGTTGGCGAAGGTAGTCCTGCCAGTTTTCCTCCGCGCACTCGTAGTCCTGGTTCTGCATGCAGTCCGTGGCGGTCTTCTTGAGCTCTGTGGGTGGTGTGTGGTTCTCCGAACAACCCAGCGGTGCCAGGGTGAGGAGGGCGGCGGAAAATATCAGGGCGACGACTCTTTTAGCGTCCATTGCATGCATCGTATTCCCCAGAGGATGGTATTTCGTTGGCGGGTAGATACTAGCAGAAGGGGGGCTTCCAATCCGTGAAACGGCTGTCCACTCGACGGCGGCTCAATGCATGTTCATAATCCCTGACGCAGTGGAAGCCAATTAGGAGGCTAGGGATATGCGCAGGATGCTCGTCTTGGGGATGATGGGGGCTGTTGTTCTCGCGGGGTGCTCAAGCGTGCTGCCGATCCAGCAGGACCAGCCGCTCCTGCTCGTGGCGGGCGACGGGATCGCAGCAGTGCAATTTGACACGCTGGATCACCTGACCCAAGTCCAGATCGTTTCCGCGCAGTCTGGCGGCGAGACGCTCGACATCCCCAGCGTGCCGGTAGGTAAACGCACGTACCTCTTCGAGGTGCCCGCGGGCCGATATTGCCTGCAGCGCTTCTCGTACGGGAACTATTTGATCTTCCATCAGGGCGAGTATGTCGGCTGTTTCCTTGTGTCCGCAGGAGAAGTGGGGTTCAGCGGGATTTTCTCGCCGCGTGCGCAGGACGGACAGATCGTCACAGAGCAGAATCTGGATGTGACGAGCGCCAAGGCCGAGCTGAAGCGGGATTATCCGCACGTCGCGGCGCAGTTCTTGCAGCCAGAGCCCGCGCCCTTGCCGGTCGCCGTGACGAAAGAAGCGCCCGCTCCCGCGACCACTGTCGGGAGCGTCACCGCGCCTCCACCGGCGGGGAAGGATCTGATCTCCACCTGGATCATCCATGACGACCACGCGTCTACGGATATCATCTACGTCCGGAACAACACCAAGTGGACGCTTGCTATCACGACCTTCGAGCTATATGACTGTGCCAACATCAAGCAAGCCTGCAAGCCCACGCGCCCGGATTTCAAGCTTAAGCCTCACGAGACCAAGATATTCATGCAAGTGCAGCCTGACGATCTCCAGGGAGCCTATGCCTTCCATTACAAATTCTCCTATGGGTTCGACTGAGGCATCGGGTGATAGAGATCAGGCCGAGTTTTCCTGCGATTTGGTGAAGGGAGACTAATAGTTAGGGTGCGCGTCGCCCGATTTCAGCGTGGCGTGTGATTATGTCGTAAGGAAATCCGTGACGCAGCGCACGCTGCCGCGGATGACCCCTGTGTAAGCTGAAAGCGGACACGCCTGCCATCTACTTGCCAGAGGATCAGCCATGCTTTCCTTGAAGCGCCCCGTGCTCAAAAGACCTGAGAGACTCCCGAACCACGTGGTGGATGTCATGACCGCCACCTGCGTGTTCTGCCCCTACGGCGCGGACGTGAAGGCTGGCGACCGGGTGTATGCCTTCGATGAGCGGACCGCATTCGGCCGCCGTCAGCGGGAGAGGCTGGTGGAGGTGGTCTCCGTCAAGAGTTTCCGTTCCACGGGCCGCCTGGTCACCATAGACCTCAAGATTGCTCGAGAGAGCGATCTCCTGCGCATCGCAGTGGACAGCGAGATCCCCCTAGAGACACTCTACGAGCACCACAGCGGCAACCCCACCTATATAGACGAACGCCCGCCGGTGGTGGTGTATTTCAAACCCCGTGATGAAGACGACACCCTTGGCGCGCAGGCGCGTCAGGGCTGGGAGAAGCCTGCCGCAAGACAGGCCGCCGGGACCAAATCCCACCTCACACATTATCGGCGCGGCCGTAAGTACTGAGGCTTAGGCGACTGGCAGACAGTCCAAGACCCGACCAGAGCGTAGAATCTACCCCGCGCTCCGACACGGCAGTCGGCGGAAATGCTGGGGGTAAAACAAGATGAACGCGGGCAAACAGAATCCAGCCGGGTCTTTCATCAGACGTACGTTGGGGCGGGACGAGCGTTACGTGGGCGTGTATAAGATCAACCTCTACATCCTGAGGTTGATGTTCCTGTTGATCATCTTCTTCGTAGGCAGTGATTCCTGGGGCGCGATCTTCAGCCATCAGGGTCCATAGGATCCTATGAAGGCCCTGGCGGTCTCCGTCTGGGCGGCTTTCTCGGCCCTTTGCATCCTGGGGCTGCTCGACCCTGTCCGCTGGATCCCGCTGGTGCTCTTCGAGATCTTCTATAAGGCTATCTGGCTCATCATCGTGGCCTTCCCCCTCTGGCGTGCGAACCAGCTCGTGGGTTCGCCTGCCGAAGACATGACCTATGCCTTCCTCTGGCTGCCGCTCCCGATCATCGCGGTGCCATGGGTCTATGTATTCAAGAACTACTTCAGGTTCCCGAAGAAAGAGCGAGCATGAACATGACCGGTATCGTAAGACGATCATCAGTCCTGTATAAAGGCCTTGCTTTGATGGGGGCGCTCATCGTCCTCTGCGGTTTCACCACCACTACTCTGGATCCCGATCAGGCGGAGGTGGTCACCTCCGACGTGGAGCATTTCTGGCAGGCTTTCGACGATGCCGCCAAGGTGCCCATGGAGCAGCGGGCTGCGATCTATACTAAAGAGTACTTCGACCTGGCCAGCCAGGGGCTCAAGGATTTCACCACGCGGCGGATCGGCACGCCTGAGGTCTTCACCCAGTTTGTGGAGGAGCATCGGGACTATTACACCGAGCTCCGTCCGCAGATCGGCAAGGTGGTGGATCAGAAACCGGTGATCCAGGCCGCCTTCAAGCGGCTCAAAGTCCTGTACCCCGACATCAAGTTCCCCAAGCACGTGTTCTTCGTGGTGGGCCGGCAGCACGCTGCCGGCATCAGCACTGACGACGGCATCATCCTATCGGCCGATATGTTCGCCACTCCGCCGGGCACGCCCTACAGTTACAACACCGCCTACCCTGAGATCATCCCGTTCGTAGCGGTGCACGAGACTATCCATTTCAACCAGACCTTCCAGGATGACAACGCCAACGTGCTGCAAGAGTCGGTCACCGAAGGCACGGCGGATTTCATCGCCTCCCTGGTGCTGCCGGAGCCCATGGTGCGCCAGTACACAGACCGCTGGGACTACGGCTGCGTCCACGAGACCGAGCTCGCCGCTCGCCTCGTGCAGGATGAAGACGCCACAAAGGTGCAGCCTTGGCTGTATGACCACAATCCCGCCCCGGGTTGGCCGCCGGACATGGGGTACTGGATGGGTTACCGCATAGACCAGAGCGTGTATGCAGCGGCGAAGGACAAGACCGCGGCTCTGCGCAGCATGCTGCAGGTGACGGACTTCAAGGCTTTCCTGGCTGCCAGCGGCTATCCACAGACGAAGCAGCCCTGCACGGCCGAGAAGCCGGTGCAGGCCGATAAGGGATAGGCATCGGAATCAGGAGATCGGATACTTCCGCTTCTTGTCGCTCGGCACCCGCTTCTCGCAGGCGGTGAGGTAGTTGTTCCTGGCGTCGATGCTGTGATTGCCGAGGATGTCTTCTGACTGATTGAGGAAGGCCCATTCCTTACCCAGGTCGCCGTATCGCCAGATATCGAATATCCGGGGAGGTACGAGGGGCACCACGTCCGCCAGGTTCACCACCCGATAGCTTGCCAGGAGCAGGGCGTTGTAGGCGGCTACGAAGGCAGGGTCGCCCACCCGGGGCGCGGCGTAACTGTATAGGCGCACATCGGGCCGCTTTAGTTTCGTCCTCAGCATCAGGGCCGTGAGAGAAGCTACGGCTCCCCCTAAGCTGTGGCCGGTGACATAGACGGGCACCTTGGGTTTGAAGCCGCGCACGGCCTTGTCCACCTGCCGGCTCAAGGAGACCGCCAGTAGCTGGAAGCCCTGGTGTACACGGCTGCGGTCCAGGAGCGGTGCCTTGTCCCTGAGATGCTTCGACAGCGGCACCTGGATGGCGTCCGCATCCGTGAACCAGTCGTCCAGGTTCTGGGTGCCCCGGAACGCGACGATGTAGTGGTCTCCCTTCCGGGACTTCAGCGCGAAGCCGAAGGGTTTGCTGAAGATGCCGATGCGATCCATGAGCCAGATGATCGCGAGCAGCGGCCAGCGCAGGACCTTGAACTTGATCCTGGACATGAGGATGTTGAGCCAGGTGAAGGTGCCCTTGAACTCCGCCGCCACCGTATAACCCTGGGGCGGGAGGAAGTGGCCCTTATTGTATTGGTGGTAAGCGCAGACACAGCACTTGGCGAGTGTCTCTGCCATCTTCTTGTCGTAGGCGATTCGCATGACGTTCCCTCGCGCGATTTGTACCCCGGACACACTCTAAAGCGGGGAACTCCCCGAGCGCAAATCGGGTCCGAGCCTTGTTATCATGCAGAGCGGTCCAGAGGCGGATGAATACATGATGAAGCTCTATTACTCCCATAATCTGAACCCCCGCGTCGCGGTGGCGGTGGCGCGCTATCTGGAAGCGCCGGTGCAATACATCCGCGCCCGGCCTTTCCATCCAGCCCATATGGAGGCTTTCCGCAAGATCAACCCCAACACCCGGGTACCGGTGCTGGTGGACGGAGCGCGGACCCTGTGGGAGACGGATGCCATAGTCTGCCGGCTCTCGGAAGTGGCGGGGTCGGATCTCTGGCGCACGGGGGCTGAGCAGCCGGAGATGATCATGTGGATTAGCTGGGGTACCCCACCATCTCACCCGCGCAGCCGACCCTGTCTATTTCGAGAGGATCGTGCGCCCGCAGTTCTCGGAGAAGGTGATGGATCCTGCTGAGCTGGAAGAGCCGCTGCGGGAGTTCCGCCAATTCGCTGCGATCCTGGATGCCCACATCAAAGGCCGGAAATGGATCCTGGGAGACCGCATCTCTTACGCCGACTTCCGGGTCGCCACCTCCCTGCCGTTCGCTGAGCGCGCCGGCCTGCCGGCCGCTGAGTTCCCGAACCTCATGCGCTGGCATGAGCAGCTGTTGGCGTTCCCGGCCTGGCGTGAGCCCTTCGAGGGCTTGGCGGAAAGCTGAGAGCGAAGCTCAGCTTGATGCGGTTACGGCGTGGGCGGCTTCTCGTCCATGGCCGGAGTCTCCGACCCTGCCTTCAACATCCCGCCCAGCCGCCGCATCTCCGCACCCAACTTGGCCCTATCGAAGCCGGGCGTACGCGCCTGGACCAGCAGTCCATGCATCAGGTCTATCCATTGTGCCGGCGGCGCTCACCAGGAGCGTGGGGATGAGCTTGCCGCCTGGGCTCTGGATATGCACCGGCACCACGAAGAGGGATATGAGCGGCAGCGCGATGACGCGGCCGAGGGCGTTCGCCCGTGGCCCGTATTCCCGCAGCAGGATCGAGAGGGTGATGCCGCCGGAGAAGAGCAAGGCGCCCAGGAGCGGCGCATGCAGGAAAGCGAGACCCACGAGCCCGGCCGCGACCGCGATGAGGGGAAGCATCAGGAACTTCATCAGCAGTGCCCGGACGCCGAGGCGCTCATGCCGCCGCATGAGACTCATGGACAAGGCTGCAGCCAGGATCGCAGGTGAGGTGGTGACTCCGAACCAAAGGCATGCGCCGTACATCACGCCGAAGCTCAGGAGCACGACGGCCATGGAGACGAGGGCGGAATACAGGGTGCGTAGCGTGGCGTCGAGCATGTTGAAATTATAATCGGACGCGTCGCTAAGAAAGCAGGCGGTGGCGAGCGTGTACCTTCAGTCGATCACCGAGAACCACAGACCTTTCCGGCTCGTCGGGTCGCCGTTGTAGTTGGTCTTGATCTCTTCGCCCTCGGCGATATCCTGCAGGGCGATGAAGTCTATGGTGAGACTCTCGAAATGCTTCACATAGCGGGCATTCGGGTTATAGGAGTGGTTATAGAGGGAGCCATACCCGAGGGCGAGAGCGCCTTGTTTATCGCCTTCGCCCCAGCGGAAGAAGTAGTTTCCCAATATGCTGTCCTCCAGCGCCTCCATGTCGGGCTCGGGGATGAGCACCACGTCCGAAGTCTCGATCAGCGTGCCCGCCGGGATCCGCACCAGTGCGAACACACCGCGCCCCTTGGATTCCGTCGCCCGGACCGCCACCTTCACATGTGCACCCATCGGATGACCGCTCCCCTGATAGAGATTCATTTGGCGGGCAGGGATCCCGCCACGCTCGCCACCACCGCGTCTGCCGCGGCTGCCAGGGTCTTCTGGTCGAACACGGTGCGCTTGCCGTCCGCGGTGGTCACCACGGCATCCAGCGGCGGCACATGCACGAAGCCCCGCGGCATGGCGAGGGCCCACGCGGGGCCCGGATCGCTCATCAAGACGAAGAAGGTCTCGTTGCAGAGGTAACCGCCGGCGTCGCTGGACTTCACCACCGGTATCCCGGCCACACCCAGCGCCTTCGCGATGGAATCCACATCCAACGCGGTCTTGGCCGAGGCCGGTCCGGTGGCGGAGATCACCGGTTGCGGCGGCAGGGCGCCACGATTGTCCGGGTAGCGCTGCGTTACGTTGTGGGCGATCAATTCCAATCTCACGGGCTCGGCACCCGCCTGGCCGAAGGCGATGACCGCCCGCGGATGGTATTTCAGTATCAAGCCGCGCAATTCCTGCCCCGCCTTGTCCCAGACCACAGGCAGTTCTGAGACCACCACTGTGCCGCTGGGGAACTGCTTGCCTTGCAGATGGCGCACCGCCTCCCAGGAGCCGTTGGTCTTGTCGCCGCCGAAAGGCTCGAAGCCCGTCACCAGGATATAGGCGGGATTCGCCGGTGCATCGGCGGCGGCGATGCCGGCCGCATACAGGTTTGCGGCGCTAGCCAGCGCCAAGACAAGCAGAAGGCGGAATCTATGCATGTTGGTGTCCTCGTTAAAGCCGGTCAGGGCCTTTGCATCCGGCACCTGATGCTTAAGACTAGCCCTTGCAGCAGCGCCATGCCACTTGGTAGCCGGTGCGAATCATGGGCTGTGAAACGGGGGACGACTAAGTTATTGTTTTGCCTCGACCCGCAAGCGCATCTAAAAGAGGCAGCGCAATCATGACTACGGACAGCAAGGGTTCCAGCCGCGGCCAAGCCTGCGTGATGCGTGAATGGCGCGCCGAGATACGCCGGGCCTTGAAGCAAGAATACATGGCCTACGTCATGGCGACCGGCATCGTGGAATACCGGCAGACGCCGGGCAACCTGGGCGCGAGCTTGTCGGTGCGCGACCTGGACGCAGAGCGCTCCGAGATGGTGACCTTGAGCTGGTGGGTGAGCCGCGAGGCGATCGTGGGTTTCGCCGGTCAGGACATCGACAAGGCGCATTACTACCCCGAGGACGACCGGTACCTTCTCACCAAGCCCGACGGTGTCCAGCACTATGATTCCATCGTCCCATGAGACGTGGGATAGACGAACATCCCGGCCTCTATTCCCGTGCCCCGACTCTTCAGGATGGATATCATCCCGCGATCTCCATGATCGCGGCTGTAGCTGCAGTGTTCTGCATCCGAGTACGGTGAGTTAACAAAAGGCGTATGCTGTGTGCATGAGGAGCACAGCCATGGACCTGAAATTCACGCATACGGGCAAGTATCTGATCGCCGCTGGCAGCAACCGGGACACGTTGTCCGAGACTTTCAATCCGGTGCTCTATATCAGCGTGCTGACCGACAAGGGTTGGGCCACCCAGTATCCGATGGAAGGCCGCTACCCCAAGGAAGATGAAGCCGCCGCCGCGGCCTTGCATTACGCCATCCAGATCATCACGCGCCAGATCAAGGACATCAAGCAGCCCTCGTCCGAACAGCCGGCCCCGGCGCTGTAGCTCAACGCCTCTCTTCGTCTCGCCTCATCCCGCCATGCCCATGCGCCGCAACCAGCGGAAGTGCGATGCCACGGCCGCGCCGAAGCTCGGGCTCGCGACATAAGGCACGTCGAACTCCCGGCAGGTACTCTCCACGACGCCGGCGATGGCTGGATAGTTCACATGGGAGAGGGTAGGGAATAGATGGTGCTCGATCTGAAAGTTGAGGCCGCCCACCAGCCAGGATACGAGCCGGTTGTCGCGGGCAAAATCCACTGTGGTCTCCACCTGATGCACCGCCCAGGCCGTCTGCATCCGGCTGGTCTGGGGCTGCGGTGCCGGAAAGCGCGCTTCCTCCACCGCATGGGCCAGTTGGAACACCACGCTCAACACCACGCCCACCACCGCCACGGTGATCACGTAGAACAGCGCCACCGTCCAGAAAGGATGGAACAGGAGCGGGATCCCGAAGGCGAGTAAGAGGAACGTGAGCTTGCCGCCCAGGAACAGCACGAGCTCCCAGCCCCGGGGGCGGGGGAAGCGGTGCACGCCCATGCGACCCAGGATCACGTCGCGGTAGTCGTCGAAGAAATGCCATTTCATGGCCATCACGCCGTACAGCGGCCACAGGTACCACTGCTGCCAGCGGTACACCGCATGATGCGGTTGCGGCGGGCTCAAACGCCCGAAGATGCCGAGGTCTATGTCGGTGTCGTGGCCTTCCACGTTCACGTACATGTGGTGGAACACCACGTGCTTCCAGCGCCACACATAGGAACTGCCGCCCACGAGATCCAGGGTCATGGCCATGAGCTTATTGACCCAAGGGCGGTCGGAGAAGGCTTTGTGACTGCCGTCGTGCTGGATGTTGAAACCGATCTCGGCGGTGGTGAAGCCGAGCAGTACCGCAAGCGGCAGTGCTTGCCACCAGGTATCGGCGACGAACACCAGCAGACAGTAGAAGATCGCGAATGCGGACAGGACCACAGTGGTCTTGAGGTACAAGCGCGGGCAATCCCGTTGCTGGATACCCGTCTCCTGGATGCGGGCCTCGACCCGCCGGCGCAGCTCACGCTGGAAGCCCGCGTCCGGGGCGAACTTCAGCCGTTGGCAGGCATCCCCATCCAGAGTCGCTTCGGTGCCGGGTGGCCCCTTCATCACGTCTTGCATGCTCAGGCCTCTATATATTCTGTCCCCTGACGGAGGTTTACCCGGCAAGTCCGTGCCGTGGTTCAGACAGCAGGTTCGGCAGGCGGTGCCGCTTTCGGCGTCATCTGCTCCCGCACGATGCGCTTGGCGTACTCGGTCGCGCCGGTCCTGGCCTGGGCCAGTGTATCGAAACCCCGGGCGAAGTTGATGATTTTCTTCTGGCCTTCCTCGTCCGGGTTAGCCATGAGTTCGGTGACGCGGATGCTGGCCACTTTGAACTGGAGCGGCGGCGTGAACTTCCCTCGGACCTTGGGCGGTGCGGGCGGCGGCGCCACCACCTCGAACTGGATGCGGTAAGTCTGTGCGCCGTTCTCGAACTTCACGGTCTCGCTGGGCATGGCAGTTCTCGGTGCCATCGACCACCCGCGCGTTGCCATGCCATGGGCAGAGGAAAGCAGGGGTTTGAATCGACAGGTGATGAAGCATTGAGGGCGCTGTCTAGCCCTCGAGCCAGCATACCCCGAATAGCCTGCCTGGGTCGCTATCGTCGGCTTTTATTGCTTCGGAAGACGGCTGTGGCGTCGCGATGGTTCGAGCGGAACAGGCTGTCGTCTATGGGGTACAGCTCACGTCCGATCCAGGAGCCGTGTGAGCCCGTGCTTCACCTCGGGCCACTCGGCTGCCAGGATGGAATAGCGCGCCGAATCGCGGGCTATATGGTCTGCAGCCATGCGATGGGCTCTCAGTATCCCTTCGAATCTTCCACCCATGCGCTCTATGGCGGCCCGGGAACGGGTGTTGCGCGCATCCGAATGCAGGCACACCCGCAGTACCTGCCAGGTCTCGAAGGCATGGGTCAGCATCAGGAGTTTGGTTTCGGTGTTGGCGCGGGTGCGCACTGCGTAATGGCTCAGCCAGGTGTAACCGATCTCGCAGGCGGTGGGCGCGGTGCGTCCGTGATGTACGTTGCTTTCCGGCCAGGCCCAGCGCTCCAGATCGAAGAAGCGCGTGGAGCCGATGACCACGCCGTCGCTCACACGCAGCGTGGCGAAAGGCTGGGCGTTGCCGGCTTCCCGCGCGGCGATGGCGGTGTCCACGTAGCGCATGACTTCCGTCTCGCCCCGGGGCACCGGGCTCCAGCGGTAGAGTTCCGGATCGCCGGCGGAAGCGGCTACGAGGCCGGCCACATGCCGACGCTCCAGGGGTTCGAGGCGCACGTGGCGGCCTGTGAGTATGGGGGAGGGTGTATGCATGCCATCATTGTCATACGCGCCCGTGGAGGCCGCAATGCAAATTTCCTCACAAGTATGTATATAAAGAATGACGAGACTGGTTATCCATCCATAAGTGCTTGGAGCGCATCCCCATGACCACCGTCCGCCCAGCGACTTCCGGTGACAGTGCCGCCTGGCTTGGGATGCGCCATGCCCTCTGGCCCGATGCTCCCGAGGCGGAGCTCGCTCAAGAGGCTGACGAATTCTTCGCCAGCCGATCGCGGTTCATCATGGCAGTGCTGCTCGCTTGCGATGCCTCAGGTGCAGGCGTGGGTTTCGCGGAACTCCCCATCCGTTCCGTGGTGGATGGCTGCGAGACCGACCGGGTCGCATATCTGGAAGGTTGGTACGTGGAACCGGGCGCGCGTCGCCGCGGCGTGGGGCGCGCCTTGATAGCGGCGGCGGAAGCCTGGGGCCGCGCCCAGGGCTGCAGCGAGTTCGGTTCCGACACCCAGCTCTGGAACCAGGACAGTGCCGCCGCCCACGCGGCGCTCGGCTTCACGGAAGTGGAGCAGCTACGCTGCTTCAAGAAGATGCTCTGAGCCCGTGCTGCCGGGTCGGTATAAAATAGGCGAAACGGGACGATCGCCTTGAACGCCGCCCAATCCGCACCCGCGACGAACCTGCCCGGGAAGCAGCTCCTGCCCTGGCTCGTGGCCGTGGCGTTCTTCCTGGAATCGGTGGACACCACCATCCTGAACACCGCGGTGCCCGCCATCGCGGAAGCCCTCAAAGTGCCGGTTCTCAGCATGAAGGCGGTACTGGCGAGTTACACCTTGAGCCTCGCCATGTTCATCCCGATCAGCGGCTGGATGGCGGACCGTTTTGGCACGCGCCGGGTGTTCGCGTCCGCCATCGGCATCTTCACTCTCGGCTCCTTCCTCTGCGGCATCTCCACCAACATCCATATCCTGGTGGCGTGCAGGCTGCTGCAGGGTTGCGGCGGCGCCATGATGATCCCGGTGGGCCGGCTCGCCATCGTGCGCACCTACGCCCGCTCGGAGCTGGTGCGCGCCATGAGCTTCGTGGCCATCCCCGCACTCATCGGCCCCATGCTGGGGCCGGTAGTGGGCGGCGCGATCGTGGCCTATTTCCATTGGAGCGTGATCTTCTTCGTGAATATCCCCATCGGATTGGCCGGCTTATACATGGTGTACAAGCATATGCCTGACTATAAGGAAGAACGACGCCGGCCGCTGGACCTGGTCGGCCTCATCCTGTTCGGCTCCGGCATCGCGCTCCTGTCCTACGTGCTCGAAGTCTTCGGCGAGCACAACCTGAGCGGCCGCGAGATACTCGGTCTCCTCACCATCTCCATCGCGCTCCTGGCCGGTTATGGGCTGCATAGCGCGGGACTGGCGCATCCCCTGCTGCGGCTGACGTTGTTCCGGGTGCGCAGCTTCCGGGCCGCGGTGGTGGGCGGTTTCGTCACGCGTTTAGGCATAGGCGGCATCCCGTTCCTGTTCCCTCTGCTCTATCAGGTGGGCTTGGGCTTCACGCCCGTGCAGTCCGGCCTCCTGTTCATGCCCCAGGCGCTCGCTGCCATGAGCCTCAAGATGACCATGCCGCGCATCCTCACGCGCTTCGGTTATCGCCGGGTGCTGCTCGTTAACACGCTCGCCATAGGCGTGATGATCGCCATCTTCGCCACCATCGGCGTCGACACGCCCGTATGGCTCATCGTGCTGGAAGCGTTCTGTTTCGGTTTCTTCAGTTCCCTGCAGTACACCAGCATGAACACCCTGGCGTTCGCGGACGTGCCGGCGCCCAAGACCAGCAACGCTAGCACCATCGCGAGCACGGCGCAGCAGATGGCCATCAGCTTCGGCGTAGCCACCGCGTCGCTCGTCACCGCGATCTTCATACCGGAGAACGCCGACTCGAACGCGCCGCAGATGATCCACGGCATCCACCAGGGCTTCCTGGTGCTGGGCGTGCTGACCATCCTCTCCACGGTGGTGTTCAGCGGCCTGCAGGAGGAAGACGGCGACGCTGTGAGCCGGCACAAGCCCGTGCTGCCGTCCGGGTAGGGTCGCGTGGGCGCGTAGCGGATAAACATATAGAGGGAGTGATGCCATGAACGCATTCAAGAAGATCATGAGCGTGGGCCTGGCCGTGATGGCCCTCGCCTGGGCTGCCGGGGCCAGCGCCGGCAATGTCATACAGAGCGCCGAATTCCCCGGGGTCTCGGCCCAGACCCTGTACGACACCTACCTCTCTGCCAAGGGCCACGCGGCCATGACCGGGTTCCCCGCCAACTTCTACCGACCGTCCACCAAGGCCGATGTGGCGGTGGGCCAGGAGGGGGATGAGTGGGGGGCCTTCGGCGTGCCGGGACCGGATGGCAAGCTGAAGTATCTGATCGGTGGAAAAGTCTTGAGGCTCATCCCGGGCCGCGAGATCGTCATGACCTGGCAGGCGGCCGATTGGAGCGAGGGCTCGACAGCCGCGGAAGCGGCCGATATGGAATCCGTATTGATCCTCACCTTCAAGAAGACTTTCGCCGGTGCCGAGATCCAGCTGGTGCAGGTGAATGTGCCGGATACCGCGGACAAGGATGCGGGCAACGACGATGTGACCACTGAAACGGAACATGTGAACACCAATTGGTACTTCCATTATTGGTTGCCTATGCAGAAATATTTCCAGGCCCAGGGAGCAGCCTCCAAGACCACACCCTGAGCCGTCGTCGGACGGATCGGGGTCGATGCGGCCTATACGGCCACCTGCAAGGGTGACCGTATAGGTACGGATCCTTGGACCCAGCTTCCCCGAATCGCGATCATCTGCATCCATGGGTCTGCGAAGCAGATTCGAAGGGGCGATGGTGCTGTTCGTGTGATCCATCCGGGGTGTCCGGCGTGGAACTAATGGGTGTCAGGCCTGTCTCGTAAAGGGCGCGCTGCCGCGCGCTCCATCCGGGAAATACACACATGGGTCTTCGTCTGCTCGCTCTGCTGTTACTGTCCTCCCTGGCTGGCGCCGTCTGCACCGCCGCACCCACGGTGTTCGCACCTGGAGTCATTTCCGGTCCCGCCAGCGAGGCCTCGCCTGTCTTCACGCCCGATGGCGCTACCGTGTATTTCACCCGCAGCAACAGCTCCGACAACGTCATTCTGGTATCGCACCGCGAGGCCGATGGTTGGTCGGAACCCAAGATCGCGCCGTTTTCGGGTCAGTGGCGTGACCTGGAATCCGCCATGGCACCGGACGGTTCCTATCTCATATTCGCCTCTAGCTGTCCCGTACCCGAGAGCGGTAAGCAGCCGGACGGTTTCTGGGGCGGTACGATCCACCCTGGGCGCGGCGGCAATCTCTGGCGCGTGGACCGCACACCGGCCGGCTGGAGCGTACCCATGCATCTGCCGGATACTGTGAACCGCAATGGTTCCACCTTCGGCCCTTCCGTCGCGGCGAACGGCGACCTCTTTTTCACCGATGTCTACGGCGAGAGCAAGCGCAGCCATCTGTTCTATGCCGAGTACCGGTATGGGACCTATGAGGTGCCTCAGCCCATGCCCTTCACTGATGACCGCTGGAGCGATGTAGATGAGACAGTGGCGCCGGATGGATCCTTCATGGTGTTCTCTTCCACCCGGCCGCCCACGCCGCCCCAACAGCTGGACTTGTTCATCGTGTTCCGCAAGGACGGCAAATGGGGCGAGCCCGTGCACCTGCCGGATGCCATCAACCACCAAGGCGGCATCATCGAAGCACGCCTCGGTCCGGACAGCCACACGCTGTATTTCACCAGCGGGTATGTAGTGCCGGTGACTTACCCCAAGGATGCGGCTTCCGCAGCCCAGAGTCTCAAGGATATGGGCAGCTGGAACAACGGCTCCAACAACATCTGGCAGGTGGACCCGACTCCTTATCTGCTGCATTGATCACTGGATGGCCCATTGGGAGACAGCTCATGAGAGGCGGCGTTGCGTTTTTCCTCGTCCTGGGGGCTGCCATGCCAGCAGCAGATGGGCACGTATTCGGCGACCCCGCCGTCTGGCATTGGGCGCCCAGCCGCAGCTATCACGTGGAGAACTACCGCCTCACGCTGCATTTCGACCAAGCCAAGGGCGAAGTGTTTGGCGATGAAGTGGTCACTCTCAAGCCTTTCGCCGCCGGCTTCCGCAAGTTCTATCTGGACAGCTCCGATCTCAGTATCGATTCCGTGTCGCTGCTGCCGGCCCATGGAGCACCGGTGACGCTCAAGGCTGATACAGACGATCCAAAATTGTGGATCATTCTCGACAAGGACTACACGTCGGCAGACCGGCTGCGGGTGCGCATCGTGTACCACGGCATGCCGCGCTTCGGCTTGTTCTTCGAGAATCCGGATGCGGATTATCCGGACCGGCCGCGGGAGATATGGACCCAGGGGGAGAGCGAGTTCAACCATCACTGGTTCCCCTGCTGGGATTATCCCAACGACATGGCGACGAGCGAGACCATTGTCACCGTGCCGGCGGATCAGGTGGTGGTGTCCAACGGTAAGCTCGTCCACCTCACCCGCTCCGGCGGCGACGTGACCTACGACTGGGTGGAGAGCGTGCCCCACAGCAGCTATCTCACTTCGCTCGCCATCGGCCCCTGGCAGAAGGTACATGACTCCTATAAAGATAAACCCGTGGACTACTACGTACCGCGTGGCACGGACGAGGCTACAGTACGTCGCGCTTTCGGTCTGACCCCGGATATGATCGGTTTCTATTCCCGGACTGTGCTCGAATACCCTTACGAGAAGTACGCCCAAGTAGCAGTGCCCGATTTCTTCTTCGGCGGCCAGGAGAACGTGAGCGCCACCACCCTGCAGGGATGGGCGCTGCAGGACCCGCAGGCGACGGCGGACTACCCCGTCAGCGAGACGGTGGCCCATGAACTCGCCCAGCACTGGTTCGGCGATTACGCGCAAGGGCGCGACTGGGCGGACATCTGGTTGAACGAGGGGTTCGCCACCTATTTCCCGGCGCTCTATACCCAGTACCACGCAGGCAGCGATGCCTACCGTCTGCAGATGCAGGGTTATCAGGATGCCGCCATGGCCCAGGACCGGGACGATTATCTCCGGCCCATCGTGGATCGCCACTACGCCGACGGCATGGACATGTTCGATGCCATCACCCACGAGAAGGGCGCGTCGGTGCTGGACATGCTGCGCTACGTGCTGGACGGTTCGGCGGCCATGGCCCGTACCGCGGATCCCCATGAGCGCTTCTTCAGCGCGCTGCATCATTACCTCGTGAGCCATGCGGCCCAGAGCGTCGAGACCGCTGGGCTCCAGGAATCGTTGCGGGAAGCCAGCGGTGAGGATCTGGACTGGTTCTTCCATGAATGGGTGTTCTCGGCGGGCACGCCGGCCTACCGGGTGAGCGCTGCGTACGACCCGGCCGCCAGGTCTGAGACCGTCACCGTGACCCAGACCCAGAAAGGCGAGGACGTACCGGCGGTGTTCGAGATGCCGGTGGAGCTCGCGTTCCACGGCGCGGACGGCGAGACGAAGCAGGTGCAGGTATGGGATGAGCAGGCGAGCCAGAGTTTCACGGTGCCGCTCACTTTCGCGCCCCAGTGGGTGGATTTCGATCCGGATGACTACATCGAGAAGAGCGTGGATTTCCCCCAGTCCACTGCGGCGCTCTCGGCCGCCGCGCAACACGATCCTTCCATGATGGCGCGTCTCTGGGCGGCAGGGGAGCTCGGCAAGCAGAAGGGTGCGGACGTGGAGCAAGCCGCGGCCGCCCTCGGTCAAGTGCTGGCGAACGATCCCTTCTATGGAGTGCGCGTGGCCGCGGCCACGAGCCTCGGGACGCTCGGCTCAGCGGCGGCGAAGCAGAGCCTGCTTGCGGCCATGAGCCAAGCGGATAGCCGTGTGCGTATCTCGGTGGTGCAGGCCCTGGGACAGCTGCTGGGGGATGCAGATGCCTACCACGCCATCCAGGGTGCCCTGCTGCATGATCCGAGCTACGCAGTGCAAGCGGCCGCGGCCCGGAGTATCGGCAAGTCCAACATGCCTGACGCTTTCGATTTCCTGCAGGCAAGAGCGGCTGGCAAGCCCGAGATACATGTGATGAGAGCCCTGGAAGCAGGTCTCGCTGCCAGCGGCGATCCCCGCGCCGTGGACCTGTTGCTCACGGACGCACAGCCGGGCATGCCCCTGCGCATGCGCCTGAGTGCGTTGGCAGGCTTGGCTGCGATGCAGAAGATGGTGATGCAGGATCACTCGCAGGCGTTCACGGAGCTGGTATCACGTACCCTGCATGATCCCTATTTCCCCTTGCAGTTTACTGCGGTGGGGCTGGTGGGCACATTGCATCTCATGCAGTTCAAGCCGGAGTTGACGGCCGAGGCGGCCAACGCGCCCACCCAGTGGCAGCGCGATATCGCCCAAGACGCGCTCGATCAGCTGCAGGCTACTCCTTAGAGCGGTTCCGCCTTCAGGCCGCCAGGCTCTGCTGCAGCAATTGCCGCGCCCGTGACTTGGTCTTGGGCGAGGCTGGCAAGACGCCTTTGGCCACTGCATCCACGAAGCTCTCTGCCTCCCGGGCGCGCAGCGCGTGCAGAGCGGCGGCCACTTGCTGGGCGATGCGCCCCAAGAGGGCCCGCTCGCTCTCGGTGTAGCTCTCCGCGGGACGCTGGCCCAGCACCAGGGCACCCATGATCACGCCGCGCACCGCCAGGGGGAAGGCCAGGCCTTCGCTGCCCAGGCGGCTTTTGAGCCGGTCCAGATCGGCTTCCGCGAGATCCGCCCTCAGGCTCACCATCACCGGATCGTCATTAGCGAGGTTCTTGGGGAAGCGCCGCTCGCCGCGCTGGCGCACGAGGGTATAGCCGGATTCATTGCGTTCATACAGTGCCGCACCGGTAGGCCGCAGGTATTCCTGGACGTCGTCCACGGCGCGGTCCAGCAGGGAATCCCGGTTTTCTATGAAGCCGCATTCCCGCGCCAAGCGGGTGAGGGCGGTCTCCGCCCGGTACTGGCGCTGGAAGAACAGGCGTTCCACAAAACTATCCAGCCGCTTCTTGATGAGATTGAGGGTCACGCCGAGGCTTAAGGGCACCAGGAGCTGCAGTAGCGCGCCTTCGGTCTTGCCCACGGCGAAATGCTCGATGAGGCTGGACAGGGCCGCGAATACGCCCACCACCAGTGAAGTGATGACACCGTACACCAGGGCCCGGTTCATGACGAGGCGTAGGGATACCAGCCGGTGGCGCAGCACCGCATAGGTGAAACCCAGGAAAGCCAGGGCGATGAGCAGGTTGATCACCAGTGCTGCCTGCAGGTTGTCTATAAACCTGAAACTGTTGGTGGTGACGAGATAGGAACCTATGTACACCAGGATACTGAGCCATACCCAGCGGATACGGGCTTTCTCCGCTGCCGGCGCATGCCGATAGAAGACCGCCAGCAGGATGAGCGGGATGGAGAATGCGGCCAGGTGGATCAGGATCACGACTTGTATGTGAGTGGGGATGGTCGCGCGGAATACCGCCGTGTAAACGAAATACGGATTGCTCATGGCGTATGTGCCGAACACCACGATGAACAGGTAGCGCATGGCGCTGCGCATGTTCTGTGTGATGCCGGCCCGGGTCAGGTCATCCGCCAGGAGATAGAGCGCCACCAGGGTGCCTACGTTCAGCAGGTAATTGGAGAGGGAGGCGAAATACCCTGTGAGAGGCAGCGGCAGGTACAAACTGGTGCCCACGTTCACGAGCACGTTCAAGAGGCACCAGGCGCACACCGCCCAGGCAGCCTGTCGCGAGCCACGCCACAGGAGCAGGAGGCCGAGGGCCGCGAACAGCCAGGTGAGCGCGATGCCAGCCAGGTATATCGCGAGGTTCTCGCCGCTCTTGTGATCCAGCACGAAGGGTACAGAGACCTGCGAGGTCTGCCCGCCGTGGATGATAGGCAGATCGAGAGTCTCGCCGACAGGCGGGTTGCCGCCGGAGGCCGTGAACATCACGCGGTCACGCAGGCTCATGGCGGCGATGTCCACCACATCGCCCGCTTGCAGGCCGGCGGGCATGGGCAGGCCGATGGAACTCGGTACGACGACCACCTGCAAGGGATTGTTGACTGAGGGGTGGGCGTCGAAGGGGAGTACGGACTGGGGGACCCAGCTCACGTATATGCAGCCCGCCACCACTAACAGGCTCAAACCCAAGGATGACCAGAAACGCATGTTCATGGAAGGAACTCCCGGACTGGATGCGACGCCCAGGGACATTGTAGCCGCCCCGCTCAGGGCCAGCTTCCCGGCGCTGTCGTACACTCAGGGGCGTGAAAAGTTCCTGGCCGTTGTCGTCCCCGAGGGGCGCCGTTCGACTGTAGGGCGGACACATACCCCTACTTAAGGAGCCTCATATGCAGTACCTATTGCTCATCTATTCAAACGAAGCCGACTATGCCGCCCTGGACAAGGCCACTGCCAAGGCCTTGAGCGATGAATACACGGTCTATACCCAGGAGATCATCAAGACCGGCCATTTCAAGGGCGGCGAACGCCTGAAGCCGGTCGCCACCGCTTCCACGGTGCAGGTCAAGAACGGCAAGACCCTGACTACCGACGGGCCCTTCGCCGAGACCCGGGAACAGCTGGGCGGCTTCTATATGGTGGAGGCCAAGGATATAGATGAAGCCATCGCTCTCGCCGCGCGCATCCCCGGAGCCCGACATGGCAGCATCGAAGTCCGCCCCATCTGGCCCCTGGCCTGAGGGCCGGGCCGCGGCCGAAGAAGTCTATCGCCGGGAGGCGGGTCGGGTCCTCGCGACCCTGATCCGCCTCCTGGGCGACTTCGACCTCGCGGAGGAAGCCCGTCAGGAGGCTTTCGCCGCCGCTCTGGAACAATGGCCCAAGACCGGCATCCCGGAGAACCCCCGGGCCTGGCTCGTGAACGTGGGCCGCAACAAGGCGGTGGATCACATCCGCCGCCAGGCGACGTTTCGGGACAAGTTGCCGGAGCTCAAAGCCACTCTGGAATCGTCGGAGGAGGAAACCAGCGATGATGCGGCCTTCGGCGATGACCGGCTGCGGCTCATCTTCACCTGCTGCCATCCGGCGCTCTCCATGGAAGCCCAGGTGGCACTCACTCTCAGAGTCATCTGCAACCTCTCCACCGAAGCGGTGGCGCGCGCCTTCCTCCTCGCTGAGGACACGATGGCGCAGCGGCTCACCCGCGCCAAGCGCAAGATCCATGACGCCGGCATCCCCTACGAGACGCCCGAGCCGCCGTTGCTCGATGAACGCATCGAGGGGGTGCTGGCGGTGCTCTATCTCGTGTTCACCGAGGGTTATGCCGCCACCTCCGGTGCCGAACTGATATCCCGGGAACTCTGTCGCGAAGCCATCCGTCTCGCCCGTCTCCTGGACTTGCTCCTGCCGGAGCGTGCGCCCATCAAAGGGCTCCTGGCGCTCATGCTGTTGCACGATGCGCGTCGCGAAGCGCGGGTCACCCAGGCCGGTGACGTGGTGCTGTTGGAGGACCAGGACCGGGACCTGTGGGATCGGGCTTCCATCACCGAGGGTCTCGCGCTGGTGGATGAAGCCTTGCGTATGCCGGGCCGGGTGAACGCCTATGCGGTACAGGCAGCCATCGCCGCGTTGCACGTGCAGGCGGCCAACCCCGAGGCCACCGACTGGCGGCAGATCGTGGGGCTCTATGAGGTGCTATTGCGGCTGCAACCCACGCCGGTGGTACAGCTCAACCACGCCGCAGCCGTCTCCATGGTGGACGGACCGGCTAAGGCTCTGCAACTCGTGGATTCCTTGGCCGCCCGTGGCGAGTTTCGGGAATATCACCTGCTGCATGCGGCCCGCGGGCGCCTTTTGCAGCAGCTTGGGCGGCGAGAGGAAGCGCGGCTCGCCTATCAGGCGGCGCTCGCGGGCACGCGCCTCGCGCCCGAGCGACGTCTTTTGACGCGACGTCTGCAGGAACTCGATCGCAAGGACTGATACCTCATGTCTATATTATCTATATAGATAGACGATAAGGCAGACGAAATTATATTCCAATCGTTACTTATCCGTTTTCAGTCGACCATTCTACGCTTTGAATGATCTATCTCAATCGCTGAATGCTCTCGAATAGCATCTCATCGCCGTAGCCGCCACCCGCGTTGTGGAACAGAATCCTTTCCACTTGTGAGCCTTGTTGTATTTACGCAGAACAGATTCATGTGAGCCATCAGGGGCAGATGTTTTCGCAGCGTGAATCCGTTGTGCATTGACAACATCAAGGTCGCATGAGACGCGCAGCCACATGAATAGTGGTGATTTGCCCGTCCCATGCGTCCACAACGTGATGGCGGACTAAATATCCTAAAGCGGAGGCGATAGATAGCTATGAACAGCAACCTAATAAGCAAAGCAGTGCGTTACGCGATCATGGCCGGTGCGGCTTCTGCAGTGGCGGCGCCCTCGGCATTCGCGGCCGACGCTGCAGTGACCACCACCGACACCAGCACTGCCCAACTGGGCAAGATCGAGGTGACGGGCACGCGCATCAAGCGCACCAGCGTCGAGACGGCCCAGCCGATCACCATCGTGACCGCGCAGCAGATCAAGGCCTCCGGCTTCACCAGCATCGGCGATGTGCTGTCGAACCTGTCCTCCACCGGCTCCGCCATTAACAACCAGGTGAACAACGGCAACGGCGGCCAGGAGAACGTGGACTTGCGCAACATGGGTGCGCGACGCGTGCTGGTGCTGGTGAACGGCAAGCGCTGGGTGCCGCAGATCGATAACTCGGTGGACCTCTTGACCATCCCCACGGCCATCATCGACCATATAGAGATCCTGCAGGATGGCGCCTCGGCCATCTACGGTTCCGACGCCATCGCGGGCGTCATCAACCTGATCACGGTGAAGGACTACAGCGGTGCCGAAGCCAGCGCCTACCTGGGCATGTATCACGGCGACGGTCATAACGACGGCAAGAAGCAGGAATACGACTTCACCCTTGGCTCGTCTGGCGACAAGTCCGGCGTGGTGATGAACGTGTCCTACACTAACGAATCGCCCGTCTTCGCCGGCAATCGTACCATCTCCAAGGAAGCCATCTATGGCGTCGGCGGCGGCAGCAGCTCGACCCCCGGCGGCCACTTCGTCATAAACAATGCGGGGATCTGCGGCGCCATGCCTGGCGTGAAGCTCTCCCCAACCTTCTCCTCGAAAGTTCCCGGCGGCCCCGGCCCAGCCACCGAATGCGCCATCACCCTCAACAACCCCGGGGCCAAGACCAACCCGAACGCCACCACCGACTGGCGCAACTACAGTGGCGCCACTGACGCATTCAACTACGCCCCGCTGAACTACCTCCTGCAGCCGACCGAGCGCACCAGCCTGTACGTGCAGGGCCATTACGATCTGGCGGACAACCTGACCTTCACCTCCACGGTGTTGTTCAACAACCGCTACGGCAATGAGCAGCTGGCTCCGGAACCCCTGTTCCTGGGCGAGCAGAACAACGGCTCGACCAACAACGGCAGCAACCTCGGCGTGGCTGCGGGCAACCCCTACAACCCCTTCGGTGTGGACTTGGTGCCTTATCCCAAGATGGATCCGGTGGATTCGAAGAACCCGATCCTGGGCGCCCAGACTCCGGATCCAGGCTTTGCGGCCTGGTGCGCGACCTACGGCTCCCCCAACTGCATGAGCACGGGTGTGGAACTCGTGTCCCTGCGCCGCCGCGGCACGCCTTCGGAGCTCGGCAACCGCGTGCAGGTCAACAACGTGGATACGTTCCACTGGACGGCCGGGTTCAAGGGCTACTTCAACATGTTCGGCAACGAGTGGGACTGGGACCTGGGCGGCGCCTACAGCAGCATGTATCTCACCCAGGCGCTCACCGGTAACTTCGACACCGCGTCGCTCCAGACTGCCTTGAGCCAGTCCTGCCCGACCACCGCAGGCTGCGTGCCGCTCAACCTGTTCGGTGGCGCCGGCAAGGCGGGCCAGACCATCACCCCGGCCCAGGCGGCGTACGTCGGCTTCGAGGCCCATAACATCAACCGGCAGGATGTACGGGATTACACTGCGAACATCAGCGGTGACCTATTTGACCTGCCGGCGGGCCCCGTGGGCCTGGCCTTGGGCTATGAGTACCTGGAGCAGAACGGATACGACCACTTCGATGCGCTCGTGTCTCTCGGTGACACCACCGGCAACGCGTCCAAGCCCACGAACGGCCGGGAGGCGACGAACGCCGAGTACTTCGAGTTCAACATCCCGCTGGTGGCTGACGCCCCGTTCATGAAGGACGTGAGCCTGGACCTCGCCGACCGCTTCTCCCAGTTCAAGTGGGGCGGCATCGGGCAGGGTCAGAAGTTCATCCCGGGGGCCGAGCATGCCTCCACGGCCCGGGCGGCTTTGCGCTGGCAGGCCAATGATAACCTCTTGCTGCGTGGTTCCTGGTCCCAGGGGTTCCGCATCCCCAGCATCAGCGAGTTCTATGTCGGGCAGGCCAACAACTTCCCGGCGGTGACGGATCCCTGCACCCTCGGTGTTACCAACGGACCGTTCTGCGCGGCCAACGGCCACCCGGTCGTGGCTAAGCAGGCCAACGGGCAGATCAACACCATCTCCGGCGGCAACCCGAACCTGACCCCCGAGAAGTCCATCTCCAAGACGGTGGGGTTCGTGTACAACCCGGACTGGTTGCCGGGGTATGACTTAAGCGTGGACTACTACGATATCAGCCTGGTGAACACGGTCGCCAGCATCGGGCCCGACAACATCCTGAACGGTTGCTACTTCGCCAACGTGCAGAGCTACTGCAAGTTGATCCAGGTGTTTACCAATCAGGTCAACTCGATTCTGGATGTCAACACCAACACGGGCTCTACCCTCACGGACGGGTTCGATATCAGCACCCACTACAAGTTCCCGAGCAGCAGCATGGGCGACTTCAAGCTGGGACTGGACATCAACCTGCTGAAGCGTTTCGACCACACGGTGCCGAACACCACTGTGCCCGGCGGCTTTGCCGTGAGCAAGCTCGCGGGCTGGTCCGTGCCCAATGCGACCCTCAGTTCCAACACCGGCTCCGGCGCGAGCTATCCGAAGCGCCGGGCGACCCTGACCCTGAACTGGCATTACGGTGACTGGTCGGCCATGTGGAACATATTCTACGTGGATCATACCGTCGAGCCCTGCACCAACGGCCAGGCGTCTCCGACCACCCTGCTGGCGGCCTGCACCTACAACTCCAACGCCAAGAACGCCGCCAAGTACCTGTCGAGCTTCGGTGTCCCGCTGCCCAACAACGGCCCTGCCCGGACGTGGAATGCCCAGGGCACGACGGCCTTCTTTGCGCAGAACCACATCGGTGCCGTCACTTATCACGACGTGGAGGCCACTTACCACCAGGACAGCTGGAACACCGATTTCACCTTCGGTATCCAGAACCTGTTCGGCAAGCAGCCGCCTTCGTCCATAAGCTCGTTCTCCAACAGCTACTATCCGTTCTACAACCGCGTGCCCGGCCAGTTCTTCTACGGCCGTGTGAGCGTGAAGTTCTGATCCGAGACTGCATTAGATAAGCAGTGTTGCGGCCCCGGAAACGGGGCCGCATTTTTGCTGAAAAATTGGGCACTGGATGAGCGGACATCTCTTTTCGACGAGCATATATGCAACATAGGATGAGATATCTCCGAGACTCCAGATCGCTCAACGAGCGCGAGTGTGACTACGGCCATGAGGGGATGTATCACCGCGTGCATACGGTCGCCAGGATGATCACAGAAACAAGCAGTTTCCGCCCCGATGAGGCTCATGGTCGCTCCATGTAGCACGACGCCATGTATTGGGATTTCTACCCTTGCGAGGGATGCGCATGGCCCGGGATGCGCGCTTCGCCGCCAGTTCTATCCAGCTCGACGCTGGTTTAATCCGGTTCGCCGCAGGATGTTCTGTGCCGGCTCATGACAATCCGTTAGGGCTTGGTGATTTCAAAAAATTGGTCAGTGCATTCATGCTTAAGACCGTCTATGGTGAACTATCAAGCGAAGTGCTGGTCTATTTATACGGGTGACTTGGGTAAGCTCTTGCGGCTCGCCGTGTGGGCGGAGCCGTAAGAAGACGGTCACCGGTGGGGCCGCAGTTCTATATCGCAGTTCTATATCGCAGTTCTATGAGGAAACAAGCCATGAAAAGATCGCCGCAAATCACCCTTGGGCATCGCTCGTCGTTGGCGTTAACGGCATCGAAGTCGGTCGGCGTGCTATGGCTGCTGTGCCTGCCACTCGCCTGGTCCAGTCCGGCGTCGGCGCAGGATGCCCCTCCCAAGTACCCGAACCGGGCGCCGATCGAGCAATATCTGTCCAGCAGTCCAGCCGCCGAGATCGCCCTGGCCCGTACCGCCGCCGCGAAGTCGGTCTCCGATAACGCCACCATATTGGTGCTCGGCAAGGACGGCTATGAGACCGCGGTCCATGGCAGCAACGACTTCACCTGTTACGTGGGGAGATCCTGGGAGCAGGATTTCGACGACCCCGAATTCTTTAGCCCGAATGGCCGTACGCCCCAATGCTGGAACGCGGCGGCGGCGAGTTCGGTGCTCCCGGACATCCTCAAACGCGCGCAATGGGTGCTGGCCGGAGTCTCCAAGGAGGAGATGCTGGCGCGCACCAAGGCGGAGCTGGCGGCTCATGAGATCGGCACCCCCGCTCCGGGTTCGATGGTCTTCATGCTGTCGAAAGACCAGTACATAAACGATGCGGTGGCCAATTGGTACCCCCATGTCATGTTCTTCGTGCCTGCCGCCGCCGCGGAAGGTTCGGCTTGGGGCGCCAATCTGCACGGCTCGCCGATCTTCTCCACCACCAGTGACGTGGAGCCGATCACGACTTACTTCGTGCTTGCGCCCAAATGGTCCGATGGGAGTCTGAGCCCTGCCGACGTCAGCACCAGCAAACCGGACGAACAGCACCACCACTAAGCGGATCAGCAGCCGGGAAATCAGGGGCCGGCACCGCCTGCGGGGTGCCGGCTGGAGAGGGATCGAAGAAGTTCTGATCCGAGACCACCTTAGACAAGCAGTGTTGCAGCCCCGTTTCCGGGGCCGCCTTTCCTGAAGGGAACGGTAGCTCTCAACCGGTGCGTATATCGCCGGTTTTCTTCCAGGCGGCCAGCAGGTTCTGGATATTCATCTTGTAAGTCACGCCGGAGGTCATGTTCTCGCCGCCCGCCATGGCGAACTCGTAGCGCGTCCCTGTGGAATGGACCTCGCGTATCTGGTCTATGTTCAGGATCACCGAACGATGGATGCGGATGAAGTGATGGGAGATGAGTTTCCCCTCCATCTGCGATATGCGTTCGCTGGTGTGGATCACTTCACCGGTGGACATGTACAAGTTGACATAGCTGCCGTTGGCTATGAGGTAGCGTATATGCTCCAGGCTCAGGAAGCGGATGCGCCGGCCGATCTTCACCGGTACGCGATCGGATGCCGCCACTTCCGACGATCTCACGGGCTGCTGCAGGCGCCGTAACAGCTCGTCCAGGTCCGCCTTGCCATCGGCGCGCAGCTCCAAGTCTATGTGACTCCGTAGCCGGATCAAGGCGCTCTTGAAGCGGTTGCTGTCCAC
Source organism: Gammaproteobacteria bacterium (assembly GCA_036000105.1). Classification (GTDB taxonomy): domain Bacteria; phylum Pseudomonadota; class Gammaproteobacteria; order Natronospirales; family REEB76; genus DASUBN01. Next base: position 608,806 of record DASYGE010000012.1, read on the forward strand.
GGGTTTCAGCAGGTAATCCATCGCATACGCGTCGAACGCAGGCAGGGCATAGCTGTCGTATGCACTGACGATGACGGTATAGGGGCGTTTGCTGGACGTACTCTTCTGCAGTACCTCCAGGCCCGTGAGGCAGGGCATCTGTACATCGATGAACAAGGCATCGGGCCGCAGGGTCTCGATCATCTCCAGCGCCTCGCGCCCGTCGCTGCATTCGCCGACGACCTGGAAGTCGGATTCCAAAGCGAGCAGTGCACGGATGCCGCTGCGCGCGTGATTCTCGTCGTCCACGATCAGGGCTCGTATCATGTGTGGATTCTGCCACGCGCCGCTTTCTAAGCAAGCGTGGATTTGCGCTGGAGGGGATGCTTATCGGGCTTGGAGAGACTCTAAATGCTGTGAAACGTACTAAATTTGCGTTCAACTCATACATGAGTGAAATTATTCAATTTGCGAATTATGTATAGTAAAGGCCTGCGCAGAGTATCTTGAGCAGCCCGCCATGGCGCGCCAGATAACTCCCCCACAACTTTCGGACTGAGCTATGGAATCCAGCGGCGCCACACCCCCGCGACACAAGCGAGCCACGCTAATACTCACCTATAGCCTGCCGCTGTGGTTCTGTGTGACCGTCTCGGATCTGTTGGCAGGCTATGTCGCGCGGGAGTATTCCCCGAACGAAGCGAGCAGGCTGGACACGGATATCGGTTCTACGGTGTTGCAGCATATGCTTTTGTTGTTGTTGTTGATCACCGGGTACTTCCTGGCCTTCTACATCTATGACAAGGTGCTGCACCCGGCCATCAAGTGGACCCTGCAGGCGTGCCTGGGGCTGAGCTACGGGCTCACCGGATATCCGCTGATGTACCTGAGTGTAGCGATGATCTACGGCAGAGCGGATCATGACGGCCCCGTGCCGGGCAGCCTCATCACTCTGCTGAGCGGGAGAATCTACCAGTGGCTGTATGAGATGACCGGCTATTCACTCATGTATTTCCTGGGCTTGTTTATGGTGTTTCATATGGCGAACCGTCTCGACCTCGTGGAAGAGCGGGCGCGGCTGGAACGTCTAAATGCCGAATGGGCGACCTTGAAACTCAAGGTGCTGCGCTGGCAGATCAACCCGCATTTCCTGTTCAACAGCCTCAACACGGTCTCGGCGCTGCTGAAATCGGCGCCTGACAGGGCAGACAGCGTGTTGGCGAAGTTCAGTTCCTTGCTGCGCCTGACGCTTCGGGAACAGGAGAGCGTCTATACAACGGTGAGCAGCGAGCTCAACTATATACACAGCTATCTCGACATGGAGATGATCCGTTTCGAGGACCGTTTGAAACTCAACATCGAGGCGGACGAGGACACCCTTGAGGCGCGCATACCCTGCTTCCTGGTGCAGCCCTTGGTGGAGAACGCAATCAAGCATGGCATTGCCAGGATTCCCGGGGCCGCCGCGATAAGTGTCAGTGTCTCGCGCAGGGCTGATAGCTTGGTGCTCTGCGTCAGGAACACCTCCTCCAGAAAATACGCCGTGGAGCGATCCGACGGCGGGGGTCTGGGCATCAAGAATCTGCAGGAGCGCCTGGCGGTGAGCTATCCAGGCGCGCATGCGTTCAATTACGGTTATGTCGAGAATGACGATTGGAACGCCAGCATCGAGATCCCGTTCGAATGCGGACCGGCGGCCGGGGCGCGATGCGACGCCAAGCTCGCTGCCGACCCTCGCTTGCGGCAAGTGCCATGATCCGGGTATTGCTCGCGGAAGATGAACCGCACGCCATGGACAAGCTCCGGGAGTTGGTGTTGGCCCAATCAGATCTCAGAATCGTCGCTGAGTGTTCCGATGGCCTGCAGGCGCTGCAGGCTGTCGCCGCCAAACAACCGGATCTGCTGTTCCTGGACATAGAGCTGCCCGGCTTGAATGGCATCGATCTGGTCAAGTCCTTGAAGCGCAGCCGGACTCCCTATATCGTCGTGACCACCGCGTATTCTGAGCACGCCGTATGGGCTTTCGACGAGAACGTGGTGGACTACCTGTTGAAACCCTATGACCAGACTCGTTTCCAGCACGCCCTGCACCGCGTGCGCCTCGCCATGCACAACTCAGGCTCGGCGGCCCTGCCCCAGCAGCCTGGAGGTTCCGTCTCTTGGTATGCCGCGGATATGCTCAAACTGAAGGTAGGGACCCGCATAAAATTCATCGCTGCGACCAAGGTGCGCTATATCAGGGCGCAGGGCGACTTCGTTCTGGTCAACACTCTGGACCAGGAGTTCCGGGTACGCGAGCGCATCAAGAACATCGAGGACGCGTGCAACACCGGCTACTTCGTGCGGGTGCACCGCTCGGCGCTGCTGAACATCAACTATATCCGGGAGATGAAAGCGCGCCTGCATGGTGACTACGAGATCACTATGCAGGACGGCACAATGTTCCGTTCCAGCGCCAGTTACCGCGAGGCAGTGCGGGCCATGGCGCGGCGCACCTGACGACGGCTTGTCTATAATTGGGTCCTAACCAGGCCGCCGCCGGCCGTCAGGAGCCCCCATGATCGACCTCCACTTCGCCGCTACACCCAACGGCCTCAAGATCAAGCTGTTCCTGGAAGAGACGGGGCTTCCTTATAAGGTCTTCCCGGTGCGCTTGAGCAAAGGCGACCAGTTCAAGCCCGAGTTCCTCGCCATCTCACCCAACAACAAGATCCCCGCCATCGTGGATCAGGAGCCGAAGGGCGGCGGCGGACCTCTCCCCATCTTCGAGTCCGGCGCCATCCTCCTGTACCTCGCCGAGAAGACCGGGCGCTTCATCCCTACGGATCTGCGCGGGCGGGTGGAAGTGCTGAAGTGGCTGTTCTGGCAGGTAGGCGGTTTAGGTCCCATGGCGGGGCAGGCCGGGCATTTCCGGGTCTATGCTCCGGAGCCCGTGCCCTATACCATCGACCGCTACACCAAGGAAGTGAACCGGCTCTATGGCGTGCTGGACAAGCAGCTAGCGGCGCACGCGTACGTGGCCGGCGAGTACTCCATCGCCGACATGGCCATCTATCCCTGGATCGTGCCCCATGTACCCCACGGCCAGAAGCTGGAGGATTTCCCCGATCTCCGGCGTTGGTTCGAGAGCATGCAAGCCCGTCCCGCGGTGGTGAAGAGCTACGTGGGCGTGGAAGAATCCTACGCCGGGTCCAAGAACATCACCGACGAGGAGCGCAAGGCCTTGTTCGGCCAGACCGCAGACTCAGTCAAGCATTGAATATTCAGACTACAACCCTACGAGGTAGCTTCAGCCCATGCCCAGTATCACGACCCTGATCGCCTTCGCCCTGGTGGCTATCGGCCTCGCCGTGACCCCCGGTCCCAACATGCTCTATCTGATCTCCCGTTCCTTAAGCCAGGGCCACCGGGCCGGGCTCATATCGCTGATCGGGGTGGCCATCGGTTTCATCATCTATATGCTCCTGGCAGCCTTCGGCATCACTGCCATCGTGGTGGCGGTGCCTTATGCCTACGACGCCCTGCGCTTCGCGGGCGCCGGCTACCTGCTCTACCTCGCATGGCAGGCGCTCAGGCCCGGTGGTCGCTCCCCCTTCCAAGTGCGTGAGTTGCCTAAAGACAGCCCGCGCAAGCTCGTGGTGATGGGGCTCATGACCAACCTGCTGAACCCCAAGGCCGCGATGCTGTACTTAGCGCTCTTGCCGCAGTTCATAGACCCCGCGCGCGGCAGCGTGCTGTTGCAATCCATCGTGCTCGGCAGCATGCAGATATGCATCAGCGTGACGGTGAACGGCATCATCGCCATGACCGCCGGTTCCATCACCGGCTTCCTGGCGAAGAGCCCCCGCTGGCTCATGGTGCAGCGCTGGTTCATGGGCACGGTGCTCACGGGCCTCGCGGTCAACATGCTCAGGGAATCGCGTCGTTGAGGATGCTTCAGTACCGCGCTGTCGCTGCATCGTTGCTGGTGATATCGGCGGCCTTGTGTAACAGCGCTGCAATGGCAGCACCGGAGGAGATCCAGGTCTACCTGGATGACCTGGTGGGCACGGGTAACTTCGGCACCGACGTGCACAACAACTACGTGGTTTCCGGCGACGCCACACCGGATTATCCGGGTGCCGAAGCGCCGTACCATGTTTATCGCCTGACACCGGAGTTCTACTACGGCCTGAGCGATACCCTGGAACTCGGCCTCTACGTGCTGACCACCAGGCAACCCGGCCGCGATCCGACCTTCGACGGGAGCAAGGTGAGGGTGAAGTTCATCGCTCCTCATGACGAGGAGCAGGGAGCCTTCTGGGGTGCCAACCTTGAGATAGGCGAGACGAGTCTCCGGGTCTCTCCCCTGCCCTGGGGCACGGAGCTGAAAGGCATCTACGGTTACCGCTGGTCCCGCTGGCTGTACGCCGTGAACCTCAATCTGGATTGGACCTCAACCCGCGCCTTCGGCGGTCCGGTATCCTTGGACGTGGATACCAAGCTTGCCTATCGCACCGATCCTGGTTATCAGGTGGGCTTCGAGCTCTACGATGAGCTGGGGCAGGCTTCCAACCCGGGACACCTGAGCCAGCAGAGCGAGACCTTGTACGGCGTGTTCGATACGGACCTGGGGAAGAGCATGGATCTCAACGCCGGCATCGGCCGCGGGCTCACCAGGGCTTCGGACCGCTGGATCATAAAGTTCATCCTGGGGTTCCATTTCTGATCCGGGAGGCGTGGGCGCGAATGCAGGTGTTCGAGACTGAGCGATTGGCCTTGAGTCTCCTCGAGCCCGGGGATGCGGAGTTCATCCTCGAGCTGGTGAACGATTCTGCTTGGCTGCGCTATATCGGCGACCGCGGTGTGCACAACCTGGACGATGCTTGTGGTTATATCCGGATAGGCCCAGCGGATATGCAGGCGCGTCTGGGTTACAGCTTGTATAAGGTGGCGCTCAAGTCCGATGGCAAGTCTATCGGCATATGCGGCCTATTGAAGCGTGACAGCTTGCCGGACGCGGACATAGGGTTCGCCTTCCTGGAACGCTACCGGGGCCAGGGCTACGCCCGTGAAGCGGCGTCCGCGACCCTCGCCTATGCCAGGAGCATCCTGGGCCTGAAGCGCATCCTCGCTATCACCTCGCCGGACAACATGAGTTCCATACGCCTCCTGGAGAAGCTCGGGTTCGAATACCAGGAGACGGTCCAGATGCCGGGCCCCTCCAGGGATACCAAGGTGTTCGCCCTACAGACCCCCTAGGGGAGGGGGCCTAGGTCAGTTTGGTTGCCACCCTTGAATTTGACTAAATGGTCAACTATACTTCCCCCATCGAACGGTGGACGGCCATGGGCAGAGTCAGCGACGCACGGGAAAGGTTGATAGACGCAGCCAACGAGCTGACCGGCAAGCTCGGCTACAGCGCCGTGACGGTGGACGCCATCTGTGAGCATGCCGGCGTCAAGAAAGGCAGCTTCTATCACTACTTCGAATCCAAGGCAGCGCTCTCCAAGGCAGCCATCGAAGAATGGTGGGAGACCAACAGTCGCCCGATCTTGGATACGGCCTTCTCCGTCAGTAACCCGCCGCTGGAGAGATTACGCCTGTATTTCGACGGGCTTTACCAAAGGATGGTGGATAGGAAGCTGCGTGGCGAACGGGTGATCGGTTGCCTGGTATTCAGCGTGGCCATGGAGGGCAGCGGTGTGGACCGTGAAGTGGAGGAAGCCATCCAGCGGGTGTTGAAGCGCAAGCGCCACTATTTCGAGGTGGCGATCCGCGACGCAGCTGAGGCAGGACAGGTGCATGTGCCGGACGTAGAGGCCGCGGTGCAGGCGGCGTATTCCTTGTTCGAAGGCGCCACGGCCCGGGCCAGGATCCAAAACGATCCCGAACCCATAGTGGGCATGTACGAACAGGTCCTGCGGCTACTCGGTGCTGAGCAGCCGGCAGAGCGCAAGAGAGCATAGGAGCTTCAGCTTTTTTTTGAATACAAGTTGACCAGATAGTCAACTATAAAAACCTCTTCCTGCTGTCACACCGGTGGTCTGTCGTTCGACTGTAAGGCGGACACACAGCAAGGAACTTCATACGCAGCACCGACTGCATAGCGTGATACGACGTCTTGAAGGAGATGGAACGTGGCAACTGAAGCAGTAATCGGCGCGGACGCGCCACGCAATACCCGTAAATTGGCTCTCGTTGGCTTGAGTGTCACCTTCCTTGGTGCCGCCCTCGTCTATGGCGGATATTGGGCCATGGTGGGCAGATTCCACCAGAGCACTGACGATGCCTACGTGGCGGGCAACCAGGTGCCGATCACGGCGGAGGCCCAGGGCACGGTGAGGGCGATCCTGGCGGATGAGACCACCCAAGTCCAGGAAGGCCAGGTGCTGGTGCGCTTGGACGATTCGGACGCGCAGGTGGCGCTGCAAGAGGCAGAGGCGAAGCTCGCTTCTACCGTGCGGCGCGTGGAGCAGATGTATGCCACCGCGAGACAGCTGGACGCCAAGGTGGAATCCCAGCAGGCGACTCTCACCCTGGCACGCTCTGACTATGAGCGCCACAAGAACCTGAACCAGCGCGGCTATTACTCGGCGAGCGCCCTGGAACACAGCGCCACCTCGGTGCAGATAGACGAGCACGACCTCACCCAGGCCGAACAGGCCCGCCAGGCGGTGCGTGCCCAGGTGGTGAACACCGACATCATGGACCATCCGGACGTGAAGCTCGCGGCCTCGGAAGTGCGCGCGGCTTATCTCAACCTGGAGCGCATGACCATCGTGTCACCGGTGAGGGGCTACATAGCCAAGCGCAACGTGCAGATCGGTGCGCGGGTGGATGGCAGCGCGCCGCTCATGCTGGTGGTGCCCATGGACCAGATCTGGGTGGATGCTAACTTCAAGGAATCCCAGCTCGGCCGCATCCGTCCCGGCGAACCCGTGACCCTGCGTTCAGACCTGTACGGCGGCAGCGTGGCTTTCCACGGCACCGTGGCCGGCGTGGATGCCGGCACCGGCAGCGCGTTCGCGCTCCTGCCGGCCCAGAACGCCACCGGCAATTGGATCAAAGTGGTGCAGCGGGTACCGGTGCGCGTGCTGATCGCGCCGGCAGACTTCGCGGCACATCCCTTGCGCATCGGCCTCTCCATGGATGTGGACGTGGATACCCACGCGTCCGGAGCCATGGAGGCCGGCGATCCGCCCACGGAGCCCGCCTACATCACCTCGGTGTACGACCAGAGGTTGCGCGGCGCGGAGCAGCTGATCGCCTCCATCATCAGCAGCAACAGCAACCACGAGGCCGCGTTGGCGGTGGCCGCCCATGGCCGGTAAACAGCCGGCCATCACCGGCTTCAGCCTGGCGCTGTTGACGCTGGGGGTGTCGCTGGCGGTGTTCATGAACATCCTGGACACCTCCATCGCCAACGTGGCGATCCCCACCATCGCGGGGGATCTCGCCATCAGCCCGAACCAGGGCACCTGGGTCATCACCTCGTTCACCGTGAGCTTGGCCATCTCCCTGCCGCTCTCGGGCTGGATGGCACGGCGGGTGGGCGAGGTGCGGCTGTTCATCATCACCACGCTCCTGTTCTCGCTCCTGTCGCTGGCCTGCGGCCTCGCCCCCGGTCTCGCTTCACTGGTGTTGCTCAGGGTGCTGCAGGGAGCGGTGGCCGGCCCCATGATCCCCCTGTCCCAGAGCCTGCTGCTCAACAACTACCCGAAGGAGAAGCACGGCACCGCGCTTTCCATCTGGAGCATGACTGCGGTGGTAGCGCCGGTAGCCGGACCACTGTTGGGCGGCTGGATCACCGACAACTACAGTTGGCCCTGGGTGTTCTATATCAACGTGCCCATCGGCTTGATCGCGGTGTGGATCACCTGGCGGCTGCTGCGCGGCCGTGAGACCGAGAGGGAGCGTCGCCCGATAGACCGGGTGGGTCTGGGCTTGCTCGCGGTAGGTGTGGCAGCCCTGCAGATCATGCTCGACAAGGGCAACGACCTCAATTGGTTCTCCTCGAGCACCGTCCAGTACCTGGCAGCGATCTCGGTGGTGACTTTGAGCTTCTTCGTGGCCTGGGAACTCACCGAACAGCAGCCCATCGTGGATCTCACGCTGTTCCGCCAGCGCAACTTCACCGTCGCGACCATCGCCTTGAGCCTCGGCTATCTCACCTATTTCGCCAACGTGGTGGTGTTCCCACTCTGGCTGCAGACCGAGATGGGTTACACCGCGACCCAGGCTGGCATCGCCTCGGCGCCCATCGGCGTGCTCGCAGTCGTGGTGGCGCCCTTCATGGGCATGCTGATGAAACGCTTCGACCTGCGCCTACTGGTGACCCTCTCGTTCGCGACCTTCGGAGCGGTCTCCTTCTGGAACGCCGGCTTCACCACCGGCGTGACCTTGCCGGAGCTCATGCTGCCGCGCCTCATATACGGAGCCACCATGCCGCTGTTCTTCGTGCCGCTCATGAGCATGGCCTTCGCGGGTCTCCCGCCCCAACGGGTGGCGAGCGCTTCGGGCCTGATCAATTTCATACGCATGCTGGGTGCGGGTTTCGGTGCCTCCCTCGGCATCGCACTCTGGGACCAGCGTGAGGCGCTGCACGATGCGCGCCTCTCCGAAGTGGTGACGGTAGGCCATGGCCAGTTCGCCGCATTGCAGTCCTTGGGCGCGAACACCGCCCAGGGCCTCGCGGAGCTGGCTGGTTCCATCAAGCAGCAGGCCTTCATGCAGGCCACCAACGATTTCTCCTGGCTCTCGGGCTGTGTGTTCGTCGCGCTGGTGGTGCTAGTGTGGTTCGCGCGGCGCAATGCGCCGGTCGCGGCCGCGGCTGCCGATGCGGGACATTGAACGGGTGCCTCGCTGATAAAATATCCTGTGAGTATCCGGAGCGACCATGCACACTCGACTTCCTGCCACCTTCGATCCCGCTGCGGATGCAGTCCCTTATGTGGCACTGCCGTCATCCAGTCACCGGGTGAAGTTCGCATTCCGGGTGGATTTCACCAACGACGGCCATGTGCAGGGCGAAGATTTTTTGCTGGACATCGAAGGCAACGAAGTCACACCGCAGCGCTTGGCCGAGATGATAGTCTCGGCCATGAACCTGTTGCGCTCGGGACCCGTGACCATCCGTTCGATACAGGTGGTGCGGCGCGGTGAGCATGAGGATGCTGCTTGAATCCCCGGATCTCTCTCCCACAAGTCTTGTTGTGACGATTGCGTCCCGATGGGTGCATGAGAATGGCGCGCTTGCGACGCATATCCGACATTCCTGACGTTATCTAAAATCGGATTATCCCCGATCGCGTGTGCATGTCCTGAACTGTGAGTCGGCTCACAGAACGGGATGCGTCTGCGCGTGAAGGTGTCCATGTAGAAAGCATCTGCGGTCTCGCCGGGATATTCCAAGACACGACTCCATGGATGCTTATGTCTACGCGTGATGCGGATCACGCCCATGTCATATAGGAGAAATCTCATGAACACTATCTCCTTGCACAAACCCCTGCTCCGTAACCTGCTGATCGCCGCCGGACTCGCGGCGGTACTCGGCATCGGCCTGCCGGCCATGGCCAGCGGCGACGATGCCACCGTACCCCAGGCGCACAGCGACAGCATGGGCGCGGCCCTCACGGATGCCGATATCACCGTGAAGGTGAAACTCGCCATCTCTGATGTGGCTAGCCTCAAGAGATCTGACATCAGCGTGACCACCACCAACGGCGTGGTCACTTTGACCGGGACGGCGAACAACGCGGCATCCAAGTCCGAGGCAGAGTCCGCGGCCATGTCGGTGGATGGCGTGAAGAGCGTGGATGACCAGCTCGCCACGCCGCCCTCCAGCAGCGCCGTGGTCAACAAGACCAAGGCCGTCGCGGGCAAGACGGAACGGGCCGTGTCCGACAGCTGGATAACCACCAAGGTGAAATCCGAACTCATGGCTGACAGCGTGAGCAAGGGCTTCGCGGTGGATGTGACCACGACCCACGGGGTGGTGGTCCTGAAGGGCACCCTGGCCAACCAGGATGCCATCGCTCACGTGAAGGACATCGTCGAGAAGGTGGAAGGGGTGAAGAGCGTGGATGTGTCCGGCCTTACTGCTACGGGCTAGTAGACGGACCTGATGACTATTGACCCCAGAGGTGATCGAGATGAATGAAGACATCATGCAAGGCTATTGGAAACAGCTCTCCGGCAAACTCAAGCAGAAGTGGGCCAAGCTGACGGACGATGACCTGAAACAGGCTCAAGGCGACCGGGACTACCTGCTAGGCAAGCTGCAGGAGTACTACGGGCTGGCCCGGGACAAGGCCGAGACGGCCCTGAAGGATCTCGGCTACAAGGCGGGTGAGCGCGGTCTCGGCGATCGCACTGACCGTGCCGGCAGCACCGGCCGGGGGCAGAGCTCCGCCCACCGGAACGGCTGAGACCCTCGCAAGCAAGGCGCACGCCGGCGGAGGGATCCGTCGGCGGCGTCATCGCGTCACCTACCAGGGATGGGGCCTTCCCGTTCAGGGATAATGGTCATCTTGAACCTTCTATCGGAGCGCTCCAGTGGCATCATCAGCTGCACGCATCGCTTTCTCAGGCATGTTGGTGCTCGCGGTGGCCATGGGCATCGGCCGCTTCGCCTTCACTCCGATCCTGCCCATGATGCAGAAGGATGCCGGGCTCACCCTGGCGCTCGGCGGCTGGCTCGCCACGGCGAACTACGTGGGCTACCTCCTGGGCGCCTATTCCGCCATGCATCTACGCCTCACGCCGGCGCGCGTCGTGCCCCTGTCCCTGCTCGCCACTGCTGTGCTCACTGCCGGCATGGCGTTCACCCATCTGCAGTCAGCGTGGATCGTGTTGCGCTTCCTGGCCGGCATGGCGAGCGCCTGGATGCTCATATATACATCGTCCTGGGTACTGCGCCACCTGGCGGCGCTGGAGCGCCCGGGTCTGCGGGGCGTGGTGTTCGGCGGAGTAGGTCTCGGCATCATCATCGCCGGTCTCCTGTGCATGCTGTTCCTGCGGTCGGGCTGGTCGTCCTCCGATTCATGGATCGCCCTCGGCGTGAGCGCCCTGCTCATGAGCCTCGCCGCCATCCCGGCTTTCTTCACGGATGGGCAGGGGAGCGATTCGCAAGCGGTCCCCACGGTGCATGCAGGCGCCACCGCCGCGCGTGAGGTATATGCACTGGCGCTCAGTTACGGCATCTTCGGCTTCGGCTACATCATCCCTGCCACCTTCCTGCCTGCCATGGCGAAGCAACAGCTACCCGATCCTGCACTCTTCGGTTGGGCCTGGCCCTTGTTCGGGTTCGCGGGGCTCATCTCCACGCTCATGGCCGGCCGGTTGATGGTGCGTTACTCGAACCGTCACGTGTGGGGGACGAGCCATCTCATCATGGGTGCCGGTGTGGTGTTGCCACTGCTGCTCCCCGGCATGCTCGGCATCGTGTTGGCGGCCCTGTGCGTGGGTGGCACCTTCATGGTGATCACCGCCGCTGGCATACAGGAAGCGCGACGGCTCGCGCCTGCCGATCCTGCCCCCTTGATGGCGAAGCTCACGGTCGCCTTCGCCCTGGGCCAGATCCTGGGACCTGTGTGCGTGAGTCTCTTGCCCGCAGGGCCCCGGAGCCTCGGGGCCCTGCTCACTGTCGCCGCCGCTTCCCTGGAATTGAGCGGCATAGGCTTGCTGAGCGCCCCGCGCGTAGGGCCAAGGGGGTCTGCGTAGGCTGCGCAATATTTTGATATATAAAGATCTTTTTCTTGGGATTCCCGTCCCGTGATATTGTGTCTCTCGGAGTATGCTTAATAGATCTGAAAGGTTCTTCCGCGCCCGGTCACCGGGCCCGCACCAGGGAGGTGTGTCTTGAGCGAGACAGGGAGTCTGCACATCCTGCATATCGAAGACGATCCGGCCCACGCGGAGCTGGTGCGCCGCGCTCTGGAGAAATCCGGTCTCGCCTGCGACATCCGCCTCGTCATGTCGCGTCAGGAATACCTGGATGCGCTGGACGCGGGACGCCCTGATGTCATCCTCTCGGACACCCGCGGCATCGATTTCGAGGGGCTGGATGCCCTGCGCCATGCACGCCGCCGCAGCCGGCGGGTGCCCTTCGTATTCGTCTCCAGCAACAGCGACGAAGGCAAGCTGGAGCGGCTCAAGGCGGAGGGCGCCACGGACTTCGTGCTCAAGTCGCAGCTGGGCAAGCTTTCCACCGTGATACAGCGCGCCCTGGAGAAGAGCCGCGACTTGCCGTCGGACCCCGGTCCGGGATACGTGCGCGGCATGGAGCGCCTGGTGACGGCGGTGCAGGAGCTAACGCTCGCCCGTGACCTTGAGAGCGTGCAGGCCATCGTGCGGCACGCGGCACGGGAACTCACTGGCGCCGACGGCGCCACCTTCATCCTGCGTGAAGGCGACCAGTGCTACTACGCGGATGAGGATGCCATCGCGCCGTTGTGGAAAGGCCAGCGCTTCCCCATGTCTGCCTGCATCAGCGGCTGGTCGATACAGAACTGCGAGGCGGCGGTGATCGAGGACATCTACGCCGATCCACGCGTCCCGCACGACATCTATCGTCCCACTTTCGTGAAGAGCCTGGCCATGGTGCCGATCCGCAGCCTCGATCCCATCGGCGCCATCGGCAACTACTGGGCCGAACACCATCTGCCCAGCGAAGAGGAGGTGAAGCTCCTGCGTGCGCTGGCGGATACCACGGCAGTCGCGCTGGAGAACGTGCGTGTCTACGCCGATCTGGAGAGACGGGTGGAGGAGCGTACCGCTGAGCTCGAGGCGGTGAACAAGGAACTGGAGACCTTCAGTTATTCCGTGTCCCACGACCTGCGCGGACCGCTGCGCAGCATCGGCGGTTTCAGCCAGCTGGTGCTGGACGACTACGGCACCAAGCTGGACGAGAACGGACAGCGCTTCCTCAACTACATCAATGTCGCCACCAAGCGCATGTCCGAGCTGATAGACGACCTGCTCAAGCTCTCCCGGGTGAACCGCGCTTCGCTGAAGCGGGAACCCCTGCAGCTGGATAGGCTGGCCCGCGAGGTGCTGGATGACCTCAAGGCGCGCGAACCGGAGCGGCAGTGCGCGGTGGAGATCGCGGAAGAGCTGGATGCCCAGGGGGATGCGCGTCTCGTGAAAGTGGTGCTGGAGAACCTCATGGGCAACGCCTGGAAGTTCACTGCCAAGCGGGCGGATGCACACATCAGCGTCGGGCAGGTGCAGCGCAAGGAAGGTCGGGCCTTCTTCGTGCAGGACGACGGCGCCGGTTTCGACCCCCGTTATGCGGACAAGCTGTTCGTGCCGTTCCAGCGCCTGCACGGCGAGAGTGAGTTCACCGGCAACGGCATCGGCCTCGCCACCGTGCATCGCATCATCACGCGCCATGGCGGCCGCATCTGGGCCGAGGCGGAGGAAGGCCGGGGGGCCACCTTCTATTTCACACTCGGGTAAGCAGCTGATGCGGCTGTGCGCCGCCGGGACGGGGCGGTAGAATCCGTCCCATGTGGTCCCGCGATCGAAGCTTAGATGGTCCGCTGCTGTGGGCGGCGTTGAGTTGCTGTCTGCTCATGCTCGCTGGCTGTGCCGCCGAGCGCGGCGATATCCTGGCAGGCGATCCCCGGGATTACCTGGATGCCTCCTACCTGGAGGTGCCGGATGACGAGTATTTCTGGCTCGCGCCGCCGCCCGCCGGACGCCATGCACCGGAGCCCCAGGAGCAGCAGGTCGGGAAACAGGGCATGTGGCTCAAGGCCGGCTGGATCAACGTGGAATCCCAGTGCTTCACGCCGAGGAAGGCGCAGCACAAGGTCGCCTATCCGATCTTCCCGGAGTACGCCGATGCGACGCCGCTGTATATCCAGCCCGGGCGTCACTATCTGCTGATGTGCGACCTCTACAAGGTAGCCAAGTTCGACTTGGTCGAGACGGGCTGGCTGAAGAAGCCCTGAGCATCGTTCAGGGTGCGCCCGTGTCCGGGCGGTCGCCCCCGCTCTTCACCAGCATCCACAGGCCGCCATACACGACGAATAGCGGCCACCATAGTTCCCAGGACAGCTCCAGTAGGAAGAACACGGCCACCATGATCACCGCTAGGGCGGACAGGAGACTGTGCAGCACCCGTGCGTCCGCACGCCCAGCGCTCTTGTAGCGCTGGAAAGCGTAAGCGAGGGAGGGCACTGCTCCCACCAGGATGAAGAGCGCCCACCAGTTGTGCAGCTGCATGAAGGGCAGAGAGATGCCGAAGTTCTGCAACAGGAACACCACGCCTACGACGATGACCACGAGGCCCATGGCCGCGCGGCTCCAGTACATATGCTCGTTCTTCTGCATGGCTTCCCCCATCGCGTTCTAGTTGTATCCAGAGTAAGCGCCGGTCCCTCAAGCCGCAAGTGACTTAAGTCAGGGCTAGTCGCTGACAGTCCGCAGGCTCATTAGGACACCAGGGATTTGACACAGGCCCGCCATGGGTGAACCATGGCGGGCCTGTTTTCATGCCCGCAGTCAGATAAGGAGTCCGTCGTGAGAAATTCCGCATTCCCTGTTTCACTGCTGTGCACGCTGATGCTGTCGGCGCCCCTGGCGCTGGCGGACGACACCCAGCCGCCGCTCCAGGTGGTGGTGCTCAAGGCCGCCCATCTGTTCGACTCCGTGTCCGGCAAGCTCACGGATAACGGCATGGTGGTGGTGGACGGCGACAAGATCCAGGCGGTGGGCACCGACCTCAAGGTACCCCAGGGCGCCCGGGTCATCGACCTCGGCGATGCGACCCTCATGCCCGGCATGATCGACTCCCATGTGCATCTCGACGGCCAGTTCGAGGAGAATTGGTACAAGGGTTTCTATGACGACCTGATGCGGACGCCCGCGGAGCAGGCGTTATACGGTGCGCACTACGCCAAGGAGACGCTCTACGCCGGTTTCACCACCGTGCGTGACGTGGGTTCCGTCCACTACATCGCCGCCGCCTTGCGCAACGCCATCGATGCCGGTGTCATCGAAGGCCCGCGCATGATCGTCTCCAACTACGCCATCAGCTCCACCGGCGGCCATGCCGACAGCAACCCGCTGCCCCCGCAAGTGGTGGCGCCCTTCGGACCGGACAAAGGTGTATGCAACGGCGCCGACGAGTGCCGCGCCGCGGTGCGTTACCAGATGAAGTACGGCGCCACGGTCATCAAGTTCATGCCCTCGGGCGGCGTGCTCTCGTTGTCGGATCCGGTGGACGTGCCGGAGTTGACCCAGGCTGAGATGGACGCCATCGTCTCCGAGGCCCACACCTGGCACCGCAAGGTGGCCGCTCACTGCCATGGCGACCTCGCCGCCAAGATGGCCATCCAGGCGGGTGTGGACTCCATCGAGCACGGTACCTTCCTGAAGGATGACACCCTCAAGCTGATGAAGGACAAGGGCGTGTATCTGGTGCCGACCTTGTATGCTGGTTATTGGGTCGGCCAGAAGGCCGACACCTATCCCCCCGCCATCCGCGTCAAGGCCCTGGCGGCCGCGGCCCAGATGCAGATCATGTTCCAGCATGCGGTGAAGATCGGCGTGCCCATCGCCTTCGGCACCGACTCGGCGGTGGAACCCCATGGCCTCGACGCCCAGGAGTTCTGGCTGATGGTGAAGAACGGCATGTCGCCGGCGGACGCCCTCATGGCCGCCACGGCGAAAGCCGCTGACCTCCTGTACGGCGACCGCAACGACAAGAGCGTAAAGCCGCCGGTGGGCACCCTGGAAGCCGGCAAGTACGCCGACATCGTGGCGCTGCCGGGCAATCCGCTGAACGATATCCACGCTACCGAGCATCCGGTCCTGGTGATGAAGGGCGGCGTGATTTACGTGGGCGGCAAGTAAGCTCTAGGTTCGATAGTGTCGAGATGGAACGAGCCCCGCACGGGGCCCGTGCCTTTTCCACGTCTCAGGCCGCTTCGGCAGGCGCCGGCTCCGGCAGCAGGAACGCGCGTTTGGCTGTCTCGGTGAACGCGGCGCCACCGGGGTAATACTCCTCCAGCAGCGCCTTGGGATAGCCGAACAGTTGCGGGTTCGTCGCGCGGAACTCTTCCCAGCCATGGGCTGTCTCCATCCGTTCGCTTATCAGCAGCAGATAGAAGCAGGTGATGGTCTCGTTGTAGAGGCCGGGCACCCCGTGGTGTGCGGCGAAGGCCTTCAGCAGGATGCGGAAGCGCAGCAGCGCGGCGAGCAGCGGCGCTTCCGAAAGCAGTATCCAGGCGAGGCGCACATGCTCCGCGTGGCGGAACTGCTCCTTCGGCAACGTGAGGGAGGTGAAGCGCGCCAGGAAGGCGCGATCCTCTTGCGAGACGCGCATCACTTTTCCTTGAGCTTATGGCTGTCAGCGGCGGTCAGGTCCAGGCCGTAGAGTTCCTTGAACTTGGCGATCTTGGCGATGGAAGTCCGGGAGAAGGGCGCCTTGCCCTCGAAGACGTGCAGCACCACACCCTCCAGCAGGTCCCCCAGGGTCATGTCGTGGTCCTCGGCCACCGCCTTCAAGACCTTGAGGATGCGTTTCTCGATGCGGATGCCGGTCTGTACGCGTTCGATATGCACGGGAGGTATCATGGCACTGCCTGTCGTTTAGTATAAATATATATTAGTACATATTTATACTACTCGCAAGGGAGCCCAAGTCCTGCGCGCCTTACGGGGATGATTCGTACCCAAAGAGATGGGCGGCAGTGGCGCGCCTCCGTATATCGGACAGCCGCGACAGTCGGGAAACTGCGGGAGGAGGCCATGCTCCCGGATGCTGAGATGGGCTGTCTGCGCGGTTAGCTGCAAAGGCCGCGGCAATTATGTCTTGTGAGGTACACAGCAGTCCGCGGATATCCTGCACATCTTCCATAATCCCGGGTGACGAAGAGACGCATTTCACTTGTGTAAGGGGATTTTTATGGCAAAATCGCAACTCCACGACATTACGTAATGATGCAAGAACATTAATGAATCATATGGCGACTACCAATCCGGAAGATCGGCGCAGACATCCGCGCTTACGCAGGGAAGAGCGAGCAGTCATACGCCAGCTGAACATCAGCGGCGAAGATGTGACGGTATCCAAGTATTACTGCACCACCGTGGACATCTCCCCGGGCGGCTTGCAGATACAGACCAAGAAGCCCTTCCCGCTGGGCGAACAGGTTGAGATCACCATCAACCTGGAAGGCCAGAACGGCGCTTTCAACCTCTCGGGCGTGACCCGCTGGATCGCGCCTTCCAAGGATGAGCCTGGCTACGTGCTCGGCATCGAGTTGATCAACAACAACAGCATGGCCGGCTGGCGGCGGATGTTCCACTGAGCGGTCCCGCGGTTTCCCGCCGCGGCACCTCCCCTATGCAGCTTCCCCCCGTCCCCTGGAGCGTTCCAGGCGGCGTCCACTCGCTATACTTGGGCCACATTCGGCCACGCATAATCGGGAGGTCCCATGAAATGGTTGACGGATGACGGCGGCAAGCTGGTGTTGCGCCTCATGGTGGGTGGGCTCTTGATACTCCACGGCTTCCACAAGCTGGTGCACGGCCCGGGTGAAGTGGCCGGCATGCTCACCGCCCACGGCATCCCCGGCTTCCTCGCCTGGGGCGTGTATCTCGGCGAGGTGGTGGGCCCGGCGCTGATCCTGCTCGGGGTGTATGCACGCATCGGCGGCTTGTTGGTGCTCGCCAGCATGGTGGTGGCGGTGCTCGTGACCCATGGCCTCAACATCTTCCACATCAACGAGTATGGCGGCCTCGGCATCGAGCTCGAGGTGTTCTATGGCATCGGCGGCTTGTGCATCGCCATGCTGGGGGCGGGGGCTTATAGCGCCGGCGGCAGTGGGGGGAAGTTCAACTGATCGCCGTATCTTGAGGGTCGGATCGAAAAAACGCCCGGGTCAGCCCGGGCGTTCTTCATCTGGCCCAGGTCTGACGGTCAGCGCACGCCCACGTCGCCCCGCACGCTGTCCATGAGCTTGGCGCTGTCGTAGCCCACACCGTCCTTGAACACGAACTCCACCTTGTGCAGGTCCTTGGGGTCCTGCATGGGATCGCCGTCCAATACGATGAGGTCGGCATGCTTGCCCACGGCGATGCTGCCAGTGTCCTTGTCGATGCCGAGGAAGCGGGCGCCGTTCAGGGTCGAGACCTTCACCGCATCCGGCAGGCTCAAACCCGCTTCGATCAGCAGTTCCACTTCACGCGCGTTGGCGTAGCCCGGCACCACGCCGCCGTTGCCGGTGGGATCGGTGCCGTCCACCAGCAGGCCGCCGGCGTCGAAGAATGCCTTCTCGAAGGCCATGCCGTGCTGCAAAGCCTTCACCGCGTCCGCCGAGTTGGCCTGGGTGGTCCTGGCGTAGGCCCGCAGGTAATTGCTGCGTGCCTGCAGGGACATGAGGTCCAGCACCGAGTCTGGCAGCACCGGCCGACCAGGAGTGGAAGCCTCGAACACCGTGATGGTGGAGGTCAGCGCCACGTGGTGCTGCAGGAGCGTGTGCAATAGATCCTGGGCTTTGGGGCCTGCCACGTCCAAGTCCGCCAGGGATTTCTGTACCGCGCCGAAGGCGGGGCACTTGTCCGGCTGCTTGCCGTCCACGAAGTCCGTGGCCACGAAGATGCCGTGCTCCAGGTCGTCGATGCCGAGTTCGGCGGCTTCCTTATAGGTCACCGAACACAGATGCCCGGTGACACGGGCGCCGTGCTTGTGGGCGTAGTCGATGACAGCGCCCAAGGTCTTGCGTGGGATGGTGGTGTAGGTCTTGAAATCCCGGGCGCCGAGCGCGATCCAGTGGCGCACCACTTCGGTGGCGAGGGCGGGATCGCCGAAGTCCGGCACCTGCATGATAGGGAAGTCCGGGCTCGCGCCGGTGATGTACGGCCCCGTGACGAAGATGTGCGGGCCCACGGCGCGGCCGCTGTCTATCCACTGCTTGATGCCGAGGTCGGCATAGGGATTGATGCTGCCGCCGGTGCGCATCGTGGTGACGCCGCCCGCCAGATACAGGCGCGGGAAGCTGTAGGGCATGTTGGCGTAGGTGAGGGCGCCCGTCGGATAGAAGAGATGCTCATGCAGCATCACGTACCCCGGCAGCACGGTCTTACCGGCGAACGCCAGCTGCTGGGTGCCGGCGGGCAGGCTCACGCTGCCGTCCGCCCCCAGGGCCGCGATGTGGCCGTCTCTTATCAGTATGGTCATGCCGCGCTGGGGCGGCGCGCCAGTGCCGTCGATCACGGTGACGCCGGTGAGCGCCAGGAGCGGGCCCTTGTAGGCCACGAAGGCATCGGCCTGGGTGCCCGGAGGCATATAGGACGCCGCCCCGGCAGCGCAGCTGAACAGGATGCATAGGAGCATGAGGCGCATACGCATGGTCGTCTCCCTAGGGCCCCGAGAGTTATCCGAAAGGCACAGGGACTTTAGCAGAATGACCGGAGGCCCGGCCGCGAGGCTCATCTCAGCATGCGCTCTCGCCGGAGGAGAGCCAGTCGGCGGGGTGATGGTCGTAGCGGATGAACGGCCCGCAGGCGAGGGCGATGGCGGCGGCGGCCCGCTTGTACTCCATGAGTGTCCCCATGTGGCCGTTGGGGCAGCTGACGAAGTCCTCGTCCTTGAGCTTGTAGAACACCCGGGCGGGGATCTCCACCTGCCGAGGCGGGTTGCACAGATGGCAGCATACAGCGGCATCGTGCAGCATGATGCGATGGCTGGGGCGACCGGTATGTCCCATCTGCAGCATCCGTCTTCTTCTGGCTATCAGATGGTCACAGCCTATAACCCGGCGCGCGCCTGTGAAGTCGGACGGGGCCTACACGTGGTGTAAGGAGGCGCGTACGGCTCCGACCCGCCCGGCGGGTCGGTTCATGTCGGGATATCGACAGGCTTGCATGGCCAAGACGAAGGAGTATTCTTTTTGCGGGGCGCCATCCGGCGCCCGGGTAGCCCCGGGGGTAGCGCATGAATACCGTTATCATGGACGTGGACGTGCACATGACCTGCCCGGGATGCAGCAAGGCTCTGGTGCAGAAACTCCGCTGGCTGGAAGGCAACCCCGAGTTCAAATGCCCGGGTTGCGGCCACAAGATCGAGCGCTACGCGGATCAGGCCCTACGGGTGCGCCATGAACTCATCCACCTGGACGATGCCGAGAAAGCCACCAAGCAGTTCCGCATCAACCTGTAATCCCCGCTTAGACGCCCTCGGGTGCGGACCCCCGCGCCGGCCGGGCACTCAGGGACCTCCTACCCACCGCTGTAGGGTTTTCCCCTAGCCACGTTCCGGCTTTGCCTGATGGGCCCCACCCAGGGCCCCGTGTTCTTATGGTCCCGAGCCTAAGGGACTACGCGGGCCATGAAGGCCTCGCAAGGATGCGACCATGCAGACCAGGAAGGTTGTTCAGTGCTCTCTCAAGGCCGCCAGCGGGCTCCTGCTGCTGGCTGGCCTCACGGCTTGCGGCGGTGGGGCGTCCGCCCCGGGTTCCGCTTCCAGCCCGGCATCCAGCCCCGCTGCCACCGCGACTCCTCTGGGCATGACCCTCTCCACCGATGCAGCCTCGGCCACCAAGGCGACCTTGTCCTGGCAGGGCCCGATCAAGACGGGGGACAAATACCAGGTCTATCGCAATGGCGAGTTGGACAAGTCCGCGGGTGTGGACGAGAACGGCGCCTACGATACCGGCCTCGCGCCCGGCACCCAGTATTGCTACCAGGTCACGGCAGTGAACTCCCGGGGCGCCGGCATGGCGAGCAGCAACCAGAGCTGCATCACCACCGTGCCGCTCGCCGGCTGGAACATCAGCATGCTCAAGACCGCACCACCCCTGTCACTGGCGCTGGATGCACAGGGCCGGGATCGCCTGAGCTTCTGCGGTCCCGGCGGCGTGGTGTATCAGGCCCTACAGGCCGTCGGCACCTGGAACACCGTGCAGGTGGCGCCCGGCGCCAGCTGCTTCGCCGCACCTCTTGCGGTGGGCGGTGACGGCTCCGATCACATCATCTACGTAGATGCCAACAGCAACAGCCTCGAGTACGCTACCGACGTCTCGGGCAGCTGGAGCGTCAGCGCCATCCCCGGTGCCGATGGCGCCGAGTTCTACACACTCGCAGTGGACAGCGGCAACCACGTGCACGTGGCTTATCTCCTCTTCACCGGCCAGACTCCGAATTGCTACGAGATCGTGTACGCCAGCAACGCCTCGGGCAGCTGGCAGAGCACGGTGGTCGCGAGTGAGCAGGCCTATCCCGCCATCGCCGTGGATGCTCACGGTGCGGCACACATCTCTTATCTCGGTCAGGTGCAGGTTAACGGCGAGTACCCGGTACACTACCTGAGCGACGCAACGGGCAACTGGGTGGACGATGTGGTAGCCGAGAGCAGCGACAGCAAGTCGCTGGTGACGCTCGCGGTGGATCCCGCCGGTCACGCCCATCTCGTGTACAAATCCCATACGAGTCTCGAATACGCGAACGATGTCTCAGGTAGCTGGGTAACGGCTGAGGTGGACAGCTTCGATGCCGCCGGCCCGGAGGACGACAGCTACAGTGCCTACGACGTCTCCATAGACCTGGACACGGCAGGCGGGCCGCACCTGAGCTACGAGGACACGGACGGCAACCTGAAATACGCGAGCTTGGCCGGGAGCGCCTGGCAGACGAGCTACGTGGATACGGAAGGCACCCAGAACCAGATCAGGATGGATGCGGCGGGCCATGCGCACATCGTGTATGGCAACGCAGAGAACCTCTATTCGAAGCTCACAGTGAGCCCCTAAAGCCAGTCCACCGCAGGCGTGGCGACCGGCTTCTTTGCGCCGGACGGGATGTCGGTCCCGCCGGCGCCTTTCTTAACGCCGTTTGCTGTCTTTCACCTGCACATAGCTGCGCTCACCGGTGGTGGCGTCGTAATACACCTCGGTCAGTGCCCCGCTCTTGGGGTCCACGAAGCGCTCGCCCGTGGGCTGGCCGCGCGCCGCCTGGGCGCTCACCGGCTGCTTATAGCGCCAGCGCTCGAACACCACGCCCACGGTCAGTATCCCGCCGAACACCAGGGCGGGCAGTGCGTTGGCGGGCTGGACCAAGAGCAGCAGGAACCCGATGCCCAGGATAAGCAATCCGCAGCAGAGTACCGCCGTGCGTAGCACGGCTCAGGCTTTCTCCAGCACCACGGCCGTGCCGTAAGCGACGATCTCGCTCATCACCTGGCCGATCTCGGAGGAATCGAAGCGCATCATGATGATGCCGTTGGCGCCCATGGCGGTGGCGTTCTGCACCATGCGGTCCACCGCGTGGCGGCGCGCCTCTTCCAGTAGCTCGGTGTATTCGGTGATCTCGCCGCCGATGATGGAGCGCAGGCCCGCGAGCACGTTGCCGGCGAGGCCGCGGCTACGCACCACCA
This sequence comes from Gammaproteobacteria bacterium, assembly GCA_036000105.1. Lineage (GTDB taxonomy): Bacteria > Pseudomonadota > Gammaproteobacteria > Natronospirales > REEB76 > DASUBN01. The sequence goes on from DASYGE010000012.1 coordinate 631,154, forward strand.
CGCCGAACACCTGGCCCTTGGTCTCTTTCACGTGGTAACCGGCGACGTTTTCCGTGGTAGCTACGATCATGGACTGACTCCCTTAAGCCGTCGAAGAGGGCGGCCTTGCCCATGATTCTATAACGGCTTGGCTTCAGACTTCTTCAGTCATCCCTGCTGCGGCAGCGGAGTACATGCCCACAACGGTATGGTTCAGGTTTCCTCGGATGCAGCTGTTGACGCCGGAGATGCCTTGGCTTTGGCGGTCGCGCCGAAGTACATGATGAGGCAGACCGCTGCCACGATGATGCCGCCCGCCAGCGCCACCCGCGGGGTGAGTGCCTCGCCTGCCAGCGCCCAGCCCAAGAGCACCGCGATCACCGGGTTCACGAAGGCATAGGTGGAGGCCCGCGCCGGGGTCGTCACCTTGAGCAGCCAGACGTAGGCGGAGAAGCCGAGCAGCGAGCCGAATATCACGAGGTAGCCCAAGGCCAGGAACGATTTCTGGGTGATGCCCTGCAGATGCAGGATCGCGCCCTCGCCGGTGAGGCAGCCCACGATCCAGAGCAGCAGGCCGCCGGCTATCATTTCCATGGCGATGCCCAGGAAGGTGGAGGCGGGCAGCGGTGCCCGATGGGCATACAGTGAACCCATGGCCCAGGAGAAGCTCCCCACCAACAGGAGCACCACGCCTTGTGGGTCCACGTGGTCCGCTGCGGCGCTGCCGCTCGGCAGCACCAGCACCGTGAGACCGAGGATGCCGAGCAGGAGCCCGCCGATCACCGAGAGCCTCGGCAGCGTGCGTTTCTCCATCGCGTTCAGGAGCACCATCCAGAAGGGCACGGCCGCCACCAAGAGCGCCGTGATGCCCGAAGGGACGGCCTGCTCCGCTATGGACACGAGGCCGTTGCCGCCGAGCAGGAGCAGCGCGCCCAAGAGCGTGGCGCTGCGCCAGTGGATACGCGTGGGTTTGGCGGCACCCACGCGCCGCACGATCGCGTAGAGCAGCAGTCCCGCCAGCACATAGCGGGTGCCGGCCATGAGCAGCGGCGGGATGGAGGCCACCGCGAAGCGGATGCCGAGGTAGGTGGAGCCCCAGAGGATATAGACGGCGGCGAACCCGAGGGCGATGCGGGCCGGGGAAGCGTGGGTGGTTTCGTGGACAGACATGGGTTTAACCGGAGGCTGGGTTTCAGCTCCGCTCCTTGACCGGCAATGCCGAGGTTTCTTTCACGGTCTCCAGCACCACCGTGGTGCGGGTGGACTTGATGCTGTGGATGCGGCCGAAGCTCTCGCGCAGCACCCGCGCCAGGTCCTCGGTATCGGCGGCCCGCAGCTTGACCAGGATGCAGTCGATGCCGGCGATGTTGTGCACTTCCAGCACTTCCGGGAGCTTGGCGAGCTGCTTGGCCGTCTCCTGGGAGCCCACCCGGTCCTGCGCCCGCACAGATACGTAAGCAGCGAGTCCCAGCCCCAGGGTCTTGGGGTTCACCCGCGCCGTATAGCCTTCGATGACACCCTTCTTCTCCAGGCGGCGGATGCGTTCCAATACCGCCGAGGGCACCAGATCCACCTGCTTGGCGATCTCGGTGTTGGAGGTGCGGGCATCGGTCTGGAGGAGGGCCAGGATCTTGCGGTCTATGGCATCGAACATTCGCTATTCTGGCGCCAAAACAGAATTATTGTCAATATTATCGTTTTTAATTGATGATTAGTCTGAATATAATCTAAATACATGATTTTAAAGCGGAAGTATGTGTTCTACGAGACCGCTTTTGAGATGACTTAGGTTGGGCCTTGTAGACCGAAATGTCGCTGCATCTCGCGCCGCCCCGCCGGCGTCACCCGCAGGACCCGGCTGTCCAGGTCCTTCACCACCCATCTCCGCTGCAAGGCGGTCTTGAGGAACGCGGCGCCGAACGCCCCGGCCACGTGGGGGCGGCGCTCGCTCCAATCGAGGCAGGCGCAGGCGAAGCGCCGGCGCTGGGCGCGGGCTGCAGCGATATCCACGCCGGCAGTGCTGAACACTAGGGCGCCCTTGGCGCTCAGCTCGTAGCTCTCTTCGTCCTTGGGGTCGCGCATGAGCCAGCCTGATTCCAGGCAGCGCTGGTTGAGCGCCACCGCCACGGCGCCTGCCATGTGGTCGTAGCAGGTGCGGGCTTCCCTGAGACGGGGCGGCGTGTTGGGCGTGAACGTGCTGCGGGGAGTGCCGGCCAGTACCGTGAGCGCCTCCAGGGCGGCGGCCACACTGGGGCCCTCCAGGCTGTAGTAACGGTATTTACCCTGGGTCGTCACCTTCACCAGCCGCTGTTGCTTGAGCTTCGCCAGATGCACGCTGGCGGTGGAGGGGCTCACCTCGGCCACCACCGCGAGTTCGGTGCTGGTGCGGGCGTGGCCGTCCATGAGGCAGTACAGCATGCGGGTGCGCGCCGGCTCGGCGATGGCCGCGGCTATCAGCGACTCTGGTGCATCGGATCGGGTTGATTCCATAATTTTATCGTAAGCGAAGTGTGCAAAGCAGGCAATGCCGATACTCGGGGAGCAGGGGGCAGGCCGGCCTAACGGGCGGAGCTGCCGGCCTCACATCAGGAGTCAGCCATGAAGGTCACCTGCATCATCCGTTACCAGATCGATCCCTTCCAGCGGGATGCGTTCAGGGAATATGCGGACAACTGGGCGCGCATCATCCCGCGCTGCGGCGGGCACCTCATCGGTTATTTCCTCCCGTATCAGGGCACCAACGACGTCGCCTGGGGTCTCATCGCTTTCGACAGTCTCGCCGCCTATGAGGTCTACCAGGCGCGCCTGCGAGCGGACCCGGAAGGCAGCCGGAACTTCGCCCTTGCCCAGGAGAGGCGCTTCATCCTGCGGGAGGAGAGGGATTTCGTAGAAGGGGTGGAGGGCACCCTGGGTGTGCCCCCAGTCAGAACCTGAACCCGCTTGCGCATGGATAAACCCGTCATCGAGGAGGATCGTATGAAGACCTTGTCGCGCCGCTTGTCGGCATCGTTGCTGGCCATCGCAGGCCTCGCCGCGGCCGTACCCGCTCTCGCGGAGCCCATGACCTATAACAGCGTCACCGTGGACGGTGTGAAGATCTTCTACCGCGAAGCAGGCCCCAAGGACGCCCCGACCATCCTGCTGTTGCATGGCTTCCCCACCTCGTCCCGCATGTACCAGGGTCTGATGCCGCTCCTGGCGGATCGCTACCATCTCATCGCGCCGGATTATCCCGGCTTCGGCTTGAGTGATGCGCCGCCAACCGACAAGTTCGCCTACACTTTCGTGCACATCGCCTCGGTGATGGACGACTTCACCCAGGCCCTCGGCCTCAAGAAGTACAGCCTCTACATGTGCGACTACGGCGGTGACGTGGGTCTCCTGCTCGCCATCGCCCATCCGGAGCGGATCCAGACCCTCATCGTGCAGAACGCCAACATCAGCGAGGCAGGTGAGTCCAAGCTCTGGGTGGTGCGGCGGGCCTACTGGGCGGACCGGGCCGGGAACGAAGACAAGATCCGCGCGAACCTCTCCTCCCTGGAAGCGGACCGGGGCCGGCACCTCGGTACCACACCCCATCCCGAGCGCTATAACCCAGATGCCTGGAACGACGAGTACGCTTTCCTGAGCCGTCCGGGTGAGGAAGACATCCAGCTGGACCTGTTCTACGACTACCGCAACAACCAGGCGGCATTCCCGGCCTGGAACGCATGGCTGCAGAAGCACCAACCAACCGCACTGGTGTTCTGGGGCAAGTACGACACCTCATTCACCGTGGCGGGGGCGATGACCTACGAGCAGGATCTGCCGAATGCCGAAGTGCATCTCCTGGACGCAGGCCACTTCGCCCTGGATGAGGCGACCCCGGAGATCGCGGAGTTGATCCGCACCTTCCTGGATAAGGAAGTGAAGTGATCACTTCTTCTTGATATAAATCCATATCCAATAGAGCGGCAGACCCGCGAGGATGATGCCGAGGTTGATGGCCGTGATCAGCGGTTGCTGGCGGAAGTGCTCGTAGTAGGTGTCGCCGATCACCAGGAAGGTGCCGAGCACGAACAGCGCTGGCACCACAGGATAGCCCCAGGTGAGGTAAGGGCGCTTGAGGCTGGGCTGCTTGTGGCGCAGTACGAACAGCCCGATGACCGAGAGGGCCAGGAACGGCCAGATGCCCAGCACATAGGCTTCGGCCAGATCCAGGAAGTTGCGGAACATCAGGAACACCACCGTGAGCGCCCAGGTGAAGGCGATGGCCACGTGGGGAGTCTGGAAGCGCGGATGGATCTTGCCCACGGACTTGAAGAACAAGCCGTCTTCGGCCATGGCGTAGAACACCCGCGGGTCCGAGAGGATGCTGCCGTTGAGTGAACCGAAAGTGGAGACCATGACCAGCGCCGCGATCACCGCCGCCGCGCCGGTGCCGAGCACTGCGCTCACCGCATCGGTGGCCACGGAGTTGGACGAGGCGAGTTGATTGAACGGCAGGGCCACCGCGAAAGCCGCGTTCAGGGTCAGGTACACCGCCAGCGCCGCCAGGGTGCCGCCGATGAGCGCGCGCGGTAGACTCCTGTCTGGATCCTTCATCTCGCCCGAGAGGGTGGTGAGGTTGGCCCAGCCGTCATAGGCCCATAGCGAGGCCACCAGGGCGATGCCGAGGCCGGACCAGATCACTCCGCCGCTGCCATTGCTTCCGGCCAGGCTCGCACCGGTATGGGGCCCGAAACCGAACAGCATGATGGCGAGGCCCGTCAGCCCTAAGAGCTTGGCGCCGGTGGAGAGGTTCTGCACCCAAGCGCCCAGGCTCACGGAGTAGTAGCTCACCGCCGAGAGCAGCGTGACGAGCGCGATGGCCAGCATCTGCACTTCGAAGTGGGTGAACTTCACCGTCGCGCCGAAGTAGGTGGAGAAGGTGATGGCCTGGGCCGCCCAGGAGTTGGGCGTGGTGACGAGCCACATCCAGCCGAACATGAACGCCAGCGGCCGGCCGAAGGCTTCGCGCAGGTATACGTATGGCCCGCCCGCGTCCGGGTAGGCGGCGGCGAGTTCCGCCACCGAGAGGGCGCCGAACAGCGAGATGAGCCCGCCGAGTATCCATACCAGCGCCACACCCGTGAGGCTGCCGGTGAGTTGGGCCACGGACGAGGGCACGGTGTAGATGCCGCTGCCGACGATGATGCCCACCACCACCGCGGCACCGGTCCAGGCGCCGAGCTTGCGTGGCAGCTTCTCTTTGGAAGGCATGTTCGTCTGCATAGAGATACCGACCCCAGAGCGCGGGAATTATTCCTCGCAGCAGACTAACGGATAGTCAATCGTGGGGATAGAGGTCTTTCGGGTACAGCTTGTGCAGCAGCAGGGACATGGCGAGCACCAGCGGCGGTACCAACCAGCTGGCTTCCAGCCCCTGGGGGCCGCCCGTGAGCCAGGCGGGTCCGGCGATGTGCGTGTCGAGTATATGGTTCTCCAACGGCAAACCGTTGTTGCCGGTGTTGGGCGCACCATAGAAGGACAGGGCGAAGAAATCGAAAGCCGCGTGGAAGCCGATGGCGAACCACAGGCTGCCGGTGCGGCGTACGCTGTAGCAGAGGAAGAGACCCAGCAGCACGATGTTGAAGATATCCGGCACGTTCTCCATGGGCTTGCTCAAGTGCTCGGCGCCGAAGAGCAGCGAGAGCACCAGCGACGCCGGCCAGAAGCCGATGCCGCGGGTGAGCGCCGAGAGGGCATAGCCGCGCATCTGCAGTTCTTCGTCCAGGCCGACCAGCAGCATGCCTCCCAGCCACAGACCCAGGTATTTCCAGAGGTCTGCGCCATGCAAGGCGAGACCGTGGTAGCTCACCTGGCCGCCTGCCGCGGAGGCGAGCAGGAGCAGTGTGACGATGCCGAAGCCCCAGAGGCAGCCGATGCCGAAGAGTTTGAGGGCGCCTCGCTCCAGACCCAAGCCGAACCAAGAGGCACGGTGTTTCTCCAGTCGTACCAACAGCAAGCTCACGACCAGCATGAAGGCGGCATCGAAGAGCTTGTACACCAGGATGTCGGCGGGCGTGAAACCCGTATCCGAGAAGGTGTAGACCAGAGCCGCCAGGGGGAAGAGCACGTAACCCGAGGCGTACCAGATCACCGCGAACACGGCGAAGCGCCAGCCGTTGCGTACCCCGCCCGGCCCCATGAAGGCCCATCTCAGCTTGTCGGTCATGCGCGACATGATGCACTCCGGTGATGCGCGTGATGGCCCGGTATAGGACCGGCCTTGGGGCCACTGGTTCCCTTATGGTGAGAGACCCCGCCCGCCGTTGCCCACCGTTATATAGTAGTGGTCCCGCGCCGGTCTTCCGGTCACGCCCATCCCATCCAGGAGCCTTCCATGACTTTGCAGTTCCTCGGCATCCTCGCTTCCGCCGTCATCATGTTCGTGCTGGGAGGCGTGTGGTATTCGCCGATGCTGTTCGCCAACGCCTGGGCCCGGGAGTCCGGCACCCCCAACGAACACAACACTGATCCCAAGGTGCAGGCGCGTTTCTTCATCATCCTGTTGGCGCTGCTCCTGCTCGCCGCCGGAGTGCTGGATTGCGTGCTGACGAACTGGGCACCGGGCCGGGGCCTGAGTCACGGTCTCGCGGTGGGCTTCATCGGGGGCATGCTGGCTACGGCGGTCATCGGCATGGATACCCTGTTCGAGCGCAAGAGCCTCAAGCTCTTCCTCATCAATGCCGGCTACTACACCGTCGCTTTCAGCATGGCGGGCGTGATCCTCGCGCTCTTCTGATGATGGCAGCATGAGTTCACCCGCCGAGAGTATCGCAGCCGGCGACGACGCCGGACTCCTCGCCGGGTGGTGCCGCGGACGCGAGCGCCTGCTGGTGCTCACGGGTGCCGGCTGCAGCACCGACTCCGGCATCCCCGATTACCGCGACGCCGCGGGCGCCTGGAAGCGCCGCCCGCCGGTGCAGATGTGCGACTTCCTCATGAGCGAGACGGTGCGCAAGCGTTACTGGGCGCGCAGTCTCCTGGGTTGGCGGCATTTCTCCCGCGCCGAACCCAATGCGGCCCATCACGCTCTGGCGCGGCTCGAGGCCGCCGGTTTCATCGCGCATCTCATCACCCAGAACGTGGATGGCCTGCATCAGAAGGCCGGCAGCCGCGAGGTCACGGATCTGCACGGCCGCCTGGATGAAGTGCTGTGTCTCGGTTGCGGGGTACACGTGTCGCGTGCTGCTTTCCAGCAGGGACTGGAGTCGCGTAATCCGGAGTGGACCGGCCTCTTGGCTACCCATGCGCCCGATGGAGATGCGGATTTGGAAGCGCAGGATTTCTCCGGCTTCGATGTGCCCGCCTGCGAAGACTGCGGTGGCGTGCAGAAACCCGCGGTGGTGTTCTTCGGCGACGCCATCCCCACAAAGCGCACCCAGGAAGCCTTACGGCGGGCTGAAGCCGCCGATGCGCTCCTGGTGGTGGGCTCTTCCCTCATGGTCTGGTCCGGCTTCCGTCTCGCCCGGGCGGTGGTGGAGCGCGGCCGTCCCGTGGCGGCCCTCAACCTGGGCGCCACCCGCGCCGATGCCTTGCTGGATCTGAAGATCATGGCCCACTGCGGCGCGACCTTGTCGCGAGTGGCGAGTCTGCTCGATTGAAGGCGTAACACCATGAAGATCACCGGCGGCTGCCATTGCGGCAACCTCAGCATCGAGTTCGAGACCGAGTTTGAGCCTCGTGAGCTGCCCCTGCGCGCCTGCCAGTGCACCTTCTGCCGCGCCCATGGTGCCTTGAGCACCTCCGATCCGGCAGGGCGGTTGAGCATCCGGGTGGTGGATGGCCGGGAACTCGTCCGCTATCGTTTCGGTTTGCGGATCACCGATTTCCTCATCTGCCGCCGCTGCGGGGTATATGTCGCGGCTCTAACGGAGTTGGACGGCGCGCAATACGCCGTGATCAACGCCAACGTCCTGGCATGCCGCGGGCAGATGGATGGCCCCATCCAGTCCATGGATTACGACGGCGACACTATGGAGACCCGCAGTGCCCGGCGCAAAAGCCGCTGGACCCCCGTGAGTGCCCTCCAGATTCCGTAAATACGTCCCTACCCCGTACCCTGAGGCGTTCAAGGGGGTCGCCTGATGCTGTCTTCCCCGTCCAGCCGAGGCTGGCACTCCGGTATGCTAGCCGGTATAAAGACGCCGCCGGGGAGGGGTGTCAAAACAGGGATTTCTGTGGTGAGTACGAGATGGGCCGCGCAGGTGCCAGACACACAGATGCGGTTGAAGGCACACGCATGCCTCCTGGCGGCAATCCTGCTGTCCGGCGCCTGCACCGTTGCCCGCGCCGATGCACCGGGCGCCTGTCCGGTGCCCGCATCCACCGATCCCGAACAATGGGAGGGCCAGCACGGCTGGGAAGCCCTGGCGGCGGCCGGTTACCACATCGGCCAGGTGAAGGTGGTGGTGGATAACGTCTTTGATCTCGACGATCCCACCGAAGACACCTGGTACGCTAAGACCGCCGACACGCTGCATATCGCTACCCACCCCGGGGCAGTGCGCGCCGAACTCCTGTTCCAGCCGGGCCAAGCGGTGGACCCGCGCATCATCTATGAGAGCGAGCGCCGGCTGCGGGCGCTGCCGTTCCTGCGTTATGCAGTCATCACGCCGGTGGGCTGCACCGGCGATACGGTGGACGTGGAGGCCCACGTCAAGGATGCCTGGACCCTCAAGTTCAACCTGAGTTTCGCCCACGTGGGCGGGCAGAGCAGCTACAACACCTCTTTCGAGGACGTGGACTTCCTCGGCACCGGCAAGACCGTGGCGCTGGGGCACGTGAGCGACACCCAGCGCGGCGGCAACCAGCTGAGCTACGGGGATCCGGCGCTGTTCGACAGCCGCTGGACCCTGAATGCCACTTACAAACATCTCTCGGACGGCCCAGTGCGTACCATGGACGTGGGCCAGCCGTTCTACGAGGACCGGACTCCCTGGTCTGTGTTCGGGCACTACCTGGATCAGGAGCAGAACCTCAACTTCTACGACCATGCGAACCTAGCCTGGCGCGCCGAAGCGATCCAGCACAGCGACGAGCTGGACTGGATGCAGCTCCTGGACTGGAAGGGCGACGCGGGCACCCGTGTCGGTGCCAGCTTCCTCTACCAGGATTTCGCTTACGGCCCCTTGCAGACTTTCCCCGACGTGACGCTGCCCATGCCTTCGCTGGCGCCACGGCGTTTCGGCGGGCTGTTGGCCAGCTTCGAGTATTTCCAGGACCGCTACGCGACTTTCACCAACCTGGCGCTCATCGGGCGCGCCGAGGATTACGACCTGGGCTGGAACACCACTCTCCAGGCGGGTTACTTCGGTACCGTCTTCGGCAGCACCGTGCCCGCCTGGTACTACTCCCTGAACAGCAGTTACGGTGCGGATGTGCACGGCGACACCCTACTGCTCGCCACCACGAGCCTAACCGGCCGCCACGAGCCGAGCGCGGACCGCAACGTGCTCGGCAACCTCACCTTCACTCTCTACAACCAGACCTTCGGGGCCCACACCATCGTGCTGCACGGCAGCGTGGACTATAGCCTGCACCCGGATCCGGAGTACCAGCTCTATCTTGGCGGCCTGCAGGGCATGCCCGGCTATCCCAATTATTTCCTCATCGGCGATCGCCGCTGGCAGGCCAGCATCGCGGACCGCGTACTCACCCAGACCCGCATCTTCAACACCTATCAGGTGGGGTTCTCGGTGTATGCGGACGCGGGCCAGATCAGGCAATTCGAGACCGGCGGCTGGAGCCGCACCCTGTCGGATGCCGGCATTGCCTTGCGGCTGGGGGACATACGCAGCGCCTACGGCGGCGTGATCTACGTGACTTTCGCCTGGCCGCTGGTGAAGATGCCCGGCGCCAACGAACGCCAGTTCGTGATCGGCAACATCATCAACTTCTAATTTGAAGTACAGAATGATAAGAGATTGGGCGGCACAGGGGTTCGCGGCATCACCGCGAACGCCCGCATAGGATGTGCGGGCTGGGCTGAGAGCGAAGCAGGAGCATAGCGATCAGTGCCGCCGCCGTCAGCCCGGGCGTGTACCGGGATGACGGCTAGAAAAAATCCTGGGCCTGGCGCATGCGCCAGGCGGGTGCCCAGGATGGGCACCCCGGCACTTCTGTGCTTGCAGGAGCAAGCACAGAAGGAATTTTTCGATACGTTAAGAGTGGGGCTCGTCTCCGAGCACCACATGCGCGAGCGCATCCATCTCCTCGGCACTGCCGATGAGGCCGGAGGAGAGTTGCGGCAGCGCGCTCACCAGGGACAGCAACAGCGCGGCGAAATAGGGGATGGACTGGATCAGGAGCACCGCCACCCACACGGCGAGATCCTGCATCACGGTGCCCACTTCCGCATAGACCGCCCAGGCGCCCAGCCACAGCCCCAGCATCATCAGGCTCTCCTCGCGGCAATCGGCCAGCGCCTGTAGGAACGCATGGGCGTGGGCGCGTTTGGGCGTGCGGAAGAACGGCTGGTTGCGGGTGAAGAGGCCGGAGAGCACCGCGCGCCCGATGGTGTGGCTCAAAGCCAGGCCGGCGATGGCCGCCGCCAGGGTCTGACGGAAGCTGGCGCCCACCCGGGTGCTGTAGAGGTGCAGCAGCTTCGCGATCTTGAAGGCGAACAGCGCCAGCGGCAGGGCCGAGAACACCATGAGCGGCGGGTCTATCTCGTGGGGGAACAGCGCCATGGCCGCCGACCAGAACAGGGCGGCGACGTTGAACACCAGATTGAAACCGTCCGAGAGCCAGGGCAGCCAGCCGGCGAGGAAATGATAGCGCTGCCCCAGGGTGAGTTTGCCGCCGCCGGTGAAGAGCGTGCCTGCGTGGCGCTTGAGTATCTGCACCGCGCCGTAGGCCCAGCGGAAACGCTGCTTCTTGTAATCCAGCAGGGTGTCCGGCATCAGCCCGCCGCCATAGCTGCGCGGGATGTAGGCGGCTTCCAGACCCGCTTCGAATATCCGGAGACCCAGTTCGGCGTCCTCGGTGATGCACCACTCCGCCCAGCCCTGCACGCTGTCCAGCACTGCACGCCGGATCAGCGTCATGGTGCCGTGCTGGATGATGGCGTTGCGTTCGTTGCGCGTGATCATGCCGATGTAGAAGAAGCCGCGGTATTCCGCGTGGCACATGGCCTTGAAGGCATTGGCGCCCGCGTCGCGGTAATCCTGGGGGGCCTGCACCACGCCCATGTTCGTGCCCGCGAACAGCGGCGCGAGATCCCTGAGCCAATGGCGCTCCACCACGTAGTCGCTGTCGATGACCGCGATGACGCCGGCTTCCGGTGCGGTGTGCTTGAGGGCAAGGTTGAGTGCGCCGGCTTTGAAGCCGGCGAGCTGCTCCACGTGGAAGAAGCGGAAGCGGGCGCCCAGCCTGCGGCAATGGGCTTCCACGGGTTGCCATACCGCTGGATCCTGGGTGTTGTTGTCTATCACCAGCACTTCGTAATTCGGGTAATCTAGACGTACCAGCGCATCCAGGGTCTCCATCACCATGCCCGGCGGTTCGTCGTAGGTGGGGACGTGCACCGAGACCATGGGCAGTTCCGCGTCCGGTACGCTCATGGGGTCGAAGGCGCGCCGCCGCACAGTGACCCAATGGGCTTCAGCCCATTCGTGGGCTTCGGCGAGCAGCACCAGGATCACCCCCACCATGCCGGTGAACAGGAGCGAGCCCACAGCGATACTGGTGATAGACAAGTATTGCTGGGTGTAGTCGTAGAACACCCACACGAAGGTGGTGGAGGTGGCGTACACGATGACCGCGAGGAAACTGCGGCCGCGTTTCTTAAGCGTGCCGCTGCGGGCGAACAGCAGCATCAGGAACAGCGCCGCCATCAGCACCGAGGTGCCGGCCAGTACCGGCCATCTCGGTATGTTCACGATGGGGTGAAGCAGCGGGAACTTCAGCTTGCGGTCCACGTCCCACACGCCCCAGTAGGCGCCCACCGCACCCTCGGTCTGTTCCTTCCAGGGCTGGTCGAAGGCCTCCATGATGCGGTAGGACCAGGCGTGTTCCTCAGCGTGGTCCAGGAAGCGACGCAGGAACATGGCCTCGTTGGCCGGCGAGGCCACCGCGGCGCCGCGGGTGCGCCCGTAGCTCGGCCAGCCCACCTCATCGATGATGATGGGCTTGTCGGGATAGGCTTTCTCCAGGTCCTGCATGCGCAGGTCTATGTAGTTGACCGCTTGCTCCACGTCCACGCCTTCCCAGTAGGGCAGCATGTGCACGCCCATGAAGTCCACGTGTTTCACGAGCTCCGGATGCATCATCCAGGTGTTCCAGGTCTCGGCGGTGCCGACCCACTGGCGCACCGAGCCGCGCACGTGGTCGATGTAGGCGATCAGATCCTTCTCCGGCAAGACGCCCGTGAGCACCGCCTCGTTGCCCACGATCACCTGCTTCACGTTATGGTTGCTGTTGGCGATCTGGATGAGCCGTGCCACTTCCGCCTCGCTCCTTTCCCGGTCGCTGTCCACCCAGCCGCCCAACATCACCTCGAAGCCATAGGGCGCCGCTAGCTTCGGGATGTTCCCCATGGAGCCTTCCGTGGTGTAGGTGCGGATGGAGTCGGTCTTGCCGGCCAGCAGCTTGAGGTCAGCGTCTATCTCCGCGTCGGTGGGGAAGCGGTGGGCGATGGCGTCCTCGTCGGCGCGCAGCGGCGAGAACGAGAAACCCTGGATGTGGCCGGGCCAGAGGGGTTCTTGATGGGGCTGGTTGAAGTATGCCCACACGCTCACCGTGATGGCGGCGACGGAAGCGGCGATGACGAAGCTGGATGCGCGCACGGCCGGGACCGCTCAGATCCGGTGGGTGGCGATGAGCGCCGTGGTGTCGGGGCGCACGCCGCGCCACAGGTGGAAGGATTCCGCGGCCTGCTCCACCAGCATGCCCCAGCCATCGAACACCTGGGCCGCGCCCTGCTGCTCGGCCCAGAGCATGAAGACCGTGGGTCGGTCGCTGTAATAGAGGTCGTAGCACACGGCGCTGGGTTCCAGACAATCCCGCGGTAGGGGCGGCAGTGCGCCCGTGAGGCTCGCGGAGGTGGCGTTCACCACGAGATCGAAGGTGGTGTCGCCGATGTCTTCATAGCTGCCGCCCTGCACATGGTGATCCGGATGGCGCTCAGCCAGCTTCATGGCGCGCTCCGGCGTGCGGTTGGCGATATACATCCGCGCAGGCTTCTCATCCAGGAGCGCTGGCAGCACGCCGCGCGCCGCGCCGCCAGTCCCCAGGAGCAGGATGCGCTTGCCCTTGAGGACGATCTTCCGGTTCAGCCTGAGATCGCGCACGAGGCCGGTGCCGTCGGTGTTGTCTCCGGCCAGGGTGCTGTCTTCGTGCACGAAGATGGTGTTCACCGCCCGTGCCCGCTTGGCGCGCGAGGCCAGCACATGGCAGAGGCCGTAGGCTTCTTCCTTGAACGGCAGGGTCACGTTCAACCCGCGCCCGCCGGAAGCCAGGAACTCCCGCAGCGCCGCGGCGAACTCGCCGGGGGCCGCATCGATGCGCCCGTAGTGCAGCGCCTGGCCCGTCTGGCGGGCGAAGGTCGCGTGGATGGCGGGCGACAGGCTGTGATCCACCGGATGGCCGATGATCGTGTACTGGTCGGGGGCTTGCTTCATGAGGTGCGGAGCGGGATGGCCGGGGACAGGCGTCCTCAGGCGCCTTCCTTGAGCCATTGGGCCGCGCGCTTGGCGAAGTAGGTGAGGATGGCGTCGGCGCCGGCGCGCTTGATGGCCGTGAGGGATTCGAGAGCGCAAGCCCGCTCATCCAGCCAGCCGTTCTTCGCCGCCGCCATGAGCATGGAGTATTCGCCGCTCACCTGGTAGGCGGCGGTGGGCGCGCCGAACTCCTGCTTCACGCGCCGGATGATGTCGAGGTTGGTGAGGGCGGGTTTCACCATCACCATGTCCGCGCCTTCGGCGAGGTCCAGCGCAACTTCACGCAGGGCTTCGTCGCTGTTGCCTATGTCCATCTGGTAGGTGTGCTTGTCCGCCTTGCCGAGGTTCTTGGCGGAGCCCACCGCTTCCCGGAACGGACTGTAGAGGCTCGACGCGTATTTGGCGGAGTAGGCGAGGATGCGCGTATGGATGAGCCCCTTGGCTTCCAGCGCCTCGCGGATGGCGCCCACCCGGCCATCCATCATGTCCGAGGGTGCCACCATGTCGGCGCCGGCTTCCGCATGGGAGAGCGCCTGGCGCACCAGAGCCGCCACGCTCTCGTCGTTCAGCACGTAACCCGTGGCGTCGATGATGCCGTCCTGGCCGTGGGTGGTGTAGGGATCCAGCGCCACATCGGTGATGACGCCGAGCGCCGGGAACTCTTTCTTGAGCGCGCGCACCGCCTGTTGCACCAGGCCCTTGGGGTTATGGGCTTCGGTCGCGTCCAGGGATTTCTTGTCCGCCGGGAGGTTGGGGAAGATGGCCACGGCCGGGATGCCGAGAGCCAGGAGTTGCTCCGCTTCCTTGAGCAGTCCGTCGAGACTCAGGCGTTCGATGCCCGGCATGGATTCCACGGGCTCGCGCCGGCCTTGTCCTTCCACCAGGAACACGGGATAGATGAAGTCGGCGGCGCTCAAGCGGGTCTCACGCATCAGGCGGCGGGAGAAAGCATCGCGGCGCATGCGGCGCGGGCGGATGGCAGGGTAGCCGCCGGAAGGGCGGGAAGCGCGGGTCACGGATGGACTCCTTAAGGGAACCCTGGAGCGGAGGCTGCAAAAAGGGTCCAAATAGGGTAAAACAAAGCCGCCGGATGAGCCAGTAATACACTGAAAATAAAGGTTAACCTGCCCCATGCCAGCTTCCCTGGAGCTCATCGAGTCCCGCAACCATAGGCTTGCAGACCTCCTGCATGCCATGGCCCAGGGCCGCCAGTCGGCCTTCCAGGAGCTCTACGACCAGGTCTCCCCGCAACTATTCGCCATCCTGCTGCGTATCTTGAGACGACGGGACCTGGCAGAGGAGGCCCTGCAGGACGCCCTCTTGAGCGTGTGGCGCAATGCCGGCAGCTACTCGGCCGAGAAGGGCGCCCCTATGACCTGGCTCGTGTCCATCTGCCGCTATCGGGCGCTGGACACCCTGCGCCGCCAGCGCCGCGAAGTGTCTCTCGAGCCCATGCTCGAGGGGATAGAGGACGGTTCGACGGAAGTCGCCGGGCTCGTGGCGGAATCCACGGACACGGGGCTCATCAGCAAGGCAGAGGAGAGGGCCTTGGAAGATTGCATGCAGCGGTTGAACGACGGACAGCGCTCGAGCATCAAGCTCGCGTACTTCGACGGCTGCACCCATGAAGAGATCGCCGTGAACCTGGGCTCCCCCATCGGCACCGTCAAGAGTTGGGTGCGGCGTGGGCTCGAGAGCCTCAAACGCTGCCTGGAAGCGGCATGACATGAAGTACCAGGACAAAAGACTGCATACCCTGCTCGCCGGCGAGTACGTGCTCGGCGTGCTCACGGGCGGTGCGCGCCGCCGCTTCGAGCGTCTTCTGATGGAGAGGCCGGCGCTGCGCAGCGAACTCAGCGCCTGGGAAGAACGCTTCGCCGCCTGGAACCTCAAGCTCGCACCGGTGGACCCGCCGGGTTATCTCTGGTGGCGCATCCTCGGCCGCGTGCGTGCCGATGCGCGTCCGCGCCGCGAAGCCGTGCGCAACACCTTCTGGCGCACCTGGGCGGTGGCCGCCACCGTGGTACTGGCGGTGCTCGTGGTGACGCAGCGCATCCTGCCGAGCGCCGAGCACAAGGCCGCCGCGTTCGCTCTCGTGTCCGATGCCAAGGGCCAGCCCCTCTGGCTCATCAGCGTGCATCCGGAAGCCAACCGCATCGACATGAAGGCGGTCAGCCCCAACCCGCCGCCGGCGGGCAAGTCCTATGAGCTGTGGATGCTGCCGGGCTCGGGCAACCCGGTGCCCATGGGGCTCATGAACAGCGACGGGCTCGCCAGCGAGACCGTGACGCCCGAACTCCTGGCCAAGCTGGCCGCAGCCAAGGGTCTCGCCATCTCCCTCGAACCCCAGGGAGGCTCTCCCACGGGCCTGCCCACGGGTCCGGTGCTCTGGACGGCGGCTATCGTCGCGACCTGATGTCCGACCCGCGTAATAAACCCGCCCCAGGCGAGGTCTCTCCTCCCATGGGGGCACACCAGCACCGCTTCGAGATGCTTGCCCGGGCCCAGGTACCGGGTCTGTTCCGTTACGCCTACTGGCTGTGCCGCGACCGGGCACTGGCCGAGGACCTGGTGCAGGAGACCCTCCTGCGGGCCTGGCGCTCCCTGGACTCCCTGCGCGAGGAGGCGGCTGCCCGCCGCTGGCTCATCACCATCCTGCGCAACGAGTTCATGCGGGAGATATCGAAGCGCCGCGTTACGGTCGCCATAGATGACCTGCCGCTCATCGATCCCCACGCCAACGTCGGTGGATCGGATACGGATATACAGGATGTGCGTCGCGCCCTCTGGAAGCTGGCGCCCGAATACCGCGATCCCCTGGCGCTGCAGGTCCTGATGGGCTGCAGCACCCAGGAGATCGCCGAGATGCTGGAGCTCACCCAGGGCACGGTGCTGACGCGCCTGCACCGCGCACGCAACCAGTTGCGCGAGATGCTCGGTCTGGGTGGAGAGAGACTTGGAGAAGAGATCGCATGAGCACTGTCGTCACTTGCCTTGACGTGCGCCGCCAGGTGGGCGCCGATCCCAGTCGCCTGGAAGCGGGCGTGGCGGAGCATTGCAAGAGTTGCAACGCCTGCGCCGCCTTCGTGCGCGAGATGCAGTCCCTGGAAGGGCGTCTGGAGCGGGCCTTCGCCGTGCCGGTGCCTGAGGGTCTCGAAGCCCGCATCGTGCTGGACGCCTCCCTAAAGCATACGCCGCGCCTGTGGCGCCCCTGGGTCGCGGCGGCCGCCAGCGGCTTGCTCACGCTCGCGCTGGCCACCGCCGCCTATCAGCATCAGCATCCGTCGGGGGATGATCTGGCGGGCGCCGTGGTGGCGCACATCACCAATCCCGAGGAAGCCGGCGCCATCGGCCCGGACCAGACCTTGATCCATGACGCGAGCTACGTGGAGGACGTGTTCCATGGCGCCGGTGTGCGCATGCAGGGCAGCATGGATGACGTCACCTACGCCCACGTCTGCCTGTTCCGCGGCGAACGGGTGGTGCACCTCGTGGTGCACGGCGACCACGGCCCCGTGACCATCCTGCTCCTGCCCCACATCCACGTGGACAAGAACATGCCGGTGGATGAAGAGGGCTTCCACGGCGTCATCGTGCCCGCCGGCCAGGGCAGCATCGCCATCGTCACCAACAACGCCACTCCCGTGGAGCCCATGGCTGAGGAGATGGTCTCCAAAGTGACGCTCTGATCGTCGTCGCATGAATCCTCGAAGACGGCCGCCGCAAGGCGGTCGTCGCGTTTTATAATATGGGCCTGCTCCCAAAGGCCGTCTCCATGAAACTCATCGACCAGGCATTGGTTGCTTCACTGCACGCCAAGGCGAAGGTGGCACCGCGTCTGCGCACCCACCATAACCTGCATCCCAGCCACGAAGATCCCATCCAGCGCATGTGCATGGCCATGGAGCCCGGCACCTATGTACGGCCCCATCGCCATCCGGACAAGTGGGAACTCCTGCTCATCGTAAGCGGCGACATGCTGGTGCTCCATTTCGACGACGCCGGCAAGGTCACGGCGCTGACCCGTCTCAAGGCCGGCGGCGAGACCTTGGGCCTTGAGACCCCCGCCAACACCTGGCACGGCATCGTGACCCTCAGCCCCGCCACCGTGGTGTTCGAGTGCAAGCATGGGCCCTATGTGCCCACCGACGAGCAGGACTTCGTGGCCTGGGCGCCAAGCGAAGGCCAGGCCCGCTGCGCCGAGTTCGAACGCTGGTTCAAGGGCGCCAAGGTCGGCGATACACCACCCGCATTTAAGATCTAATGGCCGGCAAGAAATCAGAGCATGAAGACGGGAAAGTCCGTTGCCACTGGGCACCGCCGGATGATGCCATCTATACGGCCTACCACGACAAGGAATGGGGCGTGCCCCTGCACGATGAGCGGCTGCTGTTCGAGTTCCTGATCCTGGAAGGAGCCCAGGCAGGCCTCTCCTGGTCCACCATCCTGCACAAGCGCGACAACTACCGGCGTGCTTTCCACAGGTTCGACCCGAAGAAAGTGGCCCGCTACACCCGCAAGGACGTGGCGCGCCTGCTGAAAGACGCCGGCATCGTGCGCAACCGCCTCAAGATCGAGAGTGCCATCTCCAATGCGCAGGCTTATCTCGCGGTGCAGAAGGAGTTCGGCAGCTTCGACGAGTACATCTGGTCCTTCGTGGGCGGCAAACCCCTCCTCAACCGTTGGCGCACCCGCAGCCAGGTGCCGGCCAGCACCGAGATCTCCGACAAGATGAGCAAGGATCTGAAGAAACGCGGTTTCCGCTTCGTGGGCAGCACCATCTGTTATGCCTTCATGCAGGCGACAGGCATGGTCAACGACCACGGCCTGCACTGTTATCGGCATCCCGCGAACCGGTGAGCCCGCTGCTGACAGTGCTGGTGGTGCTCTTCGGCGGTTTTGCCGCCGGCATCATCGGTGCCCTCACGGGCCTGGGTGGCGGTCTCGTGATCGTGCCGCTGCTCACCCTGGTGTTGCACCTGCCCCTCACCCAGGCGGTGGGCATCAGCCTCTTCGGCGTCATCGCCACCTCCACCGGGGCGGCACCACGCTTCGTGGGCACCGGCCTCTCCAACGTACGCCTCGCCCTGTTCCTGCAAGTGGCCGCCTCTTCGGGCGCGCTCCTGGGGGCGCTCATCTCCCACCAGCTGCCGGCGCGTCTGCTGTTCCTGGTGTTCGGTGTGGTCATGCTCTATTCCGCAGTCATGTCCTTCCTGCCCGGCACCCATGACCGGGCGGGGGCGAAAGTGGATTCACCCCTGGCCCGGCGCTTCCGCCTCGCCAGCCGTTACCGCGATGGGGACGAGTGGGTGGATTACCGGGTCACGGCCGTGAGCCCGGCCTTCGGCATCATGGTGGGCGCCGGCTTCCTCTCGGCGCTCTTAGGCATCGGCTCCGGTGTGTTCAAGGTGCTGGCCATGGACAAGCTCATGCGCCTGCCTTTCAAGGTCTCCACCGCCACCTCCAACTTCATGATCGGCATGACGGCAGCCACCAGCGCCGGTTACTACCTCTCCCACGGCGATGTGTCGCCGCTCATCGCGGGGTCCGTGATCGTGGGCGTGCTGGCCGGCGCCTATCTCGGCGCCCACTGGATGAAGGTATTGCCGGTGCTGGCCCTGCGCCGGGTGTTCGCCGTGGTCTTGAGCTTCGTGGCCGTGGACATGCTGCTCAAGGGGTTCGGTGTATGAGCGAACGCCTGGAAGCCCAGCGCCGTCTCATCACCGTGTGGATCCTGCGCATCAGCATCGGTCTGAGCGTGCTCTCCATTCTGACGGGTCTCACGATATTCCTGGTGAAGGGCGCGGACTACATGCCGCACACGCCCTCCGGTCCCATCACCGCGATCCTGGCCTATGTCTGGCAGGAAGCTTTGGGGCTGCACCCCAGCGCCTTCCTGGACGCGGGTATCCTGGTGCTGCTCTTCACGCCCCTGGCGCGTTTGGCTGCAGGCGTGGCCGCGAATATAAGAGCAAAGGATTGGCTATACGTTGGAATAGGCGTAGTGGTAATAGGGCTGGTATTGGTCGGGTTCTTTACCGGACAAATCAATAGTTAGACAACTCAGCCGATATCAACCCGGTACTTTGCGCAATCTGATTATGTAAGCGTCATCAGACTGGATAGCGCGGTACTCAGCTAATCTAGGTAACGATTTGCTTTTGCGTTCTTCAAGAAGTTTTCTTACTTCATCTATCTGTGAGTCTGAGATTTTGCAGCCATAGATTACTGATTCCAGTGAACTTGCGTGAAAGTGCAAATATTGGTGCATGAGTCCAGGTGACATTATTCGACGTTCTTTCTCATATTCCCAGTCGCGGAATTTTGTATAGACACCATCTCGAAATTTGTCATCAGATTCTTTTACCCAGTTGTGGGTTGGATATTTTTCAGCATAGATCACCGGAAGAGCGTAAAGAAAGATATCGGGATTCACGGCAATATTGAACTGAAAGCAAATACCCTTGTGATGATTTGCGTAGTGTGACCAGAGTAATATGTTTCGAGGGTCTTCTGAGAAACAGACAACCCCCGAGCTTTGCATTGTGATTTCGTGTGAATTCTTCGCTAGCTTCTTTAAATCTACGTTCTTATTTTTTAGATCCGCGTACAATTTCGCTGCTTCTCGATCTATATCTTCTTTTTTTCTGGAAGAATCTTCAATGCGCTCTAGCGCTTTTCGAATGCGCCTAATTATTTCAGGCCCACTGCCGCTAATTACCGTATTAATTCGAGTATCAAAGGGGTCGTTAAAGTCATATGGTGACGAAAGCCAAAATTTTGAGTAGACAATAATGTCTCGCAAATAGTTAATCGACTGTGCATTATTGTATTTATACAAGAATCGCGGGAATGATCTGCTACCGCGCGTTATTTTCCGACGAAACAGGATTTCTTCAATTTTCGTCATGCGCCTGTCTAGCAAAAATATTAGAGAAATCGCGAAACGCCTTGAACTCCAGCGCATTGCCGCTGGGGTCTTTGAAGAACATGGTGGCCTGTTCGCCGGGTTTGCCTTGGAAGCGGACGTGGGGCTCGATGATGAACTTCACTTTGCCTTTGAGCCGCTCCGCCAGCTTCTCCCACTGATCCCATTCCAGTATCACGCCGAAGTGCCGCACTGGCACGTTCTCGCCATCCACCTTGTTGGTGGCGGCAGCATCCTCGGCGGGCGCCAGATGGGCCACGATCTGGTGACCGTAGAGATTGAAATCGATCCACTCCTTGGATTCCCGGCCCGTGGGGCAACCCAGGAGTCCTGCATAGAAACTGCGGGATTCTTCCAGGTCGTGCACCGGAAAGGCCAAGTGGAAAGGCTGTATGTTCTTCATAGTGAAAGTATGTCTAAAAATGAGAGATTTTGCTCTTTGGGTAGGCGCGGGCGTCCGAGCCCCCGGAATGCACTTTTAAGTGCATGAGGAGGGCGAGGGCGACCGCAACACCGCCAAAGGGCAAAAGATCCATTTTTAGACCCAGTCGCGAGGCACCAAAAATTTCTCGTACAACTCAGCCTCGCGACTCCCAGCCTCCGGACGCCAGTCGTATTCCCAGCGCACCAACGGTGGCAAGGACATGAGGATGGATTCGGTGCGGCCGCCGGATTGCAGGCCGAAGAGCGTGCCCCGGTCCCATACCAGGTTGAACTCCACGTAGCGACCCCGACGGTAGAGCTGGAACTGCCGTTCCCGTTCGCCGTAAGGCATGGCACGGCGTTTCTCCACGATGGGCGTGTAGGCCGGCAGGAAGTGATCGCCCACGCTCTGCATGAAAGCGAAGGAGCGCTGGAAGCCTTCCGCATTCAGGTCGTCGAAGAACAACCCGCCTATGCCCCGGGCCTCGTTGCGGTGCTTGAGGAAGAAATACTCGTCGCACCATCTCTTGTAGCGGGTGTAGGTCTCGGCGCCGAAGGAGGAATCGCAGGCGTCTTTGGCGGTGGCATGCCAGTGGCGCGCGTCTTCCTCGAAGCCGTAATAGGGCGTGAGATCGAAGCCGCCGCCGAACCACCACACCGTCTCGGCGCCTTCCTTGGGGGCGGCGAAGAAGCGCACGTTCATGTGGGCCGTGGGCACGTAGGGGTTGCGCGGGTGCAGCACCAGGGAGATACCCAGGGCTCGCCAGGCGCGGCCCGCCAGCTCCGGCCGGTGGGCCGTGGCGGAGGGGGGCAGTTGCTTGCCGTGCACGTCCGAGAAGTTCACACCGGCTTGTTCGAAGAGCGCGCCACCCTGCAGCACGCGGCTCTCACCGCCGCCGCCTTCTGGGCGTGGCCAGGTGTCGCGTTGGAAGCGTGCCTTGCCGTCCAGGGTCTCTAGCGTGGAAGTGATCGTGTCCTGCAGGGAACGCAGGTAGGTCTCGACGGCCTCTATATCCATGCCGCCAATGGTAACAGGCTGTTGAGCGACAGCCTGTTAGGCGCCGCAGGGATGCGCCGCATCGAAAATCGAACACGTAAGTGTTTGATTTCCGGAGCGAGGCGCGAATTTACTTCGCGCCGATGCGAGTTGAAAAATGCCAGGGAAGGCATTTTTCAATAAAAGGGCCTCATCCGGCGCGTAAAACCTTGCCGGTGAGAGCTTCGCGTATCTCGGTAGGTTTGGAGAGCCCACCCACGATGCCGGGCACGATGCAGTCCACCGCCTCGCCGAGGCTGGTGCGCACCATGAGGCCGGAGCGGGCCGGTGCCTGGCCGCTACGATTGGCGCTGGTGGAGACGAGCGCCATGCCGCAGGCGGTACAGAGGGCACTGGCCACAGGATGGGCCGTGACCCGCACCGCGAGTGTGCTGCGACCGCCCGTGAGCCAGCCGGGCACATGGCCGGCAGCCGGCACCACCCAGGTGACAGGGCCGGGCCAGCTGTCATCGAGTTGGTGCATCACGTCTTTGGACAGCTTCGCCATGAACGGCAGGAGCTGTTCGATCTGGGCGGCGATGAGGATGAGCCCCTTGGCGGCATCCCGCTGCTTGATCTCGAAGATGCGGGTGACGGCGGATTCTTCCAGGGGATCGCAACCGAGGCCGTAGACCGCTTCGGTGGGATAGGCGATGACGCCCCCGGCCTGGACCGCTTCTACAGCACGGCGCAGCGGCCAGGCGGAGGTGTTCATCTGAAGATCAGGTCGTGGTAGTCGCGACGGCTTCCGCTTCCGGCGGCGGCGCCAGCTCCGGTGCGGGCTCGGCGTAGCCGCATTCCTTCACCGGGCAGACCCGTTCCGTGCCCTTGCGCTTGGTGGTCTTCACCGTGAGGATCGGCCAGCCGCACTTCGGGCAGGCCTGCGCCAGGGGCAGGTTCCACACCGCGTACTTGCAGTCCGGGTAGCGGGCGCAGGAGTAGAAGATCTTGCCGTAACGCGACTTGCGCTTCAGGAAGGTGGCCTGCTTGCACTCCGGGCATTCCACGCCGGTGTCCGCGGGCTTCTCCAGGGGCTCGATGTGCTTGCAGTTCGGATAGCCGGAGCAGCCGATGAACTTGCCGTAGCGGCCGCGGCGGATGATGAGGTCTGAGTTGCACTTGGGGCACTGGCGGCCCTCGATCTTCTGGGGCTGGGCCGCCTGCTCGGCGGTCTCATCCAGGTTACGGGTGTAATCGCATTCCGGGTAGCCGGTGCAGCCGATGAAGCGGCCGCGCCGCCCTAAGCGGATGGACAGGGGCTTGGTGCACTTCGGGCACTTCTCGTCCATGGCCTCGGTGGTCACGTCCTTGCGCGATACATTCTCTTCCTTGTGGGCCACGAGTTTGGTGAAGGGGTCCCAGAACTCGCGCATCACCGGCACCCATTCCTTCTCGCCGCGCGCCACGGCATCCAGCTCGTCCTCCATGAGGGCGGTGAAGCCGTAGTCCACGTACTGGGTGAAGTGCTCGGTGAGGAACTTGCTGACCACGCGACCAACGTCCGTGGGTTTGAAGCGCTTGCGATCCATCTCCACGTACTCGCGCTGCTGCAGCGTCGAGATGATGGTGGCGTAGGTGGAAGGCCGGCCGATGCCGAACTCTTCCAACGCCTTGACCAGGCTCGCTTCCGAGAAGCGTGGCGGCGGCTCGGTGAAATGCTGGTCGCACTGCAGCTCTTTGAGCGTGATGCTCTCGCCCTCGACCAGCGGCGGGAGCATGCGCTCCTCGTCGTCGTCGGTGGCGGCCGCGTCGTCCTGGCCTTCCTGGTACACGGCCATGAAGCCCGGCACCACCATCACGGAACCGGTGGCGCGGAAAGTGCTGTCGCCGCCGGCATCCAGGTCGGCGCTCACGGTGTCGAACACCGCCTGCTCCATCTGGCAGGCGATGGTGCGCTTCCAGATGAGTTCGTAGAGCTTGCGCTGCTCGTCGGTGAGCTTGCCCTGGATCTCCTCCGGCGCACGGGCCGCGGAGGTGGGGCGGATGGCCTCGTGGGCTTCCTGGGCGTTCTTGGATTTCGTCTTATAGACGCGCGGTTCCGGCGGCAGGTGGTCGGCGCCGAAGCGCTTGGCGATCACCTCGCGGATCTCGGCCACGGCCTCGGCGGCGAGGTTCACGGAGTCGGTACGCATGTAGGAGATGAGACCCACCTGGCCTTCGCCGGTAAGGTCTATGCCTTCATACAGCTGCTGGGCGGTGCGCATGGTGCGCTGGGCACCGTAGCCCAGCTTGCGCGAGGCTTCCTGCTGCAGGGTCGAGGTGGTGAAGGGCGCCGTCGGGTTGCGCCGACGCTGCTTCTTGTCGACGTTCGCGACCTTGAGCTTGCCGCCTGCGGATTTCAGCAGGGCGGCTTCGGCGGCGCGGGTGGATTTCTCGTCCCGGAAGGTGAACTGCTCGACCTTGGTGCCCTGGAACTGGAACAGCCGCGGGCTGAAGGCCTGGCCGCCTTTCTCGGCACGCCCCTCGATGGTCCAGTATTCCTCGCTCTTGAACTTCTCGATCTCGTCCTCACGCTCGCAGATGAGGCGCAGCGCCGGCGACTGCACGCGGCCGGCGGACAGGCCGCGGCGGATCTTCTTCCACAAGAGCGGCGATAGGTTGAAACCGACCAGGTAATCCAGGGCGCGGCGCGCCTGCTGGGCAAACACCAGCTCCTGGGACAGGGCCCGGGGGTTGGCGACCGCCTCGTTGACGGCGCGCTGGGTGATCTCGTGGAACACCACGCGATGCACGTCCTTGTCCTTGAGCAGGCCTTTCTCCTTCAGGATCTCGGTGAGATGCCAGGAGATGGCCTCGCCCTCGCGGTCCGGGTCGGTCGCGAGATAGAGGGCGCTGGCCTTCTTGAGGGCCTTGGCGATGGCGTCCACGTGCTTCTCGTTGCGCTCGATGAGCTGGTACTTCATGGCGAAGTCATGCTCGGGATCGACGGCGCCTTCTTTCGGCACGAGGTCGCGTACATGGCCGTAGGAAGCCAGGACTTCGAAGCCCTTACCCAGGTACTTCTTGATGGTCTTGGCTTTCGCGGGGGATTCGACGATGACCAGGTTTTGACTCATATATATACAGCAATACTACAAAAGGTTTTAGGTATGCAAGTTTCGAGCTACACAAAGCAAACCCGGCATGGGGCCGGGTGGTGTCAGAAAGCGGTCGCCGCCGGGGCTTTTCGCCCCGGCGAGTGCGGCATTTTTCGCGTGTCCGGACCCATGTTCAGTGCATCACTCCCAGGGAGTCGTCGAACACCAATTCTTCCATGCGGGCGTAGGCATCTTCCTGTCCGGGGCGGTTGAACAGCACCATCAGGATGATCCACTTCACCTGCTCCAGGTCTATCTCGGCGTTGTCCAGCGCCATGATGCGGTCCACGACCACCTCGCGCTGCGCCGGCTCCACGATGCCGATGTTCTCCAGATACTGCAGGAAACCGCGGCATTCCACCGTGAGCTTCTCCAGTTCCTGGGGCGCGTACACCCTCAAGGCGTCGCGCTGCGCGATGGGCTGTTCGCTGTCGGGCGGGTTCCTGGCCAGGTTCTCCAGCCAGTCGAACGCCTTGTTGATCTCGAGCTTGGCGAAACCGGCTTCTTCCAGTTCCACCGTCAGGGTCTCGCGATCAGCCTCCGTCTCGTTGTCGTCGTCATCCAGGTAATTCTCGAAGAGATACATGAGCACGTCGAGTACGTTTTCTTTCATCATGACGTCATGACCTCTTGTTCACCCGGGAATATCGGCCACCCGGGGAGGTTTCCACGTGTCCTTGCAGCTCAAGCATAAGCAGCATGGAGGAAACCACATCGGGCGTCAATCCAGTGCGCTCCACCAGTGAATCCACCGAGGTGGGGGCGAAATCCAGCGAATTCAAGAGCAGGCGGTACTCCGGATCCTCCGGCGCCGCCGTGTCCGCGCTGTCCGGCGCGGGCTCCGCGGCCGGTAATTCCAGTCTGAGTAGCGGCGCCAGTTCCTCGAAGATGTCCGTGGCCGACTCCACCAGTTTCGCGCCCTCGCGCAGCAGACGGTGGCAGCCGCGCGCCATGGGGTTATGGATGGAACCGGGGATGGCAAACACTTCGCGGCCCTGTTCGCTCGCGAGTCGTGCGGTGATGAGCGAGCCGCTCTGGCGTGCCGCTTCCACCACGAGGGTGCCGACGCTCAAGCCGCTGATGAGGCGGTTGCGGCGCGGGAAATGCATGGGCAGGGGCGGCGTGCCGGGCGGGAACTCGCTCACCAGGAGGCCGTGGGCGGCGATCTCTTCGGCGAGCTCGATATTGCGTGGTGGATAGGGTTTGTCGAGGCCGGTGCCCCAGACCGCGACGGTGTGTCCGCCGGCTTTCAGCGCGCCCCGGTGGCTGGAGGCGTCTATGCCGAGCGCCATGCCGCTGGTGATCACGAGGCCGTAGCGCGCGAGGTAGGCGGCGAATTCTTCGGCGTTGCGCCGGCCTTCGGCGCTGGGGTTGCGGCTGCCCACCATGGCGAGCTGCGGCGCGGCGAGCAGGCTTGTGTCACCGCGCACGAACAGGGCGATAGGTGGGTCCGGTATCTGCCGCAGGAGGGGCGGGAATCCGACATCGGTGATCGGTATCAGGCGGGCGCCGGAACGCTCCAGCCATCTCAGGTCCTGTTCGGCGGCGGCGAGATCCGGTTGGCGGAGATACGCGCGGGTGTCGGCGTGGAGTTCGGGGCTGGCCGGGAGGGATTGCGCAGAGGTGAAACATCCCGTCACGCTGCCGCAGTGCTGCAGCAACCGGAGGGCGCCGGCCGCCCCCAGCCGCGGAGCGCGGATCAGGGCCAGCCAGTACAGTACGTCCTGTGGGTCTATTTCCCGATCTCCCGCAGGTCTCAGGGTGCCTTCAAAAATTGATCTTTTGTTCCCTGGCGTCGTTACGGCCGGCCTCGCATTGCTCACGTACCGAAAAGTACGCTCCGCCTGCTCGCCCGTCCGCGCCTCGCCATAAAACAAAATCTCTAATTTTTGAAGGCACCCTCCAGGAAACTCAAATATCCATCCATCTTCAATCTGTCACTAATCCTTGCGGATTTCAAGGATTCGCCACCACGTCTTTCACGTGGATCTCGCGGGTCGCCAGCATCACCACGGCGTAACTCGCCTTATCGAAGCTGCGGAACACCATGAGCGTGCCGGAGCGCTCGATGGGTGTGGTCACGGAACCGCCCAGGGGGTCGCTCACCTTCGCACCCTTGCGATAGATGCCGAGCACCGTGCCGGGGTCTATCCCCTGGCTGCTGCCGCGGTTCAACACCACCACGTCGTACTGGCCTATCTGCGCTTCGCCGCTCAGCACCGACACGATCTGGCCGTTCACCGTCTTGGCCGGGCGGTGGGGCGGGAAGGACAGGTCCAGGGCACCGTTGCCGCTCTCCGCCAAGAAGCGGTCGCCGGCCCGGGCTTCGCGTGCCGTGGAGGTGATGGTAACTTTCTGGGGATCGCCCCAGTCCTGCACCGTGGCTTCGCCCACGTAAGTGGCTTCATAGCCCAGGGTATCGCCGCTCTCTGGATCCACGTAGGGGTCGCCCAGGTGGTAGATCCCATAGCGCGTGCCGTCGGCGGCCTTGAGGTCGCGGGCATAGACTTCGGTGTCGGCACCCATGGCCGGTTGCGCATCGCTGGCCTGCATCAGGTAGCCGGCGTCTTCCATCTCGCTCTTGCTCACGATGCGGGTCTTGGACAGGAAGGGTCGCAGACCGTCCAACGGGACCGTGGTCACGGCCAAGTCTAGGGGTTCGTAATGGATCTGGGGTTCCAGCTTGGTGACGGGCAGGTTGCTCATCACCACCGGTGCCGGCACGGCCGAAGCAGCGGGTGCGATAGTACCGGTGGAAGGCAACGGAGCCTCGCTCACCACTTCACCGTTACGCTCCACGCTCAAAGTGGGACGGCCAGCCTGGGTGTAGCCCAGGATCAGCACGTCGCCGGGATAGATAAGGTGGGGGTTCTTGATGGCGGGGTTGGCATACCAGATGTCCGGCCAGGCCCAGGGCTGCTTCAGATATATGGAGGCGATCCCCCAGAGGGTATCGCCCTTCTTCACGGTATAGCGCTGGGGTGCGGCGGGCTGCATGGTAGGCGCCGGTGCGGCGCTGGCCTCGGCGGGCGCGCTCACGGTGGCGGGCTGGGGGGCCGCGATGGGTGTGGGTCGCTTCGGCGCATGCACGCAGGCGGCGAGCAGGGCCGCCGGCAGCAGCACAGCGAGGTAGCGGGGAGCGTTATAATCGTTCATTGATGCGGTCTCCACGACTCGTCTGACATGCCTTGCGAACGGTCTCGACCCGGCTTTGAAGGGCCCATTTCCGGGTCACCGCAGGGCAGGGCTGCTAGGCAACTTTTCAGTAGCATCATAACTTTAGCAGCATTTTATGCAAAAGTGCATGAGGATTTGGGGTCCTTGATACGCCGGGCATAAGCCCCCATTCAACCCCCCCCTTTAAGACGGTATCCCTATGGCATTGCTCGATATCCTGCATTTTCCCGACCCCCGGCTGCGCATCAAGGCCAAGCCGGTCCCGGCCGTGACCGCGGCCACCCGTGCCCTGATCGCGGACATGCTGGAGACCATGTATGCGGCCCCGGGCATAGGCCTCGCCGCCACCCAGGTGGGGGTGGACCAGCGGGTCATCGTGGTGGACGTGTCCGATGACAGCGATGAGCCTATGGCCTTCATTAACCCCGAGATCCTCTCCAGCGAGGGGACCGAGGTGATGCAGGAAGGCTGTCTCTCGGTGCCGGGTGTATATGAGGATGTGGAGCGGGCCGAACGCATACGGGTGCGTGCCCTGGACCGGGGTGGCAAGGCTGTGGAGTTCGATGCGGACGGCCTGCTCGCAGTCTGCATCCAGCACGAGATCGACCACCTCGAGGGCAAGCTGTTCGTGGATTACCTCTCGGACCTGAAGCGCCAACGCATCCGCAAGCGCATCGAGAAAGAAGAGCGCGAACTCAAGGAGCGCCGTTCCAGCACCGCGCCCTCCGTGTGACGCCGCCCGCGGGCGTCCCATGAGCAGCCCCCTGCGTATCGCTTTCGCCGGCACCCCGGAGTTTTCCCTCGCGGCCCTGGATGCCCTAGCGGCCTCGCGCCATCAGGTCGTGGGTGTCTGGACCCAGCCGGATCGGCCCGCGGGCCGCGGCCGCAAGCTCACGCCTAGTCCCGTCAAGCACCGGGCCCTCGCGCTCGGGCTCACGGTGCATCAGCCCGAGAGCCTGAAAGATGATGCCGCCCGGCGGACGCTGGCCGATGTGCAAGCCGATGTCATGGTGGTGGTGGCCTACGGCCTGATCCTGCCGTCCAAGGTGCTGGCCTTACCGCGCTTCGGTTGCCTCAACATCCATGCCTCGCTTCTGCCCCGCTGGCGCGGTGCCGCGCCCATACAGCGGGCGCTGCTCGCGGGTGATAGCGAGAGCGGCGTGTGCATCATGCAGATGGACAAGGGGCTCGATACCGGTGACGTGCTCCTGGAGTCGCGCACGCCCATCACCGAAGAAGACACGGCCCAGACTCTGCATGATCGTCTGGCACCACTTGGAGCTGCAGCCTTACTCAGAGCGCTCGACAAGCTTCCGGACGTGCAGCGCAGCCCGCAGGATTCCGCGACCGCCACCTATGCGGAGAAGCTCACGAAAGAAGAGGCGCAGCTCGACTGGCGCAAACCCGCGGTGGAGCTGGCCCACGCAGTACGGGCCTATAACCCCTGGCCTGTGGCCTATACCCAGTACGCGGGTCGGCCTTTGCGGATACTGCGGGCGATACCGGTGGGCACTCAGATGGTGGCGGCCGGTCACGGCAGCGTGGCGGCGGCGGGCCGCGAAGGCATCGATGTGATCACGGGTGCGGGCTTGCTGCGCATCCTGGAACTGCAACCCGCCGGCGGCCGCGCGCAGCTCGCCGCGGACTTCGCCAATGGCCACGACCTCTCCAACGCGCGCTTCGGCTGATGGGGCTCCAAGCTCCCCGCGTGCTGGCCGTGCACACCTTGCTGCGGGTGTTGCAAGACGGGCTCACCCTCACCCAGGCGCTGGAGCAGGTTGCCAAGGAGTCCGCCGATCCGCGCGACGCGGCGCTCGTCAGCGAACTCTGTTACGGCTGCCTGCGCTGGCAGCCGCGCCTGGAAGCGCTCTCCTCACGCATGCTGGAGCGGCCCCTCAAGGCCGCGGACCGGGACGTGCAGATCCTCTTGCTACTCGGCATCTACCAGCTCTCCGCCATGCGCATGCCGGCCCATGCGGCGGTGCAGCAGACGGTAGAAGCTTGCCGCCTGCTCGGCAAGGAATGGGCTGCTGGTCTCGTGAACGCGGTGCTGAGGCGTTTCCAGCGTGAGCAGAAAGAGTTGGAGGCCGCCGTGGAATCCGATCCGGTGGCGCGCTACGCTTATCCCCGCTGGTTCATCGAGGAACTGAGACAGGACTGGCCGGAACATTGGCAGACCATGCTGGACGCAGGCAACGGGCGTCCGCCTCTCACTTTGCGGATCAACCGCCGGCTCATCGGCCGCGATGCCTATCTCGAAGTGCTCATGGAGAAGGGCATCGCTGCGCGCGCGTGCCGATATTCCGAGGACGGCATCGTGCTCGATGCACCCATGGATGTGGACGCGTTGCCAGGTTTCGTGGAAGGTCATTGCTCGGTGCAGGACGAAGGTGCGCAGCTCGCAGCGATGCTCCTGGATACGGGCCCGGGCATGCGTGTGCTGGATGCTTGCGCGGCCCCCGGCGGCAAGACCTGCCATGTGCTGGAACGGCATGCGGACCTGGAAGAAGTGGTGGCTGTGGAACTCGAAGCCAAACGTGCCACGCGCATCGCCGAGAACCTGGAGCGCCTCGGGCTCAGGGCTAAGATTAAGGTGGCGGACGCGGCCCAGACCGGCCAGTGGTGGGACGGCGTGCCCTACGAGCGCATCCTGCTGGATGCGCCCTGCAGCGCCAGCGGCGTGGTGCGCCGCCATCCAGACGTGAAAGCGCGGCGCACGCCTGGGGAGGTGGCCGTCGCCGCCGGGCTGCAGGCGAGGCTCCTGGCCGCGCTATGGCCGCTGCTCGCGCCCCGGGGTAAGCTGCTGTACGTGACCTGTTCCGTATTCCAGCGAGAAAACGCTCGGCAACTGGAGGCTTTCCTGGCCGGACACGGGGACGCGGAGGCCCTACCGCTCGTGGCGGACTGGGGTGTGGCCGCGGGTCCCGGACGGCAGGTGCTCACCGGCGAGGGCGGGATGGATGGTTTCTACTATGCGTGTCTGCACAAGCGCGCCTGACGCGCCGCCGGAGCCTTGAGCTTGCGCACACGCCTACCCGCTATGCTCATGGGCGCGAGTCTCGCGCTGGCCTGCTTTTCCGCCGCCTGGGCCGACGACAACCAGGGCGGCTTCGTCATCCGCACCGCCTACACCGAACTCACGGGTGGCGTGTATTACCTCAACGCCGACGTGGACCTGAACCTCAGCGACGATGCAGTCAATGCCCTCGAGAACGGCCTGCCGCTCACGGTCGAGCTGCAGATCGAGATCATCAAGCACCGCAGCTTGATGTGGAACAAGACCGTCGCCAGCCTCACCCAGAGTTACCAGATCAGTTTCCATGCGCTGACGCGCCGTTTCATCGTCACCAACCTAAACAGCGGTGACCAGCAGAGTTTCGCGAGTTACCGGGAAGCGATCACTGACCTCGGGCAGGTGAGCGACCTGCCGGTGATCGATGCGCGGCTGCTGGAGGAGGGCGCTTCCTATAACATCCGCATGCGCGCGGTGCTGGACGTGAAGAGCTTCCCCGGTCCCCTGCAGCTCATCGCCTCGTTATTCAAGGGCTGGGATCTGTCCAGCGATTGGTACCAGTGGGTACTCGTGTCATGAAACGCTACGCCATGCCTCTCCTGATGGCCATCGGAATGCTCATCATGCTGGGCTCCCTCATCACGCTCGCCAAGAGCACTTCCAACTCCGCATCCTTCGAGAGCCTGCACGTCTGGCTGGTGCTGCTGAACGCGGCCGCCGCCGTGGCCCTGTTCGGCGTCATCAGCTTCAACCTGGTGCGGCTCTTCATCCAGTACCGCCGCAACGTCGTCGGTTCACGCCTCACCTGGCGGCTGGTGCGGACCTTCGGCCTGCTGGCCATCGTGCCGGTGGTGTTGGTGTATTACTTCTCCTACCAGTTCATCAGCCAGGGTATAGACAGCTGGTTCGACGTGCGGGTGGAGAGCGCCCTGTCGGACGCCATGGCACTCTCGCGCGCCGCCCTCGACACGCGGGTGCGTGACCTCCTGGTGCGCACTGAGCGCATGTCGCGCAATCTCGCCGTGGCCGACGTGCGCGATGCGCGTTACCAGCTGGACGCCCTTCGCCGCCAGAACGGCGCGAGCGAAGTCACCCTGTTCGGCGACTTCAACAACCGCATCCTGGCCACGAGTTCGGCGCAGCCCGGCTCACTCGTACCGGACATGCCCGGCCCCGAAGTGCTCATGCAGGTGCGCAGTGGCAACGAATACGTGGGCCTCGATCCCGTGGGCCAGGGCGGCCTGCACATACGCGCGGTGGTGCCGGTGCCTAACGCCGGCGCCCTGTGGAATCAGCTCAGCCTGCAGGCACTGTATCCGGTGGCGGGCGAGCAGAGCGCGCTCGCCAACCAGGTGCAGGAAGCCTATTCCCATTACCGGGAACTCACCGTGCTGCGCACGCCGCTCAAGCTGATGTTCCTGTTGACCCTGCTGCTGGTATTACTGCTCAGCCTACTCATGGCAGTATGGGGCGCGTTCGTGGCGGCCCGCAGCCTGGTGGCGCCTATCCAGGACCTCGTGGAAGGAACCCGCGCGGTGGCACGCGGCGATTTCACAACGCGCCTGCCGCTGCCCTCGCGGGACGAAGTGGGCTTCCTGGTGTCCTCCTTCAATGAGATGACCCAGCGTCTGGCGGAGGCGCGCGAGGCGGCGCGCAAGAGCCGCGAGCAGGTGGAGAACGAACGTAGCTACCTGGGTGCGGTGCTGGGGCGCATGTCCTCCGGCGTGATCTCCTTCAACGCGGCCTTGGTGCTCAAGACCGCGAACCCCACCGCCGGCGCCATCCTGCAGGCGGACCTGCAGCACTATCTGGGACGCTCACTGGTGACGGTCGGTGGCGAAGATTCATTGCTCGGACAGTTCGTGGCCGCCTGCCGGAGGCACCTGGATGCCGAGGACCGGGAATGGCGTGAGGAGATGGTGCTGCTGGGTCCGGCGGGCCGGCGCGTGCTGATGGTGAGCTGCGCCACCCTGCCCTCCACCGGCGAGATACCGCCGGGACGGGTGGTGGTGTTCGACGACCTGACCCAGCTCATGGACGCCCAGCGCGAAGCCGCCTGGGGCGAAGTGGCGCGCCGTCTCGCCCACGAGATCAAGAACCCCCTCACGCCTATCCAACTGGCCGCCGAGCGTATCCGCCGCCGGTATCTCGGCGACCTCAAGGGTGAGGATGCGGACGTGCTGGACCGCGCCACCCACACCATCGTGCAGCAGGTGGAATCCCTGAAGTCCATGGTCAACGCCTTCAGCGAGTATGCCCGTGCGCCGGCTCTGGAGATCACCGCCTTCGACCTCAACGCACTGGTGCGAGAGGTGGCGGACCTGTACCGTACCCGCGAGACTGACATGCAGGTGGAGGTGGACCTGGACGTGAGCCTGCCGCCACTGCACGCCGACTCGGGCCGCGTGCGCCAGATACTCCACAACCTGCTGAAGAACTCCCACGAAGCGCTGGAAGGGCGCAAG
Organism: Gammaproteobacteria bacterium; assembly: GCA_036000105.1. GTDB lineage: Bacteria > Pseudomonadota > Gammaproteobacteria > Natronospirales > REEB76 > DASUBN01. Next base: position 664,937 of record DASYGE010000012.1, read on the forward strand.
GATGGCAGCGTGCGCATCTCCACCCATTATTGCCATCGCGAAGACGAGGAGACGGCGGAGATACTCGTGGAGGACAATGGTCCCGGCTTCAACAGCGAGATACTCGGCAAGGCCTTCGAACCCTATGTCACCAGCAAGCAGAAGGGCACGGGGCTCGGTCTCGCCATCGTGAAGAAGCTGGCCGAGGAGCATGGCGGCAGCACCCGTGTGCAGAACCGCCCCGAGGGTGGGGCGCAGATCATGATCAGGTTGCCTGTCAACGAAGACGCGCGCAGCAATGCCTTGCTGCTCGGCGTGCAGCGCCGCAGCGGCGGCAGGAGGGAGGCGAAATGAGGGCCTCGCAGATATTGGTGGTGGACGACGAAGCGGATATCCGCGGCATGGTGCAGGAGATCCTCACCGAGGAGGGCTACGAAGTACGCGTCGCCGGCAATGCCGCCGAAGCGCGCGCCGCCCGCGCCCAGGGTGATCCCGATCTCATGCTGCTCGACATCTGGATGCCGGACATGGACGGCATCAGCCTCTTGCGCGAATGGACCCGCGACGGCGCGCTCGCCTTCCCGGTGGTGATGATGTCCGGCCACGGCACGGTGGAGACTGCGGTGGAAGCCACGCGCCTGGGCGCCATCGATTTCGTGGAGAAGCCCCTCTCGTTGGCCAAGCTCCTGCGCACCGTGGAGCAGGCGGTGGAAGCTGGGCGTGAGAGCCGCGCCAAGCATGGCCAGCGCGGCCATCCCTTGCTGGAACCTGTGGGCAAGAGCCGGCAGATGCAGGCCCTGCGCGACCAACTGCGCCGCTTGGCACCTTACGACGCCGCGGTGATGCTGGTGGGCGAGCCGGGCAGCGGCCGCGAGACCCTCGCGCGTTACCTGCATGCCTTGAGCGGGCGTGCCGCCGGACCCTTCGTTAACGTCTCTCTCGCGGGCCTGGGGCTGCGCGATGTGCTGGAAGCCCTGTGCGGCCGCGAGGGCGGTGAATCCCCCGGCTGCTTCGAGCAGGCTCGCGGCGGGACCTTGTTCTTGAGCGATCTCAGCGACATGGCCGCCGAAGTGCAGGCGGCGCTCTTGGGCGTGCTGGAGCAGGGGGCTTATACCCGCGTCGGCAGCCAGACGGCCCGCACCCTGGACGTGCGTATCCTGTCGGCCGCCGAGCCGCGGGTCGAGATGCAGATGGATCAGGCCCTGTTCCGCCGCGACCTGTACACGCGTCTCGCCGCGGTGGCGTTGCGTGTGCCGCCGCTGCGCGAGTATCGGGAAGACGTGCCCGAACTGCTGCGCTATTACACCGATAACCTGGTGGACCAGCACGGCCTCAAATACCGGCGCTTCAGCGTCGCGGCCCAGAACCGGCTGCGCAACTATCCCTGGCCGGGCAACGTGCGTGAACTGCAGAACCTGGTGCAACGGGTGCTGATGCTGGGTGAGGAAGGTGAGGTGAGCCTGGAAGAAGTGGAGGCCGCCATCGCGCCGCTCTCCGCTGGCGGCGATGGCGAAGCACTGGTGAAGCAGGACATCCTCGCCATGCCGCTCAGGGAAGCCCGCGAACATTTCGAACGTGCCTATCTCGAACAGCAGCTGCAGCTCTGCGGCGGCAAGGTGGGCAAGCTCGCCGAGCGGGTGGGCATGGAACGCACCCATCTCTATAGGAAGCTCAACTCCCTGGGCATAGACTTCCGCCAGCTCGGCGGGGATGAGACGGATAACTGAACGATCGTCGATCCAAAAGGTGGCTTCATGAGATCAAGACTGGCCTTGAGCATCCCGCTGTTCCTCATCTGCTCCCAGGCTTTGCCGGCTGTCGCCGTACCACCGTCCTATAGCATCGCCGACATCTTCGCGGAACCCGGTATGACCGGGTATTCGCCGGAGAACCTGGCCTGGAGCCGCGACGGGCATCATCTGACTTATCTGCTGCGGGATCCCAAGACCAAGATCGCGGATCTGTACCTGGCCAACACCGACAGCGGCAAGATCAGCCTGCTCATGACCGGCAAGCAGCTGGCCGGTGCAGCGCTGCCGCCTTCCGCCATCAAGAACCAGCGGGACCAGGAGTGGATCACCCGCTATGGCGTGTCCAGTTACCACTGGGCGCCGGACAGCCAGCATCTCTATTACTCCAGCGACGATCAGCTGTATCTGTTTGGTTTGGCGGACCACAAGGTCAGCCAGATCACCCACGAAGCTGGCAGTAAGGCTTATCCGGAGATCTCGCCGGACGGCAAATGGATCAGCTACGTCTTGGACGGTGACGTGCATTACGCGCCGGTGGCGGGCGGTGCCGTCCAGCTCATCGCTCCCCATAACCCGGATGTGCTGAACGGCATGCTGGACTGGGTGTACACCGAGGAGCTGGAGCTGCGCTCCGCCTATGAGTGGTCTCCCGGCAGCCGCTACATCGCCTTCCTGCAATTCGATGAGCGCCCCGTGCGTGCTTTCCCCCTGGTGAACTACATCCAACAGCAGCCTGATGTGTTCATGGAGAGCTATCCGATCGCCGGCGCGCCCAACCCCCTGGTGAAACTCGGTCTGCGGGACCTGCAATCGGGCAAGACCGCGTGGCTGCCGGTGGCGGGCACGCCCGATACGTATCTGGCGCGCTTCGGTTGGTTGCCGGAAGAGGACAAGGTCTGGGCCCTGGTGCTTAACCGTGCCCAGACTCAAGCGACTCTCTATCTCGCGAACGCAGATGGCAGCGATCTCCACACTCTCGCCAGCTTCAAGGATCCCGCCTGGATAGATGTGCGCAGCGAACTCAAGTTCCTCAAGGACGGCCGCTTCCTCTGGACCACCGCCGCCGACGGTTGGACCCATCTGTATCTCTTCGACAGCAACGGCGCCATGATCCGCAAGCTCACGGAGGGTGACTACAACGTCATCGCCCTGAAAGGCGTGGACGAGACCCGCGGCGTCGCGTATTTCACCCGCTACACGGATGGGCCTCTGAACACTGAGTTGTATTCCGTGCCCCTGGCCGGCGGCGAACCCCAGGCGGTCACCACCACGCTCGGCACTCATGACATCGACATGGACCGGCAGGCGGACCGCTACGTGGATACTTGGTCCTCGACCCTGGTGCCCGCCCAGGTGGCACTCTCCGCCACTGACGGCCATCAGCTCGCCTTGCTGAAACCCTCACCGAAGCTGCCCTATAGTTTCTCGAAGCCCAGCTACTTCACCTTCACCGCCGGCGATGGCAAGACGCAGGTCTATGCACGTCTCATCCTGCCGCCGGGTTTCGATCCCCACAAGAAATACCCCGTGATCATGTACCAATACGGCGGGCCCGATGTTCCGCCTATGGTGCGGGATGCCTGGGGTGGTACCGGTTTCCTCTTCGATCAGTTCTTGGCCGCTGAGGGTTATGTGCTCTTCGCCACGGACAACCGCGCGGCCACGTATTTCAGTCACGCAGATCAAGCCAAGGTGAAGCTGCAGCTCGGCAAGCTCGCCCTGGAAGATCAGTTGGCCGCGGTGGTGTGGCTGAGATCCCAGGCCTATGTGGATGCCTCCCGCATCGGCATCTGGGGCTGGAGCTACGGCGGCTACATGACCGCCTATGCCTTGACCCATGCACCGGGCGTCTGGCGCGCCGGCATCTCCGTGGCGCCGGTCACTCAGTGGGAGGATTACGACTCGGTGTATACCGAGCGTTACATGAGCACGCCCCAGCAGAACCCGACGGGTTATCTGCAGAGTTCAGCGGTGGCAGCAGCCAAGGACATGCGCGATCCGCTGCTCCTGGCGGCAGGCAGCGGGGATGACAACGTGCACTGGCAGAACACCCTGCAGTTCATCCAGGCGCTCACCGATGCGGGCAAGCCCTACGAGCTACTCATCTATCCCAACAAGACCCACGGCATCTCCGGCCCCACGGCCCGCACGCACTTGTTCACGGCCATGGACGGGTTCTGGCGCCGACAGTTGCAGCCTTAGTTATTAGATCGAGAGGGGAGAGACGGTTCAGGGGCCTTGTTTGATGACCAGGGGCTCGATGTGGTTCTGGTTGAGCTTCGCCCGCACGTAGTTTAGTTCCTTCAGGTCCTTGATGGGACCCACCCGCACCCGGTTCCAGGTGGAACCGTTGTTCACCTGCACCGACTGGATGCTGGACTCGATGCCGAGCAGGGCCAGGTTGGCCTTGAGCTTGTCGGCGTCGGCGTAGGTGGGGAAGGAACCCACCTGCAGGATGTAGCTGCCCGGCTGCTGCACCGGCGTGGATTCGTTGCCGGACTTCACTTCTTTGTCCTGACCTGGGATCACCACCTGGAAGGATGGCAGCATCTTGTAGAAATCGTAATGGGGCGCTGTGGAAGCGGCCGGTGCCGCGCTCACGGTGCCAGCAGCGGGCGCCTTGGTCGCGCTAGCGTGTTTGCCCGCGTGCAGTTCCGCCTGAAATAGCAGTGGCCCGCCCTTGCTGATGCCAATGGCGGCGATGGCGCCCACGATGACCCAGCCCCACCAGGGGAACACGCCGCTCTTCTTCGGCTTGTCCTTGGGCTTCGGCGAGTTCTTGTAATCCTTCGCCATTAAAAATCGCCCTTTTGCTTCATGGCGTCGTTAAAAATGTCCTCGGCTTCCTCATGCACAGAAAAGTGCATTCCGGTTCCTCGGACATTTTTGCCTCGCCCTGAAGCAAAATTCCTGATTTTTAACATCACATGGACTCCGGTGCGCTCACACCTAATAGTGTAAGGCCATTGCGCAGCACCTGGCGCGTCGCGAGAGCGAGGGTGAGACGCGCATCCCTGAGGTCCGCGTCCTCTACCAGGAACGGGCAGCTGTCGTAGAAGCCATGGAAAGCGGTAGCCGCCTCGCGCAGGTACTGGGCCATCTGGTGCGGCTCCAGGCCCCGGGCGGAGGACTCCACCATCTCCGGGTAACGCGAGAGTTCCACCATCAGCGCCTGTTCATGGGCATCCTGGAGCCGGCCGAGCTTGGCGCGGCCGTTGGCGGCGTCGAAGCCGATACCCTTCTCCTTGCGCTGGCGCTCCACGCTCATGATTCGGGCATGGGCGTACTGGATGTAGAACACCGGGTTCTCGTTGGTCTTGGAGCGCGCCAGGTCCACGTCGAAGACCAACTGCGAATCCGACTTGCGCATGATGAAGAAGTAGCGGGTCGCGTCGCAGCCCACCATCTCTATGAGGTCCCGCAGCGTCACGTAACTGCCGGCGCGCTTGGATATCTTCACTTCCTCGCCGCCCTGCATCACCGTCACCATCTGGTGCAGCACGTAGTCCGGCCAGGCCTTGGGGATGCCCATGTCCAGCGCCTGCAGGCCGATGCGCACCCGCACGGTGGTAGAGTGGTGGTCAGCGCCGTGGATGTCCACTACACGGTGGAAGCCGCGCTGCCACTTGTTCACGTGATAGGCCACGTCCGGCAGGAAATAGGTGTAGCTGCCGTCGGACTTGCGCATCACCCGGTCCTTGTCGTCGCCGAAGTCCGTGGTCTTCAGCCACAGGGCGCCGTCCTTCTCGTAGGTGTGGCCGTGGCTCACCAGCTCCTTGACCGTCTTCTCCACCTTGCCGTCGGTGTAGAGCGAAGACTCGAGGTAATAGACGTCGAACGCCACGCCGAAGGCCTTGAGATCCAGGTCCTGTTCGTGGCGCAGATACGCCACGGCGAAGCGGCGGATGGCGTCCAGGTCCCCCGCGTCACCTTTGCCGGCCACGTCGTGGCCGTCGGCGTGCACGGTGTCCCGGGCCAGATAAGCCTTGGCCACGTCCTTGATGTAGTCGCCCCGGTAACCGTCTGCCGGCCAGCCGGGCTGATCCGGTTCAACCTGCTTGCAGCGCGCCTGCACCGAGAGCGCCAGGTTGTCGATCTGCGCGCCGGCATCGTTGTAATAGAACTCGCGGCTCACGCTCCAGCCGGTGGCCGTGAGCAGCCGCGCCACGCAATCGCCCAGGGCTCCGCCGCGGCCGTGACCCACGTGCAGGGGGCCCGTGGGATTGGCGGACACGAACTCCACCATCACCTTCCCGCCCTGACCGCTGTCGTTTTTGCCATAACTCTCGCCGGCATCCAGGATGGCGCGCAGCTCCGTCTGGTAGGCGGCATCGCTCAGGAAGAAATTGATGAAACCGGGTCCCGCGATCTCGGTCTTGGCCACGAGACCTGAGGCGGGCAGGGCCTTGATGATCTCCTCGGCCAGTTCCCGGGGTTTGCGGCCCGCGTTCTTGGCGAGCGCCAGGGCCACGTTGGTGGCGAAGTCTCCATGCTTGCGGTCGCGGGTGCGCTCCACCAAGCCCCCGGCGGGGGCGGCGTGACCCAAGGTGGTGAGGGTCTCGCGCAGCAGCTTATCGAGGACGTGTTTCAAGGGAGTCCGTTATCGTTTGGGCGCGACGTGGATTTTACCGGTTGCCCAAGCAAGCGAGAAGGAAAGAGGCTAATTAATCGAGGCTCACAGGGTCCACATCCACGGACCAGCGCACGCGCCTTGCCTGCTTGAGCGCGGCCAACTCCGGCAGGACTGCCGCCAGGAGCCGCTGCAAGGGTGCTCGCTGACCTGCCTGCAGAAGGAGGTGTGCCCGGTAGCGCCCGGCGCGTCGTTCCATGGGCGCCGGTGCAGGCCCCAGGAGACTCACTTCAGGTTTGCCCCCTAAGCGGCGTGCCAGGAGTTCCCGGGCGGCGTCCAGGAAAGCCGCAGGCGCGGCTGCGCCCGGCGCTTCCGCCCGCAGCAGGGCGAGGGCTGCGTAAGGAGGCAGCAGGGCTTGCTTGCGTTCCTCCAGGGCGGCGCTCGCGAAGCTGCCATAGCCTTCCCGCACCAGATGGCGCAGCAGGGGATGGTCCGGCTGATGGGTCTGGATCAAGACTTCGCCCGGGCGTTCCGCGCGACCTGCGCGGCCCGCCACCTGGGTGATGAGCTGGGCCATGCGCTCGCTGGCGCGGAAGTCGGCGCTGAAGAGGCCCTGGTCAGCGTCCAGCACACCCACCAGCGTCACGTTGGGGAAGTCATGGCCCTTGGCCAGCATCTGGGTGCCGACGAGCAGGCGGCGTGTGCCTTTCTGCACTTCGTCCAAGAGACGCTCCATGCTGCCCTTGCGCCGGGTGCTGTCCCGGTCTACCCGCGCTACCCCCGCGTCGGGGAAGAGCGCGGCGAGTGCTTCCTCGATGCGTTCCGTGCCCTGGCCGATCACACCGAAAGCCTGGCTGCCGCATTTCGTGCAGCGGGCCGGTGCCGGCCGCTCCGATCCGCAGTGATGGCAGACGAGACGGCTCCTGCCGTGCAGGGTCATGCGCGCATCGCAGCGCTTGCACTGCTCCAGGGTCCCGCAGTCGTGGCACATGAAAGTGGGTGCGTAGCCGCGCCGGTTCAGGAACAGGAGCACCTGGCCGTCCGCCGCGAGATGGCGGCGCACCGCGCCCAGCATCAGATCCGAGAGCCCTTCCGTGAGCGGCCGGGTGCGGATGTCCAGCAGGCGCATCGTCGGATGGCGCGCGCTACCGGCCCGTTCGGGGAGGGAGAGATGCACGTAGCGGCCCTGGCTAGCGTTGTGCAGGGATTCGAGCGACGGTGTCGCCGAGCCGAGCACCACCGGTACCTGGGCACGCTGGGCACGCACCACCGCGAGATCCCGGGCCGAGTAGCGGAAGCCTTCCTGCTGCTTGAAGGAAGCATCGTGCTCCTCGTCCACCACGAAGAGGCCCGGATTCTTGAGGGGCAGCCAGGCGGCGGAGCGGGTGCCCACCACCACGGAAGCGCGGCCGTCCCTGGTGGCGAGCCAGGTGGCGAGGCGTTCGCTCTCGTTCAGGCCAGAATGGAAAGCCGCTACCTCACCGAAGCGGGCGCGGAAGCGGGCGAGAGTCTGGGGTGTGAGGTTGATCTCCGGCAGGAGCACCAGTGCCTGCTGACCACGGGCCACTGCCGCGGCGATGGCACTCATATAGACCTCGGTCTTGCCGCTTCCGGTGACGCCGTCCAGGAGGAAAGCTTTATAAGCGCCCAGCGCGGCGGTGATCCCGTCCACCGCTTGCGCCTGGGCCGGGTTGAGTGCTGTGCCTCCGGTACTCGGGGGCGCCGTCGGTGCCGAGATGCTTCGTGTACTGCGTTCCAGCCAACCGCGTTTCGCGAGGGCCCGGAGCGCAGCCGTGTGATCCTTCAGTTCGCTGCTGCTCAAGCCCGCCGGTCTTTCCTTTAGAAGCGTATGCAGGGCCTGCTGGCGGGGCGCCCGGGCGAGGATGCTCGTGTCGCCCGCTTGGCCCGCGGCGTTCAAGCGCCACAGGGTCTCGCCCGGCACACTTGCAGGACGGCCTTGGCGCAGCAACACCGGCAGGAGCGTCTGCACCACCTCGCCCATGGGATGGCGGTAGTAGTCGGCGGCCCAGCGGGCCAGCGCCAGCATGTCCGGCGGGATCACCGGCGTCTCGTCCAGCAGGCGGCGGGCCGCCTTCAGCTTCGCCGCTGGCACTGCGGATTCGGCCACGGTATCCAGGAGCACACCTACCACCTCGCGCCGGCCGAAGGGCAAGGCGAGGCGCAGGCCCGGCGTGAGGGTGGTCGGGTCTACGCCAGGCGGCGGCAGGTAATCGAAATCGCGATAGAGCGGCGAGGGCACCGCCACCCGGAGGAAGCGCACGCCTTGCATCAGCCGTGCACGGCCTTATCCACAGATTTTGTGGATAAGTGTGTGGATGGTTGCAGTGCGCGCAGCCATTCGCTGCAGCGCGCGCGTGCACATGTCGGTTTGATGAAAATTTGCTCGGCGCTGTCGGACATAAGGGGGCTTGGACCCTCGAGGGGCGCCAGCATGATAACCTTTCGGGCGGAGCGGGCGCCGTGCGGACCTTATAAAGCCAGTACATTCAATCGTCGGGGGCGTTTTCTGGAGACCTCGCAAGAACTCAACCGGTTTCTCGCGGACGTGGAACGGCGCGCCTACCGCATCGCCCAGATGTCCCTGCGCAGCCATGAGGACGCCCAGGACGCGGTGCAGGACGCCATGTTCCAGCTGGTCAAGAGCTATGCCACCCGCCCCGCGGCGGAATGGGCGCCCTTGTTCTACCGCATCCTCCAGAGCCGCATCCGCGACTGCCAGCGCCGCCGCAAGGTCCGCAACCGGGTCATCAGCTTCTTCGGCGGCCAGCGGGGCGACGGGGATGACGAGCTGCCGGACCCCATCGCCAGCGCCCCGGACCTGGCCACGGCCGAGCCCAGCGAGCAGGTGGTCCAGGCTGAAGCCATGGTCGCCCTAGAGAAAGCGCTGGAAGAGCTCCCAGCGCGTCAACGGGAAGCCTTCATGCTGCGTATATTGGAGGGCCTGGATGTCGCCCAGACCGCCCAAGCCATGGGCTGTTCTGAGGGCAGCGTCAAGACACATCTCTCGCGGGCCATGCATAGCTTGCGGGAAAGCCTCGGAGAGCATTGGTCATGAATACTTTGGACACGGACGAAAAGCTGGCCCGGCGTGCCCGGGAGCTCTTTCTTGCCAGCGTCGCCGGCCTGGATGCCGGTGTCGTGGCGCGCCTGCGAGAGACCCGCCTGAAGGCTTTGGAGGCCGCCGAGGCCCCCCGCTCCGCCTGGGGGCAGGGTTGGCGCATGCCGGCCAGTGCCATGGCTCTGGTACTCGTGGGCGTGGTGGGCGGCGCCCTGTGGTGGAACGGCCTCACGGGTCCCGTGGCGGCACCCGAGTCCCTGAATACCGCCAGCAGCGAGGATCTGCCCATCGTACTGACCAGCGACAGCCTGGACATGTACGCGGACCTGGACTTCTACCAGTGGCTGGAGACCCAGGATAAGTCCAAGGCGGCCACGCCGCCCCCGGACCAGACGGACGACTCTGACGACTCCGATGACGTGGGTGGCTGAGTGCGGCAGTTCCCGCTCCTAGGCCTCCTGGCCTTAGCCTTTTTGCTCATCCCGGTCGCGCCCTACGCGGCCGCCCCTGCTCCCCTGGCCCAAGATAAAGCGGTGGACCCGGAGCTCCTGGAGTTCCTGGCCGACTGGCAGGGAGCCGACGGTAACTGGGTGGATCCCATGACATTCACCCGCATCGATCCGTCCAAAGTGAAGGCGGACGATGTCCGGCATAACCCGTCCCCCAGCCCCGGTGCGGCTTCGGCGCCCTCCGCCGAAGGCGAAGCTCGATGAGACGCGCGGTCCTCTTCTTATCTATCCTCCTGGGGCTCTGCTCCGGTGCGGTGAGTGCTGCCCCCGCGGCGGCGACCCCGGCGCCCGCTGCGGCTACCCAGGAGGCGCCCATCGCCTGGGAAGCCTTGACCCCCAGCGAGCAGCAGCTGCTCGGTTACCAGAAAGACAAATGGACGAGCCTGCCGCCTCAGCGTCAGCACCGGCTGGTGAATGCCGCCGACCGCTGGGCGAAGATGACGCCGCCGGAGCGGGCCAAGACTCGCGCGCGCCTGCAGCGCTGGCACAAGCTCGCACCCGCGGAGCAGGCGCGTCTGCGCCAGCGTTATGAAGCTTTCCAGAAGCTGCCGCCGGACGAGCAGCAGCACATCCGCGACCTCTACCAGAAATACCAGAAGCTGCCGACCGACCAGCAGCAGCAGTTGCGCGCCCGCTGGAAGAATATGACCCCGGCTCAGCGTGCCGATGCGCTCAAGCATCAGTCGGCGCCTGCCGCCAGCACACGCGCGAAACCCGAATAAAAAGCGCATGACACGTAGATAAAAAACCCGGCGTAAGCCGGGTTTTTTATCGCGTACTGAGCGTACTCAATCCAAAGTCTTAATGCCTTGTATGAGCCGCGCCACGGCTTCCTGGCCGTCGCCGTAGAGCATGCGGGTGTTGTCCATGTAGAACAGGGCGTTCTCGATGCCGGAGAAGCCGCGGCCCTGGCCGCGCTTGATCACGATCACGTTCTTGGCCTTGTCCGCGTCCAGGATGGGCATGCCGTAGATGGGGCTGTCCTTGCGGTTGCGCGCGTCCGGGTTCACCACGTCGTTGGCGCCGATGATGAGGGCTACGTCGGCGGTGACGAACTCCGCGTTGATCTCTTCCAGGTCCGCGATGATGTCGTAGGGCACACCGGCTTCCGCCAGGAGCACGTTCATGTGGCCCGGCATGCGGCCCGCCACCGGGTGGATGGCGAACTTCACCGTCACGCCGCGAGACTGCAGGAGCTGGGCCAGTTCCCAGACCTTGTGCTGGGCCTGGGCCACGGCCATGCCGTAGCCCGGTACCACGATCACCTTGGAACCGTAGGCCATCATCACGCCGGCGTCCGCCGCGTCGATGGGTTTCAGGTTGCCGCTGACTTCGCCGCCCGCGGCGGAGGTCTCGCCGAAGTTGCTGAACAGGACGTTGCTGATGGAGCGGTTCATGGCTTTGGCCATGAGCTGGGTGAGCAGGGTGCCGGCCGAGCCCACTACTGTGCCGGCGATGATCATGGCCGGGTTCTGCAGCACGAAACCCTCGAAGGCCACGGCCAGGCCCGTGAAGGCGTTGTAGAGGGAGATCACCACCGGCATGTCGGCGCCGCCGATGGGTACCGTCATGAGCACGCCGAAGATCAGCGCCAGGAGGAAGAACAAGGCCACGTCCAGTGGGCCTGTCGCATGGCCGATGATGATGAGCACGCCCATCACCAGCGCCGCCAGGAACACCAGCATGTTGAGGGCCTGCTGGCCCTTGAAACGCAGGGATTTGTTGATGAGCCCCTGCAGCTTGGCGAAGGCGATGAGGCTGCCGCTGAAGGACACGGCGCCGATGAGCGCGCCGGCGGTGGCCAGCACCGCGGCGGCCGGGGCCAGTTCACCGCTGTGCAGTAACTCCGCGGCGGCGATGGCCGCGGCCGCGCCGCCGCCCATGCCGTTGTAGAGCGCCACCATCTGGGGCATGGCGGTCATGGCCACGCGCTTGCCGCTCCACCAGGCGGCGATGCCGCCGATGAGTATGCCGGCCAGCATCAGGCCGAAGTTATGCATGCCGGGATAGAGGAAGGTGATGAGCGTGGCCACGAGCATGCCCACACCTGCCCACACGATGCCGACCCGGGCGCCCTTGGGGCTGCTCATGCGCTTCAATCCCAGGATGAAGAACAGGGCCGCGAGGAAATACGCGGCCTGGATCAAGTCGTCGATCACGGCGGGCGAGAAGGGCGGGTTCATGGCGCCTTGCCCTGTTTGGCGCCGCTGGTCTTGAACATCTCCAGCATGCGTTCCGTCACCACGTAGCCGCCCACCGCGTTGCCGGCGGCGAGCACCACGCCGATGAAGCCGATGACCTGTTCCACCGGGCCCGCGGCTGCCCCCAGGGCCACCATGGCGCCCACCAGCACGATGCCGTGCACGAAGTTGGAACCGGACATGAGCGGCGTGTGCAGGATCACCGGGACCCGGGAGATCACTTCGTAGCCGGTGAAGGCCGCCAACATGAATATATAGAGAGCGATGAAGCCATCGATCATGTTCAGTTCCCTTCCACTAATTTCCTGGTGGGCTCGTGCATGATCTTGCCATCGTGGGTCACCACGCTCTTGGCATAGACCTCGTCGTTCCAATCTATGCTGAGCGCCCCGTCTTTCACGATGGGTGTGAAGAAGTTGAGCAGGTTGCGGGCGTACATGTCGCTGGCGTGTTCCGCCAGCAGGCTCGGCAGGTTCAAGGGCCCCGATACCAGCACGTAACCGTGGTGGATATCCTCGCCGGGGCGGGTCAGCTCGCAGTTGCCGCCGGTCTCGGCGGCGAGATCCATGACGAGGGCGCCCGGCTTCATGGCTTCCACCATGGCCTTGCTGATGATCTTCGGCGCCGCGCGCCCGGGGATAGCGGCGGTGGTGATGACGGCGTCCGCCTGGGCCACGTGCTTGGCCAGCGCGTCCTGCTGCTTCTGCTTCTCATCGCTGGTGAGTTCCCGGGCATAGCCGCCGGCGCCTTCCGCCGACACACCTGTGTCCACGAACTTGGCACCCAGCGACTCCACCTGTTCGCGGGCCGCCGCGCGTACGTCGTAACCTTCTACCATGGCGCCCAAGCGTCTCGCGGTGGCGATGGCCTGCAAGCCAGCGACGCCGGCGCCCACCACCAGCACCTTGGCCGGGCGGATGGTGCCGGCGGCAGTGGTGAGCATGGGGAAGAAGCGGCCGAGTTTCTCGGCAGCCAGGAGCGCTGCCTTGTAACCGGCGGCAGCGGCTTGCGATGAGAGCGCATCCATGGCCTGGGCGCGCGAGATACGCGGCACCAGTTCCATGGCGAAGCTCGTTACATGCGCGTCACGCAGCGCCTTGAAGCGCTCCGGCTGCTTGTGGGGTTGCAGGAAGGTGACGAGCACCGAACCTTTGCGCATGCGCGGGATGTTGGCGATGGGCGGGGGTGTGACGCGGAACACCACGTCCGCTTGCGGGATCGCAGCCTGGGGATCTAATAGGGCGGTCGCGCCGAACAATGCGTCCGGGAAGCCGGCCTGTTCACCGGCGCCGGGTTCCAGGATCAGTTCCACTCCCAGGGGGCGGAGCTTCGCCACCACCGGCGGGCTCATGGCGACACGGCGCTCGCCGGCGGCCTGTTCCTTGGGGACGAACAGCTTGATGGCCATGGATTTCCCGTTGTTTAGCGTCGCAGGAGTGTAGCCCGGCAGAGGTATTTTGCCACCATGGGACCCGTTCCGCCCATCGCCGGAAGGGCTTGTCATTGCTTTTTAAGGTCATTCCTGCAATATATGTCCTGACTATAGGATGCGGTAGGGGTATTCGAGTGTACGACCTCTCGCAAGAAGTTCTTCGCACCGACGCGGCCGGCGTGCCGCTCGAGTGGATCGATTACCAGGACGCGGTACGCCTGTACCACCTGGAGCAGGTGGCCTATGGCTACGGCAGCCTGGTGTATCGCCTGCACGGCGGTATCTCGGCCAAGACCGGCCAGCGTAGCGTCATCGAAGTCAATTCCATCATCGCTACCTACGGCAACAACCGCGCCCTCGCCAAGGCGCGTGAGCACTACGTGCCGCCGCTAAACAATCACACCCTGTTCAAGCGCGATGCGCATGTCTGCATGTACTGCGGCAAGCACTTCCCCACCAGTGAGCTGTCCCGCGAGCATGTGACGCCCTTGAGCCGCCATGGCCGCGACCACTGGAACAACGTGGTGACCGCCTGCAAACGCTGCAACAACCATAAGGCCGGGCGCACGCCGGAAGAGGCGCGCATGCAGCTGCTCGCCATCCCCTTCACCCCCAACCACGCTGAATATATCTTCCTGAAAGGCCGGCGCATCCTGGCCGACCAGATGGAGTTCCTGCGGGCACATTTTCCGCGTTCCAGTCCTTTGCATCGCAGGGTAAGACAGCTGCTCGCCTGAACTGTCCCTGATTTGTGGCCTGTCCACAGCCTTTCTTCTTCAATATCTGGTCCAATCGATTTCTCGGAGTTGGCCCTTCTGCATGGCCATGGAATGCTGCACTCTGGGTGGCATCGGCCGTCAGGCCCACCGCATCCAGAGGAGCTCCCCATGTCAGAGGCAGTCATCAGGCGTGTAGGCGTGGGCGATCGCGCGCTCTGGGAACCCATGTGGGCCGGTTACCTGGCCTTCTATCAGAGGCGCCTTCCCCCTGAGGCGACGGAATTCACCTGGAAGCGGCTCAGCACCGGCGGCGAGATAGAGGGCCTTGTGGCGGTGAGCCCGGCAGGCGAGGGGCTCGGTCTCGTGCACTTCCTGTATCACGCCTCCACGGTCTCCATCGGGGGAAACTGCTACCTGCAGGACCTGTTCGTGTCGCCCGTGGCACGCAACCAGAGTATCGGCCGCCGGCTGATCCTGGCGGTGGCGGACGCAGCGCGTGCGAGACAAGCGGCGCTGGTCTATTGGCAGACGGAGGAGTTCAACGGCACGGCCCGCCGCGTCTATGAACGGGTCGCCAAGCGCGCGCCGTTCATCCGCTATAACCTGGAACTTTGAGCAGGATCTTGATCTGTATCCTCGCTGTCTTGCGTCCTGCTGGCTGTTCAGCTCAGTGATGCCCCGGCTGCATCAACTCCGCCATGCTGGTCTGGGTGTAACCGGCTGGCAGTTCGAACAGCGAACCCGATAGCCCCGCGGTGCTGACGGACTTGAAAGTATCGGTCACGTCCACCCGCTTGAAACCCTGCATGGACTGACGGGTAGTCTTGAGGGCGAAGCCCTTGCTCATAGCACCGGACATGCTCTGGGCCATGGGGCCCATGCTTGCCATCAACTTCTGCATGCCAGCGTGCATGCTCTCGAGGGTCCTGAGGTCGGAGCCGGGGATGCCCAGAGGGGCGAGTGAACTGATCACGCAGTCAGTGGACGTGGGTCGGCCGTTGATCGTTATCTGAACGTCCCTGCAGCTGTGGCCTGCCACCGTCTCACTGGTGCCGAGTTCCTTCACATCCACCTTCAGTCCGCCCTGGGCGGCGGCCAAGGTGTCCTTGGCCTGGGCGCTCTGTGCGGCCATCATCTGCAGCATCTGAGTCTTCTGCTCCGGCGTCAGCTGGGCCATGGCGGCCTGCATCTGCTGGTTCGTCTGGTCGATCTGGGCCTGGTTGGCGGAGGCAGCTGCCTGGGCCTGGGCGCCCGCCGCCTGCATCTGCTGCTGGGCCGCGTTCACCTGTGCACCCATCTGCGCCGCCGTCTGCTGGTTGAACACCATGTACTTCTTCTGCTCGGGCATCAGCACCACCATGCTGTTGCTGGCGGCGTCGTAGATAGAGACGGTGCTCTCTTTGGCGCCGGTCTCGACGCGCACCTTGCTGCCCTTCACGTATATCTGGTTGGCGGGCTGACCGCTGTCGTCTACATAAGAGATATGGGTGTCCGCCAGCGCCGGCATGGCGAACGCCGCCGCGGTGAGCAGGATGGATGTTCTCAACATGGAAACCTCCCGAGGATGGTGAAGACGGAGCGGAGACGGCTGCAGTCGTCGGTGCTTCATATTACTACCAGGGCTTGGAGCGGCTCCAGCCGGGAGGCCTCGCAGCTCGTCAGCGCTCGAGCGCTGCATGGGCCGGCAGCCAGATGCTCACCAAGAACCCGCCGCCCGTGCGGTTGGCGAGGCCCAAGCGCCCGCTGTGGGCTTCGATGATCTCGCGGCCAAACGGCAGCCCAAGGCCTGTACCTGACTGTTTGGTGGAATAGAAGGGCAGCAGCCCCTGCTCCAACACTTCCGGCACCATGCCCGGCCCCGCGTCTTGGTTTTAGAGGGGCTGACGCAAAAGCGTAGCGAGCGAAGCTAGGACGAGGCGCGGGAGGTGAGCGCCCGGAGCGTACTCTTCGGTACGTGAGGGTTCGCCACATGTGGCGAACGGGCGAATAGGACATTCGCCCTGGGTCATGAGCTAAGCAGGATGCGAAGCGATATGGGCGAGCCTCCCGCTCGCCGCTCTCGGGCGTCCTGCCCTCCGCGGCATGTGGGCATCCTGCCCCGAACAAAGTCATGGCGAGCGCACACCTACAGGTATGTAGGCGATAGAGCAACGCAGGGAGCAGTTGCCGAGTAGCTTTTGCGATGGGAGAAAGAAAACGGCGGCCCGATAGGGCCGCCGTCAAAACAATAGATAAATTTAATTAAAGATCATTCATGTCCCGCCGGCGGATAGGCCGGGAGCAACGGCGGCACCGCCGGCAGATCCAGCGGGTGGGCCTTGATCTTGTCCATCAGGTATTTCACCGCCGTATCCAGCTGCGCATCCTTGCCCTTCATCACGTCGCCCGGCAGATCGTCCACCTGCATGTCGGGTTCGACGCCGTGGTTCTCCATCACCCACTGGGAATCGAGGCCGTACTCGGTGCTCTCCGGCACCGTGATGTAGCCGCCGTCCAAGAGCGACCAGTCTCCGCGGATGCCGCGCACCCCGCCCCAGGTACGCATGCCGATGAGCGGTCCCAGGCCGTACTGTCTGAAGTAGTAGGGGAAGATGTCGCCGTCGGACGCCGAGTACTCGTTGATCAGGCAGGCCTTGTAGCTCACCGACATCACCTGCGGCTCGGTCCCCGGGGCAGCCTCGCGGTTGGTGGTCATGCCGGCCAGCACGCGGCGCAGACGTTCCAGCAGCATCTGGTCGATGAAGCCGCCGCCGTTGTAGCGTTCATCGATGACCATCCCCTGCTTGTCTATCTGCGCGTAGAACTGGTCGATGAACTGCTTCATGCCGTTGGAACCCATGTCGTCCAGGTACACGTAGCCGATCTTGCCGCTGGAAGCCTTGGACACGTAGTCGCGGTTGTGCTGTATCCAGTCGTCCTGGCGGATGGTGCCCTCGTCGTGCAGTGTCTTCACCGTCACGTCCCGGCGGTTCGAGCCCGCGGCATCACTCGCCACGCTGAGCGTCACGGTCTGGCCGCGGGTGCCCACGAACAGGCTGTAGATATCGGTGGGGGCCTTGAGATCATGGCCGTCCACCGCCAGCACGTAGTCGCCCTGGCGCACGTCGAGGCCCGGCTCCGTCAGCGGCGAGGCGTAGGCCGCGCGGCTGTTGTCGCCGGGATAGATCTTCTGGATGTAATAGCGGCCGGACTTGGCGTCCAGGGCGTAATCCGCGCCCAAGAGGCCCGTCGGCACCGCCTGATCGGCGTAGTTCAGGTCGCCGCCGCCCACGTAGGTGTGGGAGTTGGACAACTCGCCCTGGATCTCGCCGATGAGGTAGTTGAGGTCCTCACGATGGCCGAGCAAGGGCAGGAGCTTGGCGTACTTAGTCTGTACTGCACCCCAATCCACGCCGTTCATCTTCGGGTTCACGAAGAAATCACGCTCCAGGCGCCAGGCCATGTGGAACATCTCATCCCACTCGGCTTTGGGATCCACCCGCATCAGCATGTGTGAGGTGTCCACGTCCTTGGGCTGGGCGTCCCCGTCGCCGGTATCCAGCAACTGGAACTTGCCGTCCATGGTGTTGATGAGCGCGGTCTTGCCATCCGCCGACAACACATAGGCAGCGGGGTCGGTCGCGAGGCTCTTGTCCTTGCGCTTGTCCATGTCGAAGACATGCAGGGCACTGTGTTCGCCCGAGAGCGGTCCATCGATGGTCTGGTTCTGCTGAGTCAGGTAGTAGAGGTGCCCGGAGGTCGCCACCAGGGACGCGTAGTTGTCCGAGGGCACCGGCACCGCCACGGCCCGCTGCATCAGGCCGTCCAGGTCTATGTGTAGGGCTTTCGGAGCTGCGCCTTTCTTGTCGCCGTCGTCGCCGGATTTGTCACCCTTGGCCGGTACGCCCTCGTCGGAACGCGGTGCGAAGGGCGAGGGGGCGTCCTTGTCCAGGGTAGCCGCGTAGATGCCGGCCATCTTCAGGGTGGCGACGTTGAACTCGCTCTGACTGAAGGTTGGGTTCTCATGGCGTAGCGAGATGAAGTACAGGTACTTGCCGTCCGGGTCGAACGCCGGGTTGAAGTCCGCGTCCATGGGCGAGCTCATGAGCATCGGCTTGCCGTTGTCCAGGCTGTAGAGCCAGATGCCCGGCTGCTGGTTGTCGCGCTGCTGGCTCCAGGCGAGCCACTTGCTGTCCGGCGACCAGGTGTAGTCGTGGATCTCGTTGAACTTGTCCTGGCTCACCTTCACAGCCTTATGGCTCTTAACGTCCAGGTACCAGAGGTTGTGCTCGTTGTCGGAGAACGCGAGCTTGGAACCGTCCGGCGACCAGGCCGGATGATAGAAGTAGCCGGTCTTGAAATCGCTGATGACCTGCTCGGCACCGCCCTCCGAAGGGCGGATCGCGATCTCAGCCTCGCCGCTGGCGTCGGTCTGGTAGGCGATCCACTTGCCGTCCGGCGACCAGGAGGGGTTCTCCTCCTTGGCGTTGGAGGTCTGGGTCAGGTCGCGGGTGTTGCCGTGTTCCGCGGGCACGGTGAAGAGGTCGCCGCGGGCCGTCAACAGCACGCGCTTGCCGTTCGGCGCCACGTCGAAGTCGGGGTTGCCCGCCGGGTCGTTGCTCTGGATGAACTTGGCAGCGTCCACATAGCGGGCGCCGGTCTCGCGACCGTCGTCCGGCACATCCACGCTGAGCTTGTGCAGCTGTTCCGAGGGCAGGTCCAGCACGTAGAGCGCGCCGCCCTGCTGGAACACGATGCCGTTGTCACCGAGGCTCGGCCAATCCAGGTCGTAGTCGGTGAAATGGGTGATCTCGCGGGTCTGCTTCGTATCCAGGTCCAGGGCCCAGATGTTCATGCGATGGTTGTCGTCCCGGTCCGAGGCGAAGTACACCGTGTGGCCGTACCACATGGGGTCTATGTCGTTGCCCTTCCAGTCGGTGAGCTGCGCGTCTGCGCCGGTCTTGAAATCATGGGTCCACACGTTCTGGTGCAGGCCGCCGGTGTAACGCTTCCAGGTGCGGAAGTTGCGGAAGATGCGGTTGTAGGCGATGGTGCTGCCGTCCGGGCTCCAGGTGAACATGCCGCCCTTGTCCAGCGGCATGAGTTCTTCCTGGCCGCCCGTGACCGGCACGGTGAAGTAGCGGCCGAACCAGCTGTTCATGGAGCTGCGGCGCGAGAGGAACACCACGCTCTTCGAGTCGGGCGTCCAGTTCACCACCATGTTGTCCGGTCCCCAGCGTTCCGGCGCACTGTCCACCACGTCGGAGTGATAGGTGAGACGCTTCGCATCGCCGCCGTCCGCGGGGATCACATACACGTCCGTGTTGCCCTGGTACTGGCCGGTGAAGGCGATCCACTTGCCGTCCGGCGAATAGCGCGGCATCAGGTCGTAGCCCGTATCGCTGGTGAGGCGCATGGCGGGGCCGCCGTCGCGCGACACTTTCCACAGGCTGCCGTAGGCCTCGAAGACCACGCTGTCACCGTGCAGGGTGGGGTAGCGGGCGAGGGCGCTGTTGGCTTGGGCAGAGCCCAGGCACATGAGGCCTAAGACAGCGACGATCAGCCAGGCGGCGGTACGCGGGAAGGGGAGGCGCCGGATCATGGGAAGCTCCTTGGACGTAAGGGGGTCTCGGGAATCGTGGACGATAGCGTAAAAGACCATGCCGGGGGGCGTTGGTTCAGGCCCGGTCGGGGCAAGGGTACCCCCGCCAGGGGTCTGGATGGGCAAGATATGGCCGGCTTCAGCGGGGCTGGGGTATCCTTAGCCGGCTTTTTTGAGAGACCCCCCGGTCCCAGGCCGGGGTACCACCCTTCCAGGAGTATCAGAATCATGCGTCAAGGATTTCTCGCTGCCGCCTTCATCGCGGCCGGTATGCTCGCGTTTCCCCCGGCCCAGGCGGCCACTTCCGGTCCCAAGATGGCTGTGGTGGACCTGGAGCAGGTGATCGGCAATTCGCATCGCGGCCAGGAGGCCAACCAGGCCCTGAAGCAGGACTACGCCAAGCTCAAGTCCGCCGTGGACGACAAGAACAGCAAGCGCAAGGCCTTCAAGGACCAGCTGGACAAGGCCGACAGCAAGTCTTCCGATTACCAGAAGTTGCTCAAGCAGTACCAGGATTCGGATAACGACTTCCAGCAGGCTGTGGCCGAGAGCAACCAGCTCATCCAGCAGCGCCGCCAGGAGTTGTTGCAGCCCATCCAGCAGGAGCTGGTGCAGGTGATGGGTCAGTTCGCCAAGGACAACCACTACGACATGCTGTTCAACAAGAACATCGGCGGCGCGGTGTATGCTTCCGATGCTTACGATGCTACCACCCAGCTGACCGAAGCCATGGACAAGGACTGGGCCCAGTTGCAGAAGGCCCAGGCCACTGCGGCTCCGGCTGCGGCCACCAAGCACTAAGCTTCGCTTGAGGTCTTTCGCCGCGCCATGATCGATCTGCGCAGCGACACCGTCACCCGCCCCACCGCCGCCATGCGTGAACGCATGGCGGCGGCGGAGGTGGGGGATGATGTGTTCGGTGATGATCCCACGGTCAACCGTCTGCAAGAGCGGCTGGCCGAGATGACCGACCACGAGGCCAGCCTCTTCTTTCCCAGTGGCACCCAATCGAACCTCGCGGCACTCATGGCCCATTGCGGGCGCGGCGAGGAGTTCGTCATCGGCGCCCTGGGCCACAGTTTCAAATACGAAGCCGGCGGTGCCGCGGTGCTAGGCAGCCTCTGGCCCCAGCCTTTGGATTACGAAGCCGACGGCAGCCTGGATCTGCAGAAAGTCGCCGCGCTCATCAAGCCGGACGACGCGCACTTCGCCCGCACCCGCCTCCTGGTGTTGGAGAACACCCAGAACGGCCGGGTCTTGCCTCTCACCTATATAAAGGAAGCCGTGGCCTTCGCCCTGGGACGCTCGCTGGCCATCCACCTGGACGGCGCGCGGGTGTTCAACGCGGCCGTGAAGCAGGGCGTGAAGGTGGGGGACATCACCCGCCAGTTCGATAGCGTGTCCCTTTGCTTGTCCAAGGGCCTGGGCGCGCCGGTGGGTTCCGTGCTGGTGGGCAGGAAGGATCTCATCGGCCGCGCCCATCGCATCCGCAAGATGCTGGGCGGTGGCCTGCGCCAGGCGGGCATCCTCGCCGCCGCCTGCCTCTATGCGGTGGAGCACCACGTGGAGCGCCTCGCCGAGGACCACGCCAATGCCAAACGCCTCGCAGAGGATCTGACCGGCATCAAGGGCATCAGCCTCGATCCCGCCAAGGTGCAGACCAACATGCTGTTCGCTTCCATCGCGCCGGAACACGCGACACCGCTCGCCGCGCATCTTAAGCAGGCGGGCATCCTCATATTGCCCAACCCTGCGTTGAGGCTCGTCACGCACCTGGACGTGCACGCCAAAGATTTGCCGAAGGTGGTGGACGCCTTCCGAGCTTACTTCGCCCATGTTTGATATCGCCGGCCAGAGATACACCCCGCAGCGCATCTTCTGCGTGGGCCGCAACTACGGGGAGCACGTGAAGGAGATGGGCAACTCCCTGCCCCAGACTGAGACCCCTCTCATTTTCATGAAGCCCGTTACCAGCCTGGTCCACGTAGGCGCGCCCCTCATATTGCCCCGGGGCGTGGGCTCGGTGCATCACGAGATGGAACTGGTCTTGATACTCGGGAAGGGTGGCGCGGATATCGCGCTGTCATCCGCCGTAAGCCATGTGGTCGGCGCCACCTTGGGCCTGGACCTCACCCTCAGGGACGAACAAGCGCGCCTGAAGCAGGCGGGCGCTCCCTGGGAACTCGCCAAGGCCTTTGATGGCAGCGCCGCCTTAGGAAACTTCACGCCCACGTCGTCCGCTTTCGACCTCCAGGCCCTGGCCATGCGCTGCACCGTGAACGGGGCACTGCGCCAAGAGGGCAACACCCGGGACATGCTGCATCCGGTGGCCGCCATCGTCAGTTTCCTGAGCCGCCGCTGGCAGCTCCTGCCCGGGGACCTCATCTATACCGGCACGCCCTCGGGCGTCGGCCCCCTCGTGCCGGGGGACCGTATCGAGATCAGCTCGCCGTCCTTGGGCAATTTCGCCTGGGACTGCGCATGACCACCGATGAGAACAAGCAGCTGGCCGAGGCGGTGCGCGCCGCCTGCCTCAAGGCCGCCCGTGAAGCCTACGAGCAGGCGGCCATGAGCGGCCTCTGCCACGAAGGGGCCGTAGAGGCTTCTTTGGGCGCCATCCAGATGCTGGACTTGGCGGCGCTCTCAGCCGCTGTTATGCAGGGCAAAAAACCCGACTGATTCCTGTTCCGCCCGCCCCCCGGGACGCTACAATTTGCGCACGTTTCAAGCCGTAAATGACCCGGGGAGCTTTCCAGTCGCGATGAACACCAAGCCCGTTGCCGAATTCGTCCGCCACCACTACCGCCACTTCAATTCCGCGGCACTGATTGACGCTGCTGACGGTTATATCAAGCTGCTGAGATCCGGCGGCAAGATGATGGTGACCCTGGCCGGCGCCATGAGCACCGCCGAGCTCGGCCTCTCGCTGGCCGAGATGATCCGTCGCGACAAGGTGCACATCATCACCTGCACCGGCGCGAACCTGGAAGAGGACATCTTCAACCTGGTGGCCCATGACCATTACGTGCGTGTGCCCAAGTACCGTGAACTCTCCCCCGAGGGCGAGCAGAAGCTCCTGGACCGCCATCTCAACCGCGTCACCGACACCTGCATCCCGGAAGGCGAGGCCATCCGCCGCATCGAGAAGGCCATCCTCGACGAGTGGCAGACGGCGGACAAGAAAGACGAGCGCTACTTCCCCCATGAGTTCTTCTACCGCCTGATCCGCTCCGGCGTGCTGAAGCAATACTTCCAGATCGATCCCAAGGATTCCTGGATGGTGGCGGCCTGCGAGAAGGACATCCCCATCATCGTGCCCGGCTGGGAGGATGCGACCTTGGGCAACATCTTCGCCGCCCACTGCATGAAGGGCGACGTCAAGAACGTGCACACTGTGCGCACCGGCATCGAATACATGATGTATCTCGCCGACTGGTACCGGAAGAACTCAGGCGGCGCCGGGGTCGGCTTCTTTCAGATCGGCGGCGGCATCGCCGGCGACTTCCCCATCTGCGTGGTACCCATGCTGGAGCAGGACATGGAGGAGAGCACCCCGCTCTGGTCCTACTTCTGCCAGATCAGCGACAGCACCACGAGCTACGGTTCCTATTCCGGTGCGGTGCCCAACGAGAAGATCACCTGGGGCAAGCTCGCGGCGGACACACCCAAGTTCATCGTGGAATCCGACGCCACCATCGTCGCTCCTTTGATATTTGCCTGCGTCCTCGACGCCTAAGACCTGAGGAACGGCGCCGCGAGGCGCCGTTTTCTTTCCTATGCACCCCATCCCCAAGAACGCCGCGCTCATCCTCATCGACATCCAGCAGGGGTTCGATGACGAGCAGTACTGGGGGCCGCGCAACAATCCGCAAGCCGAGGCCAATGCGGCGAAGCTACTGGCTGCCTGGCGCCAGAGTGGCCGCCCGCTGTTCCACATCCAGCATCTCTCCCGTACCCCGGGCTCGCGCCTGGCACCCGGCCAGCCGGGCTGCGAGCACAAGCCCGAGGTGAAGCCGCTGCCGGGGGAGACGATCATCGGCAAGCATATGAACAGCGCCTTCATCGGCACGGATCTCGAAGCCCGCCTGCGCGCAGGCGACATAAGCACACTCGTCATCGCCGGCCTCACCACTATGCATTGCGTCTCCACCACTGTGCGCATGGCGGGCAACCTGGGCTTCGATACTTTCGTGGCGGCGGATGCCTGCGCCGCCCACGCCCGCACGGGCTATGATGGCAAGCGACACGATGCCCAGACGGTGCATGAAGTGGCGCTGGCTAACCTGCACGGCGAGTTCGCCGAGGTGGCGGTCGCCGCCGACATCCTGAGGGCGCTGCAAACTTAAGACCTGAGGTGCGCCATGCCGAAGCTGATCATCTTATTGCTGTTCCTGATCCTATTTTCGCCCTTCGCCGTATCGGCGGACGGCTTGCCTCAGAGCCCCTATATACAAGTGAGCGGCCACGGCGAAGTGCATGCGGCGCCGGACATGCTCATCGTCTCCATGACCCTCGAGAAGACCGGCATGGATGCCAAGGCCGCTCGCGCCGACGTGGAAGGCCGCGCCGCCAAGGTCATCGCCCTGGCGCGCAAGCTCGGGTTGGCGGACAAGGACATCCGGGCTCCCGCGGTCACCGTCGAACCCCAATACGAGTGGCATAACAGCAGCGGTGGTGACGGCAAGCAGGTGCTGGTGGGCCAGCATGTGAGCCGCGGCATCACCCTCACCCTGCGGGATATCGCCCGCTACGGCGACTTGGCGGACGGCTTGTTCGCCGCCGGTGTCACGCGTTTGGACGGCGTCCTGCCCGATACCGGTGAGCGGGACAAGCTGCAGCAAGAAGCCTTAGGCCTGGCAGTGGGCGCGGCCCACACCAAGGCTTTGGCCCTCGCCGCTGCCGCCGGCGTCAGCCTGGGGGCCGCGTACAGCATCGCCGAGAATGGCGAGAGCCGCGGGCCACGGCCGATGTTCATGGCTGGCGCGAGCCGCGCTTCTGCCGAGGCCGCACCCGAATACCTGAACGGCGAGATCGAGATAGACGCGGACGTGCAGGTCTATTACCTCATGGGCAGATGACTAGAGCCCGCCCCGGGAGCGGACCTTGGGGCAGAGGGCAGGGGCGGGCAAGTATGACTTGGAGCAGGGCTATGCCCTAGAATACGACCCCTCGGCGCCGGATCCGCACCCTGAAACAGCCAGCGCTTGCCTTTAAGTCCAACCATTGTGTTATTCGTCATCGGAGGAAGCATCATGAAAAGACTACTCATCGCCGTCTCGGCCTTCGCCGTGATCCTTGCAGGTTGCGCGAGCGCGGGTGGCGGTTCGTCCGGCATCACCGTGTTGCAGGCCGGCGGCCACAGCGCCATGAAGGACCAGGTCTACAAGGATCTGCACAGCCAGGCTGATCTGGATGCGTTCCTCGCCACCGCGTTCGACAAGGGCAGCGCCCCGAGTCTCCAGGTGGATTGGACCAAGCAGATGGTGTTGGTCGCGTTCATCGGCATCCAGAAGCAGTCGGGCTACCGCGTGAGCTTCACCAAGGTGGACGATTCCTCCCCGGACGCGGTGCAGGTGTCCCTCAAGGTCACCATCCCCTGCTCCAAGGAGAGCCGTCCTGGCGAGAACCAGAGCCCGTACCAGATCGTGACCGTACCGGCCACCACCAAGGTCGTGAACTACGCCGAGCCGGTCCAGGACTACCTGAAGTGCTGATGCTTACCTGAAGATATGGCAGCAGAAGGGCCGCTTACGCGGCCCTTCTCTTATGTAAATTTACCGACATGCCGTCAGTCGACCGGACGCGTGCTAGGCTTTAGGCATGAAGAAGAAAGCTCCCGCGAAGCCCGCTGCGAAGAAAGCCCCAGCCAAGAAGCCGGCGGCGAAGAAGGCCGCGCCTGCCCCCCAGGCGAAGCCGAAACCTGCGTCTCAAGCGAAGCCCAAGCCCGCTGTTGCCAATCCTGAGCAGCACAAACCGGGCGTGCATATGCCTTCCAAGCCGGCGCCGGCGTATGCGCAGATGATTCAACGCGGTTGGGCTGGCAAACCTCCGCCTCATAAAATCTCTAAGTAGCTAAAAACGATTCTTTTGGCCTAATGGCGGCGTTGCGCTCCGGCTCGCCGTCCTCACGTACTTAAGAGTACGCTGCGGCGGCTCGTCCTCGCGCGCCTAGCCCTAGGCCAAAATCGATCGTTTTTAGCGCTCCAGCTAGGCGAGCAGTACACTGAGATCGTTCAAATACACGCCAGTAAGCGCCCGCGCAAGAAATATGCGGTTACAAAAATTATCCAGGGACTGAGGAAACGCCAATGACCGAGAGAATCAGGGATAATTCGCTGGAATCAATAATTGAACTTGACCCCAAATATCATAAGGCTCTCGGTCAATTCATTGAGGCTTATGCAACTTGTGAAATTTATCTCTATTACTTGCTTCAAAAATTCGCAAAGGTTTCTCCCCAAATAGGCGCTGCCGTTTTTTCGGGCGTGCGGACTGAGCAATCCATAAGTTTCATTCAGCGTATTTGGCAGGTAGAAGATCCCGGCGAAAATATCCGGAATGAATTAAAAGAAGCAATGGACCAGATGAAGCGAATCAATGAGGCCAGAAATGACATGGTGCATTACGCTTCCGATGTATATTTTGGCTATGGCCGCATCGTCAGTAATGAAACGCGTGCGCTAACTCCGGATAAAGTCCGCGAACATCGCGTTTCTCCAGAATTGCTTGCGGGAATGCTTCAGGATTGCTTCAGAATCAGCGCGACATTTGCAAAACATGTGAATCCTGATTCCTATGCGGCTAGTTCTGAATATCTAAGGCACGCATGGAAATATAAATCTCCCTCAGAGCACGAAGCGTCAGAGAACAAGAACCGTCATAAGGATTAGCGTGGAGACTTAATGCCTCCATACCTGCTGAGAGCATTTCGTCGCTGACGACTATTTCTTGCCCTTCGGCTTCGCTGGCCACACCCTTTTTAGGGTTCGTCGAAGGGCGCGGGCTTTCTGACCGCTTTGCGCGGTGCAGTTTGTTTGCGAGGTTCTCCATGCTTTGACTCCATCATTTGGTGCGTCAGAGCGTGGGTATGCCAAGTAAACAACACCGCTTTAGGTGCAAGTCCGAAACCAGCTAGTTTTTGACGCCATGGGGCGTATAGTCGCGCCATGGAAAGCTCCGCCATGTACCTGGATTTCGAGGCCTGCGAGCGGGTGCGCATGGCCCGTGATGCGCGCTTCGACGGCCGCTTCTTCATCGGCGTGACCTCCACCGGCATCTACTGCCGGCCCATCTGCCCCGCGCCCCACGCGAAATCCAAGAACGTGAAGTACTACCCCACGGCCGCCGCCGCAGCGGAAGCGGGCTTCCGGCCCTGCCTCCGTTGCCGCCCGGAAGCGGCCCCCGGTACGCCTGCGTGGCTCGGTACATCCACCACGGTCAGGCGCGGGCTCAATCTCATCAATGAAGGCGTGCTCGATGCCGTGAGCGTGGAAGAGCTGGCGACGCGCTTAGGCATAGGCGCGCGCCACCTGCATCGT
Source organism: Gammaproteobacteria bacterium (assembly GCA_036000105.1). GTDB lineage: Bacteria > Pseudomonadota > Gammaproteobacteria > Natronospirales > REEB76 > DASUBN01. The sequence goes on from DASYGE010000012.1 coordinate 692,296, forward strand.
CTCTTCATCCAGCACGTGGGGGCCTCGCCCATGGCGGTGGCCCAGACGCGCCGGCTGCATTTCGCCAAGCGCCTCATAGACGACACCCGTCTGCCCATGACCGACATCGCGCTCGCGAGCGGCTTCGGCAGCCTGCGCCGCTTCAACGATGCCTTCCATCAGACTTACGGCAAGGCACCGCGGGATCTGCGCCGCGAGCGCCGCAAGGACGTGCCGGAGAGCGACGCTCTCTGTCTCAAGCTCGCTTATCGCCCGCCCTACGATTGGAACGCGATCCGGGATTTCCTGGCGACCCGTGCCTTGCCCGGCGTGGAGCGGGTGACGGCGGATAGCTATGCCCGCAGCGTGGAAGTGAACGGCAGCAGCGGTTGGTTCGAGGTGCGGCAGGTGGCTGAGACCCACGCACTGGAACTCTCGGTGCACGGCCTCGGTCCCGAGACGCTGTTCACGGTGGTGCGCAAGGTGCGGCATATGTTCGACCTGGTGGCGGACCCGGAAGACGTACGCAGCACGCTCAAAGAAGACAAGCTCTTGGCGCCGTTGGTGCGCCGTCGTCCGGGCCTGCGGGTACCGGGGGCCTGGTGCCCTTTCGAACTCTCGGTACGCGCGGTGCTGGGTCAGCAGGTGAGCGTGGCCGCGGCCCGCACCTTCGCTGCGCGCATCGTGGCGGCCTATGGCCGGCCGCTGCCGGAGCCGGCGGAAGGCCTCACCCATCTCTTCCCGGAGCCCAAGGCTCTGGTTTCGGCGGATCTCAGCGGCGTGGGCCTGACCGGTGCCCGCGCCCGCACACTCAATGCGCTGGCCGGCGCGGTGCTGGAAGGCCAGGTCTGCTTCGACACAGCCTCGGCGGAGGAGACCCGCGAAGAGCTGCAGCGCATCCCCGGCATAGGCGCCTGGACCGTGGAGTACGCGGCCATGCGCGCGCTCGCCGATCCGGATGCGTTCCCGGCGGAGGATTTGATACTGCGCCGCATGGCGGGCAACGGTCACTCGCTCACGGCGAAGGAGCTCACGAACCGCGCCGAAGCCTGGCGACCCTGGCGGGCCTATGCCGTGTTGCACCTGTGGCGCGCGGCCTCGGACGTCCGATGAGATTCCCCGCCACGAGCGTCCCCATGCGGTACCACGTGATGGCCAGTCCCATCGGCGATCTGCTCCTGGGCGGCGACAAGGAGTCGCTGCATCTGGTGCATTTCCAGGGCGGACGCCATCCCTTCACCCCGCCCAATGAATGGGCGCAGGACGCCAAACCATTCAAGGAAGCGGTGCGTCAGCTGGACGCCTACTTCGCAGGCTCGCTCAAGGAGTTCGATCTACCGCTCTCGCCCCGCGGCACCGATTTCCAGATGAAGGTCTGGCGCATGTTGCGCACCATCCCCTACGGCGAGACCTGGTCTTACGGCAAGCTCGCCCGGCGCATCCAGCGGCCGGATGCGCCGCGGGCCGTGGGCGCGGCCAACGGCCAGAACCCCATCCCCGTGATCATCCCCTGCCACCGGGTCATCGGCGCTGACGGCTCCCTCACGGGTTTCGGCGGTGGCCTGCCCATCAAGCAGAAGTTGCTGTCATTGGAAGGGGCGCTGCCTGAGGCCGCCCAGTCCAGGCTGTTCTGAGGATTCCGTCCGCAACCTTTCGGCCGTTCCGCGCATCTATACCCATGAGGACGCAAGGCGCGCCTCCAGGAGACAGACATGCGCAGCAGGGTCAGTGACGGCATCTGGATAGTGATCATGGGCTTGATAGCGCTCACAGCGCTGGCCAGCGCCCTGCCGACGCCACATGCGCCGCGGGTCGTCGTGCATGTACGGCTTGCCAAGAACAAGATCCACTCAAGACTGACGACTGGTGAATCTGGAACCGTCTTCGCTCAGGATAAATCGCAGATTTAACGCGAACTACCATCTTCCCGATATAGTCCGCGCATCAGCTCCAGCATCTCTTTGACGTTGGTGTCGCTGCTCTTGGCGAACTCCCGCAATACGCCCGCCCGGTCCCCGGGCAGGCGGTTCTGGCTCAGCTTGAACTTGCCCTCGAGCTTCTCTATCTCGATCTCGAAACCTAGGATATGGCCCATGAGCCGCTCCGCATAGGGCTCTGCTTCGCGGATGCTCCAGGGCTGCTCGATATAGGCCTCGTGCTCGTCGGTGAGGGTACCGATGAGCCGGAGCAGCGCCGCCGGATCTGAGACGGTCTTAGGCACGCCGTGGGCATGGATCGCCACGTAGTTCCAAGTAGGCACGTTCTGCGCCGGGTCCAGGTACCAGCGCGGCGACACGTAGGCATCCGGTCCCTTGAATATCACCGTGGAGGCGGCGCCCGCCTGCAAGGCCGCGCAATGGGGGTTCATGCGCGCCAGATGCGCTTCCAGGGTGCCATGTGGGCCGCGCGTCGCATCCAGGTGGAAGGGCAGGTGGGTCAGATTGAGTTCACCGTGGAAAGGCGTGACCAGCAGCGCGAAGGGATGGCGACGCAGCGCGGCGTGCATGGCCTTGAGATCGTCGGAATGGAAATGGCTGGGCGTATACATGGAGGCTCCGCGTGACTCGCATTACATAATCGTCAGTTTGGCCGGTACCGCGAGCGTGTATTATCCCATGCTGCTCACCGGGGTGAATGACTTTGAAAGGCGTGTTTCTCGATCTCGATACCGTGGGTTTCCAGGGCGACGTGAAACTGCGCGCCCTGGAGAAAGTGCTGTCCATCCTGCGGGTGTTCGGCGTCACCCCTGCCGAGAAGGTGGTGGAGAACGTCTCCGACGCGGAAGTGGTGATCCTCAACAAGGTGAAGCTGACGGCGGAGGCCATCAAGCGCTTCCCGTCGGTGCGCCTCATCTGCGTGGCCGCCACCGGCGTGAACAACGTGGACCTGGCGGCGGCCTGGGAGAAGGGCATAGGCGTCAGCAACGTGCCCGCCTATTCCACCATGGCCATGGCCCAGCACGTGTTCGCGCTGCTGCTCTCCCTCAACCAGCACCTCAAGGAATACGAAGCGCTCATGCAGCAGGGCGCCTGGAAGCGTGCGCCGCAGTTCACCCTGCTGGATTACCCGATCCGGGAACTCGCCGGCAAGCGCTTCGGCATCCTGGGTTACGGCAACACCGGCAAGGCGGTGGGCCGGGTGGCGGAGGCCTTCGGCATGAGCGTGCTGGTGGCGGCCCGCAACAAGGACGACAAACGCCCCGGCCGTTTTCCGCTGGAGGAGTTGCTGCCCCAGGTGGACGTGCTCAGCATCCATGTGCCGCTCCTGCCCGAGACCCGCGACCTCATCGGCCCCAAGGAACTGACGCTGCTGAAGCCCGAGGCGGTGCTCATCAACTGCGCCCGGGGCGGCATCGTGGATGAGCGGGCGCTGGCCACCATGCTGCGGGCCGGCCGGCTCGCCGGCGCGGCGGTGGACGTGCTCTCGGAGGAACCGCCGCTGCACGGCAATCCGCTACTCGACCCCAGTATCCCCAACCTCATCGTCACGCCGCATATCGCCTGGACTTCCCGGGAGGCCCGCCAGCGGGTGGTGCAGGAGATGGCCCTCAATATCGCGGCGTTCCAAAATGGGGAACTGCGTAATAGGGTTGCTTAGGCGCACGTAATCCACGTGCCATGCGCTAGACTCATGGGCGCCACCCATGAGGCCCTGACATGCAACAGATGGCCCCCATCCTCTTCCCCTGCATCGCCATGGTGGCGCTCACGGCTATCGTCTGGCTGCGCCTGTACTTCGAGCGCATCGGCGAGATGCTCGAGCGGCGGATATCCAGCCAGTCCCTCAGCGATTCCACCAAGGCCCGTGACAGGCTGCAACGCATCACCGCCGCCGATAACTTCCGCAATCTCTTCGAGATGCCGGTGCTGTTCTATGCCCTGTGCATCTGCCTCGCCATGACCGGTCTCGCGGGGCCGCTGTTCCTCACCGGGGCCTGGACCTATGTGCTCCTGCGCGCCATGCACAGCTTCGTCCACACCACGTATAACCGGGTGATCCACCGTTTCACTGTGTATGCCTTGAGCAGCCTGCTGCTGTTCTTCCTGTGGGGCGCTTTCGCCTATGAGATGCTGACGGCTGCTTGAGCGGACCATGTACGAATCGCGTCACAAGCCGCCTCTGCCCATGCACAAGTTCCTGCTGCGCGTCCTGCTGCACGCGGCGGTCGCCCAGGTGCTGGTGCTCGTCTCCCTCGTCATCGGCATGTGGGGCTATGAATACTATGAGCACATGGCCTGGCGTGACGCCTTCGTGAACAGCGCCATGCTCCTCGGCGGCATGGGGCCCATGAAGACCGATGGCCTGAGCGATGGGGGCAAGGTGTTCGCGGGCATCTATGCACTCTATGCCGGGCTCGTGCTGATCCTGGTGCTCGGCATCATCCTCACGCCCGTGATCCATCACGCGTTGCACGTGTTCCACTGGGAAGACCGGGAAGACAAGTGAGTTAGGCGTGAGCGCGATCTAGTCAGATCCAAATCAACCAACGAGGGAGAAGATCATGACCACTGAATTCCAGGCGCTTGGTTTGAGTGTCATCCTCGGGCTGGTGCAGCTCGTCCTGGCCGTGTGTTTCGCCATCCGCGACCGCGGCATGTCCTGGGCTTTCAGCCCGCGGGATGCCAGCCTGGAACCGCTCAAGGGCCTCGCCGGTCGCTTGGACCGCGCGTTCTACAATTTCATGGAGACATTTTGCCTTTTTGCGACACTGGTGCTGGTGGCGAACGCCATGGGTGTGCATAACTCCCTCACGGCCTGGGGCGCAGGCTTGTATCTCTGGGCGCGGGTCGCTTATCTACCCATCTACATGGCCGGCGTCCCCGTGCTGCGCACCCTCACCTGGGGTGTGTCCATCGTGGGCATCGTGCTGTTCCTGGTGGCGCTGTTCTAGTGCGTTTCCGGCCGGCCTGGGCCAGCCGGACATCCGCGCGAGTATGTACTATAATACTAGTACTTTGAATGAATACGGTCTGTGGAGGCTGCCATGAAGAAGTTGATGCTCGTGCTGCTACCATTGGTCATCACCGCCTGCACCACGCAGGCCGATAAGGATTTCGTTCGGCAACCTCAGCATTACGGCTTGTACATCGCCACGGTGAATGTCCAGGCAGATACCGGCATCATGGTGAAGAACGCCCAGACGGGCGAGATGCTGACCCTCAAGGTCACGCATCAGCTCCATGATGATCTGGGGTATGTGTCTCAGTCACTGCCTGCCGGGCATTACCTGCTGGAGTACTACAGCCCGGATGGGGTCCCCACCGACATCACCCCTCTTGAGACCCTCGACGGGTATTTCGACGTGCAGGACGGCTGCTTTAATTATGGCGGGCATTACGAGTTCAGCGTGGATGCGAGCGGCAAGGCCAGCTATGCGGATACCACCAGCCTGAAGGATATTGAAGCATTGCCCGAGAATATACGTCGCCAGGCTGTGGGCCATGACATCTGCTCCGCCGCCATGGGCGAAGCCAATCAGCGGCTGGCTGCTTCGGACGCCGCGGCCCAGCTATCGCTCTAGGGCTTACGGCAGCACGATGTTGCGGAATATCTTCCAGTGGCCGTCCGGCTGCTTCACCCAGATGGTGAAGTAGCTGCCGGCCACTTTCTTGCCTGCGCCGGTGACCATCGTCGCCTGGCCCCACTCGTAGATGTAGCCGTGATCCTCCACCCGTCTGGTGGTGTGGGCCTCGGCGCTCTTCATCGGACCATTCTGGGTCATCGCTGCCCTGGTCATGTCGGCGATGGCAGCGAAGCCTGAGAAGCATGTCCCATCGATCTTGCAGAACACCGCATCCGGTGCGTAGGCCGCGAGCACCGTATCCGCATCACCCTTCTGCATGGCGGTGCCCCAATCCCGGTTGACCTTCTCGATATCGGTGGCTGCCTGATCCGGCACCGCCGCCTGGGCGGCGGACAGGCAGGCGAGAGACGCACAAAGAAGCAGCACGCGGAGGGTCATATGGTCACCGCTAAGGCTTGCCGGGAGTAAGGCCGCAGTTTAGAGCCAACCGGCGGTATTTCGTTCCTTCCATCGGTTAGGCTTATGGCCTCTCAAGCACGGACCGGACGCGACCATGCTCTCGAGACTGGCTCCAAGGCTCAGGCTCATCGTGCTGACCACGTTCGTCATGACGGGGTTCGCCGCTAACTCCGTGCTCTGCCGTCTCGCCCTGCGCGGCGACCATATGGATCCGGCCGGGTTCACCAGCCTCAGGATAGCCTCAGGCGCTCTCAGCCTGTGGCTCCTGGTCTCCCTGGGCGGGAAGAAGCGCGTCGGCGGCGACTGGGGCTCGGCCCTGGCGCTGGCAGCCTATGCCATCACCTTCTCATTCGCTTATGTGAGCCTGACCGTGGGCACCGGCGCCTTGCTCGCATTCGGCGCGGTGCAGGCCAGCATGCTCATCGGCGGATTGCTGGCCGGGGAGCGGCTCAAACCGGTGCAGACCGCGGGCCTCATCCTGGCCCTTGGCGGGCTGGTCTATCTCGTGCTGCCGGGCGTCGCGGCACCTACCCCTCTGGGCGCGACGCTGATGCTCGCCGCCGGCGTCGCCTGGGGCGTGTATTCCCTGCGCGGCCGGGGCGTGAACGCGCCGGCCCTCGCCACCGCCGGGAATTTCCTGCGTGCCCTGCCGCTGGTGGTGGCTGTGAGCCTGCCTTTCCTGCGGGAGATGCATGCGGATGCGATGGGGGTGGCTTATGCCATCGTCTCCGGCGCGGTCACCTCGGGCTTGGGCTATGTGATCTGGTATGCCGTCATGCGTGAACTCAGCGTCACCCAGGCTGCGGTGGTGCAACTCAGCGCACCGGTGATCGCGGCCCTGGGCGGCGTGCTGTTGGGTGAGGCGCTCACCTTGCGGCTGGTGCTCGCCTCCGTGGCGATCCTGGGCGGCATCGCCTGCGTGGTGACCAGCCGTCGGTGATGGGATGGCTTACCGCGTCCTCGCCGATCTCGTGGTCCTGCTGCACTTCGCCTTCGTGGCGTTCGTGGTCTTGGGCGGGCTCCTGGTGCTCTGCTGGCCGCGGGTGGCCTGGCTGCATCTGCCGGCCGCCGCCTGGGGCGCGTTCGTGGAACTCTATCTCCACTACTGCCCCCTCACGCCCCTGGAGAACTGGTTGCGGGAGCGGGGCGGGCTGGACACCTACGGCAGGGGATTCATCGACCACTACATCGTGCCCGTGATCTACCCGCCGGGCCTCACCCCCGGTCTGCAGTTCCTGCTGGGTATCGCGCTGGTAGTGTCTTACCTAGCCATCTATGCTGTCGCCTGGAGGCGCTATCGCGCGGGTGCCGGGAGTTACAAGTGATCATGGAATCAGGGAGGGGAAAGCATGAAGCTATTGGCGATTCTGACGGCAATCTCGTTTCTAGGCGCGTGTTCCATGTCTGAGAAGGGTTTCGTAGAACAGCCCGACCAATACGGCTTATACGTTGCTGTGACAAACGTCGCCATGGATATTCCGCTGCAGATAAAAAGCGAGGAGACCGGAGAAGTGATCTCTATCCAGACGAAGCCCTTCGGGATGAATGGGCGTGGATACCTTGAGGAATCGCTGAAGCCCGGACGCTATTACATCTATAGCTATCATCCTTATGCGAACGTGACGGTTCCCTTGCTCACAGCGACGGGGTATTTCGACATACAGGTGAACTGCTTTAATTATGGTGGGTATCTAAACTTCGGTATGGACGGGAATCGCCCCGAATACCGAAATACTATCGACTTAATGGACATCCATCAGTTACCGCAATCCATGAGCAACTTGGCGAAAGGCAAGGATATCTGCATGGCTCCGCTGGGAAAAACTAACCAGCGATTCCGATATGGTGACATAAAGGATTTATTGTCTTTGTAAGCGTCCCGTGCGTTAGCGGCGTGGAGGTGCTTGAATGAAGTGGCAACAGATCCGGTCCTGGCTCGCGATACTCGCGCTCGTCGCCTTGAGCGTGGCCGGATTCTGGGGCGTGGATCAGGAATGGCGCTCCGCTATCAGCAGCGCCCAGAAGTTCTCCGCCTTCGTGCAGATCGCTTACTCGGTGCTGGGTCTCCTGGCGGTGCCAGCGCTGCTGCTGCGATACCGCTGGAGCCGCGTACTGCTCTACCTCTGGGCTTTCGCCATCCTGCTCACCGGCGCCACCGCGCCGGTCATCTGGGGTGGCGGCGGCTGGTGGGCGGGCTTCTTCGCTGCCTGCATGATGGCGGTGATCTCGGGCCTGGTGATCTGGCTCACACCTCTGCCTGCGCCGGGCACCGGCCTTGGGCACTGGCGCTGGCTCATGGCGGGCGCATTCGGCGTGGCGGCCCTGGTTGTGCTATCGGTGGTCGTGCGGGCGGTGGCGCCCGTGGTCGTGGGCGGTGAGCACATGGAGCGGTTCTGTGAGGGCATGCGTTCGGGCATCACCGAGCGGGAGCTTGCGGATCTGGCCGGACGGCAGGGATACCTCGCGGATCCGGGGGACGATGCCAAGGGCCATTACCTGCGCATCGAGGACGATGCCTCCAAGGGGCGCTATCGTTGCGAGGCGCGCTTCAAGCCCGATGGCGCCATCGCCACCATGAACTTCACAGCCAACAAGAAATGATCCCGGTCCCTCAACCCTGCAGATATTCGAAACACTGTTTGGTCCAGTCGATCTTCTGATCACCCGCCGAGGGACCCAATACCTGTAATAGTTTGAGCTCCGGGTAGTACACGCTCTTGGTGAGGCGTGTCTCGTATCCCTTCAGGTACTTGCCCTTATCCGCTTCGCTCCCGCCCCAGCTCGCAGCGAGGAAACCCAGAGCCTCATCCTGATGACCGGTGTATATCAGGTCCGTGGCGTAGTACCACATCCCCATGGGTTGGCCGTGCTTCCAGTCGCGGCTCTTCCTGAAGAGCGCCGCACACTTGTCCGTCTCCCCCGTGGCCGGGGCGTTGGCTTTCATCAGCCCTTGATCCGGCCGGAAGCGGCCTTCCTGGAAACTCAGGAGCACGCGCCCCGCCGGTGAGCCGGCGAAGCCCGCGGGGAAATACGCGAAGGCGCTGTAGTCGGCGGTATTCAACACCAGGCTCTTCACACCGCTTCGCCGCACGAATGAAGATTCATCCGCGTCGAAGAGCGGGATGCTCTGGATCTTCCTGAATGCATCGCCCAGCTGGAAGAGGTGGAAGGTGTAGCAGCAATGGGCGCCGCCAGACCATTCTGAGATCAGGAGATCCGGCTGGCCTTCGCCGATGATGTCGGTCCCTGGTGGTACTGGCACAGTGTCCGGGGCTTGGTCATCTTCTAGTGGGTATCCGATAGCGAAACTCCAGCCAGTACCGCTATAGACGCGTTTCCCAGCTTTCAGGACTTCGATACCCGAACGATATTTGAATATCGGTTTGTCGCATGGCAGTGAATCGAATACACGAATCTCGTAATCTTGGAATACAGCGTGAGATTTCATTAGCTCCGGGTAAGCGAATATGTCTTTTCCCGGGCTGTCCACTGGGCAAGCGGATAAAGCCGCCTGCACCGGGAGAGCGCCTAATACCAGTACCAATAGCAGAATAAGGTGTTTCATCAGGTCTCTCTCAGGGTCTCCACCGGCGGGGCTTTCAGTACTCTGCGAGTGGCCATGAGGCCACTCAGGGAGACGATCAGCGTGCCCGCCACGAGACCCAGCACCCACACCCGCCAGTCCAGGCTGTAAGGCAAAGAGAACACCTGGCTCGCCAATATCCAGGCCACCAGCGTCGCAGCCAATGCACCCAGCAAGCCCGCGGTGAACCCGAGTGCCGCGTATTCCGCCACGGCGGCGCTACGTACCCGGGCCCGGGAGGCGCCGAGTGCCCTGAGCACCGCCGCCTCGAAGCGCCGTTCGTCTCTCGTCGCCTGCACGGCGGCGAGCAGCACCACGATGCCGGCACCGAGGGTGAACAGGAACACGTATTCCACCGCCAGGTTCGCCTCATCCATGAGATGCCGTACCTGCTGCATGAGGGCATCCACGTCGAAGAGCGTCAGGGACGGCAGCTCGCGGATCAGGTCTCCCAGCATGCCGGCCTTCTGGGGCGGCAGATACACGCTGGTGATCCAGCTGGCGGAGAACTTCTCCAGAGCGCCCGGCGAGAGGTCAATGAAGAAGTTGGGCTGGAAGGAATCCCAGCGCACCTTGCGGATGCTGCTCACGGTGACGTCGAGCGGTTCACCGGCGATGTCGAAGTGCAGGCTGTCGCCGGTCTTCACGCCCAGGTTCGCGGCGAAGCCTTCTTCCAGGGAAGCGAGCGGCTGCTGCGCTGCGGCGCCCTCCCACCAGTGGCCGGCGATGACCGCGTCGCCGGCGGGCAGCGTCACGGACCAGCTCAGGTTCTGTTCCCGGTCCGCCATCTCGCGGGACTGGCCCTGCCCGAGATGCATGTCCGCCATGGGTTTGCCGTTTATCGCCGTCAGCCGCGCGCGGGTGATGGGGAAGAGCCGGGGTGCGGCTATGCCGCGATCGGTGAAGAACTTCGTCACCGTGTCGCGCTCGGTCGGCTGGATGTTGATGATGAACTCGTTGGGTGCATCGTCCGGCAGGGTGGTGCGCCAGGTCTGCAGCAGATCGGTGCGCACCAGGGCGAGCAGCAACAGCACCATGAGGCCGATGCCGAAGGCCACCATCTGGATCACGGCATCACGCTTGTGGCGGTTGAGGTTCGCGAGGCCGTAGCGCCAGCCGGCACCGGTCCGCTTACGCAGGCGCTTCAGCAGGGCCAGCATGGCCAAGGCACCGGCGCCGAGCAGCAGCACCGTGAGGGCGAGGCCGCCCAATACATAGAGGGAGAGGCTCAAGCTCTTCACCTGCCAGAGAGTGAGCCCGAAGACCGCCGCGAGAGCCACACCATAGATCACGAAGCCCCGGGCCGGCGGCGGCGCGAGATCGCGGCGCAGCACTCGCGCGGGAGGTGTATCGCCGAGCCGCATCAGCGGCGGCAGCGCGAAGCCGATGAGCAGCACGAGACCGATGCCGAGGGCCGAGATAGCCGGTGTCAGGGGCGGAGCGGGGAGAGAGGAAGGCAGCAGGTCTTTCAGCACCGCCACGAGACCGAATTGGGCGCCGTAACCTGCGATCACACCGGCCACGCCCGCCGTGAGTCCCAGCCAGAAGAGTTCCAGGAGCAGCACCGTCTGCACCCGGCGGCGGGTGAGGCCTAAGCATTTCAGCACCGCCGCCGTATCGGTGTAACGCGCCGCATAGCGTCGTGCCGAGAGCACCACCGCCACCGCCGAGATGAGCACGCTCACGAGGGCGGCCAGCGCCAGGAAGCGCTGGGAGCGGTCTATGGCGTTCACGAGTTCCGGTCGCCCGTCCCGTGCGTCTTCGATACGCACGCCCTTGGGCTTGTTGGCGCGCCAGCCATCTTCGAGCCCGGTGATCACATCCGGCGGGCCGGCCACCAGCAGTTTGTAATCCACCCGGGAGTTCGCGTTCACGAGACCGCTGGCCGGGATGTCCGCCTGGTTCAGCACCACCTTGGGCGCGAGGGCCGAGAAACCGAAGCCGCCGTCCGGCAGATAGGCGATGGCGGCGGCGATACGCAGATGCAGGTTCCCCACCTGCACCGTGTCGCCCACCTTGAGCTTGAGCGCACTCAGTGCCCGGGGTTCCACCCAGGCGCTGCCGGGCTCCGGGATGCCCTCCGCAGTGTGCGCCGGGCCGAAGGGCACGTCGCTGATACGCACGTGGCCACGTAGCGGGTAACCCGGCGTCACCGCATGCACGCTCACGAGCTGCGTGTTGTCAGCCGTGAGCAGCACCGTGGGGAAATCCATCGCCTCCGCGGTCTCGGCGCCTGCCGCCATCGCGGTCTTCTTGAGTCCCGCCGGCAGGGGTTCGCCGGATCGCAGCGAGAGATCCGCCGCCAAGCTCTCGCCCGCCTGTTCCACCACCGCGGTCTGCACCCGGGCGGTGAAGAAGCCCACGGCGGACACGGCGGCGAGAGCGAGACCGAGCGCCACCGCCATCACCGTGTATTCGCCGCTCTTCCAGCCGCGGCGGAACTGGCGCGTGGATAACCTGAATAGCGTCACTTAGGGCTCTCCAGCCGACCTGCATGCAAGTACAGCGTGCGATCGCAGCGGGCCGCGAGTTCCGTGTCGTGGGTCACCAGCACCAGCGTCGTGCGGCGTTCGGCATTGAGCCGGAACAGGAGGTCGATGATCACGCCGCCGGTGACCGCATCCAGGTTGCCGGTGGGCTCGTCGGCGAACAGGAGCACCGGGCGGGTGGCATAAGCCCGGGCGATGGCCACCCGCTGCTGCTCGCCGCCGGAGAGCTTCTGGGGGTAATAGTTGGCGCGCTTGGCGAGACCCACCGCCTCCAGCACTTCCCGCGCGGTGCGCTCTGCATCGGTACTCTCGCCGAGTTCCAGCGGCAGCATCACGTTCTCGAGGGCCGTGAGGCCGGGCAGGAGATGGAAGGACTGGAACACGAAGCCGATCTCCCGGGCGCGGCGTTCCGCCCGGGCGTCCTCGTCGAGGGCGCTGAATTCCAGGCCGTCCAGCCAGACGGAGCCACGGCTGGGCACGTCCAGCCCCGCCAGCAGTCCGAGCAGCGTGGATTTGCCGGAGCCCGAGGGGCCGACGATGGCGGCGGATTCGCCGGGGTATATGCCGAGAGACACATCGTCAAGGATGGTCAGCACGCCGTCGGGGCTGTTAACCTCTTTACCGAGATGCCGGGCGCTCAGCAGCGCCTCGCCAGGGGGATTCTTGGACATGCTCAGACGTTTCCTTCTTATATGGGTGTTGCTGGCGTGCTGCCTCACGGCACTGCCCGCCGCCGCCTCGCCGGTGATCCTCGCCTGGGGCGACAGCTTGTGCGCCGCCTACGGCATCAAGACTTCCGAGGGCTGGGTTGCCCACTTGGATGCCCGGCTCAAGGCCCAGGGCTATGACTATACCGTGGTGAACGGCTGCGTCAGCGGTGAGACCACTGCCGGCGGGCTCGCCCGTCTGCCCGCCGCTATCGCTCAACATAAGCCCTCCGTCGTCATCCTGGAACTGGGCAGCAACGATGGCCTGCGCGGCACCCCGGTGAAGGTCATGCGGGATAACCTGGGGGAGATGATCAGGCTTTCCAAGCAGCTGGGGGCGAAGATATTGCTCTTAGGGATGTTGATGCCCCCCAACTACGGGGCCGGATACACCCACGAGTTCGAGAGTTCCTTCGCGGACATCTCCCGGCAGTATGGGACCGCATACCTGCCCTTCTTGCTGAAGGGCGTGGCGGACCATCGCGACCTAATGCAGGCGGACAACATGCATCCCACGGCGGCGGGCGAACCCATCGTGCTGGACAACGTCTGGCCCGCGCTCAAGCCGCTGCTGAAGAAGCCCTAGCCATAGAAACGCCCGCTCGCGCCCGTTACCTGGCCCTCGGCATCTATGCCGCGGGCATCCTCTTCTGCCTGATGCCCTGGTCCTCCCCCGGCATCGCGCTCGCCCTCGGCCTCGTGTTCGCGCTCACTCTCGATAATCCCTACCGCGAGCAGGGCAGCCGCTACGTGCGCTTCCTCTTGCAGACGAGCGTGGTGCTACTGGGCTTCGGCATGGATCTGGCGTCGGTGTTCCGGGTGGGCTTGCATGGCCTCCTGTTCGCGGCCGTCACCATCTTCGCCACCTTCACCTTGGGCTATTGGCTCGCGCGCCTCCTGGACATCAACCGGCGCACCTCCTTGCTGATCTCGGCGGGCACCGCCATCTGCGGCGGTTCCGCCATCGCCGCTGTGGGCACGGCGGTGGACGCCGAGCGTAGCGAGATGTCTGTCGCCATGGGCACGGTGTTCCTGCTGAACGCCGTGGCGCTGTATCTCTTCCCGGTGCTCGGCCATCTCCTCGGCCTCTCCCAGGACCAGTTCGGCACCTGGGCCGGGGTCGCCATCCACGACGTCTCCTCGGTAGCGGGCGCAGGCGCGGCTTATGGTGAAGAAGCGCTACGCACCGCTATGGTGGTGAAACTCTCGCGGGTGTTGTGGATAGTGCCGGTGACGCTCGTCGCGTCGTTCCTGTTCCACGGCCGGAGCGCACACGCACAGAAGACAGGCAAGCGTCTGCCGCTGCCCTGGTTCATCGTGGGTTTCCTGCTGGCTTCCTGCCTGTCCCGGCTCATCCCCGGACTCGTCCATTGGGTGCCGCTATTGGCTTACCTCGCCAAGTCCGGCTTCGCTGCCACGCTCTTCTGCATAGGCGCGAGCCTCTCGGTGGGCGCCATCCGGGCCGTGGGTTACAAGCCGCTGTTGCAAGGCGTGCTGCTGTGGCTGTTCATCAGCTCGGTGGCGCTGCTCGCGGTGCTGGGTGTCGGCCGCTGAGCAGGCATGAAAAAGCCGCCGCCACCTCGCGGTGACGGCGGCTTCGTCGCAGGGTGTCAGAACACGAAATCGAAGAAGATGCCGAGGCTGCTGCCGCTCACGCTGCCGGTGCCCATGATGCTGCAGCTGCCGGTGCAGGGGCTGGACAGCTTGTAGTCGATGTTGGTGTAGCGCACGCCGAAGAAGCGGTACTGGTATTGCAGGATGAAGCCCATGGCATTGCTGAAATCCACGTTGGGGCCGTTGCCCCGCATGTCCAGCCGCGGTCCGAAATGTTCCGTCACGCCGAAGCCGATGTGGTGGTTGCCGCGGTTGTAGAGCGCCAGGATATCCAGCGGGTTGCGGATGAATGCGCTGTCGGAGTCGCTGGCGCCGAGCAGGCCGAGATCCAGGCCGCCCGTGATCTTGGCGCTCCAGTCGGTGTCCGCGAAGTTGTGCTGCACGCCGAGGTCGAAGAACACGGCATCGCCGGCATACAGGGTGTCGGTCCCGCCGATCGCATGGGTCTTGGTGGCGATCTTGTCGCCGCCAGCGCTTAAGCCTACGTCTATGACCAGGGGCGTGGTGCCCGGTGCATAGTCGTCGTCGGCCCAGGCTGGGGCGGCCGCCAGGAGGCAGACTCCGCATGCGAAAGCCATCGCTATCTTCTTCGACATGTGGTTCCCCTTCGGTCTGCGTCGTCAGCCGATGCTCAGAATGCGTAGTTGAAGAATACACCCAAGCTGTTGCCGCTGACGGTGCCGCAACCGCCGGTGCAATTGCCGGAGGCCGTGTAACGGATGCTGGTGAGACGCACGCCGAACAGCCAGTACTGGTACTGCAGCATAACGCCCGTGGCGTTGTTGAAGCTCACGTTGGGACCGAAGCCGTCCAGATCGAGGCGCGGCGAGAAGTGCTCGGTCACGCCGAAGCCTATGTGGTTGCGGCCGATGCTGTAGATCGCCAGCAGGTCCAGCGGGTAACGGGTGAAAGTCGTGGTGGCGTTGCTTGCGTTGACCGCCCAGTAATCGAACCCCAGGGTGGCCTTCAGGCTCCAGTCCGTGTCGGCGAGGTTCTGTTGCACGCCGAAATCGCCGAACAGGCCGTCGCCGGCGTAGATTGTCTGAGTGTCGCCGTTGGTATAGATGATAGTGGCGAGCTTGTCGCCGCCGCCGCTCAGGCCAGCATCCACCGTGAGTCTGGTGGTGCCCGGGGTGTAGCCGTCGTCGCCGAAGGCCTGGGCGGAGTTGAAGGCGAGGAGGCAGAGCGCGCCCGTGAGGGCGGCGAGGGTTCCCTTTAGCATGCGAAATTCCTTTATTGGAGTACGGACGAAAAGCGCGCGCACTATACGGAAAGAGGCAGGGTAGCGGCAAGCCGAGGGCGGCTTCAGGCGGTGGTCGCCATGCTGGTCTCAGCCCAGTCCAGGATATGCCGGACCCGCGGCGTCACCATGGCCACCGCTTCCGCGTGCTTCACCCAGCGGTATTCCATGTGCTCGTGTATGCCGGTCTGGGGGTTGGCGGCCAGCGTCACCTGCTCATGGGCGGTGCGGGCCAGGTAGTAACGTGCCACCTTGCCGTGGGCGTAAGGGGCGGTCTCGCGGAACACTTCACCCCAGGCGAACTCCAGGGCGTCTATGCCCGTCTCCTCGGCCACCTCGCGGCACGCCGCAGCGAGCGGCTCCTCGCCGCCCTCGACCATGCCCTTGGGGAAGTCCCAGTGCTTATAGGCGCGCAGCAAGAGGTAGCGCAGGCCCTCGGCGGTGTCTCGTACCACCACCACACCGGCCGACAGTCGTCTGCTAGTGGCGTCCATGGCCAGGAGTATATGACGCCCGGCGCGCGTCTCGCGAGGCGCGTGACATAAGCCGGGAACTCAGGCCGCGTGCGCCAGCTGCTTGCGGTATTGCTGCAGGTCGCGCACCGATTCGAGCTTGATCTTCAGGATCAGGGACAGGTTCTGCAGGATGCGCTCGATGACCCGGCTCTGCCAGCTGCGGTCGAAGTTGATCTGCTGGTTGAGCCAGCGTTCCATCCAGCCCGGTTCCGGCACGCGGCTCTGCACCGTGTCGTTGGGGAAGAGCTTCTTGTTCACGTGCAGGTTGGTGGGATGCAGCGCGTGGGAGGTGCGGATGCTCGCCATGAGCACGCCCATGCGGGCGAAGGCCATGCGTGCCGTGTCGCCCTGTCTCTCGATGGCGCGTTCCATGAAGCGGCGGTAGCAACCGCCGTGGCGCGCCTCGTCCTGGGAGATGAGGCCGTAGATGTGTTTGATCACGGGTTCGGTGTGCCACTCGCTGGCGCACTGGTACCAGTGGGTGAGGCGGATCTCGCCGCAGAAATGCATCATCAGGGTCTCCAGCGGCGGCGCCGGATCGAACTCGAAACGCACCGCATGCAGCTCCGCCTCGGTCGGCAGCATGTCCGGCCGGAAGCGGCGCAGGTACTCCTGCAGCACCAGTGAGTGCTTCTGCTCCTCGTAGAACCAGATGGACATGAAGGCGGAGAAATCCGAATCCGCCTGGTTGTCGCGCAGGAACATCTCGGTGGCCGGCAGGGCCGACCACTCGGTGATGGCGTTCATCTTGATGGTATGGGCCTGCTCATCGCTGAGCCGGGCAGGGGCGAAATCATGCCAGGGCACGTCCTTGTCCATGCTCCAGCGGAGCTTCTCCAGGGAGCGGAAGAGTTCGGGATAGAGCATCGTGCTTTTGTGTCGGGACATGGACCTTGCCTTAAAGGGGATACGCCGGGGAGCGCCCCATAGAGGCGCGCCTCCATTCTAGGGACTTCCGCGTATTACCGCTTAGTGACGGTAAGGGCAGCGGCCTGCCGGTATAAACCCTTTTGTTTACAACAAGTTATAAAGAGCAGGGCGGCATGAAGATAGCAGTCATCGGCAGCGGTATCTCGGGGCTGGCGGCCGCCTGGCTCCTGCGCAAGCACGCAGACGTGAGGGTGTATGAGAAGAACGCCTATGCCGGCGGGCACACCAACACCATCCAGGTACCCGGCGGGCCTGCGGTGGACACGGGCTTCATCGTGTTCAACGAGTGCAACTATCCGGAGTTCGCCGCCATGCTGGGTCACCTCAAGGTGGCGAGCCAAGCCAGCGACATGTCTTTCGCCGCGTCCATCGGCGGCGGCCGGTTGGAATATGCCGGCGACAACCTCAACACGCTCTTCGCCCAGCGCTGGAACCTGTTCGATCGTTCCCACTGGCGCATGCTGCTGGACATCACCCGTTTCAACCGCGATGCGAAACGCGCCCTGGGTTCGGGCCTGGGAGCGGACCTCACCCTGGGTGAGTTCATCCTGCAGGGCCGCTATGGCGACGGGCTCAGCCGGCGTTATCTCCTGCCAATGGCCGCGGCCATCTGGTCCTGCCCCGTGGGCGCCATGCTCCAGTTCCCGGCGGCGAGTTTCCTCAAGTTCTTCGAGAACCACGGCCTGCTCGGCCTCATGGACCGGCCCCGCTGGCGCACCGTCAGCGGCGGCAGCCGCGAATACGTGAAGCAGCTGTTGGAAGGTCTGGGTGACCGCGTGCAACTCAACACGGCGGTGACCCAGGTGCGCCGTACGCCCGAGGGCGTGCGGGTGCGGGATGCCAGTGGCAACGAAGCACTCTATGACCGGGTGGTGATGGCCGCCCACGGCGATGAGAGTCTCGCCATGCTGGCGGATGTCACGGCGGAGGAGCGCACGCTGCTCGGCGCGTTCCGCTACCAGGAGAACCGCGCCCTGCTGCATACCGATGCCGCATTGATGCCCAAGCGCCGCTCTGTATGGGCTTCTTGGAACTACCTAGCAGCAGAAACGGGGGAGGAGACTAAAGTCTCTGTGACGTATTGGATGAACCGTCTGCAAGGCCTGCCCGGTGATCGGGATTATTTCGTTACCCTCAATCCGCTCGCGGAGCCTGCGCCCGAGAGCGTCATCTACGACACTCTATATATGCACCCGGTGTTCACCCGGGAGGCCATGCGGGCCCAGGAGGAGTTGCCCGCCATCCAGGGGCGGTCTGGCATCTGGTTCTGCGGCGCCTGGTCCGGCTACGGCTTCCACGAAGACGGCCTGCGTTCCGCCACCCGTGCAGTGCGCACCATGGGCTACCCCATACCCTGGGAGCAGGTACCGGGGGTTGAGATCGATAGCGCTGCCATCCCGGTCTGGGGCAAACCCCTGGCGGAGCAGCAATGAAGGAGAGCGCCCTCTATTTCGGTGCAGTGACGCACCAGCGCATGGGCCAGCTGAGCTACCGCTTCGTCTATAAGGTGTTCAGCCTGTATGCGGACGTGGATGCCTTGCCGGCCCTGCGCCGGCGGCTGCGTCTCTTCTCCCATAATCGCTTCAACCTCTTCAGCCTCTACGACCGGGATCATGGTCCCCGGGACGGTTCGGCACTCCGTCCCTGGCTGGAGCAGCTGCTCAAGACCCGGGGCATAGCGCTCGAGGGCGGCAGCATCCATCTGCTCTGTTTCCCACGGGTGCTGGGTTATGTGTTCAATCCCCTATGCGTCTGGTATTGCCGCCACCGGGACGGAAGCCTCCGGGCCATCGTCTGCGAAGTGCGCAACACCTTCGGTGAGATGCATCACTACGTGCTGGCCGCGGGCGGCAAGCCCATGGACTGGGATGCAGAGTACCGTGCCCGCAAGGTGTTCCATGTCTCGCCCTTCATCCAGCCGGAAGCGGAGTACCGTTTCCACTTCCAGGAACCGGCAGCGCACATGCGCGTGTTCATCGATGAATATGCGATGCAGGGAAGCATCGAACGCGAACCGACCGCGTCCGTGGGCGGTTCGGCGGAGGCGAGTCCGGGCGTGTACCGGACTCGTGGAGTTGTAAAATCCCAGGATGGGATTTTACAAAAGCATGGAGCTCCGCCTTTGGCGGAGCGTGTACCTTTGTTAAAGGCCTCCGTGGCGGGGCTACGCTTTCCCCTGACCGACGCTAAACTCTTATATATGTTCCTGCGCCTGCCCTTCATGACCTTGAAGATCATGGCCCTGATCCACTGGCAGGCCATCAGGATCTGGCTCAAGGGCGGCAAGTTCCACAAGATGCCCAAGAGCGGGTTGTATGCCGATGATCAGACGGTGAGCTTAGATGGATGACGCAAGGAAAATGACGATCGGAGTTGGTGGGGCTCAGCCGCCGGCTCTGCGCCTGTTGCTGAAGCTCCTGGCACGCATCCGCGTGGGCAAACTCAAGTTGGTGGCTCCCGACGGCAGCGTGTTCCTGTTCCAGGGCGAACCGGGACCGGAGGCCACCGTCATCCTGCGCCACGTGGATACGGCACGCCGGGTTATGTTCGGCGGCGACCTGGGGCTCGCCGAGGCTTATATGGATGGTCAGTGGGAGACGCCGGACCTGATGGCGTTCCTGGAACTGGGTCAGCGCAACATGCAGGCCTTGAGGGTGGATAAGCCGGGTCTGCTGCATCGTCTGCTGGATTCCCTGGTGCACGCGCTCCGGCGCAACACCCGCAGGGGTGCCCGACGCAACATCCAATCCCATTACGGTCTCGGCAACGCCTTCTACAAGCTCTGGCTGGACGAGACCCTCACTTATTCCTCGGCTGTCTTTGACGGACCTAGTCAGCCCCTGGCTGACGCCCAGCGAAACAAGTACCAACATCTGCTGGATCTCTTGCAACTGAAACCCGAGCATCACCTCCTGGAGATCGGCTCCGGCTGGGGCGGCTTCGCTCTGCATGCGGCTCGGGAGACTGGCTGCCGCGTCACCAGCATCACTCTCTCGGAAGAGCAGTTGAAGGAAGCCCGCGCCCGGGCAGAGGCGCAGGGCCTCGCCGATCGGGTGGAATTTGAACTCATCGATTACCGGGACCTGCAAGGGCAGTTCGACCGCATCGTCTCCATCGAGATGTTCGAGGCAGTGGGCGAACGATACTGGGATGCCTACTTCAAGGCGGTCCATGATCGGCTCACCCCCGGCGGCCGCGCGGCCTTCCAGATCATCACCATCCGGGACGCCGCCTTCGAACGTTATCGGCGCACCGTGGATTTCATCCAGCGCTATATCTTCCCCGGCGGCATGCTGGCTTCACCTTCGGTGTGGGAAGCGCATGTGGAGGCCGCCGGACTCAAGACCGAAGCGAAGCAGTTCTATGGCGAGCACTATGCCCGCACGCTCAAGCTCTGGGACGCCCGGGTCCGCAGCGTGGGACCTGAGATCGGGCGCCTCGGTTTCGACGAGCGCTTCCTGCGCATGTGGCATTACTACCTCGCCTATTGCCACGCTGGATTTGCAACAAAGCACGTCGACTTGATGCAGACGGTACTTACCCGAGCCGACTGAAGCCAAGTATCATTGGCGGATGAAGACTCTGTTAGCTATACGTCATGTTCCCTTCGAGGATCTCGATTCCTACGCGCTCCAACTCGCGGATGCGGGCTACGCCATCCGTTACGTGGATGCGCCCACGGCGGATTTCGCGGCGCTGGCGAAGCAGCCCTGGGATCTCCTGGTGGTGCTGGGCGGCCCCATCGGCGTGAACGACGGCGCGGATTTCCCCTTCATCGCCCCGGAGCTCAAGTTCGTGGAAGCGCGCCTGAAGTCCGGCGCGCCGACACTCGGTATCTGCCTCGGCAGCCAGTTCATCGCCCGGGCCCTGGGTGCCAAGGTCTACCGCATCAAGAGCGTGGAAGTGGGCTGGAAGGCCTTGAAGCTCACGGACGCCGGCCGCGACTCGCCCCTGAAGCATCTCTCATCCCCGGTGTTCCACTGGCATGGGGAAGTCTCCGATCTGCCGGCGGGCGCCACCAGCCTCGCCTACACGGATATCACGCCTCACCAGGGGTTCACTTGGGGCACAGCCACCCTCGCCATGCAGTTCCACCCGGAAGTGAGCGCCCGGGGCCTGGAGCAGTGGTATGTGGGGAATTCCGGGGAGCTTAAGGAGCTGGATCTCAAACCCGGCGAGCTGCGCCGCGCCAGCATTGCCCATGCGGCCGCCATGCATGCCCAGGCGGCGGCTCTATTGAAAGAGTGGCTCGCCACCATCGGTTGATCCATGAAGATAACCATCCGCATCGCCCTGTCCTCGACACTCCTACTCGCCATCGCAGGATGCGATCCCTTTGATTCGGCAGCAGTGAAGCACGACCTGGGGAGCTGTCGTGCCGTCGCCTCCAGCCTGGACGCTGCCCAATCACAACAGATCACCGACGCTATCCAGCCGGTGATCGTCAAGGACGGGTTGTTAAGACAGGACTGCGGCAGCGAGCGGACAGCGGACGATAAGGGCAGGTATATCGCCTGCTATGGGGCGATGAAAGGGAAGGGCCGATATTCTTTTGATGTCGCTGTCATCGAGTTTGATCGCCCCGAACATCTCGAGATAGTGTTGTGGGGTTGGACGAACCAGATCAAGCAGCACTCCGGTGAGACGCTTGGCGAGTTCTCAGAGGCTTTACGGCCTGTGTTCACAGGGTGGTCCTGCACCTGAATGGAAGCGAGTTTAACTCTCTACTGCTTCCCCGCCGTCTCGTCCTCGTACTCCACCCCCGGCGGCTGCTTCTGCCAGGCGGTGTCCGCATGCGTGCCCAGGAAAAATCCCACGTCGTAGAGCTCGCTCATGTAGACGGGGTCGAAGAGTTCCTTGGATTTCGCGGTGAAGGAATCCGGGATATACACCAGGTTGAAGTCCATCCCGTCGCGCACGGCGGCGACGTACAGGCGGTAGAGGTCGCCTAAGCCCTGGTACTTGGTGAAGGTCTCCAGGGAGCGACGGGTGAGGCCGAAGAGGCTGAGTTCCTGCGGATCGTATTGCGGTACGATCTTGCCGTTCCTCAGCACGTAGAGCCGGCGCTGCAGGTGATGGCTGTTGAACTCGTCTATCAGGCTGCGCTTCAGTTTGAGAGGGTAGATGAACACCTGCGACACCAGTCCGCCGTCCGCATGGATCTCGTCGTAATGCTTGCCTCCCGCTTCCACGCCGATGAACACCGGCTCGAAGATGCCCGGCACCGAGACGGAGGCCAGGATGATCTTCTGGATCAGCTTCAGCGCGTCCGGGTTGCCGCTGCTCGCGATGGCACCGATGTCCCAGATCACGCCCCGTTGGGCTTCCATGTTGGTGGTGCCGATGAAGAGCCGCTTGCCCTTCTTGTGCTCCTCGGCGATGGCGGCCACGACCTCCGGGGTGATGTTCTCGTCGATCATCTTCACCAGCGGTTTGTTGTCCGTGACCGCGAGACCGCCGGTGAGACCTTCCAGCAGGACGAACAGGCCGCTCTCGAAGATGCCGGTGGTGTGGGTGTTGGTATAGAGGGTGCGCAGCTTGCTGTCGTATTGCGGGCCGATGAACACGAAGGGCGCGATGAGCGCCCCGGTGCTGATGCCGGTCACCATCGCGAAATCGGGGCGGCTGCCGCTCGCCGACCAGCCGGAGAGGAAGCCTGCGCCGAAGGCGCCGTCATCGCCGCCGCCGGAGATGGCGAGGTAGTTCAGGGGCGGGTAGGCGCCATGGGCCTGGTAGTAATCAGCATGGGCCGCCTGGTACTCATCAAGCCGCTCGCTGATGATGGCACCGGCGAAGGAGGGGGCCTCGTCCGCCCAGAAACGGATGTCCGCCGGGAAACCCGTGACCACCGCCTGCGATGACTCAGCGGCCGGCACCGGATGATGCTCAGGCACGCTGGAGCAGGCGCTCAAGGCCATGAGCGCCGCAGCCAGCAATATCAGACTTGGAAGCCGCATGGGTCGCCCGCCGGTTCCAGGTTGCTCAGTCAGCCGTGGAGTATATCTCCACCCATGCTCACGGGCATCAGGTGGTTTACGCAGGCCTCTTCATGTTGAGGAAGAGGTTCACGGCGAACAGCACGATCACGAGACCCATGGCTCCGCCCAGCCCGCCCGCCACGGGTTCGAGCGACGTGTGGCCGGCATACAGGGCGAACAGCACGAGCATCAGCGGCGGCAGCACCAGGTTGTGCAGCCAGAAGTGCGCGATGCCGAGCTTGCTGCCGCCGGCCCGCGGATAGCGCTCGTAGATGAGCCCCGCCAGCGCCATGGTGACCCAGCCGAGCAGGTTCACATGGGCGTGCACCGGTGCGTACTGGAATGCGTGGGTCGCGCCCATGAAGGCCCCGAGGCCGATACCCACCACGAGATAGGTCACCGCGACCAGTATCCAGATGCGCGCCATCCGCGCGCCGCGTGCTTCGATGTTCGTGGCCATGCTGTGACTCCCCAGGTCCATAGTGTGTCGCGAGTATACGCCGCAAAGCTCGGCAGTCCTCCGGCAAGACCCGCGGATTCGTCCGGGTCCGGCACGGTTCCCTCCCGGGGTTGCCCCCTCATATACAAGGTGTATGCTTGACTGCGCATGCGGCATACGAGCATCCCAGCTGTATCCTGCGCTGGCTCCCGCTTCAGCAAGCCGCTGTGCATTGCTGTCGGAGCACCTTAAGTGAAACCCACAGACGTCTCCAACCCCGATTATTTCCACAAGGTGGTGGATTGCCAATGGGGCTGCCCGGCCCACACGGACGTGCCCCAATACATCCGCCTCATCGCCCAAGGGCGCCACACCGACGCTTACATGCTCAACCGGGAATCCAACGTGTTCCCGGGCATCCTCGGCCGCGTCTGTGACCGGCCCTGCGAGCCCGCCTGCCGCCGCGGCCGGGTGGATGAGAAACCCGTGGCCATCTGCCGCCTGAAGCGCGTCGCCGGTGACTTGAAAGACGACGTCCGCGAACTTTTACCCAAGGCGCCCAAGAAGAAGAACGGCAAGCGCATCGCCTGCATAGGTGCCGGCACCGCGTCCCTTACAGTCGCCAACGACTTGTTGCCCCTGGGTTACGAGATCGTGATGTTCGAGAAGCAGCATGAGCCCGGCGGCCTGATGCGCACCAACATCCCGGCCTTCCGCCTGCCGCCGGAAGTACTCTCCGACGAGATCGCCATGATCGTGGAGATGGGCGTGGATCTGCGCCTTAACACTCCCGTGGCCAGCATGAAGGAACTCCTCAAGCAGGGCTTCGATGCCGTGTTCGTGGGCAGCGGCGCGCCCCGGGGCAAGAACCTGGAAGTGCCGGGCCGCTATGACGATCCGGCCCACCTGCACATCGGCATCGATTGGCTGGAGTCCGTGGCCTTCGAGCACGTGGACAAGATAGGCAAGAAGGTCATCATCGTGGGCGCCGGCAACACCGCCATGGATTGCTGCCGCACCGCGCTTAGGCTTGGCGCCGATGACGTGAAAGTCATGGCCCGCAAGCCGCTCGCCATGCTGAAGGCTTCTGACTGGGAGCTGGAGGAGGCCATCGAAGAGAGCGTGGACATCATCGAGTGCTACAGCCCTAAGGATTTCGTCATCGAGGGCGGCCGCATCAAGGGCATGCACTTCGAGGTGCTGGAGTATTACGAGGAAGGCGGCAAGCAGAAGTCCCGGGTGAAGGAGGAGAAGTTCCTCCCGGCGGACGACGTGATCCTCGCCATCGGCCAGGAGAACGCTTTCCCCTGGATAGAAGCGGATGTGGGCATCGAGCTGGATAAATGGCATGTGCCGGTGGTGGACAAGACCACCTTCCAGTCCACCCGCATGGGCGTGTTCTTCGGCGGGGATGCCGCCTTCGGCCCCAAGAACATCATCTGGGCCGTGGAGCACGGCCACCAGGCCGCCATCTCCATCCACAAGTATTGCCAGGGCTCGGATATCGCCCAGCGCCCCAAGGACAGCATGGCGCTCGAGAGCACCAAGATGGGCATCCACGAGTGGAGCTACAGCAACGGCTATGACGGCGCCGAGCGCCGCCTGGTGCCCCACGTGAGCCTTAAGGAGCGCTTCAAGAAGATCAACATCGAGGTGGAACTCGGCTTCAACCTGGAACAGGCCCAGGTGGAAGTGGAGCGCTGCCTCAACTGCGATATCCAGACGGTGTTCTTCGCCCCGAAGTGCATCGAGTGCGATGCCTGCATCGACATCTGCCCCACCCAGTGCCTCACCATCACCCACAATGGCGAGGAAGACGACCTGCGCTCGCGCCTGAAAGCCCCGGCGGATAACCGCCAGCAACCCCTGTATGTGTCGGATACCCTGAAACAGACGGGCCGGGTGATGGTGAAGGATGAAGACCAGTGCGTGCATTGTGGGCTCTGCGCCGAGCGCTGCCCCACCGCCGCCTGGGACATGCAGAAATCCACCCTCAAGGTCACCTATGCGGGCGGGGAAGATGCCGCACCCGCGCCGATGCCGCTACGCAAGGCGGCAACGTTATGATCGTACGGGCGATTCACAAAGTGGAGTGCAGCCGCGCCAGGGACGGCGCGTATGGAATGACACCATGACCAGCCGCGTCAACGACTTCGTCATCAAGATAGGCAACGTGAACGGCACGGGTTCGGCCAGCGCCAACGGCCTGCTCATGAAGGCCATCTTCCGCATGGGCATCCCGGTGGTGGGCAAGAACTTCTTCCCCTCCAACATCCAGGGCCTGCCCACCTGGTTCGAGATAAGGGTGAGTAAGGAGGGTTATCTCTCCCGCTCCGGCCGCGTGGACATCATGGTGGCCATGAACGCCCAGACCTACGCCCAGGACCTGGCGGAAGTGAGCCCCGGCGGCTACCTCATCTATGACTCCACCTGGCCCCGGGACAAGCAGCTGGCGCGGGACGACATCACCCTCATCGGGATCCCTCTGGCGCGGCTCGTGAACGAGAAGTTCGAGAACATCCGCGCCCGCATCCTCATGAAGAACGTCTGCTATCTGGGGGCCTTGGCGGCGCTCCTCAGCATAGACATGGCGGTCATCGAAGCAGTGTTGAAAGAGACCTTCGCGGACAAGCAGAAGCTCGTAGCCGGCAATCTTGAAGCCATCGAGCTGGGTTACAACTACGCCAAAGAACATTTCACCTGCCCGCTACCCCTGCGGCTGGAGAAGATGGACGCCACCAAGGGCAGCATCATGATAGATGGCAACACCATGGCGGGCTTAGGGTGTGTGTATGCCGGCGCCACCGTGGGCGCCTGGTATCCCATCACCCCGTCCACCTCCCTCATGGATGCCTTCAAGGAATTCTGCGAAGAGACCCGGGTGGACCCCAAGACCGGCAAGAACAAATACTGCATCGTGCAGGCGGAAGATGAGTTGGCCGCCATCGGCATCGTCATGGGCGCTGCCTGGAACGGTGCGCGGGCCTTCACGCCCACGAGCGGCCCCGGCATCTCCCTCATGAACGAGTTCATCGGCTTCGGTTATTACACCGAGATACCGGCGGTCATCTTCGACGTGCAGCGGGTAGGCCCCTCCACCGGCATGCCCACCCGCACCCAGCAGGGGGACCTGCAGCTCTGCGCCTATGCCTCCCATGGCGACACCCGCCATGTGCTGCTCTTCCCGGCAGACCCGGCGGAGTGCTTCCAGTTCGCCATCGCCGCATTTGATTTAGCCGAGCGCCTCCAGACCCCGGTCATGGTGCTGTCGGATCTGGACATCGGCATGAACGACTGGATGGTGCCCAAGGTGAAGTGGGACGAGCGCTATACCCCGGATCGGGGCAAGGTCTATATCAAGGAGCAGCTCGCCGAGATGCAGGTGTTCCACCGGTATACGGACGTGGACGGCGACGGCATCTGCTTCCGCACGCTGCCGGGCGTGCACAAGAAGGGAGCCTATTTCGTGCGGGGCTCCGGCCACAACCGTCGCGGCGCCTATACCGAAGACGCCGCCGAGTACCAGGATGTGCTGGATCGCCTGCGCCGCAAGCATGATTCCGCCAAGCCCCTGGTGCCGGCCCCCATCGTGAAACAGAAGAAGGGCGTCAAGACCGGCATCGTCTCCATCGGCTCCTGCGACGGTGCCGTGAAGGAAGCGTTGGATATCCTGGCGCGAGAAGGCACGGAAGTGAATTATCTGCGCCTGCGGGGCTTCCCCTTCAACCAGCAGCTGGATGAGTTCCTGGAGCACCACGAGCGGGTGTTCGTGGTGGAGCAGAACCGGGATGCCCAGCTGAAGAACATGCTGCTCACCGAGACCCAAGTGGATCGGCGCAAGCTCATCTCCATCCTGCATTACAGTGGCATGCCCATCGACTGCCGCTGCATCGTGGACGGCGTGAATAGCTCATTATCGAAGGGTGCGGCAGCTTAACTGCCGCACCTAAATCTATCTTGAAAGGTATTGCTGCATGACTTTCATCCAGAAACCCAAGACGCTTATCACCAAGCTCCCCAAGAACGAGCTGGATCTCACCATCCGCGACTATGAAGGCAGCATGTCCACCCTCTGCGCCGGTTGCGGACATGATTCCATCACGGCAGCGCTCGTCCAGGCCTTCTGGGAACTCAACATCGAGCCTTACCGGGTCGCCAAGATGAGCGGCATCGGCTGTTCTTCCAAGACCACGGCCTATCTATTGGCGGATGCCCACGGCATCAACGCCGTGCACGGCCGCATGCCGTCCGTGGCCACCGGTGCCAACGCCGCCGAGCGGGACATGTTTTACGTGGGTATCTCGGGCGATGGCGATTCGCTCTCCATCGGCTTGGGCCAGTTCGCTCATGCTCTGCGCCGTAACCTCAACATGCTCTACCTCATCGAGAACAACGGCGTGTATGGCTTGACCAAGGGCCAGTTCTCGGCCTCGGCGGACGTGGGCAGCAAGGCCAAGAAGGGCGAGGTGAACCAGCAGCCGCCCATCGATCCCGTGATCACGGCGCTCACCATGGGCGGCAGCTTCGTGGCCCGCAGCTTCTCAGGCGACAAGGATCAGCTGGTGCCGCTCATCAAGGCCGGCATCATGCACCGGGGCTTCGCCCTGGTGGACGTGCTGTCCCCCTGCGTCACCTTCAATGACCATGAGGATTCGACCAAGAGCTATGCCCACACCCGGCAGTTCTACCACCCAGCCATCCATGCGGACTTCGTGCCCTCCAAGCAGCCCATCCGCACCGCCTATGACGCGGGGGATGTGATGCCCGTGGAGCTGCATGACGGCAGCACGGTGCTATTACGCAAGGTCTCCAAGGACTACAACCCCCAGAACCGGGCCCAGGCGTATAGCTATCTGCATGATCATCAGAAGCTGGGAGAGGTGGTGACGGGGTTGCTATATATAGATGAGAAGCAGAGGGACATGCATGAAGTCAGCAACACCATGGATAGGCCGCTTCGCGACGTCCCTTTCAGCGAGCTGAATCCGGGAAGTAAGGTGTTGGAAGAAATTCAGAATCGCTATCGCTGAAAGGCAAACGCCGCTGGCGTTGCCATAACTTTGTTGTTGTCAGGACGACAGCATGTCGCGGAGAGCAGGGATGTTTGGGAGCGACAGCCGGATCGGACTCGCAATCGGTCACGTACATAAGAGTACGCTCCCTCTGCTCGCCTCCCGCGCCTAGCTCTGCCAAGCGCGGGCGACGTTTGAAATAATTATTAGGAAATCTGAGTATTCTCCCTTTAAGTCTTGTATGCAGCTCATACTCAGTTATGGATTTTGCAACTGTTGAACGGCCCCTTGAAGTTCATTCACTTTTTCATCAATCGCTGAGCTCATGACCGCAAAGCTCCCCACAAATAAGAGAGCGACAAGAATCCCAGCAATCAATCTATTAGTTAAGCCGTAGTGTTTGCGTTTGAATAGATATGCGGGATAGCCAATTATCCAAATCAAAGCGATTATAAAAAACCAAGCAGTAGGGCTGTAAGTTCCTAGTTTTTTGTCGGATTTCATCCCAACTTTGCTGGCTTCCATAGCCGCTACAATTGCTGTTCCAAGCACAGTGGCTACCATGATGAAGTCGAGCGTGGATCCGGGTGATTGCAATAGATTCATCCCTGATACCCAGAACCAGATCAGCAATGTGGAAACTACTGGGATGATTAGCAGGAATAACCCGTAATCTGCTACTGGTTTGTCTGTCTTAGATTCGGTCGCCGCCGCCGTTTCGAGATCGGAGCCGCAGTGCTTACATTTCTTCGCTGCTTCCAAGATTTCCTCTGCACAGAATGGGCAGCGCTTTGTTGCTTGGCTCATCGGTAACTCCCTTTATCGTATGTGTTTTTTCTGCTAGCACTTCAAACCTGAAGTGACTGAGTGCTGAGTGATATTCGGGTATGCAGCTTTCCTGTGTTGCGATGGCGGAATGCGTACTACCGTGACCTGTAGGAAGAGCGTAGAGAGGTGATTGCCACTTTCCCACTAAACCCCTGAACAGGGCAGATTCTCGGCTCTTATCGAAGATTAAGTCAAATCCAATATAGCTGAATCCTAGTTGTTAATCAGGGGCTGCCGTACTCGGGCTCTGAACCCTCAAGCCCCCTAGTCTTGCCGGGAGGCACCGGGAAGTGGGGTTGCTCTACTAAGCATTCAGGTCTATAGTTATCAGCAGATGATAAGGAAACGGAGCATGCCAAAGCGTGACCCTGGGCTTGACGCCCTTTTAGAGCTTGATGAAGTTGAATATTCAATATCTGAAGAATACTGGGTGAAGTTTGAGGTGAAGCGGTGTCCCATCACTTCTTCGCGGCCCCAAGGTATCCGCTATAGCCTGACTTTGCACGATAGAGCAGGTCAGCGGCTGCTCGGTTTCGACAATTCGCATGCTGTGAAGACGCGCGGACGGAACCCCTATAAGCGCAAGAAGGGAACACACGACCATTTGCATGCGACTTTGCGGGATCGTGGTCAACCGTATGACTATCAGAGCGGTTTCACACTTATGACTGATTTTTGGAAGGCAGTGGACAAGGTTGTTATGAAACGACGATGAATGCTTGGCTATTGCCAGAACTCTCGACGTCAAAATATAGGAACATGATTTATGAACAGTAACGTACTCCGTGTTGGAATTATGCCTTTTGAGGAATTTAAGAAGCGGACTCTCTTAATTGCTCAAGGCAAGCTTAAGCCAAATCCAAAAGATCCTAAGATTTGGTTCTCTTCGATACGTACTGCCGCGGAAGTTCTTAGCGAGGATAATCGTGTCCTTATTCGTATATTGGCGGATAAGAAGCCTCCAACTGTTTCTGCATTAGCTGTCGAAACGGGAAGGGCTGTAAGTAACGTCTCTCGCACACTTAAAACACTGGCTAAATATGGCCTAGTGCAGCTTGAGAAGTCTGGAAAGACAGTCAGGCCAAGGGCAGTTGCTACTCAATTCGAGATTATTACTAGATGCTAAGCTAGTTTTTACAAAAAGGGAGGGAGCAGCAATGAACGGAAGCAAGAAGGCATCAAAGAGACTATTAATAGGATTGGGCTTTGCCGCAGTAATCTGCGTAACTCTTTATTTCACGACTGGACTATTCGTTGTCCAACCCATTGGTGTGGTTCCGAATGGTGCAACAATCTGGTATTGGCGCATTCATACGAATTATCCGTTTATAGCATCCGCAGATGGGCTACTTCTTGATCGGGTAGGTAACGTTTCCCTCTTGGGAAGAGTGGTAGCTCTTGGTGCTACCGCTAACGAATTGCAGGATAAGAAAATTGCAACATTCCCATACAGCAGAACGTTGTATTTGATGTCTACCGGCGGCAAGGAATTCGATAGGTAAGACGTATACTAAATTTTGCGGGGTCACGAATATGAAATGGATTTTGTGCCGTGTTGTGCTCTCGGGCATGATTGTCTTATCTGCTTGCGAACAGAAAGATTCAAGCCATTTGACTGCCACCAAAGCAGCCACTCTCAGTACTGCTTCGCCAACTGCCGCGAAAGCTAATGCATCTCAGCAATCACTTCCTAGTAATTGGATGTATAACACGATCCCTGGCAATTCGTTTAACAAATCAAGATATACGGCGACGGTAGATAGTTCCAATACACTAAATTTTGCCTTTCCCTATAACGGTCCACAACATCCGACGCTTGTTCTCAGAAGTGACGGCGCGGTATTGGTGTTATTCAACGGCCAGATTGACTGCGGCATCGAAAATTGCCAAATCCAGACAAAATTTGACGATGGTCCCGTCGGAGAAGTGACTGTTAGCAAGCCCGATGATGGTTCAACGGGGGTTTTCTACTTTTTTGCCGATGCGCCCGGTTTTGTTAAACACCTAATCGCTTCCAAAAAACTAGCTCTAAATATCAACTTCTACCAGGAAGGGCGGCAGGAGGTTGACTATAATCTCTCGGGGTTAAATCTAGGAAAGATCCAAGGGTGGTTTGCTCTAAGTAAATCCGACATACCGAATGCGCTGTGTCTCCAGGAACTTCAAAAACAGAGGGACGAAGGCATCTTGCGAAAGCAAACCCGCACTAAGAATGGATATGTGTTTTATTACATGCTTAGCGGTGCTGCCAAGAGTGGAATGTGTACGTATTCTGATGCCGACAAAAGTGTTGCTATTCAGATTGATAAGTCGTGAGTTCGAGCATTCTTAATCAACAGCAATACGCAATTGGAGAGGTGCTACGGTTAGATTCCGTCACCTATGAGCTAGGAGCTATACGCAAAGGTGGGATGGCAACGGTTCTGCTACTAGACAGAGTAGGTGGCAGTGAAAACATTATGGTCTATAAATCGAAGGTCGCTTGTAAGGTATTTGACCATCAGGGGGACTAGCCGTTGCTGAGGTCAGCATATGAGCGTACGCAGCCAGATCAAAGACTATATCGCAGCTCAGTCAGAGCCAAAACGAAGTGATATGCAGGAGCTTCACGGCTTCATTCTGAAGATGATGCCGGATGCGTTCATCGAGAGCTTCAACGGCAAGTTCCGCGACGCGTGCCTCAACCAGCACTGGTTCACGGATCTACACGACGCCCGGCGGACCATCGACGCTTGGCGCCGCCACTACAACGAGGTCAGGCCACACAGCGCACTAGGCTATCTGCCGCCCGCGGTGTTCGCCAAGCGAGCAGCCTGATATGCTTAATTTCCCGCATCCGCACTGGGACTACTTTCGGGGAAAGGTCACCACGAGCGCGCCATGATGTGTAGAACGAGATTTAATAAGGAGTAGCGAGCTATGGAATTCAGCATCGCGAAGTTGGGTATATTCGTTCTGTGGTTCGTGCTTTCGATTTTGGTCGGTATAGTTGCGTCGATCAAGAATCGCTCGGGGCTGGCTTTCTTCGTATTATCAGTCTTGCTAAGTCCAGTGGTCGGAATGGCAGTTCTTTTGTATATAAATCGTAATGTTGCCAAGTGAAGAGCGCAGGTTCAGGTCTTGAAATATCGGTTTCCTCAAATCAGAAATATCTAGCCCCTCACCAGAACTAGCCGTTGCTGAGGTCTTCATATGAACGTACGCAGCCAGATCAAAGACTATATCGAAGCTCAGTCAGAGCAAAAGCGAAGTGATATGCAGGAGCTTCACGGCATCATCCTGAAGATGATGCCGGGTTGTAAGTTGTGGTTTCTTGATGGCAAAGATGAGAGCGGTCGGACGATCACTAACCCCAATATAGGTTATGGGGTACAGACCATAAAGTATGCCGATGGAAGCGCCAAAGAGTTCTATCAGATCGGCATCAGTACGAACACGACAGGGATCTCCGTCTACATCATAGGGTTAAAAGACAAGAAGTATCTACCCAAGAAATACGGAAAGAAGATCGGCCAAGCAAGCGTGACAGGGTATTGCATCAAGTTCAAAACACTGAAGAACATAGATGTCGATACCCTTGTAGATGCGATGCGATATGGGATCGAACAGACGAGTTAGGAAAATGTCTAGCCCCTCCCCGGGGCTAGCCGTTGGTTTGAGTCCATGTTAGGCGCAGGGCGGCTGTCACAAAAAATACATATTACCCACCCCTCTCTTATCGTCAAACCGAGGATTGCAGGGTACAGCAGGGGAGGCTAGTTATTTGAGCCATACCCGTCCAGCATTTGCCCCTAAGGAGGGACGGCATGGCGAGCGGCAAGGTATATACGCTGAGCCTGGACCAAGGCGGCCACGCCAGCCGCGCCCTCGTGTTCGATCAAAATGGACGGCTCGCGGCCAGCGCGGAATGCGTCATACGCACCCGCACCAGCGGCCGGCTCCGGGTGGAACATGCACCCCAGGCGCTACTTCATTCCCTGCAGAAAGCGGCGGACATCGCCGTCGGCCGTCTGCCGCGCCGCGCCGAGATCAGCACTACCGCACTCGCCACCCAACGCTCCAGCATCGCCTGCTGGGACCGCCGCAACGGACGCGCCCTCTCGCCGGTGATCTCCTGGCAGGACCGACGCGCTATCCGCCGGGTCGCGGCCCTCGCACCTCATACCCAAGAGGTCCGCGCCCTCACAGGTCTCGTACTCTCGCCCCATTACGGGGCGAGCAAGCTCGCCTGGTGCCTGGAACATCTGGCGCCGGTGCGCCTGGCGCAACGGCAGGGGCAGCTCGCCGCGGGACCCTTGGCGAGTTTCATCGTCGCCAACCTGCTCCTGGAGCAGCCCTGTATCGCGGACCCGGTGAATGGCGGTCGCACCCAGCTCCTGGATGTACAGCGAGGCGCCTGGTCGCCGCGCCTGTGTGAGATCTTCGGCGTAGCGAAAGAGATCCTGCCGGACTGCGTGCCCAACGCGTTCCGGTTCGGGCACCTCAAAGCCGGTGGGCGCAGCATCCCACTGACGGTGGTCACCGGCGACCAGCCGGCGGCCCTGTTCGCCCTGGGAGAACCGCGTGCCGACACAGCCTATGTGAACATCGGTACCGGTGCATTCGTGCAATGCTTGAGAGCCGCGGATGTGCCCGGTCTCCTGCACAGCCTCATCTGGCGCTCAGCCGATGAGACTCTCTATGCCTTGGAAGGCACCGTGAACGGCGCCGGTGCGGCGCTGCAATGGCTCGCGACCCGCTCCCATGTGCCGATGGCGAAGGCGCTGCGCCTCTTGCCCGAGTGGCTAGCGAGCGTCCAGGAACCGCCGCTCTTCCTCAATGGCGTGGGCGGCCTCGGCGCGCCGTACTGGCGGCCCGCGTTCCGCTCGCGTTTCATCGGCAAGGGCGGCACGCCCGAGAAGATGGTGGCGGTATTGGAGAGTGTGGTCTTCCTGCTCCTGGAGAACCTGGAGCGCATGCAACAAGGTGACGCGCGCATCCGCCGCATCACTGTGAGCGGGGGCTCGCGCAGCTCGACGGACTCTGCCAGCGGCTCGCGGACTTGAGCGGACTTAGCGTCCATCGCCCGGAGCTTCATGAGGCCACTGCCTTAGGGGCCGCGCGCCTCGCCGGCAGCATCGTGGCCATGGCTGCGCCGCCCGAGATGTCGTTCATGCCTGCGAGCAACGTTGCGTTGCAGCGGCGTCAAGCCAACTGGCAGGAAGCGATGCACGCCGCCCTTAAAGATTGATCTTTTGCTTCCAGGCGGTGTTGCGAATACCCTCCATCCAACCGACTGCCACCGGACAAGCCCATGCTCAAATCCAAATGGAATAGCCGCTCCTTCTTCTCGCTCACAGCGCTACTGATGCTGCTGGTCTCGGCGACCAGCTACGCAGCTCCGCCGCTGTGGCTGAAACTGAGACACACTCCCTCCGTGGGCGAGGGCACCAAGCATCCGCAGCATCTCTTCTATGTGATCACCGACGCGAACTGCCCCTATTGCCACGAACTCTGGGCGGAGCTGCAGCCTTACTACAACCAGGGCCTGCGGGTCCGCTACGTGATGGTGGGGATACTCGCCGACAACAGCCCGGGCAAGGCTGCGGCCATCCTGGAAGCCCGCCATCCCGCCGCGGCGCTGGACCGCAACGAGAGAGATTGGCAGCGATTGCCCGACGACATGGGCGGCGGCATCCCGCCGCTGGCGAAGCCCAAGGCCAAGACTCTGGCCTTGCTGAAGAGCGACGAACAGCTGATGCACGACCTCGGGGTGCAAGGCACTCCGGCTTTGATCTACATCGATTCCCACGGCGCCATGCAGATCATCCAGAGCGTGCCGGACCCGACGGCGCTCGCCGGGATCGTCCACGACGCTGCGGCGAAGTGAAGCGTTCCAGATCTTGAGATAGATGTCGCGGCGAACTGCGTATCCGCCCCTGGCGGTTATGTCGCAGAGGTTACTGAGTCGTTGCTGCGGCGCGGGCGCTCATCCTTCTTGCTCTTCACCCCAATGCGCCTTGAGCGCAATATAGCCCTCCTTGCCGGGAACCCTTCGCGGTCTGCCCGGGTCTTAACGATCGCCACGCTCCCGCGGAATGCGGGCGTCTCCAGCCAATCGGAGGACTTCACTGTGAAACGACTATTGCTCCTGATATCCCTGATCTTCGCCTCGGGCGCCATCTCCGCCTTCGCGGACAGCCCCCCGAAGGACGCGGACAAGACTCCCCCCGCATCCGCCGCCGACGCCGCGGCTCTCAAGGCACAGACCGCCGTGAGCCACGGCAGCGTTACTGTGAGCGGCGAGACCATCAAGTACACGGCCACGGCCGGTACCCTCATCCTCAAGAATGACGACGACAAACCCATCGCCAGCATGTCGTATGTGGCGTACACGAAGGAGGGCGTGTCGAACCCGACCTCCCGCCCGATCACCTTCCTCTACAACGGCGGCCCCGGTTCCTCGACCATCTGGCTGCACATGCTCGCCTTCGGGCCCGAGCGCGTCGAGGTCGGCAACGGCACCCTCACGCCGCACGCGCCGTATAAGCTCGTCAACAATGACGACAGCCTGCTGGATGCGAGCGATCTGGTGTTCATAGATGCGCCAGGCACCGGCTTCGGCCGCGTGCTCGACAAGGACCATGGCGGCGCCGGCACGTCCAAGGATGTGTACGGCATAGATGAGGACGCGAAGTCCTTCGCCAAGTTCATCACCCAATACCTGACCGACAACGATCGCTGGAACTCGCCCAAGTTCCTCTTCGGCGAGAGCTATGGCACCACCCGTTCCGCGGTGCTCGCCAACATGCTGGAGACCGACGACGACGTGAGCCTGAACGGCGTGATCCTGCTGTCTTCCATCCTCAACTGGAACATCAGCGTGGACTTCCCGCAGATCGATCCCGGCGTCAACATCTCCTACGCCCTGGGCCTGCCGAGCTACGCCGCCACGGCGTTCTACCACAAGAAGCTGCCGCAGCAGCCGACTGACTTGCAGGCTTTCTTGGGCCAGGTGGAGCAGTTCGCGACGGGCGACTATATGCAGGCCCTCTCGAAAGGCGACCAGCTCGATGCCGCCACCAAGCAGCAGATCGCGGAGAAACTCCACGAGTACACCGGCTTGCCGACGGCCTACATCCTGAAGGCTGACCTGCGCGTCACCGGCGGGCAGTTCGCCCAGGAACTGCTGGGTGACAGCGACACGATCACCGGGCGCCTTGACTCGCGTTATAGCGGTCCGGCGATAGACCCCATGTCAGAGTCCGCTGAATACGATCCGCTGGATTCGGCGATCGATGCGCCGACCGTGTCCGTGTTCAACCAATACGAGCGCGAGACACTGCATTTCGGCAAGGACATGACCTACAAGCCCGAGATCGACGTGTTCCCGATGTGGGACTTCAAGCACCAGCCGCCGGGCGCGCCGTTCGCCCTGCCGTTCACTCCGAACGTGATGCCGGATCTGGCTTCCGCCATGAAGCATGACCCCGACCTCAAGGTGATGCTGGCGGGCGGCTACTTCGATCTCGGCACGCCGTTCTACGCGGCGCAATACGAGATGCACCAGCTCACGCTCACACCGGACCTGCAGAAGAACATCAGCTATCACTTCTTCCCGTCCGGCCACATGGTGTATCTCAACCCGGAAGCGCATAAGGCGCTGCACGATGCGGCGGCGAAGTTCATCGAGGCGAACTACGTGCGCTGACGCACCGGGATTCCACCGGTATCCAAGGGGCCCTGCGGGGCCCCTTTTCTTTTCGGGTTCCAGCCCGGGGGTTATCGGTATACCGGCCGGCGGCGATTCTGAACGGACTGGCTCAGAGCTTGAGGATCACGATCTGGGGCTCGATGCGGATATCGCTCTTCAGGCTGTTGGCTATGAAGCAGTAGCCATGGGCCAGTTTCACCATGCTCTCCACCGTACCCGGGTCCGCGGGGCCGTCGATGACGATGCGGGGCTTGAGCAGGATGCGGGTGATGCGCACCGGCTTCTCGCTCTCGGGCATGAAGCCTTCCGCATGGTCCTCGTATTCCACCACGTTGATCTGCTTCTTCGCGGCCACCGCGAGGAAGGAGAGCATCTGGCAGGAGGAAGCGGCCATGATCAGGAGCTGCTCCGGGTTCATGAGTGTCGGATCGCCCCGGAAAGCGGGATCCGATGACAGGGTGACGGAAGTCTTGGCAGGCGGAGCAGTGAGTTCGTGGGTGCGGGTATAGGCTTCATAGCCCGCGCCGGTGCTGCCGCGCCAACTGCAAGTGACGTTGTATAGATGCTCTCTATGTTCAGCCATAATCTTATCTGCCTGTGAATTTCTTGATGATCGGAAAATATAAAGCATACGGCAAGCAGCGGAAGAACTTGAGCAACAGCACGAAGCGGGTGGGGAAGGCAATCTCGAACTTGCCCTTGTAGATGCCGCGCTTAAGCGCCTCTGCCGCCACGTCCACCTTCATCAGGAAAGGCATGGGGAACTTATTGTTCTCCGTGAGAGGCGTCTCCACGAAACCCGGGTTGCAGACCGAGATGCGGATACCTTCCCGCTCCAGCATGTACTTCAAGGATTCCGCCAAGTTGATCAGCGCCGCCTTGGTGGGGCCATAGGCCGAGGCCAGCGGCAAGCCGCGGTACCCCGCCACACTCGCCACCAGCACGAGATGCCCTTGGCGGCGCGAGCGCATGGCAGGGATCAGCGGGTCCATGCAGTTCACCACGCCCTGGTAGTTCACCCGCATATGGTCCGCGAGGATCTCGGCCTTGAAGTTGACCAGTTTCACCGCGGTATAGATGCCCGCGTTCAGCACCGCGAGGGCGATGGCCCCGTGCTGCGCTTCGATGGCCGGTACCGCCTGGCGGACGTTGTTGAGGTCCGACACATCCAGGGGCCAGGCATGCACCTGGCCCGGCTTGGCCGCCGTCGCGGTCTCCGCCAACGGCTCCAGCCGCCGCCCCGATACCACCACCTGCCAGCCATCCGCCGCCAGACTCAAGGCGAGCGCCCGGCCGATTCCGGTGCCGCCGCCGGTGATCCAGGCCAGTCGCTTCTGCTGCGTTTCCATGCCCCCATTCTAAGGTCTGGACCGCCTCCATGCCCGCAGCGGCTGCGGTATGATTCAGCGCAATAAGCCTCCAGGGGACCTACGTGGAAAAGCTCTGGCTCAAGCAATACCCCGCGGGCGTGCCCGCTGAGATAGACGTCAACCGCTACAGTTCCGTCAAGCACATCTTCGAGGAGAACAGCGCCAAGTTCGCGCAGTTGCCGGCGTTCGCGAACATGGGCGTGGAGATGACTTACGCGGAGCTGGATACCGCCAGCGCGAAGTTCGGCGCCTGGCTGCAGAAAGAGCGCGGCTTCAAGCGCGGCGACCGGGTCGCCATCATGATGCCGAACTTGCTCCAATATCCGGTAGCGCTCTTCGGCGTGCTGCGCGCCGGTCTCACGGTAGTGAACGTGAACCCGCTCTACACAGCCCGGGAACTGGAACACCAACTGAAGGATTCCGGCGCCCGCGGCATCGTGATCCTGGAGAACTTCGCCCACACCCTGGTGGACCTGCACGGTCGGGCGCCCCTGGATACGGTAGTCACTACCCAGATCGGCGACTTGTTCCCTAGCCCTAAGCGCCAGCTCGTCAACTTCGTGGTGAAGAAGGTCAAGAAGATGGTGCCGGCCTGGAGCCTACCCGGTAGCATCAGCTTCCGCGATGCGCTCGCCGCCGGCGGACGCCACAAGCTGGATCCGGTGGAACTCAGTCACAAGGACATCGCCTTCCTGCAGTACACCGGCGGCACCACCGGTGTCTCCAAGGGCGCGATGCTGACCCACGGCAACATGGTGGCCAACGTGCTGCAGGCCTCCGCCTGGCTCGGCAAGGGTCTGGAGCCCGGCACCGAGACGGTGATCACCGCGCTGCCGCTGTATCACATCTTCTCCCTCACGGCGAACTGCATGGTGTTCATGACTCTGGGCGGCAAGAACATCCTCATCACCAACCCGCGGGACATGAAGGATTTCGTGAAGACCCTCTCCAAATATCCGTTCAGCGTGGTCACCGGCGTCAACACCCTGTTCAACGGCCTCTTGCACGCCCCGGGTTTCGATCAGCTGGATTTCTCACGCCTCAAGCTTGCTCTCGGCGGCGGCATGGCGGTACAGCGCGCCGTGGCCGAGCAGTGGAAGAAGGTCACGGGCCGGCCCATCGTGGAGGCTTACGGTCTCACGGAGACCTCGCCGGCTGCCTGCATCAACCCCCTGGACCTCAAGGATTACAACGGCAGCATCGGTATGCCTATCCCCTCCACGGAACTCTCCATCCGCGATGATGACGGCAAGGAGCTGAAGTTGGAGGAGGTGGGGGAACTCTGCTTCAAGGGTCCCCAGGTGATGGCGGGTTATTGGAACCAGCCGGAAGAGACCGCCAAGGTGCTGGCGAAAGACGGCTGGTTGCGCACCGGCGACGTGGGCCGGGTGGACAAGGACGGTTTCGTCTTCATCGTGGACCGCAAGAAAGACATGATCCTGGTCTCGGGCTTCAACGTGTACCCGAACGAGGTGGAAGACGTGGTGATGATGCATCCGGGCGTACGCGAATGCGCCGCCGTGGGCGTGCAGGACGAGCATTCCGGTGAAGCCGTGAAGATCTTCGTGGTGCGCAAGGACCCGAACCTCACGGCCCAGGAGATCATCGCCCACTGCCACAAGTACCTCACGGGCTATAAGGTGCCGAAGCACGTGGAGTTCCGCACCGATTTACCAAAAACAAACGTCGGTAAAATCCTCAGAAGGGAACTCAGAGATAAGCATTGATCCCGGCTGAGCTTCCCATCGGTATCTTCGACTCCGGAGTCGGCGGCCTCACCGTCCTCAAGGCGGTGCGCGCGCGCCTGCCCCATGAGCATCTCCTCTATCTCGGCGATACCGCCCGCCTGCCTTACGGCACCAAGGGCCCGGAGACGGTGACCCGCTATGCCGTGCAGGCAGCGTCCCATCTGGTGGAGCGGGGCATCAAGCTCCTCATCGTCGCCTGCAACACTGCATCTGCTGCCGCCATGCCGGCGCTGGTGCGGGAGTTCGCGCCCCTGCCGGTCATCGGCGTGGTGGAGGCGGGGGCCGAGGCAGCGGTGAAGACTTCCAAGAGCGGCCACATCGCCGTGCTCGCCACCGAGAGCACCGTGCGGGGCGGCGCTTACGAGCGCGCCATCGCCGCGCGGCGTCCGGAAACCCGGGTGTTCGCCCAGGCCTGTTCGCTGTTCGTGGCTCTGGCGGAGGAAGGCTGGACGAAAGGCCCGCTCGTGGAATCCGTGGTGCGGGAATACCTGCATCCCTTGCTGGAAGAGAAGCGCCTGGACGGCCTCGATTGCCTCGTCCTGGGTTGCACTCATTTCCCGCTCTTGAAGGAAGCCATCGCCCAGGTGGCGGGGCCCGAGCTGAAGCTCGTGGATTCCGGTGAGACCGTGGCGGACGCTGCGGCAGCGATGCTCGCCAAGGCAGGTCTCGCCCGCGCTTCAGGCAAGGGCGACGCGCGCTTCCTCGCCACCGATGGCGCCGAGCGCTTCGCTCGGGTCGGCAGCCTGTTCCTGGGCGAGACGATAAAAGCCGCGGATGTGGAGATCGTGGATCTTTAGTCCGGATAAGTCGGCTTTGCGCTGCAAGGCGCTATCACGTGCTTTGAACTATCCTTGTAGTGTATTGTCGATATCCCATTCCGGGAACTACGGACGCCACCCTCTCGCTCCATCTCACTTCGCCGGCTGGTGGCTTAGTCGTCCCGAAGCTCGCATGACCGATCTCTGAACCGCCGTCACGTGGGATACATGCTGTATCTGCACCCGCGGCCAAGAAGGAGTCTCACCATGAAGCACCCGATCCTTTCCCCGATTTCCCTGCTGCTTTGCCTGCCCCTTGGCCTATCGTTGCTGACCGCGGCCGACGCCGCGGATACCCCGGCCACGGCTCTGACAAGCAAGCTCGAATGGCGCAGCGTCGGCCCGTA
The DNA here is from genome assembly GCA_036000105.1 of Gammaproteobacteria bacterium. Taxonomy (GTDB): domain Bacteria; phylum Pseudomonadota; class Gammaproteobacteria; order Natronospirales; family REEB76; genus DASUBN01. Next base: position 733,569 of record DASYGE010000012.1, read on the forward strand.
TATCGGCGGCCGCGTGGTGGCGGTGACAGGCGTGCCCGGCACGCCTGACCTCTTCTACATGGGCGGCGTGGATGGCGGGGTCTGGAAGAGCACCGATTACGGCGTGAAGTGGACCAACATCACCGACGGCACCCTGCCGGGTACCAGCGACAGCATCGGCGCCATCGCCGTGGCTCCGTCCAACGCCAGCGTGATCTACGTGGGCACCGGCGAGAGCGACATCCGCGGCGACATGATCACCGGCGACGGTGTGTTCAAGTCCACCGATGCCGGCAAGACCTGGAAGGTAGCGGGGCTCGCGGATACCCACACCATCAGCGGCATCGCGGTCGACCCGCGCAACCCCGAGGTGGTGTACGCCTCGTCCATGGGACATGTGTTCAAGCCCGACCCGGATCGCGGCGTGTTCAAATCCACGGACGGCGGCAAGAGCTGGAGCAAGGTGCTGTTCGTGGACGACAAGACAGGCGCCATCGATCTGGTCATGGACCCGAAGGATCCCGAGACCCTCTATGCCGCCATGTGGCAGGCCCAGCGCACGCCCTGGTCGCTGGTGAGCGGCGGGCCGGGCAGCGGCTTATACAAGAGCACGGATGGCGGCGGCCATTGGCAAAACATCTCGCGCAATCCCGGCTTGCCCCAGGGCCTGCTGGGACGCATCGGCGTGAGCGTGTCCGCGGCCGACCCCAAGGTGGTGTACGCCATCGAGCAGGCGGCGGGCGGCGGCGTGTTCCGTTCCGCCGACGCGGGCGCCACCTGGAAGCTCATGACCGACGACTGGAAGCTGCGCCAACGGGCCTTCTACTACATGGCCTTGTATGCCGACCCCAAGGACGTGAACACCGTGTACGCGCCCCAGGTGGACGCGCTGTTCGTCTCCCATGACGCCGGCAAGACCTTCACCAAGCTGAACACGCCCCACGGCGACAACCACATCATCTGGATCAATCCGGACGACACGCGGATCCTGTTGGAAGGCAACGACGGCGGCGCTACCGTGTCCACCGACCGAGGTGAGACCTGGAGCAGCGAGATCAACCAGCCCACCGGCCAGTTTTATCACGTGAACCTCGATGGCCGTTTCCCCTATCACATCTATGGCGCGCAGCAGGACGAGGGTGCCTTCGAGGGGCCGAGCGCCACCAGCAACGGCGAGGTGCCGACCGAGGCCTGGAACACGGTGGCTTACGGCGAGAGTACTTTCGCCGTGCCCCAGCCAGACAGACCGGGGGTGAACTTCGGCAGCGGCTATTTCAGTCTGTTCTACAAGTACGACGCTGCCACGGAGGAGTCACAGGACGTGAGTCCCTGGCCGAAATACCAGGACGGCGACTCCGCGGGCGCGCAGCCCTACCGTTGGGCCTGGACCCATCCCATCCTGTTCTCGCCCACTCACCCTAAGGAGATGTTCGTGGGCGCCCAGTACGTGATGAAGAGCCCCGACGCCGGGGCTACCTGGCAGAAGATCAGCCCGGACCTCTCGCGCGACGATCCGGCCACTGAGGCGCCGAGCGGCGGACCCATAGAGCTCGATCAATCCGGTGCAGAGGTCTACGCCACGGTATCGGCGCTCGCGGTCTCGCCGCTCTCAGATGACCTCATCTGGGCGGGCTCCGATGACGGACTGGTGCACGTCACCCGGGACGGCGGCGCGCATTGGCAGGACATCACCCCACCGAAGCTGCCGCAGACGGCGTATGTCAGCTCCATCGAGGCCTCGCATACCGACAAGGGCACGGCCTACATGACCGTGAGTCGCTACATGTGGGACGACTTCCATCCCTATATATATGAGACCCGCGACTACGGCGCCCACTGGAGCGACGCCGGCAAAGGCGTGGCGGACGGCGACTACGCCTTCACGGTGCGCCAGGACCCCCGCGACCCCAAGCTCATGTTCTTAGCCACGGCGAGCACGCTGTATGTGAGCTTCGATGGCGCGGCGAGCTGGCAGGGTCTATCACTCAATTTACCGAAAGTGCAGGTGCGGGACGTGGCGGTGGATGCCCGCCAGGGTCAGGTGGTGGTGGCGACCCACGGCCGCGCGTTCTGGGTGCTGGATGACCTCAAGTTCCTGGAGCAGCAGACCGCATCACCGCTGTCCGGCGAGACCCGGCTGTTCGCTCCCGAGACAGCTTGGTCGAGCCACGCCTACGGGCAGGCCGACGCCGACAACCGCACGCCGAACTCCGGAGATAACCCGTCCTACGGTGCCACCGTGTTCTTCCAGCTGCCTGCGGGCTACGACGGCAAGACCCCGGTGAGCCTGTCGTTCACCGGCGCCGATGGCAAGCTCATCCGCCGCTTCGACCTGCATCTGAAGCCTAAAGACTTCAAGGATAAGACCGACGACGAGCTGGATGCCATGACCCCGGGTGAGCAGAAGCGCTATGGCGAGGAGAAGCACACGGCGGTGACTCCGGGCATGGACCGCTTCCGTTGGGATCTCACGTATCCCGATGCCACGGAGGTCAAGGACTACTACCCGGCCGAGGGGGGTGGTGGACTCAGCGACGACGTGGGCGGACCCGAGGTGATCCCGGGCCGTTATCACGTGTTGCTGGACTACGGCGGCAAGACGCAGCAACAGGACTTCGACGTGGCCCTGGACCCGCGGCTCCCGGCGGACAGCGACGCCCTGGCCGCGCGCTTAGGCCTTGAGCTGCAGATCCACACGACGCTCGACACACTGGACAAGACCTTGAACGACGCCATCGGCATGCGCGATGCCCTGCAGAAGGCCGTGGATGAGCACCGGCTGGACGCCGCACACGCCGGCAAGGCGATCACCGATCTGGATGATTCCATCGGCAACCTGGTGCAGCTCAACATCCATTCGAGCGAAGGCGACCTGCTGCATGCCGTGAAGCTGCGCAGCTATCTGGCCTATCTGGCCTCGGAAGTGGGGGCCGCCTACCAGCGCCCGAGCGCGGCGCAATATGCGGTCTTCAAGGAACTCGACGACGAAGCGACGAGCGGCGAGCAGAAGTTGCAGACGGCCATGGCTGCGGGCCGCGCGCTGCAGCCTTGAGACGAGGCGACGGCCCGCTGAAAGGTTTCAGCGGGCCGTCACGCCGCCGTCAGTGGAAGGTCTCGGCCGTCGCGGCTTCGAGATGCAGGGTCTTCCAGCCGGTCTTGATGCCCCACCAGTAGAAGCCCAAGCCCACCAGCGCCACCACCAGCAAGTCCCATCCGAAGGGGATGAAGTTCAAGCCGCCGAAGTTGCTGCTACCGATATAGGACAGCAAGGCCACCGTGGGCAGGTACAGCACCAGCCACCAGGCGCCATGCATCTGGCGCTTTAAATCCTGCCAGCCGCCTTTGGCTTCGTAGTAGAACCAAAAAGGCAGCACGCCCAGCATCACCACGATCACCTCACCGGTGAGGGGCCAGCGGGCCCAGTAGAGCACCAGGGTGCCCAGCATGAAGGCCGTGCCGGCGATCCATTGCAGGGCTGGTATCTTCAGGGGGCGCTTCATGTCCGGCGCCACGCGGCGCAGCACCACCACGCTCACGGGTCCGATGAGATAGGAGATGACGCAGGCCACAGAAGTCACGCTCGCGCCCGTGTCCCAGCCCTTGAACCAGAAGAAGAACCCGAAGGCGATCAAGAGGTTCAGCCACATGGCCGGGCGCGGGATACCCCATACCGGATGGATCCTGCCGAACACCTTGGGCAGGATACCGTTCTTCTCCATGCCGTAGATCATGCGGGCACTGGAGGCGGTGTAAGTCGAGCCGGTGCCGCTCGGACTCACGAAGGCATCGGCGTAGAGCAAGAGCGCCATCCAGTTGAGGTTGAGGGCGAGAGCGAGCTGCGCATAGGGCGAGCTGAAGTTGATGCCGCTCCAGCCGGACTTGGTCAGGAGATCCGGCGAGACCGCGCCGAGATAGGCGAACTGCAAGAGCACGTAGATGCCGGCGCAGATGAGGATGGAGCCCACCACCGCGAGCGGCACGTTGCGTCCCGGGTTCTTGGCCTCGCCCGCCAGGTTCACCGGGCTCTGGAAGCCGTTGAAGCTGAACACGATGCCGGCGGTGGCCACCGCCGTCAGGATGCCGGCGATGTCCGTGGTATGAGCGCCGCCATGGGTGCCCACGTCGAAGTTGCTGTGGTGGAAGCCCGCCGCGATGAGCGAGAGGGCGGTGGCGGCGGGGATCACCAGCTTGAAGCTCGTGATCACGGTGTTGGTAGTGGCGAAGAGCTTCACGCTCCAGAAGTTCAACAGGAAATAGATGATGACCAGCGCACCGCCGACCCACATGCCGGAGTGCGTGAGCTGGCCGCCGCTGAACATGTTGCCTGCCCAGGGTTGCGCCCATTCCCAGGGCCAGGAAGCCATGTACTGCACCGAGGCGTCCGCTTCCACCGGGATCACCGAGACGATGCTGATCCAGCTCGCCCAGGCGGCGAGGGCGCCCACGAGCGAGCCGTGGGTGTAGAGGCCATAGCGCACCATGCCGCCGGATTCCGGGAACATGGCGCCGAGTTCTGCATAAGCCAGGGCGATGATGAGGATGATGGCCGCGCCGATCATCCAGGCGAAGACCGCATCGGGGCCCACGAGCCGGGCCGCCTTGGCAGCGCCGAACAGCCAGCCGGAGCCGATGATGGAGCCGATGCCGGTCATGAGGAGCGCGATGGCGCCCACGTCCCGGCGGATGGCAGAGTTCTTGGCCATATGCAGTTCCTTGGAGATTAAGGTGTTATCGGTGTGGGGCTAAGGCCCCTTGCAGGGTGCCACATCATGGCAGGGCTTACGTCCCCTGTCAGCCCTGTCGGTGGGCCAGGAAGGGCTGTTGCAGGGACGGGCCCGCACAGTAGACTGCCTCTTCCCTCAAAAGTTTCGGGATCCCGGATGGCTGAAAGCGCGGACAAGGCATTGCTGGAACGGCTGGCGCGCATGGCGCTGGCCAATATCGGACGGGACTATCCCAACCACATCCAGCACCTCATGGACGGCGATGCGGATGCCGCTATACCCCGTGCGTTGCACCCGGTGTTCTCCGGTGCGTATGACTGGCACTCAGCGGTGCACAACTACTGGATGCTGCTGCGGCTCTTGCGCCTGATGCCGGACGGGCCCTCCGCCGCCGAGATCCGCGAGCTCATGGCGCGGCGGCTGAACGCGGCGGACGTGGCAGCGGAATGCCGCTACTTCGACGATCCACGCCGCGCGTCCTACGAGCGGCCCTATGGCCTCGCCTGGGTCCTGCAGCTCACGGCGGAACTCAGAGAATGGGGTCGCGCAGATGCCCAGGGCTGGCTGCGCATCCTGGCGCCTCTGGAAGAAGTGGCGCGCGGGCGTTTCCAGAGCTGGCTACCCAAGCTCGGCTATCCCATACGCAGCGGCGAGCATTCCCAGACCGCTTTCGCCTTCGGCCTGGTGCATGACTGGGCCCGGGCCGCGGGCGACGCGGCCATGGGTGAACTCATCCGCGCCAAGAGCGTCGAATTCCATCTCGCGGACGTGCAGGCGCCCTTGGCCTATGAGCCCTCGGGTCAGGATTTCCTCTCGCCGGTGTTGGCGGAAGCGGACCTGATGCGCCGCCTCCTGTCCCAGGCCGAGTTCGCCAAGTGGCTCGCCGCGTTCCTGCCCGAGATAGCGGAAGACGGGGACAGCGGCTGGCTCACACCTGCGCTCAGCCGCGATCCAAGCGATCCCAAACTCGCGCATCTGGATGGGCTCAACTTGAGCCGCGCCTGGATGCTGGAAGGCATCGCTGCCTCATTGCCGCAGATAGACGGGCGCCGCCCCGCGCTCATGGCCTCAGCCCGCCTGCATGAAGAAGCCGGCCTCGCCGCCATCCGCGAGGAGAGTTATGAGGGCAGCCATTGGCTGCCGAGCCTCGCCGTGTATCTCCTTACACAGCGCGGCCTCACGCCATGAACGCGCCGGCAGCTCCGCTCTGGCGCCGCCTGGCCGGACGCTGCTTCGCGCTCCTCTGGCTGTGGATACTCATGACCAGCGTCGGCGTGGCGTTCCGCGGCGCGGTGAACCCGCCCACCACCGCCTTCATGCAGGAGAAGCAGCTGGAACTCGAGAGCCACGGGGGACACGGTCGCACCATCAAATACCAGTGGGTGGATTACGCCCATATCGCGCCCTACATGCGGCTCGCGGTGGTGACGGCCGAAGACCAGAACTTCCCCTATCATCACGGCTTCGATTGGCTCGCCATGGACGCGGCTTTCCAACGCAACGGCAAGGGCCACCGCATCCACGGCGGCAGCACCATCAGCCAGCAGACCGCCAAGAACCTGTGGCTATGGCCGGGGCGCAGCTATCTGCGCAAGCTGGTGGAAGCCTGGTTCACCGGATTGATGGAACTGGAGTGGCCCAAGCAGCGGATACTCGAGACCTATCTCAACGTGGCGCAGCTGGATGACTACACTTTCGGCGTGGGCGCGGCCGCCCGGGATGCCTTCGGCGTGGCGCCTTCCGCACTCAGTGCCGAGCAGGCGACCCTGCTGGCCGCGGCGCTGCCGGCGCCGGATCGCTTCGATGTCAACGAGCCTTCCGCACATTTGCAGAAGCGCCAAGCCTGGATACTGGATCAGATGATCGGTCTCGGCGGGCTCTCGTACCTCGACGATATCGAGCAGCCTTAAGCTCTCTCCAGCACCGCGATGCCGCTGAAGCGGCGCATGCGTTCCCGGAAGCTAGGACTCAAGCGCTGCATCAGGCCGCTCATGAGCTTCATCATGAACGGTACCTCGAAGCGCTTCAGGCGTATCGCTTCCTTGCCTAGAGAGAAGAACTTTACCGGTTTCCACCCCAAGGGTTGGAAGAACTCCATGCTCTCGGCAGGCGCGAACTTGAAACGCACGTCCTCGGTCTTCAACAGGTTGCCGTGGTGCTTCCGCGCTATATACTTCAGCATCTCCGGCGAAGACAGGTCCGTGAGCCAGCGCTTGAACGCCACCTGCTGGTGCAGGTCCGCGGTGAAGGATCGCACCTGCTCTTCATCGAGATAGATCAGCAGGCCCTCGGTGAGCACCAGCACCTTGTTGGCGGCGGCGCCCACCCGGGTGAAGAGGGCGCGGCGCGCCGCGGAGTCCGCGAGATCCACCCCGTGGCGTTCCAGGCGGCAGAAGCATTTGGCGTCCTTCAGTATCTCGTTCTTGTACTCGATCATGGGCGGCAGATCCGCCTCCACCCAGCGCAGGGTGGCGGGCAGGGCGAGACGGTAGGGGCGGGTATCCAGGCCCGCGGCCAGGTTCAGCACCGTGTCGTAACCGTCCTCTTCCACCGCCTTCAGGATGAGTTCATCCAGCACCTGGGTGCGCACCACGATGGGCCAGCCCGGCATGCCGATCTGTTTGCGGGCCTCTTCGCCCCGCTCACCGGCGAGCACCCGCGCATAGGGATCGTAGAACAGCGCGTCCTCGCGCTCGCTCTCCATGGCGCGATACATCGCCACCCACAGGGCGGTGTCTGAGACGTTCCGGATCGCGGATTCTTCGGTCATGGATTCATCTTACTGGTAAAGCCCGTTTAAAGCGTCGTGGCCGCTCTCGGGCGTCCTGCCCTCCGCGGCATAAGACCATCCCTGGTCAAAAGCGCCGGCGAAAGAAGCCTAATAGCCGGAGTGTACTTTCAGTGCATGAGGGTTCGCCGCATGCGGCGAACGGGCGGACAGGATGTCCGCCCTGGACCATGAGCGGCGCAGGACAGCGCAGCGAAATGGGCGAGCCGGAGCGCAACGAAGTGCCGCCAAGCGCAACAGCTTTAAGCGGGCTTTATAGAACGGTATTCGGAATTTACTGTTGGATTCCGGGTTTAAAGCATCCCGTATCAATGCCTCTGTAAGTCGGACTTTAGTGTTGCATTGAGCATAGGCGGTCGGTAATCTCCGAGGTGTTATCCACCGGGGAAATGGAATGACCGACCTGCTGAACTTGCGCTCGCTGAGTGTACTTTCTGTTGCCCATGACGATTAATATTACACCGTGAAAGCGGAAGGTACGGTGGTTCCCGCCTGCTGCGCGAGGATGTTGGCTGGTCAATTCATAACATAAATCACTGACATGGATTGTTTGGACAAGTTTATCGCGTCGCGGTGGGGGTGCGAAATGTCTCGCGTGTTAATGATCCTTACACGCTCGCTGTTGACGGTGGGCGTCGCCAGTGCTTTGCGTCGAATGTACCTACTTAGGTGGGTGGTCATTCCAGTCACATTTCTCTGCGTTCTGGCTGCCGCATGCACTGGCAGTCAGTATGACTCGCCGATACTCAAACCAGGGGAGCCGGACTATCCGATTTTGAACCCTAAGCCTATTCATCGAATATTATTTAACGCCGTTGTGCCTCCTTCTCTGTCCGTCGGTTTTACGGCTGGTTTCCGCAGTACGTCAGGCACAGGAGGTGCGCCGTTTGATCCTTCCTGTTTTAGGGTGGTCGGTTTAGCGGTGTCAGCACCGGTAGCCGTCGAGGTGCCATTAACGCTAACCAAAGAGGGGACCTCCGGTCGTGGGTACGTTGCCGTCGATCTATTCAACCCGGGGCGCTGTCAATGGAGCTTCAGAAGAGTCGGGTACTCCATTCCTAACACATGGCCCCAGTTGGGTCTTGTCATGGAATATACGACCGATGATCGTAAAAGCGGAGTGTCTACGGTACGTGCAGATATTTGGTGCGTGAAGGACAAACGTCCAGCAACTCCGGCGCAACGACGAATTGAGGAGTTGCCACCAGAGCGTTGCATGGGGCTGTATATGTTGACAGATCCAAACCCAGGCTGGGTATCTTCACAGCTCGCAGCTGCTCTTCGGCAGAGGTACAGCGATTTATCTGGCATTGCAATGGTATCTCCGGATACAAAAGAAGTCGAAGTCTACTTTCACGATGTGGATGATATGGTCGCTGGAAATGCCAGTGATCCACCGTAGGGATCTGTCAGTGATTCGCCGATTTATATAGAGTTTAAATCTAGCTCTGGACCGAGAAAATAGGGGTATTCGGAATTTAATGTTGGATTCCGGGTTTAAAGCATCCCGTATCAATACTTCTGTAAGTCGGACTTTAGTGTTGTATTAAGCTTGGGCGGCCGGTAATCTCCGAGGTGTCATCCACCGGGGGAATGGAATGACCAATCTGTGGCTGGGTCCACGATACCGCAAGTCCTGTTGCATCGGGGAGATGGGGAGAATGGAATCATCAGCAGGGAGTGCTAAGTTCGGTTCGCCGGCCGTGGTATTGATCGCCTCCGCTGTGCTGACAGTATTAATGATGGCACCGCTCTCTTCGCGGGCGCAGGACCTTGGCGTCTGCGATGCCTATCTGCAACTGCTCAAGCAGACCAAATTCGAAAAAACCCCATTCTGCGGTCGGCCCGAAGATGGGTCTGTGCCGGGATTCATACCACTCAAGCGCAACTATTGGGAGGCCGAGCAGATCTGGCCGATATTCACTCACGTCTATGAGTTCATGCTGTTCGATGACCAGCTCCATGTCCAGAGATTCTTCAGTCAAAATCCGGACGACCCTAACAAACCTCTCGTGACCACGGATCCAACGAGAAAGGATGGTATCGCTCAATTCTTACACCGCGGGTGGATGAGCGTGTGGAGTTACGCGGAGCCAATTGATATCGAGAATGACGGTTCCCCGCTCAACTTACTCCTCTGGCAGGGCTACGGGGCGACTGGGCTCAGTGGTGGGGGCGGTCCCTGTGGTTCGGACTACGCGGAACATTCGTGGACAATCTCATACGTTAACCAACAAGCCTTCATCGTAAATCTCGATGGCAAAACCATTGACGAACAGCTAACTCGAAAGATTTTCGGAGCACCGGAGGAGTCTTCACTCCGACACCCGAAATACATCCCAGGCGTCGCGTACGACGCCAATCCGTTCAGGCCGCTTGCGGGTTCTATCGGCATTTTCGAATATCGCGATCGGTACTACATCGAAACCGAGAATATGCCGAAGACCAAGGATGCTCCGCTGCCCCCGGTCGTGGTGTACCTGCGCGAACACGGTCACACTACCAGGATCTGCTCGCTTCGCCTTGAAAACGAACCGGTACCCGAAGACGACTGAACCACAATCCAATGTCCGCATCCGCCGTAGACCGATATCGGGCCTCTCGGGAAAGTGGCGGTTGTGGCAACGGAATACATGGCGGATCTAGACCGGAATACCTGACTATTCCAACATTCGTGACATTGAGCAGGGTTGAGCACCCATACTGGTATTCCAACACTAAATTCCGAATAGCCTTATAGAAAGGGGTGCAAACAATGACTGCGGGTCAGGGGTTCCGAAAGCCGGCCTGGGCAAGAGGGAGGGGCCCAGACACAGGGGGTTGGCACATTCGGTAATCCCGCCGTCATAGGGTTTGCACCCCTTAGACCGGTGACTTTGCGCCCCTGTCTTTCGACAGGTTTGCCTTTATCGTGTCCTCAAGAATTTAGTCTAGCACGCCCCGGCGGGATTACAACGGCCGGCCATCTCCTGCCTGGGAGGCGATGCGTTTCAGGAAATCCATGAGCCCGAGGCGCCGGCCCACAGCCAGCGCGGCTTCCGGCGACAGGGCCCGCAAGGCCATGAGCAGCCGCACCGGCTTTGGATTCACGATCACTTCCACCCGGGGTTTATGCAGTATATCCAGCAGCGCTCGCACCACGTCTTCGGGCCGGGAGGCGCCGATGCTGCGCGGTGCCCGCATATGTTTGCGGGAGAACATCCCCGTTTCGTCCACGAAACCCGGACAGATGACGGACACCGAGACACCGGAACCCCGCAGTTCCGCCGCGAGCGAGATGCTCCATTCTGCAAGCCCGCCCTTGCTACCCGAATAGGCCGCGCCGAAGGGCATGCCGGTGCGCCCCGCGAGGGACGCGATGTTGACGATGTGTCCATCACTCGCCGCCAGCAGCTCCGGCAGGAGTGCGCGGGTTAGCAGCATGGGTGCGGCTAGGTTGGTGGCGAGGATGCGCTCCACGCTCGCCGGATCCTGCTCGGCGTAGGGCCCGAGTTCTTCCACGCCGGCATTGTTGATGAGCACGTGGATGGTGCCGAACTCGCTGCGGGCGCGATGCAGGAGTCTTTCCCGATCCGCGCCCTTGGTCACATCACAGGGCACCACGAGTACGCGGATACCGCCTTTGGCGATGTCCCGCGCGAGCGCTTCGAGTTTGTCCGCGGAGCGGGCCGCCAGCACTAGCTGCGCGCCGGCTTCGCCTAAGGCACGGGCCATGCGTTCTCCCAGTCCCTGGGAGGCACCGGTCAAGATGATTGTTTTCCCGTTGAGATTATCCATTCTTGAGGTGCCTCTAAAACACGAGATTTTGCTCTGTATCTGGAGCTATCGCAGTTTACTCCTCGGTACATATGGCTTCGCTGCTCCACCAGCGGACACGACGGCAGGGACGCCGGAGGTAGGGCAACGCAGGGAGCAGTTGCCGGAAAGATCGATTTTTAGAGGTACCTGAAAACGAAAACGCCCCGCTGGTGCAGGGCGTTCTGTTAACAAGGTGCCAGGAGCTCTAGGCTCAGTGGCCGCCCTGGGGGATGCTGTGCAGCGGTCCCGGCAGGCTGGAGAAATACTCCGCCAGGTTCTTGATGTCGTCATCCGTGAGGCTCGCGGCCATGCCCTTCATGATGGGGTTGTTGCGCCCGCCGTCCTTGTACTCGTGCAGCGCCTGGATCAGGTAATCCTTGTACTGCCCGGCGAGTATCGGGAACTGGTCGGAGCTGCTGAGGCCGTTCAGGCCGTGGCAGGCGGCGCAGGTCTGGGCCTTGTCCTTGCCGGCGGCGATGTCGCCGTCAGCGCAGGCGGCCTGGGTCGCGAGCAGGAGGCCGGCGGCGGCGAGGATCGTGAATGATTTGTGCATGCTATGCCCCTTCACTGCGGGTTGGCCGGGGTCTTACCCAGGCTCTCGAAGTACGCGGCGATGTCCTGCATCTGCTGGTCGGACAGGGAAGACGCCTGCGCGTGCATGGTCCGGTGGGTGCGGCCGCCGGCCTTGTATTCCTTCAGGGCCGCCAGGATGTAGGCGGCGTGCTGCCCGGCAAGCTCAGGCACCCGGTAGGTGGGGTACACGTTGGTGTAGTTCGGCACGCCGTGGCAGCCGATGCAGGTGTAGGAGTCGATCTTGCCTTTGGCCGGGTCGCCGTCAGCGCGGGCCGTGAGGCTTAACGTAGCCGCAGCGCAGGCGAGGACGATGGCGAATACGCGAATCCGCATCGGAATACTCTCCCTATATAGAGGGTTCAAGGATTAAGGGCCCTGGCCGGGTCCGGAGGGCGCCTAGGTTACCAAAACCGGCGCCATACCTGTAGTCCGCACTCCCGTAAGGGCTCCGGTGCATACTTTGGCGGGTAATAGCCAGGCCCGGAGCCGGGTCTATATGAGGTCTTGCAGCGGCGGGTTCACCGCCCCATATAGGTCAGGCGTCCCAGGAGGTAAAGGTATGCAGAAGATCAAGAAGACCGACCAGGAATGGCAGGCGGAGCTAACCCCCGAGCAGTATGCGGTGATGCGCAAGAAGGCAACCGAGCGGGCCTTCGCCGGCAAATATGTGGATAACCACGAAGCCGGCATGTACCGCTGCGCCAGCTGCGGCAACCCCCTGTTCTCCTCCGAGACCAAGTACGATTCCGGCTCCGGCTGGCCGAGCTTCACCGCGCCGGCAGAGGGCGCCAACGTGGAGACCCACTCGGACAGCAGCCACTTCATGCAGCGCACCGAGGTCCTGTGCGCCAAGTGCGATGCGCATCTCGGCCACCTGTTCGACGACGGCCCGGGCCCCGAAGGCCTGCGCTACTGCATCAACTCCTGCTCGCTGTCTTTCAAGAAAGACGAGAAGAAGTGACCCAGCCATGACCGAGCTCCTGTTCCGCGCCGATGCCTATGCCACGGAGTTCGAGGCCGAGGTCCTCTCCGCGGAACCGGGGCGGGTGGTGTTGAATAGGACGCTCTTCTATCCGGAGAGCGGCGGCCAGCCCGGCGACACGGGGACATTGAAGCTCCCGGACGGCCGCGAACTGAAGGTCGGGGATACGCGCAAGGGCGCCGTGCCCGATGAGGTGGTGCATGTACTCGCGGATACAGCCCTCGCGCTCGAGCCCGGCATGCGTCTCGGGGGGCGCATAGATTGGGAGCGGCGTCATCGGCTCATGCGCATGCACACCTGCCTGCATCTGCTCTCGGCCATCATCATCGCGCCGGTCACCGGCGGTGCCGTGGGCGACGGCTACGGGCGCCTGGATTTCGACCTGCCCGAGAGTCCGGAACGAGAAGAAGTGCAGACCAGGCTCAATGAACTGATACGGCGCGACGCGCTGGTGTCTTTCCGCTGGATCAGCGATGCGGAGCTGGATGCGCGGCCCGAGCTGGTCAAGACCATGTCGGTGCAACCACCCCGGGGCCACGGCCAGGTGCGGCTCGTGGACGTGGAGGGCATAGACTTGCAGCCCTGCGGCGGCACCCATGTGAGCCGCATCGGCGAGATAGGCGAAGTGTTCATATCAAAAGTGGAAAAGAAGGGTAAGCAGAATCGCCGGGTGAGGTTAGAATTTCCACAGGCCTGAGCGGCCTGAAAGCACGGCACGAAACCATCCATGGTGTCGTGACCAGCCCCGCCTGCAAGGCTACGCGTCCTGCTACGCTTGCAGGCCAGGGCGGGCTTCCTGCCCGCCCGCTCGTCGCAATGCGACGAGCCCTTGCGGGGCGTGTGTCGCATACGACACACCCAGGAGCAGCCGTTACAATCAGTTGAAACACGACGGGGAGACACACATGAGCGGATCAGACGGCGGGCGTACCGTGACCATCGTGGCCTATATCCTGCATCTCCTGGGGGCCATCACCGGTTTGTTGAGCGTCATCGGGCTCATCATCAATTACGTGGTGAAGGGCGATCACGGTGAGATGATAGACAGTCACCAGAGCTGGATGATCCGCAGCTTCTGGTATGCGATCCTCGGCGGCTTGATCTGTGGTGCGCTCTTCATCACCGTCATCGGCATCCCGCTGGCCTGGCTGGGGCTCATCGTCATCTGGCTCTGGTACATCTACCGCCATATACGCGGCCTCATCGACCTCGCCGAGGGCAAGACCATGTCCGGGAGTTCGCTGCTCTGATTTGAAGCCATAAAAAAACCCGCCGAGAGGCGGGTTTTCATATGCGTGTGGTTTGCGCTCAGGAAGCGGCCTTCAGGCGGCCCATCTCTTCCAGCACCAGGGCTATGCGTTCCACGGCCCAATCCAGCTGTTCCTTGGTCACCACCAGCGGCGGCGCGAGACGCAGCACGGTCTCATGGGTCTCCTTGCTCAAGATGCCCTGGGCCATGAGTCGCTCGCAGACTTCCCGGGCGCGGGCCTTGCGGGAATCTATCTCCACGCCGATGAAGAGGCCCTTGCCGCGCAGACTCTTGATGAAGGGGCTTTTCAAGGCGGCGAGCTTGTCCAGGAGATAAGCGCCCAGTTCTGCGGAGCGATCCGCCAGCTTCTCTTCTACCAGCACGTTGAGGGCTTCCAAGCCCACGGCGGCGGCCAGCGGGGTGCCGCCGAAGGTGCTGCCGTGGTCGCCCGGGGTGAACACTGCCATCACATCGCGCCGTGTCAGGAAGGCGGACACGGGCAGGAGGCCGCCGCCGAGCGCCTTGCCCAGGATCAGTCCGTCCGGCTTCACGCCTTCGTGTTCGCAGGCCAGCAATTTGCCCGTGCGGCCGAGGCCGGTCTGGATCTCGTCGGCGATCAGCAGCACCTTGTGCTTGCGGCAGAGGTCCGCGCACTTCTTCAGGTAACCGGCGGGCGGCACCACGATGCCGGCCTCGCCCTGGATGGGTTCCACCAGGAAGGCGGCGGTGTTGGGGCCGATGGCTTTCTCCAGTGCCTCCGCATCGCCGTAGGGGATGATCTTGAAGCCGCCGGGGAAGGGGCCGAAGCCGTCCTTGTATTGGGGCTCGGAGGACATGCCCACGATGGCGATGGTGCGGCCGTGGAAGTTACCGGTGCAGACGATGATCTCGGCCTTATCCGCGGGTACGCCTTTGATCTTGTAAGCCCATTTGCGCGCCGCCTTGAGGGCGGTCTCCACACCTTCGGCGCCGCTGTTCATGGGCAGGGCCATGTCCATGCCCGTGAGTTCGCAGAGGCGTTTCAGGAAAACGCCGAGCCTCTCGCTGTGGAAGGCACGGGAGCAGACCGCGAGCTTCGCCGCCTGCTCGGTGAGGGCCTTCACCAGGCGTGGGTGCGCGTGGCCGTGGCTGACGGCGGAGTAGGCGCTCATCATGTCGAGGTAACGGTTGCCCGCATCGTCCCACAGGTACACGCCTTCGCCGCGGGTGAGCACCACCGGCAGCGGGTGGTAGTTGTGGGCGCCGTAGTGGCTCTCGAGTTCGATGGATTTGTTCATGGCAGTGCTCTTCGGAAGGCTGCATGGGTGCGTGATCGCAAGCGAACACTTATTATACAGCAGCCCCGGATACCGGCTTTCCCCACCGCATGACCGACAAACACCGCACCGAACCCTGCGTATTCCAAGGCCCTGCGGGCGATCTGGAAGGCCTGCTGGATTTCCCCGACGGCACACCGCGCGCCGTGGCCGTGGTCTGCCATCCGAATCCGGCGCAGGGCGGCACCATGCAGAACAAGGTGGCTTATATCCTCGCGCGTGCCTTCTGTGACATGGGTGCACTCTCGCTGCGCTTCAATTTCCGCGGCGTAGGCAGGAGCGCGGGCGTGTTCGACGACGCCGTGGGCGAGATCGGCGACGCGCTCGCCGCCATGGACTGGCTCATGGCCCGTCAACCCTCCCCCCCCTTGTGGTTGGGCGGCTTCTCTTTCGGTTCTTACGTCGCGCTGCGCGCGCAGTCGCGGCGACAGGTAGCGCGTCTGGTCACCGTCGCGCCGGCGGTGGAACGTTTCGAGACTCAGCACATCGAATTGCCGGCCTGCCCCTGGGTGTTGGTGCAAGGCATGGATGATGACGTGGTCTCGCCCCAGGCGGTGCTGGCCTGGGCGCGCGGGCTGGCGAGGCCGCCGCGCATCCTGGAGATGGCAGGCGCCGGACACTTCTTCCATGGCCGCCTGACCGAGCTCCGGGAGGCCATAACCCGGGCTTTCCCGGTCATCCCGGACGGCGTTTAAGCGTTTTGTTAGACTCTGAGTCTGCCGATTCGGCCTTTTAACTGATTTCCAGGAGTCCCCCATGATGCGTCGCGTACTACTGGCTTGCGGCCTGCTGGCCCTGACCACCACCGCATTCGCCGACGACCACATCACAATCCCGAATCTCAACCAGGCCAATTTCAACGACCTCTCCGAGGACTTGGGCGCCGTCACGAGCTACAAGCAGCTCGAAGCCTCCACCTCGGAAGGCATCACCGGCTTTGACCTGAGCCTGAATGTCGGCGCCACCCAGGTGGGCCACCAGGCTGCCTGGGAGCAGGCCACCGGCAAGAGCAGCGTCTCCAGCATCCCTTTCGCTGACGTGCGCATCTCTAAGGGCCTGCCCTTCGGCTTCGATGTGGGCGGCGAATACAGCACCGTGCCCGGCTCCAACATCAGCTTGTACGGCGCCGAAGTGCGGTACGCGATCCTGGACGGCGGCGTCGCCGAGCCGGCCATCGGCGTGCGCGCGGGCTACACGCACCTCACGGGCGTGGATGCCTTGAGCTTCCACACCACGAGCCTGGACGTGTCCATCTCCAAGGGTTTCGGCCCGGTCACCCCCTACGGCGGCGTGGGTGAGGTCTGGAGCAACAGCACCCCGGGGGCATCCACGGGTCTCGTGAGCTCGAATTCCAGCAACACCGAACTCTTCGCGGGCGTGACCTTCGACCTCGGCGTGCACCTCGGCCTCGAGTGGAACCACCTGGCGGGCAACACCACCTACACGGTAAAGCTCGGCTTCGGCTTCTGAGTTTTTAAGATAGATATCCCCCGCCGGAAAGCCGGCGGGGGAGTTTCCTCCAGGCCCTTCGCGGGCATTGTCATGGATCGGCGCAAAGACTCACGCTATGTTCTCTTCACTCCTGAGCTTCCTCGAACAGCGGTTCTCGGCACCCGGCGCCGAGACGGTATCCCATGACGAGTTGTGCATGGCGGCGGCGGCCCTGCTCGTGGAGATGGCGCGTGCCGACTTCAACGAAGATGAGACGGAACTCACCCGCGTCCGTGATCTCCTGGCGGAACGCTATGGGCTCACGCCCGAGGGCGCGGAGGAACTCCTGACGGCGGCACGGGGGGAATCGGACCATGCGGTGTCGCTCTTCCGCTTCACCCACCTCATCAACCAGCACCTGGAGATGCCGGAGAAGATCGCGCTCATGGGGATGCTGTGGGATGTGGCTTATGCGGACGGACGGCTGGACAAGCACGAGGACGCGCTCATGCACAAGCTGGCGGACCTCATGTACGTGCCGATCAAGGATCTGATGGCGGCCAAGGAAATGGCCAAGAAAAAAATGCGCGAGAGATAGAGACTGCCGGCGGCGAGGCCGGTATTCAGGACCAGAGATCATTCAAAGACCGGAGCCGCACCCCTGTGCGACCCCGGTCATGAATGGCTTACTTCACCATGTCCTTGAGGCCCTTCAGAGCCTGGACCTTGACCACGTTCCGGGCGGGCTTCGCCTTGAAGATGGTCTTCTCGCCCGTGAAGGGGTTGATGCCCTCACGTTCCTTGGTGGCAGGCTTGCGCACTACCTTGATCTTCATCAGGCCGGGCACGACATAGAGGCCGGGGCCTTTCTTGCCGATGCTCTTGCCGATGAGGCCCGCCAGGTTCTCGAAGATCGAGGCAACCTGCTTGCGGCTCAGGCCGGTGGAATGGGCGAGATAAGCGTAGGTCTCGGACTTGGTGAACGGTTTGTCAGCGGACACAGCGGGGGCTTTGGCAGCCTTGGCAGCAGTCTTCGCGACAGCCTTTTTCTTTGCAGCCATTTAGGTCTCCTCTTAGATGGCTAATGCAGATGCACGCCGCGAAATCTAGCACATGCAAAGGTGAAATGTTAGGTTTTTTCCGGGGAAAACACGCTTTTTTTGCTTGAGGGGGCAGTTTTCCCCGGGGAAACTGCGTCTCGCCTGAGAGGCGTGCGCCCAGTACGTGGCTTGTGGCGCCGACCTTCCCGGGTTTGCTCAGATGATAGGCCAGGCCAGGGGCAAGAGCAGATTGATGACCTGCAGCGCTAGCATGACCAGCAGCGGCGAGAAATCCAGCCCCGAGGTGGGCGGCAGGATGCGGCGGGCGGGCCGGAGCAGCGGCGCATTGATGGGCTTCAGCAGCCCATCCAGAGGGCTGCGGCCCTGGCCCAGCCAGCTGATTACCGCCTCCATCAGGATGCTGAAGAAGTACAGGTTTACCAGGATGAAGATGAGCTTCAGGATGGTCCAATAGATGAGGTAGCCCCAGGTGTAGGGCATCTCGGCCACCAGCATCACCAGCAGCACGTTCACGAACTGCACCACCAGCATCAGCACCACGGCGGCCGTGTCCACCTTGCCCCAAGCGGGGATCACGCGCCTGAGGGGCAAGAGCAGGGGGTTGCTGAGCTTCACGATGGCCTGGGACAAGGGGTTATAGAAATCGGTGCGCACCTGCTGCATCAGGAAGCGCAGCATCACTGTGGCGGTGTAGAGCCCCAAGAGGGTGTTGATGACGAACACGAGGGCGTAGATGGAGCGGCTGGCGATCATGGTTTGTTTCCCTTGGCGGATTCTTGCGACAGTTGCCGGCCCCGGTCCCGGGCAGAGGTGAGTGCGCGTTCGACCACGGCCTTGAGCCCGGCTGCCTCGAAGACCGCCAGGGCCGCGGCGGTGGTGCCGCCGGGAGAGGTGACCTGCTTGCGCAAGGTCGCCGGTGCCTCGCCGGATTCCAGCGCCATGCGCGCGGCGCCGTAGGCGGTCTGCTGGGTCAGCCTGCGCACTGCATCGGCGGGCAGGCCGAGTTCGAGGCCCGCCGCTTCCATGAGTTCCATGAGCAGGAAGAAATAAGCGGGACCGCTACCGGAGAGCGCGGTGACCGCATCCATGAGGGATTCGTCCTCTATCCAGAGGGCCATGCCCACCGCTTCCAGCAGCGACTGGGCGATGCCGCGCTGGGCCGGCGTCACGGAGCTGTTAGCATAGAGGCCTGCGGCGCCAGCACCGAGCAGGGCCGGGGTGTTGGGCATGGCGCGCACGATGGCCGCGTCGCCGCCGAGCCAGGTCTTGAGATCGGGTTCGCTGATGCCGGCGGCGATGGAGACGATGAGGGGATGACGGGTACGCACCTGGCCCACCAGGCCTTCGGCCGCCGCACGCAGTACCTGGGGCTTCACGGCGAACACGATGACGCCGGCGCCTTCCGAAGCTTCGAGGTTGTCCGCCGTGGCGCGCACCGGGAAGCGGCTGGTGAGCAGGGCGCGTTGCTCCGCGCGCGGGTCCGCCACGCTGATGCGCGTGGGGTCGCAGCCTTTCTGTACCAGGCCGCCGATCAGGCTTCTCGCCATGTTGCCGCCGCCGATGAAGGCGAGGCGCAGGTCTTGCAGCACGTGGGACTCCGGGTCAGGTTTCAACACAGATGCAAAGGATACCCCATGGTCGCGCGCCTCATGTCGGGCGTTGCCCGAAGATGGCTGTCCCTACCCTCACGACCGTCGCGCCTTCCGCTATGGCCGCTTCCAGATCCTCGGACATGCCCATGGAGAGCGTGTCCATGTGGTGGCCGCGGGCGTTCTGTTCCTGCATGAGTTCCCGCAAGAGATGGAAGGGCGCGCGCTGGGCTTCGCGGTCACGGGCCGGAGCCGGGATGGCCATGAGTCCGCGCAACTTGAGACGTGGCAGCGCGGCCACTGCGTCCACCAGCACCGAGAGGCGCTCGGGCGCGATGCCGCCCTTGCTGCCTTCCCCGGAGATGTTCACTTGCAGGCAGACGTGCAGTGGCGGCAGCTCTGCCGGCCGCTGCTCCGCGAGCCGCTTGGCGATGCTCTCCCGATCCAGGGTGTGCACCCAGCCGAAGCGCTCCGCCACAGCCCGGGTCTTGTTGGATTGCAGGTTGCCGATGAAGTGCCATTGGATGTCGCGCTCGGCGAGTTCCGCCAGCTTGGGCAGGGCCTCCTGCAGGTAGTTCTCGCCGAAGTCCCGCTGGCCAGCCTCCCAGGCCTCGGCCAGCAGTCCGGCTGGCTGCATTTTGCTCACCGCCAGGAGGCGTATACCCACGGGGTCGCGCCCGGCGCGCTGCGCCGCATCCTCTATACGCGCGCGCACCGCCTCCAGGTTCCGGACCACGTTCTCCAAGGCCGCCTCCTTATAGAGCCGCGGCAGGGCTGTCGCGGGCGTGCATATGCACATAAAATGAGTTCGCTATACTCTAGCCCACATGCATGCGGCCATACCCGGGACCCCAGGGAATCCTGGGCAGCCTTAAGCCGCCCAAACGCCCAGGGGACATACATGGCAGCCGATATCTCGCAACTGCTCGCTTTCGGCGTCAAGAACAAGGCGTCTGACTTGCACCTCTCCGCCGGCGTGCCCCCCATGATCCGGGTGGACGGCGACATACGCCGCATCAACATGCCGGCGCTGGAGCACAAGGACGTACACGACATGGTGTACGACATCATGAACGACAAGCAGCGCAAGGACTACGAGGAATTCTTCGAATGCGACTTCTCGTTCGAGATCCCGAACCTGGCGCGCTTCCGCGTCAACGCCTTCAACCAGAACCGCGGTTCGGGCGCCGTGTTCCGCACCATCCCATCCAAGATCCTGTCCCTCGAAGACCTGGGCGCACCGGCGATCTTCAAGGACATCTCCGACAACCCGCGCGGCATCGTGCTGGTGACCGGGCCTACGGGCTCTGGCAAATCCACCACCCTCGCGGCCATGGTCAACTACAAGAACGAGAGCGAGTTCGGCCACATCCTCACCATCGAAGACCCGATCGAGTTCGTGCACGAATCCAAGAAGTGCCTCATCAACCAGCGTGAGGTGCATCGCGACACGCTCGGGTTCAACGAGGCGCTACGCTCGGCCCTGCGAGAAGACCCGGACGTGATCCTGGTGGGTGAGATGCGCGACCTCGAGACCATCCGCCTCGCGCTCTCGGGCGCCGAGACCGGCCACTTGGTGTTCGGCACGCTGCACACGAGTTCCGCCGCCAAGACCATCGACCGCATCGTGGACGTGTTCCCGGCGGCCGAGAAGGACATGGTGCGCTCCATGATCTCGGAATCCCTGCGCGCGGTGATCTCCCAGAGCTTGATGAAGAAGATCGGCGGCGGCCGTGCCGCGGCCCATGAGATCATGATCGGCACGCCGGCCATTCGCAACCTGATCCGCGAGAACAAGATCGCGCAGATGTATTCCGCGATCCAGACCGGCCAGCAGCATGGCATGCAGACGCTCGACCAGTGCCTGCAGGAGATGGTGCGCAAGGGCATCGTCACCAAGGACGAGGCTCGCGGCAAGGCTACCCAGAAAGAAATGTTCACCTGAGTGCAGGCGCAGGGGCCGGCACGGAGACTTGAGGCATGGAAAGAGACCAAGCGATAAAATTCATGCAGGACCTGTTGCGCGCGATGATCGGGCGCAAGGGCTCCGACCTGTTCATCACCTCCGGCTTCCCGCCGGCCATGAAGGTGGACGGGCAGATCACACCCGTGACCGACAAGCCACTCACGCCGGAGCAGAGCGCCATGCTGGTGCGCGCCATCATGAACGACCGGCAGACCAAGGAATTCGACGCCAGCAAGGAATGCAACTTCGCCATCAACCCGCCGGGCATCGGCCGCTTCCGCGTCAACGCCTTCGTGCAACAGGGCCGCGCCGGCGCGGTGCTGCGTACCATCACCACCGAGATCCCCGACTTCGACAAGATGGGCCTGCCGTCGGTCTTGAAGGAAGTGGTGATGTCCAAGCGCGGCCTCTGCATCATGGTGGGCGGCACCGGTTCCGGTAAGTCCACCTCGCTCGCGGCGATGCTGGGTTACCGCAACAAGAACACCAAGGGCCACATCATCACCATCGAGGACCCCATCGAGTACGTGCATCCGCACCTCGGCTGCCTCATCACCCAGCGCGAAGTGGGCGTGGACACGGATTCCTGGGAGATCGCCCTCAAGAACACCCTGCGCCAGGCGCCGGACGTGATCCTCATCGGCGAGATCCGCGATCGCGAGACCATGGAGCACGCGGTGCAGTTCGCCGAGACGGGCCACCTCTGCCTTTCCACGTTGCACGCCAACAGCGCCAACCAGGCCCTGGATCGCATCGTCAACCTGTTCCCGGAAGAGCGCCGCCACCAGCTGCTGATGGACCTGTCGCTCAACATCAAGGGCATCATCTCCCAGCGTCTGCTCAAGAAACCGGACGGCAAAGGCCGCGTCGCCGCGCTTGAGATCATGTTGAACTCGCCTTTGATCTCCGACCTCATCTTCAAGGGCGAGGTGGCGATGATCAAGGAGATCATGGCCAAGTCCACCCAGCTCGGCATGCAGACCTTCGACCAGGCGCTGTTCAACCACTACGAGGAAGGCAACATCAACTACGAAGAGGCCATCCGCAACGCGGATTCGCAGAACGAGCTGCGGCTGCGCATCAAGCTGGAGAGCAAGCTCGGCAAGGCGCCGGTGGACGAGGGCATCGACTCGATGCAGTTAGTCGATCCCGGTAAGGGCCAAAAGCTTTGAGGGTGCGCCTGGCGTACCGTCCTGACATAACGATATAACGACGGAAGCCGACGATGAACATCAGTCCCTATCTCAAGCTCATGGTGGAGAAGAACGCCTCCGACCTGTACTTCACCACCAATGCGCCGGTGAAGATCAAGATCGAGGGCAAGCAGGTACCGGTAGGCAAGACGCTCCTGACCGCGGAGATGGTCAAGGAGGCCGCCTACGGCATCATGAACGAGAAGCAGCGCAAGTCCTACGAGGTCAAGCACGAGTGCGACTTCGCCATCGCCGAGGAAGGTGTGGGCCGCTTCCGCGTGAACGTGTTCGTGCAGCGCGGCCAGGTGGGCATCGTGATGCGCTACATCCCCTCCGAAGTGCCGAAGTTCAACAACCTGGCTCTGCCGCCCATACTCAAGGACCTGATCCTGCACAAGCGCGGCCTGCTCCTGATGGTGGGCGCCACGGGTTCCGGCAAATCCACCACCCTCGCGGCCATGATCAACCACCGCAACGAGAACCAGGCGGGACACATCCTCACCATCGAGGACCCCATCGAGTTCAGCCACCCGAACATCCAGTCCATCATAAACCAGCGTGAAGTGGGCCAGGACACCCTGTCCTATGCCAACGCGCTCAAGAGCTCCTTGCGTGAGGCGCCGGACGTGATCCTCATCGGCGAGATCCGTGACCGCGAGACCATGGAGGCCGCCATCGAGCTGGCCGGCACCGGCCATCTGGCCATCTCCACCCTGCATGCCAACAATGCGCACCAGACCATGGACCGCATCATCAACATGTTCCCGCAGGAGCTGCACAAGCAGCTGTTCATGGATCTGTCGCTCAACCTGCGTTCCATCGTGTCCCAGCGCCTGGTCGTCGCCAAGGACGGCAAGCGCGTGGCCGCGGTGGAAGTCATGCTCAACACACCGCATATCGCCGACCTGATCCTGAAAGGCCAGGTGGACGAGATCCGCCAGGCCATGGAAGAGAGCCCCGAGGGCGGCATGCAGTCCTTCGACGAAGCACTGCACAAGCTCTACAAAGAGGGCCGCATCGAACTGGAAGAGGCGCTCAAGAATGCCGACTCCCGCGCCAACCTGGAAGCCAAGATCAATTTCGGTTAAGACCCTCGCATACTGATGCAAGGGAATTGCAGATAGCGCTAATTCATGGAAATCAGAAACGGGGTATCTATGTTGCGTAATGCCATCACGGGTTTAGTCCTGTGCGTCATCGCGGGCGCATCTTTCGCAGACTCCGCCGCACCGTTCCCAGTGGAAGCCTTCTTCAGCTACGCTCAGATCTCCGACGTCAAGATCTCCCCGGATGGCAAGTACCTGGCGCTGGTGGTGGCGGACCCTAAAACGGGGGAGAGCCGTAAGCGCTTGGTCATCATGACGGCCGACAGCAGTCACAAAGCAACCGCCTCGATTGGCACCAAGAACTATCAAATCATCTATGATTTCTGGTGGACCCTGGATGACCGCATCTTGGCCGCGACTGCGACCACCGACACGGGGTTCTTCGAGGCGCCCGCTTTGGACGGCACCCTATATGCTGTCAATGCCGATGGCACTAAGCAGGTGATGCTCATGCCAGGAACGTCAGGCACCAATAAGAAGATGGTGGGTGGCGTGGCTCATGACGAGGTCGGCGTATATTTCTGGGGGCCGTTGCACATGCAGAGCGACGATCCCAAGAAAGTGCTCGTGTACGGCCTGACCCGCGGCCTCGATCATAGCTATCATTCCATCGCGCAAGCATATGTTCTAGACGTATACACCGGCGAGTTCCATCTGGCATTGGAATCCCCTCTGCAAGATGGCGGATTCATACCAGACGCCGACGGTGCAATACATCTCGCAACGGGCCAGAATGTGAAGACCGGTGAGCGTGAGCTGCTCTACCGCGCTTCCGAAGATAGCCACGACTGGAAGGACTTGAGCTCCGCACTTGCAGGCGATGACCCCGCTGCGCCGGAGAACGGCGCGGAGGGGGTATCTCCGGATGGAAAGAGTCTCTATTGGTATGGTCGTACCGCGACATCGACTCTGGGCCTCTATTCGCTGGACATGCAGTCTCTGAAGCTCAGCGAGCTTTACTCCGACCCGGACGTGGACGTGGATGATGTGGTCTGGTCCTTCGATTGGATCAAGCCCAGGAAGATCATCGCTGTCGACACCATGCCGGGCCTGCCCTCCGTGCACATCCTAGATGGGGACGACCCCAAGGCCCAGGATCTGGCAGGTCTCTACCAGGCTTTCGAAGGCCAGAAGGTGCGGATCACCAGCAACACCAGCGATGGCGCCTTGATGGTGGTCTATGTCTCGAGCGACAAGAATCCGGGGGACTACTACCTGTTCAACGGCAAGATGGGGCAGGCCGCATTCCTGTTCAGCGCGAAGCCTGAGATCGACCCGAAGCTCATGGCCGATATGCGGCCCATCAGCTTCCAGTCGCGGGACGGTTTGACCATACACGGTTATCTGACGCTGCCACCGGGTTCCAGTGGCAAGAACCTGCCGCTGATCATCAATCCCCACGGCGGTCCTCATGGCATCCGGGACGAGTGGGGGTGGGATCCGGAGGTGCAGTTCTTCGCCAGCCGTGGCTACGCGGTGCTGCAGGTGAACTACCGCGGTTCAGCCGGTTATGGCATGAAATTCCAGGACGTGGGCTATGGGCAGTGGGCCGGCAGCATGCAAGACGACCTGGCTGATGGAGTGCAATGGGCGGTAAAGCAAGGCACCGCAGATCCCAAGCGGGTGTGCATCTATGGCGCGAGCTACGGCGGCTATGCGGCCTTGGAGAATGCGGAACGTTACCCTGGCCTCTACAAGTGCATAGTCGGTTATGTGGGCCTGTATGACCTGTTGACCATGAATGACAGCGATTTCTCCCACTATGCTTCCGGCAAGCATTACACCGGGGTCTCCGTGGGACGCGATGATGCCGTGCTCAAGGCCGATTCGCCGGTGAACGGAGCCGACAAGATCGCTGCTCCCGTGTTCATCATCTACGGCGGCCAGGATAAACGCGTGGTGCCGGCCAATGCCGAGGAGATGATGACTGCCCTGGACAAGGCAGGAAAGGAATACGAGAAGATGTACGAGCCCTTGGAGCAGCATGGCTTCTACAAGCCTGAACACAGGAACGATCTATACACCCGGATGCTCGCATTCTTCGACAAGTACATCGGGCCTGGGGAGATTAAACCGACGGCCGCTCCGACAGCCACGACCAAGAAGGCGCCTTAAAGCGCCTTCTTGGTTCTTTCGGGTTTTTAGACGGTTCAGTTCGCCGGGAACACGCTCGCGCCGTCGAACACTGGCCCATCCACGCACACCCGCTTCATGGCCGGACCTTCCGGTGTCTTCACCTGTACCGTGCAGCCGGCGCAACCGCCCACGGCGCAGGCCATGAACTCTTCCAGCGAGACTTGGCTCGGGATACCGAACTCCTGGGCGAGCAGTGCGGCGGCCTTGAGCATGGGCGTCGGGCCGCAAGCGAACATCTCCACTTCAGCCAGCGCATCCTTGGGCAGGCGCTTGAGCCAGGCCCGGGCGAGATCGGTGATGTAGCCGTCGAAGCAGCCGGCGTAACTCTGTTTGCTGGCGAGGCGGCTGGGGAAACCCCAGTCCTCCATCAGCGGCATGCAACCGATGACCCCTTCCGGCATGCCGGGCACCATGATGGTGGAAGGCCGCGTCTTGAAGGGGAAGGGCACTTCCGAACCCATGAGCACGAGGGGCTTCCAGGCGGCGCGCTTGTCCTGCCGCAGGGCATCGGCGATGAACACCATGGGCGGGATGCCCACGCCGCCGCCCAGCAGCAAGGGGCGCGGTTTTTCCGGATGCAGTACGAAGGGTTTGCCGATGGGCCCTAAGCAGCTCAGCACGTCACCCTTGTGCCGTTGCGCCAGGAGGCGACTGCCTTCGCCCACTGCCTTATAAAGGCATTCCACCCAGCCTTCCTTCAGGGACACGCGCATGAGCGACATGGGCCGGCGCATGGGCAGGGCCGCGTCGCAGGACAGGTGCACGAAGCTTCCCGGTAGCGCCTTGGCGGCGCATTGCGGTGCCTTGAGGCGCAGCACGTGTTGCTCGCCGGCGAAATGCTCGTGGCTAAGGATCTCGGCGTCTTCCAGGAAGATCGTGCCGCGCTGGGGTTGGTGGCTCATCGGGTCCTCAAGGATAGAAAGCGCTCAATACCGCCATGCGTATCGCCACGCCGTTGTTCACCTGCTCGCGGATCACCGACTGTCGGCCGTCGGCCACCTCGGAAGATATCTCCACGTCGCGGTTCATGGGGCCGGGGTGCATGACGATGGCGTTGGGCTTGGCTTTCTTGAGGCGCGCGGCATCCAGGCCGTAGCGCTTGAAGTAGGCGCGGACCGTGGGCACCGCGGTCTTCTGCATGCGCTCCTTCTGGATGCGCAGCATCATCACCACGTCGGCGCCGGCCACGGCCTTGTCCGCGTCGGTGAAGAGTTCACCCGGCATCTCGCCTCTCTTAGGCAACAAGTTCTTGGGGCCGGCCAGACGGATGTCGCGGGTGCCGAGGATGGTGAGGGCCTGCACCGCGGAGCGCGCCACCCGCGAGTGTTTGATGTCGCCCACGATGGCTACGCTCAAGGCCGGGAGGTTCGGCTTGTGGCGGCGGATGGTGAAGGCGTCCAGCAAGCCCTGGGTGGGATGGGAGAGATGTGCTTCGCCGGCGTTGAGCACGTGCACGTGAGGCGCTGCATGCTGCGCCAGCAGCGCAGGCACACCGGCGTCCTTGTGGCGCACCACGAATATGTCGGCGTTCATGGCTTCCAGGGTGTAGAGGGTGTCTTCCAGGGATTCGCCCTTCACGGCGGAGGAGAGCGCAATCTCGAGATTCAGCACGTCGGCGCCGAGGCGCCGCGCCGCCAGCTCGAAGGAGGAGCGGGTGCGGGTGCTGGGTTCGAAGAAGAGATTGACCACGGTCTTGCCGGCGAGGCCCGTGTGGCGGCGCACCCGTTCGCCAGGCGGCACGCGGAAGCGTTCGGCTTGGTCGAGCAGCGCCGTAAGTATGGAGCGGTTCACGCCCTCCAGGGTCAGCAGGTGGTGCAGGTGGCCCCGGGCGTCGAACTGTATGTCGCTCATGCGCTGTGTTTGCCTTGCTTGGAGTTGAACCAGCTCTCCAGGATCACGCAGGCCGCCGCACCGTCGATGTCCTCACGGGTGATCCGCCGCCGGCCCTGCTGGCGCTGTTCCTTGAGCGCAGCCTCGGCTTCGCGTGATGAAAGGCGTTCATCCACGGTATGCACGGGCAACGGAAAGCGTTCAGTGAGCTGTTCGGCGAAGTGGCGGGCTCTATGGGTCATGTCCTGCTCGCTTAGGTCCATATTATAAGGCAGACCCACCACGAGCGCCCCCGGGCGCCATTCCCCGATGAGCCGGCCGATGGCCTCCCAATCCGGTTCGCCGCCGCGCACCGCCACCACTCCCAGGGGCGAAGCGCTGCCGGTAAGGCTCTGGCCCACGGCGGCGCCGATGCGCTTCATGCCGAAATCGAACCCTAAGGCAGTCTGGACAGCCTCAGGCATGACCGGAGTCGCCCGAGAGCAGCGACAGGTCCACGCCGATGAGGCGTGCCGCCGCCTGCCAGCGTTGCTCCACCGGCGTGTCGAAGATGATGCCGGCGTCGGCCGGGACCGACAGCCAGGAGTTGCTCTTGATCTCCTCGTCGAGCTGTCCGGCGCTCCAGCCGGCATACCCTAAGGCCACGAAGGTCCGCTTCGGCCCGCCACCGGTCGCGAGGGCTGCCAGCACGTCGCGGGAGGTGGTGACACCGAGCGCGTCGCCCACCTTGAGGGTGGCTTCCCATTCACCTTGTGGTTCGTGGATGACGAAGCCGCGTTCCGGCTGCACGGGCCCGCCCATGTGCACGGGCGTGGCGGCGGTGTTGAGGTCCTGGGCCGTGAGTGCGAGTTGCTTCAGGATGTCTTCCAGCACCACGTTCATGGGCCGGTTGATCATGATGCCGAGCGCCCCCTGGGCGTTGTGTTCGCAGATCAGGGTGACGCTCTCGTGGAAGTTCGGATCCTCGAGGGTCGGCATGGCCACCAGGAAGTGGTTGGTGAGGAAGTCTTGGGACATGCCTTAAGTATCCGTACCCCGCCCAGATGACACAAGCGGGCCAGCCTGACCGGGGCTGTAGCGCCTATTTGCTGTCGTCGGCCGGCAGGTGTATCCCGCCGCCGCGCGCATCCAGCCGCCCGCCGTTGAAGCGCCATACATAGACGAAGCGCAGCACGGCGGTGTCCCGTCGCAGGTTCTCCGGGAAGGCGGCGAAGGGCGCGGCCATCTTCACGATGTGCAGGGCTGAATCGTCCAGAAGCGGTTGGTTGGAAGGTTTGGTCAGGAACAGTTCGCGGATGCTGCCATCGCTGTTGAGCGCCACTTCCAGAGCCAGGGAGCCGGTGAGTCGGTGGCTACGGATGGCCGCCGGGAAGTTCAGGTTGCCGATGTGTTCCACCTTGCGGCGCCAGGCGTCCAGGTAGGGGGCGTAGCGGGATTCCCGGGCATTCACCGAGACGAAGCTCTCCCGCGGCTTGGCGTCCGTGGCCTGCGGCAACTCCAGTCCGTCGTCGTTCGGCATGAGGGCGTCGTCGCCCGGCGTCAGGAGCCGCGCCACCATGATCCGGGGCTCGACGCTCAAGGGCGCCGCAGCGTTCTTGGCGTTGGCGGTGGTGCCGGTGAGGGCCGTGGTGGTGACGGCGGCCGCATGCTCGGAGCTGTCGCTGCGGTTCACGCCGTGGTTGTCGCCCGTGGACGTACTGCGGCCGGGGTTGTCGGCGAGGTCGGGGGCGTCCGGCTGGCCGGCGTTGTTCACGGCCGCCGGCATGGACAGCGGGCTCTCGGGCCGCACCAGTTCCTTGGTGTTGCCCTCGCCCTGCTGGTTGGCCTGGGCGATGTAGTCGGCCAGCTTGGGCGCCACCACGTTCCGGGTCTGGACCATGGTGACTTCGAGGGTCGCGCTGCCCTTGGGTTTCTCGGGGCGGAAGGTGATGCCGAGGATGATGATGCCGTGCACCAGCGCCGCGAAGAACAGCGTGGTCACCAGCCGGTCACGGGAAGTGACGGAGGGCGATTCGAGAGGGCCCCGGCTTAGGGTGGCGCGATGGGTGGTCATGGCTTCAGATTTGAGTATAGCGGAGCATGTTTCAGCGCTTTTTCGCCAGCATGTCCATGAACTGTCCGGCGATATCTAGGCTATAGAGCTTGTCCAGCTCCCGCACGCAGGTGGGGCTGGTGACGTTGATCTCCGTGAGCCAGTCGCCGATCACATCCAGGCCCACGAACAACAAGCCTTTCTCCCGCAGGGCCGGCGCCACTTGCGCGCAGATCCAGCGGTCGCGCTCTGTGAGGGGCACGCCGACGCCAGTCCCGCCGGCCGCCAAGTTGCCCCGGGCTTCCCCCGGTGCCGGCACCCGGGCGAGGGCATAGGGCACTGGTTCCCCGTCGATGAGCAGGATGCGCTTGTCGCCGTCCTTGATCTCCGGGATGAACTTCTGGGCCACCGCGAGCCGGTCTCCCCTCTGGGTGAGGGTCTCCAGCACCACTGAGGTGTTGGGGTCCCCCTGGGCCAACACGAACACCATGCTGCCGCCCATGCCATCCAGGGGCTTCACCACGATCTTCTTGTGCTCCTCCAGGAAGGTCCGCATGCGGCCCATCTCCCGGGTCATGAGGGTGGGGGGGCAGCATTGTGGGAACCAGGCGGTATAGGCTTTCTCGTTGGCGTCCCTCAAGGCCTGGGGGCGGTTCACCACCCGGACCCCGGCCTGTTCGGCCCGTTCCAGGATGTAGGTGCTATAGACGTACTCCATGTCGAAGGGGGGGTCTTTGCGCATGAGGATGAGATCGAGGCCGCTCAAGGGCCCATCCACCTCCGCACCCAGGCTGTACCAGTCCTTGGGGTCGTCCCGCACCGTTAGGGCCCGGCGGCGGGCCCGGGCTTCCCCGCCCAGGAGGTAGAGGCCCGGCTGCTCCATATAGGAAAGCAGCCAACCCCGGGCCTGGGCTGCCAGCAGCATGGCCAGGGTGGTGTCCTTGTAAGGCGTGATGGACCCGATGGGGTCCATGACCACCCCGAGGGTGGGTTTACCGGACTTGGGCATGGGAAAGCGCCTCGTTAGGGTGCATAGGATCGGGCCGGATTTTGGTCTATGAAACTTATTGCATTCAAGGGATTAAGCGCGGATATTATGCTTAAAGCCCAAGTATGGCAGCCAGTAGGGCGACTTTTTAAGACGCCCCAGCCGGAGACCCTAGTGCGGGCTGCATGTCCCGCCGTTTGAGAATAATATGTCAACGCCGGCCCGCGGAAACGCCGCCGGTAGGGGCTTATGCGCGGAGGTGAAGGTGGTTAGCGACAATCCGGATGGCGGTCTACAGGGCCTCAAGGTTCTGGTGATCGACGACAGCAAGACTATCCGCAAGACGGCCGAGACCTTGCTCTCCAAGGAGGGCTGCGAGGTGGTCACGGCGGTGGATGGTTTCGAGGCGCTGTCCAAGATCGCCGACCACAAGCCGGACATAATCTTCGTGGATATCATGATGCCGCGCCTCGACGGTTATCAGACCTGCGCGCTCATCAAGCACAACCACAATTACAAGCAGACGCCGGTGATCATGCTGTCCAGCAAGGACGGCCTGTTCGACCGCGCGCGCGGACGTATCGTCGGTTCCGAACAGTATCTGACCAAACCCTTTACGAAAGACGAATTGGTGGGCGCGATACACCGCCACGTGCGGAAATCCGCCTGATTTAACTGAGCCCGGGCATGAGTCCGGGCGTATATGCAACCAGAGGAAGAAGCAGCCATGTCCACCGTGCTCATCATTGACGATTCGCCGACCGAGGTCCATGTGCTCAAGACGTGGCTCGAGAAGAACGGCTTCAGCACCATCACCGCCGAGAGCGGTGAAGAGGGCATCGAGAAAGCCAAGACCGACAAGCCCGACGCCATCATCATGGACGTGGTGATGCCCGGCATGAGCGGTTTCCAGGCCACCCGCCAGCTCTCCAAGGATCCGGACACCTCCCGCATCCCCGTGGTGATGGTCACCACCAAGGATCAGGAGACCGACAAGATCTGGGGCATGCGCCAGGGCGCCGTCGCGTACCTGCCGAAGCCCGTGACCGAGAAGCAGCTGGTGGACAAGATCAAAGAAGTGATCGCCGGCTGAGCATGGCAAGCGCACTCCTCGAACTGCGTGAGCGACCTTTCGAACTCCTCAAGGAGCTCGAGCGGCGCAGCCGTATCGCTGCATCCGGCCGCGGCCAGGAGAGCGGTCAGCAGGAAGAGTGGGTGGGCGTCGGCTTCCGCGTGGGCAGGACGCGGCTCGTGGCTGAGCGCCAGGAAGTGCGCGAAGTGCTCACTTGGCCAGGCGTGACCGCGCTGCCCGGCGCCAAGCCCTGGTTGCTCGGCCTCGCCAACGTGCGTGGCCAGTTGCTGCCGGTCACCGATCTCGCCGCGTTCTTTGGCGGCGAACCGGCGACCATCGGCCGCAGCACGCGGATCATCATGGTGAACCACGCAGACATCCCCTCGGGCCTGCTGGTGGACGAGGTGCGCGGCTTCCGCCGCTTCGTGGCGTCGGAGAAAGCCGAGGTGATGCCGGAGACCCTGCCGGGGATGACGCCGTTCCTGGCGGGCGCCTACGGCTCGGATGAGGACATCTGGGGAGTGTTGGGCCTGCACGGGCTCGTGGAGAGCACCGTATTCCTGCAGGCGGCACGTTGATGGGGCGCGCGGCCTGAGCCGTCCGCGTCGCTGGTCGAGATAGAGAGGCTCTTAAACCTTTTAAGGTGAACTGATATGGCCGATAACGAGAAGCGATCCAATACTGCCCTGTACGCCCTCTTGTTCATATTCGTGGCGTCACTGGGTCTGGCGGTTTGGAATTTCGTGCAGGTGGGGTTGAACTCCAGTCGCGACAAGGAGTTCCTCGGCCTGTCGGCGCAACAGTCGCTGATATCCCAGAGCGTGGTGCGCGCCGCCGATGAAGCGGTGGCCGGCAACTCCGACTCCTTCCAGCAACTCCTCAACGGCCGCGACCAGTTCGACAACAGCATCAGCCTCATGGGCAACGGCGATCCCCAGACCCTGATGCCGGCGGCCAGCGGCGAAGTGCTCTCGGAAGTGCAGGTGCTGCAGACCCAGTGGGGCCAGGTACGCACCTCCCTGCAGACCATCCTCGCGGCCCATGACTCGATCCTGGTGGCCAACCAGGCCGCTGCCAGCATCCGCCAGGCCATGCCCGACCTCCTGAAGGCCTGGGACGGCTTCGCCGACGAAGCCAATAAGCGCAACGCCAGCCACAACACCGTGTATTACGCCGCCAAGCAGGGCTATTACGGCCAGATGATCCTGCGCGACGTGAACCTGCTCACCACCGGCGGCCATGGCGATGTCTCCACCGTCGCCCAGGAACTGCCCGACACCATCCAGAACTTCACGCGCATCACCCGCGGCATGCTGGACGGCAACCCGCAGCTCGGCCTCTCGGCCGTGACGGATGCCGCCCTGCTCACCCCGCTGCGCCAGATCGAGGCCCTGTCGGACAAGGTGAACAACAGCCTGAATTCCCTCACGCCCATGATCGGCCTGCTCGGCAACGTGCAGAAGGCCAACGGCACCATCCATGACTTGAGCGACCAGTTGCTGACCAACGCTCAGGCTATCAACACCAGCTACGAGCGCTCGGCGAGCGAGCGGCTGTTCCGGCCCATCGTGGGTTACATACTGTTCGGTATCGCCGTGTTCCTGCTGCTGTTGATCCTGTGGATGTACGTGCTGGGCGGTGACGCCCGGCGCGCGGCGCAGATACAGCAAGAGACCAACGAACGAAACCAACAGGCCATTTTGCGACTCCTGGATGAACTCGGCTCACTGGCCGACGGCGATCTCACGGTGCAGGTGACGGTGACCGAAGACATCACGGGCGCCATCGCAGACTCCATCAACTACGCCCTCGAGGCACTGCGCGGCCTGGTCGCGACCATCAATGACACGGCAGTGCAGGTGGACGCCGCCGCCCGTCAGACGCAGGCGACCACCACCCATCTGGCCGAAGCCTCCGTGAACCAGTCCAAGCAGATCAACACCGCGTCCCTGTCCATCACCGAGATGGCGAAGTCCATCGAACAGGTGTCCGCCAACGCCGAACGCTCGGCGAAGGTGGCCGCGCAGTCGGTGGAGATCGCGCACAAGGGTGGCCAGGCAGTGCGCCGCACGATCGACGGCATGAACTCCATCCGCGAGACCATCCAGGAGACGTCCAAGCGCATCAAGCGATTGGGCGAATCCTCGCAGGAGATCGGCGACATCGTGGAACTGATCAACGACATCGCGGAACAGACGAACATCCTGGCCTTGAACGCCGCCATCCAGGCGTCCATGGCTGGCGAAGCAGGCCGCGGTTTCGCGGTGGTGGCCGACGAAGTGCAACGACTCGCAGAGCGCTCCGCCAACGCCACACGCCAGATCGAAGCGCTGGTGAAGACCATTCAAACCGACACGAACGAAGCGGTCATCTCGATGGAACAATCGACCGCGGGCGTGGTGGGCGGAGCCCAGCTGGCCGAGAACGCAGGTTCGGCACTGGACGAGATCGAGAAGGTGGCGAACCACATCGCAACGCTGGTGCAGAGCATCTCCAACGCGGCGCGCCAGCAGGCCCAGACCGCCGGCGAGGTGTCGCGCACCATGAACGTGATTAGAGAGATCACCGCGCAGACCACCGAAGGCACCAACGCCACGGCAGTCAGCGTAGGCAAGCTCGCGGCACTCGCCACCGAGATGCGTAAGTCGGTCGCCGGCTTCAAGCTGCCCAGCAGCCGCAGCCAGGAGACCATGATCATCCGTCCGGGCGAAGCGGCCTGAAGGCCCGCCGCAGCAACCCAGGAAACGTGACGCACGCATGAGCCAGGTCGCTTCAGACTCGTTGATGTGGATCAAGAATGAGCTTGATCACACGCTGGTGCGCGCGCGCCAGGCGCTCGAGACCTATGTCGAGAAGGCCGAGGACAAGGAAGCCTTAGGCCAGTGCCTGGAGCTCCTGCACCAGGTGCAAGGCACCCTGCGCATCGTCGAAGTCTATGGCGCCGCCATGCTCGCCGAAGAGATGGAGTCGGTGGTGCGCGGCTTCGATACCGGCGAAGTGGCGCGCAGCGACACCGCCTTCGAAGTGCTCATGCGCGCCATGCTGCAGCTCCCGGATTACCTGGAGCGCGTCATCGGCGGCCGGCGCGACATGCCGCTGGCGCTGCTATCCCTCCTCAACGACCTGCGCACCGTGCGCGGCCAGCCGCTCTTGTCCGAGAGCGCGCTCTTCGCCTATAACCTCGCCGGCCGCAGCACCACCAGCATGGCGGCCCAGGTGCCGGCGCCCAAGGCGGTGGACGTCAAGGGCCTGGCGGCCAAGGTACGTCCCAAGTTCCAGTCGGCCTTGCTCGGCTGGTACAAGGGCGACGATGCGCCCAAACACCTCGCGGTGCTGGCGGACTCCGCCGAGAAACTGGAACAGGCCGCCACCACCCCGACGGTGTTCGAGCTGTGGTGGATAGTCGGCGGCATCATCGAAGGCCTGCGCGAGGGCGGCATCGAGGCCGACGTGAGCCTGAAGCAGCTGCTCGGTCAGGTGGACCGGCAGATGAAGAAGCTCATGGAGCAGGGCGAGGCCCAGGCAGCCGAGGAGCCGGCCCAGGAACTCGTCAATAACCTCCTGTATTACATCGGCCGCGCCTCGACCGAGGGCAAGCGCATCGCGGCCATCAAGGAATCCTTCAAGCTCGGCGACCTTCTGCCCCATGAGAGCGAGCTGGCGGAAGCACGCGACAGTCTCTCCGGACCCAACGTCAACCTCATGCGCACCGTGTCCGGCGCCATCCGCGAGGACATCAGCCGCATCAAGGACACCCTCGACATCTTCGTGCGCATGGGCAAGTCGGACACCGGCGAACTCGCGCCCCTCGATGAACTCATCAAGAAGGTGGGTGACACCCTCACCGTGCTCGGTCTGCCCAAGCTCAACCTGGAACTCGAGGCGCAGCGCAAGAACCTGCAGCAGCTGCTCGCCGCCAAGCGCGCCCCTGAAGAAGCCGAGCTCATGGAGATCGCGAGCGGCATCGTGCGCGTGGAGAGCGGGCTCGACGACGCCATCAACGAACTCATCTCTCCGGACGGCCCCAAGACCGGCATCGGCGCGGACAGCGGCTCCCAGGCCGAGATGCGCGAAGTGCAGTCCGCGGTCATCCGTGAATCCATCATCAACATGGCGCGGGTCAAGGAAGCCATCGTCGAGTTCGTGAACGACCCCGCACACCGCGAGGTGCTGAAACCCCTGCCGCGCCACATGCGCGAGATCCAGGCGAGCTTCCGCTTCCTGGACATGCAGCGCGTGGTCGAGCTGCTCGCCAGCCTGCGTCAATACATCCTGAAGCGCCTCCTGTCCGGCAAGGGCGCGCCGCCGCAGAACGAGCTCGACCGTATGGCCGATGCCATCGTGAGCATGGAGTTCTACCTCGAGACCGTGCAGCAGGGCCGCGGCAACCCGCTCTCCATGCTGGACAACGCAGAAGCCTGCGTCGCTGCCCTCGGGTTCCCGGTGGGCGAGGACTACCCGGAGGAAGGCGACCCTTACGTTTCCACCGGCACCGCTTCCGGAAACTTGGAAGAATCCATGCCTGGCGAGAGCATCGTCATGGAAGGCGTGGCGGTGGAGGATATCTCGCTCTCCGAGGGGCCGAGCGAAGATCCCACGATCATGAAGGAAGAGCCCACCATCATGGAGGAGCACGCTCCTCCGGTGATGAAGCAGAAGGCTGCGGCCAAGCAAGCTGCCAAGCCCGGAGCAGCCACTCCCGTTCCGCCCAGCGCCGCCGGCCCCGCCGTAGTGATGAGCGCCGACGTGGACCCCGAGATCGTGGAGATCTTCCTGGAAGAAGCCCAGGAAGAGATGAATTCCCTGCGCGAGAGTTTCCCGCGCTGGCGCAGTAACCCGGCGGACCGGGAAGCGCTCGCCACCATGCGGCGCTCCTTCCATACCCTGAAAGGTAGCGGCCGCATGGTGGGCGCGCGCCTCATCGGCGAGTTCGCCTGGGCCATCGAGAACATGCTGAACCGGGTCATCGACCAGACGGTCACCCCGTCCGACGACATGTTCGCGCTCATCGACATGTCCATCGCCGCGCTGCCCGAACTCGTGGAGCAGCTCGAGGTGGGTACCGCGCCCAAGGTGAACGTGCAGCCCATGATGGATACGGCCCTCGCCATGAGCCGCGGCGAGGAACCGGCGCTGCCGGGCGCCGCCGATATGGTGCCGGCGCCGGCCGAAGAACCCACCATGATCCGCCCGGCGGGCATGCAGATCTCTGGCGCGGAAGAGCCCACCGTCATCATGCCGCGGGTGGAGGTGCTGCCGCCGGCGGTGTCCATGGACCCTGTGCTCTACGAGATATTCAAGCGCGAGGCCGAAGGTCATCTCGCGGTGATCGAAGCGTTCCGCGTGCAGGCCATGACCGACCGCACCGTCACGGAAGACGTGGTGCGCGCCCTGCATACCCTGCACGGCAGCTCGGCCTTGGCCGGTGCCACCAACCTGGCCACCCTCACCGAGCCCCTGCATCGCTACGTGGCCGCCCTGCATGAGCAGGCCCAGCTCCTGCCCGCCGAACACATCGCGCTCATGGGCGATTCCCTGAGGACCGCCCATGCCATGCTGATAGCTCTAGGCTCGGGTCAGACGCTGCCTGTCCCTAAGGGCCTCCTGGGGCGCCTCAAGACGCTGCGCACCGAGGCTCTCGGGGAGAGCTTCGGGGAAGACATCGTCATGTCCGGCCCGGCGGAGGTCGAGACCCCTGCCGCCCAGCCCAAGGCAAAGCAGGCCGCGAAAGCGCCGGAGAAGCGTCCCGATAAGCCGCTCAAGTTCGTGCAGCTCTCGGACCTCAAGGATTTCGACCCGGATCTCGCGGCCATCTTCTTCGAAGAGGCCAACGAGCTCCTGGAGTCCACCGACAACAGCCTGCACCAGTGGTCACAGGACAAGACCGATTCCGGTCTCGTGACCCAGCTGCAGCGCAACCTGCACACCCTGAAGGGCGGCGCGCGCATGGCCGGCCTCACGCCCATGGGCGACTTGAGCCACGAGATGGAGACGGTGCTGACAGACGTGGTGGACGGTCGCATCGCCGCCTCCACCGAGATGTTCATCCTGCTGAACCGCGCCGTGGACCGCCTGCACCGCATGATGGAGCAGGCCTACGCCAACCAACCTATTTTCGATGCCGGCGACCTCGTCCTCGACCTGAAGCGTGTGCACGGTCACACCGTGGACGAGGAGCTGGAGCCGCAGTCCGCTGATGAGCGTTTCGAGAGCATCACGCTCTTGTCCCCGCCGCCGATCATCGACCACACGGCGGAAGGCGTGCAGACCCGCAGCACCCCCGGCCGTGCTTCGCTGCCGGTGGAGACTCAGGCGGCAGCCGAAGCCGAGCCCGACGAAGCCGCGGAAGCGGCGCTGGGCGGCGACAGCGAACGCCGCACCGGCTCCCGCATCCAATATGAGCTGGTCCGCGTCCGCGCGGACCTCTTGGAGCACGCGCTCAACCACGCGGGCGAGGTGGGTATCTACCGCTCCCGCCTGGAACAGCAGGTCAACACCATCAACTTCAACCTGGGCGAACTCGAACAGACGGTGGTGCGTCTGCGCGACCAGCTGCGTAACCTGGAGATCGAGACCGAAGCCCAGATTCGTTCGCAATACGTGAAGGATGCGGGCGACCAGATCAATCCCGATTTCGACCCGCTGGAACTCGACCAGTTCTCCACATTGCAACAGCTGTCCCGCGCACTCGCCGAGTCCGTAGGCGACTTGGTCAGCATCCAGGGCCTCTTGACCAACCAGGCCCGCGAGGCCGAGACCCTGCTGCTGCAGCAGTCGCGCGTCACCACCGAACTGCAAGACGGCCTCATGCGTACCCGCATGGTGCCGTTCTCGCGGCACGCCCAGCGCCTGCGCCGTGTGGTGCGGCAGACAGCGGATGAAGAGAACAAGCAGGTGGAGGTCAAGTTCATCGGCGCAGAAGGCGAGATGGACCGCCAGGTGCTGGAGCGCGTGCTCGCGCCCCTGGAGCACATGTTGCGCAACTCCGTGGTGCACGGCATCGAGGACGGCAAGACGCGCAAGCAGCGCAAGAAACCCGCCGCCGGCACCATCAGCATCGCACTGCACCGCGAAGGTTCCGAAGTCGTGATGGAAGTCATGGACGACGGCGCGGGCCTGAACATCAAGGCGATCCGCAAGAAGGCCGAGGAACTCGGCATGACCACCAAGGACGCCAGGCTCTCCGAGCGCGACATCATGCTGTTCGTGCTGGAGCCCGGCTTCTCCACCGCCGCCAAGGTCACCCAGTCCGCCGGGCGCGGCGTGGGCATGGACGTGGTGGCGAGCGAGATCAAGCAGTTGGGCGGCACGCTACGCATGGATTCCACCGAAGCGCAGGGTGCCAAGTTCACCGTGCGCCTGCCGTTCACCCTGTCCATCACCCAAGCCTTGCTGGTGCGTGTGGCCGAGCAGCCCTATGCGGTGCCGCTGCCCGCCATCGAGGCCATCGCGCGCATCCCGCGCATGCAGCTCGAGCAACTCATGGCCGGCGAAGACCCGGTGTACGTGTACGGCGGCCGGCAGTACCGGCTGCGCCACCTGTCGGTGCTGCTCGGCATCGGCGCCCCCCAGTTCCCCGAAGACCTCACGGCCATCCCGCTGCTCTTGGTGCGATCCGGCGATTCCTCCATCGCCCTCATCACCGAAGGCATGCAGGGCAGCCGCGAGGTGGTCGTGAAATCCGTGGGTCCGCAGGTCAGCAGCATCCGCGGCCTCTCCGGCGCCACCATCCTGGGCGACGGCAGCATCCTGCTCATCCTGGACGTGACCGCGCTGGCGCGCACCATCGCGCTGCCGGAAGCCGACCGGATCGTGGTGGAGGAACGCGAAGTGCCCCAGGAAGACGTGCGTACCTTCGCCATGGTGGTGGACGATTCCATCACCGTGCGCCGCGTGACCCAGCGCCTCTTGGAGCGCTACAACATGCGGGTCATCACCGCGAAGGACGGCGTGGACGCGCTCGCCCTGCTGCAGGAGAACATCCCCGACGTCATGCTGCTGGACATCGAGATGCCGCGCATGGACGGCTACGAACTGGCGCAGCACATGCGCAACGACGAGCGCTTCCAGAAGATACCCATCATCATGATCACCTCGCGCACCGGTGAGAAGCACCGCAACCGGGCCATGGAGATTGGGGTGAACAAGTACCTGGGCAAGCCCTATCAGGAGACCGAGCTCCTGGAGAACATCCAGGAACTGGTGGGCACCTTCAACCCGCAACGGACCTCGTGGTGATGCATGGCTGACCAGTTCGACGAGGTCTATAGCCTGCTCATCCCCTTCGCCGGGGGCAAGCTCATCCTGCCCCGGGTGTCGATCACCGAGGTCACGGGCTTCCTGAGGCCGAAACCCGTGCGCAATGCGCCTGAGTGGCTCATGGGGCTCATCAACTGGCATAACCAGGAAGTGCCGCTGGTGTCTTTCGAGGGCCTCTGCGGCCGCAAGGTGCCGGAGCGGGCCAACCGCACCCGCATCGCCATCGCCCACACCATCGGTGAGCAGATCAACCCGCCGGTGGTCGCCATCCTGACCCAGGGTTATCCCTATCTGGTGCGCGTCAACCCGGCGGTGCTCTCGGTGGACCCGGATAACGATTTCGGCGCCGACGGCCCGGTGCTGAACCGGCTGCGCATGGCGAACGAACGGCCCTTCGTACCGGATCTGGAAGCCATCGAAGAGAAGCTCCTTGAGATCATGCCGGAGAGACGTTTCACGGATACCGCCACCGGCTCCGGTACAGCCACCGAAATTCCCCTTCCGCCTGCCTGACATCCGCAAAAGCTATTGCGCTTGGCATGACTTTGTTGCGCTCCGGCTCGCCGTCCTCATGCACCTAAAAGTGCACTCCGGGTGCTCGCCTCGCGCGCCTCGTCCTGCCTGCGCTCATAACGCTTTTGCTCAATTCCTTTTTTAATCGGATTCCAAAGCCATGGACCGGCTAGATATTTGGACTAACTATAAAAGCAAGGTGCAAGGGTCACGTGAGGTGCTTCTTTGGCCTTGGCTTTTGTCTAACGCAAAATCCTTTAAAGGCGTTGGAGTGGATTTGGGGTGTGGAGATGGAGAATACACGGAGCGTGTGGCGGCTTTAGCTGGCGATGAGGTTGTCGGTTTCGATAGTGATCTGGCACTTATTAACATAGCACGTAAGAAATCAGGAGCTAAGACTCGTTATATATGTGCCGATATCACTACTGATGTGATTAGAAGTGTTTTTGCAGAAGCGAGTTTCGCATTCTCGGTATGCTGTTTCCCGCATATTTCTGATGAGCTATGCAATCAGCTCATCAGAAATTTATGTTCCGATCTTAAAGTTCCGAAGCGGATAGCTATAGTAGTTCCCCACATTCTATGGGCTAAGAATAACTACGAGAATGTCGAGGCGATTGCATCTGGTATAAAAGCCGACGCTCGTTTCGGAGGTAGGCAGTGGTTCCGGGAACAGGATTGGTATATCAATACCTTCCTGAATTATGGGATATCTTGTGAAAGCGTTTTGGACTTGATTATTCCCGATGATCCTCGGCTTGAAAAACGTTATCGCGATAATGCGGGTTCGCCGCTATTTTTGGCGATGACTTTTGGGGAGAGATGATATGACTACCAAGGATCAGCAAGCGCGTGATGCATTCGATTACGCACACAGAAATCGACTCTTCGAGATAGAAATGTTTTGGAAGCGGAGTTTGGTTTATTGGGGATTTATCGCTGCAGCATTCGTAGCCTTTGCGGCACTTGCTGCAAAAGGAAGTCGATATTCAGTTGTGTTTTGCTGTTTTGGATTTGTCTGCTCAGTAGTTTGGTCTATCGGAAATAGAGGCAGCAAATATTGGCAGGAATATTGGGAGATAAAAGTTAAGGACGTTCAGCACGCCGTTACGGGAGATATGTTCATTGATCACAAACCAAAGCGGCATGCTTGGTATGAACAGTTTGCTCCCCGTAGATTTTCTGTCAGTAAGTTGGTGATGGGGTTAAGCGACTATTCGATAGTCGTATGGCTCGCATTATTGATATACGGGAATTGGAAATTGTTTGCTGAACCCACGGAGTATGCCAAACACGTATTTCTGGCGGGATTTAGTCTAGTGACTGTTGTCTATGCCGTGTATTTAGTGTTTGCATGTGAATCGGAAGATTGAAGGTGCTTACCCTAAGTCACCCCACTTCGATTGCAACAGGCTGAGCGCGACAAGTGCCGCCGTCTCGGTGCGCAGGATGCGTGGGCCGAGCTTGAGGCCCGTGAAGCCGACATGAGCTGCCAGCGCCACTTCCTTCTCGCTCAGCCCCCCCTCGGGGCCCACCAATAGCATCACGCGCCCATCGGCAGGCTTGGGGATATCGCCCGCTGTCTTGCCACCCAGAGGGTCCAGCAGGAGTTTGAGACCCGCGTCGCGCTTGGCAGAGAGGAAAGCATCCAGCTTCAGGGGCAGATCCACCTGCGGCACCTGTACCCGGCTGCTTTGTTCGCAGGCTCCGGTGGCGACGGCCTGCCAGTGTTCCTGCCGGGCGAGGGCCTTGTCCGCATCCAGCTTCACCACGCTGCGTTCGGTGAACACCGGCATGATGTGGGCGACGCCCAGTTCCACCGCCTTCTGTATCGTGTAATCCATACGCTCGCCCCGGGAGATGCCCTGGGCGAGGGTCACTTGCAAGGGCGATTCCACCGCCGGTGAGCGGGCGCCTTGGATCGTCACCCAGGCGGTGTTCCTGACGGGTATCTCCACCCGGGCATCGAACTCCTGCCCCGAGCCGTCGAAGAGGATCACCGCGTCACCGGGTTTCAGGCGCAGCACCATGAGTAGGTGATGAGCCGCCGCGAGATCCAGCTCGACCCGTGTGAGGCCGGCGAGGGGAGTGCCGTGGAAGACCCGGGGTATGCGCATGTCAGTCCGCCGTCGCGAGGGTGATGCCTTCGGAGGCAACTTGCACCATGAAGTCGATCTCCTCCGGCGTGATGACGTAGGGCGGCATGAAATACACCACGTTGCCCACGGGGCGCAGCAGCACACCGCGTTTCAGTCCGTGCTGATAGACGCGCAGGCCACGGCGTTCCTGCCAGGGGTAAGGCCGGCGGGCTTTCTTGTCTCGCACCATCTCGATGGCCAGGATCATGCCGTGCTGGCGCACTTCCGCCACATGCCTGAGATCTTGCATCGGGGCGGCAGCCTTCGCCATGCGTTCCGAGAGCGCCCAGTTGCGGCTGATGACGTCGTCCTCCCGGAATATGTCCAGGGTCGCCAGAGCCGCCCGGCAGCCTAAGGCATTGCCGGTATAGCTGTGGGAGTGCAGGAAGGCATTGAGCTTGGTGTAATCGTCGTAGAAGGCGTCGTACACCGCTTCCCGGGTCATGACCACGCTCAGGGGCAGATAGCCTCCCGTGAGGCCCTTGGAGAGGCACAGGAAGTCCGGCGTGATGCCCGCATGCTCGGAGGCGAAGAGCCGGCCGGTGCGGCCGAAGCCCACGGCGATCTCGTCGGCGATGAGATGCACCCCATAACGGTCGCAGGCTTCCCGCAGGAGCTTGAGATACACCGGGTGATACATGCGCATGTTGCCGGCGCACTGCACCAGGGGCTCCAGGATCACGGCACACACTTCCCGGTGATGCCGCTCCAGGCTCTGCTCCATCTCTTGGAACATCCTGCGGGTGTGCGATTCCCAGCTCTCGCCCGCTTGCCGATCGAAACAATCTGGACTGGGTACGGTGATCACGTCCATGAGGAGCGGCTTGTAGGTCTCTTTGTAGAGTTCCACATTGCCCACTGCTAGAGCCCCCAGGGTCTCACCGTGGTAGCTATTGCTCAAGGTGATGAAGCGGGTCTTCTCAGGTTTTCCCAGGTTCTTCCAGTAATGGAAGCTCATCTTCACGGCCACTTCCACCGCGGAGGAGCCGTTGTCGGCGTAGAAGCAGCGGGTGAGCCCCTTGGGCGCGAGCCGCACCAGCCGCTCCGAGAGTTCCACCACCGCCGTGTGGCTGAACCCGGCCAGGATCACATGCTCCAGCTCTTCCAGCTGTTGGATGAGTGCGGCGTTGATGCGCGGATTGCAGTGGCCGAAGAGGTTCGTCCACCAGGAGCTGATGGCATCCAGGTAACGATGGCCTTCGAAATCTTCCAGCCATACGCCTTCGCCGCGCCGGATGGGCACCGGCGGCAGCAGCTCGTGGTCCTTCATCTGGGTGCAGGGGTGCCACAGCACCTTGAGGTCGCGGCGTATGAAGGCGTCGTTCTCGTTCATGCTGGGTACGTTCGGTTCAGCTGCGCTGAGCGGCAGGCTCCGCGACGCAGAAGCGCTGGATGAGTTGCTCCAGCACCCGTTGGGTGGGTTCCACCATGGCTACCGGCAGGGATTCGTTGGGTTGATGCGCCACGTTGATGTCACCGGGCCCGAGGATCACCGTCTGCATGCCGAGCGCCTGCAGGAAGGGGCCCTCGGTGGCGAAGGCCACCGCTTCCGAGGCATGGCCCGTGAGACTCTCGGCGGTCTTGACCAGCTCCGAGGTGCCCGGGGTCATCAAGGGATCGCTGCCCTGGAACAGGCTGCGGAACTCCACCCCGAAGCTGTGGCCGGCGAGCGCAGTGCTCAGGCGCTCGCGTGCTTCGGCGCGCACCTGTTGGGCGGTCATGCCCGGCAGGATGCGGATGTCGAAATGCAGCTCGCAGTCGGGGCAGATGCGGTTCGGGTTATCGCCGCCCTTGATGTGGCCGAGGTTGAGGGTCGGTGTCGGTATCTTGAAATGCACGTCATGATGATGGGCCTGCAGCTCACCGCGATAAGCGAGCAGCCCGGCGATGGCCCGGTGCATGCCCTCTAAGGCATTCTTGCCGAGGGAGGGGTCGCTGGAGTGGCCGGAGCGGCCGATGATCTTCACCGCCTCCATGAGGATGCCCTTGTGCATGTGTACGGGCTTCAGCATGGTCGGTTCGCCGATG
Source organism: Gammaproteobacteria bacterium (assembly GCA_036000105.1). GTDB lineage: Bacteria > Pseudomonadota > Gammaproteobacteria > Natronospirales > REEB76 > DASUBN01. Next base: position 778,320 of record DASYGE010000012.1, read on the forward strand.
ACCGCATAGCGGGCTTTGGGTTTCCCGGCCGCCACCAGCGCCCGCCCGCCGGACATGCTGCTCTCTTCATCCGCGGTGGCGAGGATGATGAGCGGTTGCTTCAGATCTTTCGCCTGGTGGCGGGAGGCGGTCTCGATGGCCAGCGCGATGAAGCCCTTCATGTCGCAGATGCCGAGGCCGTAGTAGTTGCCGTCCCGTTCCGCGAGCTTGAAAGGGTCTGAGTCCCAGCCCTTCTCATCGAAGGGCACCGTGTCCATGTGGCCAGCCAGCACCAGGCCGCCGGGGCCTTGCCCCAGGGTGCCGATGACGTTCAGCTTGCCCGGCACCCCGGGTATCTCCTGCAACTCCACGCTGAAGCCTAAGGATTCCAGCCAGCCGGCGATGCGCTCCGCCGCCGGGCGGTTGCTCATGTCGAACTGGGGGCTCACGCTGCTCACGCTGGGCGCGCCGATGAGGCCGGTGAGCATCTCCCTGAGCGTGGGCACGGCGCGGGTCTGGGGCATGGGGGTTTCCGGGAAGGCGGTACGCGAAGTTTTGCGCATTTGACCCCGGGTAGCAACCTCTCATGCGTGGCTTGGGAGATACTAAACGCCATGCGACATGCGGTGGATGCACAGACCGGGCTCATGCAGGGCGCGAGGTACCAGGCCTCGCCCCATTGCGATGCGCGCCCGCTGGGCACGCAAGTGGACCTCTTGGTGATCCACGGCATCAGCCTGCCGCCGGGGGGGTTCGGCGGGCCCTGGATCGAGCGCCTGTTCCTCGGCACTCTCCCTGTGGACGCACACCCGTATTTCGCCGATATCGCCGCCCTCAAGGTGGCGTCCCACCTGCTCATACGCCGCGATGGCGGACTCCTGCAGTTCGTACCCTTCCACCGGCGCGCTTGGCATGCGGGTACATCTCGCTTCCAGGGCCGCGAGGCCTGCAACGATTTCTCCATCGGCGTGGAACTGGAAGGCACGGACGAAACGGCTTATGCGCCGGAGCAGTATGCGCGGCTCGCCGTGGTCACCGTCGGCTTGATGCGCGCCTATCCCGGCATCACCCCGGCGCGCATCGTGGGGCATAGCGACGTGGCGCCGGGGCGCAAGACCGATCCGGGCGCGGCCTTCGACTGGGCCCGTTACCGGGACATACTTGCAAGCCAGCCCCAGCACAGGTTTACTACGCAACCATGAGTTTCATCGCCGCCTTACTCGCCCTGATCCTGGACCAATGGCTGAGGCATATGGAGCCCATGCGCGGACCGCGCTGGCTGCATGCCTATGCCGAGGCCTTCGAACCCTTAAGCCGCAGCACTGATCCCGTGCGCGCCACCGGCGGTGCCTTATTCATCGTGCTCGTGCCCGCGGTAGTAGCCCTGTTCCTGGGGGACGTGCTCACCCACATCTGGGCGGGACTGGGCTTCGTCTATGCCGTGATCCTGTTCCTGTTCTGCTTAGGGCCGAAGGACCTGCACGACGAAGTGCAACTCTATATAGACGCGGTCCAGGCCGGGGACGAGACGCGGGCTACCGCTCTCGCCGCTGAGTTGCTATCGGATCCGGTACCCACGGACCCGACGGAGCGCACCGAGGCGGTCACCCAGGCGGTACTCATGGAAGCCAACGAGCGCCAGTTCGGCGTGCTCTTCTGGTTCGCGGCCCTCGGACCTGCGGGCGCGCTCCTGTACCGTTCGGCGGATGTGCTCAGGCGCGAGCCGGGCGAGAAGGTGAGCGCGGAATTCCACATCGCCGCAGCACGCCTGCACGGCGTGCTCGCCTGGTTGCCGGCCCATCTCACCGCCGTGGGCTACGCTCTCGCCGGCAGCTTCGAAGACGCGGTCTCGGACTTGCGGACCTATTACAGCACTTGCACCCTGCGGTTCTTCCAGGTGAGCAACGACGTGCTCATGTGCACGGGCCTCGGCGCCTTGCGGGTGGCGACGGGCCAGGAAGCGGGCGTGGTGCGGCTGAAATCCGCTCTCGGTCTCGTGCGGCGCACACTCTTCATCTGGCTAGTCATCTATGCCCTCATCACTCTTTTCGGATGGTCATGGTAAAACCTGCTCGGATGCCTGCTGCGACCGGCTACGGCCACGTTGCACGCCGGCTCGAACGGCTCATGTATTCCCACATACATTCGCCATTCTCGCCGTCGCGCGCCTTGCCTCGCTCGGTCTCGCGACGGCCTTCGAGCAGGTTTCTGGTATTCATTCTCGCGTTCTTCGGCATCATTCCATTCGCGGCTTTTGCTGACGTACAGCTGAATGGCGCCGACGGTGTATCTCTCACCCTGAATGCTCCGGCTACGCGGGTGGTGACCCTCGCCCCGGATTTCGCGGAACTCCTCTACGACGTGGGCGCCGGCGGCACCCTGGTGGGTGCCATCGAGTACAGCGACCACCCGGAGGCGGCCAAGCAGATCCCGCGGGTGGGAGATGGGTTCCACGTGGATGTGGAGAAGATCCTGACCCTCAAGCCGGAGCTGGTCTTGGCCTGGCAGGGCGGCACGCCCCAGGCGCTCATCGAGAAACTCCGGTCGCTCAAGCTCCCGGTACTCGTCATCGGCAGCCATGCGCTGCCGGACATCGCCTCCAACCTGGAGATCCTGGGGAAAGCTACCGGCCATGAGGTGGAGGCCGGCAAAGCGGCGGCGGATTTCGATGCGCGGCTGGCGGCGCTGGAGCAGCGATACGCCCATGCCTCGCCCATCCGCGTCTTCTATGAGATATCGCCCCAGCCGCTGTTCACTGTGGGCGGCGGCCAGATCATCAGCCGGGTGATACAGGCCTGCGGCGGTCAGAACATCTTCGCGGACTTGAGTACGCTCGCGCCGGTGGTGGGCATGGAGGCGGTGCTGGCGCGGGATCCCCAGGCCATCGTCACGGGTGACGGGGAAGGGGATGTGGCGTCGCGTTTCAAGCTCTGGCAACAGTGGCCGCAACTCTCGGCGGTACGCTACCAGAACCTCTTCGCGGTGGATGACGGGAGCATATCCAGCGCTACGCCGCGGCTACTGGATGCTGGTCGCCAGGTCTGTGATGACCTCGATAAAGCCCGCGGAAATCTCGCTGCCAAACGTTAAGCAGCGCAAAAGCTACTCGGCAATCGTTCCCGACATTGCTCTACCGCTTACATCCCTGTAGGCGTGCGCTCGCTAGGGCGTTGTTGCGATCCGGCTCGCAATCGGTCACGTACACAAGAGTACGCTCCCTCTGCTCGCCTCTCGCGCCTAGCCCTGCCTTCGCTCGTAACGCTTTTGCTCTATCTTCTAATTAAATTACTAGTCGTAGCTAAAGTGCATCCCAAGAATCAAGGGCCTAAGTTCGCTTGCGCTCATGATTCCAGAGGACTTCCTGTCCTTTATCGTTTCTGGAGATCACCCGCGCGATCACGAACAACAGATCCGAAAGCCGGTTCAGATAACGCAGCGCTTCCGGATTCAGGGTCGCCTGCTTCGAGAGCGTGAACGTGCGGCGTTCCGCCCGGCGGCACACGGTGCGCGCCAGATGGCAGGCCGCCGCGCTGCGACTGCCCCCCGGCAGGATGAATTCCTTCAGGGGCGGCAAGTCCGCGTTGAAGCCGTCCAGCTCTTGCTCGAGGCGCTCGATATGAGCCGCGCTGATGGCCGTATGCCCGGGGATGCAGAGTTCCCCGCCGAGATCCAGGAGTTCATGCTGCACCCGCGCGAGGCAGGTGGCGATGTCCGCCGCCGGCTCTTCCGCCAGCAGCATGCCGATGACGCTGTTGAGTTCGTCCACCGTGCCGTATGCCTCTACGCGAACGTCGTCCTTCGGTACACGGGCGCCGTCACCCAGGCCCGTGCTGCCGTCGTCGCCGGTGCGGGTATAAATCTTGCTGAGGCGATTGCCCATGTCGAATCTCTTAAGAATCCAGATTTACTGAATTGTAGCCCGAGTAGCGCCGACAAAATACGCGGGGTTTGGGCACGGCATCCCTGCCTTGTTCCGCGCCGTCCTGCGGCGCGGGCGACTTTTGTCTTGGCAAAAGTCGCCAAAACCGCCCTCCCGGAGCGCGGGGCACCGAAGCGGCGCCTTCCCTGCGCCCTTCGTTCGCTGCGCAGCTTCACACACGGCACTTGGGCGCTTTGCGCTCAAGCCCAGGGCGCAAAGCGCCCGCTCGAAGTTTCGCTTCTCGCCCCTATGCCGCGTGTGAAGGCATCGCCATCCCTGGCGATGCCCCTGCGGGCTTGGCTTGCTTACTCCAGTGCTCGGCTCGCGCTACGGGGTGAAGAGGCGAGTGTCTTAAGTTCGAGTGCTTTTCTACTTAGCGCTGACAATGGGGGCAGTAGTAGGTCATACGCTGGCCGGTGACTTTGGCGACGATAGCCGTGCCACAGCGTTTGCAGGGTTGACCTTCCCGGTCATAGACCCTGAGGCGCAGGTAGAAGTAGCCGGGTTCGCCGTCTTCTTTGGTGAAATCCCGCAAGGTGGTGCCGCCGGCCTTTATGGCGGCCGTGAGCACCTGTTTCACAGCCTTGGCGAGGGCGACATAGCGCTCCCGGGATACCCGGCCCGCCAGACGCTCTGGATGGATGCGAGCGAGATACAGGCTCTCGCTGGCGTAGATGTTGCCCACACCCACCACCCTGTGGCTGTCCATGAGGAAGTTCTTGATGGCCACCTTGCGGCCTTTAGCCTGCTCGAAGAGATAGTCGCCGTCGAAGCCCGCTTCCAGGGGTTCGGGCCCGAGATCCTTGAGCAGCGTGTGATCCGCGGCATCGCCCCGGGTCCAGAGCAGCGCGCCGAAGCGGCGCGGATCCCGGAGCCTCAGCAGCTTGCCGCTGTCCATCACCAGATCCACATGGTCGTGCTTCTGGGGCGGAGTGTCTTTAGGCAGCACTCGCAAGCTGCCGGACATGCCGAGATGCAGGATGGCGGTGCCGCTCTTGGTGTGGAGCAGGAGATACTTACCGCGCCGGGTGACCTCCGTGATGCGTTGCCCCGGGAGTTCTCGCAGGAGCGCCGGCGGGATAGGCCAGCGCAGGCGGCGCTCACGCACCGTCACGGCGTTCACCCGGCGGCCTTTGAGATAGGGCTCGATACCGCGGCGGGCGGTCTCCACTTCAGGCAGTTCGGGCATGGACGTCCGTCAGTGGGCGGCTTTGGCAGCGGGATGCTGGAAACTTAGCAGCGTGTCCCTGAGGCTTGAGTCCAGTTCGTACTGCAACCCGAGATCGGGCCGCGCCAGCATCAGGAAGTCCGGGTCCTTGAGGATGGCGAAACGCAGGGGCTTGGGATCGTTGGCGATGGACAGGGAGACTTCATCTTCCTCAGGATCTTTGCCGATGGGCGCCACACTGATGGCCAGTTCCTGCTGCCAGGCGTCCAGGAGCTTCTGGATGGCATCCGCCGAGACGGACGCATCGGCAGGGGAGAGTTGCCAGGCGCCGTGCTTGTCCATGGTCAAGGTGGTCTGGGGTAGTTGCATGGCGGTGATGTGGGCGCCCAGGGGCAAGAGGCCCTTGTCCACCCACCAATAGGCGTCGTGGGCGATGCGGTAGAAGAGCGCACCATTGATGAGATGGATCCTGTCACCTGCCAGCACGTACTGCAGGTTGTCCACCGGTTGCAGGCCGCCGAAGTCGTACTCCACGCCGTTGAGCATGAGCTTCGCCACAGGCTTGTTGAGGCCGTACTTCGCGAGATCAGCACCGGCTGCCGGGAAACTGTCCTGGCTCTCGGCATCGAGATAATCTAGCAGGGTCCTCACCATGTTGGGATCCGCCGGCATGGCGAGCGGCGCGGTCAACTGCCAGCCGCGATTCCCGCGGGTGAGCACCGTGGGTTTCTGGCCCGGCAGCTCGATGCGGATGTCCGTGATCTGGGCTGCCGTCTGCTGGATGAGCGGCTGCTTGAGAGCGGGGTGCTTCGCACCGGGCCGGAAGTGACTCAAGGTGGCGAGGCTCACCACGATTACCACCAGTGCCAGGTTGAGGCGGTTGCGCTTGTTGAACTGCATGGGCGCGGTTTACCTGCGTCGGCGGCGCAGCCACACGCCGATGCCGGCTGTGAGCAGGATCAGCGGCAGGGCCAGCAGGAAACCGAAACCGATGAGCCCTTGCGCCAAGGGCGAGAGGAACAGGGTGAGGTCCGGTGCCGGCCGCGGGTTGATGCTTATATAGCTGTCGTCATGGGCGAGCCAGTTGAAGATGTTGAGGCCCAGCATCAGGTTGCCGGCGTTGCCGAGGTAGGCGTTGGAGATGAAATCCCCATCGCCGGTCACCACCACCCGCTGTTCGCCAGGCGCGCTGTCTTTGTCGGCGCTCTTGAGCGGACGGGTCAAGCTCACGCCTATGCTCAAGGGCCCCAAGCGGTCGCCCCGCGTCGGGTCGTATTTGACGTTGCCTTCTAGCTTGCCTGTCTCCAGCCAGCTGCGGGGCAGGGTCTCGAGGAACGCATCCGCCTGCCAGCCGCTGGCCTTGTCCGCGTCCACCGCCGTGGCGGCGGGGAACAGCGTGGCAGTGGTGAAGTCCTTGGTGATGGCGCTGTCTTCGCCGTACTTAGGCACCAGTACGATCTTGGGGTCGTTGATGCCGAAGAGCTGCGATTCCGGGTCCACGATGGTGCCCGCACCGATGCTGACACCTAAGTCTTTCGCCAGGGGTTCCAGGCCGTAGAGGGAGCCCGGGTCGTCCAGCCACAAGAGGTTACCGCCCCGCTTCACGTAGGCGCGGATGATGTTCACCATGCCGGGCAGGAGATCCGCCTGGGGTCCGGCGATCACCAGCACCGAGGTGTTCTCCGGGATGGTCGGGTTGGCGGCGAGGCTCAAGGTCTCCACCTTGAAGCCCTTGTCCTGCAGCTGCTTGCCGAAATCCCCCAGGTCGAAGTTGTGCTGGCCCAAGGGGTCGCGCTCACCGTCGCCCGTGAGGAACACCACATAGCGTTCCGAGGAGCGGGCCAGGCGCTGGATCACGTTGCCGAGGGCTGCTTCATTGATCTCCGTCAATTTCTCGCTGCGGCCGGCGTACTTCACTTCCAGCTCGCCGTCTGCGGTGATGCCGGCGGCCCGGGCTGCATCGGGATCCGTATCCGTATCCACGAAGTCCAGGCGCGTGTCCTTCTTCACCTCCTGGTACTTGGACACGAAGCGGCGCAGCGGGTCCTTGAGCGCCGAGTTGTCTTTCACGTAGGCGGTGAAGACCAGGGGTTGATCCAGGGTCTGCAGCAGCTTCACGCTGGCCGGCGACAGGGAGTTGCGTTGGCCATAGGTCCAGTCCGCCTCATAGACGTACTGGGTGCTGAGCTTGGCCAGGATGCCTATGCCTGCGAGGAACAGCACCAGGAACAGCAGGTTCTGGATGACGACCTGGGAGCGGGATTTGCGGGTGACGCGCATGCTGTGGCCCTTCCCTCAGTGCTGCAGCCGCTGCCCATCGAGGCGGCGGATGCTTAAGGTGAGGAAGGTGACGATGAACAGGAGGTAATAGATGACATCGCTGCTGTCGAAGGAGCCGCGCAGCAGCGAACCGTAATGGTCTATGAGGGATATGTAGTGCAGCACCGCGCTGTAGCGGGCGTCCCCCTGGCCGAGCCAGTTCACCACCCACAGGAACAGGAACAGGCCGAAACTGGATATGGCCGCCACCACCGGCTGGCGGGTGAGGGTGGACATATAGAGTCCTGCCGCCGCGAACGCCCCCAAGAGCAGCACCATACCCAGCACGTCGGCGCCGAGCTTGCCGTAATCCAGATGGGTGCCGAGTGCCAGGGATAGGGGCATGAGGGTGAGCATCACCACCATGATCATGAGGAACCCCAGGAGCCCCAGGTATTTGCCAAGCACGATCTCGCTCATGCGCACCGGCGCCGAGAGCAAGAGCGCCAGGCTACCGGTGCGGCGCTCCTCGGCCACGAGGCGCATGGAGAGGAGCGGTACCACCAGGAGCATCACGATGCTGGAGATGCTGTAGAGACCTGCCACCACGGTATCGGTGACCCCGGCCACCGCCGAGGGGTTGCCGCGGAAACCTTCCACCGAGGCCAGGAACATCCAGGCGAGGATGAACTGCACCACCGCCAATACGCACCAGGCCAGGGGCGAGAGGAACAGGTTGCGCAGTTCGCGCCAGGCGATGCGGAAGGCCATCATGCGGCGGCCTCCGTGACAGCCCGCTCGTCGGAGGCGGTGAGTTCCACGAAGATCTGTTCCAGGGATTTGTATTCCGGCGTGAGCGCGCGCAGGCCCCACTTGCCGCGCACGGCCCGGGCGGCGATGTCTTCCACCGGGTCGCTGCCGGCGGCATAGCGCAGCCTGAAACGGCCTATGCCTAGTTTCTCCACCGCGTCGATCCCGGTGATGGCTTTCAGGTCTTTTAGGGTAGGCGGCTCACGGCATTCCAGCAGCAGACTCGTGACTTGCATGCGTTCGTTGAGGCCCGCGAGGTCATCGCTGAACACGAGCCTGCCCCGGTGGATGATCTGCACCCGGCTGCACACCATCTGTATCTCCGGCAGGATGTGAGTAGAGAGGATCACGCCGTGCTCCCGGCCGAGTTCGCTGATGAGCGTACGGATCTCGCGGATCTGGATGGGGTCCAGGCCCACGGTGGGTTCGTCCAGGATTACCACCTTGGGGTTATGCAGAATGGCCTGGGCGATGCCCACCCGCTGCTGATACCCCTTGGAGAGGTTGCCGATGAGCCGGCCACCCGAATCCTTGAGCCCGCAGCGCTCCTTGGCGCTGTCGCAGGCGGCTGGGATGCGCGAGCGGGGCACGCGGTGCAGCTCGACGCTATAGCGCAGATATTCGTCCACCGTGAGATCCGGATAGAGGGGCGGGATCTCCGGCAGGTAGCCGATCACGGACTTGGCCCTGAGGGGCTCATCCAGAAGGTCCACCCCGTCGATGGATATCTGGCCGGCGGAGGGGGCGAGGTTGCCTGAGAGCATCTGCAGGGTGCTGGTCTTGCCGGCGCCGTTGGGGCCTAAGAGCCCCAGGATCTCGCCCTTGCGCAATTCGAAGGACAGGTCCTGCACCGCGCAGCGGCGGTCGTAGTAGCGATAGAGGTTTTCGACCCTGACGAGTGCGGCGTGGTTAGGCATAGGGGTTCAGTCTGGGGGCTTGTCCGGCGGCGAAAAGATCCCCACCTCATATATGGATGTTTTTTGCGCATCCCGGCGGCGGGCCCCGGCCTTTTTACGGCCTCAGCCCCCAGATTGCAAGCATCAGGGGTTCCCCGATGGACTGGGCCACCCCCCATGCCCTATAGTTTTAACGTAATCACAGCGCGCAACGCAGGGTTTTACATTGCAAATCATTCTTCACGGCCTGCTCGGCCTGCCGGTTTGGGGTTATTTCCTGCTGGCGGCCTGCATGATCCACCTCACCATCGTCAGCGTCACCCTCTATCTGCATCGCACCGCGACCCACCGGGGCCTGGATCTGCATCCGGCCGTGAGTCACGTGATGCGCATGTGGCTGTGGCTGTCCACCGGCATGCTCACCAAGGAGTGGGTGGCGGTGCATCGCAAGCACCATGCCCACTGCGAGACGGAGCAGGATCCCCATAGCCCGAAGGTGAAGGGCCTGCGCAGGGTGGTGCTGGAAGGCGCCGAGCTCTATCGCGAAGAGGCCAAGAACCCCGAGACCCTGGAGAAATACGGCCGCGGCACCCCGGATGACTGGATGGAGCGCAACGTCTACAGCCGTCACGGCAAGCTCGGCGTCGCCATCCTGCTGGTGGCTGACCTGGCTCTCCTCGGCATCCCCGGCCTCACGGTCTGGGCCCTGCAGATGATCGCCATCCCCTTCCTGGCGGCGGGCGTGGTCAATGGCCTCGGCCATTTCTACGGCTACCGCAATTTCGAGTGCACCGACGCCGCCACCAACGTCTCCCCCTGGGGCCTGATCCTGGCCGGGGAAGAACTGCACAACAACCATCATGCTTTCCCGAGCTCTGCCAAGTTCGCCTTGCGGCCCTGGGAGTTCGACCTCGGCTGGTCCTATATCCGCGTGCTGCGCTTCTTCCGCTTGGTCGAAGTACGGCGCGTGGCGCCCAAGCCTCGCATCAATGCCGAGCCCCAGGTGGATCTCGACACTGTGCGTGCGGTCATCCTGAACCGCCTGCATGTGCTGCGCCATTACGGCCGCGAGGTGATGCTGCCGGCCCTGAAGCACGAGCGCAGCAATGCCTGTGCTTATCGCATGCGGCTCCTGGCGGGGGTCCGCCGCCTCCTGATCCGCGACCGCGGGCTCCTGAGCCCTGCCGACCAGCGGCATCTGCGCCTGGCCCTGGCCCGTAGCCAGGCCCTGGAGACCGTCTATGAGTTCCGCCTGCGGCTGGAGAAGCTGTGGGAGAACGGCTCCCAGAGCAACGAGACCCTGCTGCAGCATTTCAAGCAGTGGTGCGTGGAGGCCGAGGCCACTGGCATCGCGTCCCTGCGTGAGTTCTCGGCCCGCCTGCAGAGCTACGCTCTGACTACCGCCTGATAGCCGTCCCCTAGGTCCCCGGAAAACAAAAACCCCGCTGAAAAGCGGGGTTTTTTTATCGGTTAGTGAAGCCGCTTATTTAATCTTGGCTTCTTTGTACTTCACATGCTTGCGCACGACCGGGTCGAACTTGCTCACTTCCATCTTGTCCGGGTGCAGGCGCCGGTTCTTGGTGGTGGTGTAGTAGTGGCCGGTGTCGGCGCTGGAGACCAGTTTGATTTTTTCGCGCATGGTGCTTTACCTCAGACCTTCTCGCCGCGGGACCGTATGTCCTGGATCACGGCTTCGATGCCCAGCTTGTCGATGATGCGCATGCCTCGGGAAGAGACGCGCAGACGCACGAAACGCTTCTCGGCTTCCAGCCAGAACCTATGGGTATGCAGGTTCGGCAGGAAACGGCGGCGCGTCTTGTTATTGGCGTGCGAGACGTTATTACCGGTGGCGGGGCCTACGCCCGTGACCTGGCAGACTCTCGACATGACTTGATCCTCTTTAAAACGCTACGCCCCCGGCGACCAGGGGCGAAAGGGCGGCTATTTTAGCAGCCGGGCCCTATTAAGCAAGCCGCAGGGCCTCGGCCCGGGCAGGTACCCTAACGCGGGGGTGGACTTAAAATCCCAATTTTCTTGATATAAGCCCTGAAATCCCGGGGTTCCCGCCTATCCCTGAGCCCCATATCAGGGTTCCCCCTACGCGGATATGAGACCCAGCCCTATGAGGTTTTCCCGGGGTTTGGCCAATACTTTCCACTGTCAGCACTAAGGCCATCCATAGGGACTTGGAGGCAGACAGGGACGGGGCCCACGGCAGGCCCCTTGGAAACCTAAGGGAAGCAGCATCGGAACCCCACTGCCTTCCCACCCGGGCTTGAAGCCCGGGTAAGCGTCAAACCAGAAACTTAAGGAGTAGGACCATGTCGAAGGAAAGCACAAGGTTCGTTCGTTTCGGCCAGGTACTGGCACTCACCCTGGGCGTCATCTGTACGCTCGATGTCCGGGCCGACGGCACTGAGACTTATGTGGGGCAGATGCCCTATCAGATGGCGACCGCTGACATCAACGGTGACGGCAAGCCCGATATCATCGTGGTCAATCAGTCCGACAATAACATCGCGGTTCTGCTGAATACCGTCTCCGGGGGAGGAGTCACTCCTCCGCTTGGTGATCCGCAGGATATCCCTGTAGGCATGAGCCCCCAATCGGTGATCGTGGCTGATGTGAACGGTGACGGCCTAGCCGACAT
>DASYGE010000012.1:795000-853797 GCA_036000105.1 Gammaproteobacteria bacterium
AGCTGGTTCTCCCCGAAAGCTATTTAGGTAGTGCCTCGTGTTTCACTCCTGGGGGTAGAGCACTGTTACGGCTAGGGGCTCGTCTAGAGCTACCAAACCGTTGCAAACTCCGAATACCAGGAAGTGTAATCACGGGAGACACACGGCGCGTGCTAACGTGCGTCGTGAAGAGGGATAAAAACCCAGACCGCCAGCTAAGGTCCCCAAATTACGGCTCAGTGGTGAACGATGTGGGAAGTCATAGACAGCCAGGAGGTTGGCTTAGAAGCAGCCATCCTTTAAAGAAAGCGTAATAGCTCACTGGTCAAGTCGGCCTGCGCGGAAGATTCAACGGGGCTTAAGCCGTATACCGAAGCTGCGGATTCATGCGAAAGCATGAGTGGTAGGGGAGCGTTCTGTACGCCTGCGAAGGAGGATCTGTGAGGACCTCTGGAGGTATCAGAAGTGCGAATGCTGACATGAGTAACGATAAAACGGGTGAAAAACCCGTTCGCCGTAAACCCAAGGTTTCCTGCGCAACGTTAATCGGCGCAGGGTGAGCCGGTACCTAAGGCGAGGCCGAAAGGCGTAGTCGATGGACAGCAGGTTAATATTCCTGCGCTTTATATCAATGCGATGGGGTGACGGAGAAGGCTAAGCTATCCGGGCGATGGTTGTCCCGGTTCAAGCGTGTAGGCAGATCTTCCAGGTAAATCCGGAGGGTCGTTAATGCCAAGACGTGACGACGAGGTCCCTCGTGGACTGAAGTAGTTGATGCCACGCTTCCAGGAAAAGCCTCTAAGCTTCAGTTGATATAAAACCGTACCGTAATCCGACACAGGTGGGTGAGGAGAGAATCCTAAGGCGCTTGAGAGAATTTGGGTGAAGGAACTAGGCAAATTGGCACCGTAACTTCGGAAGAAGGTGCGCCCTCGGTACGTGAAAGCCTTTACGGTCGTAGCGGATGAGGGTCGCAGATGCTAGGGAGCTGCGACTGTTTATCAAAAACACAGGACTCTGCAAACACGAAAGTGGAAGTATAGGGTCTGACGCCTGCCCGGTGCTGGAAGGTTAAGTGATGGGGTCAGCCGCAAGGCGAAGCTCTTGATCGAAGCCCCAGTAAACGGCGGCCGTAACTATAACGGTCCTAAGGTAGCGAAATTCCTTGTCGGGTAAGTTCCGACCTGCACGAATGGCGTAACGATAGCTCCACTGTCTCCACCCAAAACTCAGTGAAATTGAAATCGCAGTGAAGATGCTGCGTTCCCGTGGCAAGACGGAAAGACCCCATGAACCTTTACTCTAACTTTACACTGAACTTTAAACATACTTGTGTAGGATAGCTGGGAGGCTATGAAGTCTGGTCGCTAGATCAGATGGAGCCACCGTTGAAATACCAGCCTGGTCTGTTCGAAGTTCTAACCTAGGTCCGTAATCCGGATCGGGAACAGTGTATGGTGGGGAGTTTGACTGGGGCGGTCTCCTCCTAAAGTGTAACGGAGGAGCACAAAGGTACCCTCAGCGCGGTCGGAAATCGCGCACGGCGTGCAATGGCACAAGGGTGCTTGACTGCGAGACGTACATGTCGAGCAGGTACGAAAGTAGGTCATAGTGATCCGGTGATTCTGTATGGAAGGGTCATCGCTCAACGGATAAAAGGTACTCTGGGGATAACAGGCTGATTCCATCCAAGAGTCCATATCGACGATGGAGTTTGGCACCTCGATGTCGGCTCATCACATCCTGGGGCTGTAGCAGGTCCCAAGGGTATGGCTGTTCGCCATTTAAAGTGGTACGCGAGCTGGGTTCAGAACGTCGTGAGACAGTTCGGTCCCTATCTGCCATGGGCGTTGGAGATTTGAGGGGAGCTGCTCCTAGTACGAGAGGACCGGAGTGGACGTATCTCTGGTGTACCGGTTGTCACGCCAGTGGCATTGCCGGGTAGCTATATACGGACGGGATAACCGCTGAAAGCATCTAAGCGGGAAGCCCACCCCAAGATTAGATCTCCCTGGACTCTTGAAGTCCCTGAAGGTCCGTCGAAGACTACGACGTTGATAGGCTGGGTGTGTAAGCACAGTAATGTGTTCAGCTAACCAGTACTAATTGACCGTGAGGCTTGGCCATATAACCTCAAGCGGTTTGTGGCACGAGATTTGTCTGTGATTACCGCAGACTGACATACGTAAGCACCAACAACTTTCCACGGCAGGAGCAACTGAGCTCCTGCACAGTGAACCGGTTTGCCTGGCGACCATAGCGAGTGGGAACCACCCGATCCCATCCCGAACTCGGAAGTTAAACTGCTCAGCGCCGATGCTAGTGTGAGGTCTCCTCATGCGAAAGTAGGACATCGCCAGGCTCTAAATGCGAAACCCCCTGATGTGAAAACATCAGGGGGTTTTTCTTTATGTGCCTTTTGGCGATGTCTCTCTTTCGCATGCGCATGCGGAAGTAGGGTTCACCCAGGCGTGGCCACAGGGCACGCTTGGGTGAACGCCCGGCCAGGACGGCCGGGCCGGTGTTCTAAGTACTCGCGTGCTGTGCCAGGGATGGCGGCTACTTGGATTCTCCCCAACCCGCCAGCTTCACTGCTCAGTGCGCTGCCATCTGGCCTGCAGTAGAGCAGACAATGCCGTTGATCTCGCAGACATCCAGCACTTGCGTCTTGGAAATATCGCGAACCAGCCTGGGCGCGAGGGGAAGGCTGATCTTCTGCAAGACTGATGCTTTTACCGAAGCCACCAAGGCGGGATCCTGGCTGATGGCCGAGGCTATCGCCGCGGGCGTATTCGCGTCTGTCGCTGTAGCGGCGAAAACCGCTGCGCTGAATGCGAGTAAACCACAGAGGATAATGAGCTTTGAGGTCATGAGGCTTTCCTTGAGAGTTGGTGAAATTGGTTTCTCACTAGCAAAGACGAGACGAACTAGTGCCGTTGAAGTCTAGTCGACCGATGAGCCAAGGATTAGTTGATAAGAAATAAATCAGGGAAATGTCAGAATCTGAAGCATGCGGCCTCGGTGAGCGCTCGAAGACCATTTTTGGCGGATAGCAGGCATCAAGATGGAGTCTTTAGGTAGGGAACGCCCCTTTCAATACCCGCTCCAGCCACTCCGTCACCGCTTTCCACGCTTCGCCTTTCGGATCCAGATGCTCAAAATGCCCGGCGCCGGGAAGTTCCACGTAGTCCACCTTGTCGCCCGTCTTCTGGGCCGCGGCCACGTAGTCGCGGCTCATCTCCACCGGCACGCAATCGTCCTCGCTGCCGTGGACCAGGAGTTGCGGCACGCCGAGGGGCAAGAGCGCCCGGGGTGAAGCGGCGGCGTAGCGATCGGGAAATTCCTTAGGTGTGCCGCCCAGGAACTCCTGCGCCACGCCTTTGGAGAGATTCCGCTCATAGACCTGCATCAAGTCGGCCGCCGGCGCCTGGCCCACGGCCGCCATGACCCGCACCCGGGATGGTCTTGCATCCAGGGCGAGCCGCCGTGACCCAGCCGACCAGAGCGCGAGATGCCCGCCGGCGGAATGCCCCACGGTCACGACTCGTGAGAGATCCAGCTCGGCCCCGTGATCGGAGAACTTCGCCAGCAGGTCTATGCCGTCGTACACGTCCTGCACGGTGCCGGGCCAGCCGCCGCCTTTCTCGCCGATGCGCCGGTATTCCAGGTTCCAGGCGGCGTAACCGCGGCGCGTGAGGTCTTCCGCCAGGGGCGTCATCTGGTCGCGGGCATAGGGCAGCCGCCAGAAGCCGCCGTGCAAGAGGCAGATCACCGGCGCATGCGCCGCCTTGGGCAGGTGCAGATCGCCTACTTGGGATTCAGCCGGGCCATAGCGGAAGAGCTGCATGGCCTTGGCTTCAGTTGCCCGCTTCTCGGTATTCCACCGGCGCGATGCTCTGCCCCTCACCGAAGAAGAAGCCCAGTACCGCATAGCGCTTGCCCTGGGTCACGGGCATCACCTCATGCAACAGGGAGCAGGAGAAGATCGCGGCGCCGCCGAGTTCAGGTTCATACAGATCCGGCCCGAACTCGGGGTAATGCAGCTCACCGCCCGCATAGGCGCCGGTGTTCAAGTTCAATGTCATGGCGAAACGGCGGTGCTGGGTATCGCGTGATTCATTGTCCCGGTGCGGGCGGAAGTAGCCCGCACCGGCGTCGTAGCGGATGACCTTGAACACCTCGTGTTGGGTCACCCGGAAGTTGAAGCAGCGTTGGATCTCCGGCAGCGCGCGCCGCACCAGCGCGTCTTTGAGCCGGTCCAGCCACACGCCTTCCTTGAGATAGATGTCGCGGCGCATCTTCACGGAGGGATCGGGTTTCCAATCGGCGGTATCGCCTTTGACGTAAGCGGTGCCGGAAGGGGTGCCACCGGTCTCCTCGAAGTGTGCGATCAGCCCCGCGCAGAGAGCCGCATCCAGCACCCGGGGTATGAAGAGCACCGGCGCCTGCTGGCGCAAGACCTGCGCGGCGGGATGGACCCGGGCGACGTAGCTGGCCGCCACCCGGTCCGTCAAAGTCTTGAAGTCAGCGCTTGCCTGCAAACGCTCGGTGATGCGCAGGTTGTCGTCCAGCAGGAACGCGGTCATGCCGGCAGCGGGTGCGCCCAGGAGATGCGTGCTTAAGGTCCCGTCATCCACCAGTAAAGGGAAAGCGAGGGAGAGTTCGCTCACCAGGGCGGCGCATTCGGCGGGCGTCCCCAGGGTCAGCGCCACCCGAGTGACCTTGCCCCAGTCCGTATCGTCGGCGTTCAAAGCCGAGAGGGCGGCGCGGGTCTCAGGCGTGGCCGCGGGGCCGCAGATGAACAAGGCCATGGCTTGGCCGAGATGCAGGTCGTAGAACATGAGCGGCTTGCCGGCCGGGTCCGGTCGTGCGAAATCCGGTATGCGGTCTCCCGGCGTCAAACCCGCCATGCTTGTCTGCTCCATCGAAGGGGACATATAGAGTACAGCCGATACTTTAGCATCCGTAGCAGTACGACGACCCGGGCCAGGCGTTTGAGGTAAGATTCCCGGCCGCCTCGCCGTCTCAAGGTCCGCGTACCAGCACCCATGAACACCGTCCCGGAAAACCAGGCTGCCTCCGCCGTCCTCATGATCCGGCCGGCCAACTTCGGCGCCAACCCGGAGACCGCCCTCTCCAATGCCTTCCAGACCAGTACCGAGACCGGCGATGAGGTGCAGAAGCGCGCCGCGGCCGAGTTCGACGCGCTGGCAGCAGCCTTGCTGGCCGCCGGCGTGCAGGTGGAAGTGTTCGAAGACCGGGTCGAGCCCGTGACCCCCGACGCCGTATTCCCCAACAACTGGGTGAGTTTCCACGCTGATGGCAGCGCCTGGCTCTATCCGCTCCTGGCGACGAACCGCCGCTGGGAGCGGCGCACCGACATATTGGAAGCGCTCAAGATGGAGCGTGGCTACAAGCTCGAAGAAGTGCGCGACCTCTCCCATGCCGAACTTGATGGCCGCTTCCTGGAAGGCACCGGCAGCCTGGTGCTGGACCGGCCGAACCGGGTGGTGTACGCCGGACTCTCCTCCCGCACCGACAGCCGCATGCTGGATGAGTGGGCGCGGCGCGCGGGGTACGCAGCGATCTCTTTCCACGCCCGCGACAGCCGCGGCCGGCCCATCTACCACACCAACGTCATGTTCTGCATCGGCGCCCGCTTCGCGGTGGTGTGCCTGGATAGCATCGTGGAGCCGCCGGCCCGCGAGCGGGTGCAGAAGCGCCTCACGGACACCGGCCACGAAGTCATCGTCATCAGCCCTTATCAGATGGAAGCCTTCGCCGGGAACATGCTGGAGCTCACGGGCCGCGGCGGGCGCAGCCTGCTCGCCATGTCTGCCCGGGCCGAGCGCGCGCTCAATCCCGCGCAGCGTACCGCCCTTGAGAAACACGCGCGCATCATCGCCGTGCCCATCGACACCATCGAAGCCTGCTCCGGGGGCAGCGTACGGTGCATGCTCGCCGAAATCCACCTTCCGAGGATTTAGATTATCCTCAAAGCTACTCGGCAACTGCTCCCTGCGTTGCTCTACCGCCTGCGTCCATGCAGGCGTGCGCTCGGCGCCTTCGCTTTTGACCAGGGATGGTCTTATGCCGTGGAGGGCAGGGATGCCCGAGAACGGCCATGACGCTTTGAGGTTCTTTTTTAGAGGGTAATGAAGATGGCCGAAAAAAGCCTGCAAGAGACCTACGCCCCCCACAACGCCTGTTTCGGCTGCGGCCCTGCGAACGCCAAAGGCCTGCATGTGCGCAGCTTCGTGCAAGGCGAGGAGGTGGTGGCCGAATGGCATGCGGAGGAATACCACGAGGCTTTCCCCGGCGTGCTGAACGGCGGCATCGTAGGCTCTCTCCTGGACTGCCATTGCAACTGGACCGCCGCCTGGCATCTCATGCAGAAAGCGGGCGCCGCCTCGCCGCCCTGCACCGTGACCGCTGAGTATTCCATCACCCTGAAGCGCCCCACCCCGACGGACGGCCCCATCTCCCTGCGCGCCCGCATCGTGTCCTCCACCGAAGACCGGGCGGTGGTGGAGGGCGAGCTGTGGGCGGGGGGCAAGCTCTGCGACACCTGCCGTGGCACTTTCGTGGCCGTGAAAGAAGGTCACCCGGCCTTCCATCGCTGGTAATATCGAGGGGGGTCATCGGGAGGGGTCTCATGGCTAAGCGGATGGGGTTCAGTGGGCGGCCGGTGTTGCTGGCGTTATTCGTCGTGCTGGTCCTCGTGGATTTCTTCGTCTTGGGCGGGCTCACCTACATAGAGCACCCGCTGCAGGATTTCCTGGTGCGCATCCATTCCGCCACCCGTGTGCCGGATCCGGGCGTGGTGGTGGTGGATGTGGACGATCCGAGCCTGCTGGCCGCCCAGAAAGATATGGGCATCAGCTGGCCCTGGCCCCGTTCCATGTACGCCGACCTGCTGAACGGCCTCATGAAGCAGGGCCCCAAGGCGGTGGTCTTCGACATCTACTTCGTGGACCCGGACAACCTGCGCCCGGAGAACGACCGTTATCTGATCCAGACCGCCGCTCCCGACGATCGGGTGTATTTCCCGGTGGTGCGTCTCGAAGGCGCCGATGACAGCAAGGCCGCGGTGGAACTCAAGGATTATCCGCCGCAGTTCGGTTTCGAACCCGGGCCGGACGCTGATCCCGATGCCCGCGCCGCCATGCTGTTCCCGCTGCCGCAGCTCGCCATCACCGGGCGCGTGGGCGTGGTGAATTTCCTGCAGGATGCGGACAAGGTGGGTCGCCGCTACTACAACTACTACGACGCCTATGGCTGGCAGCTGCCGTCCCTGCCGGTGAAAGTGGCGGAAGGTCTCGGTTACAGCGTGCCGACCGGGGATTCCTTCGTGCTCAACTGGCGCGGCCGCGCTGGCGGCATCCCCCACGTACCCTTCTATGCTCTCTACACCGACATGCAGCGGCGCGTCTCAGCGCGTCCGGCGAACGAGTTCAAGGACAAGATCATCGTCATCGGCACCAATGCTGCGGGTCTCGGCGATGCCCACCCGACGCCGCTCTCCGCCGCCTATGGCGGCGTGGACATCCTCGCCACCGCCCTCGCTAACCTCAAGGACGGCGACTGGCTGCGGCGTGGCCCGCCCTGGAGCGGAGCGTTGCTGGCGCTCGCGCTGGTGCTGGGGCTCGCCGCCTTCTTCGGTCGCGGCCATGGCCCGTTCCAGATCGGGCTCGGGCTCCTCGTGGTCACGCTCGTGGTGGTGCTGTGCACCTATCTCCTGCTGCGATTCCGCTGGCTCATGCCCGTGATGCAGCCGTTGATCTTCGCCTGGCTGTTCTACGTCAGCATGGCCCTGGCCGAATACCTGCGTGAGCGCCGCGAGCGCCAGGTGGCCATCGGCATGTTCGGCCGCTTCCTGGATCCGCGCGTGGTGGCGGATCTCGTCAAGAACCAGCGCAACCTCCTGGACGAAGGCGCCAAGAGCCGCGAAGTCACGCTCCTGTTCTCGGACATCCGCGGCTTCACCACCCTCTCCGAGACCCGCACGCCCGAGCAGGTGGTGGCCATCCTCAACCGTTATTTCACCCTGCAAGTGGACGTGGTGTTCCGCCACGGCGGCACCGTGGACAAGTTCATCGGCGATTGCATCATGGCCTTCTGGGGCGCACCGCTGCCGGATGAAGACCAGGCCAAGAATGCCGTGGCCGCCGCCCTCGAGATGAGCAAAGTGCTGCTGGAGTTCCGCAAGGACCTGGGCGACCTCGCCGAAGTCTTCGACGTCGGCATCGGCATCCACACAGGCCAGGCTGTGGTCGGCTTCATGGGCTCCGAGAACAAGCTGGATTACACCGCCATCGGCGACACCGTGAACCTGGCGAGCCGCATCGAAGGCCAGACCAAGGGCATCGCCCGGGTGCTCGTGTCCGCCGCCACCCGCGAGCGCTGCGGCGGTGCCTTTGACTTCGTGCTCCGCGGCACTTATAAAGTGAAGGGCCGGACCGAGCCGGTCGAGCTGTACGAACCCCTGGAGAGAGCATGAGACGTCCGTTGTTCATAGGTGCGTTGCTGCTGCTCGTCCTCGGAGTGGTGCAGGCGAGTTCCGGCGGCACCATGGCCCAGACCGTGACCACGGCCAAGATGAACGACGGCCCGCATTCCGATGCCAAGGCCATCGGCAGCGTACCGGTCAACACCAGTCTCACCATCATCGAGCGCCACGGCGGCTGGTACCACGTGCGCCTCGCCGACGGCCAGACCGGCTGGCTGCCCATGACCAACCTGCGGCTGAACTACGGCAACGCCCGCGGCAGTAGCAGCGGCAGTTCCAGCTCCGGCTTCTTCAGCCTGTTCGAGAGCGGTCGTTCCGGCGCCGCCGGCACCACCGCCACCACCGGCGTGCGCGGCCTCAACACCGGTGATATCTCCAACGCCAAGCCAGATCCCCAGGCGGTCACCGAACTGAACCAGTGGGCTGCCAAACCGCCGGAGGCCCGCCAGTTCGCCGACCAGTTGCCGGCGAAGGCCGTGAAAGTGGATTACCTGCCGAAGGTGAAGCCATGAAGCGCCGCGCCGTATATCTGTTCGCGGGCGCTTTGGCGCTCGGCCTGCCCACCGCCGTGTTCGCCGGTCTCGATCTCGGCAGCCTCATCAGCACCATCAAGCAGGCGGTCACGCCCGCCGACCTGCAGCAGGAAGAAGACATCGGCGCCGCCGCCGCCGCCACGCTCCTCGGCGCCTCCAAACCCATCACGAACGCTGCGGTGCAGGACTACGTGAACAAGGTGGGCTTGTGGGTGGCGCTGCAGAGCGACCGGCCGGACCTGCCCTGGCATTTCGCTGTGGTGGATTCGGATGACATCGACGCCTTCGCCGCCCCCGGCGGTTACGTGTTCCTCACCCGCGGTCTGCTACTGCACATGCACAACGAAGCGGAACTCGCCGGCGTGCTCGGCCACGAGATCACCCACGTGGTCCTGAAGCATCACCTGAAGGAACTGCAGCGCGCCGCGCGTCTGGAGCTGGTGAGCCAGGGCGCCCAAGCCGGGTTGGCGGAGAAAGGGTACAACAGCAACTTGGACCAGCAGGCTTTCGACAAGATCTCCAACGCCACGCGCAACCTGTATGCCACGGGCCTGGACAAGGACGATGAGTTCGACGCGGATCGCGCCGGCGTGGTGCTGGCCGCCCGTGCAGGCTATGACCCTTACGGCCTCCTGGCCGTGCTCCAGACCCTGCAAGGGGTGGATCCCAAGAGCGGCAAGATGCAGCTCCTGCTCGCCACCCATCCCGCGCCGGCGGACCGCATCGCGGCACTCTCCGCCGCCATGGAGGCCGGACATATGGATAAGTATGGGAACCAGGCAGAAGGACAGGAGCGCTTCATAGATGTGGTCAAGCAGCTGGTCCCGGCGAAACCGGCACCGGCAGCCGCTAGCAAGTAATGAAGTGAATCGTTAGCCGGCGCTCTCAGCCAGCATCTCGTCCATGAGCTCGTCGCATGCGACGAGCGCCCCGCCAGGAAGGCGGGGCGAGGAACGTCACCATGGATGGGTCAGTGCTACGCGAAAGAACCCGAAGTCTTATTTTTCTTCTTCGAGTATTTCATCCATAAATGCAATAGCCCTGCGCATGTGCGGCACCACGATAGTACCGCCCACGACGAGCGCTACGCTCATCGCTTCGACTATTTCGTCTTTGCTGCAACCTGACTCTATACACTGACTGATGTGATATGAGACGCAATCATCACAACGCAAAACCATAGATGTGGAGAGACCAAGAAGCTCTTTAGTCTTTTTGGGAAGCGCGCCATCCTGATAAGTGAGGCTATCAACAGAGAATACGCGCTTTATTACACGGTTATCTTCTGCGAGGAGACGTTCATTCATCCTCGTGCGGAATTCGTTGAACTCTTTGACGCGCTTGCCCATGGGCCGGCCCTGTCTTAAAGAATAGTTCTGCCGAGAGCGGATTGGATCAACCAGACTGCGAACTTGCCCGTCTTATTTTCCATGTCCATGGTGGGATTTAGTTCCACCACTTCCATGCCCACGAGCTTATTGCTCTTCGAGAGCACTTCGCAGACCAGATGGGATTCGCGGAAGTTGAGCCCGCCGGGTACCGGCGTACCGACGCCGGGGGCCACGGAAGGGTCCGAGCCGTCCAGGTCATAGGAGAGATGGATGCCGGCGCTGGCCTTCCCAAGTATCTCCATGGCCTCTTCCAGGCAGTTGCTGGCGCCGCGCGCGTCTATCTCGCTCATGGTGAACACGCGCACGCCCAGTTCCTTCACCACCTTGGCTTCCTTGGCATCCACCTGGCGCACGCCGAAGATCACCACGTTCTCGGGCTTGAGGGCCGGTTGGCCGCCGCTGATGCCCGTGAGCTCCGGAAGACCCTTGCCGAGCAGTACCGAGAGCGGCATGCCGTGGATGTTGCCCGAAGGGCTCGTATCCGGCGTGTTCATGTCCGTGTGAGCGTCGCACCAGAAGATGCCGAGATCCTTGCCCTTGCGGCGGTAGTGGCGGGCCATGCCGGCCACGGTGCCGATGGCCTGGGAGTGGTCGCCGCCCAGGACCAGCGGGAACTCCCCGTTGTCGAGGGTGCTCTCCACCTTGTCTGCCAGCTCGCGGCAGACTTCGTTGATCACGTTGAGATAGCGGGCGTTCTTCTCGCCGATCTCGGCGGCTTCCATGGAGACCTGGCCGATGTTGTGCATGCCCACCACCTCGTGGCCGATCTTCTTCAGTGCGGGCACCACGCCGGCCACATGCATGGCGGAGGAACCCATGTCCGTGCCGCGGCGCCCGGCGCCGAGGTCGAGATGCACGTTGGTGATGCGTATTTTCTTTGAAGCCAAGGGGATAACCGCTGGAAATACCGGGAAATGCAGGCCCAAGATTGTATCATGCCCGCTGGGTCCGCCGCAGCGCGCGGCCTTTGCGTATTGACAGCCCCATGTATGTACGGGTCTCATGATGCCGGGTAACCGAGGGGAAAGACATGCTTCTCAAGATAGACGGTCTGTTGAGTACCGCCGATGTCGCGCGCATCCGCGAGGCGCTCACCGGTGCCACCTTCGTGGATGGCCGCGTCACCGCGGGCGATGCGGTACGCAACGTCAAGAACAACCTGCAGGCCACGGGCCAGGAGAAGTTGCTGGATGAATCACGCCAGATCGTCGCCGTGGCCCTGCTCAAGAACGAACTCTTCACCCAGCGCATCCTGCCACGCCGCGTGCTGCCGGCCATGTTCAACCGCTATGAGTCAGGCATGAACTATGGCGGCCATGTGGACAACGCCATCATGGGCGGCGGCGACCCCATGCGCGCCGATGTCTCCGTCACCGTCTTCCTCACAGATCCCGCCGACTATGACGGCGGCGAACTCGTCATAGACACCGACGGCGAAGCCCGCAAGGTGAAGCTCGGCATCGGCGGCGCCGTCATATACGATGCCACCACCATCCACAGGGTCGAACCCGTCACCCGCGGCAGCCGTTTCGCCGCCATCGTCTGGGCCCAGAGCTTCGTGCGCGACGACAGCAAGCGCGAGATGCTCCAGGAGCTGTCGGAAGCCGCCCGCTGGGCGCGCACTGCATCTCCTGGGTCACATGAAGCCATGAAGATCAGCAAAGTCAGGGCCAATCTCATGCGCATGTGGGCGGAGCTATAATGAGAGCGTCATGAGCCTGCCCTACAGAGCTTTACCTCTCAGTCTGATGCCTTCCGGCACCCACCTGGCGCGCTCTGCCCACGAGCTTCCGGCCCAGGCCACGTCCATGAGCCCGGCCTTGCATGCCATGACCGATCTCACCCACGTCACCCCCGCCGGCATCGAGCCGGATGCCAGCCTGCATAAGGCGGAGGAGCGCATGAAGCACGCCCAGGTGCGCCTACTGTTCGTGCTGGACATGAGAGGGGAACTCCTGGGGTTGGTCACCCTCAACGACATCCACGGCGAGCGCCCGCTCAGGGTGCAGCGCGACCTCGGCATCACCCATGCGGAGATCCGGGTACGCGACATCATGACGCCCATCGGCCGGCTCGAGACCCTCTCCATGCGCGACGTGGAGGATGCGCGCATCGGCGACGTGATCCTTACGCTCAAACGCAGCGGCCGTCAGCATGCGCTGGTGGTGGAACGCACAGCGGAGGGTACCGCCATACGCGGCATCTTCTCCGTCACCCGCATCAGCCGCCAGCTCGGCATGCCGGTGGAGACCAGCGGCATAGCCTCCACGTTCGCAGAGCTCGAAGCGGCCTTAACTCATTGAGAGTTACTCAAAAGCTGCTCGGCAACTGCTCCCTGCGTTGCTCTACCTCCTGCATCCCTGCAGTCGTGCGCTTGGCGCCTGCGCTTTTGACCAGGGGCTCGAAACGAAGTTTCGAGCGGACATACAGGAGGTATGTTCTGGGCCATGAGCGGAGCAGGAGGCGTAGCGATATGGGTCTTATGCCGTGAAGCGCATGGATGCGTGAGAACGGCCGCGACGCTTTCGAGGCTCATCGCGCATCCTCGTTAGCACTAACGTGTGGGCATGTTAAGCTTTCGCGCCGGCGTCGGCGGGCTTAAGATGTTTTAGGAAGCGAGTATGTGGCAGTTAGTGCTGGGCGCCGTGATGATCAGCTTCTCGGCCGTGTTCGTGAAGCTGGTGCACGTGCCGCCCACCGTGAGCGGTTTCTATCGGGTGTTCTTCGGCGGGATGATCCTGCTCGCAGTTGTGCTCTGGCGGCGCGAGCATCCGCGTCTCGATTCGGCCAGCTGGATCAAGCTCTTGCTCGCCGGTCTCTTCTTCGCCCTGGATCTCTTCTTCTGGCACCGCAGCATCCTGTATGTCGGCCCCGGCGTCGCCACGCTGCTGGCCAATTTCCAGGTGTTCGTCATGGCCGCGGTGGGCGTGCTGTTCCTGAAGGAGCGGCTCAGCCTCTTCCAGTGGCTCGCCATCGCCATGGCCATGTTAGGCCTGGTGCTGTTGGTGGGGGCGGATTGGACCCATCTCTCGCCGCTCTACCACTGGGGCGTGATCCTGGCGCTCATCTCAGCGGTCGCCTATGCCGGCTACCTCCTGGCCCTGCGCAGCACGCGCAGTGCCACCGGCGGTTCCTCCTATAGCGCCATCACCATCACCTCCTTCGCATCGGCGGTGCTGCTCGCCATCTCACTGAAGGTGGAAGGGGAGTCCTTCGCCATCCCTGCCTGGACGGATGCGGGTTGGTTGCTGCTCTATGGTCTGGTACCCCAGGTGTTGGGCTGGGTGCTCATCTCCCACAGCATGCATAAGGTGGATGCCTCCCAGGTGGGGCTGGTGTTGCTCCTGCAACCCGCCTGCGCGTTCATCTGGGACAGCCTCTTCTTCGGGCGGCACTTCACCGCACCGGAACTGGCCGGCGCGGCGATAACGCTGGTGGCGATCTACTTGGGTAGTTTGAGATTCAAGGCTCCGGTTAAGGCGGCCTAGCTCTCCGTCATACCGGCGAAAGCGGGTATCCAGCTCTTGATAGGCGGGGTTTCAGCAAATTACTTCTAGCGCTTTCGGCAACACCTCGATTTCCAGCTTCATAGCACCTGTGTAAGTCAGTTCACCGTCTGCATGTATGGGCAGCGGCACATCCGATTCCACCGACAGCCGACCAGTCCGGAACTTCACCACTTTGGGATGGCTCATATGCTCGCCTTTCAGAACCTGGGGCAGGAGCTGCAGGATGCCGAGGCGGCCCATGCCCTTGGCCACCACCACGTCGAACATGCCGTCGTCGATCTCGGCATCCGGTGCCATCACGAAAGCCCCGCCTTCCACCCGGCCGTTGTTCACCGTGAGCAGCGTGATGTCCGTCTCGAACTCCTCGCCGTCGTGGCGCACCTTCACCCGCGGCCGGGAATGTTGCAGCAGCAGGATCTTCGCGAGCGCGATGCCATACACCGCGTTGCCCCGGATCCAGCGGATGTCGTTGGCCTCCAGCGCCACCTGGGCATCGAAGCCTATGCCCAGACCGTTCGCGAAAAAGTATGTGTTGCTGTCCTCGCTCCCGGCATCCTGCCTCCCGCGACGTTCGTACGTCCATGTACATTGCCCCGCATCCACGAAGCGCGTCTCGCCCCTGGCGATGCGCCAGCAGGCTTCCCGCCAGTCTTGCTTTAAGTCCAGCATCTTGGCGAAATCGTTGCCGGTGCCCACGGGGATCACCCCCAAGGGCGCGCCGCCGCCGGCTTTCAGCCAGCCGTTCACCGCCTCGTGCACCGTGCCGTCGCCGCCGGCGATGATCACCACTTTGGGCTTCTCCTGCATGGCCGCCTGCACCTTGGCCTCCACGTCGCCCTGGCCGGTGCTGTTCAGTATCCGAGTAGGAAGCCCAAGCTCGTGCAGATAGCGGCCCACGGCGGGGCCGAGTTCGCGGCCCAAGCCGCGACCTGCCTCGGGATTGACGATCAAAGTTGCGCGCATGTCGTTCTTCTGCGTACTGCGAAGCGCGACTTAGCTTACTGGATTACAGCCGCGTGTCACGCGGCTCAAGACGAGACTCAGCGTTTGCGGGTCTTGGGGCTGGTGCCGTAGGAATCCTCTTCCATCATGCGGGCCACGTTGCCGAGCGCACGGCGGATCGAAGCCTGTTCCTCGGCGGGCAGCTCAGCGAGCTTCGCGCCGAAGCGTTCCTGGATGGGGGAGGGGAGTTCCTGGGACATCTGTTTCCCGTGGGTCGTGAGGGAGACCACCACCCGGCGCTTGTCTTCCGGGCGCCGTTCCCGGCTAACGAGGCCGCGCATCTCCAGGCGGTCCAGGATGCCGGTGAGCGTAGCGGGGCTCAAAGCCACCGCGAGCGCCAGAGTGCCCGTGGTGAGCGAACCCTGCTGGGAGATCTCCCGCATGCACAGCATCTGCGGGCCCGTCAGGCCGTGGCTGTCCGATAGCTGGCGGCTATAGACGTCCATGGCACGCATGATGCGCCGCAGGTCCATGAAGATGTCTTTCATCGAGTCGTGTTCCATCGCCAAACCCCTTCCCTTCGTGTACGTAGCAGGCCCAAATCGAGATGTGGCATTATTATGTTATATAACATAATACAATACAAGTCCCAGGTCAACTTTTAGCCACACCCCACCCAAATCAAGGCCTCCTTAGGCCCCTGCTAGAATGGCCGCCATTCCCCCCAAATGACCTGACGGCCACCCCCATGATCGCGATAGGCATCCGGTGCCTCCTGGCCTACCTCCTGGGCTCCGTGCTCGGCAGCCTCATCGTGGGCCGGGTTTACGGCGGCGTGGATATCCGCACCCAGGGCAGCGGCAACGCCGGGGGCACCAACGCCCTGCGTACCCAGGGCAAGGTCTTCGCCCTCTGGGTCATGCTCATAGACGTGGGCAAGGGGGTACTCGCCACCTCACTGGTGGCCCATATGCCGCTACCCTTGCATTGGGTGCCCGAGAGCTTGAGCCCCGGCTGGATCACGGCACTCTGCGGCGCGCTCGCCATCGCGGGGCATGTGTACCCGGTGTTCTATGGCTTCAAGGGCGGCAAGGGCGCGGCCACCTATCTCGGTGCGCTCGCGGTCATCGCACCCCTCGCCCTCGTGCCGGGCCTCGTCATCTTCGTGCTCACCCTCATGCTCACGGGTTATGTGGGTCTCTCCACCGTGCTCTCGGTCTGGGGTGTCGCCATCTTCCTGCTCATGCGTTGCGGCCCGCTCTCGTCGCAGTTCGCCTTCGGCCTCGCCATGGCGTTCTTCATCCTCTACACCCACCGCAGCAACATCGCGCGCCTCCTGGATGGTAGCGAGAACCAGTTCAAGCGGGCCATGCTCCTGCGCAAGCCGAAGTAGGCGCATCCCATGACATCTCGCGCGGAAGACCGCAGTCATCAGCTGCTGCAGGTATTGGCCGATGGGCATTTCCATTCCGGCGAAGCCATCGCCAAGGCGCTGGGTGTCACCCGTGCCGCCGTCTGGAAGAAAGTGCATGCGCTCGAGAAGCTGGGGCTCAGCGTGTTCCGCGTGCCGGGCCGGGGTTATCGCCTGGCGGATCCGCTGCAATTGCTGGATGCCGTCGTCATCTCCGCCGCCTTGCCGGCGAAGCACCGGGTGCGGCTGAAAGAGATCAGCGTGCTCCCGGTGGTGGATTCCACCAACACTTGGTTGAGTGCCCATCCCGGCGAGCCCGCCGTCTGCCTCGCGGAATTCCAGTCCGCCGGCCGCGGCCGGCGCGGGCGCGGTTGGGTCTCGCCCTTCGGTGCAAATCTGTACCTCTCGCTGGCCTGGCGCTTCGACGAATGGCCGCCGGGCTTCACTGCCTTAGGCATGGTCACAGCCATCGCCACCGTGCGCGCCTTGAGTTCTCTCGGCATAGCAGGCGTCGGTATCAAATGGCCCAATGATCTCGTGGCCGCGGGGCGCAAGCTCGGCGGCGTGCTCATAGACATCCAGGGCGAGCCCCCCGGCGCCACCCGCGCCGTCATCGGCGTGGGGCTCAATGTGCGCATGCCGCCGGCCGCGGCGGTGGATATAGACCAGCCCTGGATGGATCTGAACACGCTTTCAGACGGCGATCCGCCGCAGCGCAATGTCCTCGCCGCTGCCCTCATCGGCAGCCTCTGCACCGCTCTGGATGAATTCGCTCACACCGGCTTCGCCGCCTTCAGCGGCGATTGGCAGTCCTTGGATCTCGTGGCCGGCCGCGCCGTGGCCCTGCATTCCCATGAACAGACCGTCACCGGCGTCGCCGCGGGGGTGGACGAGCAGGGCGCGCTCTTGCTGCGCACCGCCCAGGGCGTCAAGCGCTTCGTCTCCGGCGATGTTTCCTTAAGGGTCGCCTCATGATCCTGCTGCTGGATATCGGCAACACCCGCATCAAATGGGCAAGGCTCGAAGGCACCAAGCTCGGACCCCAGAATGCAGCCGTGCATCTGGAAGAAGAACTCGCTCTCGTGCTGCATCGCGTCTTCGAAGGCCCCGCGCCCAAGCACGTGCTCGCCTCCAATGTCGCGGGGCCCCTCATGGGCGCCGCGTTGAGCGAGCTTTGCAGCGAGCGCTATGGCTTAAGACCGGAATTCCTCATCCCTGCCCCCGAGAGCCATGGCGTCAAGAACGGTTACAAAGATCCCGCGCGCCTGGGCGCGGACCGCTGGGCCGCCGTCATCGGCGCCTTCCGCCGTTACGGCGGCCCCGTCTGCGTCATCGATGCCGGCACCGCCATCACCGTGGATGCGGTGGATAAAGCCGGTCATCATCTCGGCGGTTTGATCGCCCCCGGTCCCCAGACCATGCGCCGGGCCTTGGCCGGCGCCACCGCTTCCTTGAGGGACAACGGAGAAGGGGAGTTCGGCTTGTTCTGCCGCGAGACCCGCTCCGCCATCGCCAGCGGCGGCTGGCACACTGCGGCCGGATTCCTGGAGCGCATCCACGGCCTCGTGCGCGAAGAGTTGGGTCTGGAGACCCGCTTCCTGCTCACGGGCGGTGATGCAGAGCGCTTAAATGAACTCGTGCCCGGGCACTTCACCCTCAGCCCGGACCTCGTGCTCCAGGGTCTCGCCGTCGTAGCGGGGGGCAAGCCGTGAAGCGCGCCGTGCTCCTGCTGCTCATCCTGGCGAACTTCGGGCTGCTGGCCTGGCACCGCTGGTACTCCGTGCCCGAAGGCGCGGGGCTCACGCCGGCGCCGGCCCTGGAGGGCAAGCCCCTGCAACTCGCCTCCGAACTCAATCCCGCCGAACGCAAGGCGCTCGCCACCGAAAGCGCGCCCTCGGCGGTCACCGTCGCGTCTGCCACCACGGCGCCGGCTGCGTCCACTTCAGTGGCGCTCGCTGCCGGCAATGCCTGCGCCAGCTACGGCCCCTTCTCCAGTGACGATGCGGTGCAGCAGGCCGCTGGCCGCCTGAAACCTTTAGGCCTGCAAGTGAGCGAACATCTCGTGCCCGGTAAGACCAAGCTGGGTTACTGGGTGTATCTCCCGCCCTTCAGCTCCAAGCACGAGGCGGATGGCGCCGCGGCACTCCTCAAGCGCCGCGGCGTGCGGGACATCTACGTGGTCACAGACGAAGCCAACCGCAACGCCATCTCGCTCGGCGTCTTCACCCAGCGCAGCGGCGCCACCGAGCGGCAGAAGCAGCTCAAGAAACTGGGATATCGGGCCCTGGAATCCGAACGGTTCAGGGATGAGCCGAGGTACTGGCTCGATGCGCGCGGCCTGGCAGGGGCTTTGCCGGCGGCCGCGGTGTTCAGTGATCTGGCCGATGAAGGCACATCTATAGGCAAGGCGACGGGGGTCTGCCCCGCTTCCGGCTGACCGTAGCTTGATGCTGCAAGAATCTGCAAGTGCGTGAGCTTAAGTATCGGCTATCCTGCTCCCGCGTCACGTAAACCCACAAGGCTCTCCATGTCTGATCAAGCCAGCAAAGCGCGTACCTTCAGCGCACTCCACGTCCCCGGAAGACCGCTCGTGCTCTTCAACGTCTGGGATCCAGGCAGCGCCAAGGCAGTAGCGGAGGCCGGCGCCAAGGCGCTCGCCACCGGCAGCTGGTCCGTCGCCGCGGCCAACGGCTTCGGCGATGGCGAGCGTGTACCGCTGGACCTCGTCATCGGCAACCTCGGCCGCATCGTGCACGCTGCGGCGCTGCCGGTCTCGGTGGACATCGAGAGCGGCTACGGCAAGAGCCCCGAGGAAGTCGGGCGCAGCATCGCCCGCACCCTCGAGGCGGGCGCCGTAGGCTGCAACCTGGAAGACAGCCTCCCCGAGAGCGGCACGCTGCGCGATCTCGGCGAGCAGGTAGAGCGTATCCGCCAAGCCCGCAGGGCGGCGGAAGCGGCCGGGATCCCCTATTTCATCAACGCCCGCACCGACGTGTTCTTCAAGCGCCCGGCGGCGGAGCACGATGCAGCCATGCTCGAGGCCGCCCTCGCGCGGGCCCGCGCCTATGCCGATGCAGGCGCGAGCGGCCTCTTCGCTCCGGGCCTGGTGGGCCGGGAGCTGATCGCGCGTCTCGCGGCCGCCTCCCCCTTGCCGCTCAACATCATGGTCGGCGGTGGCACGCCGGCTTTAAGCGTGCTGGCGGAGGCGGGGGTGGCCCGGGTGAGTCATGGGCCGGGGCCGTATCTCACTGCCATGAAGGCACTTACCGAAGCGGCCCGGGCCGCCCTAGGCGGGTAAAAGCCGATCTTTTGGCCTCCAGCATCGTTAAAAATGCCTCTCCCAATCCTCACGTACGTAAGAGTACGCTGCGTCTGGTCGGGCATTTTTGCCTCGCTGGGCGACCAAAATCTCTGGCTTTTAGGGGATGACTGCTAGAATTTAGCTTCATATAAGCCAAGGAACCGGCTTCATGTCACGTCATGCCGACGTAGCTCAGTTGGTAGAGCATCTGATTTGTAATCAGGTGGTCGGGGGTTCGACTCCCTCCGTCGGCACCATTCTTAACAGTTCAGCGGGTACACCGACAGGGATGCGGAGCTACGCCTACACGGATGTAGGCGGTAGAGCGCCGCCGGGAGCAAGGCGCCGAGAGCAATGCAGGAGCACGACTGGAGGGAACCAGGAGGTAGAGCAACGCAGGGAGCAGTTACCGAATTGCCGAGTTCGACTCCCTCCGTTGGCACCATCTCGATTTACGAATATCTCAATTGCATAAGTGTCGCGCGCTGAACAACATCCTTGGTCAATATTATTTATAGAATTGTTGCTTCTAATCGAGATAAATTTTTGTAAGGCGCGTTATTTATGCTAAAAAGTATTCATATACAGCACTACAAGAGCTTATCCGACATACGCATTTATTTTAATAACGTAAATGTACTCGTTGGTCAGAATGCTACAGGTAAAAGCAATATTATTGATGCTCTCCGATTTATAAAGGACGCTTATACCTACGATCTTGATCATGCCATCACGGATAGAGGCGGTATTGAAGTATTGAGGCAGTATTCTCCAACGAAGCCGTTCATGATGTCGATTAGCGTTGATTTTAATTATCAAATACCCGGTGTTGAAGCAATATTTCCCGCTAGTTACAGTTTAAAACTCTCGAGTTCTAAAGCTGGTTATAAAGTAGATTCGGAATATGCTGAATGGTCGGAGCGACTTATTCACCAAATAGAAAATAATAAATTTACTCACGTTATTCAGAATTTTATTTATGAGAGAGACGTCAACGGAAAGGTAACTTTGAATGGAGCGGAGATAGATTCTGTTATTCCGTCTGACCAGCTTGGCATACGTCTCATGCGGCGAGCGAAATCTATATTCGACGGCGCGTTTACACAAATGAGATTCGCTTCTATGTTTCCAAATACTTTGCGCATTCCAACTCGCCCCGATCAAGACAGACGGTTGAAAGAAGATTGTTCTAATTGGGCATCAGTGATTAAGGCAATGCGACAGAGAAAGCAAGATGCGGGCTTGCAACGCGTTATTTCGTATATGTCCAAAGTGATTCCTGGTTTGCAAAACGTCACGGTTAAAACAGCAGGCGGTTACCTAGTTCCGCAATTCTTGGTGCAGGACAGACCAGATTCGCGCCCTCATTACTATGATGCTCTGCAGTTGTCTGATGGAACTCTTAGGTTATTTGGAATGCTTCTTACTTTGTATCAGTCTCCTCAACCAACATTTATCGCAATGGAAGAGCCGGAGCAGATGGTTCATCCGGGAATACTCAATTTATTTGTTGACGCAATTCGAGAAGTATCAACGCGTTCTCAAGTCATGCTGACTACACACAGCCCGTATCTGCTTGACTTATTTAAAGCAGAAGAAATAAGAGTTGTTTACTTGAGGCACGGCGAAACCAGGGTGTCATCTATTAGACATGCGCAGGTGAAAATGACAAAAGATGGTTTGATGAGATTATCCGAAATAATGTCACTAGACGGACTCCAACCGCAAGAATAACTATGTCGAATCTACTTCTTGTTGTTGAAGGTGAAGGGGATGTTGACGCTACTCGTTTGTTAATGCGTCGGGTTCTGGCGCAATTTTTCGACAGACATGATTATAAAATTCATGTGCATAGACGACATGATTTATGCCATCTAAGGGCAAATGATTGGGCAAATTTCAAGAGATATTTTAATGCGGCGCACGCAGAAGAGTGCCCAATAATTTGGCTACTTGATTGCGATGATGGCTGCGCTCTGGATTGGCTGAGAAATATTTATAAGGTTGTTGCTCAATTAGGTCTTCGGCAACCATTGGCATTTGTATTCTGGGTGCGAGAATATGAAGCGATGTTTTTATACGATTTAGAATCGATTAAGGAGAAACTAGGCATAGAGGAGTTTCACGACATACCGGCCGATCCACAAGCTAAGCGGGGCGTTAAAGAATGGATAAGTAGTCAATTGCCTAGCGGTTTTGCTTATAGGGAAAGCCTCGATCAAGAGAGGTTAACTGCCGTGGTTGATTTGGAAAAAATTAAAACGGGATATAGAAGTTTTGAGCATTTAATTAAGGCAACTGAATGGATATTGCAGTGCGAAGATTCTGATATTTACCCCGCTGCTTTATAAAAGGGATAGAAAAAGAGACGCTACCACTTTAATCAGTGGAGTTTTGAGAGGCGCCATGGCCAACTCTGCGAATGAATATCACGCGGTCTATGCAGAGTATTCCAGGACGCTGAGGATCTGGCCCAGCCAATGGATCGGCGCACTTGTAATGTGAGGTCGTGGAGTTAAATTCTCTCTGTCAGCACAATTTTTGTGGGGTAACACAGATGCTTTTCCAGTCCGAATACTTGCCCATCTGGGCCGCACTTATGGGTGGAATTTTGGCAATCGGCGGAAACGTAGTTCTTCAGTTTGTCACTGCCACAATCGTGAGGCATAGAGAAAGGGACAAAGAGTTTGCTGAAAGTCTTAAACAAATATTAATGGTTGGTAGTCGGCTCAATGATTGGGCAGACAAATTAAGCGACAATGTTATTGATCCTGCAGCAAAACTTTCGCGGGCGGGGGATGCGGATGAGATTGTAGCTATTGCTGCAATTCACGTTCCTGATCTTTACGGCGCAGCTAATATCCTTTCGATTGCGATGTCAGGAGTTTACGTCGCGGCGCTACACTGGAAAAAACGATTGTTAGAGAATGAGCCGGCCGCTGAGCAGGAAGCTGTATTTCACGATGCCTATAAAAAGTTTTTTATTAATTACTGGTCTCTTTATTCGCGTGTTCGTTTTATTGCCAAGAAGCGCAACTCTCCGGCGTTTGTATCATTATGGAACCGGGCTATGCGTTATTACTGGTGCTCAGTGGGCAATCATCGTTTTGAGTTCATTACGTTGACGGAAGACACTAAGAAAATTTTTATATGCGCCCGATGTGGGGCCGATATCACGCGTGACTAAGGCTTCTAAGGCGTAAGTTATCGAGTTTTGGAATAATCGGGGACAGATCCCAATTACTTCGTGCTTGGAGCCGGCGCCGGGATTCCCGCGGCCTGCTGGAACCAACCCTCGGTGACGCTGACCGAGCGATCATATAGATCTTTGGCGCCGGCGGGATTGTCGAGACGTTCCACTTTGTGATTCTTGCAAGCCAGCGTCTTCTCTGTGAATCCCATGAGGGCGTCCTCAAGGTCCTTGGAATGCTGGGTCGGAGGCTCGGAATAGAGGCTGACGTGATAGTCGTCGAGCTGATCGGCAAATACCTTGAAGGTGATCTGGCGGTGGGCGCTGTCCATCCCCACGATGTCCATCTTCATCCAGCTGAAGTCCGGGTCCAGCTTCTTGCCGGCGCCCACCTTGTCCAGCACACGGAAGCCCTTGTCGGTCATGAACTGCTGGATGGCCTGCTGAGAAGGCGCCTTCCCCTTGCAGTCGAAGCTGAAGGCCAGGTCCGCGCCGAATGACTTCGGCTTGCTATCGGCGTCGTCAGGGGTGGTGTCTGGACGGACTATTATCAAGATCAGTCCGATCACGGCGAACGTCGTTATGGCGCCGGGCACTATCCATTTATTCATCGTCGACCTCGTGAGGGCGTTGAGCCTGTGCGGTGCGGTATTCTCGCATCCTGCACGTTACAAATTAGCCACTTACGGCACAGTGCCTGGCGGTAAGATAGCAGAAGAATACTTGGAGCAGACCACGATTTCAGGCTAGACAGGGGGTCCAAATGGATTCGAATAAGACGATGCGTGCCTTTTCCCGTCTCAGCATCCTTGCCATCTGCCTGCTTGCGCCTTCCATCGCCGCTTGGGCCGACGCTCCCACGCCGCGCCAGCAAGAAGTGGCGCAGAAGGGTGCCATGGTCATGCCCTTCAATGTCCATAACTCCACCCACGTGTTCCAGAAAAACCAATACGGTGGCATCCAGCAGGTCTTAGCGAAGGACCCTAACGATAAGGACCTCATCGCCGCGATCCGCACGCATCTGGAGATGGAAGCGGAGCGTTTCGGCAGGGGAGACTATTCTGATCCCATGAAGATCCACGGTATGGCCATGCCGGGGGTGCACTACCTCAGCCACGTCAAGCCCGGTCAGATCGCCATCACCTACCGCAATGTACCCGCGGGAGCGGCAGTGGATTACGTGGGCCGCGATGCGGCTACGGTGGACGCCATCCATAAATGGTTCGACGCGCAGCTGTCCGATCACGGGAGCGACGCTACCCTTTAATCAGGGAAATATTGGATACAGACCGCTATGCCCCCGAATCACGGGGGGAGGGTATGCGAGGCGCCGCAACTGTGATTTGATGGCCCTTAGGTTTGTATCGCGCTTGTTCCGGTGTGCGGCTCGGCAACTGCTCCTGCGTTGCTCTACCGCCTACATCCATGTAGGCGTGTCATAAAAAATACATGATCCGCACCCCCTGTAGTTATCGTCAAACCGCGGATTTCGAACCGGAAGTTGAAAGAGTGAAGGGCTAGGACAAAAGGAGACGTATCCTTTTTATGCTGTCCTCGATACAGGAGCATCTGCTGCAATGAAAAGTAATCTTGCCCGGAAGTCGTCCATCGTCGGGTTGAGCACGGGTCTCTGTGCGTTCTCCCTCTGGGGTGCCGCAGCCGTCGCGGTGCCGCCCGGCGCGCAGTCGCTCCACGATCAGGTCGAGGCTTGGCGCAAGAGCCACGAGCGGCAGATCGTGGGTGAGTTTTCGGACTTCCTGGCGCTACCGGATGTGGCGACCGACGTGCCCGACATCGAGGCCAACGCCAAGCTGCTGGTGAAGATGGTCGAAGCCCGGGGGCTGAAGGCCCGGATCCTCTCGGCCGGCCCCGGTACCCCGCCGGCCGTCTATGGCGAGCTGAAGGTCCCGGGCGCCAGACGCACCGTGGTCTACTACGCCCATTACGACGGCCAGCCGGTCACGCCGTCCCAGTGGCGCTCGCCGCCGTTCACCCCGGTCATGCGCGATGGGCCCGACGGCAAAGACGTGGACTGGCGCGCGGCCGTAGGGCCTCTCGACCCCGAATGGCGGCTCTATGCGCGGGGTGCCGGTGACGACAAGGACTCGGAAGAGGCGATCCTCGCGGCGCTCGATGCGCTGAAAGCCGCAGGCCGCAAGCCCACGGTCAACGTGAAGCTGTTCTTCGACGGCGAGGAGGAGCAGGGCTCGCCGCACATTGAAGCGATCCTGCGTGCCAACAAGGACCTGCTCAAGTCCGATCTCTGGATCATCGGCGATGGCCCGGTGCACCAGACCCGCCGGCCGCAGCTCTACTTCGGAGCGCGTGGAGACGCCGCGCTCGAGATGACCGTCTACGGCCCGATCAAGGCGATGCACAGCGGTCACTACGGCAACTGGGTGCCAAACCCGGCGGTGATGGCCGCCGGGATCGTCGCGTCCCTGCGGGATAGCGAGGGCAAGATCCTCGTCCCAGGTTATTCCGATAAAGTGCGCCCGCTGACCCCGGCCGAGACAGAGGCGCTCGCGGCACTTCCGGACGCGGAGACGGGTCTGAAGCAGGAACTTGAGATCGGTCGCAGCGAAGGGACGGAGCGCTTGGGCGATAGTCTCATGCGCCCGGCGATCAACATCCGCGGCATCAGCTCGGGCCACGTGGGAGCCGAGGCTGCCAATGCCATACCGGTGGACGCCAGGATCTCGATGGACCTTAGGCTCGTGCCCGATCAGACTCCGGAAGAGGCGCGCGCGAAGATCGAGGCTTTCCTGAAGTCGCAGGGCTACACCCTGATCGACCACGAGCCTTCGCTTAAGGAGCGCATGGCCGCGCCGCGGCTGGTGCGGATGCAGTGGGAGAGCGGCTACCCGGCTTGGCGCACCGACATGTCGTTACCGGCATCGAAGGCGGTGATCGCCGCCGCCGACCGTGCCGCCGGCCAACAGGTGATCATCCAACCCATGCTCGGCGGCAGCGTGCCGATGTACCTTTTCGCGGATATCTTCAAGACCCCGGTGATCGGCGTGCCTATCGCCAACCACGACGACAACCAGCACGCCCACGACGAGAACCTGCGCCTGCAGAACCTCTGGGACGGCATCGGGACCTACGCCGGGCTCATCGGAGATTTGGATTGGTGACGACACCAGGATGATAGGGGGCGGCTCAGGTCACAGTCGTGGATCAAGGGGGGAGGGTAGGCAAGGCATCGCGGCTGTGATTTGATGGCCCTTAGGTTTGTATCGCGCATATTCCGGAGAGCGGTTCGGCAACTGCTCCTGCGTTGCTCTACCGCCTACATCCATGTAGGCGTGTCACAAAAAATTCATATATTTTTGCGTGATGGTTATC
This sequence comes from Gammaproteobacteria bacterium, assembly GCA_036000105.1. GTDB lineage: Bacteria > Pseudomonadota > Gammaproteobacteria > Natronospirales > REEB76 > DASUBN01. The sequence goes on from DASYGE010000012.1 coordinate 821,114, forward strand.
GTCAAATCGTGGATTTCGGATCTGAAGCGGAATATGGAAAGAGAATTGGAGGTGCCATGGTCAACTCTGCGAATGAATATCACGCGGTCTATGCAGAGTATTCCAGGACCCTGAGGACCTGGTTCGTCGCCTATGGTGTGGGCGGTCCCGTGGTCATCCTCGCGCAAGACAAGGTCGCGAGCCTGGTCATCAACTCCGGTTACGGGTGGCGGATCGCCGCCTTCTTCTCCACCGGTGTGCTGCTGCAGATCCTGCTGGCGCTCATCAATAAATACGCCGCCTACGCGAATTACGCGGGCGAGGCGGACGCGGATTACCGGGATAGGTGGTGGTTCACGTTCGGGGCCTGGATCAGCCGGCAATTCCTGATAGACCTGGTGATCGATGTCCTCACCGCGGCTTGCTTCATCTATTCCACGGTAGCGGTGCTGGAAATCCTGATTGCCCCGACTCTGAAGATATAAACGTGAACAAAGAGACGCTCCTCTTTGTCCTCGGGGGAGGGGCTAGGAATTTATCCGGGGTGCGGGCACCATCACGTCCAGGAAGTGGGAGCTCGAGATCAGGTCTGGTATCAGCGCGCGGCGTCGTTACTTCGGCCGCTTGATGAACTCGACCCGCCGGAAGCGCAGGGCGGTCCAATCCGCGTCGATGGCGATCTGGCGCGCGGTGTCGAACCCGGCCTTGTGCAGCACACCCCAGCCCTCGTCCCGGTTGAAGTCGCAGCTGTATTTCTTCGAAGTGCCTTTCGGATAAGCGAACCAGAGGAGGGCGTCGCCATCCGCCTTCGCGGCCAGCGCCTTCGATAGCTTGTCGAGTTCGGCCTGCTTGGTCACGAAGGCCAGGGCAAAAGTTAGGCTCTTCACTTCTCCCATGCGCTGGGCCACCTTCACACCCTTGAGCTTCTTGAGTTCTTTCCCGAAGCCCTCCGGCGCCGCGAGCACCAGGATCTCCTTCTGGTCTTTCAGGTTCAGCTTGTCGAATATGGCCTGCATGGCGAGTCCTCGGCCGTGGGTGGGTCGGGTAAGAGCCTGATGATCTCACCCGATGATGGCTGGCCGGTAATGGTTTTAGTGGTCATACTAAAAGCCTCTAAAGTGGCTATCGTCTAATACCACTCCAAAGCGCATTTTCTTGATCCTGGGCCCATCTTCTCCAGGAGACACACATGAGATCGTTCCTCTTCGCGGTCGCCTCTGCGATCGCTCTCGTCTGCGCAGTCCCCGCATCCGCCAAGCCATGGGTGGATTACACGCCGGAGAAGGGTTTCTGGCAATACACCTATGTGAAGGTGGACGTGAACCACATAGACGATTACCTGACCCAGATGAAGAGCATCTGGGTGCCTGGCCGGGAGATAGACAAGAAGCACGGTCTGATAGACGACTACAAGGTCATGACCAACATCCTCGGCGGCGCCGGGGACGCCAACGTCATGCTGTGCGTGCATTACGTGAGCTTCGCGGGCCTCGATCCCGACAAGCTGCGGGACATGGCCATAGACGAGGAGAACGCCGCTTCACTGGCGCGTGCGGCGTCTGCGGACTTCAATAAGTACCGCAGCATCGTGGGTTCATCCATCTACGTGCCGGTGGATTACACCAAGTAACGCGACCTTGAAGCGAGAGTCCGGCCCCGTACTGGGGCCGGATTTTTATTGGCACAAACTGACTCATCAAGAACGTGCTTTAATGACCCTGGGGGGCAGGTGGCAGCACTCACTCGGGGGAGCAGGCACATGACACCGACCAGCAAGCGCGCCAGGATCACGGGTTTCTTGTATCTGTTGCTCGTGTTCTTCGGGCCCCTGCGGCTCATCTACATCCCCAACACCCTGTTCGTGCATGGGGACGCCACCGCCACCGCCGCCAACATCATGGCGCACCAGACCTTGTTCCAGTCCGGCATCTTCTGTGACCTGTGGGGCGGGGTCACCCTGGTGCTGGTGTCCGTGGCGTTCTGGCAGCTGTTCAAGGACGTGGACCGGATTCAGGCCATGCTGCTGGTCATCTTCGGCGGCGTGCTGCAGGCGGCCGTCTATTTCTTCAACGTGATGAACGACGAGGCGGCCCTGATGCTGGTGCGCGGTGGCAGCGATTACCTGTCCGTGTTCACCGAGCCCCAGCGTGATGCCCTGGCGTATCTGTTCACACGCCTGCATTTCCAGGTGATCCTCGGCGCCGAGATACTGTGGGGCATCTGGCTCTTCCCCATGGCGATCCTCACCCTGAAGTCGCGTTACTTCCCGCGCTTCCTGGCTTGGTGGCTCATCCTCAACGGCTTGTTCTACCTGCTGCTGAGCTTCACGGGTTTCTACTTCTTCGATCACCTGGACAGCATCGCGAACTACGGCTTCCCGCTCCAGTTTGGCGAGGTCGCCTTCATCCTGTGGTTGCTGGTTTTTGGTGCGAAAGAGCCATCCCCGGCCGCCAAGGCCGCCTGATCTATCCCTGCTCCATGCCCCGGCCCCCATGGTGCCGGGGCTTCTCTGCCTCCTCAGGGGAAATATCCTCATCCCTCTACAATATTTCCGTCCCCCAACCGTCTTAAGGCTTGTATGAAACAGAAGCCGCCCAGCGGCTGGATGACCGCCGAGCAAGAACGGCAGATCTCTGACGAGATCGTGCGCGAACGCCCGCGCCTGCGAGGCTTCATCCGGAGATGGGTCAGGGACGATGAAGACGTGGAAGACATCCTCCAGGAGGTCTTCTTCGAGCTGGTCGAGACTTATCGGCTGGCGAAGCAGGTGGAGCAGGTCAGCGCCTGGCTCTTCCGGGTGGCGCGCAATCGCATCACCGACCGCTTCCGCAAGAAGAAGACCGAGGCGTTGGACGATGCCCGGGTCGAGGACGCGGATGAAGACGAGTCCCTGGACCTGGAGGGCCTGCTGCCTTCACCGGAGGCGGGGCCTGAAGCGGCCTATATGCGCGGCCTGATGCTGGAGGAGATAGACGCGGCTCTCGCCGAGCTTCCCCCGGAGCAGCAGGACGTGTTCATCGCCCACGAACTGGAAGGAAAGAGCTTCAAGGAGCTGGCGGCGGAGACGGGACTCAGCGTGAATACGCTCCTGTCCCGCAAGCGTTACGCGGTGCTGCATCTGCGGCAGCGGCTACAGACGATCTATGACGAATTAAACGAGATATGAGGTGAAGCTTATGCACAATCACATACACAAACGCATGCACAAGATGCCCAAGGCCCTGAAGGTCCTTCTGTTCCTGGTGTTCGCGGTGCTCGCGGCAGCGGCGGTCGGCTTCGGGGTCATGTATCTCTGGAACTGGCTCATGCCGGCGCTCTTCGGCCTCAAGGCTATCGGCTACTGGCAGGCCCTCGGGCTCTGCGTCCTCGGCCGGGTGCTCTTCGGCGGCTGGGGCATCGGCCATCGGCGCGGCGGTCACTGGAAGCACCGTCTCGCCGAGCGCTGGATGCAGATGACGCCGGAGGAACGCGAGGCACTGAGCAGCCGCTGGGGCCACCATCACGATCATTCGACGCCGGACTCGACGCTGTGACAGAGGGCAATCCTAAGGAGACGCTATGACTGAACGCCGTCCCTACCCGGGCACACCACGTTGGATGAAGGAATCCGGGATCATCCTGTTCGTCCTGGCCGCCCTCATCGCCGTCCTGCACCTCTCCGGTCACGGCATGGGCCATCACATGATGCACTCGGGCGGCAGCGCGCAACGGCCGTGATCCTGGCACCCGCCTCGCGCAAGTTGGCACTCACGGTCCATGTCGCCACCTCGGTGGCCTGGCTTGGGGCGGTGGCCTGCTTCCTGGCTCTTGCCATCGCCGGCGTGGTCAGCCGCGACCCGCAGGCGGTGCGGGCCGCTTATCTCGCCATGGATCTGATCACGCTTTTCGTCATCGTCCCTCTGGCTTTCGCCTCGCTGTTGAGCGGGCTGGTCTGTTCCTTGGGGACCACCTGGGGATTGTTCCGCTACTACTGGGTCCTGTTGAAGCTCCTCATCACTCCTCTCGCCACCATCGTCTTGTTGATGCACACGCAGCCGATCGGGTTCTTGGCGGATGCCGCGACGAAGACGGCGATGTTCGGTGCCGGGCTCTACGGGATGCAAGTGCTGATGGTGGTGGTCTCAGCCGGCGCAGTGCTGGTGTTGCTCCTGCTGACGCTGCTGGCGGTGTATAAACCGAAGGGCATGACCCGCTACGGCTGGCGCAAGCAGGCATCCACGCCCTAGGAAAAATCGGGACGCGCGGGATACCCCATCCAGGTTGTCCCCTGCGCAACCAACCCGTACAGTGAGTCCCCATGGCGCGACCGCGCCGATGAGGGATCTACATGAGACGCAGCGATCTATTCCTGTCCGGTCCCTTGGGCACCGTCATCTTCTTCCTGGGCGTGCCGCTGCTCGCGCTGATGGTCCCCGGCTACAGCCACGTCCGGCAGACCGTGAGCGAGATCGGCGCCATGGATTCGCCGGGCAGGTTCCCCTTCACCTTCATGCTGGCGGCGATCTCCCTCTGCATGTTCGTGTTCGCCTTCGCCATCCGGGATGCCGCGTCCAAGGCGGGGCGCAACCAGATCGTCGCTTACCTCGTGGCCTGCATGGGCATCTCCGGCCTGGGAGTGGGGATATTCTCCACGCCCCATCCGCTGCATAACGTCTTCGGCATGTCCGAGATCGTCGGTTACCAGGCGCCCCTGGCGCTCGCCCTTGCATGGAAGGGCGACCCGAAGGCGAAGAACCTCGTCATCTGGTCATGGGTGTTGTTCGCGGCGCTCTGGCTATCCATGCTCCTCAATATGAGTCCGCTGCTCTCGCACGATTGGCTCTGGCCGCGGTTGAAGCCCGTGAACGGCCTCGTGCAGCGCTCGCTGTTCCTCGCCTGGTTCGTTTGGTGCGCCATCGCCGGCATCCTCATGTGGCGGCGCTACAGTGAGAACCCGGCCTCCCGTTAGGGCGTAACGTTGTAAGGCGCCACATCGCCCGCCGCTATGGCCAGGGGCAGGGCGTCCTGCACCAGATGCACCAGCACGCGACCCGGCTCCTCGGCGTACATCATGTGGGCCGAGTTCTCGAACCAGACCCAGTGCTTGCTGGGCGCGCTCAGCCGGTCGAACCACTGCTGCACCGGTTCCGTGGGGGTCGTATAGTCGTAGCGCCCCGCGAAGATGATCAGCCCGCAGTCGAGTTTCGTCAGCTTGTCGAAATCCACCGTCGCCAACTCCGGCAGGAGCTTAGGCAGCGAGAAACCACTGCCGGCGTCGATGGCCTTGAAGTCCGCGTCGGAATAATCCGGTGAGATCTTCTCGGCGTTCTCCCAGTAGTCATAGCTCTGGCGGCCGTGGCTCAAGCCGCCGTAATACACGGACCACTTCCGTTCCGTGCCGATCTTATCGAAGGGCAGGGTACCGTCCGGATTCGGGTACGGTGCGATGGCGGTGAGTTCCTTCACGGCTTCGGCGTTGCCGGCTTTCTTCGCCTCACCCAGCACCCAGGCGTAGCCCACCTTCTCGCCCGCCTGCATGTTGATGATCTGGCCGACGCCGATGTAGGCATAGAGCCACTCGGGGTGCCGTTCCGCGAGCGTGAGGCCGACCACGGTGCCCCAGGAATGGCCCATCACGAAGATCTTCTGCTTGCCGTAGGTGCTGCGCAGATAGGCGGTGAGTTCCGCCGCATCTTTCACAAACCGATCCAGATGCATGGTGGGTGCGACCTTGGCCGGATCGTTCAGCAGATAGGTCTTGCCGGCGCCCCGCTGGTCCCATTCCACCACCGTGAAGTAGTCGGTCCAGGGCGCTTCGAAGAGGTAGCGGGTAGGCAGTTCCGGCGCCGCGGGCCCGCCGTGGATCACCAGCAGGATCGGGTTGCGCCGGTCGCGCCCGCGCACCGTGATCCACTGCTGGATGCCGCCGATCGAGACCGCCTTCGCCTCGTCTATGCCATTCGAGGCGACTACTTTGCCTACGTCAGCGAGGATGGCGCGGGTATCCGGCGCTGTGCCCGCATGCGCCGGAGAGATCGCGCACACGCCGAGTGCCAATATACCGGTGAAGGCCTGCACGGGAAGTCTCATGGTCACACTCGTATCGATCGGGGGCGAAGTCTAGCAGAGGCGCTGCACCGGCGGCATGCCACGGAGCGCACGCAGAGCAGCGCTCTCAGGTGATGGAAGGGATTTCCTTTGTCCGAGCCTGGTGCATCGCCGCTGACCCTCGATTCGTCTATCGGACCAGGCGCAGCGTGACCTTCAATCCCGGCCGATTGTCATCCAGCACGAGTGTTGCGCCGTGATGTTCCGCGACCGCGGCCACCAGGCTCAAGCCCAGACCATTCCCCGGCTGGCTGCGGCTCGCATCCAGGCGTACGAAGCGTTCCAGCACCCGCCCGCGCATCTCCTCCGGGATGCCGGGGCCACTGTCCGTCACGTTGATCTCCGCGTGCCCCGTGTCCTGCATGAGGCTCAAGGAGACACGCCCGCCGGGCGGGGTGTATTTGATGGCGTTGTCCAGCAGGTTGCTCACCGCCTGGGCCAGCAGTTGACGGTTGCCGGACAGCTGCACGCCATCCGCCAGTCGGGTGGTGAACGTCAGGTGTTTCTCTTCAGCCACGGCGCCGTACAATTCCGCCACGTCGCGGCACAGGGTCGTGAGGTCGAGGGCCTGCCAGGCATCGCGCGTGCGGGCCTCGATCTCCGCGATGCTCAATATGCCGTTGAGGGTGGCCACGAGCCGGTCGGTCTCCTCGATGGCTTTCTGCAGTACCTCGCGTTCGGTGGGATTGGATTGGCGGGCGATGGTCTCCAGCCGCGTCCGCAGGCGCCCGAGCGGGCTGCGCAGGTCATGGGCCACGTTCTCGGTGACTTCGCGGGTGCGATTCATGGACTGCTCGATGCGTTCCAGCATGGCATTGAGCTTCTGTGCCAGGGCATCGAACTCGTCCCGCCCGCCTTCCTCGGGGATGCGTCGTGTAAGGTCCCCCGCCATGATGCTGTCGGCGGCGAGCGTCACCTGTTCCAGTCGGCGTACCACGCTGCGGCCCATGAACGCGCCGCCGGCGAAACCCGCCAGCAATGTCAGCAGTACGGCACCGAAGGTGATGCTGAGGAGCGTGCCGCGCAGTTCGTCGGTCTCGTTCAGGGCCTGACCCACCAGAAGCCGGTAACCGCCGGGCAGGATCACGGCGTGGATACGCACCCGCACCCGGGGGCCATCCTGATCCAGCCCGGGTTGATCGACAGGCAAGGCCACCACGAGGGTCGCCCACATGTCGGGCGCGAGCGGCAGCTGGTGCGGCCAGGCGGCGAGAGTGCCGGTGAGTAGCTCCGCCTGGGGATCCGTCAGCAGGTACTGGCGCGGGCCGGTATCGCCCGTGTCGCTGGCGGCGAGGCTAGGCAGGGTGCTGCGCGCCGCCACCGCTTCACGCAATCCGGCGATGCCTTTGAGGTCGTAGAGCCGGGTGAGCGCAGACATCTCGGCGCGCAGGCCCGCGTCTATCTGCGCATCGAGTTTAGCGGTGGTGACCCAGTAGAGTGCCGCGAGGCAGGCCGCGCTCAACAGGCAGCAGAACGCCGCATAACGCATGGCCAGGCGGAACGCGGTGGTCTGGGAGAGCCTAATCCGGTTCACGCAGGCAATACCCCGTTCCCCGCACCGTGTGCAGCAGCGGTGTGCGTGCGTCGCCGTCTATGCGGGCGCGCAGGCGGCTCATATGCACGTCCACCACGTTGGTCTGCGGGTCGAAATCGTAGCCCCATACTTCCTTGAGCAGCATGGCGCGGGTCACTACCTGGCCTGCGTGCAGCATCAGGCATTCCAGCAGGCGGAACTCGCGCGCCTGCAGCGGGACCGCTTCGCCGCCGCGGCGCACCTCCCGCTTGAGCCGGTCGATCTCCAGGTCCGCCACGCTGAGCCGGGTAACCGACGGCTGCGCTTCGCGCCGGCGCACGATGGCCTGCAGCCGTGCCAGGAGCTCGGTGAACGCGAAGGGCTTCGCCAGGTAATCGTCGCCGCCGCCTTCGAGTCCCGTGACACGCTCGTCCACCTGCCCGAGGGCGCTCAGGAACAGCGCCGGCACGTCCCTGCCTTCCGCGCGCAGGGTGCGCACCAGGGAGAGACCATCCATGCCGGGCAGCATGCGGTCCACGATGAGGGCGTCGTAGTCCCCATCGCGGGCGCACTGCAACCCGGCGACGCCGTCAGCCGCGTGCTCCGCCTTGTGCCCGCTGTCTTCCAGGGCAGACACCAGTTGCGTGGCGGTGTCGGCGTCGTCTTCGATGATGAGTACGCGCATCGGCAGAGCATATGCCAGCGGCCCCGGCTGCTCCAGCCGGGGAACATTAAGAATATTTAATCCCCTCCTTCAGCCGGTCTTCCGCAGGGGGGACATAAAATTCGTGCCTGGCCCACGAGGGCTTCCCCGCGGCTGCAACGCATGTCCGATCGATGCTCATCCCGGCTTATCGCCGTAGCGCTCAGCGCTGCGCTGCTCGCCGGCTGCGCCGCGTACAGCGCGCGGCCGCTGCCCGACAAGGCGGACCTCGTGACGGCGTTGCCACCCATCAAGGTCGACGTGCAGTCGCTGCATCTCCCGGGATTGAAACCCCATGTCTATGATCCCACCCAAGGGCTCGACATGACCGACGCGGCGATCCTGGCCGTGGTGAACAATCCCGGTCTGCGCACCGCGCGCAGCGAAGCACATGCCGCGCGGGTGCAGTCCTTCGCCGCCGGGCTCCTGCCGGGGCCGCAGTTGAGCGCCAGCCGTGACCGGCCTACGGACGCCACGCCCGGTCTCACCACCGGCAGGAGCTTGGGTCTCGGCTACGATCTCGGCCCCCTGTTCACCAGCGGCGCGGAACAGGCGTCGGCGGAAGCCCAGGCCCAGCAGGCGGATCTCGAGCTTCTGTGGGATGAATGGCAGGTGGCGCAGGAGGCCCGCGTGACCTTCCTCCAGTGCCGCACCGAGCGCGGTGAACTCGCGCTGTTGAGCGACCTGAAGCAGGCTATGCAGTCGCGCTACGACGCCGAACGCGCCGCCATGAAAGCGGGGGACGTGGCCTTCGATTCCCTGAGCACCAATCTGGCCGCCTTGCAGGACGTGCAATCCCGAGCCGATGCCATGGCGCGGCAGGAGAACGACGATTGCGCCGCGCTCGACGGGATCCTGGGGCTCACGCCGGACGTGAAGCTCACGCTGCTCGCAGCGGATGCGCCGGAAGATATCCCGTCCTCGCGCATAGACGCCGCCCTCGCGGAGCTACCCAAGCGCCGCCCCGATCTCGTGGCCCTGCGATACGGTTATGCCGCCCAGGACGAGGAAGTGCGCCGCGCAGTGCTGGCCCAGTTCCCCTCCATCGGTCTCGGCATCAACCGGGCCAACGACACCAGTAACGCGCATACCGTGGGCCTGAGCCTGAGCTTCAATTTCCCCTTCCTCTTCGGTGCTGCGAAGCAGGTGCATGCGGCCGCAGCGACCCGCGACGCCCTGTGGCAGGCCTATCAGCAGCGCCTGGACGAGGCCCAGGCGGAGGTGCGCCAGACCGCCGCGGATCTCGCACTCATGCAGGCGGAGCTGGACAAGCTGCAGGCGAGCGCCGGCGATGCGGAGCAGATGACCGCGGCGGCGACGGCTGCCTATGGCCGCGGCGATCTCACCGCGCCCGCTTATTACGACCTCAGCATCGCGGCCTTGAACCGCCGCCTCGAACGCGCGGACTTGGAGGCGGAGGTGCAGCAGTTCCACCTGGCCCTGGAGACGCTCCTCGGCCTGCCGCCTGAGGATCTGAAGCATCCGATAGAAGAGACACAGCCATGAAACGTATCGCCTGGATCATCTCTCTCGCAACGGCGGCGGCCCTGTTCGCGGCACTCGCGGCGCGCGCCGATGACGAGGCGGCGCCAGACGCCGCCGTGCACGCCACCGCGCTGGTGCAGACCGCCGTGGCGGCGGTACGCGAGGTGTCCCTGACGCTGTCGGCTTACGGCAGCGTGACGCCGGGACCCCAGGGTATGCGCAACGTGGTGGCCGCCCACGCGGGAGAAGTGACCGCCGTCGAGGTACTGCCCGGTGCCGTGGTGAAGCAGGGCGCACCGCTCCTGACGCTCGCGGCGGCGCCCGAGACCGCGGCCGCCTATACACAAGCGAAGTCGGAGGCGGATTTTGCCCGTACCGCACTTGAGCGCACCCGTGGGCTCTTCCAGGAACACCTCGCCACCAATACGCAGCTCGCGGACGCTGAGCGTGCCTCGTCAGAGGCGGCGGCCAACCTGACCGCAGCCGAGAAACTCGGCGGCGGTCAGGCGGAGAGCGTGCTGCGCGCGCCCGCCGACGGCGTGGTGGGTCCCATCGCTGTGCATACCGGCGACCGAGTGGCGGCGAACGCGCCGCTGCTGGCCTTCTCCGGCACAGCCGCGCCCTATGTGCAGCTCGGCATCGACCCGGAGGATGCCGCCAAGGCGCGGCCCGGCATGCCGGTGGTGATTACGGCGGTGTTCGATCCCGCCCTCACCCTGAGTACCCGGGTGCAGCAAGTGGGCGGCCAGGTGGACGAGCAGAGCGGCCTGGTGCTGGTGATGGCGCCGCTCACGGGCAAGGGCGCGGAGAGGTTCATGCCGGGTTCGGCCGTTACCGGCGAGATCGTGCTCAAGCGCGCGGAATCGGTGGCGGTGCCGCGTTCGGCGGTGCTGCACGACGACCAGGGCGATTACGTCTTCATCGTCAAGGACGGCGTGGCCCACCGGGCCGACATCCAGGCCGGCATCGACGACGGCAGCTGGATCGCGGTGGACAAGGGCGTGCAGGCCGGCGACCGGGTGGTGACCCTCGGCAACTACGAGCTCCAGGACGGCATGGCCGTGAGGGAGCCGAAGGCGTGACAGCCGGATCGTTCCTGCAGCGACACCGTCGTTCCTTCCTGTTCCTCGCCGCGGTGCTCGCCCTGGGCGGGGCGGCGAGCGCCTTCCTGCTGCCCGTGGCGCTGTTCCCCAACGTGCAATTCCCGCGCATCCTGGTGGAGCTGGACGCGGGCGACCGCCCGGCGCAGCAGATGGAGCTCCTGGTGACGCGCCCGGTGGAGCAGGCGGTGCGCGACATCCCCGGCGTGCACACCGTGCGCTCCATCACCAGCCGCGGCAGCGCCGAGGTGTCCATACTGTTCGACTGGAACCTGGACATGATCCAGTCGATGCTGGAGGTGGAGGGCAAGGTCAGTCTGCTCTTGCCCGAGCTGCCTGCAGGCACGCACTTCAGCGTGGTGCGTCGCGACCCCTATTCCTTCCCGGTCATCGCCTACAGCCTGACCTCCGACAAGCAAAGCCTGGTGCAACTCTACGACCTGGCGCAATACCAGCTGGTGCCGGTCATCTCGCGGGTCACGGGGGTGGCGCGTGCCGAGGTGCAGGGCGGTCAACAGGCGGAATACCACGTGGACGTGGACCCGGCGAAGCTGCGCGCCATGCACCTGTCGCTGGCCGACGTGGCGAACGCGGTGTCGGCGGGCAACGTGCTGGAGGCCGTCGGCCGCCTGGAGGATCATTACAAGCTCTATCTCGTGGTCTCGGATACACGCCTCACCACCCTGGACGCGCTGCGCCACACGGTGCTCCGGAGCGGTCCGGGCGGACAGGTGACACTCGCCGATGTCGCCACGGTCGGTAGCTCGACGGTGCCGCAATGGATACGCATCACCGCCGATGGCCACGACGCGGTGCTGCTAAACGTGTTCCAGCAGCCCGGCGGTAACACCGTACAGATCGACAAGGACATCGACGCGGCGCTCAAGGCCTATGCCGCGAAGCTCCCTCCGGACGTGCACGTCGGCAAGTGGTACGACCAAGGAGGTTTGATCGTCTCCTCCGCCGACAGCGTGCGCGATGCCATCCTCATCGGCGTGCTGCTGGCCGCCGCCGTGCTGTTCTTCTTCCTGGGCGACCGCAAGATCACCCTGATCGCGGTCATCGTGGTGCCCATGGCGCTCGCCATCACCGTCATGCTCATGTACCTGCTGCACATGAGCTTCAACATCATGAGCCTGGGCGGCATCGCCGCGGCGGTGGGCCTCGTCATCGACGATGTGGTGGTGATGAGCGAGCACATCGTGAGGCGCTTCCGCGAGCCCGGCGGCGGGGCGTACCACGAGCGGGTGCTCAGGGCGGCGGCGGAGTTCACCCGTCCGCTCATGGGCTCCTCCGCCTCCACCATCGTCATCTTCGTGCCGCTAGCCTTCCTCGGCGGCCTAACCGGCGCGTTCTTCCGCACCCTGTCGCTCACCATGGCGAGCACGCTCGTCATCTCCTTCCTGCTCTCCTGGCTGGTGGTGCCGCTGCTCGCGGACTGGCTGCTCACCGAACGCGACGTACGCGAGGAGCGCTTCGGCTGGCTGGCGCGCCACGCCAATGACGGTTACCGCTGGCTCATGCCGCGGCTGCTGAAACGCCCGGTGTGGCTGCTGGCGGGGCTCGTCCCGCTGCTGCTGATCGGTCTCATCGGCTGGCGCGAGGTGGGCTCGGGTTTCATGCCGGCCATGGACGAGGGCGGCTTCACACTGGATTACATCGCGCCCCCCGGCACTTCGCTCGCGGAGACCGACCGACTGCTGCGCCAGGTGGAAGGCATCCTGCGGGCGAATCCGTATGTGGCGAGCTACTCCCGGCGCACCGGCGCGCAGCTCGGCGGCGGCATCACCGAGGCGAACACCGGCGATTTCTTCGTGCGCCTGAAACCCTTCCCGCGCCCGGACAGCGAGACCGTGATGGATGAGGTGCGCGGCGCCATCGAACAGCAGGTGCCGGGCCTGCAGATCGACCTCTCGCAGCTCATGGAGGACATGATCGGCGACCTCACGGCGACCCCACAGCCCGTCGAGATCAAGCTCTTCGCCGACGACCCCGCCGAGCTCGGGAGCGTCGCGCCGCGGGTGGCGGACGCCATCGGCAAGGTGCCGGGCGTGGTAGACGTGTTCGACGGCGTGGTGCTGGCGGGTGATGCGCTGGACGTGCAGGTGGACCCGCGCAAGGCGGCCCTCGCGGGGGTGGATCCCGCGACCGTCACCCAGCAGCTACAGGGTTACGTCGAGGGAGTGGTGGCCACCCAGGTCCCCAAGAGCATCAAGTTCGTTGGCATACGCGTATGGGCGCCGGCGGCGCTGCGCGCACACACCGACCAGCTCGCGCGGCTGCCGATACGCGCGGCCGACGGCCGCGTGTTCCCGTTGGGGCGCATCGCGGACATCACGGCCGTCAGCGGCCAGCCGGAGATAGACCGGGAGGACCTGAAGCGCATGGTGTCGGTGACCGCGCGCATCAGCGGCCGCGACTTGGGTTCCACCATCGCGGACATCAAGAAGGTGCTGGCCCAGCCCGGCCTCGTGCCGGCGGCAGTGGACATGCAGCTCGGCGGCCTCTACCAGCAGCAGCAGATCGCGTTCCGCGGGCTGATGGCGGTGTTCGCCGGCGCAGTGGCGCTGGTGTTCGTGCTGCTGCTGTTCCTGTACGAGAGCTTCCGGGTCGCACTCGCCATCATGTCCGCGCCGCTGCTCGCCATCACCGCGGTGTTCGCCGGCCTGTGGATCACCGGCATCGAGCTCAACATCACCTCCATGATGGGCCTCACGATGATCATCGGCATCGTCACCGAGGTGGCGATCTTCTATTTCTCGGAATACGTTGAACTCGATGCGGCGGGCGACCGCGACGCCGCGCTGGTGGAGGCGGGCATCAACCGCATGCGGCCCATCGCGCTCACCACCCTCACCACCGTGCTGGCGCTCCTGCCACTGGCGCTGGACATCGGCCAGGGCTCGGCCATGCAGCAGCCGCTGGCGGTGGCGATCATCGCAGGGCTTTGCATCCAGTTACCGCTGGTGCTGGTGGCGATGCCGGTCATCTACAAGCTCATGCGCCCCCGGAACCGGGATTACCAGGTGTAATACACGCCGAGGTAGCCGATGGCCATCATCGTCACTCCCGTCTTCATGCCCACTCCTGGATTGCCCATAAGCCTGCGTGGTGAGACCCTGGGGCGGCCGGGGCCCGCCGGAGCATTGACTCGGCATATCCGAAAGCATTTAATTGGGTCGGGGAATGTCCATACCAAGAATAGAGTCTCTCGATGCCCATCCGCTTGCTCATCGTGTTCGCCTGGCTCGTGGCCGGTCACGCTTTCGGCGATTTCCCGCTGCAGGGCGACACCATGGCCGAGGGCAAGAACCGGCACCATAATCCGGCTCTGCATGGGGTCAACTGGTGGTACTGGCTCGGGTCCCATGCCATCGTGCACGGCGGCATCGTCGGACTCATCACCGGCAGCACCATCTTGGGACTGGCCGAAGCCGTCGCCCATTTCATGATCGATTACGGCAAGTGCGAGGAGTGGTATGGCATCCACGTGGATCAGGCCCTGCATGTCGGCTGTAAGCTCCTCTGGGCTATCCTCTTGGTTTACGCCTTCTGATACAGCCCCGCCGTGTAGTCCATGCACAGCGTCAAACTCACCGAAGACGAAGCCGACTCACCGCTCTGTTCCCATCAGGGTCAGGCGAGGGAAGTCAGTTACAGCAAGCAGGTCTGTCCCGAGTGCGTGGAGCTGGGCGATACCTGGGTGCACCTGCGCATCTGCATGATCTGCGGGCACGTGGGCTGCTGCGATAATTCCAAGAACAAGCACGCCACCGCGCACTTCAAGAAGACCGACCATCCCATCATCAAGTCCATAGAACCCGGTGAAGGATGGGCTTGGTGTTATGTGGACGAGACTTTCCTGGAGTGATGGATCCGCCTAGCGCGTGAGGCTCGCGATGAGTGTGGGCATATCCTTGGGCGCACCGTAGACGATGCTCCAGCCGTCCTGGCGATGGACCAGCATCGTCGGAGTGCCCGCCGCGCCCGCATCGTTCATCTCATCGGTATGGCGCTTCAATATCTCGCCGATCTCGATGGGCACCGGTGCGAGTTCCGGGATGCCGCCCTCTTCGTTGGCCCTGTCGAACTTGGTCTCGTCCTGGGCGAGCGCCGCGGCCCGGTCATGGGCGGAGAGGATGGCCGCCGCGCGGCCCGTGCTCGTGCGCTTCAGGAAATCCAATAGCGCCCAACGCACCCGTACCTTGCCGGATTCCACGTAAGGCCGCAGGTCGTTCCACAGCTTGTTGCAGTAGATGCAGTTCGGGTCCGCATACACGTACATCAGCGGTGCCTTGGGGGAACCTTCCTCCACCAGCCAGGGATCGGTGCCGAGCGCCGCCACGAGCTTGGCCGCATCCGGCTTGGGGATGTATTTGTCCCCGTACGCCGACGTCATGTTATGCCCGTCTTTGTCCACCAGCGCCCCGCTGATGACGTAATCGCCGCTCGCGGTGGAATACACGATCACGTAATGGCCCTGGATCTTCATCACCCAGCCCGTGAGACCGTCCGGGGCCGGGAAACTTTGTATCACCGTGCCCCCTTCGTTCTGGACCCTCTGCAGGGGCGCGGGCAGCGAGGCCGGAGGCGGTGCCGCGAAGGCGGGTGCCGCCGCCATAAGGCACAAGACGAAGAGGAGGCGCATAGGTGCTCCGGATCAGGGAAGGTGGAGGGAACCTCGGTTCCCAAGTATTTATGATATGTTTAATCGTAACAGAGCCGTGTTACAGATTGCTGGGTCAAGACGGCTCATGGGGTAGGTATGTTCGCGGCGATCCGTCCGAACCATCTCGTGCATCTCTGCAGCCATACGCTTCCGGCTGTCGCGCTCGCCCTATGTGTCGCGGGTGCGCAGGCGGCGGAGATCCCTCTGGACCGGGCCATCAACCTCGCCCTCACCCAGAATCGCCAACTCATCCAGGCGGGCAGCCTCCTCGATATCAGCCAAGCGGACCTGGATGCCGCTGACGCAGGCTTCGATGTGCAGGTGGTGCCGGCGTTCACCGAGCAGCGGGTCGGGAACACTGTATTCAAGAATTACGGTGTCACCGTGAGCAAGAAACTGCCCACCGGCGGCGTGGTGAGCCTATCCGGTACCCGCGGCGACACGCTGCTGCCCGACGGAGTGCTCATCGTACAGCCGGCCGTCAATCTCAGTCTGCAGCAACCGCTTTTCAAGAACGCCGGCTCGTCGATCGCCATGTATCCGGTGCACGCCGCCGAGAGCAAGCTCGTCACTGCCAAACGCCAATACGCCCAGGCGCGCCAGGATCTCGTCTCGAAGGTGATCGAGGCCTACGCCGAGCTGCATGAGCTGGAGCAGCAGTTGAAGCTGGATGCCCTCAACGTGCAGCAGACGACCGAGCTCTCGCGCATCACCCGTGAATACGCGCTCGTGGGCCGGGCCAAGACCCTCGACGCCATGCGCACCGATTTCCAGCTGGACCAGACTCGTGGCCGGCTCACCGCCGATCAGCAGCGCCTCACCTCCGCGTGCGCCAATCTCGCCGAACTCATGGGCATGCCGCCCGATTCGGTATTCGAGACCGAGAGCGTCGCTTGGCTCGATTACCAGACCCTCGATGCCGATCAGGCGGTGAAAGTGGCTCTCGGCAACCGTCTCGATTATGCCCAGGCCATGCAGGATTACGCCGATACGCTGCAGACCTTGAGCGTGGCGCGCAACCAGACCCTGCCCGGGGTGGACATCACCGTGGGTTATCAGCGCTACAGCTCTTCGCCGCTACCGGGCAGCTCCGTCGCCGCCGGCGGCGGTGCCTACGTGGGCCTGTCCAGCGAGCTTGGCGGCAGTTACACGAGCGAGAAGGCCGAGGTCCGCAAGGCGGATGCGCAGCGCGCCGCCGCCCTCGAGGAACTCGACCTCATGCAGGAGCAGATAACCCGCGAAGTGCAGCAAGGCCTGTTCGCCTACCAGGAGGCCCGCACCGAAAACTCCATCGCCGAACACGCGGCCACGGATGCGGAGGCGCGCCTCACCCTGGCGCGCGAGCTGTTCCACATGGGCCGGGCGGACAGCTTCGCCGTGACCGACGCGGCTGAGGCGGTAGTGGCTTCCCAGAGCGCCTCTCTCAGCGCGGACGCGGACGTGGTCAGGGCGGGCTACAAGCTGTCGCTGATCCTGGGCACCCTCGTCTCATCCCCCGACGAACTCAAGCCCCGCTCCTGAGCCCGCAGACATGCGCAAGACATATTTCATCCTGGGTCTGACGGCACTGCTCGCGGTGGGTCTCTATATAAGGTACGTCGTGGATGCCCGTGGCTCTGCGCCCGCCCAAGACCTGACGCCCCAGCTCGCGGTGGGGGCCGTCTCCCATTCGGCGCGGGTGGTGCGCGGCACGCTCACCGTCTGGAACCATTACACGGGCAGGGTGGATGCGGAGAAGGTGGTATTGGTGTCCTCGAGTCTCGGTGGGCCGGCGGTGCTCGTATATCTGGTGCCGGAAGGCGCCAAGGTGATGAAGGGCGACGTGGTGGTGCGCTTCGATTCGGCGGATTCGGAGCGTGCGCTGGTGAAGCTCAGACAGGATTACGTCACCGCGAAGTCCGAGCTCAACGGCCTGGTCAACGCGGAACTGCCCATCGACCTCGAAGACATCAAGATGAAGTTGGCCGAGCAGCAGCACAAGGTGGAGCAGGAAGACAAGTTCCTGAAGGATTCCGTGGATCTGCAGAAACAGGGGCTGCTCTCTGCCGAAGAGATCACCCAGGAAGAGGGCGAGGCTGCGAGCGAACAGGAGAAACTCAAGCAATTGAAGCAGAAGGTCGCGCTGACCGAACAATACCTCGACCCGGCGAAGGTCGAGCAGGCCAAGACCAAGCTGGCGGCGGCGGAGGAGGCCTTGAAGCTCGGCGAGCAGCAACTCGCGGACTCAGTGGTCACGGCGCCGGTCGCGGGGCTGGTGTCCTACAAGCCCATCAACCTCGCCAGCGAATACCGCACCGTGCGCCTCGGCGACACGGTGTTCAAGAACCAGCCCTTCATGATGCTGCCCGATACCCGCCACATGATCGTGGATTGTTACGTGCCGGAGTCGGATTTCGACCAGGTGGCGCGGGGCATGTCGGCGTCCGTGAGCCCGCTGGCGCGGCCCGAGATGAACTTCCATGGCACGGTGCAGAACGTGGAGTCCATCGCGAGTTCGGCTCCCGAGCAGCCCAGCTGGCAGCGTTATTTCCACACCGTCATCCAGCTGCAGGGCGACAACCTGCGGCTCTACCCGGGCATGTCCGTATCCGTGGGCGTGCTCTCCTACAGCAAAGAAGATGCAGTCCTGGTGCCCCGGGTCGCGGTGCACTGGGATGACGGGCGGCCCTATGTGCTGGAGCGCGGACTGTTAGGCGTGGCGCAGCATCCCCTCATCGTCGGCCGCTACGACAACGAGTACTACGAGGTACTGGAAGGAGTGGGTGCCGGCGATACGGTGTTGGTGCAGTGAAGCCCTGCATCCTCGAGTTCAGCGCGGTCTCCAAACGCTATGAGCTGGCTGCGGGCGCGGTCCAGGCCTTGGGCGGCGTGGATTTCACCCTGCGGGAAGGGGAGTTCGCCGCTCTCACCGGCCCCTCTGGCTCCGGCAAGACGACGCTCCTCATGCTCGCCACCCTCCTGGACCGGCCCACGACCGGCAAGGTCAGCTTCGGCGGTCGGGACGTGGCGGAGCTGAGCGAGGATGCCTTGAGCGCGCTCCGGGCCCGCGCCGTGGGGATCATCTTCCAGAACTACCACCTGCTGCCCGGGCGCACTGTGCTGGAGAACGTGCTGTTCCGCTTCCGTTACATGCTCCCCCAGCCCGAGGACATGCGGGGTGTGGCGCTGCGCGCCCTCGAACTCGTGGGCCTGCGTGAGTTCGCCGACCGGCCGGTGCGACTGCTCTCGGGTGGCGAGATGCAGCGGGTCGCCATCGCCCGGGCCATGGCCGTGGAACCCAAGTTATTGGCGGCGGACGAACCGACCGGCAACCTGGACCACGAGTCCGCCCATACGGTGATGGAGTGCCTTAAGAAGCTCAACCAGCTCGGCACCACGATACTGATGGTGACGCACAACGAGTCGCTGCTGGGCTACGCCGATCGCAGGCTCAAGTGCCGCCGCGGCGTGCTGGAGACATAGATGGCCGCCCTGCGCTCTGCCATCCTGGGCGACATGCTGGAAGGCATGCGCGCCCATGCGGCGCGCAGCCTCTTGATCTTCGGTGCCGTCACCCTCGGCGCGTTCGCACTCACGGTGCTGCTCTCGGTATCCCACGGCCTCGAACTCAGGACCGATGCCCTGGTGCGCCAGTTGGGGGAGCGCACCTTCGTGGTGCTGGGCGACAAGTTCCCATCCACGGGACCCGCCCTGCGCCTGCAACCGGACATGGCAAGCATGCTGCGCGCGGACATGGGAAATATAGATACCAGCGTGGTGCGCAACGATGTGGCCACAGTGCCGGGTTTCCCGGAACCGGTGCAGGTGATCGCCACCGATGAGCGACTGGCTGGGGTGCGCGGCTGGAAGCTGACGGCCGGGCGTTTCCTGGATCAGGGCGACGTCGTCCACGCAGAGCGGGAGCTGGTGGTGGCTGAGAGCCTGAGTCAGGCCTGGAACCTGCAGGTGAGGGATATCTTCACCTTGGGCCGCACGCCTTTCACCATCGTCGGCATCGTCGCCACACCCCAGAGCAGCCTTGAGGCCCAGGTGCTGGCGCGGGACATCGTGGTGCCGGACCACAGCGTGTTCGTGCCTTACAGCGTGGAGCCCGACTGGATCGCGGGCGGCAGCAGCGCGCCCGTGGGCGTGGACGCCATCTACGTGCAGTCGCGGGAGCAGGTGGACATCTCCGGCGCCCTCGCATCGGTGACCAACCTTCTGTCACAGGCAGGCTTGAGCACTGCGCACCTGCAATGGGTCACACCGGCGTCTCTGTCGGTGGGACTCAAGCGCTTGAAGGACATGGTGGTGGTGACCGCCGGCGGCGTGGCGGTTCTTTCCATGCTGCTCGGCGGCATCACCCTGGCGAGCCTGATGCTCGCCAACGTGCGTGACCGGGTGGTGGAGATCGGCTTGCGCCGGGCCTTCGGTGCCAGGAGCCGCGATATCGTGCAGCTCTTCATCCTGGAAGCCCTGTGCATCACTCTGGCGGCGAGCGTCCTCGGCAGCGCCATCGCGGTGGTGGTGTTATTGCTGGCTGGGCCCTTGCCGCTACCCGCGAGTCCGGATGCCTATTCCGTGCTGGTGCCTTTGGGGTTCGGCTTGGGCCTGGGGGCATTGTCTGCATGGTGGCCGGCCCGCTTGGCGGCCCGCATCCAGCCAGCCCAAGCCCTGCGCAGCGCTTGAGGGCAGGCGCGTGTGGGATTTTTGACCTATACTGGATTTGTCATATGGTTTATATACATTTGTGCTTGGATAGTGATGAAAGTATCTGACCCGAGGCATTGAGACCGCGGGCAAAAGGGCAGTGGCCCACAGGGCTATGTCTGGGGCAGTCGTATCCTCCGGTTCCGATCTGATGAGGGCGCCAGATGTCTAATGTCGTGGCATCGCGGATATTCACGCGCTTCGACGAACGTCGCATGTTGTACATGCCGGAGGATCCTGTCTTCGCCGGCGGCAAGAGCGGCAGCTATATCTTCGAGCGCCAGCACGTACCTGCGGTCGGCCATACCTCGCAGCACACTTTCGATGAACACATCTTCATGCTCCCCATGGGCGATGCGGCCGCGCCTTTCCACAGCCGGCTCAATGGGCGCCCGGCCAAGGGGCTGATCGAACCCGGGCGGTTCCGCTTCGTGGCTGTGGGTGACACCCTCTCGACCACCTGGGAATCGCCGACAGAGATCCTGGACGCGATCTTCGTGACCCTGCACCCGGGAGTGTTGCACCGCGCGCTGGGTGAGGAAGGCAGCAGTCCATCCATAGAACTCGTCTCCAACATCCAGCCACACGAGGATCCGGTGCTCCTCCACCTGACGCTGGCGATGCAATCGTACCTGCGCGCCGGACGGGTCATAGGCAGGCTCTTCGAACAATCCTTGATCGGCTCCATCGCATTGCACCTCATGGATGCTTATGGGAAAGGTAGCCGGGGAGCGTCCCGCAGCGTCCCCTTGACGCGCTGGAAGCAAGCGCGCCTCAAGGAGTATGTGTCGCAGAACCTGGCCCATGATTTGAGTCTCGCCGAGATCGCCATGGCCGTGGGTATGCGTCCGCACCAACTGAGCCGTGCATTCCGCGCCGCTACGGGACAGAGCCTGTGGCAGTTCGTACTCGAATGCAGGGCCCGTGAAGCCATGCGGCTCATGATCCGCAGTCCCGATATGCCCCTGTCACACGTGGCCACGGCCTGCGGTTTCGAGAGCTATCCGCAGTTCATCGCCGCGTTCCGCAAGCTGTCGGGGCAGCTGCCCAGCGCATACCGGCGCATCCGCGCCCGTTGAGGGCGCGTCACCTGCCTGGATGCAGGTCCCGATTCGATAGTTAGGCGCAAGAAGTTTAAACAGGAAGCCGCGGGCTTGGCCCAGAATCGGGGTAAGAGGGTAGGGGTCCGAGACGCGATACAGAGGGTGGATAGAAATAAAGAGGAGTCAGGCCATGAGACGCGAGACGATGCCGACGACGATCCGTGTTTCCACGTGGTCCTCCGCCTGCGCAGCAGCGGCCTTGAGCCTCGCGCTCGGTGCCGCGTGGGTGCCTGCGGCGCAGGGCGCGACGCCTGCTTTCGATCCCAACGATGTGGCCGCACCGAACTCCATCATCGTGGACCGGATGCCGTCGCCCATCGACAGCACCGGTATCAGCTACCACGCCGGGCAGTACGTGCAATACCGCGTGCGCGCTTACGGTCCCAAAGGTCAGCGTATCCTCTGCAACGGCGGCGAGCCGCAAGTACTCACCCATGACCTGGTGCATGCGGTCAGCCAGCAGTGGCCCTCATACGTCGGTGGCAACAGCCTGGTGAACGTGATCATGGGTGATTCCGGGGGCGGGGCCTTCCTGGATGTCTCCTGCGGCAGTTCTGTGAAGAAGGTGATCCTCAACAACGACGCGGACCCCTTGACGCTCGACCAGCAGGCCATCAACAACCAGATGATCCAGGCGGCGAATCCTCCTGTGCCGGTCCCTATGCCGGGTGACAACGGGGTGGCGGCCTCCAGCCCGCCGCCCACACCGCAGCCTGCACCTGCGCCCGAGGACTCCGGTTCCGGCGTGGGCAGCGCTTTGCTCATCGCCGGCGCGGTGGCGGCCACGGTCCTAGTGGTGGCTGTAGCGGCCAGTGGGCTCAGCAGCAGTAGCGGCGGCGGTTGCAGCAACGGTTCCCATCAATGCTCGCCGCCCAATTCCAACGTCTGCTGCCCCGCAGGCGACGCCATCTATTGCACCAACAACAATACCTGCACCAACCAGACGCTGAGCAACTTCGGCGACATCTGCGGCAGCGGCAATAACTCCACTGCCTCGGGCTGCTGACGGCACATCCGCCGCCGCATCCAGCTAAAACCCGGCGGCCGGGGTCGAAAGACCCCGGCCGCTTTTTTGCCCCTTCCGCCAGCCTGGGGTGCCCGCCCCGCAAGGGCTTAACCAAACCGTAAAGAATCCGTCACAGGCTTTTTATATCCCGCAGGCATCCTGACCCTCGGAAAACGGGCTTCAGGAGACACTTTAAATGTCCGCCAATCCGGAACTGCTGTTCGACGCGACCCATGAGGGCGCCGCCGCCTTCGGCAAACCTGAATTGTTCGTGGGGCTTGCGCGGGACGAGGACGAGATCCGTGCCGCCCAGCGGCTGCGTTACCAGGTGTTCGCCGAGGAGATGGGCGCGCAACTGCATAGCGATGTGCCGGGACTGGACGTGGATCCCTTCGACGCTTTCTGCCGGCATCTCATCGTGCGCGATCGCCGCAACGGCGAGGTGGTGGCCTGCATGCGCGTGCTGCTCGATAGCGACGCGCGGCTCGCGGGTTCCTTCTATTCCGAGACCGAGTTCGAACTGGGCGCGCTCATCACCGCTCCTGGCCGTGTCATGGAGATCGGCCGGGTGTGCGTGCACCCCGAGTATCGCGGCGGCATGGTGGTCTCCATGCTATGGGCGGGCCTCGCGCGCTTCTTCCAGGTCACCGAGTACAACCGCATCATCGGCTGCGCCAGCATCCCCCTGGGCGGCGACGGCGCGGGCGCCATAGCAGCCTTCGCCGCGCTCGCCGAGCGCTACATGGCCCCGGAAGAGTTCCGGGTGCGGCCGAAGCTGCCCCTGCCATTGCGGGACGGTCCGGTGCCCGCCGCGCGCATCCCCGCGCTGCTGCTCGCCTACATGCGCCTCGGCGCCAAGATCTGCGGCGAGCCCTGCTGGGACCCGGATTTCAATACTGCCGACCTCGTGGTGCTGCTGAACCCGGCGGATCTGCGCCAGCGCTACGCCAAACGATTCCTGAAACAGGCCGCCTGAAGACGATAGTGAACTGGAAGGAAACGACACGTCTCGCCCGCGCGGCCGTGCTTTTTGTGCACGTACTGCTGGGGGCGCTATTGTCGCTCGCCGTGCTGCTCCTGCCGGTGGGCCTGCGCGCGCGCCACGCGCCGAAGCTCGGCACTTGGTGGCTGAAGCGCGGCGCGGTGATCCTGGGTGTGAAAGTCATGGCCCACGGCTCCCCAGCGGAGGAGCCCTGCCTCGCCGTGGCGAACCACATCTCCTGGCTGGACATCGTGGTGCTCGCGACCCAGTCCGATACGGGCTTCGTGGCCAAGGCTGAGGTCGCCGAGTGGCCGCTCCTGGGATGGATGTTCCGGGCCGGTGGCACCGAGTTCGTGCAGCGCGGTGCCCACGCGAGCCTCAAGCAGCTGATGCCACGCATGACCCGGCGCATGAAGCTGGGCGAGACCCTGACGCTGTTCCCGGAAGGCACCAGCCACGGCCGGGTGTTGCCGGCGCGCTTCCGCCCACGCCTCCTGCAGGCAGCGGTGGATGCGGGGGTGCATGTGCAGCCCGTGGCCATCTATTACGGCGCCTCGGCGGAGGTGCTGGAGCGCATGGCGTTCGTCGGGGAAGACACTTTCCTCAACCATCTCTGGAACCTGCTCGGCGGCGGCCCGATGCTGGCGGAAGTCACCTACCTGCCGCCGCTCTCCTCCGTCACGGGCGACTGCCGTTTGCTGGCGGACGAAGCCTGGCGCGCCGTCAGCCATACCTTGAGCCGGCTCGAACTGTTCGAGCTGGGCTCGAAAGACACTTTCGAGCGGGCGCATATGGATGTGCGCCCTGGACCACTAGGAGCAGGGATAGCGAAGCGTAGGGCGAGCCATGGGCACGACCTGCGTGCCGTGGAGTTGCATCACGCGGCCTGAAGAAGGCCGCATCTTTAGAAGCCTCGCACTGGAGGGTCTGCGGCACAGCCGTAGACGGGCGTACAGGGGTGTTCACCCTGGAGTCGCGAGCGGAGCCTGATGCGTAGCGATGCGCGCCACTGATTTGAGGTTATATATGGAAAAAGACGATCTCAGCACCCACATCTCCCACGCCTTCAACGAGGATCTCACCCGTATCCGCGGGTTGACCCTCGAGATGGGCCACACCGTGGAGGAGCAGGTCGGCCTCGCGGTGCAGGCCCTCTTGACCGGCGACGCGCGCCTGGGGCGACGCGTGGAAGTGGACGACTCCCGGGTCAACGAACTGGAAGTCACCATCGACGGGGAATGCAGCCAGGTGCTTGTGCGGCGCCAGCCCACGGCCATGGACCTGCGTTACGTGCTGGCGGTGATCAAGATCACCTCGGACCTGGAGCGCATCGGCGACGAAGCCGAGAAGGTGGCGCGTATGGCGGTGCATCTCGCGGAGATGGACCGGCCGCGGGACAACTATGCGGAGATAGGCGAACTCGGTTCCGGCGCCAAGGACATGGTGCGGGATGCCATCACCGCCTTCGAGACCTACAACGTGCGCCTGGCGCGGGACGTGCTGCGCCGGGACGACACCATCGACAAGCAGTACGAGTCCATCAATAGCCGCTGCATGACCGCCATGACCAAGGACCCACGGGACATCCGCCGCATGCTGTATCTCCTATGGCTGGCCCGCGCCCTGGAACGCATCGGCGACCATGCCAAGAACGTGAGCGAGCAGGTGGTGTATTTCGTGGAAGGCATGGACGTGCGGCACCCGGGGCATATGCCGGCATCGCCTTGACCCCATTCCCGTGTCGCACGGGGATGGCGTAAAGTTGCTCACATGAAGAAAAAGACGTCCTCCCATGTGCTGGCCGCTGTGGATCTTGGTTCCAACAGCTTCCACCTCCTGGTGGCAAGCGTGTCCGGCCGGCGCATCCTGGTCTTGGACAGCATGCGCGAGATGCTGCGCTTCGGCTCAGGCTTGGATGCCCGCGGCCGCATCAGCCAGAAAGCCGAAGCCCGGGCACTCGCCTGCCTGAAGCGCTTCGGTGACCGGCTCTCCAGTTACAACCCCGAATACGTGCGTGCCGTGGGCACCAACACCTTGCGGCGCGCCCGGGATACCCGGGAATTCCTCGCGGAGGGCGGCCGCATGCTGGGACGCCCCATCGAGGTCATCAGCGGCATCGAGGAAGCGCGTCTCATCTATCGCGGCGTGTGCGCCTACATGCCCCCCAGCCGCGAGCGCCGCTTGGTGGTGGACATCGGCGGCGGCAGCACCGAACTCATCGTGGGCCAGGGCAACGAACCCAAGCTGATGGAGAGCCTCGCCATCGGCTCCGTGGCGGTCACCGACCAGTTCTTCCTGCGGGGCGGTGTGACCCAGAAGAATTACCAGGAGGCGCTGCTCTCGGCGCGCCGCCGGCTCGAACCCGTGGAGGCCTCGCTACGCCGCGCCGGCTGGCGCCGCGCCCTGGGTTCCTCCGGCACCATCCGTGCCGTCGGCAGCGTCCTGGATGAACTGGGCTGGAGCCGCGGCCATATCCGCCGCGAGGCACTCCTGAAGCTCGCCGAACACTTGGTGCAGAGCCGCCACGTAAGGCGTTTCGAGTTGCCGGGCCTCAAGGCCGAGCGGGCGCCGGTGTTCGCCGGCGGTGTTGCGGTGCTGCAGGCGGTGTTCGAGGCCCTCGACCTAGACCGCATGGATGTGGCGCCGGGGGCCTTGCGTGAAGGCGTGCTGCTCGATCTCGTAGGCCGCCTCAAGGACCGTGACGTGCGCAGTGACACGGTGGATGCCCTGGCGTCCCGCTACGGGGTGGATATGGATCAGGCGGAGCGCATCGTGGCCACTTCCCGCAAGCTTGCCCGGGGTGCCCCCCACTGGGATATGGGGGAAGAGGGTCGCCGCATGCTCTCCTGGGCGGCCCTGCTGCATGAATGCGGCCGGGCTGTAGCCCGCAGCGGTTACCACAAGCACGGTGCCTATGTGCTCGCTAACGCGGATATGGCGGGCTTCGCCCGCAGCGAGCAGCGGCTCCTGGCGGCTCTGGTGCGCAGCCACCGCGGCCGAGTGGATCAGCTGATGTTCGCGGGCTTCGAAGGGATAGAAGGGGCGCGGGCACGGCGGCTGGCGGCGCTCCTGCGTCTCGCCTATACCCTGCACCGGGGCCATGAGGCGGAGGAACCGCACTTCGCCTTCCAGGCCCGGGGCAACACCCTCAAGCTCGCGTTCCGGCGGGGCTGGCTCAAGGGCCGCCCGCTCTTGGCGGCGGATCTCGCTGAAGAGAGCCGCAGCCAACGGGATTTGGGCTTCACTCTTAAAGTCACCTGACCGGTTTTCGCTTCAATCCGTGTATTGCTCCAGGGATTCCTGTTGCGCGTTGTGGGCTTTCTTGCCCTTGGGGGCGTGGTGCCGCCGGTAGCGGCCGTCGGAATGCAGCTGCCAGGCGTTGCTGTTGTCCTTGAGATAGCGTTTGAGATCCACCAGCAGCCGGTCCCTGAGCTTCTTCTGCAGGATGGGGAAGCACACTTCCACGCGCCGGAAGAAGTTGCGCTCCATCCAGTCGGCGCTGGCGCAGTACACGTCGCGCTTGCCGTTGTTGTGGAAGCAGTAGATGCGGGTGTGTTCCAGGAAGCGGCCCAGGATGGAGCGCACCTTGATGTGCTCCGATACCCCCGGGATGCCGGGCCTGAGGCAGCACACGCCGCGCACGATGAGGTCCACCTTCACCCCCGCCATGCTGGCGCGGTACAAGGCCTGGATGACCGAGGGTTCCGTGAGGGCGTTGAGCTTGGCGATGATGCGTGCGGGTTTGCCGTCCTGGGCGTTCTTCCGCTCCCGGTCGATGAGATCGATGATGTCGGTATGCAGGGTGAAGGGCGACTGCTTGAGCTTGGAGAGTTTGTGCAGCTTGCCCAAGCTCGTGAGCTGCAGGAACACGCGGTTCACGTCCTCGCCGATATCCTGGTCAGCGGTGAACAGCCCGTAATCGGTGTAGAAGCGGGCGGTACGCGGGTGATAGTTGCCGGTGCCGAGATGCACGTAGCGCAGCAGGTGACGGCCCTCGCGGCGCACCACCAGGATCATCTTGGCGTGGGTCTTGTAGCCAACGATGCCGTACACCACGTGGGCGCCGGCTTCCTGCAGGCGGTTGGCCAGCGCGATATTGTCGGCTTCATCGAAACGTGCGCGCAGCTCGATCACCACCGTCACTTCCTTGCCGGCGTGGGCCGCCGCCAGCAGCGCGTCCACCACCGGTGATTCCGGTCCGGTGCGGTAGAGCGTCTGCTTGATAGCCAGCACCTTCGGGTCCGTCGCCGCCTGGCGCAGGAAATCCAGCACCGGGCTGAAGGATTCGTAAGGGTGGCTGAGGAGCACATCCCGCTCCTTGAGCACATCGCAGATGTCCTTGCCGGCGGCGAAGACCTTGGGGATGCCGACGGTGATGGGCGGGTACTTCAGCTCCGGCCGGTCCACCATATCGTACACCGCGTCCACCCGGCTCAAGTTCACCGGGCCTTCCACGGTGAAGAGATCCTCCGGCGCCAGCTCGAACTCGCTCAGCAGGAAGGCGATGGTCTCCTCCGGGCAGTCCGCCGCCACCTCCAGGCGCACCGCGTCGCCGTAACGGCGCGAGCCCAGTTCGCCTTGCACGGCGCGCAGCATGTCCTCCACGTCTTCCTCGTCCACGTACAGATCGCTGTTGCGGGTCACGCGGAACTGGTAGCAGCCCGCCACCTTCATGCCCGGGAACAGCTCTTCCACGTAGGCATGGATGATGGTGGACAAGAGCACGAAGTGATGCCCACTCTTTTCGGACGCCGGGATCTGGATGACCCGCGGCAGGGAACGGGGGGCCTGCACCACCGCCATGCCGCTGTTGCGGCCGAAGGCGTCTTTGCCTTCGAGCGAGACGATGAAGTTCAGGCTCTTGTTCAGGATGCGGGGGAAGGGGTGGGCGGGGTCGAGACCCATGGGGCTCAACACCGGCAACACCTCTTCCTCGAAATACTTATGCAGCCAGGTCTCGTGGGCGGCGCTCCATTCGTGGCGCCGCAGCACCCGGATGCCGTCCTTCTCCAGGGCCGGGAACAGCACCTCGTTCAGCATGTGGTACTGCTGGCGGACGATGTCGCGGGCTTCTTCGCAGATGGAATGCAGGGCCTCGGAGGCGGGCAGGTCGTCCGGCCCCAGAGGGGCGGAGGCCAGTTCCAGGCGTTGCTTGAGGCCGGCTACCCGGATCTCGAAGAACTCATCCAGGTTGGTGGAAGAGATGCACAGGAAGCGCAGGCGCTCCAGCAGGGGGACTGCGGCGTCCTGGGCGAGTTCCAGCACCCGGCGGTTGAAGGCCAGCTGGCTCAACTCCCGGTTTATGTATAACCCGGACTGCTTGAGATCTACGGTATCCACGTCGGCTATATAACCCGTTTCGGTTTACAAGCATATGACAGTCGCCGGTGCCGCAGACATCGCCGCAACAAACAGGCACAAAACCCCTTAGTTATGCGGTATTTACGCCGCTGAGTTGTCGCGTTTCCGCCGCCATGCCCCGTCGCCCGTCTGGGATGTCGCCCATTTCGGCTTCCATAGGGCCAATTTCGGCTGTCATGTCGCGTACTCAGTCCTGTAACAAAGCTGTCACGAGGCGTGCTTAATCTTCCCGCCATCCGATCACTCAAGGTCGGCAGCTTTATCGAACGATGCTTTAACTCTTAAGGAGATTTTCGACATGCGTAAGATCAACCTCTTGGTCTCCCTGGCGGTGAGCGCGGCGCTGGCGGCCCCGCTGGCACATGCCGACAACCCCGGCGATACCACTATCGGCGGCCTGATCTACACCGATCTGACCAGCATCAGCACCACCCAGGACCAGACGTCCGGCAACGTGGACAAGGATCCGAACGGCTTCGGTCTGGACGTGAAGCGCGGCTACTTCATCGTGAACCACACCTTTGATGACGTGTGGTCCGCCAACCTGACCACGGACTTCAACTTCGCCAGCTACAAGGACGCCTCTACCTGCGCCGTGACTGGCGGCGCCAAGGGCGAGACCTGTGCGGTCACCACCACCACCACCACCCCTGAGACCCAGCTCTTCGTCAAGAAGATCTACGTACAGGGTCATTTCGATGATCTCGCCACCGTGCGCGTCGGTTCCTCCGACATGCCCTGGATCCCCTATGCTGAGAGCGTGTACGGCTATCGTTTCGTGGAAAACACCCTGATCGACCGTAGCGGCTTCGGCAACTCGGCTGACTGGGGCGTCAACCTGGCCGGCAAGAACGACTTGGTCAACTACTCGGCTTCGCTGGTGAACGGCGGCGGTTACAAGAACCCGAGCCGCAGCAAGGGTATGGACGCGGAAGGTCGCGTGGCCTTCACCCCGCTCGATGGCAGCCTGATCATCGCCCTCGGTGCTTACACCGGTAAGCGCGGCCTGGACACGAAAGCCAAGCCTGCCTTGAACACCGTGAGCCGTCAGGACCTGTTGGTGGCTTGGAAGAACTCCGGCCTGACCGTGGGCCTCGAGTGGTTCAGCGCTGACAAGTGGAACGACGTGTTGAACGCCGGCACCACCACCAAGTCGGACGGCACCTCGGTGTTTGCTTCCTATGACTTCCCGGGCACCCCGTACTCGATCTTCGGTCGTTCAGATACCGTGAAGCCCACGAAGGATACGGATTCCACCCAGAAAGATCAGTACTACAACGTCGGTTTCGCCTGGAAGTCCAACTCCAACATCACCTGGGCCTTGGTCTACAAGAGCGACAAGGTGACGGACAACCTGAAGCACGGCGTGGATGACAACGACCTGAAGACCCAGGAAGTCGGCATCTGGGCCCAGATCAAATATTGATAGTTCAGCTGTAAGCCTCCTAGAGAGCTTGGGCGGGTCACATGACCCGCCCTTTTTTTTAACACCTAGGATGGTGTTATGCCGCGCAGCACAGGGAGGTGCGAGAGCGGCGTCTATGCATACTGGTCCCAATGAAAGGGATGCTCTTAGATCCCTTCGCTCGTAACGCTTTTACGAGGGCCAATCGAAAGCTTTAAGAGTTAAGAGAAGGTTTTGGATGCAACAAAAGAAAAATCCGCGGTATATGGCCGCGGACTTCGGGGACGGGACTAACTAGCAGAATGTCAGGCGGCTTTGAGGGGAGCGCTGCCGCCGGGGGTCTGGCGAGGAGCACGACGGCGCAGTCTGCGGCGATAGCGGCCGGAGGAGAGACGCTGGAAATGACCGTCCAGGGCGCCGGCTGCGGTGTGGATGAGTTTGCTCATGATGTGGGTTCCTTACCTTTCAAGGCTGCAATTTGAGATACGAGACCATTTTGGCAGGGGATTTTTGCGTCCTTGTTAAACTGCCGTGAAGTTATGAAGTCGCGTGAAATCAGGGAGATGCGGCGTTGTCATGGGACTGTAATATTTCAGTCATGCAGTCGTAACGGGACCCCCCTAGATTTACGCAATCCCGATGGGGTAAGCGCATCTGCGCTAGATGACTAATTTCGACTCAATCCGACTTCCCAAGGAGTCCCGACATGTCACTCACTTTCATCAAAAAGGCGGCTTTGGCGGCCGGTATCCTGACGATGGCGGCCAGCGCCAGCGTTTACGCGGCTGATCAGCAACTCACCGGCGCCGGCGGCACGGCGATCTACCCCCTGCTGTCCGACTGGGCCAACACCTACCAGAAGACCGTCGGCGTGGCGATCAACTACCAGGCCATCGGCTCCGGCGGCGGCATCCAGCAGATCGAAGCCAAGACGGTGAATTTCGCCAATAGCGACAAGCCCCTGACCCCGGACGTCTTGAGCCAGAACGGCTTGATACAGTTCCCAGCCGTGATCATAGGCATCAATCCGGTGGTGAACCTCCCCGGTGTCGAACCCGGTCAGATGGTGCTGAACGGCCAGGTTCTGGCGGACATCTACCTGGGCAAGATCACCAACTGGAACGAC
This sequence comes from Gammaproteobacteria bacterium, assembly GCA_036000105.1. Lineage (GTDB taxonomy): Bacteria > Pseudomonadota > Gammaproteobacteria > Natronospirales > REEB76 > DASUBN01. The sequence continues at coordinate 852,322 of DASYGE010000012.1, forward strand.
AAGGCTATCGCGGCCCTTAACCCGGGCATGAATCTGCCTGACATGACCATCGCCGTGGTGCACCGTTCCGACGGTTCGGGCACGACCTTCAACTTCACGAACTACCTGTCCAAGGTCTCCGATGACTGGAAGACCAAGGTGGGTTCGGATACCTCCGTCTCCTGGCCCACCGGCCTCGGTGGCAAGGGCAATGCGGGCGTCGCCAACTTCGTGCAGCAGGTCAAGGGCGCCATCGGCTATGTCGAGTACGCTTATTCCCTGCAGAACAAGATGACCTACACCAAGATGGTCAACGCCGACGGCAAGACCGTCTCGCCGGACCTCAAGAGCTTCCAGGCGGCTTCTGGCAATGCCGACTTCGGCAAGGTGCAGGACTTCTACCTGATCCTGACCAACCAGCCGGGTGCCGAGAGCTGGCCCATCACTGCGGCCACCTACATGCTGATGCGCAAGGACTACCCCAAGGCGCAGAACGGCGATGTGCTGAAGTTCTTCGACTGGTTCCTGACCAAGGGTCAGGATACTGCCGAGAAGCTGCAGTACGGCCCGCTCCCCGAGAGCACCGTGAAGCAGATCCAGGCCTATTGGAAGGCCCAGCTGGGGATCTCCTCCGGCCCGACTCAGAACTTCCATTGATATAAGCTGAAAGCTTCGGGTGTCCGGCTAGCGGATGCCCCAGGCACAAAAAGCGGCGGCGGGGATGACCCGCTGCCGCTCTTTTTTGAGGGCCCGGACCCTGGTTTTTGGCCCGCTGTATGCTTCCCGGCCCGCGGGGGTGGCCCGGGGGTTCTTCAAGGGCTGCGGAGGTGGGAATGGCCCTTTCGGCCGATCGCCCGTCTCGTGGGCATCGGCGGCCCTAAAGTTGACACGTATCAGCAACTTATAAGACAATTACCGGCTTCGCCTGTGGAGGGGTACTCAAGCGGCCAACGAGGGCAGACTGTAAATCTGCTGGCTTTACGCCTACGAAGGTTCGAATCCTTCCCCCTCCACCAGACAGTGCGGCGCGAGACCACCGACCTTCATAGGGAGACGGCGCGCCCGGACCTAACGCCTCGCGGGTGTAGTTCAATGGTAGAACCTCAGCCTTCCAAGCTGATGGTGTGGGTTCGATTCCCATCACCCGCTCCAGATGCCAGCTTGGGTATTGGGATTGAGAGAGTTGAGAGAGCAAGAACCGACGGCTTATCGCCCATGTAGCTCAGTCGGTAGAGCACGTCCTTGGTAAGGACGAGGTCACCGGTTCGATTCCGGTCATGGGCTCCAAAGGTCGCCCGACCATATATATGTGTACGGGCAGAGTTGAGACGACAACAGGAATAAACGGAGTAGCACCGTGTCCAAGGCAAAATTTGAGCGTACCAAGCCGCACGTGAACGTGGGGACCATCGGCCACGTGGATCACGGCAAGACGACCCTGACGGCGGCATTGACCGTGGTGCAGTCGAAGAAGTTTGGCGGCGAAGCCAAGGCGTA
>DASYGE010000013.1:0-125903 GCA_036000105.1 Gammaproteobacteria bacterium
CATTCGAACAACGAAACAGTCCATTCCGAGATGCCGGAAGCGAGTCATGCCTCACCCGGCCGTTAAAATACCCATGCATTACGGGGACAAGACAGCGCGGTACTTCGCCGACGAATCATCGGCCTTAATATCAGCAGAATGCTGAGGTCAGTTTAGCACCATGATCGTTTGATTCTTAACAACGATCAGTCGTATTTGGTTGTTACGTGTGGGCGAGCAGCATAACTGTGTGCGGGTCGCCAGGATGGCTGCCCTGGACAGGCCAAATGGACAGGATGAGCGGTGAAGCCGCGAACGTCCATACAGGGAAGTATGGGCTAGGCTTTTTGCGAAGCAGGATGCGTAGCTAAAAGTGAATTTGGCCGGCGGACTACCGATCTCAGCATTATGAGCTCTGACTAGAAAATGCGTGCTCTATTGAAATCAGTCACTTACGGCGCTTGCCCCTATCAAAACGCTGTTCAATTATGGTTCAACGCTGGCTAACACGTTTCAGCGTGTACAATTTTGACGCAGTTAAGCCGGCTACTCATAGCGGACACGCGCCATCTCAGTTTACCCGCCTCCCAGGAGCCGCAAGAACAAGTATTGTTTCGGTATCTAAATTGCGCAAACAGAAGCAAGTGAAACCCCTTTGTGTCGGTCGTCGCTTCCATCAAATCGGTAGATACCAGCTTCGGCTGGAAGGTTGTCTGTGTGATCTTTTTGGAGAACCCATTTTGATCATGGCTAGGATCTCATACCGATGTCATGAGGTTGAAATGTTGAGCGCCATAGTCGAACGTATCGCCTGCCAACAGTCATTGACTGTGAAGCAGAGGGCTGACACCCGTAAGTTCCGTGAACTTGGTCTCGCTGAAGATAATTGCAATATTCAGGTCACCCGCAATATCAAGTGCGAGCGCCACGCCCCGGGATTGGTCACCCCGGTACAGGCGTCCCACCACGCATAATGTACCCGCCGATGTGAAATCTGCATTCATAGACGAGATGACCGCAGTTTAATTATATCCATGCGCCCACTGTATTGCCCCGCTTGAATCGCATTTTTCAGCAAAGGCCCGCCTGGCGCCGCGAGTGCTGCTGGCTAAGACCAAGCGATCATCAATTCTTCACCATCAGCTGATGGGATCATGAGTGGGGGCTACACCATCGGCTCCGTCATCGCCTGAACATCCAGCATGTGCGCGTCTGTGTTTAGGTGAACCCATAACTAATCGTGCGTTTGCGAGATATGGCAAGTAACAGAATGTGGCCATTAAGGTTCACGTGTACCGCAGGCAGCAGTAGTGCTGGTCGCTATGGAATAGCGCTTCAACTATGCGACTTGGCCATCCGCGGTTAAACGAGCGAGGGCCATTGCACCATATTCCTTATCATCGAAATCGGGCGTACTTCCGCTCCATTTCCAGGCACGCCCCCTACATGCATACTCGCGCTCGGGCCAACTTCAATATATGCCAGCGAGGATAAAGCCGCCATCCAGGGTCTGTATGTCGCTTTCGAACTTCAGCATCGATGATGCTACCTCGTAAATATCCATGGTCATGGTTCACTCGGGATTACCCTGTTTATCTACCCGCACCAGAAAAGGGCGCACCAGCTTACTCGGCTAGAATACTTTGGGGATGCATAGAAAAGGCTCTGGCTCATGCCCATCAGCATGCGTCTTGATCGCCAGCTGGAATGGCGCCATAGGTACGCGTCCAATCCGGCGCCCCGAAGGTGTGAGGCGGGTGATCAAATAATCGGCGCTGTCTCCAAAGTTCCTTTAGAGGTGTAGGCATAGGACTACAAACCTTTCTTGAAATGTGATTTATACTTTTCGCTCACTACCCGAAGGAGGGAGATATGAACACAATGCAAAGGATGCTCACCGCTTCAACGGTGCTACTGTTTGGTTCGATCATGTATGCGTGCGGAGGTGGCAGATCGATGGCTGGTGGAACGCTCACGCAAGCTGACTTCGACAAGATGCTGGCCAGTTCGTCAGCGTTCGCAGCATTGCAGGCCAGTCAGGCTGCCTTGCAGAACAACCAGAAAGCAGACGAGGCCACGATCAGCCGCATTGCCGCCTTCGGCCATGCGCCGGGTGCTGCCGAAGATGGCCGTAACGCATTGAACTACGATCAGCATACTCGTATCACGCTCCAGGCCGTCACATATGGGTCTTGTTCGGATATGGGCCAGCTAATCGGGCACAGCACCCCGGACACACTCAATGCAACCGTTGAGAACTTTCGCCAGTGTGTTATCAACGGCGCACAGTACGAGTACGGCGCTGTCGTGGAGACGGGCGCCATAGCGCAACCCTTCGCCATCTGGTTCGTTGGTGCAAACTGTACCGGAAACATGATTGAGTTCGAGGACGACGGAGGCTATAACCGCCAGGTATTGCAGGACGGCGTGGTATTCAAATCACCGATAGATGCGTCTATCCTGATGGTAAATGCGGGACAGGGAGGCCAATCTATGACGGCTCAGTCAAATTTTGACGGAGGTTCTTGCAACAATGCAACTGAGACGCATACCGGCTATGCCGTGAGTGCAAACGATGTCTCCACCACTGGCGTCCCCTCATCTGTTCCGGCTAACTTCATCCTCTAAACTGGGGCTTGAGGTCGTCGCGACCTCGTTACCGGCCTCAATCCATTCTTTTAGGATGTCATTTATCCAAATCTCCCTATCTACGGGTGCGTCACGCTCTTGTCCATCATCATGGACAATGCGGATAGCAATGATAGCGCCTCCTTGTTTTGAAACGTAGGCCGCGCTTTCGATATTCATCGTCGCCTCGCCTCAGGGTCGCTAAATTCATGAAGCGATGCACCAATGAAATAAGCCAGGCGAAACCCTAATAGCATGTCTGCATTGACAACCTATGTGAAAAACCCTCTGTATAACGTAGTCAGCGGAGGACAGCTCGTAGGTCTCAATAACAGATCGCTTTTAACTTAGAGCGTCTAACAAAATGAGTATTCATGTAACAGCCAGGAAGCGCCAGCAGATAATGGCACAGCCGAGTTTGAGGAACGCCTCGTGGATATCCGGTCAGCGTTCGTAGCGCACCCGCAAGCGGCGGAACTGATGCAGCCAAGCGATGGTGCGCTCGACCACCCAGCGAGTGGTTTCCAGGCCGCTGCCGTGTTCGGTGTTGCGACGGGCAATCTGGGTGCGATGCCGCAGACGGCGAGCGCCCGCCGATGGGGCTGCGAGTCATAGCCGTGGTCCGCCTGAACCAAGTCCGGTTTGCATCGAGGCCGGCCGCGCAGGCCGCCGATCGGCGATATGCCCTCCACCAAGGGCAGCAACTGGGTGACGTCATGCCGGTTGGCTTCGGTGAGAATAATGGTCAGCGGAATGCCTTGGGCATCTGTGAGGATATGGTGTTTCGACCCCGCCTTACGGCGATCGGTTGGGTTCGGTCCAATTCCCCCCCCCCGTACACGGCACGTATCGAGGAACTGTCGGCCACCGCCCGGGAGAAGTCGACCTTGTCGGCCTGGCGCAACTTCGAGAGCAGCACCCGGTGCAACCGGTCCCAGACCCCGGCCTGCTGCCACGCCTTGAGCCGCCGCCAGCAGGTCATCCCCGACCCACAGCCCATCTCCTTGGGGAGCATCTCCCAAGGGATGCCCGACTGCAGCACGAACAGGATACCCGTCAGCACCTGCCGGTCTGACAAGGGCGGGCGCCCGGGATATCGCTTGCGTCGGCGCTTGCGGGGTAGCAGAGGTTCGATGATCGCCCACAATCGGTCATCCAACAGTGGCTTCGGCATCGCAGTCTCTCCCGGTCGTGCGATACCAGTAAGTTTAGACCCTGAAATTCATTTTGTTAGACGCTCTTAATTAAATAGGTTTAAATGGTACGGGTTCACTCATATTGTAGTCTAGAAGCCGCGTCGTTGCTGGGGTTTAGCAGTTAAGCAGTGTAGAGATGCCCCCAAAAGTGCCCCCACAACAAAGCTGGGATGGGCTCAAATAAGTTGTCGCTGGTCTACAAATACTAAACTACCGCGCAACAAGCGAACGTCTGGGGATAGTTATGGCTGCCACACGCATTAGCTGGAATCGGGGATTATTGCGAGCATGGATGTTCGCCGCAGCGTTATGGATCGTAGTTGTTGGGTGGCTAGAAGTTCCCACTTTAATACACAAGTGGCCAACTACAATCGATGATGGCACATTCACGACTGCATTAACGGAAGCTCGCAGTGCTTACCACCCCGATGCCGAGGGATGGCCGAGCCGGTTGAAAGTCATAGTTCCGGCTGGGTTTGTATTGGATACACCAGCTTCTCCATATATCACTATTGAGCCTGAGCAAGATGAGATTGGAACGCTTAGAAGTACCGTACATTGGGAAATTAACGTAGGTACACCGGAATACGGCACTCTAACGTTTACTGGTGTTCCGTACGATGAAGACCCGAGGAAGATTCAAAAGGCTCTAAACGAATACATTAAAACCCAGTTCATGCCTGAATGGTGGAGGAAAGCTGGTAAGACGGCTCTCATGATCTTGTTTCCGCCCCTGCTTCTATTAATCGTTGGTATAGCATTACGCTGGGTAGGTGCCGGTTTCCGCGCAAACTCCCAGATGCCGCCGTGAACAACGTTGACGAAGAAATAGAGCGCGAAGCAGCGCGCCTCTGGGGCGAGCATAGGTCTATCCGGGGCCGATTTAACTACTGGGCAAACAGAGCCTATATCCGATTACTGCGGATTTGTGGCGGCTGGCTTCTAATCTATGTAGCCTATGGTTATCGAGGGCGCTTGATTGCACTTGTTCACACGTCAATCTCGGCTCTTTCAATTGCTGACTTGGGAGCAATTATCGGCTACGGCCTATGTGGTTTAGCTGCGGTCGTAGGGGCGTTATGGCTTGCGTTTGGCTCCGCCATCGAGCGTGGCCCCGCTTCACCCAGTGACTTTCATAATCGAGCACGAGCCGTCATAACTGAACGTACGCGAATTGCGAAGTTCAATGCTAATTATCCACTTCTGGGGCGATTGCGTAGTCCATCGTTGGGATTCAAAAACCGCTGGAAAGCTAGTCTTTTAAGAGCCCTGGTTTCCCTTGTTCTGTTCCTGTTATCAGTGGCGCTCGGTGCGCACCTTCTCAATTTGCCGCTTTGGCAGCTTGATCCCGCAATAGCTTTTACTTTAATAATCTTTGGCGTTGTCGTGATGTTGCCCATATTCGTTATCTACATGGTTCGTACGCTATTCGACTTCGCAACACGGCAACGTGAAGCCTAAATCAATTGGCTAACCGAAAATCCCAAGACTTCCAAAGCGCGCCAGAAGTGCCGCATCCTCTTGTGTTGCAAGGATTTCGTCTAGGTGCTCATATCGCTGAAACGTCTTCCAACGCATCCATTTCGGTTTATTGAGCGGCTCAACAAGGGTGCACGGGTCATTTAGCTTACGACGCAAGGCCCAGCGGCGGGACTGTATGCGGTCAATCCCAGAAACGCGCTGGCTGGCATAGGTAGGGCGCGGCCGGATCGCGGTCCTGTGGTAAAACCGGCCTAGACACTCATAGCGATAGAGTTTGGCGGCCCGGCGATTCGTGAGGGGGCAATGCAGCCACCACCGCTTGCCGCCAAAATGTAACGGCGTAGTGCTCAAGGAAATGCTATAGCTGCCAGCTTCGTCCGCTAGATCAAGTTTGCCCCACCATTCATTTAGCTCCGCTCGGTATTGGACGTGGTAGGTTTCATCGCCGTATTCGTCATGCCAAGTCAGGCGGCCGAAATGTATCGACTGCGGGTGGATTGGGTGTCTCGGCCCGAGCACGCGCGACAAATCCAATTTCTGCGCGGATTCGATTGGTGGATGCCAGCCACTAAATGTCACAGATTGCCTCTTAAGATTTCTTTCCTTGGAGACTATCTTAATTAAGTTCTCTGGTTTAGTTAGTCGGCAATAACTGCCTCCTGTGATGCGGATATTGCCTCCAGTTCCCCTTTTGCGTTAGTGGCGGCATATTCTGCCGCTTGTTCCGGCGTGTGCAGCATGTAGATCGTTTGATACCACTGATGGCCTTTGCGAAGTCTCCGATGGCCGCACGTGCACCACCGCTCCCGCTCCGCCGCCTTGGCGTACTTGCGGACGCTACGCACACAAAATCCGGTGTCTTTTGCGATTGTCTCTTGGCTAGGAAAAGCGATTAGGCCAGGACCGGCATATTGCAGGATTGCCAGAATCACGAGCCGGCTGCCGTGTTGGGAGGGGCCTCTATCCGAAAGTACCGTTTTCCGATAGCTGTTTACCTCGTGGTACTTATTCGGGCGGACTGCGCTTGCGCTGGGAAAGCCGCTCATTGAACCTTCCCCGCCTTACGGTATGGCACCGAGGAAAAGTCGTCTGCAATCGCTTTCCCGCCATGAATGGCGACCATTTTAGGGATGGGCCTTACCCAGTACCCACGACGGTTCAAAGTCAAACCAAGAGTTGCCGGATCAACGCACTTGAAATTGACCCTATGTCGCGTGAATCCATCGGCTCCGCCAAAATATCGGCCGCAAGCCGAACAGAGGCAATGATTAGTGCCGGGTGGAAGTTTTGGGTCGGAGCCCTCGCCTTGTGCTAGGCTTTCAACCGTTCCGTTTACGCATGTGTCTTGAGCCCCCGCCGCAATCGGGGGCTTTGCTTTTCTGACCATAGGTGCGGCTCACGCTGCCGCCAAGCGGCTTCGTTTGATGCACGCATCCACCCACTGCGCTATTTCGTCTTCGGGCCAGCCTACTATCCTTGGGCCAATACTTACCTTGGCCGGAAATTGGCCTAGGGTCATGCGCCGATAAATTTCGCTGCGGGACAGGCCGGTTAGCCGGCGGACCTCTGGGAGCCGTATTAGTGCCGTTGCCATGTTGCGCGCCTCCTTGGGGCGGTATTGAACATGACTTAAAGCTAGCCGCCGGCAGCGCCGGCTACTACGGCGACCAAAGGTGTGTGCGTGGCCTTAGTAGCCCCCGGCGCGTTAGGGCTGCAACAGCACCCTAACCCGCCGGTGTCTGGGCCGCTTTTTCTGCTGCATTACGTTCCTGTGCCCGTTTGACCCACCGCTCTATCGTGGTCTTGTCACAGTCGTAGTTAATAACCTGGCACAAATCCCCAATTACGGTAGTCATTGCCTCGCCGTATTCGGAGATAAAGGAATTTGCCAATAGATAGACAAAGAAATTATCGGCCGAAAGACTATCCACGCGCGGCAATGTTTCAAAGGAAGCCAACTTGAGTTTAAATTTCCTCAATTGGGACGACAATTGGTAGTCAACCCAGTAATGCCACTCATCTTTTGCAGATATCAAGTCTAGTAGACCTTCTACATGCCTCATGGTCGCGCGGATAGTGTCTTTGTCTGGTTCCAAGTAAACCGGCACCGACACGAATCGCCGAAGGTTAATCATATTTCCCGTGATATTTATGAATCTGATTCGCTTTTGCACCATCTCATATTCGTCCAGCCTCTTGGCGTTGCGCAATTTGCGTTCAAATTTTTTGAAAGCACTCTTGTAATGCCTATCGCCAATTAAGGACCGATAATAAGCATTATTTTCCAACTGTTTGATTATTTCTTTAAGCACACCGAGACGGCCATTCTTAGGGGCAAATAGTGAACCGAGCGTAGTGAAGCCGCCACCAGTTAGGAGCGGGGGGAATTCTGGAAAGCCGCTCCGATTCAGAGTTTCAGCCACAGCCCAAGGATCACAGAGCTTCCCAAAATCCGACACAGCAGCTTGGTCGTATCCAAGATCATCCATAGCGGACCCATCCCGCACCCTTAAGGGAACCGCGCCAACCGGGAAGGGTTTGCCCAGCTTTCAGCCCGTCGGCCTAGGCGCGGTTACTGAAACTAATGATTCAATTTAGGGATTCCCTATTTGGGCGGCACGCAACGAAAATGCAATGTCGCAGAGCCCTCGTGAACAAATGGCACAGCATTCTGTGTTTGAACATCAATCGTTTGCAAAACTTGCTGCCGTGCCGCACAGAACGCATTAGCTTCCTGGTAAATATCGGCTTCAACTCCGGCAGGTGTACCGAACATGCCGGCCGCGCTTTGTTTTGAAATCATATATTCACCTTGATCAACCGGCACAACCCCTGTACTCGCGCATCCGGCCAACATAGTCAAGCTCGCGAGCAAATAAAACCTAAGTCCAGTTTTCATTACCCTACCTCCTTTCACCCGAATGCCATTCAACCCCTACCGACCTTAATCCCCGCAATTGGTACTACATTTGCACCAATGCGCAACCCATCTAGGTAATTTGCCCACGCCTGCATCATCTTACGACGCTCCGGCAAATGCTCCGCATAGTTGTAGGCCGCGCGTACCGCGTCCCGTTCGCCATGCGCCAATTGGCGCTCGATAGCGTCCCTATGCCACCCCTGCTCATTCAAGATTGTACTTGCCATGCTGCGGAATCCGTGACCCGTCATTTCGTCCTTTCGGTAGCCCATGCGTCGCAGGGCCGCATTAACAGTATTTTCACTCATGGCGCGGTCGCGGCCGCGTAGCCCGGGGAACACGTACCGCCCTGAGCCCGTCAGCGGTTGCAGCTCGCGCAGCACGTCTAGGGCCTGACGGCTTAGGGGGACGACGTGCGGCACGCGGCTTTTCATCTTCTCCGCCGGAATACGCCACTCTGCTTTTTCCAAGTCAAACTCCGTCCATTCCGCACGGCGCAGCTCGCCAGGTCGAACGAATGTCAGCGGGGCCAGCTTGAGGGCGCAGCGCGAGATGTTATGTCCCCGATAACCCTCAATCGCTCGCAACAAGGCACCGACGGCCTTGGGCTCTCTGATTGAGGCGTAATGCTTTTCCTTGGAAGGCGGCAGTGCGCCCTTAAGATCGCCGGAGGGGTCACGCTCTGCGCGTCCTGTGGCTATTCCATAGCGGAATACTTGCCCACTATTTAGCAGTGCACGGCGTGATGTTTCCAGCGCACCCCGCGCCTCAACGCGGCGTATGACGCTCAGCAATTCAGGTGCGGTTATTTGCCGGATTGGACGGCTTCCAAGCCAGGGGAAAATGTCCATTTCCAAACGGCGGAGAATCTTGCTTGCGTGGCTCGTGGCCCAGCCCGGTGAAAACTTACTGTGCCACTCGCGGGCCACGCTCTCAAAACTGTCTGCGCTCAATTCGCTACGAGTTGCCTTTTCAACCTTGCGGGCCTGTCCGGGGTCGGTGCCTTTGTCGAGCATCCGGCGCGCATCATCGCGCGCTGTACGTGCTTCCTTGAGTGTCACGCGAGGGAATACGCCAATCGCTAGGCGCTTTTCTTTGCCGCTGTATCGGTATTTAAGCCGCCACCACTTGCTGCCGGTTGGCGAGACTTCGAGATAGAGGCCGCCAGAATCAAATAACCGCTTGGTCTTGCTCTGGGGTTTGAAATTACGGATCGCGCGCTCTGTAAGCATGGGCACCACTCCAAAGGTTGCCCGACGCACGCGAAAGCGAAAAGTGCCCCCACGTGTGCGGGAGTTGCCCCCAGATATGCCCCCAAGATGCCCCCACTGTCAATGAACGGTACAAGACCGCTCAGGACGAAATGAACCCGCGTAGCCGTGCACAGCAAGGGTTCTTGGATGCTCTGGGATTAACTAGGACTTCGATATGGTGGCTACGGGTGGACTCGAACCACCGACCTCAGCATTATGAGTGCCGCGCTCTAACCGGCTGAGCTACGTAGCCAAATAGACAGGTATGCAGGGGCGCAAATTCTCGGTTTTCCTTCCTTCCAAGTCAAGGAGTTAGCGCCTACCGTTATACATTAAACCTGAAATGCATCACGTCGCCTTCCCTGACGATGTACTCCTTACCCTCCAAGCGCCACTTCCCCGCTTCCTTGGCACCCGCCTCACCCTTGTAAGTGAGGAAATCCGCATAGGCCACCACTTCAGCGCGGATGAAGCCTTTCTCGAAATCCGTGTGGATCACGCCTGCCGCCTGGGGGGCAGTGGCACCGTGCTTCACGGTCCAGGCACGTACTTCCTTCTCGCCGGCAGTGAAGTAGGTCTCCAATCCCAGGAGCTTGTAGCCGGCGCGGATCACGCGGTCGAGACCAGGCTCGCTCAAGCCCAGATCCTTCATGAAATCCGCTTTGTCGGCATCATCCAGTTCGGCGATCTCCGCTTCCATGGCGGCACACACCGGCACCACTTCGCTGCCATCCGTCGCAGCCAGGGCCTTCACCTTGTCCAGTAGCGGATTATTCTCGAAACCGTGCTCATCCACGTTGGCCACGTACATGGTGGGCTTGAGGGTGAGTAGGTTGTATTCCTTGATCATGGCACGCTCTTCCGGCGAGAGCTTGAGCCCGCGGGCCGGCTTGGCCTCGTTCAACTGGGCTTTGAGGGCCTCGAGCACCTTCTGCCTGGCGATAGCGTCCTTATCGCCGGACTTGGCGATCTTCGCATTGCGGTCCACGCCGCGGCTGACGGCGTCCAGATCCGCCAGCGCGAGTTCGGTATTGATGATCTCGATGTCGGACAAGGGATCCACGGTACCGGAGACGTGCACCACGTCCGGGTTCACGAAGCAGCGCACCACGTGGGCGATGGCATCGGTCTCGCGGATGTGCGTCAGGAACTGGTTACCCAGGCCCTCGCCCTTGGAGGCGCCGGCCACGAGACCGGCTATGTCTACGAACTCTACGGTGGTAGGCACGAGCTTCTGTGGATTCACGATGCCAGCCAGCGCATCCAGGCGTTCATCCGGTACCGGCACCACTCCTACGTTGGGGTCGATGGTGCAGAACGGATAGTTCTCGGCCGCGATGCCCGCCTTGGTGAGCGCGTTGAAGAGAGTCGATTTGCCGACATTCGGCAGGCCGACGATGCCACATTTGATGCCCATGGTTTACCGTCTTGTCTTTGGATCAGGTTGTGGAACTGTCACTCGTCATCTGGGGCGTCATCTGCCTTGCGTTCGCGGCGGTTGCGCGGTATCACCCCGCGGCTGTGCAAAGCCTGCATGGCCTTCTCGAACTGCCCATCCAGGAGCTGCGGCATAGCCTCCGCCGTGGCGCCGATAGCCTGCATGATGGCCTCCTCCTCTTCCACACCCGGACGTTGCAGCACGTAATCGATCACGTCACGGGCGCCCGCCGGATGGGCGATGCCGAACCGTGCCCTCACGAAATCCTCACCCAGATGGGCGATGATGTCCTTGAGGCCGTTATGCCCGCCGGATCCGCCAGCACGCTTGAGGCGTACCGTGCCGAACGGCAAATCCAGGTCGTCATGGGCCACCAAGATGGCTTCGGTCGGCACCTTAAGATAGGCCGATAGGGCCTTCACCGACTGACCGCTGCGGTTCATGAAGGTGGTGGGCTTGAGCAGCCGCACGTCATGCGCACCGATGTTGATACGGCACACGTCACCGCCGAACTTGCGTTCGTGGCTGAAACTGCCACCGTGGGCACGCGCCAGCGCGTCCACGAACCACCAGCCGGCGTTGTGACGGGTCATAACGTAATCGGCCCCGGGGTTGCCGAGGCCGACTACGAGCTGTATCGATGCTGCCATGCAGGACAAGAACGCAGGCATGGGCGGCGCTCACGCGCCGCCGCACGCTTACTTCTTGCCCTTGTCTGCCGCCGGAGCCTTGCCGCTGGCTGCCGGGGCCTTGCCACCGGCAGGAGCGCCCTTGGCATCGGCCGCCGGGGCTGCGCCGCCGGCTGCAGGAGCTGCCGCCGCGCCTTCGGCCGGCGCTGCTGCGCCCTCCGCAGGTGCTGCTGCCGCCACCGGCTCTTCCTCCACCTCGACACGCGGGTGGTGGATGGAGACCACGGGCAGGTTGTGCTCTTCGCCGTAGGCGAGCTGCACGATCCGTACGCCTTCGGGGAGCTTGAGGTCCGAGAGGTGCAAGGCGTGGTTGAGCTCCAGGGTGAGGATGTCCACTTCGATGAACTCGGGCAGATAACGCGGCAAGCACGCGATCTCCACTTCGATCATGTTGTGAGAAGCCACGCCGCCCTGGGTCTTGACGCCCACCGCTTCCTTCTCGTTCTTGAAATGCAGCGGTACGTGCACGCGGATCTCGATATCGTCCTTGACGCGCAGGAAGTCCAGGTGCATGACCACGGGCTTGGCGGGATGCCGCTGCAAGTCCTTGATGATGGCCTGATGTTCTTCGGCGCCCACCTTGATCTTCAAGATGTGCGAGTAGAACGCCTCATGGGAGAGGCTGTTGCGCACCTCGTTATGTTTGAAAGACAGCTGCACAGGGGGGTCCCCTGCTCCGTACAGGATGCCAGGCACCAACCCTAAGCGACGCAGGCGGCGGCTCGCACCTTTCCCCTTATCGCTCCTGAGCTCGGCGCTCAAATTGAAACTGATAGCCATTGTCATTACTCCATCACTCTGTTGCACACATGCCAGCCCCGCGACCTGGGCTGGCTACTTCTACCCCATGCAGTCGTCCGCCAGGGCTTCTAGAAACTGTTCCTAATCTACGTACAGCGAGGAGACCGATTCCTCGTCGCTTACTCGACGCATGGTCTCCGCTAGGAGCTCTGCGATGCTCAGCTGGCGTATGCGCTTGCAGGTCTCGGCACCGCTGCGCAAAGGGATGGTGTCGGTCACCACCAACTCATCCAGCACCGAACCCTCGATGTTGGCCACCGCCTTGCCCGACAGCACCGGGTGGGTGATGTAGGCCAAGACCTTGGCCGCGCCCTGCGCCTTGAGCGCTCGGGCGGCGATGCATAGCGTGCCCGCCGTATCCACCAGATCATCCACGATGACGCAGGTCTTGCCCGATACCTCGCCGATGATGTTCATCACCTGCGCCTCATTGGGCCGCGGACGGCGCTTGTCTATGATGGCCAAGTCCGCGTCGTCCAGGCGCTTGGCCAGCGCCCGGGCGCGTACCACGCCACCCACGTCCGGGGACACCACGATCAGATCGTCGAACTTCTGTTTCCACACGTCGCCCAGCAGCACCGGCGACGCATACACGTTATCCACCGGGATATCGAAGAATCCCTGTATCTGATCGGCGTGCAGATCTACCGTCAGCACCCGGTTCACGCCCGCGGACACCATCAGGTTGGCCACGAGCTTCGCCGTGATCGGCACCCGCGCCGCGCGCTGCCGCCGATCCTGCCGTGCATAACCGAAGTACGGCACCACCGCAGTGATGCGCCCGGCGGATGCACGCCGCAGGGCATCGGCCATCACCAGCAACTCCATGAGGTTGTCGTTGGTGGGCGGACAGGTCGATTGCACGATGAAGACGTCGCGTCCGCGCACGTTCTCCATCAGCTCTATCGCCGCTTCGCCATCACTGAAGCGGCTCACCTGCGCCTTGCCGAGAGGCAACTGCAAGCGCGAGGCGATCTTGTGCGCCAACTGCGGGTTAGCATTCCCCGCGAAGACCATCATCTTGCCTGTGGCCACGGTGCCCCTCACTTAATCGGTCGTGGTCAACAACTCAAAAATCTCTATAGCCTTGGCTGGGGCGCCAGGATTACTCCGGGCATCCTGCCCTTCGCCCCTTCGGGGCCAGCACTGCTTCGCAGTGCTGTTCAAAATCGCTCCCGGCGATTTTGTCGAACCTTCCAGGTTCTCATCCTGTCGCTTAAACCTTGCCTCAGTCTTTAACCTTGGCTGGGGCGCCAGGATTCGAACCTGGGGATGGCGGGATCAAAACCCGCTGCCTTACCGCTTGGCTACGCCCCAAATATTCACCGGCTCTGTTCCGCTTCGAGCCGTGCATGCAGCGGCGAGCGGTTGCATCCTTTGGCTACGAAGCCGCGCCACTCTCTGGGCAATTCAGCTGTGAGCCTCTCGGCGTCCACCTGTTTCGCGAAGGCTGCGAACACGCAGGCTCCCGAACCCGTGAGCCGCGCATCGGCACGGGCAGCCAGCCAATCCAGAGCTTTGGAGACCTCGGGATAGCGTGCCCGCACCACCGGTTCGAAATCGTTCCGGGTCTGGCCCGCGCGAAAGCCCGCTATTGTGATTGGAGCTGAATTTCGTGTCAATTCAGGGGCCTGGAATATCTCCCGGGTAGCAACCCGGCAAGGCGGTTCCACCACCAGATACCAGGGTTCCGGCAGGTCCAGGGGCTCAAGTTTTTCGCCCACCCCCTCAGCCCAGGCGGCCCTGCCCCCCAGAAATACCGGTACATCTGCCCCTAGTTCCAGCCCCAGCACCCCAAGCTCAAGAGGCGTGAGCTCTGTCCCCCACAGCTGGTTCAGAGCCACGAGGGTAGTGGCCGCATCGGAGCTGCCTCCCCCGAGACCCGCTTGCAGGGGCAGGGTTTTGCGCAAATGGATGTCCACTCCTAAGCCTGCCCCGGTACGGCTCTTGAGGAGCGCGGCGGCCCGCACCGCGAGATCTTCGGCTTCCGGGACGTCTGCCGGCCCCCTCGGGCGCAGGATGCGGCCGTCTTCACGCAGGCGGAAATCCAGGCTGTCGCCATGATCAAGGAACTGGAATACCGTCTGCAGCAGGTGATACCCATCGGCACGCCGGCCGGTGATATGCAGGAAAAGATTGAGCTTGGCCGGTGCCGGCCAGGCAGCACTTGCTGCGGGGTTCATGGTGTTGCCGCCGGCGGAAGCATCCACTGGCTCACGACCACCTTGATGCGCACCTTGCCCCGCGTCAGGGTGAAGTGCGCCGGCAGCGCATGACCTTGCACGTCGGCGTATTCCTGATATTCCACCTGCCAGTCCCGCTGGTTGAGGCTAATGGGTTCGCCGCGGGCGTCCGCGGTCTTCGTGTAAGGCACACCGGGATCGGGGATACCCAGCATCCAATAACGCATGCTGAACACCGGCATGGGCATGTTCAAGTGCTCGGCGAAATCCTGCTCCGGATCCGTGCTGATGAAATCGTCACCCCGGGAGGTCTGGACCCTAAGCGCGTCCGCGTCACCCTGGATATGAATGGCGCCCGAGCCCAGGGGCCCGCGGAAATCGAAGGTCAGCTCGGGCCCCACCTGCTTCCAATCCAGCGACCCGCTGCCCCCATCCTTGCCGTTGATCACTCCCACGCTGCCGCTGAGTTCCCAGGAAGCCAGAGCCGTCAGCTGCGTAACACGGGCCTGCCAGGCGGTCTCGTTCGCCGGCCCTTCCGGTACACGTCCCGAAAGAGTCGCACAGGCAGCCAGGATGAGCGTGCTCGCGAGCAGCAACGCCGCGCGGAAAGCGTGCCTCATGGAGTGAAGCGTGCTTCCAGACCGTGCAAGGCCTGGTCGTCCGGATCGTCCTTGAGTGCCTTCTGCAGCAGGCTGCGGGCACCGTCCCAGTCGCCCAGGGCGAGCATCACTTCCACGAGATGGGCAGCAATCTCCGGATCAGCCTGGGCGGCATAGGCCTTCTGCAGATAGGCGAGCGCGGTCTTGTCGTCACCGAGCCTGTGATCCACCCACCCCATGCTGTCCATGATGGCGGGGTCGTCGGGCGAAAGCGTGAGCGCTTTCTCTATATAAGCGTGGGCCTCACCGTAACGGCTGCTGTGCAGCGTCAAGGTATAACCGAGAGCGTTCAAAGCCTCGGCATCGTCAGGCTTATGCTTGATGATGGCGACCAGGTCCCGCTCCGCCGCGTCCGCCTTGTCGGCCTGTTCCAGCAGGATGGCACGGCTGTAGAGCAGGTCATCGTTATCCGGCGCGGCGCTGATCGCCGCATCGTAGATGTCGAGGGCGATCGGGATCTGTCCGAGATCGCTGAATACCTGGGCTTCCGCGAGCCGCAGGAGCACGCCGTCATCCGGGTCGTCGCCCACGAGTTCGTCGAAGAATGCCTTTGCGGTATCCGGTGTACCGCTCTCCACAAGGCTGCGGCCGATGCCCGCCTGGGCCGCCATCCAGCGGTCGCCATCCGCCACCCGGTGATACCAGTCGAGAGCCGCGGGATACTGCTTCTGCAATTCCGCGATGCTGCCAAGGAAATAGCTGGCGTCGTCGTTACGCCGGCCGGTCTTAAGCAGGCGAGTGAAATAGCCCCGCGCTGCCTCCACATCCTTCTGTTGCAACGTCAGCAGACCCAGGGTGTAGAGGGTCTGGGTATCCGTGGGGTGTGCAGCGAGGATGGTCTCGAATTCCCGTCGTGCTGCCGCATCGTCGCCGGCTTCCTGCAGCAGCGCACCATAGGCGAGGTGCAGAGACAGATCATCCGGCACCGCCGCAATCCGCGCCTTCAACATGGGCAGGGCTTCCCCCGCGCGCCCCTCCGCCACCAGCGCGCGGCTCAAGAGCACCAAGGCTTCATCGCTATGGGCATCGATGGCGAGCGCGGCGCGGGATTCCTGTTCTGTGAGGGCGTATTGCTTGTAATTCATGGCGGCATGGGCCAGGGCGAAATGCGCATCGGCCGACTGCATCTCGTCCTGAGCTATGCGCGTGAGCACCGGCAAGACGTGCTCCGCATCGCTCTCCTGCTCCAGCATCTCGGCATCGGAGGTATAGCTGCGGCCGCCGGCGGTCCTGGCCAGCGCTTCGAATTCCCGCGCGGCTCCCGCTACATCGCCCAGCCGGGTATCCATCACCGCCACGAACTGGTCGGCGTCGCCGTTGCCTGGAGCCAGGGCCTGCCAGCGATGTGCAGCTTCGAGTGCGGAAGCATCGTCAGCCGCGCCGTAAGCGAGGATCGCCGTGTGGGACGCGAGGGCCGGATCGGAAGAGAGCTTGGTGGCAGTGAGGTACTCGCGGACGGCGGTCTTCGCGTCACCACGGTCCGCCGCCAGTTCCCCCATGAATACGTGGTAGGTGATCTCCTGATCGGTGGTGGTGGCGACGGTCGCTACGGGCGCAGCTACCGCAGGCGCCGCAAGGGCGCACAGGAGGGCCAGGGGGAAAGACAGGCAGATGCGGCTGGTCGTCATGGACAGGGGAAGTGACCTTCGAGGCTCAAACTATATCCGATTCAGCCGGAACGCGCCGGGAACCGGGCCCAACAGCTTGTTTTGCCGGGTCAATTGCCCGAAAATTCTCCACCACCCAGGCCCGTCGCCCATGCCGCTCTTCACCCTCGGAATCAGCCATGCCACCGCACCCGTGCACATACGGGAGCGCTTGAGCTTCACGCCGGAACAGGCGGCAGTGGGCCTGCGCGCACTCACCGCCCTGCCCGGTGTGGCCGAGGCCGCCATCCTCTCCACCTGCAACCGCACCGAGATCTACGCCGATCTCAGCGACGGCGACGGTGCAACGCTCATGGAGTGGCTGGCCCAGGTACGCAGTGCCGACGACCCGGAGCTGCGCGCACGCTTCTATAGCCACGACGGCGACGCCGCCGCCCGGCATCTCTTCCGGGTAGCCTGCGGTCTCGATTCGCAGATACTCGGGGAGCCGCAGATCCTCGGTCAGATCAAGGATGCCTACGAGCTGGCCCAGGCCGAGGGCGCCGCCGGTAACCGCTTGCATGGCCTGTTCCAGTTCGCCTTCGCCGTGGCGAAGCAAGTGCGCACCGACACCCACATCGGCGACAACCCAGTATCCGTGGCCTATGCCGCCGTGCGCCTCACCCGCCAGGTGTTCGCCAACTTCGCCAACCTCACCGTGCTGCTCATCGGCGCCGGCGAGACCATCGAACTCGCGGCACGTCACCTGCAGGAGCAAGGCACGCGCCGCATGGTGATCGCCAACCGCACCGTGAGCCGCGCCCGGGAGCTGGCCGAGCATTTCAATGCCTACGCCATCGGGCTGAACGAGATCCAGGCGCATCTCGGCGAAGCCGACATCGTCATCGCCTCCACCGGCAGCCCGGATCCGATACTAACCCGCGCCGACGTGCAGGCCGCCTTCCGCGGGCGCAAGCACCGGCCGCTGCTCATGGTGGATATCGCCGTGCCGCGGGATATAGACCCTGCCGTCGCCGGGATGGACGACGTGTATCTCTTCACTATCGACGACCTGCATAAGGTGGTGGAAGACAACCTGCGCTCCCGTCGCGCCGCCGCCGGCGAAGCCGAGACCATCATCGAAGCCCAGGTAGTGCGTTTCGGCGAACGCCAGCGGGGCCTGGAGGCGGTGCCGGCCATACGCGCGGTGCGCGAACACGCAGCGGACCTGCGGGACCATACCTTGGAGCAGGCCCGCCAACGACTACAGCACGGCGAGACGCCGGAACAGGCGCTCAAGTTCCTGGCCGACACCCTCACCAACCGCTTGATGCATGCACCCACCTCTTATCTGCGTCAGCTGGCGAACGAAGGACGCGAAGGTCTGGTGCGGGAGATCCATGCTTTGTTCGGCCTGGATCAGGACCGGGATAAACATGGCGGCGGGCAAGACTGAGCGGCTGTTTAATATATGAAGGACTCCATACGCCTAAAGCTCGAACGCCTCGCCGCCCGCCAGGAAGAAGTGGCGGCGCTCTTGGCCGCACCGGGGGCAACCAACGACACCAATCTCTTCCGGGATCTCTCCCAGGAATACGCGCGCTTGGATCCCCTGGCGCGGAAGTTCCGGGGCTACCGCGAGGCGGAGGGCGATCTCAAGGCTGCCGAAGACATGAGCCGAGACAGCGACCCCGGCATGCGGCGGCTGGCGGACGAAGAGAAGCGCGCCGCCAACGCGCGCCTGGACGCCATGGAACCGGAGCTGGTGCAGCTGCTCCTGCCCAAGGATCCCCACGACGACAGCAACATCTTCCTGGAGATCCGCGCCGGCACCGGCGGCGACGAGGCCGCCATCTTCGCCGGTGACCTCCTGCGCATGTACAGCCGTTATGCCGAGGAACAGGGTTGGAAGGTGGAGATATTGAGCGAAAGCCAGGGCGAGCATGGCGGCTACAAGGAAGTCATCACCCGCATCGTCGGGCGCGGCGCTTATTCACGCCTCAAGTTCGAGTCCGGCACCCACCGGGTGCAGCGGGTGCCCGAGACGGAATCCCAGGGGCGCATCCACACCTCTGCGGTCACCGTCGCCATCCTCCCGGAAGTGGAAGAAGTCGAGGACGTGGAAATCAACCCCGCAGAGCTCAAGGTGGATACCTTCAGGTCCTCCGGTGCCGGCGGGCAGCATGTGAACAAGACCGATTCCGCCATCCGCATCACTCATCTGCCCAGCGGCATCGTTGTGGAATGCCAGGACGAGCGCTCCCAGCACAAGAACCGCGCCCGTGCCATGTCCCTGTTGAAAGCGAAGCTCTTATCGGCGGAGCGGGAGAAACAACAGGCGGCCCAGGCCCAGTCACGTAAGCTGCAGGTGGGCAGCGGCGACCGCTCCGAGCGCATCCGTACCTACAACTTCCCCCAGGGCAGGGTCACGGACCACCGCATCGACCTCACGCTCTACAAGCTGGATGAGGTGATGCACGGCAGGCTGGATGACATCATCATGCCCCTGGCGAACGAATTCCAGGCTGAAGAACTGGCCGCCATGACAGCTCAGTGACGAGAAGACTCCTCGGCACGGGCATCCACGCGCATCTTGAGAGCCCGGTACTCTGCGTAGCAGACCGCCAGCGTGTACCACCAGGCAATCGCCCCCAGGAACGCGTTGAATAATGCCCAGGCAGAATAAGGCTTCACCGACTGCTGTGGCAAACGGGACAGCAGCGCTTGGATATCAGGGCTGGAACCCTGTTCGGACAGGCCGGTGAGCAGGTCCCGCATCTCGAACAGTGATTTGATCAGTTCCTGACCGTTATCGACGAACCATACAAGCAACAGCACCAGGGCCGGCACCGATATCACCAGCGATACCCGCACCCAGGCGGTGCGCGCTAGGCGGGAGCTTTCTTTCAACGCCGCGATTGGACCGCGCCGTTCCAAGACCGCGGGGTAGATGAACAGGGCCAGAGCCGTGCTGGCTGCCGCTGTGGGCGCCAGCGGTAGGATGCACAGCACCAGCGCCGGCACCAACCCCAGCACGAACAGCCCCAGCATGAACACGGCGAACGTCAACACCAGCCCCACGATCACCACGATCTCATAGCCGAGATACCCGATGAGGACCGCAGGTGTACTGCGCAAAGCATTCCAGATGCCTTTGTCCTGTCCGGCATTGACCAACGCCGCCAGTCGCTGAACCGCTGCTGAATACAAGAAGGCCTGCAGAGCACCGATAATCAGCGCGCGGATCAAGGAATCTAGATTGCCGAAGACCGAGAAATCGGTATTCAGCAAGCTGTTATGGGGACCAGCGAACGGCAAAGCCTGCAACACTTCCGCCGCCAGCACCCACGGGAACACACCGGGCAAGCCTGCCATGAACAGGCTCCAACCGGCCGCCAGCACCTCGCGCATACTGCGCTCTTTCATGGGAACACTGGCTGCGAGAACCGCATGCAGGAGGCCTCAGGGACTCTGCTTGCGCAGTTTCAAGTCGTGGTAATAGACATACAGGATGGAATCCACGAAAGGCCCGAAGATGGCCAGGAACACCATCTCCAGCACGGCCTGACCGAACATGGCGCGTCCCGTGACCGCGGTATCCCCCGTGCTGCCGAGATCCAGACCGAGGAGCGCCGCGACGATGGCGAGCAACACGCTCAAGGGCAGGAAGACCAAGATCAGCAGACCCAAGGTCCGCCACCAGTGCCCCCACACCAGGTTGTGACTGGCGTTGAGCGCCTGGATGGGGCCGTAGCCTTCCAGCACCACCCCGAACTCTTCGAACATGAGGCTGACAGCGAGGATCAGACCGGGCACCAGCAATAACAGGGTACCCAGACCCACCGCCACCAGATACACGAAGCCGGCGATCACCAGCCATGGCCAGGCTCGCAGGGCGCGTTGGAACTCCTCGTTCAAACCATAGGTCTGGCCGCGGGCCGCCGCCGCCACCCGGTTCAGCATGAGGGCTCTCAAGGGCATACCCAAGAGCGCCACCAGCAGGGCTGCGATGCCGTACCTGCCGCTCAGCTCATCGAATATCTGGGTATAGGGCATAGGCACGTCGCCCGCGCCCCAGACGAGACAAGCAGTGGGCACCACCCCGAGGAACGCGATGACGCTCGTCAGCATGAAGAGGCGGCGGTAGGCCAGCCGGCCTAGCCCTATGCCCTGCTGCAGGATCTCCCCCAGGTCACGAGGGGTGCTGGCGAGTTCGAACATGCGGTCTCTCCGGCCTCAGAAGCGCGTGATGCGGCAGTGTGCATGAGCCCCCGCGGCCCTTCAAGCAAGCCCGCGCGGTTTGACAGCCCCGTCTGCTGTGCTATATTTAGCAAGTGTTTACTTGTTTTTTAACGGGAGACTAAATCATGTACCTGATCATAGCGGCAGTCCTCTTCGCCCTGGGTGCCCTGGGCGGCCTGTTCATGGCGGTGCGCAGTTTCAGCGGCCAGAGCATCCCGGTACCGGTGGCCGTGTTACACGGTCTCTTCGGCGCCACCGGTCTCGTGCTGCTGCTCCTGGCGGTGGTGATGGGCATGGGCGGCGGCACGGCGCGTATCGCCCTCGCGGTGCTCGTGGTGGCGGCCCTGGGCGGCTTCTACCTGCTCTCGTTCCACATCCGCAAGGAACGCCATCCCAAGGCGGCCATCGTGGTGCACGCGCTCGTGGCGGTGGTGGGTTTCCTCACTCTGCTCACCGCGATCTACCAGACCAGCATGGCGAGCTAAGACGGAGACGGAACACATGCAAGGTCTGCGTCTCGGCGGGCACCCGCTGCATCCCGCCCTGGTGCATTTCCCCGTGGTCTGCTGGACGGTGACGCCGGCCTTCTACGGGCTGTACCTGCTGGGGCGCGACCTTGCCTTCTGGCATTACGCCTATTGGTGCGACGCTCTGGGCGTGGCCATGGCTTTGCTCGCCATGAGCGCCGGCTTCATGGATCTCATGGCGATCCCCGCCGGGCATGGCGCTCAAAGCACAGGGCAGCGCCATATGCTGCTCATGGCTTGTGCCTGGTGCATCTACACACTGGTACTGGTGGCCTGCCCTGTGGGAAGCGCACCGTCCATGACACTCGCCTGGCTTGCGCTCGGCCTCTCCCTCGCGGGTTTCGTCCTGCTCGGCCTGGGTGCCTATGCAGGGGCCCGGTTGGTGTACGATTTCGGCATAGGCCAGACAGGCAAATCTCCGGAAGCCGGTGCCCCATGAGCACCAAAGCCAAGACCCTGCCCGCCGATACACGTCAGGCGATGCTCGGTTTCATCAAGCACAAGGGCAGCGCCACCGCAGGCGAAGTGGCGGTGCATATGCGCATCACCCGCGAGGGGGCGCGTCAGCAATTGCAGCAGCTCGAGAGCGAAGGTTGGATCACCCGCAGCTCGCGCCCGCGGGCGGAGCGCGCCGGCCGCCCCGCCGTGGTTTTCCAGATCACCCCGGCGGGCGACCATCTCTTCCCCAAGAATTACGACACCCTGTCCTTGAGCCTGGTGGACGCTGTGGCGGACCAGTTGGGGCCGGAGGCCCTGGAAAAACTGCTCACAGCCCTCACCGACCAGCAGGTGAAGCAATGGGAACCAAAACTTGCAGGTAAATCCCTGCCGGAACGCATCAAGGCTCTCAAGGGTATCTATGACGTGGATGATGCGTTCACCAGCGTGAAGAAAGACGCCCGGGGTTACGTGCTCGTGGAACGCAACTGCCCCTTCCTCAACGTCGCACTGAAACGGCCGCACCTGTGCAGCGTCACGGTGTCCACCCTCATCCGGCTGCTGGGTGTGCACGTGGTACGTGAGGAGCGCTTCCAGGATGGAGACCGGCGCTGCGTGTTCCGCGTGCTGGAAGAGGAACCGGTGGATACCCTTAATTTCCGTTTCGCCCTGGAGAGTGAGCCACAGCAAGCAGCCTAGGCGCCGCTTCAGCCGCGCCGGCGAAACCAGCCTGTGAGAGCGAGACGCAGACGCCGCGCCGCCAACACTTCGTGAGGCACTGCCTCGCTCAGGAAACACGCCAGGGTCCCACCACGGGGTGACAACGTCACCGGTCCCGTGGCTTGCGGGCCTTCGGGATAGAGACGCAGTTCTCCGCCGTCGTCTGCGCCCCAGTCGTCGTTCAGATACAGCACCAGCGAGACCACCCGCTGATTGCCCTCCCGGAAACGATCCAGATGCCGCGCATAGGACGTGCCCGGCGGGTAAGCCGCGTAGTGGCCCTCAAATTCGTGCAGCCCGAGATAAGTAGCGACGTTCACAGCGAGGCGCAGAGCATCAAGCTCTTGCTGCAGGAGCGCCCAGGCGAGGGGGGTGATGTCTGGCGCAAGCCACAACAGGCTGTCACCGCGGATCTCCGCATGTCGCTCCCCCTGTTGACCGATGCCGGCCGTGTGGAAATGGCCGTCGGTGAACAAGGCATGCGCTTCTGTGCGTAATGCGGCCACCCGTGGCAGATCCAGGTAGCCCTCCCGCACCGCCCAATCGCGTTCAGCGAGTTCCGCAGAGAACGTCTGAAGGGTGAGATCCTCAGTCATGCATGTTCCCGTCATCGTATTCACGAATTGAGCCCGCCATTCAGGGCACTGAGGTAATTGTTAAATGCATTCGCGGAGAAACCCACGGAAACCCGCGGGAAATCGCTCATGGGCGACCAAAGCGTATCGTAACTCATTGATTGTCATACATATAATAAAAAGTGCTCAAAAGCCCTTCACGTAGCGCAGGAAATGTCTAAAATTTGCCGCCGATCGCCAGATTTTTAGCGAAATCGGCGAGAAGTATCAAAAATTTACATCCTATTCCTGAACTGGTGGTGAACGAATATGAAGAAGTACGCTGTCCTCCTGTCTGCTGCCGCTCTGGCTCTCGCCCTGACCGCTTGCGGCAAGAGCGACGCTCCTGAATCCGCTCCGGCTGCCAGCACTGCTGCTCCGGCTGCTGCTGCTCCGGCTGCTCCTGCTGCCGGCACCGCTGCGGCCCCTGCGGCCAAGACTGCTGCCGCTCCTGCGATGAGCACTAAGAAGTAATCTGAGGATCGCGCGCTCGTAAGGGCGCACGGCGAGCCCCCTCAAGGGGTTCGGGAGACTAAAAAGGCGAATCCGAGCTAGCTCGGGTTCGCCTTTTTTATCTGAATAAATCTATATGGCCGAAAGCGCATGTTCCAGATCGGCGCGGAGGTCGTTCACATCCTCCACGCCCACCGACAGACGCACCAGCGAATCGCTGATGCCCAGTGCACGCCGCGTCTCCGGCGGCACCGAGGCGTGGGTCATGATGCCGGGGTGATCCACCAGGCTCTCGACGCCACCCAGGCTCTCCGCCAGGGTGAACAAGCCGCAGTTCTCCAGGAAGCGCCGGGCTTCCGCTTCGCCGCCTTTCAGGTGGATCGTGACGATGCCGCCGAAGGCGCTCATCTGCTTTTTGGCGAGCGCATGTTCCGGATGGCTGGCGAGACCAGGATAGATCACCTTCTCCACCTTGGGGTGCTTCTCCAGCCAGCCTGCCAGCTCCATGCCGTTCTCGGAATGCCGCTGCATGCGCAGGGCCAGGGTCTTGAGACCGCGCAGCGCCAGAAAGCTGTCGAAAGGCCCGGCGATGGAACCCACGGCGTTATGCAGGAAGGCCAGCCGCTCCGCCAGCTCCGGCCGCTCTCCCACCACCACCATGCCGCCCACCATATCCGAATGGCCGTTCAGGAACTTGGTTGCCGAGTGCATGACCATATCGAAACCATGATCGAGGGGCCGCTGCAGCGCAGGTGAAGCGAAGGTGTTGTCGCAGACCGTGATGATGTTCTTGCCGCGCGCCACCTCCGCGATCATCTGTAGGTCGGCGATCTTGAGCGTCGGATTACTGGGTGTCTCCACCCAGATCAGTCGCGTCTCGGGGCGCAGCGCGGCTTCGAGTGCCTTGCGATCGCGCAGGTCCGCGAAACTGAACTTGAGGCCTGCGGAACGCTTGCGCACCTTGTCGAACAGGCGGAAGGTGCCGCCGTACATGTCATCCATGGCCACCACGTGGCTGCCGCTGTCCAGCATGTCGAGGATGCTGGCCGTCGAAGCCAGGCCCGAAGCGAAGGCATAACCCTGTGTACCGTTCTCCAGGTCCGCCACGCAGCGCTCATAGGCCATGCGCGTGGGGTTCTGGGTGCGCGAGTACTCATAGCCTTGGTGCTGGCCGGGACTCTTCTGGGCATAAGTGGAGGTGGCATAGATGGGTTGCATCACGGCGCCGGTGCTGGGGTCCGGGGATTGGCCGGCATGGATGGCGCGGGTAGCGAAGCTATGGCGGGTATCTTTGGTTTTCACGATCGGTTACTCCGGGGTATTCATTGCAGGCGCAGGCGATTCAAGAGATCGCTGCGTGTCACGAGGCCGAGGAAGCCGTCGCCATCCATGACCGCCACGGCGGTCTCTGTCTCCATGAGCGAGAACAGGAGCTTCTCACCCTGGCTCACGTCTATACGCGGGAAGCCGGCGTTGAGGGCGGCGCGTACCTCCTGGGTGAATCCATGCTCGTCGCCCTGCACCGCCTGGATCAGGTCTATCTCGGTGACCGCACCCAGGAAATTCTTGCCGTCCATCACCGGCAGCTGGGAGATGCCGTTGTTGCGCATGCGGGTATGGGCGGTGGCGAGGGTGTCCGCCGGACCGACGTACACCGTGGCCCGCTCCCAATAGGGGCGGCCCACGCAATCCCCCAGATCGCCGCGCTTAGGCCGGTCTATGAAGCCCTGCTCGATCATCCAGAAGTCGTTGTATAGCTTGGAGAGATACTTATTACCGGTGTCGGCGCCCAAGGTGACTACGCGCTTCGGAGTCTTCTGTTCGCGACAGTAGCGCAGGGCTGCGGCGATCAGCACGCCCGAGGACGAGCCCAAGAGCAGGCCTTCCTTGCGCAGCACATCCCGGGCGGTGGCGAAGGCTTCGCTGTCCGGGATGGTGTAAGCATGCTTCACCACCGAGAGGTCACAGATGTCGGGGATGAAGTCTTCGCCTATACCCTCCACCAGCCAGGAACCCTTCTGCCCCAGCTTGCCGGTCTTGATGTAATCCACCAGCACCGAGCCCTTGGGGTCCGCCAACACCATCTCCACCTGGGGCGCCACTTTCTTGAGGTAGTGGCCTATGCCGCTCAAGGTGCCGCTGGAACCCACGCCCACCACCACCGCATCGAGCTTGCCGCCCATCTGTTCCCAGATCTCGGGGCCGGTGGTGGTCTCATGGGCTTTGACGTTATCGGGGTTGCCGAACTGGTTGACGAAGAAGGCGCCTTGCTCCTTGGCCAGACGGCGGGCCATGTCCTGATAATACTCAGGATGGCCCTTGGCTACATCGGAACGGGTCAGCACCACCTCGGCGCCCATGGCCCGGAGGTTGAATATCTTCTCCTGGCTCATCTTGTCGGGGATCACCAGGATCAGGCGATAGCCTTTCTGGGCGGCCACCAGCGCGAGCCCTAGGCCCGTGTTGCCGGCAGTGGCCTCGACGAGGGTATCGCCGGGCTTGAGTTCGCCGCGCTTCTCGGCTTCCTCGATCATGCTGCGGCCGATGCGGTCCTTGATGGAGCCGCCCGGGTTCATGAGTTCCAGTTTGAGGAAGAGCCGGCAGGGGCCCGCATCGAGATGGGTGAGTTCCAGCATCGGCGTGTTGCCGATCATCTCGAGGACGTTGGAGTAGATGCGCATGCGGCCTCCGAGGGCCGGTATGGAAGGCGCCATTTTACGGGAGCCTCTACAATAAGCCCACTTTGGTCACCTGCCTGCCTATGCCGGATACCCTCAAATCCCTGCTGGATGACGCCGCCGAGGTGCTCGCAGACGCGAGCCCGGCGCCGCGTCTGGATGCAGAACTCCTGCTGGCCCATGCCCTAGGCAAGGGACGCAGCCATCTGCATGCACATCCCGAGGAAACGCCGTCTCCAGCGGCGCTGGAAAGCTTCCGGGGGTCGGTCGCGGCCCGTCGTCGCGGCGAGCCCATCGCTTATCTCACAAGCAAGCGTGAGTTTTGGTCACTGGAACTCAAGGTGAATCCCGCGACGCTTATCCCGCGCCATGAGACGGAACTCCTGGTCGAGCTGGCCCTGCGACGTACCCCCGCTGGAGCGGATTGGGATCTGTTGGATCTCGGTACCGGCAGCGGCGCCGTAGCCCTCGCCCTCGCCCGGGAACGCCCCCGTTGCCGCGTCACCGCCACGGACATGAGTGCGGAAGCACTGGCTGTCGCCGCGAGTAATGCTGCCGCCCTCAGCATCGGGAACGTGGAGTTCGTACAGGGAGACTGGTTCGCGCCTCTAGCCAGACGCCGATTCAAGCTGGCCGTCTCCAACCCGCCTTATGTACGCGAACACGATCCACACCTCCAGATGGGCGACGTGCGTTTCGAACCCCGGGCGGCGCTGGCATCGGGAGCGGACGGTCTGGATGATCTGCGGCGCATCGTGGCGGCGGCATCCGTGCATCTCGAACCCCGGGGTTGGCTCCTGCTGGAACATGGTCATGACCAGGGTGCCGCGGTCCGCGCATTGCTCGCAGCCCACGGCTACACCGCTCCCGATACCTTCAAAGACCTCTCAGGGAGGGACAGGGTCAGCGGGGGCATTAGGACAGACACGCCTGCGGCGCGCTAGACTTGCCGTATCAACCATCGAGGGATCGTCCATGATCATCCTGTCTACCAGCGTCGGCGACATCACCGTAGAACTCTTCGCCGACAAGGCCCCCATCAGCGTGAAGAACTTCCTCGCTTACGTGGAAGCGGGCCACTACGACGGCACCATCTTCCACCGGGTGATACCGGATTTCATGATCCAGTGCGGTGGCTTCACCCCGGACATGCAGCAGAAGAAGACCAACGCGCCCATCAAGAACGAAGCGGACAACGGCCTCTCCAACGAACCCTATACCCTCGCCATGGCCCGCACCTCCGACATCAACAGCGCCACCAGCCAGTTCTTCATCAACCTGGCGGACAACGTGTTCCTGGACAACGGCAAGCGGGACTTCGGCTACGCGGTGTTCGGCAAAGTGGTGAAAGGCACCGAGGTGGTGGACAAGATCGCCGGCGTGAAGACCGGCAGGAGCGGCGGCCACAGCGATGTGCCGGTCACCGCGGTCACCATCAACAGTACCCGTAAAGCCTGAGCCGCGGAGACCACGCAGACAAAAAAGCCGGCGCAAGCCGGCTTTTTATTTCGGGACGGACTTGGCCTAGGGTGCCAGGGCCGGGAACAGGATACGCAGGCCCGCGGCGATGAACTCGATGCCGATGGCGGCCATGATGAGGCCCATGAGACGTGTGACGATGTTGATGCCCGTGCGGCTCAAAGCGCGGGAGATGAACGGTGCGAGACGGAAAGCCGCCCACACGATGAGCGCCACGATGGCGATGCCGCCCACCAGGATCACGTAGCGACCGAACAGTGCCGGCTTGTGACCATAGAGGATCACAGTGCTGATGGCGCCGGGACCGGCGGTGAGGGGTACGCCGATGGGCACCACCGAGACATCTTCCCGCTCGGCGGTCTCCTGAGCTTCCTCCTCCGTCTGGCGTGTAGCACCCATCTTGGCTTGCAGCATGGAGAGCGAATTGAACAGGATGAGGATGCCGCCCGCCACCTGGAAGGAAGCCACGCTGATACCGAAGAAATCCAGGATCAGTTCGCCGCAGAGCAGCGCCACCGCCAAGACCACGCCCACGGTGAGCGCGGCCATGAAGGCCGTGCGGTTCCGCTCCACCGCCGTCTGGTTATAGGTGAGATTTATGAAGATGGGGATGACGCCGATGGGGTTGAGGATGGCCACCAGTCCCGCGAAGAATTTCAGATATTCGACCCAGGCGGCCATGCCATCTCCATCCACATGCTTATATATAGCGGCGTGACACCCATCTTGGGCATTTACCGCGGGCTGTCAAGCCTCCCCGCCGCTCACGGTACAATCACCCTCACGTGAACACTCGAGCCTCAGACACCGAAGACCAGGACCGGGCTCTGCGCTACAGCCGGCATCTGGTGCTGCCGGATTTCGGCGCCGCCGGCCAGGCACGGCTCGCTGGCGCCACGGTGCTCCTGGTGGGCTTAGGGGGGCTCGGCACGCCGGCGGCACTCTATCTCGCCGCCGCAGGTGTGGGCCGGCTGCTGCTCAACGACTTCGACCGGGTGGACTTGAGCAACCTGCAACGCCAGGTGCTATACCGGGAATCCGACCTCGGCAAGCCCAAGACCGATGCCGCCGCTGCGGCGCTCGCCGCTTTGAACCCGGACTGCCATCTCGAGGTTCTGGAAGGCCGGCTGGACCGGGATGCCCTGGCGGCAGCCGTGACCCGCGCCGATGTGGTGCTGGACGGCAGCGACAACTTCGGCACCCGCTTCGCGGTGAACGCCGCCTGCGTGGCGGCGAAGACACCCCTGGTCTCCGGCGCGGCCATCCGCTACGAGGGGCAGCTCACGGTATTCGATGCACGGGATCCGGCGAGCCCCTGTTACGCCTGCCTCTACGAAGAAGGCAGCGAGGAGCTGGAGAACTGCCGGCAGAACGGCATACTGGCCCCCCTGACAGGTATGCTGGGCAGCCTGATGGCCGTGGAGACCCTGAAGCTCCTGGCTGAGACAGGCTGGCCGCTCATGGGCCGCCTGCTGCGCTTCGATGCCCTAAGCGGCGAGATGCGTTACACCACCTTCGAGAAGGACCCCGCATGCCCGGTATGCAGCCGTCGTTGAAGAACGGCGAGACAGGGGCGATCCGCCTGGAACGCTATATGCACGCCACCATCCCCCAGGTGGTGCAGATGCAGGTGAAGGTCGCAGCTTTCGACACAACGGGCCTCACCCTCGCGGCGCCCCTGGCTCCTAACATCAACCATGAGCAGACCGCCTTCGGCGGCAGCATCGGGAGTCTCGGCACCCTCGCCTGCTGGGGTTACCTCTGGCTGCTACTGGAAGACGAGCCCCAGCTGCATATCGTGGTGAACGAGGCTCACATCCGTTACCTGAAACCCGTGACCACGGCCTTGATCGCCCGTTGTGCAGCGCCGGCGGCTGAGGCCCAGCAGCGATTCCTGGACACCCTCGCACGCCGGGACAAAGCACGTATAGAACTCAAAGCCAGCATCGGCCAGGACGGCGTGGTATGCGCCGACTACCTGGGCTCCTTCGTCGCTTACCGGCAGGGAGAGGCTCAGGAGTGAATGCAGTGACGCTGCCGCGCGGCGCGGTGCTGAAGCTCCTGCACCTGGCGCAGCTGGGCAACGGTGCGGGTTTCATCACCCGCCTGCCGGATGGTGCTCTCAGGATAAAACCGATCCAGCCGCAGGAGAGCGCCGCAGAGCTCCGCGAGGAATTCACCGCCCAGGGAGAGACGCCGTATGCGTTCTACCGCACCGCGGCACAGACCGGACCCGATGAGGATGACATCGAGAGATGGCGCGGTCTCGCCCAGCTGTTCCTGAGCGTCTCAATAGGCACCAAGGGTGTGTTGCAGCTGCGTGGCTGGCAAACAGCGGAAGGGAAATTGACTGCCGTGGATCTGTCGCTCGCGGACGAAGACCCGGCTCAGAACAGCGAGGTCTCCAGGAAAACATAAGCCTGGTTTTCACCGCCCGCATCGAAGCCGTGGGCCGCACCCAGCACCAGGCGGATATCCGCGAGATAGAAGAGGCTGAGGTCCGAGACCCATTCGGCACCGGCGCTGCGGGAATAATGCGCAGGCCGGCCGCCTGCATCCCAGGTACCGCCGGCATCGTAATAGATCCGCAGTGAGAAATCGTGCACGCCCACGGGCGGCAGGTTCAGACCCGACTCCGGGCGCATGATGGGGATGCGCAGGCCCACGCTCGCGAGGCGCATGCTGTCGCCCGTGAGCACCGCGAGACCCGAGGGATAGCCAGGGAAGGCGAAGCTGCGCCGGTCGAACAGGAGCTGCGCCGCTGGCGTGCCGACGCCCGGATCCGTGGGGCTGCCCAGGTTGAAGGGCTGGATGCCCTCCGTGCCATAACCCTGTAGATAGCGCAGGGCCACCACCACTTCATCTCCCGCTCGGATGAGTTCATTCCAGTCCAGACGATAGGCATTGCCGTGGTAATCACTGGCGAAGGCGTCGCTGCTCTCCGCCACAAAGGTCACGTTCCGGCCGTCATCAGGGCTGATGGAGATGGGCCAGTTCTGGGTGCTGTTCCAGTCGAAGGCGATGCCAGCAGTGGCATCCCGCGCCGGCGACGTGCCGAAACCGGGCGCATCGTACACATCCTTCTCGGCGTCGCTGGCAGCACCGATGCTGAAAGTCAGCGTGCGCTGCAACATGGGCCAGGGGCGCTGCCACAGAGCTTGCAAGCGGTCCTGTCGGCGGATGCTTTGCAGGTCAGTGGTGCTCGAATACAGCTCATACTGCCGGACTGCCAGGAACTGCAGCCGGTCTGCGTACTGGTAGAGGAGACTCCCGCCAACGAGGTGGTGGGTAAACTCGTAATTGATGTCCGCGGAATAGAGATGCACACCCAGGGCATCCTGCCCGGTGGTGGCGGCACCCACTATCAGCACATCTGGTCCGGCACCTAATTCCGGTGTCCAGTAGGCCGGCAGCAGGCCATCCCACAGGGAGTAATCATGGACTTCGCCCTCCACCTTGGGTGGAGGCGGGAACGCGGTGTAAGCGGACGTCGCCAGCGTGAGCGGCTCCGCCAGGACTTGCGCCGCTGGCAAGCGGTAGAGGTCGTAGCCCTCGGCGGTATAGCCGAGATAATAGATGTCGCCCCCCGCGCCCTGCGTGGGCGAGAACGCGCCGGT
Source organism: Gammaproteobacteria bacterium (assembly GCA_036000105.1). GTDB lineage: Bacteria > Pseudomonadota > Gammaproteobacteria > Natronospirales > REEB76 > DASUBN01. The sequence goes on from DASYGE010000013.1 coordinate 31,583, forward strand.
ACTCACATGGGTGAGAGTGGTGACCGCATGGCTCGCGATATCCACACGTCTGAGGTTATACACGCCGCCCGCATCGGCGCTGAACAGTACTGCCTTGCCGTCGGGGGTGTACTCCGGATCGCCCACATCCCCCACGCCTTCCACCAAGGGCTGCCAGCGCTTGCTTGCGAAAGAGAATTCTTCCAGGCCCCAGCGGCGACCGGGACGCCACAGGGCTGCCACGAGATGACTGCCATCCGGCGACCAGGCGAGTTCTCCCAGGATCACCCCGCTCTCTCCGTTCCACAGGGTCTCGGGTCCGCTGCCATCGGCGTCCATCAACACCAGGCTGCTTTGCCCCAGATCCATGCGGGCCGCGACGATATGCCTGCCGTCCGGTGACCAGGCGCCGTAGTGATAGCGGCCGCAACGGGTGAGTCGGGTGACATCGCCGTCGTCCGGATCGACACGGTACAGATCGAAATTCAGGTGGTACTCATGGCAGACCTCGGGCCGTGCCACCAAGAGGCCTGCCTGCGGATTCCAGTCGAGACGCGCCGGTGTGAAGGTCTTGGCCAGCTCGCGGCTGCTGCCCGCCTGCCACACCATGATGGCGGGCTGTTGATGGCTGTCGTCCCGCACGTACAACACGCGCCCGTCGGCCGTCGCCCGGGGGGCTGCGGTGTCATACCCGTGCTGCGTGAGCCGCTCGCCTTCCGTGAGCGTTGTGCCCGCCGGATAAGGCGGCGCGCCGTAACGCTGCTGTAGATAGTCCGTGAACTTGTCCCAGATCACGTCCCGATCGTCCCCCAGCACGTCCTCCAGGTTCCCGCCCACCCGGAAGGGGATCAGGTGGTCGCTGTACTCGTCTACCAGCCTGGGGATGGAGTCCTTGCCGTAAGTCGCCGCGATGAACTGATAGAAGTTGATGCCGTATAGATAAGGTATGTCGCCCTCGGGCCATTCGGTGACCCCGGCCATGGTCACCTGGGACCAGGGACGCACGCCTCGTTCCACCTCGGCACGCATGTACATGGCGTACAGGCTGCTCTGGCCGCGGCCGGTATGGGCGGCCGCATCGGTCTCGTCATACACCGCGAGACCTTCCAGGAGCGCCGTGGGTTGGTACATGCCCGGCAGGAGCAGGTAGTTACGCCCGTATATCTTCTGCAGGAAGGCCGGCGCACCGGTCACCTTATCCAGCTGGAGGATATGGGTGTACTCGTGGGTGATGAGCAGCCGGAACCAGTCGTCGAAATCCTCCAGCGTGTCCAGGCCGTCGGGCGGCGACACGTAGAGTTCGATGTGATCCCGGGGGAAGGAGGTGGTAAGACCGTTGGGCAGGTCTTCATGGTCAGTGAGCACCACCTGCACCTTGTCCACCGGCTGCCATTGCAGCCAGGGATCGAGTCGCGCGGCGGCGTCTTCCGCCACATCCAGCGCGTGCTGCGCCAGCTGTTCCTCACCGGCGTGATAGCTCACCTTGAAGTGCGGACCTTCGAGGGTGTACCAGGCGAGGCTGGGATCCAGCGCCGCGGCGCCCGGCATGTAGGCAGCGGCCGCGAGCACCAGCAGCAGCACACACGATATTTTGGATCGTGTGCGCTGCATCGCTTCAGTGCCTGGCGCTGCCGCCGGACAGCGGGACAGCCGCGCTGAACAGCGATTCCACATCCACCGCGTCGAAGCCGTAATGCTTGCCGCAGAACTCGCAGTCCACGCCCACGCTACCGTGCTCCACGAGGATGGACTGCACTTCTTCATGGCCGAGACCCCGCAGGGTGCCCTCGATGCAGTCCCGTGAGCAGCGGCAACGAAACGCCACCGGCGCGCCTTCGAACAGGCGCACATCGTCCTCGTTGTACAAGCGGTGCAGCAACTCCTGGGCCGGCAGTTCGGAGAGTTCCGTCTGCTTCAGGGTGTCGCTCAAGATCGTGACATGCTGCCAGGCATCGCTGTCCGCATCCCGGTCCGGCAGCATCTGCAACAGCATGCCTGCGGCGCAGCCGTCACCGGCCGTCAGCCAGAGGCGCGTGGCTAACTGCTCGGAACGGTCGAAATAGCCCTCGAGGGATGCCGCCAACGTGGCGCCCTCCAGGGGCACGATGCTCTGGTAACGCTCGGTCTTGTTGGCCTGTTCGATGGTCATGGCAAGCCGCCCGTCACCCACGAGTTCGCGGAAGCTCGCCGGCAGGATCTCCCCGCTCCAATGGGCCAGGCCGCGCAAGCTGAGGCCGCTGGTGCACTGCACCACCAGTAGATGCACGGGACCCGTGCCCTGTATCTGCAGGGTGATGCTGCCGTCGAACTTTAGGGTAGCCGACAGCAATGCCGCCGCCGCCATGGCTTCACCCAGCAGCGCGCGTACCGGCGCCGGGTAGTCCTGCCGCTCCAGAGCGGCGCGCCAGGTGGCATCCAGATGCACATGGCGGCCGTGCACCGGCAGCTTGTCGAAGATGAAACGTCTGAGTGTGTCGTGCTCGCTCATACCGGACCCATCAAGAGAGGTGAATGCCGGATATGGGTGCGGATTGGCGGATTTTCAAGCATCCTGCCCGACTCCGGCCCTAGCTCTTGAGCTTCTTCTGCAGGAGATCGTTCACCTGCTGGGGGTTCGCCTTGCCCTTGGTGGCCTTCATCACCTGGCCCACGAAGTAAGCGAACAGCTTGTCTTTGCCGGAACGGTAGTCGGCGAGCTGCGCGGGGCTGGCTGCCATCACCTCGTCGATGGCTTTCTCCAGGGCCGAGCTGTCGGTTATCTGCTTCAGGCCCTTCTTCTCGATGATTGCGTCTGCATCACCTTCACCCGCCCACATGGCCTCGAACACCTCTTTAGCGATCTTGCCGGAGATGGTGTTGTCGTGGATGCGCTTCAGCATGCCGGCGAGCATGGCGGCGTTCACCGGGCTCGCGTCGATCTCCAGGTCGTCCTTGTTGAGGGCCGCGGAGAAGTCGCCCATGACCCAGTTGGCAGCGAGCTTGGACTCGCCCACGGCCTTCGCCACGGATTCGTAGAAGTCCGCCAGCTCGCGGCTGGCGGTGAGCAGGCCGGCATCATAGGCCGAGAGAGCGTACTCGGCGGTGAAACGCTGCTTCTTGGCGTCCGGCAATTCCGGCAGGCTGCCCTTCACTTCCGCGATGAAAGCGGCGGAGATATCCAGGGGTAGGAGGTCCGGATCAGGGAAATAACGGTAATCGTTGGCCTCTTCCTTGCTGCGCATGGAGCGGGTCTCGTCCTTGTCCGAGTCGTAGAGGCGCGTCTCCTGCACCACCTTGCCACCACCCTCCAGCAGCTCGATCTGACGTTCCACTTCGTAGTTGATAGCCTTCTCGACGTAACGGAAGGAATTGATGTTCTTGAGCTCGGCACGGGTGCCGAACTTCGCCTCGCCCTTCTTGCGCACGGAGACGTTGGCATCGCAGCGGAAAGAGCCTTCCTGCATGTTGCCGTCGCAGATCTCGAGATACTGGACCAGGCTGTGCAGCTTCTTGAGGTAAGTCACCGCTTCCTTGGCGGAGCGCATGTCCGGCTCCGACACGATCTCCAAGAGCGGCGTACCGGCGCGGTTGAGATCGATGCCTGAGTGGGCGCCGAAGCCCTCGTGCAATGACTTGCCGGCATCTTCTTCCAGGTGCGCGCGGGTGATGCCGATGCGCTTCGTCGTGCCGTCTTCCAGTTCGATGTCCAGATGACCCTTGGCCACCACCGGCAGTTCGTACTGACTGATCTGGTAACCCTTGGGCAGGTCGGGATAGAAGTAGTTCTTGCGGGCGAACACCGAACGGGAAGCGACGCCGGCGCTCACCGCCAGGCCCAGCTTCACGGCCATGCGCACCGCTTCCTTGTTCAGTACCGGCAGAACGCCGGGATAGCCGAGGTCCACCAGGTTCGCCTGGCTGTTCGGCAGCGCACCGAACTGGGTGGACGCGACCGAGAAGAGCTTGCTCTTCGTCAGCAGCTGCGTGTGGACCTCAAGACCGATGACGGTTTCCCATTCCATGTGCATGACTCTTATTCGAAGCCTTTGGGTATGCGTGTATGCCAATCCGTCTCACGCTGATACTGGTGGCCCATGGCGAGCAGGCGCGCTTCGTCGAAATAATTGCCGATGATCTGCAGGCCCACGGGCAGGTGACCGGCGAAGCCCGCGGGGATGGACAGGCCCGGCAGACCCGCCAGGTTCACGCCGTTGGCATAGATGTCGTTCAGGTACATGGTCACGGGGTCGTCGGTCTTCTCGCCTAGGGCGAATGCCGGGCTCGGGCTCGTGGGACCCATGATCACGTCCACCTTGCCGAAGGCGTCCAGGAAGTCCTGACGGATGAGGGCGCGGGTCTTCTGGGCCTTGATGTAATAGGCATCGTAGTAGCCGGAAGACAGTACGTAGGTGCCGGTCATGATGCGGCGCTTCACCTCGTCGCCGAAGCCTTCGCCGCGGCTGCGCATGTAGAGGTCCGTCAGATCGATGGGATCCTGGCAGCGATAACCGAAGCGCACGCCGTCGAAGCGCGCCAGGTTGGAGGAGCATTCGGCGGGCGCCACCACATAATAGGTGGGCACCGACAGCCAGAAGTTGGGCAGGCTGATCTCCTTGATCTCGGCGCCGAGCTTCTTATAAACGCCGATGGCCGCCTGCACCGCCTCTGCCACCCGCGGGTCCAGGCCCTTGTCGAAGAATTCCTTGGGCACGCCGATGCGCAGACCCTTCACCGGCTGGGCCAGGGCCGCCGTGTAATCCGGCACCGGCCGGTCCACGCTGGTCGAATCCCGTTCGTCGTAACCCGCGATCACCTGCATGAGCAGGGCCGTGTCTTCCGCCGTATAGGTGATGACTCCCGCCTGGTCGAGGCTGGAGGCAAAGGCGATGATGCCGTAACGCGACACGCATCCATAGGTGGGTTTGAGGCCCGTGAGGCCGACCAGCGCCGCCGGCTGGCGGATGGAGCCGCCGGTGTCGGTGCCGGTGGCCGCGGGCGTGAGCCGCGCCGCTACCGCCGCCGCGGAACCGCCCGAGGAGCCGCCCGGTACGCACTTCACGTCCCAGGGGTTCTTCACCGGGCCGTAATAGCTCGTCTCGTTGGACGAGCCCATGGCGAACTCGTCCATGTTGGCCTTGCCGAGCAACACCGTGCCGGCCTGCTTCAGGCGCGCCACTACGGTTGCGTCGTAGGGCGCGATGAAGTTGTCCAGCATCTTGGAGCCACAGCTGGTCTTCACGCCCTCTGTGCAGAAGATGTCCTTATGGACGATGGGCAGGCCGGTGAGCGGACCGCCCTTGCCTGCCGCCAGTATCTGGTCGGCGGCCCGCGCCTCGACGAGGGCGGACTCCGTCAACACGCTGATGAAGGCGTTGAGTGTCGGGTTGTAGCGCTCGATACGCGCCAGGAAGGCGCGGGTGAGTTCTTCGCTGGATACTTTCCGCGCCTTCAGGTCGCGGGCCAGTTCGGCGAGTGTCTTCTTGTGCATGCTCTAAGATCTTCTGCTCGTGGGCCCTTGAGGCCCGTTGTTCATTCGATCACTTTAGGTACCAGATACAGCCCGGCTTCCGTCTGCGGGGCGTTTTCCTGGTAACGGTCGCGCTGCACTTGCCCGCTGACCCGGTCCTCCCGCAGCCGCTGGGTCATGTCCAGGGGGTGGGCCATGGGGGCGACCTTGGCGGTATCCACTTTCTCGAGCTGGGCCACGAACTCGAGGATGCTGGACAGGGTCTTGGCATAAGCCGGGATATCCTGCTCGGCTATGGAAAGCCGTGCGAGGCGGGCGATGCCCTTGACGTCATCCGGGGTGAGGGACATACAGGTCTCCGGGAAAAAGTCGCGCAAATCCAGTGAATTATCGCATAAACCTGCTTGCCGCCGGAGCCCCCCGTTGTTAAAGTAACGCGCCTGTCTTGTCCGGTATCGTCAGCATATAACCATGTTCAAAAGCCTGCGCGGATTCTTCTCCACCGACCTGTCCATAGACCTGGGTACCGCCAACACCCTCATCTATATGCGCGGCAAGGGCATCATCCTCTCCGAGCCCTCAGTGGTCGCCATCCGCGAGGAACCAGGCCGCGGCAACAAGGTCATCGAAGCCTATGGTGCCGATGCCAAACGCATGCTGGGCCGCACCCCGGGCAACATCGTGGCTATCCGGCCCATGAAGGACGGCGTGATCGCCGACTTCACCATCACCGAGCAGATGCTCAAGCATTTCATCAAGAAGGCCCACGGCAACCGTTACTTCCGGCCCACGCCGCGGGTGCTGGTATGCGTGCCCTACGGCGCCACCCAGGTGGAACGCCGTGCCATCCGCGAGTCCGCGGCCGGTGCCGGCGCCCGCAAGGTCTATCTCATCGAAGAACCCATGGCTGCGGCCATCGGTGCCGGGCTCCCGGTGCATGAAGCCATGGGCTCCATGGTGCTGGACATCGGCGGCGGCACCTCCGAGGTGGCGGTGATCTCCCTCAACGGCATCGTGTACGCGGCCTCGGCGCGCATCGGCGGCGACCGCTTCGACGAAGCCATCATCAACTACGTGCGCCGCAACTACGGCATCCTCATCGGCGAGGCCACGGCCGAGCGCGTCAAACACCAGATTGGCTGCGCTTATCCCGCCAAGGAACTCCTGGAGATGGAAGTGAAGGGCCGCAACCTCTCTGAGGGCGTGCCGCGCAGCTTCACCATGAACAGCAACGAAGTACTGGAAGCCCTGCAGGAACCCCTGGCGGGCATCGTCAGCGCGGTCAAGCACGCTCTGGAACAGACTCCGCCGGAGCTGGGCTCCGATGTGGCCACCAACGGCATCGTGCTCACGGGCGGCGGCGCCCTGTTGCGCGACATAGACCGCTTGCTCCGGGAGGAGACCGGGCTGCCGGTACTGATCTCCGACGACCCGCTCACCTGCGTGGCCCGCGGCGGCGGCAAGGTACTGGAACTCATCGACGAGTACGGTGCCGAGACCTTCGCCGTCGAATAAGCGACCCCCGTCACCAGCCGCCAATAAAGGCGGCGAAACAGCCCGCTACCAGTTGCGGCGGAGGCCTCCGGGCCGCAAAATTGACGCACTTTCCCGCATCTCCACCGAGGTCGGCGTGCGCAGCCCCAATCCGGCGATAGTGATCCGCATGCCCTCGCCTATGCAGGCGCACTGAGTGGCCATCCTCCGCCGCCGGCGTTCGCCGCAACTCTTCTCCAGCCGTCCCGCCGGTGCCCTGCGCACCCTGCTGCTCATCGCCGTATCCATCGTGCTCATGGTCTATGACCATCAGAGCGGCAACCTGCGGCGCATGCACGCCGCGCTCTCCACCCTCGTGTATCCGGTGCAAGCAGCGGTCAACGTGCCGCATGCGGTGTTGCTCTGGGCCGAGGACAAGATCGCGACCCATGTGGCGCTGGTGCAGGAGAACGGAGTGCTCAAGGAGCACCTACTGATAAGCGACACGCAGTTGCAGCAGCTGGCCGCATTGGAACAGGAGAACCAGCGGCTGCGCGCACTCTTGCAGGCGACCGCACGGGTGCCGGGCCGCATCAGCGTGGCAGAATTGCTGGCGGCGGATCTGGACCCCTTCCGGCATCTCGTGGTGATAGACAAGGGTTCCGGCGACGGCGTGTACGCGGGCCAGACGGTGCTGGACGAGAATGGCATCGTAGGCCAGGTGGCGCGTGCCGATCCCCTGGAAGCCGAGGTGACGCTCATCACAGACCCGGGCCAGGCGATACAGGTGGTGGTCAACCGCACCGGCCTGCGCACCCTCGCGGTGGGCACCGCCGATCTGGAACAGCTGTCCCTGCCTTACATCACCAACGACAGCGACGTGAAAGCCGGGGATCTCCTGGTGAGCTCGGGCCTCGGTGGCCACTATCCCATCGGTTACCCCGTGGGCACCGTGACCAAGTTCGAACGCAACCCCACGGAACCTTTCGCCACCGTCACAGCCCACACCTCCGCCGACTTGAGCCACGGCCGCGAAGTACTGCTCTATTGGCCGCTAGCGCCGTCGCCGGACATCGATCTGCCGAAGAAGGACACCGCGCCGATGGTCACCGCCAAGAGGCCTTCGAGCCGGAAGAAGAAGCCATGAGAGACCTGTCGCCGCCGCGCGCTGCCTGGGTCATCGCCGCCACCTATCTCGCGGCGCTCATCCTCACCATCTGGCCCCTGCCCCATTGGGCCGAGGTCTTCCGCCCCATCTGGGTGCCGCTGGTCACCATGTACTGGTGCCTGTGGCTCCCGCACCGGGTGGGCGTGATCACTGCCTTCGTGGCCGGCCTGCTGGTGGATGCCCTCACCGGTACCCTGCTCGGCGAGCACGCCCTCGCGCTGGTGCTGGTGGCCTGGGCCACTCTTTGGCTGCATCTACAGGTGCGGGTCTATCCCTGGTGGCAGCAATGCGTGGTGGTGCTCTCCATCATGCTGCTCTACAGCTTCGTGCTCTTCTGGGTGGACGGCATGCTGGGCTATACCGTGGGTGCAGCCCTGCGTTGGACTCCGACGGTGGTGAGCGCGTTACTGTGGCCCTGGGTGCTGCAGCTCCTGACCCGCGTGCAGCACCGATATCAAGTGAGCTGAAAGTGAATATATCGAAAAAAGCGCGTCCCTGCTCTTTTTCTCCTCACCCGGCCTGGAGTAAATCCAGGCCGGGCTCCGCCCATCCGGCATCGGACTGCCGGATGGGCGTCGGCGCATACATGCACCGAAAGATACACATGACAAAGCCCGGTAATTTTTAGGCTGACATCTCCATGGCACGCATACGCATCCGCAACGAATGGATGGAACAACACCTGTTCCGGGTGCGCGCCATCGCAGTGGGTGCTATCGCGCTCGTGTTGCTGCTGGTGGTGGCCGGCCGGCTCATCGACCTGCAGCTCGTGAACTACAGCCACTACGCGACTCTCGCGGAAGGCAACCGCTTGCATGATGAGCCCGTGACCCCGCCCCGGGGGCTCATCTTCGACCGCAACGGCGTGGCTCTGGCGGAGAACCGTCCCAGCTACGAACTCGACGTGGTGCCGGAGCAGGTGCCCGACCTGGACGCTACCCTCGCCTCCCTTGGCAAGGTGGTGGACCTCAGACCCACTGACCTGAAGCGTTTCAACGAACTGCTCAAGACCAAGCGTCCCTTCCAGCCGCTGCCCTTGCGCGTGACCCTCTCGGACGACGAGATCGCGCGCTTCGCGGCGGAGCGCCAGGATTTCCCGGGCGTGGATATCCGCGCCACCCTCGAGCGTTACTACCCCCAGGGGGAACTCACGGCCGCCGTGGTGGGCTACGTAGGTCTCGCGGATCCTGATGAACTGGACGCGCTGGACCCTGAGCAGTACACCAGCACTTCCGAGATCGGCAAGATCGGCGTGGAGGCATCCTACGAGAAATTACTACATGGCTCCGTGGGCGTGCGCCAGGTGGAGACCAACGCGGAAGGCCGTCCGGTGCGCACCGTGTCCTACACCCCGTCGGTGCCCGGCAGTGACCTCTACCTATCTATTGATGTGAAGCTACAGGCGGTGGCAGAGAAGGCTCTGGGCAAATCCAACGGCGCGGTGGTGGCCATCGACCCCCAGACCGGCGAGATATTGGCCCTGGTGAGCCGCCCCTCCTACAATCCGAACCTGTTCGTAGGCGGCATCGACACGGATGCCTACGATGAGCTACAGGACGACCCATCCCAGCCCCTGTTCAACCGTGCTTTGCGTGGCCAGTATCCGCCCGGTTCCACCATCAAGCCCTTCCTCGGGCTCGCAGCGCTCAACTACAACGTGGTGAACCCCTTCGCGGACCTGATGTGCCCCGGCTACTTCTACCTGCCGAGCAACCCCAACCCTTACCGTGACTGGCGCGCCGGCGGCCACGGCGAGACCAACATGGTCAAGGCCATCGCGGAATCCTGCGATGTGTACTTCTACACGGTGGCCATGAAGCTCGGCATCGACCGGGTGCATGACTTCCTCACTCTGTTCGGTTTCGGCCAGCCCCCGGGCGTCGATCTCGTAGGCGCCCAACCCGGCGTGATCCCCTCGCCGGAATGGAAGCGCAAGACCATGCACCAGCCCTGGTATCTCGGCGAGACGGTGATCACCGGCATCGGCCAGGGCTACATGCTGGTGACACCACTGCAACTGGCCGCCGCCACTGCCACCCTCTCCATGCACGGCCAGCGCTACGCACCCAGAGTGCTGCACGCGGTGGGCGATCCTCTGTCGGGCGTGATCAGCGACACAGCGCCCCAGGCTTTACCGGCGGTGCAGGTGAACACGCCCGGCGCCTGGGATCTGATTACCAAGGCCATGATCGGGACGGTGACTTACGGTACTGCCGCAGCGCTCATCGGCCGCACGAAGTACGCCATCGCCGGCAAGACTGGTACCGCCCAGGTGCATGCCAAGAAGCTCGGTGTCATGGGTGAAGAGGATGAATCCGACACGCCGGAGGCGCTGCGTGACCACGCCTGGTTCATCGCCTTCGCCCCGGCGGAGCAGCCGCGCATCGCGGTGGCAGTACTGGTGGAACATGGCGGCGGCGGCCCCACTGTGTCGCCGTTGGCGCGCCAAGTCCTGGACGCGTATCTTCTGAACCAGGGCACCACTCCCCCCACACCATGAGTCCCGAACTCCAACCCGGCTCCGGTTACCGTTCCACCAGCGAACTCAGCTTCGGTGAGCGGATGCTGGACCGTCTCAACCTGGATGGGCCGCTCCTGGTGGCCATCCTGGGCCTGTGCGTCGCGGGACTCGCCATCCTCTACGGCGCCGGTGGCCAGGATCAAGGCATGGTCTATCGCCAGGCGGTGCGCCTGGTGTTGTCCTTCGGTGTGCTGCTGGTGGTGGCGCAGCTCTCGCCCCAGTTCCTGCGACTATGGACGCCCTGGGTGTTCGGCTTCGGTCTCCTCCTTCTACTCCTCACCCTGCACTCGGGCCACATCGGTCGCGGCGCCCAGCGCTGGCTCAGTCTCGGGGTGGTGCGCTTCCAGCCGTCGGAAGTCATGAAGATCGCCGTGCCCATGATGGTGGCTTGGTACCTGCACGACAGACCGCTGCCGCCCGGCTGGCGGCAGCTCCCGGTGCTGGTGCTCATCGTGCTGGTGCCCGTGATGCTCGTGGGCATACAGCCTGATCTCGGCACTGCGCTGCTCATCATGAGCGCAGGCGCCTTCGGCATCTTCCTCTCGGGCCTGCGCTGGCGGGTCATCCTGCTGATATTCCTGCTGCTGGCGGTGGTCACACCCCTGGTCTGGCATTTCATGCACGCCTACCAGCGCGACCGGGTGCTCACCTTCCTCAATCCCCAGCGCGATCCCCTCGGCGCCGGCTACCACATCATCCAGTCGGAGATCGCCATCGGCTCCGGCGGTGTCTTCGGTAAGGGTTGGTTGCAGGGCACCCAGTCGCAGCTGGATTTCCTGCCTGAGAGCTCCACTGACTTCATCTTCGCCGTTGTGGGCGAAGAGTTCGGTTTCATCGGTACCCTGGCCCTCATAGGGCTGTACGGTTTCATCGTGGTGCGCTCGCTGCTCATCGCCATGCGCGCCCAGGACACCTTCTCGCGGCTCACCGCCGGCAGCCTCAGTATGGCGTTCTTCACCTACGTGTTCATCAACAGCGGCATGGTGTCGGGCATCGTCCCGGTGGTAGGCGTGCCGCTGCCGCTCATCAGCTACGGCGGCACCTCCATGGTGACCCTCATGGCGGGATTCGGTATCCTCATGAGCATCCATTCACACCGCAAGCTAGTGGCATCTTGAACATACGGCTCCCGTCACTCGCAAGCCTCTCCCTCCTGCTCCTGCTCGCAGCCTGCGCCCACCAACCCCCGCTCCACCTGCAATCTTCGACCCCGGCGCCGGCCTCCGCCACGGCCTATGTGGCACGTGCCGATGTGCAGCATTTCGTGGACTACGTGGTGACAAAAGACAGCTTCGAGCGGCCCTGGGTGGAACGCGCCATCAACGGCGCCCATAGACGCCAGGCGGTCATAGATGCCATCACCCGACCCTATGAATCCAAGGCCTGGTATCAGTATGAACCGCTGTTCGTCACCGATGCGCGTATCGACGGCGGTGTGGCCTTCTGGAACAAGGAGGACACGAACCTGCAGAAGGCCGAGGCGGAATATGGCGTACCGGCGGAGATCATCGTGGCCATCGTGGGAGTAGAGAGCTTCTACGGGCGCCAGCACGGCGGCTACCCAGTCATCGACTCCCTCACCACCCTCGCCTTCGACTATCCGCCGCGGGCGACTTTCTTCCAGGGTGAGCTGGAACAGTTCCTCATCATGTGCCGCGAGCAGTCCCTGGATCCGCTCACGCCCATGGGTTCCTATGCGGGCGCCATGGGCGCGCCGCAGTTCATGCCCGACAGCTTCCGCCAATACGCAGTGGATTTCGACGCGGACGGCAAGCGCGACATCTGGGGTGATTGGGCCGACATCATCGGCAGCGTGGCGAACTACTTCCACCTGCACGGCTGGCAGGCCAACGGCCTGATCGTAGTCCCCGCCGCCATCCGCGAAGGCGTCATGCCGCCCGCGCCCCTCGATCCCACCACCGTAGGCGCCTTGCGTGCGGCCCAGGTGGTCTTAAGCAGCGGCATAGACGACGCTACCGAAGGAGAGCTGGTGGCGTTGCAGGGGGACAGCGAGATGCACTACTGGGTCGGGCTGCATAACTTCCGGGTCATCACCCAGTACAACCGCAGCCCCCTGTATGCCATGGCGGTGGTGCAGCTGGCCACCGCCATCGCCGAGCGACGCGCCGCAGAGAACCGCCTTGCTCCCCCATAAGAGAGCCTACCCGACTGGTCTGCAAAAGTGCGTCCTGCACTTTTGCAGACTCGACGAGTCCGACCCAGCTTCGGACTCGCCTACGCCGCATCACGCGCAGACGCGCTCGATGCGCGCGCGGCACATACTTGTGCCGCGGATCTTGCTTCCTACATTGCTGCTTGGACTGAGCGGCTGCACACAGTTCCCCGCCACCCACGACCACGGACCCGGCCAACCTGTGGACGTGTCGCAGGTGCCGAACGCGGTGCCAAAGGACGTGACGCCGAGCCGCTACGGCAACCCGGCGAGCTACACCGTGCTGGGCAAGAGCTACACCCTGGCGCCATCCTGCAAGAGTTACCACGACCGCGGCATCGCCTCCTGGTACGGCACCCAATTCAACGGCGGGCGTACCTCCGACGGCGAGACCTACGACATGTACTCCATGAGCGCCGCCAACAAGGTGGTGCCTATCCCCTGCTATGCGCGGATCACCAACCTGCAGAACGGCAAGAGCGTGATCGTGAAGATCAACGACCGCGGACCTTTCGTGGATAACCGGCTCATCGACCTGTCCTACGCTGCCGCCTCCCGGCTCGACATGCTGGGCAAGGGCACGGCTCTCGTGGACGTGCAGGCAGTGGCGCCGGGCGAGACAGCTCCGCCTGTGACGGTCTCTACAGCAGCAGCTCCGCCGCCGGCGCCGGTGTTGGCCTCGGCACCCGCGGCAACAGCCGCGGCACCCCAGGCCAAGCCTGCCGCCGGCGAGCCCAGCATGTTCCTGCAAGTGGGCGCATTCGCGGAGCGCGGCAACGCTGAATCAGCGCTGCAGAAACTCGCTGGCGCAGGCGTGGGGCCGGCCTTCATCCTGCCTGTGACGGACGGCGCGCGCATCCTCTATAAAGTGCGCATCGGGCCGGTGGCGGATGTGGCCGGGGTGGACCAGCTGGGCACCCGGCTCGCAGCCTTGGGTTATCCGGATGCGGAGATCGTCATCCCATAAGCGGCTGCCTGCAGGGTCCGGCGCAAACGGGTAAAATTCACCGCGCCGTCGCACTCCTGTCCATCGAGGTGTCCGTTGAGAGCCCAGTGCCTGCTTGCCTTGCTGCTCCTGTCTGTCGCCGCCACCGCCAGCGCGATACCCATCCCCGCCCCGCCGCAGTTCGATGCCAAGAGCTACGTGCTGATGGATGCGAACAGCGGCCAGGTGATCGCCGCCTCCAACCAGGACCAGCATCGCGAACCCGCCAGCCTCACCAAGCTGATGACGGCCTACGTGGTGTTCCACGCCCTCAAGGACGGTGTCATCCATCAAGACGACACTGCTCCTATCAGCGAGCGCGCCTGGCGCATGGGCGGCTCGCGCATGTTCGTCCAGCTCGGCAGCCGCGTCACCATCCAACAGCTGATACAGGGCATGGTGGTGCAATCCGGCAACGACGCCACCGTAGCCCTGGCAGAGCGCGTCGGCGGCAGCGAGGATGCCTTCGTCTCCATCATGAATCAGTACGCCGAGAAGCTCGGCATGAAAGACAGCCACTTCGTGGACGCCTCCGGTCTGACCGCCGATCGGCAGCATTACACCACCGCGCGGGACCTGGCCGTGCTCTCCAGCGCCATCGTGCGTGAGTTCCCGGAATACCAGCACTATTTCATGGAGAAGGATTTCACCTGGAACAAGATAAGCCAGAAGAACCGCAACGACCTTCTGTTCACTGACACCACGGTGGATGGCCTCAAGACAGGTGATACCGACGATGCCGGCTACTGCCTGATCGCCAGCGCCAACCGCGGCGCCATGCGCCTCATCTCCGTGGTCATGGGCACCAAGTCCACCAAGGCCCGGGCCCAATACGCCGAGGCACTGCTCAACTACGGTTCCAACTTCTTCGAGACCCGCAAGCTCTACGCCGCCGGCAGCGCCATCAGCAGCGTGAAAGTGTGGAAGGGAGCGGATGGTGATGTGCAGACCGGAGTGCTGGACGACCTCTACGTCACCCTGCCCAAGGGCGGCTATGCCGACCTGCACGCTACGGTGCAGGGACATGCCGGCCTGATCGCACCGGTGGCGGAACATACGCAAGTGGGCACCTTGGACATCAGCCTCGGCGACCGACTGCTGGCCCAGGTGCCGCTCTACACCCTGAAGGCGGTACCGGAAGGCAACATCTTCCGCCGCCTGTTCGATGGCATGCGGCTCTGGTTCAGCAAGAAATAATCACGTGGCTCTGCCCTTAGCCCTGGCCCATCTGAACGGCCGTTTCCTGCCGCTCGCTGAAGCGCACATCTCGCCGCTGGACCGGGGTTTCCTGTTCGGTGACGGGGTCTATGAAGTGATACCTGCTTACGCGGGCCGCCTGTTCCACCTGCCGGCACACCTCAAACGCCTGCAACACAGCCTGGACGGCATCCACCTCAAGAATCCCCTGACCGATGCCGCCTGGACCACGCTGCTCCAGAAGCTGGTGGCCGACAACGGCGGGGGCGACCAGGCGGTGTACCTGCAGGTGAGCCGCGGCGCCGACCAGGGTCGCGACCACAGTTTCCCCTCAGGCGTGCCGGCCACGGTGTTCGCCATGTGCTCGCCGCTCGGCGCGCTGCCGGAGGAACTCAAGACCCGCGGTGCCCATGTCATGACGTTGCCGGACACCCGCTGGCATCACCTGGACATCAAATGCACCGCGCTGCTCGGCAACGTGCTGTTGCGCCAGACGGCCACCGAGGCAAGCTGCAACGAGGCCATCCTGCTGCGCGACGGGCATGCCACCGAAGGCACCGCCAGCAGCCTGTTCATCGTGCATCAGGACGTGCTCATCACTCCGCCCAACGGCACCGACCTCTTACCCAGCATCACCCGCGACGTGGTCCTGGAGTTAGCGGCGCAGCATGGCATCGCGTTCCGGGAAGCGGTGATCCCCGTGACGCAGCTGGCTCAGGCGCAGGAGATATGGCTCGCCAGCTCTACCCGTGAGGTGTATCCGGTCACCCGGATGGACGGCAAGCCCGCCGGCGACGGCAAGCCGGGGCCTCATTGGCGCCGCATGTTCGATCTCTTCCAGCAGCATAAACAAGATGCCCGATCAGCCTCCTGATTCGTTGCTGAAGTTCCCCGCTTCATTTCCCATCAAGATCATGGGCCGGGATACCCCTGAGTTCCACGCCGTGGTGGAAGACATCCTCGCGCGCCATGCGGGTCCTCTGCATACCCTGGAAATCACCCGCCAGCCCAGCCGCAAAGGCCGCTTCATCTCAGTGACCGTAACCATCGATGCCCAGAGCCGCGCGCAGCTGGACGCCATCTACAAGGAACTCAGCGCCCACGAACTGGTGCTCATGGCCCTATGAGCGATGCACCCATGCCGCTGGTGAAGTACCTGGGTCAGGTGGACTACATCCCCACCTGGCGCGCCATGGAGCAGTTCACCCTGGAACGCGGCCCGGATACCCCGGACGAGATCTGGTTCCTGGAACACCCGCCGGTATTCACCTTAGGCATGGCGGGCAAGCTGGAGCATGTGCTGTCACCGGGCGATATCCCGGTGGTGCACATAGATCGGGGCGGCCAGGTCACTTACCACGGCCCCGGCCAGCTGGTGGTGTATCCCCTGCTGGATCTACGACGCCTCAAGCTGGGCGTGCGCCAGCTGGTGGAAGCCCTGGAGAACTCGGTCATCGACACCCTGGAGACGTACGGCATCCACGCCCGCGGCCGGCGCGACATGCCCGGCGTTTATGTTGATGCACGCAAGATCTGTTCCATCGGCATCCGTGTACGCCGTGGCGCCACCTATCATGGCATCGCCTTCAACGTGGCCATGGACCTCGCACCCTTCAGCCGCATCAATCCCTGCGGCTACGAGGGATTGGAGATGACCCAGGTGAGCGTACTGGGCGGGCCCGCCGACACTACACGCGTGGCAGAGGATCTCCTGCCGGCCCTGCTGGAACGGCTGGGGTACAATAACGCCCCTCTGGCCGCCCGCTCGGGCGCCTGAACATCCGAAGGCAGGCAGCGTGTCCGATCCCAACGTGAAGCCCCGCCCGGCTCTCGAGCCCGGCAAGAAACTCAGCGCCCAGGAGAAGATGGCGCGCATCCCGGTGAAGATCGAGCCCACGGTCACGCCCCTGCGCAAGCCTTCCTGGATACGCGTGCGATCCTGGGCCACACCGGAAGTGGCGCGGCTCAAGAAGATCCTGCGGGACAACCATCTGCACACGGTCTGTGAGGAAGCCTCCTGCCCCAACATCGGCGAGTGCTTCGGCAAGGGCACCGCGACGTTCATGATCATGGGCGATGTCTGCACCCGCCGCTGCACTTTCTGCGACGTGGCCCACGGCCGCCCGGGAACCCTGGATACGGAAGAACCCCAGAACCTGGCCCGCACCATCAAGGCCATGAGCCTGAAATACGTGGTGGTGACCTCGGTCGATCGGGATGATCTCAGGGACGGTGGGGCCGGGCATTTCATCGCCTGCATCCGCGCCATCCGCGAGCAGTCCCCCGCCACCCGCATCGAAGTGCTAGTGCCGGATTTCCGCGGCCGCATGGACGTGGCCCTGGCGCTGATGCAAGAGACACCGCCGGACGTGTTCAACCACAACCTGGAGACAGTGCCGCGCCTATATCGTGAAGTGCGTCCGGGTTCCGATTACACCCATTCACTCATGCTGCTGAAGCGCTTCAAAGAAGCCCATCCGGGCATCCCCACCAAGTCCGGCATCATGATAGGTTTAGGCGAAGAGCTGCCGGAGATCTTCGAGACCATGCAACATTTGCGTGACCATTCGGTCAATATGCTGACGGTAGGGCAGTACCTGCAGCCCAGCAAGTTCCATCATCCTGTGATGCGCTACATGACGCCGGAAGAATTCCAGGAGATCGAACGGCGCGGCTACGAGATGGGTTTCGACCATGTGGCCAGCGGTGCGCTGGTTCGTTCGTCGTACCACGCGGACAAGCAGGCGGAAGAGGTGCTGCAAGAGCAAGCCAGCTAAGATTCAGGAGACTCGAGACTGAAAAGCGATCCTCGGGCCGCTTTTCATTTTCGGGGCGTGTGCCTCTGCAATATCTCGAGCGTGCCCACATCCGTCCAGCCGCCGGCGTAGAGTTCACCGCTCAAGGCTTCCACCGCCATGGCGCTCTGCATCAGGGGTAGTAGCGGGAACCTGCCTGCATCACAGCCCTTGAAGAAATCCGCCTTGTACACGCCGATGCCGCTATAGGTGAGCTTCGGTTCCCCTTCTCGGCGCAGATGGCCAGTCGTGGAGAGATGGAAATCACCCTGGGGATGATGCGTCGGATTCGGCACCATCACGAGATGGGCTAGGTCATCGTGCTTCAAGCGGTGCTTCAGGGTCTCGAAGGGGAAATCCGTCAGGATATCGCCGTTCACCACCAGGAAAGGATCCCGCCCCAGCTCCGGCAGTGCCTTGAAGATACCGCCACCGACCTCCAGGGGCTGGGGGCCCTCGTAGGAGTAATGGATGTGCACGCCGTAGCGTGCGCCGTCTCCCAGATGGTCCTGGATCATCTCTGCCAACCAGGAGGTATTGATGATGATGTGGGTATAGCCCGCATCCCGGAGCCGCTCCAGGTGATGCGCGATCAGCGGCTTGCCCTCCACTTCCAGCAGAGGCTTAGGCGTGGTGTCGGTAAGAGGCCTAAGTCTTTGTCCCCTACCGGCTGCGAGGATCATTGCCTTCATGTGCTAACCATCCCTGGTGTCGCGACCAGCCTTGCCCATGTGCGCTTGCCTTCCTGCTGCGCACATGGTCCGGAGCGCACTTCCCTGTGCGCCCGCTCGAAGCTTGCGCTTCTCGCCGCTGGCAAGTTGCTCGCCGGTGCAAAGCTGTGCTTCGCATAAAACCCCGGCTCGCCCACGCCCTGCAGCCAGTATCATTGCTTTCACGTGGCAGCCGCCTGAACGGCCCGCTTCTCCAGGGAGTCCAGGAGCTTCAGCAGCGGGGTGAACTCCTTATATAGGTTTCCCACCCCCCTCAGGTAACCCAGGAAGCGGGGAGTGTCCTTGAGATACTGAGGTTTGCCGTCCCGGTAGTTGATGCGGGCGAAGAGGCCGAGGATCTTGATATGCCGCTGCATCCCCATCCAGTCCGAGGCCCGCTCGAACTCCTTCTCGCCCTGCACCGACAGGCCCGCCTTGCGCGCCGCATCCCGGTACTGGAGACGCCACCCTTTAATCCGCGCCTCCGGCCAGGAGATGAAAGCGTCCCGGAACAGACTGGTCACATCGTAGGTGATGGGACCCATCACCGCGTCCTGGAAATCCAGCACCCCGGGGTTGGGTTCGCTCACCATCAGGTTGCGGGGCATATAGTCCCGGTGCATGAACACCTGGGGTTGGCCCAGGGCTGAATCCTCCAGGAGCTTGAACGCGTCCTGCAGGACCATCATGTCCATGGCGGTCAACTCGAGCTTGAGGTGCCGCGTTACATACCATTCCGGGAACAACATGAGTTCGCGGTGCAGGAAGGCACGGTCGTAGGCCGGCAGCTGGCCGCTACGGGTGGCCCGCTGCCACAGGATCAGGGCGGCGATGGCATCGCCGAAGAGACGGTCCGCATTGTCCTCGGTCAGCGCCTCCAGGTAGGTCTGGGTGCCCAAATCCTCCAGCAGCAGGAAACCCCGCTGCAGGTCCTCAGCCAGCACCTCCGGCACGTGTAACCCGGCCTCCTTGAGCAGCCCGGCCACATGCAGGAAAGGCCGGCAGTCCCCCTGGGACGGTGGCGCATCCATGACCACATAGGAATGACCCCGGGCGGACGTGCGAAAATAGCGCCGTAAGCTGGCATCCGACGACGCCGGTTCCAATGCTGGAGCGGCTAGCCCCAGGGCCGTGGCGGTCCAGGACTGGAGTTCCTGCAGACGATCCGGTTCCAAGTCCGTCCTCCACTAGTTTGAAGGCGCCGTCAAAGTGTGCGATTGTACGCCGCGTCTCGACACCGTTTCATGGAGCCCGTGGGTGAAGGCAGGCCGAGCGTTCATCCTGACAGCCGCGTTGCTCGCCTCCGCGCCCCTGTACGCCGACACTGACACCTATATGCCGTCCAACAGCGGCAATGGCCTAGTGTCCGCCCCCTCGGCTAATACCTCTCCCGCCGCATTGATCGCCAAGGCATTCAAGCACAAGGTGTGGACCTGCGAATCCACTACACCCGGCCAAGGTCCGACACTGGCACCCGTGGTGCGCGACCAGACTCCCTGCACGCTCTCGCCCTTCAAGCATGACCAATGGGGCATCTGCCCAGCCTTCCCTGCTTCGCCCGTGCTGCCACTGCCTCCGGAAAGTCCCAAACCGGAACTGCAGCAGGCATTCGTGGTGGGCGATCAAATCGACAGTATCCAGCAGGGCCAGTCCCTGATCACTGGTGACGTGCAACTGGACCAGGGTGATCGCCGGGTCACCTCCCGGAGCATGACCTATGACAGTGCCACGGGCCTTGCAGTCGCCAAGCAGGACGTTAACTATTTCACACCTCAACTCATCATCGCGAGCCCCACGGGGCGTTATGACACCAACAAGGGTTTCGGCAGTTTCGATGACGCAGACTTCTTCCTGCCACTGCGCCACGGACACGGTAGCGCCAAGCTGGTGAACTCCCTCGACACCGATCACACCCAGATGTTCGGCGTGGAATACACCACCTGCCCACCCGACAAGGTGGACTGGAGCCTGGATGCGCCGGACATGTTCCTGGACAGCAGCACCAATACCGGCGAAGCCCACGACGTGACCATCCATTTCCTGGGTGTACCGATATTCTGGACCCCCTATATGAACTTCCCGATCTCCGATGACCGCAAATCGGGGTTCCTGGGTGCGGAATTCAGTATCGACAGCGTGAACGGCATCGAGGCGGAGGCGCCGTATTACCTGAACCTGGCCCCCAACTACGATGCCACCCTCTATCCGCGAGTCATCAGCAAGCGCGGGATACAGACGGGAGCCGACTTCGAGATCCTCACACCCATCAGCTACGACTACATCTACGCCAGCTACATGCCCCACGACATGGTCTATGACAAGGAATACGGCTTGCTCGGGGACCATGAGCGCGGGCAACTCATCATCAACCATAGACTGCAGTTCACCGATTCCCTGAGCATGAGTGGGTTGTACAACTGGGTGTCCGACGACAACTTCTTCCATGATCTGAACAGCGATCTGCCCATCACGTCCAGCACCTACTTGAACCGCGACCTGATCATGAAATACATCCCGAACGATGAGCTGAACGTCGAGACGATGATGCAGGATTTCCAGGTGATCGATACGGCGATCACCCCGGAGAATTATCCCTACAGGCGCATCCCGCGCACGACGTTCAGCTGGGGGAATTACGACGATATGACGGGGGCAGAATATTCAGTGGACGCCGAACTAGTGCGTTTCCAGCGCGCTGGCCGGCTGGGTGCCTGGCGGCTGGATGCTTCACCCAGCATCAGTTACCCCTTGAGCGCTTCCGGTGGATATTTCAACCCGACCCTGGCGTGGCGCTATACCGATTATGATCTGGCCGAACAGCAGCAGACCCTGCCGCCCGGTTCACCACAACTCGTGCAAAACCCCTTCCTGGGTGATGCGCACTTCGCCCGTTCACTGCCCATATTCAACATAGACACCGGGCTCTATTTCGACCGGGATGCCGGTGACTACCTGCAGACCCTGGAGCCGCAGCTCTATTACCTGCGGGTGCCCTACCGCAACCAATCGGAGATCCCCAGCTTCGATACCCTCGCCACGCAATTCAGCTACACCCAACTGTTCGCCACCAACAGTTTCTATGGCGGCGACCGGCAAGCCGATGCCAACCAGTTGAGCTACGCTCTGACTTCGCGGCTGCTGGACACCGAGACTGGAGCTGAAGTGCTGCGCGGCGATATCGGCCAGATCCGCTATTTCAGCGATCGCAAGATCACGTTCAATGGCGTGCCCCAAACCAACCTGTTCTCCGATATCGCCGGCGACGTGGCGTACGTCCTGAATGACGAGTGGACGGCCACTTATCAGCAGTTATGGAGCCCGGTGACCCGCAGGACAGACATGGGTAATGTACTGCTGCAATACCACCCCGGGTATCACCAGGTAGTGAATCTCGGTTATCAGTACCAGGCAGCGGCTTTCAACGGAACCTTCATCAAACAAAGAGACTTCTCTTTCAGCTGGCCTGTGGCTGGCAACTGGAGTGCCGTGGGCCGCTGGAATTACGACATCATCAATCACATCACCCTTGAGGACTTCGTCGGCTTCGAATTCGACGACTGTTGCTGGAATTTCCAGATCCTCCACCGCCACGTCATCGTCGGCAGCGACAGCGTCGGGAGACCGAATTTCGACAACGTATTCTTCTTCCAGCTGTCACTGAAGGGCCTGGTCACTGCCGGCCGGCACCTCGATGATCTGGTCGAAAATGGTATCCTAGGTTACCAGGACACTACCTTCACCGAATCCCAACAGACGCAGCCACCCTGAAAATGCACACGCCCCACACGCTCCGCGCCTGGCGCGCATCCCTATGCCTCATCTGCCTCTTCCTGCTCGCCTTCGCCGGCTGCAGCAGCGTGCCGCGGACCCACACCCGCGCCCAGGTAGCCTCCCGAGGCGCAAAACCTGCGGCCCTTGCGGTACCCGCCGCCGTCACGACGGCCGCTCCGGCCAAGGTCACGAAAGCTGCTGCCGCCCCCGCGAGCGCTACCCAGACCGCCTCTGTGACAGCCGAACCCCCCCTGCCCCAGCCTGGTGTACTGCTGGACCGAGTCGTAGCGGTGGTCGATGACGATGTCATCCTGAAGAGCGAACTGGATGCCCATACCCAAGAGGTTCTAAAGCAGATACAAGCCCAGAACACCCCTCTGCCCCCGCTAGACGTGCTTCAAAAGCAAGTACTGGATCAGATGATCACAGCCCGCATTGAGCTGGAACAGGCGGCAAACAGGGGCATCACCGTCAGCGACGATACCGTAAACCAGGCCTTAAGCAATATAGCTACCCGAGCGGGAGTCACTCTCAACCAATTGCCTGATAGCCTGAAGAAACAGGGTATCGACTATGCGGCCTTCCGCCGGGACCTACGTGACCAGATCATCATCCAAAACCTTGAGCAGCAGGTCTTGAGCGACGAGCTGCACATCACCCAGCAAGAGCTGGATGATCAGATGCATGCCGACCAGCTGAACGGTAACTCCGGAAACGAATACCACTTGTCGCAGATATTGGTAGCTCTGCCGCTGAACCCGAGCCCCGAGCAGGTGGCGGCCGCCAGGAAGAAGGCGGACGACATCTACCAGAAGCTCAAGGGCGGCGCGGACTTCGCCGCCACCGCCGTGGCCCTATCCGATGACCAACAGGCCCTCAAGGGCGGCGACCTGGGATGGCGCAAGGGTGCGGAATTGCCCACGGTGTTCGCGAGCGTCGTGCCCCAGATGAAGGCCGGCGACTTCTCCACCCCGATCCAGAGCATCATCGGCTTCCACATCGTCAAGCTGAATGAAGTGAAGCAGGGCCAGAGCACGGCGATGGTCACCCAGACCCACGCGCGCCACATCCTGCTCCGCACGGGCGCGACCATGACCGAAGCCCAGGCCAAAGCGAAGATCCAGGCCCTCTACCAGCAGATAAAGGCTGGCGCCGACTTCGCCAAACTCGCGGAAGAGAATTCCGCCGATCCGGGCTCCGCCAAACAGGGCGGCGACCTCGGTTGGGTGGACCCGGGTGCGACGGTGCCAGAGTTCGACGCCGCCATGGCCAAGCTGCAGCCCGGCGAGGTTAGCGCACCCTTCCAGACGCAGTTCGGCTGGCACATCGTGCAGGTGCTGGGCCGCCGCCAGGCAGAGCAGACCGATGAGAGCCGCAAGAACGCGGCTTACCAGGCCATCTACAACCGCAAGTCGGAAGACGTGATCCAGCACTGGCTGGGTCAGATGAAGGATGCGGCATTCATCGAGTATCACCTGGACCAGTGATCCGGCCGCCCATGTCCGCAGGCATACCCCGCATCGCGCTCACCTCCGGTGAACCGGCGGGCATCGGCCCGGACATCTGCATACGTCTGGCGCGGACGGATCATGCCACCGACCTGGTGGTATTCGCCGACCCGGAACTCCTCACCGCACGCGCGCGACAGCTCGGCCTGCCTATCTCCCTCGATACCAGCGATTTATCCCATGGCCCCCAGGCTGCCGGTCGCCTGCGCGTGAAGCCCGTGAAGCTGCGCAGTCCCGTCCAGGCAGGACGGCTGGATACGGCGAACGCTCCTTACGTCATCGAGATGCTGGGACGGGCCACGGACGGCTGCCTCAAGGGCGAGTTCGACGCGCTCGTCACCGCGCCCGTACACAAGGGCGTGATCAACGATGCCGGCATCCCTTTCACAGGCCACACAGAGTTCCTGGCGGCCCGCTGTCATGCATCTGATCCTGTGATGATGCTGGCCGCCGGCGTACTACGGGTGGCACTGGCCACCACGCACCTGGCACTCAAGGACGTGCCGCAGGCCATCAGCAGTGAACGCCTACAGCACGTGCTGGGCACGCTGCGGGAAGGCCTGCGCACCCGCTTCGGTATCGCCGAACCTCATGTGCTGGTGCTGGGGCTGAATCCCCATGCCGGTGAGGGCGGACATCTGGGACGCGAGGAACTGGAGGTGATCCAGCCCGCCTGCGAGGCCATGCGTGCCAAGGGCATGCGTATCACGGGACCCGTCTCGGCCGACACTGCCTTCAATCCCGCACGCATGGGCGGCGTAGATGTGGTGCTCGCCATGTACCACGACCAGGGCCTGCCGGTGCTGAAGTACGCGGGTTTCGGCGACGCGGTGAACATCACCCTCGGACTGCCCATCGTGCGCACCTCAGTGGATCACGGCACCGCCCTGGAGCTCGCCGGGACTGGTCGCGCCGAACACAGCAGCCTGGAGGCCGCGCTGCAGGCAGCCCTCGTCATGCTGCGGCACGGCTGATGCAGCACCGTCCGCGCAAGCGTTTCGGCCAGCATTTCCTCCACGATCAACGCATCATCGGCAAGATACTCGCGGCCATCGCGCCGCAGCCCGGCGAACGGTTGCTGGAGATCGGCCCGGGCTTGGGTGCCATCAGCCTGCCGCTGCTGGAACGCTGCGGCGCTCTCACCGCCATCGAACTGGACCGGGATGTGATCCCGGAGCTGCAGGCCGCGGCTGCGGGCAAAGGCGAGCTGCGGGTGATCCAGGGGGATGCTCTCAAAGCCGATATCTCGGCCCTGGCGCCCGTTGGGGAGAAGCTGCGGCTCCTGGGCAATCTGCCCTACAACATCTCCACCCCCCTGCTGTTCCATTTCCTGGAACACGCCGACCGCATCAGCGACATGCATTTCATGCTGCAGAAGGAAGTGGTGACACGCATGGCCGCGGGTCCCGGCGGCAAGGAATACGGACGTCTCACAGTGATGCTGGCGGCGCGTTGCAAGGTACAGCCCTTATTCAACATCGGTTCCGGCGCCTTCAGGCCCCCACCCAAGGTGGAATCGAGTTTCGTGCGGCTCACACCTCACAAAGTGCCGCCCTTCCCCATCACCGATCCGACGCGCTTCGCCCAGGTCGTCGCCCAAGCCTTCAGCCACCGCCGTAAGACCCTGCGCAATGCACTGGCTGGACTCGTA
This sequence comes from Gammaproteobacteria bacterium, assembly GCA_036000105.1. Classification (GTDB taxonomy): domain Bacteria; phylum Pseudomonadota; class Gammaproteobacteria; order Natronospirales; family REEB76; genus DASUBN01. Next base: position 56,960 of record DASYGE010000013.1, read on the forward strand.
GAAGCAGACGCGATGCTCGCAGCGGGCATAGATCCACAGGCCCGCCCGGAGACCCTCAGCGCGAAGGACTTCGCACGCCTAAGCGCCTGAAACGCCGCGCGACATCTCGGCGCTTAGGCTTCAGTCAACTGATGTAAGCGCCGCGGTTTCGCGTAAAATGGCGGCATGCAACGCCCGGCCATCTCATGACTGCCCCCAGCCAACCCAACGACATCCGCGTGGACGTGGAGACGGCCTTCGTGCCGGACCAGTCCGATCCCGGACAGAACCGCTTCGTGTTCTCCTACACCATCACCATACGCAACCAGGGCGGCGTGTCCGCCAAGCTGCTCAACCGCCATTGGGTCATCACCGACTCCAATGGCAAGGTGCAGGAAGTGCGTGGCGAGGGTGTGGTGGGGGAACAGCCCCATATCAAGCCCGGTGAGGGTTTCCGCTATTCCAGCGGTGCAGTGCTGGAGACCCCCGTGGGCTCGATGCAGGGCGCTTACCAGATGCAGAATGACCGCGGCGAGACCTTCGATGCCCCCATCGCGCCGTTCCGGCTCGCGGTGCCGGGTGTGCTGCACTAGCAGCCGATGGCGACTTTCGCCGTCGGAGATATCCAGGGTTGCTTCGATGAGCTGAAACGGCTCCTGGACCGCATCCATTTCGATGCCGCGGAAGACACCCTGTGGTTCACCGGCGACCTAGTGAACCGCGGACCGCGCTCCCTTGAGACCCTGCGCTTCGTCAAAGACCTGGGCAGACACGCGGTATGCGTACTGGGCAACCATGACCTGCATCTCTTGGCCGTGGCCGCCGGCACCACAGATGCCAAGCAGGGCGATACCCTGGATGAAGTGCTGGCCGCCCCTGACAGGGACGAGCTGCTCCACTGGCTGAGACAGCTCCCGCTCCTGCATCACGACCAGACACTGGGTTACACCCTGGTGCATGCCGGACTCCCACCGCAATGGGATCTGGCCCTGGCAGAGGCCTGCGCACGGGAACTGGAGACCGCGCTCCGCAGCACCGGCCATCTGGAATTCTTCCGCAATATGTACGGTAACGAACCGCGCCGCTGGTCGCCGGATCTCGCCGGCCTAGAGCGCCTGCGGTTCATAGTCAATTGCTTCACACGCTTGCGTTACTGCAGTGCGGACGGCGCACTGGACCTCAAACCCAAGGGTGCCCCGGGCAGCCAAGCCTCGGGGCTCATGCCCTGGTTCGAGGTACCGGGGCGGCTCAGTGCCGGGCTGCACATCCTCTTCGGCCACTGGTCCACCGTGGGCGAGAGCCGGGACCGGAACGTCCATGCCCTGGATACGGGCTGCGTCTGGGGCGGGCGGCTCACGGCGCTGCGGCTGGATGGGGACGATAGCGGCAGCTGGTATTGCGTGAATTGCGCCGGCGCCCAGCGGCCCGGCGGCGACTGATATAGTGATGTCATGAGCGACAACCACAGCCTGATGAACCTGCGGCTCGACGGCAAATGGGCCCTGGTCTGCGGCGCCAGCAAGGGCATAGGCGCGGCCACGGCCCGGGCCCTGGCGGACCTGGGGGCCGATGTGACCCTGGTGTCACGCTCCGAGGAGAGCCTCAAGAAGACCTTCCAGCAGCTGCGGGCCGTGGGCACCCAGCGGCACGGATACTTCATCGCTGATTTCGACCAGCCGGATGGCCTCAAGGCCGCCGTGGACAAATGGTTGAAGCAGAACCTGCGGGTACAGATCCTGGTGAACAATACCGGCGGTCCGCCCGGCGGCCCGGCCCAGGCAGCCAAGCCCGAAGAATACCTGGCCGCCTTCAGCCGCCACCTCATCTGCAACCAGATACTGGTGCAGGCCCTCCTGCCCGCCATGCGCCAGGCCGGCTATGGCCGCATCATCAACGTGATCTCCACGTCCGTGAAAGAACCCATCAAGGGTCTCGGTGTATCCAACACCGTACGCGCCGCCGTGGCGAGTTGGGCCAAAACCCTCGCCGGTGAACTGGGCCCCTATGGCATCACCGTGAACAACGTGCTGCCTGGCTACACCCGCACCGACAGGCTCATCAGCCTGTTCAGCAGCCGCGCCGAGAAGGAGAACCGCTCCGTGGCGGATATCGAAGCGGAGGCCCGTGCCCTCATCCCCTTGGGTCGCATCGCCGAGGCCGAAGAGATCGCCGCCGCCATCGCCTTCCTCGCTTCGCCGGCCGCCGGTTACATCACCGGCGTGAGCCTGCCGGTGGACGGCGGTCGCATCCAGGGTCTCTAGACATGCTGGAGATCCGGAATTACATTGACGGGAAACAACTCGCCGCCGCCTCTGGCGGCTGGCTGGACGATTTCGAGCCCGCTAGCGCCGCGATCTACGCCCGCCTACCCGATTCCAGCGCCGCGGATGTGGACATGGCCGTGGCCGCGGCCAGCAATGCCTTCCCTGCCTGGTCGGCGCTGTCCGGTGAAGAACGCGGCCGCTGGCTGCTCAAGCTCGCAGACCTGGTGGAACGGGATTCCGAGAGACTGGCACGCGCCGAAAGCATGGACAGCGGCAAGCCCGTGGACCTGGCGCGGCGCCTGGACATACCGCGCGCCGTCTCCAACCTGCGCTTCTTCGCCGCCGCCGCCAGCCAATATGCCAGCGAATCCCATGCCATGGAATCCGACGCCATCAACTACACCCTGCGCTCGCCCATCGGCGTGGTGGGCTGCATCTCCCCCTGGAACCTGCCGTTGTACCTCTTCACCTGGAAGATCGCCCCGGCGCTCGCCGCGGGCAACTGCGTGGTGGCCAAGCCCTCCGAGATCACGCCCATGACGGCGTATCTCTTCGGTGAGCTGTGCATGGAAGCGGGGCTGCCGACCGGCGTGCTCAACATCGTGCATGGCTTGGGCTCCAAAGCCGGCAGCGCCCTCGTGGACCATCCGCAGGTGAAAGCCGTATCCTTCACCGGCGGCACCAGTACCGGCGTCGACATCGCCGCCCGCGCCGCACCCAAGTTCAAGAAGCTCTCCCTGGAACTCGGCGGCAAGAATCCCGTGCTGGTGTTCGCCGATTGCGACTGGGAACTGGCCCTCGCGGAATGCCTGCGTGCGGCGTTCACCAACCAGGGCGAGATCTGTTTCTGTGGCTCGCGGCTCTACGTGGAGCGGAGCATCTACGCAAGATTCCGCGATGCCTTCGTGGAACGCGCCAAGGTGCTACGCCAGGGAGATCCCCTGCAGGAAGGCATCCAGCAGGGCGCGCTGGTCTCGGAAGCCCATCTGCAGAAGGTGCTGGGGTATATCAAACTCGCGAAGCAGGAAGGTGGCAAACTCCTCTGCGGCGGCAAGCGCATCCAACTGGCCGGCCGCTGCGCCAAGGGCTGGTTCCTGGAACCCACGGTCATCGAGGGCCTGGGTACCCACTGCCGGGTTAACCAGGAAGAGATCTTTGGACCGGTGGTGACCCTCATGCCCTTCGACACCGAAGAAGAGGCTCTGTACTACGCCAACGACACAGCCTATGGATTGACCGCCACGATATTCAGTTCCGACGTGGCCCGCTGCCATCGTCTCGCGGCCAAGCTCGAAGCCGGCCTCATCTGGGTGAATTGCTGGATGCTGCGGGATCTGCGCGTGCCCATGGGCGGCGTGAAGCAATCGGGCGTGGGCCGGGAAGGCGGCTTCGAAGCCATGCGCTTCTTCACCGAAGCCAGGAATGTCTGCATCAAATTCTAGTTGCCAGAAGTCACGGATAGAGATATGAAAGAGAGCCCGATACATTCCTCCAAGGCGCCGGAACCCGTGGGCCTCTATCCTCACGCACGCCGCGTCGGCGACCTGCTGTTCCTCTCAGGTGTGGGTCCGCGCAAACGCGGTAGCAAGGAGATCCCCGGCGTCACCCTGGACGCCCAGGGCAAGATCGTGGCTTACGACATCGAAGTCCAGTGCCGCTCGGTGTTCGATAACGTACGTTATATCCTGGAAGATGCGGGCTCCGGTTGGGACAAGCTCGTAGACGTGACGGTATTTCTTACAGACATGCAGCGGGATTTCCCCACCTATAACCGGCTCTACGCCGAGTATTTCAAGGATAACCAGCCCTGCCGTACTACCGTGCAGGTCATCGCCCTGCCCACCACTATCGCCATCGAATTGAAGTGCATAGCGACCATCTGAGGTTTTGAGCATGTGGAACCTGAATCCGATCAACATCAAGCAGTGGATAGATGAGCATCGCGCGCTGTTGAAGCCGCCGGTGGGCAACAAGCGCATCTATACCGAGACCGGCTTCGTGGTGCAGGTGGTGGGCGGACCCAATTCCCGGAAAGATTTCCACGACGATCCCGGCGAGGAATTTTTCTATCAGCTGGAAGGCGATATGCTGCTCAAGACCATGCAGGACGGCAAGCCCAAGGACATCCCTATACGTCAGGGGGATATCCTGCTGATCCCGCCGCACCTGCCTCATTCGCCCCAGCGTTACGCCGATACCGTGGGCCTCGTGATCGAACGACCGCGCCTGCCGGGTGAGCAGGACGGCCTCATGTGGTTCTGCGAGCGCTGCGATGCCAAGCTATACGAAGAGTATTTCCATCTGGAGAACATCGAGACCCAGTTCCCCCCGGTGTTCGACCGCTATTTCGGGAACCTGGAGCACCGTACCTGCAAGCAGTGCGGCGCGGTCATGGAAACCCCCCAGAAGAAGAAATGATGTTAAAGATCGATATCCATACCCACATTCTTCCCAAAGAATGGCCGGACCTTAAGCAGCGCTACGGCTACGGCGGCTTCATCCAGCTGGAGCACCACGGCCCCGGCTGTGCCCGCATGCTGAAGGATGGCGCCCTGTTCCGGGAAGTGGAAGCCAACTGCTGGGATGCGGGCACCCGTCTCAAGGAATGCGATGCCCACGGCGTGCAGGTGCAGGTGCTATCGACGGTACCGGTCATGTTCAGCTACTGGGCCAAGGACGAGGACGGCCTGGATCTATCGCGTCTCTTGAACGATGACCTGGCCATGACCGTGGCCAAGAACCCGCGCCGCTTCGTGGGTCTCGGTACCTTGCCCATGCAGGCGCCCGAACTGGCGGTGAAGGAACTCACCCGCTGCGTGAAGGAGCTGGGTCTCGCCGGGGTGCAGATCGGCACCCATGTGAACGGCAAGAACCTGGATGCACCGGAACTGTTCCCCGTATTTCAGACAGCCGAAGAACTGGGCGCCGCTGTGTTCGTACATCCCTGGGACATGCTGGGGAAGGAACGCATGCAGAAATACTGGATGCCTTGGCTCGTGGGCATGCCCGCGGAGACCACCCTTGCCATCTGCAGCCTGATCTTCGGCGGCGTGCTGGAAAGGCTGCCGACACTCAAGGTGGCTTTCGCCCACGGCGGCGGCTCCTTCCCCGCCAGCGTCGGACGCATCGAACATGGTTTCCAGGTGCGGCCCGACCTCTGTGCCGTGGATAACCAGGTCAATCCCATGAGCTATCTGAGGCGCTTCTACGTGGACTCCCTGGTGCATCATCCCGGCATACTGCGTTACATGCTGGAACTCATGGGCCCCGGGCGCATCGCGCTCGGCACCGACTACCCCTTCCCCCTGGGCGAGGATCGCCCCGGCGCACTGATCGAATCCATGGATCTGGACGAAGCCACCCGCGCGCGCCTGCTGCACGGCACCGCCCTGGAATGGCTGGGCTTGCCCCGGGAGAGATTCGCATGACGGTGTTCCGCAGCGACGCAGCCCAGGCCGCCGCCCTGGACCGTGACGATCCACTCGCGACCTTCCGCGCCCGTTTCCACTTGCCGCAACATACGGGCCGCGACGAGATATATCTCTGCGGCAACTCCCTAGGGCTGCAACCCAGGAGCACCGAACGTCATATGCGGGAGGAGCTGGAAGACTGGCAGCGCCTGGGCGTGAAGGGCCATTTCGACGGCCGCCGCCCCTGGATGCCTTACCACGAGTTCTTCGCGGAAGGCACCGCCCGGGTCGTGGGCGCCAAGCCCGCCGAAGTGGTCAACATGAATTCGCTCACTGTCAACCTGCACTTGATGATGACGAGCTTCTACCGGCCCACGCCCAAACGTCACAAGATCGTGATCGAACGCGGCGCCTTCCCTTCGGACCGCTACGCGGTGGAATCCCAGATACGCCTGCACGGCCTGGACCCGGATACGAGCCTCATCGAACTCACACCCGGTGAAGGGCGTTCTCATATAGAGGAGAGCGAGATAGAAGCACTGCTGGCGGCAGATGGCTCCGCCATCGCGCTCCTCATGCTGCCGGGCGTGCAGTATTACAGCGGCCAAGTCTTCGACATGGCCCGCATCACCCAGGCCGGCCATGCGGTCGGCTGCATGGTGGGTTTCGACCTGGCCCATGCGGTCGGCAACCTGCCCCTGAAACTCCACGACTGGGATATGGATTTCGCTGTCTGGTGCAACTACAAGTACATGAACGCGGGTCCGGGCGCCGTGGCCGGCTGCTTCGTGCACGAACGCCACGCCCGGGATTTCGACCGTCCGCGGCTCGCTGGCTGGTGGGGCCATGAGAAACAGACACGCTTCCGTATGGGACCGGAGTTCGTGCCCATGGCAGGCGCCGAAGGCTGGCAGCTCAGCAACCCCTCGGTGTTCGGCCTGGCGCCGCTCCTGGCATCCCTGGAGATCTTCGATGAGGCTGGCATGGAGAGACTGCGGACCAAATCCCTGCAGCTCACGGCTTATCTGGAATTCCTCCTGAAGGAGAAGCTTTCCAGGGAAGTGGAGATCCTGACCCCCGCCGATCCCGCACGGCGTGGTTGCCAGCTGTCCTTGAGGCTGCATGCGGGCCGCAACCAGGCACGCCGGGTGTTCGAGCGTCTGGAAGCCGCCGGGGTCACCGGCGACTGGCGCGAGCCGGATGTGATCCGGGTGGCGCCAGTACCTCTATATAACTCCTACGCCGACGTCTTCGGCTTCGTGGATATCCTCGCCGGGCTGGTAGCCGGATGACGGCGGGCCGCGACCAGATCACACTCATAGGCGCCGGTCTCGCCGGCAGCCTGCTGGCGGTGTTCCTGGCGCGCCGCGGTTTCGATGTGGAAGTCTATGAGCGCATGCCGGACATGCGCCGCCATGCCCTGCCCGCTGGCCGTTCCATCAACCTGGCTCTGGCCCACCGGGGTATACGTGCATTGGAAGCCGTGGGCCTCTATCCGGAAGTGCAGAAGCTGCTCATCCCCATGCGTGGCCGCATGCTGCACGAGACGAGTGGTGCCACCAGTCTCGCGCTCTATGGGCGCACCCCCACCGAAGTGATCCATTCCATCTCCCGCCCCGGCCTCAACATGTTGCTCATGGATGCCGCGGAGCAAGCCGGCGTCAAGCTGCATTTCGGCCTGCGCTGCGTGGATATGGATTTCGGCAGCGGTGAAGTCACCCTGGTGGACGATGCTGGGAAACAGCACCACCTGGCCGCTGCCACCCTCATCGCCACCGACGGTGGCGGCTCGGCGATACGCCAAGCCATGATGAAGCGCCGCGGCGTGACGGTACGGGAAGACATCTTGCCCCACGCCTATAAGGAACTCACCATCCCCGCGGGTGCCGGCGGTCCACACCAGATGGAGAAAGAAGCCCTGCATATCTGGCCGCGGGGTGGTTACATGCTCATCGCACTACCCAACCTGGACGGCAGCTTCACCGTCACCCTGTTCCTGGCCCGGGAGGGTCGCCCCAGCTTCGCCGCTCTCGATACACCGGACGCCTTGCAGCGATTCTTCGCCACGGATTTCCCAGATGCGCTGCAGATGATCCCGGGGCTGGGGGAAGAGTTCTATGCCCACCCCACAGGCCTCATGGGTACCGTACATACCTCCTCCTGGCATGTAGGCGGAAATGCCTTGCTGCTGGGCGATGCAGCCCATGCCATCGTGCCCTTCCACGGTCAAGGCATGAACTGCGCCCTGGAAGACTGCTTGGCCCTGGATGGCTGCCTAGAGCGCTTCGGCACCGATTGGGAAAAAGCCTTCGCTGAATTCGAGCGGCTGCGCCGGCCCGATGCAGAAGCCATCGCCGCCATGGCGCTGGAGAATTACGTGGAGATGCGCGACGCAGTGCGGGACCCCCGCTTCCAGTTGCAGAAACAACTGGGCTTCCTGCTGGAAGGACGCCATCCGGGTGTGTTCGTGCCACGCTACTCCATGGTCATGTTCCATCACCTGCCCTATTCCGAAGCCCGGCACAGAGGCGGTATCCAGCAGCGCATCCTGGACAGCCTCACGGAACGCGCAGGTAACCTGGATGGTGTGGACATGGCGCGGGCGGATGAGCTGGTACAGAGCGAACTCGGCCACTTGGAGCGGGTGCGATGACCCCCGCGACCCTGCTGACGGAACTCAAACGTAGCCCCGACTGCCTGCTCCAGGAACTGGATCTGGTGAACCGCCGGGGTCTGCTGGTGCAGCTCAACGAAGCCATCTATCGCGGCGCGTCTTTCCTGGATCACCGGGCGCTCCAGCCCGACACTGCAGGTGCCTGGTTCCTCCTGCCGCAACTCCTGGAGGAAGCCAGGGATATCCGACCAGCGAGACCTGCCCACTTTATCTTTCATGTAAGCCATTGTGGTTCCACCCTGGTATCGCGGCTCCTGGCAGAGTTACCCCGTTGCCTGCCGATACGCGAACCCCTGACCTTGCTGTCTCTCGCCCAGCAATACCGGGAATTGGATAACCCGGCGTCCCGCCTGGACGCGCCAGGCTGGGATGCCTTGTTCGACCTCAGCGTAAGGCTCCTATCCCGCAGCTATCGGGGTGAGCAGGTGATCATCAAAGCCACCAGTGCCTGCAGCAACCTCCTGCCCTTGCTACCGGACCGCCCCCCCGGCTCCCGGGCCCTGCTCTTGTACGCCGACCTCGAGACCTGGCTCAGCACCATGCTGCGCAATGAATCCGTGCGGGAGAACGGCCGCTTCTACGCTGCCGCTTGGCTAAAAGATTTCCTGACGCTCACGGGGCGGAACGACCTCAGGCTTGCAACTCTCACGGATGCCGAGCAGTTCACAATCAATTGGCTCACAGGGATGTTGCACTTCGAGCATGCCCGCGCAGCGGCACCAGAACAGGTTTTGCAGATGGATTTCGAGGATTTTCTGGCGGCGCCGGCGGCTTCCCTACACAAGCTCGGCGGCTTCATCGGTCTCGAGACTGCCCGGGCTGAAGAACTGTGCGCGGGACCCCTGATGCGCGCCTACGCCAAGAATCCCAAGAAGCCCTTCGATGCAGCGCGCCGCCGGCAGGAACTGGCGGAGGCCCGCACCCAGATGGGCGCCGAGATAGAGACAGGCTTCGTCCTGGCCGAACGCTTGATGAAGGATATCCCCGCCCTCGCGCGTCTCGGCAGTCGCCTGCGCCGCTAGTTCAGCATCTTTCCAGGGTGAGGAAGGAATAATCGTAAGGGTTCTTGGCATCTGCCCGGTGATCTTCCCGGGAGATCTCCTGCCAATGCGCATCCAGCACCGGGAAGAACGTATCGGCTCCCTCGATGGCCGCAGCGATGCGCGTGAGATAGATGCGCCCGGCCTGAGGCCAGGCCAGGCGATAGACCTCGCCCCCGCCGATGACCATGAGTTCCGCTGCTGACCCGCTGAGGGTGACCGCTTCATCCAGCGACGTGACCGTCTCGCATCCGTCAGCACGGAAAGCAGCATCGCGGGTCAATACCAGGTTCCGCCGCTCCGGCAACGGCCTGCCGATGGCGGCGAGGGTCTTGCGGCCCATGAGCACAGGCTTACCCAGGGTGTTGACCTTGAAGTGCTTAAGGTCCGCCGGCAGGTGCCAGGGCATCTTGCCGTCCTTGCCGATCTCGTTATGGGCGCCGACGGCGACGATGAGGGAGACCATCATCCCAGCTTGGCCCCGTTCGCCACCGGCTTGTCCGGCACCGCCAGGATCACCGTACCGTCCTCCCGGTAGAAACCGGTGATGAGGCATTCCGATACGAAAGGACCGATGCGCTTCGCCGGGAAGTTCACCACGCCCACCACCTGGCGGCCCAGGAGTCCTTCCAGGGTGTAATGGGCGGTGATCTGCACCGAAGAGCGGCGCATGCCGATCTCCGGTCCGAAATCCACCGTCAGCTTATAAGCGGGCTTGCGCGCTTCCGGGAAGGCCTCCGCCTGCAGCACTGTACCTACCCTGAGTTCCACCCGCTCGAAATCCTGCCAACCGATCTCGTGCATAGTCAGACGGCTACCGGAGCTTTGATGGCAGGATGGGACTGATAGCCTGTGATCTCGAAATCCTCGAAGGTGTAATCGAACACGCTCGGCGGCCGGCGCTTGATAGCGAGCCGCGGCAGGGGCATCGGCTCACGCTTGAGCTGCTCATCCACCTGCTGCATATGGTTCGAGTACAGGTGGCAATCACCGCCGGTCCAGATGAACTCCCCTATTTCGAGATCTGTCTGCTGCGCCACCATATGGGTGAGCAGCGCATAGGAAGCGATGTTGAACGGCACGCCCAGGAAGATGTCGGCGCTGCGCTGATACATCTGGCAGGAGAGCCGCCCTTCCGCTACATAGAACTGGAAGAACGCATGGCAAGGCTGCAGGGCCATATGCGGCAGGTCCGCCACGTTCCAGGCGCTCACGATCAGGCGGCGTGAATCCGGGTTCTGTCTGAGTTCCTGCAACACACGGCTGATCTGGTCTATATGCTGGCCGCCCGGTGCCGGCCAGGAACGCCACTGGTAGCCATACACGGGGCCGAGTTCGCCCTTCTCGTCCGCCCACTCGTCCCAGATGCTGACGCCGTTGTCCCGGAGGTACTGCACGTTGGTCTCGCCTTTCAGGAACCACAGGAGTTCGTGGATGATGGAGCGGAAATGCAGTTTCTTCGTGGTGACCGCGGGGAAGCCCAGCTTCAGGTCGAAGCGCATCTGATGGCCGAACAGGGAGCGGGTGCCGGTGCCGGTGCGATCGGCCTTCTCGGCGCCATGGTCGCGCACCTCACGCATGAGGTCGAGATACTGCTTCATGCAGAGCGGCGATAGGCGAGCCAGAGAAGCACGATGCCGGTGGCAATCAGGGGCAGCGAGAGTATCTGCCCCATGGTGACCCAGCCGAAGGCGAGATAGCCGAGCTGCGCATCGGGCATGCGCACGAATTCCACCAGGAAGCGGAACACGCCGTAGAGCAAGGCGAAGAGACCCGAAACCGCCATGCGCGGCCGCGGCCTGGCCGAGAAGAGCCACAGCACGACGAACATGACGACGCCTTCCAGCAGGAACTCATAGAGCTGGGAAGGGTGGTGGGGGGCGGTGTAACCCGAGGCGGCACCGTCGCAGTAATTCTGGAAGCGTGCGCAATCCAGGCGCATGCCCCAGGGCAGGTCCGTGACCTTGCCCCATAGCTCACCGTTGATGAAGTTGCCGAGACGCCCGGCACCGAGGCCGATGGGCACCACCGGGGCGATGAAATCCGTGAGATCGAAGAAGCGCCGGCCCTGCTGACGTCCATAGAGCCACATGGCCACCAGCACGCCCATAAGACCACCGTGGAAGGACATGCCGCCGTTCCACACGAAGAAGAAGGTCTGGGGATGGGCGGAGAATTCCTGCCAATCGTAGAACAGCATGTAGCCGGTGCGGCCGCCAAACACCACGCCGAGCGCCCCGTAGAACAAGATATCCTGCAGCTGTTCGGCGGTCCAGCCGCCGCCTGGTTTGCGGCCCCGCAGGTACATGCACCAGTAGCCGCCCAGGAAGCCGGCCAGGTAGGTGATGCCGTACCAATGGATGGCCGGCTGGAACACCTGGCCGAACAGGTGCCAGGTGCCGAGGGAGAGGGCGATGGGGTCGATCTGCGGATAAGTGAGCATAGGGGTGATATTTTAAACGACATCCCCGCCGGGTTGCGCCTCGCTGCCGGAAAAACCCGGTGCGCTGTCAGGCGTCCACCACACGCACATAGAACGCCTTGAGGTAGGCGGTCTCGGGGATGGCCGGGTGCACCGGGTGGTCCGGCGCCTGCATGCCCCGCTCCAACACCTGGGCATCGCGCCCGAGATGCCGCGCGGCGGACTGGATGGCCGTCAGCAGGTCCGCTTCCGGCATGTGGTGGGAACATGAGCAGGAAATGAGCATCCCGTCCCGCTCCAGGAGCTGCATGGCCAGCTGGTTCAGGCGCTGGTAGGCCTTGCTGCCGGCAGGCAGGTCCTTGCGGCGTTTGATGAAAGCCGGTGGATCCAGCACCACCACGCCGAACTTCTCCCCCGCTTCGTGCAACTCTTTCAGTGCATCGAAGGCATCTGCCTCCTTGAGCGCGACCTCGACACCGTTGGCGGCGGCGTTGCGCCCAGCCCAAGCTAGGGCCGCTGCGGAGCTATCCACGCAGGTCACGCTGGCGGCGCCATGGGCCGCGGCCTGCACGCCCCAGGCACCCACATAGCTGCACACGTCCAACACCCGTTGTCGTTTGACGTACGGCAAGAGACGCGCGCGGTTGGCGTACTGATCGAAGAACCAGCCGGTCTTCTGGCCCGCGGCCAGGGGCACCTCGAACTTGAGGCCGTGCTCCTCCACCTGCACCGAATCCGGCACCGTGCCTAAGGCAGTCTCGGTGTAGAGGGGCAGCCCCTCCAGCTCGCGTATCCCCGAGTCGTTGCGCAGCAGGATGGCAGCCGGCCCGATGACCTTCTCCAGCGCTGCCACCACATCAGCTTTCATGCGCTCCATACCGGCAGTGGTGATCTGCACCACCAGCACCTCGCCGTAGCGGTCCACGATGAGCCCAGGCAGGCCATCGGATTCGCTGAAGGCCAGGCGGTAATAGGGTTTGGGGTACAGACGTTCGCGCATGGCCAGGGCCACCTTGAGCCTATGCACCAGCAGGGAGCGGTCCGGCAGATGGCGCGGGTCCCGGGACAGGATGCGGGCGGCGATGAGCGAATTGGGGTTCACATAGCCCGTGCCGATCACATGGCCATTGGACCCCTGGATCTCCACCAGATCGCCTGGCGTATAGGCCTTGAGGGGGGTTTTGACCGTATCCACCTCGTTGCTGAACACCCACAGATGTCCCGCGCGCAGACGTCGGTCCTCGTTCTTCTTCAGGATGAGCGCTGGCAGGGACATGGGGTAAGCATCGGGCCGCTCTAAGGATTTTGCGGCTTACATGGGGTTGCGGGTATTCTAACAGGGAGGGCACATGAACGAAGCCAAACACAGTAACAAACTAGCGCAAGAGACCAGCCCTTACCTCCTGCAGCACGCCCACAACCCCGTGGACTGGCATGCCTGGGATGAGGCCGCCCTCGCCCGCGCACGGACCGAAGACAAGCCGGTGCTCCTGTCCATCGGTTATGCCGCCTGCCATTGGTGCCACGTGATGGCCCATGAGTCCTTCGAAGACGCGGACACCGCCGTCCTCATGAACAAGTTGTTCGTGAACGTGAAGGTGGACCGGGAAGAGCGTCCCGACCTGGACCGCATCTACCAGCTGGCCCACCAGCTGATCGCCCAGCGCGGCGGCGGCTGGCCCCTCACGGTGTTCCTGACGCCGGATGACCTCACGCCCTTCTTTGCCGGCACCTACTTCCCTAAGGAGCCGCGCTACGGCATGCCGCCGTTCAAAGAGGTATTGCAGCGGGTCGAGCAGTTCTACCGGGAGCACAAACAGGAACTCACGGAACAGACCGCTCAGCTGCAGGAAGCCTTCACCCGCATCGGCGGCAGCGACGAGACTTCCGCTGAGACCATGGACGCGGTGCCCATCGGCAACGCCCTGGGCGCCTTGCTCAAGAGCTTCGATCCCCGGGACGGGGGTTTCGGGCGTGCACCCAAGTTCCCGCATACCGCGGACCTGGAACTCCTGCTGCACATCTCCGCGAGCACCGACGTGGAACAGGAGACGCGCCACACCTGCCGGCATATGGCCAGCTTGAGCCTGCGGCGCATGGCCGAGGGCGGCATCTACGATCACCTGGGCGGCGGCTTCTGCCGCTATAGCGTGGATAACGCCTGGAGCATCCCGCATTTCGAGAAGATGCTCTACGACAACGGCCCCCTGCTGCTGCTCTATGCCCAGGCCTCGCGCCTCACGGGCGACGGCCTGTTCCGCCGCACCGCCGACGAGACCGCCGCTTGGGTGATGGGCGAGATGCAAGCCCAGGCCGGCGGCTACTATTCGAGCCTGGACGCGGATTCCGAAGGCCACGAAGGCACGTTCTACGTCTGGGATCGTGAAGAAGTGAAGAGCCTGCTGGACGAAGCGGAATTCACCGCCTTCGCCGCCCGCTACGGCCTGGACGATGAGCCCAACTTCGAAGGCCGCTGGCATCTCCGCATCAGCCTGGATGTGGCACGCAAAGTGCCCCCACCGCGGGTGGATGCCGCCACAGAAGTGCTGCTGGATGCAGCCCGGGACAAGCTGCTTTCCGCACGCGCCGCACGCGTACGTCCCGGGCTGGACGACAAGATGCTAACCGCCTGGAACGGCCTCATGATCCGCGGCATGGCTTGCGCCGGTCGCCTGCTGTGCCGTGACGAATATATAAGCTCCGCTGCTCTGGCCGCCGACTTCATCCGCAAGAACCTGTGGAAAGACGGGCGCCTCTACGCCGGCTGGCGTGCGGGTGAAGCGAAGCTCCCGGCCTATCTGGACGATCATGCCTTCCTGTTGGCAGGGCTCCTGGAACTCCTGCAAGCCCGCTGGGATGGCGCCCTGCTCGCGTGGGCCAAGCAGATCGCGGACGCGATGCTGCAACGTTTCGAAGACAAGGAACGCGGCGGATTCTGGTTCACCGCCGATGACCGGCCGACCCCCCTGTTCCGCCCCAAGAGTTTCAGCGACGAGTCCATGCCTGCCGGCAACGCTCTCGCAGCACGCGCACTCATCAGCCTCGGTCATCTGTGTACCGAACCGCGTTACCTGGATGCGGCGGAGCGTGCCCTGCGGGCGGCCTTCCCTGCCTTGCAACAGGATCCCCAAGCCCATAGCGCCATGCTCTTGGCCCTGGAGGACATGCTCGCCCCACCTGCCATGGTGGTGTTGCGGGGCGACGCGGAAGCCCTGCTGGATTGGCGCGAGGAACTCGCGAACCAGTACGACCCGCGGCGCCTGGTGCTCTCCATCCCGGCGGATGCCAAGGGGCTCACGGGCATGTTGGCGCGCTGTCTGCCTCGGGGCCAGGCTTGCGCCTATGTATGCCACGGCACTACCTGCTCCCTGCCGGTGACCTCCATCGGCAGCCTCGGCATGGCGCTCGCAGGATGAGGCGGATATTCGTGATACGCCATGCCGAAGCGGAAGAACCCGTAGAGGCAGCGCGGGCTCAGCGCAACGATCGCGAACGGCGCCTCACGGAATCAGGCAAACGCGACATGCGCAAAGGCGCCCAAGGACTCACGACACTGGTGGACGATATCCAGCTCATCCTCACGAGCCCCCTGAAGCGCGCGCTTGAGACCGCTGAGATCCTGCAGCGCGCTTTCCCCGGAGCAAAGCTGAAGCAGCACGCACTGTTGGCACCGGGTTTCGATCCCGCCGAACTCCTGGAATCCCTGACAGGCGAGTCCGGTGCCGTGGCGCTGGTGGGCCATGAGCCGGATCTGAGCCAATGGGTGGGTTATATGACTACCGGCATGAGCCGCAGCGTGGTGCGTATGAAGAAAGGCAGCGTCTGCCGCCTGGATATGCCCGAGCCGGCCTTGCCCGGTGAAGCCTGCATCGCCTGGCTACTGACCCTGAAGCAGCTTGCCCGACTCGCTCCATGACAGGAGCGTAACACCGCACCAGGGTGGTGCGTGACTGTGGACAAGATCAACAAGCTGTTGATAAGCCCCTGGATGCAGGTTCAGGCCGCGGGGGAAGTATCTTCTTCTATCAGCCGCTTGGCATAGCCCACGGCATAGCGCTGAGTTTTCTCATGACTGGTGAACAGCTGGGTCACGCGCACACGCCGCGTGTCCTCCGTGTCCAGATCGGAGATGTTCTTCTCGATCACGAGTTCGGGCCGATACATCTTGCGTCCCAGGGTGGCGTCTATGACCACGGTCACCAGGATGCGATAGACGCCATGGCCGAATTTGTAATCCAGCTCCATGGATTGCATGGGATGCTTTCCAGGCGTCAGAGATGGTGGAGATCGCCGGCCGCGGCGTCGGCATGGAACTCGGCCTCGAAATCCGCGCCATGCATGCGGGTGCAGGGATAGAGGCTGAAGGGATCCAAGCGCGTATCTCCGCCGATATGCAGGGCGGCGGACGGCAACATGCGTTCCACGGCGCGTCGCCTGCGGGCATGCCGGACCGGGGCTTTCTGCCTCTGGGGCTGTCCCAGCCAGTCGAACATGGATGACGCTCCCGTGAAAATCTGGGCGCACTTTAGCCCAGCGCCATTGCACCCCCATGACATCCGGGTTGCAGTTTCGCGCACCCCATATGGACCCCTGAGCCGTACCGGGCATCACTAGCGGCTGGGGATACCGGCCCCTCAATCCCCCTGTCACAGCTCTGTCACCGTGCCGACACACGCTCTTAACTGTCCACTCCTAGAATCGCACGCAACATGCTGCGACAGGAGGAAAAACCATGGCTGTGCACACGATGACTCCGCTCCGTTATCGGAGCATATTCATCTCTGACGTGCATCTGGGCTTCCGCGGCTGCCGCGCGGACTTCCTCCTCGACTTCCTGCGCAATACCGAATGCGAATACCTCTACCTGGTGGGCGACATAATCGACGTGTGGGAGATGAAGAACCGCATGTTCTGGCCCCAGGAGCACAACAACGTGGTCCGCACCATCCTGGGCAAGGCCAAACACGACACCAAGGTCATCTACATCCCCGGCAACCACGACGAGATTTTCCGCGACTACGTCGGTATGGAATTCGGCAACGTCACCATCATGAAAGATGCCATCCATGAGACCGCGGATGGCAAACGCTTCCTAGTGCTGCACGGCGACGAGTTCGACAGCGTGATGCAGGTGAGCAAGTGGCTCGCCAAGCTCGGCAGCCGTGTGTATGACTGGCTGCTCTACTGCAACCGCTGGGTCAACGTGTTCCGCCGTAAGCTGGGCTTCCCCTACTGGTCCCTGGCGGCCTACCTAAAGCACAAGGCGAAGAGTGCCGTGCAGTTCATCGGCGACTACGAGGAAGCCGTGGCGCGCGAGACCGTGAAGCGCGGCGCCGACGGGGTGATCTGCGGCCACATCCATCATGCCGAGATCGCCATGCGCAGCGGTGTGCTGTACTGCAACGACGGCGACTGGGTGGAGTCCTGCACCGCTCTCATCGAGCGCCACGATGGCACTCTCGAGATCCTCAACTGGGCGGAACACATCGCCGCGCGCGATGTCCAAAAGAGTGCGGCCCCGCGCCGCGCCAACACTGCGGTGACTGCATGAAGATCGCGATCGTCATAGATACCTGGCTGCCTGAGGTCAACGGTGTCGTCACCACCATGCACACCATCGTGCAGGAACTGAAAGCACTGGGCCACGAACCGCTGGTGCTCTCCCATGCCGACGGATTCATGACCATGCCCATGCCGGGCTATAGCAGTATCAAGCTAGCGCTGTTCCCGCAACGCAAGGTGAACAAGATCCTGGACGAGTGGCAGCCGGATGCCATCCACATCTCCACCGAAGGCCCCCTGGGCGCGGCAGCGCGCCGTTACTGCATCAAGCACAAGCTCAACTTCACCACCTGCTACCACACCAAGTTCCCGGAATACATCCGGGCCCGGGCACCCATCCCCTTGAGCGTGGGCTACGCCTGGATACGCAACTTCCACAGCGCCGCCAGCCACGTCATGGTCTCCACCCCTTCCCTCATGCAGGAGCTGGCAGACCGGGGCTTCAAGAACCTGGTGCACTGGGGCAAGGGCGTGGACACCCAGCTCTTCCGCCCTGGTTCCAAGGAACACATCGAAGACAAGCGTCCCATCTGGATGTACATGGGGCGGGTGGCGGTGGAGAAGAATATCGAGGCCTTCCTGTCCCTGGAGCTGCCCGGCACGCAATACGTGGTGGGCGACGGACCGGATCTCGAGACCTTGAAGCGCCGCTATCCCGCCAAGTTCACCGGCTTCAAGCGCGGTGAGGAACTGGCAGCCATGGTGGCGGCGGCGGATGTGTTCGTGTTCCCCAGCCTCACCGACACCTTCGGCCTAGTGCTGTTGGAGGCCATGGCTTGCGGGATACCGGTCGCGGCCTTCCCGGTGACCGGCCCCAAGGATGTGGTGACCCAAGGTGTCACGGGTTACTGTGACGAGAACCTGCGCAAGGCGGCCCTCGCCTGCCTGGAACTGGACGGCGCCAAGTGCCGCGAATACGCCCTGCGTTTCAGCTGGAGGAACGCGGCCGAAGAGTTCCTGAGGAACATGGTGCCGGCGCGCCAGGTCTCCGAGAAAGCCGAAGACGCGCTGGCCGCCTGAAGACCGAAGATTACGCTGGCCTTAGAAGGCCTCGCCTGCACTTGCAGGCGGGGCTGCTCATTTCCGGATCAGAGCGGTTTACGCACCCAGCCTTCAGCGGTATGCACCACCTCATAGCTGGGCCAATAGCGCAGATCCAGCTTGAGGGTGACCACCTGGCTCGTGCCATCCCAGTTCTGTACCGTGAGCCGCACGTTGTCCCTGTCCTTGAAGCCGCGCACCGCGGCCTCGAAGCTGTCCATGTCCGGGGTGAGCTGGTCATTCACCTTGACGATGCGCAGGCCAGCCGTGAGGCCGTAGCGGCTCGCCGGTGAACCGAAGTTGTAATACCCGATCAAGAGACCGGTACGCGGCACAGCCCGCTGGGCAGCCGCCGCATGCTGCGGCTCCTGCAGCAGGGCGCCGGCCCACATGAGGGCGCGCTCGGTGCCGTCTCCATCCAGACTCACGGTACCTGCATCCACATCCGTCACCTGGCCGTCCCGGAGCACGGTGAGCTTGACCTCAGGCTGCTGGCTCGCCTTCTCCACCGCGCGGTAATCCGCCACCGGCTTGCCGTCCACGGCCAGCAGGAGGTCGCCGCTGTGCAGGAGTTTTTCGGCCGGGGTACCCGCCGTGGTACGCACCACGGCCAGGGCCTCACGCCGGGCGGGATCCACCGCGCCCAGCTTGGCGGCCCAATCGTCCGGCAAGCCAAGACGGCGGGCCTGAGACAGGGCGATGGGGAACAGATCCACATCCAGGCTGCGCAGGGTCGTGCCCTGCTCCACCGCGTTCACCATGTCTTCGACCACGTCCGCCGGTATGGCCTTCTGCACTTCCTGGGTGCGGTTGCCATCGTCATAGGCGAAGCTCACCCACAGCGCGGAGACCTGGTTCTGCTTGTCCAGGAGCACGCCGGTGACGTTCTCCGGTGCATTCACCAGGCTCAAGGCTTCCAGATTGGTATCTCGGAAACGGAAGGTGCGCGACAGGGGGAAGAGCACCGGGTCCTGGGAAGAAATCCGGGTCTCAAGGCTCGTGAGAGTGCCATCCGCCTGGTAACCCACTAGCTTCACGCTGTCTCCTGGCCGGGAGAGGCGCTTGGCGAAAGTGATGCCCTTCACCGGAGTGGTGCCGAGCAGCTTCGGGTCGTACTGGATGACCGCGAGGTTATGCAGGGGATGTACGTAAACGACCTTGCCGGGTATCTCCACCGAACCCGCGAAGGTGATCTTCACGTCGCCCATGGAGACCGGCACGGTGTCCCGGTCCGTGACCACCAGGCCTTTCTTGGCATCCACCACCACGCCGGCGCCCAGGTAATGGGTCTCACCTACGCCGTCCACCGCATAGGGCATGTCGAACTTGATGAACACCAGGGAAGGCGCCAGGCTATCCATGGCCGGGTCGTTGTAGTGCGGGTAGCTCACGGTCACCGGCGGCAGGGGCGCCGCGGCCGTAGGTTCGGCCAGCGCGGTGCAGGGCCAGTTGCCGGTCTGCGGGTCGAGCCCGCAGCGATCAGCGGGGAACCAGCGACGGTCCACGGTGATGATACCCAGAGCCGACTGCTTGTGGTTCGCGAGGTTGAAGTAATGCAGACGCACCTGGCTGCCGTCCGGCAGGGATTGCACTGCTCTCTGCAAATCGTCCAGATCGTCCACCGGGCTGCCGTTGAACTCGGTGATCACCGCGGCCCGCTGGATACCGGCGGTGCCGAACACATAACCCGGATTCGCTATATACACGCCATGGGTTGGCACGTTGTAGCCTCGCGCCACCTGCAAAGACAGGTCGTTCAGGGTCGCACCGCCGAACTCGAGATACGAGACGGGCGAGAGGCTGGCGAGATCCTGCACCTTGATCTGCAGGGTGCGCGGCGTGCCCGCCCGCAGGACGTCCACGGCCAGGGTCTTGCCCACGGAATCGTCGATCTTCTCGTCCAGCGGCACGAAGGTGGAGATGCCCGCGCCGTCCACGGACAAGAGCACGTCACCCGGTTGCAGCAGGTTGTCCGCCGGTCCGCCGGGGATCACTTGGTCCACCACCAGGAGGCCCGTGGCATCCGGATGCTGCTTGCGCAGTTGGGCTTCCGTGTCGGCGGAAAGACCCAAGCGCTCTAACTCGTCGTAATACTCATGCTGGAACACCGTCTGCAAGGTGCCACGGGCCACCGGCTGCCCTGCCAGCACGAGCCCGAGGGCGCGCACCACCCGGTCCAGAGGGAGGAAGTAGCTGGAGGCGGCGTCGTTACGCGCCCCGGCATTGAGGGCGATCACATCGCCGTCGATATTGATCACCGGCGAACCGGATGAACCGCCGGTGGTACCGGACACCGCCTGGAAATAGAAGGTATTGAAATCGTTGTAGCCGCCTGCGCCATACACCGGCGCATCGCGGTCGAGGCGCGCCAGGGTGCCGGAGAGGATCGAGAGTTGCTCACCCGCATCGTTGCCGATGATGCGGATGTCCTCCCCCACCCGCGCATCGTGGGGCGCAAGCTTGAGGGACACGGGGTGGATGTATTTCAAGGCCGCCGGATCGTACTGATAGAGCCCGAAGTCATGGATAGGATCATGGTAAAGCTGCTTCAGGGTCACCACCTCGTGATCCTGGAACACCGCTTCGGCCACCACCGGTCCCGGTGTCACCACGTGGCGGTTGGTGAGGATGATGCCGTGCTCTGCGTCCACCACGAAGCCCGTGGCCTGGCCCGTCAGGTTCCATTCGGTGTCAAAAGCCCGGGGCGCATCCACCCGGATGGAGACCACCGAGGGGGAGACCCGCGCCAGGGTCTGGGCCCAGACTTGTTCGGTGGAGGCCGCCTGGGCGTCCAGCAAACCGAGCAGACCGGCCAGGAACAATACGGGCACGAGCAGACGTTTCATGATTTTTTCCAGGGAAGGGCCGTGAGATTTGGAGTGGGACTGTGGACGAAAGTTCGTGGATTTATAGCTTAGTACCAAAAGCATCTTGATACTTCTCGTCAAACTCGGCGCGGGTGAAGTGATGGTTCTGAGTGCCGCGAGAGGCGATCTTGAGGGAGCCCATCAAAGAAGCGATCTGGCCGGTGGTCTCCCAGTCGAGTTCGTGCAGCAGGCCGTAGAGGATGCCGGCCCGGAATGCGTCGCCGCAGCCGGTGGGATCCACCACCGCTTCGGGTTTGACCGCCGGCACATCCGTACGGCGCCCCTGGGTATAGATGACCGAACCCTTGGCGCCCCAGGTCACGATCATGGCCGAGACGCGCTCGGCGATCTCATAGGCCGTGAGGCCCGTCTTGCGCTCCAGCATCTGGGACTCGTAGTCGTTGACCGTGATCCAGTCGGCCAGCTCGATGAACTCCTTGAGTTCCTCTCCCGAGAATAGCGGCATGCCCTGTCCCGGATCGAAGATGAAGGGGATGCCGGCCGCATGGAACTGGCGGGCGTGCTGCAGCATCGCCTCACGGCCATCGGGCGCGACGATACCGAGGGTGATGCCGGCCTTGGCGGGTACCGCCTGCTCATGGGCACGGCCCATGGCGCCGGGATGGAAAGCCGTGATCTGGTTGTCATCCACGTCGGTCGTGATGAAAGCCTGGGCGGTGTAGGCGCCGGATAGCTCTTTGATATACGTGCGCGGGATGCCGTGCCGGTCCATCCATTCCGCGTAGGGTGCGAAATCCCCGCCCACGGCGGCCATGGGCAAGCCCTGTTCACCTAGGAGCTTGAGGTCGTAGGCGATGTTGCCGGCGGTGCCGCCGAACTCCCGGCGCAGCTCAGGGACTTCGAAGCACACGTTCAAGATGTGGATCTTGTCCGGCAGGATGTGGTTCTTGAACGGCTCGGGATACACCATGATGGTGTCGTAGGCCATGGAACCGCAGATGAGTACCGACATGATGTCCGCCTTCGGTGGGAATGAAGGCCCGCATCATGCGGGCCTGTACTTAGCGTATCAGGATGCAGCCCCAGACGACGGCGGCGAGTAATAAACTGATCATCACCGCTGCGGAGCCCAGGTCCTTGGCCAGCCCCGAGAGCGCGTGGCGCTCGGGGCTGATGCGATCCACCACCACCTCGATACCGGTGTTGAGCAGTTCGACGATCAATACCTGCAGCAGCGCCCCGGCGAGCAGCGCTCGCTCTGCGCCGCCGTGGCCCAGCCATAGGCTCAAGGGCAGAAGCACCACCAGCCCCGACACTTCCAGGCGGAAGGCTTCCTCGTTGCGGAACGCCCAGGAGAGAGCCGTCAGGCCCACCCGGGTAGCGCGCATCAGCCGCGCCATCCCAGATAGGCCGTCGCTAGCGCGTGCGGCGTCGGTCATCCCAGCGCCTTCAGAGCCGCATCATAGTTGGGTTCGTTGGCGATGTCGGAGACCATCTCGGCGTGCAAGACCTTGTCATCGGCATCCAACACCACCACGGCGCGGGCAGTGACGCCGGCCAGGGGACCATCTTTCAGCCATACGCCGTAGGCGTCGCCGAACTCACGGCCGCGCATCATGGAGAGCGTGACCACGTTGTCGAGATGCTCGTTGCCGCAGAAGCGCCCCTGGGCGAAGGGCAGGTCTGCGGAGATCATCAGCATCACCGTGTCGGCGTGCTGCTTGGCGTGCTCGTTGAACTTACGCGTGGAGAGCGCGCACACCGGGGTGTCGATGCTGGGATAGATGTTGAGGATCTTCTTCTTGCCCTTGTAGTCAGCCAGGCTGACGTCCTTCAAGTCCTTGGTGACCAACTTGAAGTCCGGAGCCTTGCCGCCCACCTTGGGCAGTTCGCCACTGGTGTGCACCGGGTTACCGCGCAATGCAATCTTGGCCATGTGCATATCCTCCTGATCAGTAATCACTTAAGGGCGGGCAGCTGCAGAACAAGTTCCTGTCGCCATACACGTTGTCAGCACGGCTCACGGGCGGCCAGTACTTGCGGGTCCGCAGGGAAGCCACAGGGTAAGCTGCCTGTTCGCGGCCGTAGGCATGCTTCCAGTCGTCGGCCGTGACCATGGCCGCGGTATGGGGTGCGTGCCGGAGAGGATTATCCTCCCGGTCCAGCTTGCCCTCTTCCACCGCGCGGATCTCGTCGCGGATGGCGATCATGGCCTCGATGAAGCGGTCCAGCTCGTGCTTGGACTCGGACTCCGTGGGTTCCACCATGAGGGTGCCCGGTACCGGGAAGCTCATGGTCGGGGCATGGAAGCCGTAATCCGTGAGGCGCTTGGCCACGTCGTCCACGCTGATGCCGCTCGAATCCTTGATGGGGCGCAGGTCCAGGATGCATTCGTGGGCCACGAGCCCCCCGGGGCCGCTGTACAGCACCGGGTAGTGAGGCGCGAGTTTCTTCGCCAGGTAATTGGCAGTGAGGATGGCGGATTCGCTGGCAGCAGTAAGGCCCGCGGCGCCCATCATGGCGATGTACATCCAGGAGATGGGCAGGATAGAAGCCGAACCATAGGGTGTGGCGGAGACCGAGCCGATGCCGGCGGCATCGCGCACATAGCCGACGGAACGGGTGTTGGGCAGGAACTTCTTGAGATGCGCACCCACCGCCACGGGACCGACGCCGGGGCCGCCGCCGCCGTGGGGGATACAGAAAGTCTTGTGCAAGTTGAGGTGCGACACATCGCCACCGAAGAGGCCAGGCGCTGCGAGGCCCACCATGGCGTTCATGTTGGCGCCGTCCACGTACACCTGTCCGCCGTGCTTGTGCACGATGTCGCAGATCTCCCGCACGCCTTGCTCGAACACGCCGTGGGTCGAGGGATACGTGATCATGATGGCGGCGAGGTTGTCCTTGTGCTGCTCCGCCTTGGCCTTGAGGTCGCCGAGATCCACGTTGCCGTCATCGTCACAGGCCACCACTACCACCTGCATGCCGGCCATCTGGGCCGATGCGGGGTTGGTGCCGTGAGCGGAAGCCGGGATGAGGCAGACGTTGCGATGGGCCTCACCGCGGGAAGCGTGGTAGGCCTGGATGATGAGCAGTCCCGCGTACTCGCCCTGGGAACCGGCATTGGGTTGTAGGGATACGGCGGCATAACCGGTGCAGGCCACCAGCATCTCCTCCAGCTCCGCCACCATCTCGCGGTAACCCACGGTCTGTTCCGCGGGAGCGTAGGGATGCATGTGGGAGAACTCGGGCCAGGAGACCGGCAGCATCTCGCTCACGGCGTTGAGCTTCATGGTGCAGGAACCGAGCGGGATCATGGTCCGGTCCAGGGCCAGATCCTTGTCCGCCAGATCGCGCAGATAACGCAGCATCTCGTGCTCGGAATGGTGCTGGTTGAAGATGGGATGGGTGAGGTAGGCGCTGGTGCGGTTGAGCGCTGCCGGCCAGCCTGCTGCTGCCTGCTTCTCCATGGCCGCGAAGTCCGGCTTGGGTTTGCCCACCACGGAAGCGAACACCGACCAGAGCATGTTCACCTGCTCGCGGGTGGTGGTCTCATCCAGGGAGATGCCCACATGGGCATCGTCCACCACGCGCAGGTTGATGTGCTGCTCATGGGCGGCACGATGCACCGCCGCCGTGTGGGCGCCGGTCTTGATGGTGAGAGTATCGAAGAAACTTCCGTTCACCGGCGCGAGACCGAGCTGCTTCAGGCCCGCGGCGAGGAT
Source organism: Gammaproteobacteria bacterium (assembly GCA_036000105.1). Lineage (GTDB taxonomy): Bacteria > Pseudomonadota > Gammaproteobacteria > Natronospirales > REEB76 > DASUBN01. The sequence goes on from DASYGE010000013.1 coordinate 81,905, forward strand.
GCCCGTGAGGCGATGGGTGCGCTCGGCGATGGTCTTGAGGCCCTTGGGGCCGTGGTACACGGCGTACATGCTGGCCATGATGGCGAGCAACGCCTGAGCGGTGCAGATGTTCGAGGTGGCCTTCTCGCGGCGGATATGCTGCTCGCGGGTCTGGAGCGCGAGACGCAGGGCCGGTTTACCCTGGCTGTCCACGCTGACACCCACGAGGCGCCCGGGCATGGAACGCTTGAATTCATCTTTGGTGGCGAGATAGGCGGCATGGGGGCCGCCGAAACCCATGGGCACCCCGAAACGCTGCGTGTTGCCCACCGCGACGTCTGCGCCCCATTCGCCCGGCGCCATGAGCAGGGTAAGGGCCAAGAGATCGGCGGCGGCCACCACGGACGCGCCTTTGGCATGCAAGGCTGCGGCAAGCCCGCGGTAATCCTGCACGTCACCGTTGGCACCGGGGTACTGGAAGAGCGCGCCGAAGCAATCGGTAGCCGCCGCTTCCGCGGCCTTGCCCACTTTCACTGTGAGCCCCAAGGGCTTGGCCCGGGTCTGCACCACCTCGATGGTCTGGGGCAGCACGTCGTCCGCCACGAAGAAGACATTGGAAGCGGATTTGCTCATGCGCTTCACCAGCGTCATGGCTTCAGCGGCGGCGGTGGCTTCGTCCAGCATGGAAGCGTTGGCGATGGCGAGACCCGTCAAGTCCGTCACCATCTGCTGGAAGTTGAGCAGTGCCTCGAGCCGACCCTGGGATATCTCCGGCTGGTACGGCGTATAGGCGGTGTACCAGGCAGGGTTCTCGAACACGTTGCGGAAGATCACGCCCGGGGTATAGGTGCCGTAGTAACCCTGGCCGATGCAGGACTTGAACACGCGGTTCTTGCCGGCGAGCTTCTTCAGGCGATTGAGCGCCTCGTGCTCCGACTCCGGGTGGGTGAAGCTGCCCATGGGCAGCGTGTCCTTGCGGCGGATGGCTGCCGGCACCACGGCGTCCATGAGCGCCTTGCGGGTGGCGAAGCCCAGCTCCGCGAGCATGGCCTGCTGCTCGGCCGCGTCCGGGCCGATGTGGCGGCCGCTGAAGGCATCATGCTGTTCCAGGTCGGCGAGCGGGGTGCTGGAGTTCATGGGCAATCCGGTGACGGCGTTCATGGTTCTGGGCTCGAACTCTATATATATGGGTAGGGATGCCGGCCCTCAAGCCGGTTCCGACGGGCGGGCTTCAGTGGGCCTCGTCCGCCAGGAATTTCTCATAAGCCTTGGCGTCCATGAGGCCGTTCAGGTCCGCAGGGTTGGCGGGCTTGAGGCGCATGAGCCAGGCGCCGTAGGCATCCTGGTTGAGCTTCTCGGGGGTGTCCGCCAGCACCGGGTTCCCCTCCACCACTTCGCCGGCGATGGGGCTATAGACGTCGGAGGCGGCCTTCACGGATTCCACCACCGCGCAGGCTTCGCCGGCGGCGAGCTTGCGGCCCTGCTTGGGTGCTTCCACGTACACGAGGTCGCCGAGGGCGGCCTGGGCATGATCGGTGATGCCGATGGTGACGACGCCGTCAGCGCCGAGCTTCACCCACTCATGGCTCTTGGTGTACTTGAGGTCGGCGGGGATCTTGCTCATCGGTATGCTCCCAATGGATGCGTTTCGGTATCAGAGTTTGATCAGGGCTTTGCCGTTGCGCACGAAAGGCGGCTTCACCACCCGCGCCTTGCACAGCCGGCCGCGGATATCCACCTGCACTTCATCGCCGGTGGCCGTGGGTACGCGCGCCAGGGCGATGGAGCGCTCCAGGGTCGGCGAGAAGGTGCCGCTGGTTATCTCGCCCTCACCGACGCCCTCCGCCATCACCTTCTGGTGACCGCGCAGCACGCCCTTGTCTTCCAGCACCAGGCCCACGAATTTGCGCTTCGGTCCGGCGTCACGCTGAGCGGTCAAGGCCTTGCGGCCGATGAAGTCCCTCTCGGCCGGTTCCCAGGCGATGGTCCAAGTGAGACCGGATTCCAGCGGCGTCGTGGTCTCGTCCATGTCTGAACCGTAGAGGTTCATGGCGGCTTCGAGGCGCAGGGTGTCCCGCGCGCCGAGACCGCAGGGCGCGATGCCTGCCTTGAGGAACTGCTGCCAATAGCTGGCGGCTTCATCCTTGGGGATGATGAGCTCGAAACCGTCTTCGCCGGTGTAACCGGTGCGCGCCACGAAGAGGCCCGCCCCTTCTATCGCGCTGAAAGGTTTGAGTGCCAAAGCCGGGGCACGCAGAGCGGCGGGCAATACCGAGGCTGCTTTGTCGCGGGCCTTGGGGCCTTGCACCGCCAGCATGGCGAGATCCCGTTCGGTAAGCTTGATGCCGAAGGGTGCAGCCTGCTGCGTGATCCAGGCCAGATCCTTGTCGTGGGTGGCGGAATTCACCACCATGCGGAACCAGTCGTCCCGCATGAAATACACGATCAGGTCGTCGATGATGCCGGCCTTCTCGTCCAGCATGCAGCTGTAGAGCGCCTTGCCCGACTCCTTGAGCTTGACCACGTCATTCGCCAGGAGCTTCTGCAGGAACTCGCGCACCCGCTTGCCTTCCAGGTCCACCACCGTCATGTGGGAGACATCGAACATGCCGGCGTCGCTGCGCACCGCGTGATGCTCGTCTATCTGCGAACCGTAGTTCACCGGCATGTCCCAGCCGCCGAAATCCACCATGCGTGCGCCGGCGGCCAGATGCGAATCGTAGAGAGGCGTGTGTTTGCCCATGCCTGCATGAACCCTGGGGGTGGAAAATCAAAAGGCGGCGGGAGACCCACCGCCCTGCGGAATACGTGTTATCGAGGCTTCCGGTACGGTATAAAAAAGCCGTTTCCAGAGGCGCAAAATGATACCGGAAACCCCCTCCCCGCACCATGCCGGCCTTGCCGGGCCGCGGTATTCCGGTAGAGTGAGGCGCCACGTATCGCTGCATAAAGACGTAGATGGCCCGCATCCTAATGACCTGGGAGCTCGGTGGCGGTTACGGCCACATGGCGCCGTTGATAGCGCTGGCCGCGCCTCTCGAAGCCGTCGGCCATGAGATCGCCTTCGCCGTCCGCAACCCTGCTGTCGGAGAATCGCTGTGCCGCGGTACGGGTATCCGCGTGCATCAGGCGCCCGCCAACCTGGACGTCGCGGGCGGCCTGGTGCTGCACAGCTTCGCCCAGATCCTGTTGCATACCTGTTTCAACAGCGCTGACCAGACCTTGCAGCGCGTCCGCGCCTGGCGCGGACTCTATGATGAGATACAGCCTGATCTGGTACTCTGTGATCATAGTCCCACGGCATTGGTGGCGGCTCGCAGCACGGGCCTCAAGTCCCTGCCCATCGGCTATGGCTTCGTGATGCCGCCGGATATGAGCCCGCTGCCGAACCTGCGGCCCTGGGATAATGCGGACGCCGCCGAACTGGCGCGAGATGAGTCACGGGTGCTGGACATCGTCAATGCCACCCTCAAGGCTCTCGGAGCGCCACCCCTGGATTACCTGGCACAGCTGTATGCCGGCGGAGTACAGACGCTCTTCACCTGCAAGGAATTCGACAACTACGCGGCGGAACGGCGCTCTGCGGAATATCTCGGCCCCCTATGCCTGAGCGGAGGCAAGCCGCCGCGATGGCCGCAGGGGGAAGGCAAGCGCATCTTCGCCTACCTGCGTCCGTTCAAGACCCAGCCGGCGCTGCTCGATGCCTTACGGGAATCGGGGCAGCCGACGCTCATACACGCGCCCGGCACGGCGCCGGAGCTGTTGCAGCGTTACGCGGGCGGCAAGCTGCAGTTCACCACCGACCTGCTCGATGTGACGCCGGTGGCGCGGGAGTGCGACCTCGCCATCCTGCACGGTGGACACGGCATGCTGGCGCTCATGCTGCTGAGCGGTAAGCCCCTGCTGATCCTGCCCCTATACCTAGAGATGCTCATCAACGCCAGCTCGGTGCTGAAGCTCGGCGCCGGCCTGACCGCGCCGCAGCTGAGACCCGAGGACATGCGGCAGAAGCTGCGGCGGTTGCTGGAGGAACCGGGCTTCGGCGATGCGGCTCGCCGTTTTGCTGAACGATATACGGATCTGGACGTCAAAGAGGTACCATTCAACTTCCTGCCGCGCATAGAACGGATGCTGGCAGCCTGAACGCCTGGAGGCCCTGATGAAATTGCGCCATCTGCCCCTCTTGTTGTTGCTCAGCCCCTGCCTGCCGGCCTGGGCCACGGATAATCCGCAGGCGACCGCCCTGCACCAGCTCTTCGACCGAGAATGGGATCGCAGCATGCGCGAGGACCCGGTGGGCGCCTCGGACCTGGGTGATCTCCGCTTCAACGACCTGTGGCCCGATGCCAGCATGACGGCCATCCAGGCCTCCCATGCCGCCGACCAGCAGGCGCTGAAGGATCTCGCTGCCATCAACCGCGACGCCCTCTCGGCCCAGGACAAGGTGAGCTATGACCTGTTCAAGTGGAAATGCCAGGATGCCCTGGATTCCTACAGCTTCCATGAGTACGAGTTCCCGCTGAACCAGCTGGGCGGCATCCAGACCGTCGGCGACATCGCCACCCAGTCTCTGCGGTTCACCACCCTCAAGGATTACCAGGACTGGCTGAAGCGCCTGCAGAGCTTCGGCACCTACATGGACCAGGACATCGCGCTGCTGCAGCAGGGCGTGGATGAGGGCCGGGTACTGCCCCAAGTGGTGGCCCAGCGTATCCCACAGCAGATCAGCGACAACATCGTCACTGACCCCACCAAGAGCGCGTTCTACGCGCCCTTCCTGAAACTGCCGCCGAACGTGCAGATCGACGCCAAGACTTGGAGCGGCATGCAATCTGACGCCCAGACCGCCATCAGCAACGTCGTGCTACCGGCCTACCAGCGGCTACAGACCTTCTTCACCGCCACTTATCTGCCCCACGCCCGCACCGCTCTCGCCGTCACCACCCTTCCCGACGGCAAGGCGTACTACGCCTATCTCGTGCGGCATTTCACCACCACCAGCATGACGCCGGAACAAGTGCATGAGCTGGGGCTGCAGAAGGTCGCCGAGATCCACAAGCAGATGCTGGACGTGATCGCCCAGACCCACTTCAAAGGCAGCTTCGCCGACTTCCTGCACTACCTGCGCACCAATCCGAAGTTCTACTACAAGAACCCGGCAGACCTGCTGGAAGCCTACAAGGCCGAGGCCAAGACCATCGATCCCTTGCTGGTGAAGGAGTTCGGCCGCCTGCCGCGCGTGCCCTGGGGCATCTCGGTGATCCCGGCAGATCAGGCACCCAACACCTATCCCGCGTATTCCATGCAGCCTGCCGCCGACGGCAGCCGTGCCGCCTTCATGGCGGTGAACCTCTACAAGCCCGAGACCCGCCCGAAATACGAGATCCCGGTACTCACCTGCCACGAGGGCCGTCCCGGTCACGCCCTGCAGCTCTCGCTCGCCATGGAGATGACCGACCTGCCCAAGTTCCGGCGCTTCGGTTACTTCAACGTGTACGGCGAGGGTTGGGCGCTCTATACCGAGACCCTGTGCGGCGAGATGGGCGTGTATAACGACCCGTACACCGGGCGCCCGGACCCTTACAAGGAATTCGGCATGCTCTCCTACCAGATGTGGCGTGCGGTACGTCTGGTGGTGGATACCGGCATCCATGACTACGGCATGACCCGCGCCCAAGCGGTGCAGATGTTCAAGGAAAACACCGCTCTCACGGATCAGAACATCAGCACGGAAGTGGACCGCTACATCGCCTGGCCGGGCCAGGCGCTCTCCTACATGATCGGTGAGATCGAGATCCAGAAGCTGCGCAAGCTCGCTGAGGGCAAACTGGGCGCCAAGTTCGACATCAAGGGCTTCCACGACGTGATCCTGGAGAACGGCACCGTGCCCTTGAGCGTGCTGGATACCATCGTCGAGGACTGGATCAACCAGCAGCTCAAACCTCAGGTCCAGGCTCCGGCTTCAGATACGGGGCCTGGCATAAGAGGTTGAAAGCGGGTCAGATAATTTTAGATCCCCGGATGACCCTGAAAAAATTCCGCCCCCTCAAGAGGGGACGGAATCGTTTACAGGATCATTCAACCAAGGCTACGCGGTGATGGCGAGCATCCGTTCCAGAGCTGTGCGGGCCTGACCTGCATCCGGCTCCGGCACCCTGATCTGGTTCACGACCTTGCCTGCCACCAGGTTCTCCAGAGTCCAGGCGAAGTGCTGCGGATCGACGCGGAACATCGTCGAGCACATGCACACCATGGGTGACATGAAGTGCACGTTCACCCCCCTGTATTTCACTTCTTCGTGCAAGCGGTTCACCAAATTCAGCTCGGTACCCACCAGCCAGCGGGTATTGGGCTCGGCGGCATGCACGGTCTTCAGAATATATTCCGTGGAACCCACGTAGTCGGACTTCAGGCACACCTCGAAGGCGCACTCCGGGTGGCTGATGACCTTGGCCTCGGGGTATTTCTTGCGGAAGGCATCGATGTGTTCCGGACGGAACATCTGGTGCACGGAACAATGGCCGTTCCAGAGCAGTATCTTCGCGCGCTTGATCTGTTCCGGTGTCAGGCCGCCCATGGGCTTGTCGAAATCCCACACCGCCATCTCATCCAGAGACACGCCCAGCTTGTGTCCGCTCCAGCGGCCGAGATGCTGGTCCGGGAAGAACAGCACTTTCTTGCGCCGCTCGAAGGCCCATCCCAGGATGCCCTTGGCGTTGGTGCTGGTGCAGACGATGCCGCCGTGGCGGCCGCAGAAGGCCTTGAGGTCAGCGGCTGAATTGATATAGGTGATGGGCGTGATCGTCTCGTCCGGCTCCAGCACCGTGGCGAGTTCCCGCCAGGCGGCCTCCACCTTAGCCAAGTTCGCCATATCCGCCATAGAGCAGCCGGCGGCGAGATCGGGCAGGATCACCTTCTGTTCCGGGCGGGAGAGCACATCGGCCACCTCCGCCATGAAATGCACGCCGCAGAACACGATGTATTCCGCGTCGCACTCGGCAGCGAGCCGCGCGAGCTTCAGGGAATCGCCGGTCTTGTCCGCATGCCGGTACACCTCGGCCCGCTGGTAGTGGTGGCCCAGCACCACGGCGCGACTGTCCAAGGCCCGCTTGGCGGCACGGATGCGCGCATCGCAGGCCTCGTCTTCGAGGTCGCTGTAGAGATCATATGCGAGAGCAGGGACGGCCATCTTTTACTCACCTCCAACGGGAGGCAGGTTGGGTAACCGGATATTTTACGCTTCCGGCGAAACCGGAGGTACCAGCACCAGGATGGCCGCCTGGTCCGTGGGAGAAGTCGCGAGTTCCGCGGCGGCACCGCGCGGTAACCAGCGATATTCCATATGTTCCCGTGGATCGAGCGTGACGGTCTCACGTTCCGGCAGGAGCAGAGCGAATACGTACTCGGTGTTCGCCATGACATCGGGCGCGTAACGATGGCGCCAGGCGGGGTGGATGGGATAACGGTTGATCACGCCGCTGTCGATGAGCCCGGCGCTGGCATCGAGCCCCGCCTCCTCCCGCAGCGCGGCCTTGAGGGGCGTCTCGTGGTCTTGCAGGCTGCCAGTGACCGACTGCCAGAAACCTTCAGGCTCGCGGCGCAGGAGCCGCAACACCTCACCGGCCGTGGTGTGGATCACCACCAGGACGGATTCAGGTCGCTTATAGGTGGTCATCACGCAGGCCTGCGGTCCAGGGATGGACCGCACATTCCCCGGAAGGGGAATGGAGCCGGGCAAAAACCACGATTTTTGCCCGGCGAGCTGAAAAAGCCCGGGACGGGCTTTTTCAGCATATGTTCAGGAATCCGTCTTCGGCTCCCTGTCGGGGAGCCGAAGACGGATGTGCAGCTCCTTGAGCTGGGCATCATTGGCTTGGCCCGGGGCATCCGTGAGCGGATCCCAGGCGGTCTGGGTCTTGGGGAAAGCGATGACTTCGCGGATGTTGGGCGAGCCGGTCATGAGCATGACCAGTCGGTCCACGCCGAAGGCGATGCCGCCGTGGGGCGGGCAGCCGTACTTGAGTGCATCCAGCAGGAAGCCGAACTTCTCCCGGGCTTCCTCGTCCTCGATGCCCAGCATGCGGAACACCGCCGACTGCATCTCCTGGCGATGGATACGGATGGAGCCGCCGCCCAACTCGGTACCGTTCAGCACCATGTCATAGGCGCGGGAGCGGATGCCGCCCGGATCCTTGGCGAGCGCCTCCGGATCGTCTATGCGCGGCGCGGTGAACGGGTGATGCAGGAACACCCAGCGCTTGTCTTTCTCGTCCCACTCGAACATGGGGAATTCCACTACCCACAGGGGTGCCCAGGCACCCTGCACCAGGCCACGGTCGTGACCGAGCTTGAGGCGCAGTGCGCCCAGAGCATCGCTCACCACCCGGGCCATGTCGGCGCCGAAGAAGATCACGTCGTTGTTGGCAGCGCCAGTGCGCTTGAGGATCCCGGCGATGGCCTCGTCGGACAAGAACTTCACGATGGGCGACTGCAGGCCCTCGCGGCCCTTGGCCACGTCGTTCACCTTTATATAGGCGAGGCCCTTGGCGCCGTAGCGCGCCACGTAAGCGGTGCAGTCATCTATCTCGCTGCGCGGCATATCGCCGCCAGCGGGCAAGCGTAGCGCGGTGACCCGGCCTTGCGGGTCGTTGGCGGGGCCGGCGAACACCTTGAACTCGCAGGTCTTGACCAGGTCGGCGACGTCCACGAGTTCCAGCGGGATGCGCAAGTCCGGCTTATCGGAGCCGTAGCGGCGCATAGCTTCGTCGTAGGTGAGGCGCGGGAAGGGGTTAGGCAGATCCACGCCCAACACGCTCTTGAAGGTGTGGCGGATCATGCCTTCCATGATGTGGGTGATCTGTTCCTCGTTGAGGAACGAAGTCTCGACATCCAGCTGGGTGAACTCAGGCTGGCGGTCGGCGCGCAGGTCCTCGTCGCGGAAGCAGCGCGCGACCTGGTAGTAGCGATCGAAGCCCGACATCATGAACAGCTGCTTGAAGATCTGCGGCGACTGGGGCAGCGCGAAGAAACGGCCCGGGTGCGTGCGGCTAGGCACGAGGTAGTCGCGCGCGCCTTCCGGCGTCGGCTTGGTGAGGATCGGGGTCTCGAGGTCCACGAAGCCCTGCTCGTCCAGGTAGTGGCGCAAGGTACTGACGATCTTGTGACGCAGGCGCAGGCGCTGCTGCATCGCGGGGCGGCGCAGGTCTATGTAGCGGAACTGCAGGCGGCGTTCTTCGTTCACGTCCTCCTCGTCCAGCATGAACGGGGGAGTCTCGGAACGGTTGAGTATCTGCATCTCCAGGGCCAACACCTCGACCTTGCCGCTGGCCAGGTTCGCATTCTCGGTACCCTTGGGGCGATGACGCACCTTACCTCTGACGCTCACGACGTATTCGCTGCGCAGGCGCTCGGCGTCGGCGAAGAGCTCCGCCCTATCCGGATCGAACACCACCTGTACCAAGCCTTCCCGATCGCGCACATCCACGAAGATCACCCCGCCATGGTCGCGACGGCGGTGCACCCAACCGGCGAGACGGACTTCCTGATCCAGCAGAGTTTCGTTGACCTGACCGCAATAATGGCTACGCATGGAGATTTCCAGTTATATGTACCAAAGCACCGCTAATCATCCCCCAAAACGAGGGATTTTGGCCTCTGGCTAGGCGCCGATGCCCGAGAATACCGGAGCGTACTTTCGAGTACGTGAGGGCCCGCCATATATGGCGGGCGGGCGTACAGGATGTACGCCCCGGGCTCAAAAATACCGCCAGAAGGCAAATGCTCGTTTTGGGGCGGGGAATGTTACGGGTGGCGGTGCCTAGGCGCAAGTTCCGGCAGCGTATCGCCGCCGGTGGTATCACCGGGCTCCGCGGGCTTCGGCCAGGGCGGCACTATCACCCCCAGGGAGATGATCATCTTGAGGGCGTCATCCACGCTCATCTCCAGCTCGATCACGTCTTCCGGCGGAACCATAAGCAGGAAGCCGGATGTGGGGTTCGGAGTGGTGGGCACGAACACGCTGATCATGTGACCGGGCACCTTCACGTTCAACTCGCCCAGGGTGTCGCTGGTCTGGAATGCCAGGCTCCAGGTGTCCTTCTGGGGGTAGCGGATCATCACCACTTTACGGAAGGATCTGCCCTTGTTGGAGAACATAGTCTCGGATATCTGCTTGGCGGCGGAATACACCGAGCGCACCAGGGGGATGTGTTCGAGTATCTCGTCGCCGATGCCGAGCAGGAAGCGGCCCAGATAGTTGCTGGCCAGGAAGCCAGTGAACAACAGGATGATGACCGCCACGATCACGCCCAGACCGTAGATGTTGAAACCGATCAGGGCCTTGGGCTGCCAGGCGGCCGGAAACAGCTGCAGCAGCCCGTCGGCGAAACCGATGAAGAACTGGAAGATGAAGATGGTCACCCCCAGCGGTATCCAGATGAACACGCCGGTGACGAGGTAGCGCCGCAGACGCGCCATGATGGGTCTATGCTTCTGGTCCTGGGCCTGGTTCATGCATCTTTCGCCTTGGGTTTGGGACCGGCCTTGGCCGGCTTGTCCGCGCTCTTGGTGGATTTGGTCTCTGCCTTTTCCTTGGCGGGCTTCGCCTCCTTCTCCTTGGCGGCGGGCTTCTCGTCCTTGCCGCCGTCCGCCCCTTTGTCTGCCAGGTTGCGCTGGTTACCGGACTTGAAGTCGGTCTCGTACCAGCCGCCGCCCTTCAGACGGAAAGACGGCGCAGAGATGAGCTTGCGCAACCGGGATTTGCCGCACTCGGGGCACTTGCGCAGGGGTCCGTCACTGACCTTCTGCAGCGCCTCCAGCTGATGGCCGCAGGCCTGGCATTCGTATTCATATATAGGCATGGCCCGATCTCTTTGAAAATCCCGCAGGACAGCCCCATATGTTGGGTATAGAGGGCCAGTCCTCAAGCCCCGCCGGCTGGGCGAGGCGTGCCATTATAGCCGTGCGCCGACCCCACCTCAGTACCGTCACCGGGAGAACCATGCCCTCCGCCGCTCCGCATAACTCGACCTTGCGCTCCCTCTTACCCTACCTCTGGGAGTTCCGTGGCCGGGCTGCACTGGCCCTGATCCTGCTCCTGCTGGCTAACCTCACCACTGTGGCCGTGCCCCTCGTCCTCAAGCGCATCGTGGACAGCTTCGACCCGCACCAGGCGGTCCTGGTGCTGCCCCTGGCCCTGCTCATAGGCTATGGCGTACTGCGTTTCACCTCCACCCTGCTCGGGGAACTGCGGGACGTGGTGTTCGAGCTCGCTACCCTGAGGGCGGCGCGTCGGGTGGCGCTCAAGGTGTTCCGCCATCTGCATGACCTGGACCTGGCCTTCCACCTGGAGCGCCAGACCGGCGGCCTCTCCCGGGACATCGAGCGTGGCAGCCGCGGCGTGAGCTTCGTCATGAGCGCCATCCTGTTCAACGTGCTGCCCACCATCGTCCAAGTGGCCATGGTGACCGGCATCTTCCTGTGGAAGTTCTCCGGCTGGTTCGTCTTCATCATCCTGGTCTCCGTGGTGCTGTACATCGCCTTCTCCATCGCCATCACCGAATGGCGCACCCGCCACGTGCGGCTCATGAACGAGCTGGACTCCAAGGCCAACACCCGCGCCATCGACAGCCTGCTCAACTACGAGACCGTCAAGTACTTCACCAACGAGGAGTTCGAGGCGGAACGTTACGACAAGGAGCTGGCAGGCTGGGAGCGGGAGGCGCTCAAGACCCAGTATTCCCTGTCCACCCTCAACAGCGGCCAGGCCCTCATCATCGCCTTCGGCGTCACTGCCATGATGCTGCTGGCAGGGAGCGAGGTGGTGCACGGGCGCATGACGCTCGGCGACTTCATCATGGTCAACGCCTACATGGTGCAGCTGTTCCTGCCGCTCAACATCCTGGGTTTCATCTACCGCGAGATGAAACGCTCCCTCACGGACATGGAACGCATGTTCGCCCTGCTGGACCGGCATGCACAGGTGGCGGACCGGCCGGGTGCGGTGCAGCTGCGCCACGCCAAGGGCGACATCCGCTTCGAGAACGTGCGCTTCGGCTACAACCCGGACCGGGAGATCCTGCATGGAGTGGATTTCCAGGTGCAGGCCGGCACCAAGGTGGCTATCGTGGGCCCGAGCGGCGCCGGCAAATCCACCATCGCCCGGCTGCTCTACCGCTTCTACGACGTGGGCGGCGGGCGCATCACCCTGGACGGCCAGGACATACGCGATCTGACCCGTGACAGCCTGCGCACCCAGCTCGGCATCGTGCCCCAGGATACAGTGCTGTTCAACGACACCATCTACTACAACATCGTCTACGGCCAGCCGGGCGCGAACCGCACCGCGGTGGAACAGGCCGCGGAACTGGCGCATCTGACGCGCTTCATCGCCGCCCTGCCCCAGGGTTATGACACCTTGGTGGGCGAACGCGGCCTGAAACTCTCCGGCGGCGAGAAACAGCGGGTGGCCATCGCCCGCGCCGTGCTCAAGAACCCGCCGGTGCTGATCTTCGACGAAGCCACCTCCAGCCTCGATTCCAACGCCGAGCAGGCGATCCTGGTGGCCATGAGCGCCCTGGCCGCACAGCGCACCAGCCTAGTAATCGCGCACCGCCTGTCTACCATCGTGGATGCGGATGAGATCGTGGTATTGGACGGCGGCCGCGTGGCGGAGCGTGGTACCCATCGGCAACTGCTGAAGGCCGGCGGCCTCTACGCCAAGCTCTGGACCCTGCAACAGCGGGAAGCGGAAGAGCAAGGCAAGAAGGCGGCGCAGCCGGAGCCCGCCACCTTCACCCTGGAATGATGCACTGATGGGCGAGATACGTTCCGTACTCATCACCGGCTGTTCCAGCGGCATCGGTCTGGCCTGTGCGAAGCTGCTCGCCACACGTGGCTGGCGGGTGGTGGCGAGCGCGCGTCAAGCGGAAGACGTGGAGCGCCTGCGGACGGTAGGCCACACCGCGGTGCAGCTCAACGTGGCAGACCCGGAGAGCATCGGCACCGCCCTGGACGAGACTCTCACTCTCACCGGCGGCCACCTGGATGCACTCGTCAACAACGCCGGCATCGCCATCCCCGGCGCGGTGGAAGACCTGGATCGCGAGCTCCTGCTGCGGCAGTTCGACACCAACCTCTTCGGCACCCTCGAACTCACCAACAGAGTGCTACCCCTGATGCGCCGCCAGGGCCATGGCCGCATCGTGATGGTGAGCTCCATCCTCGGACGGGTGGCGATGCCCTGGCGCGGCGCCTACAACGCCAGCAAGTTCGCCCTGGAAGGTCTCACCGACACCCTGCGCCTGGAACTCAGGGGCAGCGGCATCCGCGTGGCCCTGGTGAACCCGGGCCCGGTCAGGAGCCGCTTCCGTGACAATTCCCTGGCGAACTTCGATGCCTGGGTGGACAGCGCCGCAAGCCCCCATCGGGAGGAGTACCTGCGCCTACGGGCCGAGACCGGTGCCCGCAAGGACCGGCAACCCTTCACCGTGGAACCAGAAGCTGTGGCGCGCAAGATCGCCCATGCGCTGGAGAGCCGGCGGCCACGGGCCCGGTATTACGTGACCTTGCCCGCCTACGTCCTGGCCACCGCCCGCTGCCTCCTGCCCAGTTCCTGGCTCGACCTGCTGTTGTCGCACATCTGATACGCCCCTTTCGGACGTAAGCGGCCCTCGCTTGCAAGCGCCGCATGCCGGGCTATACTCTCGGGCCTGTTGCCACAGACAAGGGATACCTGCGATGAACACCCTATACCGTGCCGTCACCGCCGTCGCGATCGCCGCCTGCCTGCTAATGCTCGCCGGCTGCCCAGATAACACGGCACCCGATTCGCGCGATGCCCAAGCGGCGCAGCAGGACATCAGCGATATGCATGCCCAGCTGCTCAAGGCATACAACTCCCGGGACGCCGCCGGCGTGGCCGCACTCTACACGGATGACGCCATCCTGATGCCGCCGAACGCAGCGACCGTCAAGAGCAAGATCGCGGTAGGTGATTTCATGCGCCAGACGCTGGTGCCTCCCATGAACAGCATGTTGCTCAACGTCTCGGAGACCCAGGTTTCCGGCGACTACGCCTTCAGCACCGGCTATTACACGGTACTGCGCGCCGATGGCACCACCCTCGATCGCGGCAAGTTCGTGGAGATCCTACAGCACGAGACCGAGGGCTGGCATATCTTCCGCGACATCTATAACAGCGACATGGCCGCGCCCACCATGGACATGGCTCCGGCGACGGCTGCACCGGCTGCTGCGACTCACTAGGAAAATCTGATCTGCGAAATGAGCCCGGGGCGCTGATGGCCCCGGGCTTTTTGTTCCCGACTAGAGCTCTTAGCCTGGATACGTGGCCGCCTGCATGAGCCCCGCAGTCTCGGGGAACCCCAAGGCCAGGTTCATGTTCTGTACCGCCTGGCCCGCCATGCCCTTCACCAGATTATCCAGGGCGCTCATCACCGCCAGGTTCCCGTCCTTGAGCTGCCAGCCGATGTCGCAGAAGTTGCTGCCGACGACCGCCCCCACCCGCGGTGACTCCTCCGTGAGCCTCACGAAAGGCGCATCCGCATAGGTCGCTGTGATCCTCTCACGTACCTGCGCCGTATCCAGCTTGAGAGCAGCGGCAGGATGCAGCATCACCGTGGCGAAGATGCCCCGCACCATGGGCGCGGAATGAGGCACTAGCCCTAAGCTATAGCCGCGGCTGCCCTTGGCATCCAGGAGCCGCGCGACCTCCGCGCCGTGCTGATGGGACAACACCTTGTAGGCGCGGAAATCCTGGGCTCGCACCGGATGATGGGTACCTTCGCCGGGCGCGGTACCGGAACCTGAGGAACCGGTGGCGGCGCTCACGGCGATGAAACCAAGATCGTGCAGCCCTGCGAAAGGCAACAGCGCCAGCTGGATGGCAGTGGCGAAGCAACCGGGGCTGGCGATGCGCTTCGCGCCGACGATGTCCTGCCGCCGCCATTCAGGCAGGCCATAGATGAAGCTGCCGAGCTGATGAGCGCAGGGATGGGCGACGCCGTAGGCGCGCTGATAGGCATCCGCATCGTCCAAGCGGAAATCCCCCGAGAGATCGATGAGCGTCAGGCGCTCCGCGAGCCCATGCTTGTCCCACTCCGCCTCCAACATGGGCAGCTGTTTCGCCAACTCCATATGCGGCATGGCCGAGAACAGCACCGGATGCTCGGCAGTGGCAAGAGAGCGCCAGTTCGGCTCCGTGTCGAAGTCGCCCGACACCACGCCCCGCAGGTTGGGGTGCGCTTTCCAGAAGGCTTCGCCGGCATGCTTGCGCGAGATGGCGCGCACGCTCTCCACCTGCGGGTGGGACGGCAGGAGACGTAGCAGCTCGCCGCCGCCGTAGCCCGAACCGCCGAGGATGGTAGCCGCGACCCGTGTCATGGACGGCGCAGGCCCCGCTCCGCCAGCAGCTTGAGCAGGTGCTCGCCGAAAGCCTTGGAATGGCTGCGGGCATTGATGGCCGTCTTACCCACTTCCTTCTCCACGAAGCGTACGCCCACGTTGTTGTCCGTGGCGGGCCCGGTGACCACATCGGCGCTGATGCCATAGGTCTGCTGCAGGTGGCGCACGCCGCCGGCCACACCCACGGGATCGTTGGCGCAGAACACGAAACCCGCGGTGAGCGCCTTCAGTTCCGGGTCGGCGAGGATGGCCTGCACGCCGTAATCGCCCATGATGCCGTCGCCGGTCTCCGCGACGATCACATCCAGGCCGCGGCCCGAGAGCTGGGCGAACAGGGTGCGGGCCACCTGGTTGGCACTATCCTGGCCGGTGCAGACGATGCCGGCATCGGTGAAATCATAGGTCACCTCGGCGCCGTAATCGCGCATGCTCAAGGTGTCACGCATCAGGGATACGCCCGTGAGCTTGGCACCCCCTACGCGGAAACCCGCTTGGGCGAGGCGCCGCACCAGGGCGCAGGCGGCGGCGGTCTTGCCGGCGTTCATGCAGGTGCCGGCGATATAGATGACGCGGCAATCGGGCTTGCGGCCGTCCTGTTGCAACGCCCCCATGCGGATGTTGGCGGCTTGGCCTTCGCGGGACTGGAACTCGGGATAGATCAGCACCTGCCCCAACACCTCGAACTCGAAGGGCGTGCCCACTTCCGGGTTATGGGAGACGCACTCGCCGATGACGCCGCCCAGGTTCAACACATGCAATATCTGGCCCTGCTCCACGCTCTTGGGCAGCACGCCCTCATAGCCGTGCAGTGCATTGCGGTGGCCGAGGGCCCCGACCACCACGTCGTCGCCATGGATGACGTTCATGCGTCCGTGCACGTCTTCCAGCTGGTTGTAGCCGGACTTGTCGCCCAGTATCCGTCCCGCCACCACGGCACCATGCTCGGCGCGTATCACCGGCGACAAGGTCAGGGCGCGATCGAGCTTGAGGTTGCGCGTGACGGATGCGATCTTGTCGGCATTAATCCTCATGGCCACCTCCCGCCTGCAGCGCGAGTATCTGCTGCACGCCGTAGAGTTTGGCGAAGCCGGCGGCTTCGGCGCCAGTCCAGAGGCGATTGGCTTCCCCATAGCTCGCCACCTTGGCGTCCATGAGCGAATGAGGCGAACGCACCCCGTCCACGGCATAAGTGCGTGGATAGAGCGTGAGCTGCACCTCGCCCGTCACGTGGGCCTGGCTGGAGGTGAGGAAGGCTTCCAGATCGCGGGCCAGGGGATCGAAGAAGTGCCCTTCGTGCAGCATCTGGCCGTAGAGGTTGCCGAGGGTGTCTTTCCAGAAGAGCTGCTTGCCCGAGAGAGTGAGCTTCTCCAGTTCGCGATGGGCACCGATGAGGAGATGGGCCGCCGGTGCCTCGAAACCCACCCGCCCCTTGATGCCGAGGATGGTGTCGCCGAGGTGCACGCCACGGCCAATGCCGTAACGGCGGCCGATGGAATTCAGTTCCGCCACCAGCACCACGGGGTCCAGAGATTTGCCATCCACGGTCTTGGGCACGCCCCGTTCGAAGGAAAGCGCGAGCTTCCTGGGTTTGAGGCTCGCCGCATCTACCTCTCCACCCGGAAAAGCACCTTGAGGGAGTTCGCTCCAGGAATCGAGGGTCTCACGTCCGCCCACGGAGGTGCCCCACATTCCTTCGTTCACCGAGTAATGGGCGGTCTTCTCCGGGAATTCGAAGCCATGTTCCTTGAGGAAGCGCATCTCATCGGCGCGGCTTAAAGCCAGGCTGCGTATGGGCGTGATGAGTTCTAGTTCAGGCGCCAGCACCCGGAAGGCCACATCGAAACGCACCTGGTCGTTACCGGCACCGGTGGAACCGTGGGCCAAGGCCGTGGCGCCCACCTGCTTCGCGAGCTTCACCACGCTTGCCGCCTGGCAGACCCGCTCCGCCGACACGCTCAAGGGGTACAAGTTACCCCGGAGCACATTGCCGTATACGAGATAACGCAGGTAACGATCGAACAGCTCGGCACGCCCATCCACCGTGTGATGGGCCTTGGCGCCGAGCTTGGCTGACATCCCTTCGATGCGCTTCAGTTCCTCAGGACTGAATCCGCCGGTATCCACCGTCACGGTGGTCACCTCATAGCCCTGCTCCCGCAGGTGGATGACACAGAAAGAAGTATCCAGGCCGCCGGAGAAAGCCAGCACCACGTGTTTTTTCATTTCGTCTTGCCACCCACTGGTTGATTCCACAGGTTCTGCTCGCAGCTATCGAGGTGTGCGCGGGTACGCACGAGCCATTGCTCCGTGGCCTGCACGTCCGCTTCGATCAATTCGAGACCCAGGTTGCCGGCACCGCCCAGATGATCTGCCGTCAGGGCTCCCCTATCCGGCTTGAAGCTGCCGGCTTCGATCTCCCGTGCCACCTGCTTATAGGCATCGCGGAAAGGCATGCCGCCTTCAGCCAGACGATAGGCATGATGGGCTGCATAGATGTCATCGCTGCAGGCGGCTGCGGCTTTAGGCGCATCCACTTGCAGCATAGGTACGAGAGCGATGAGCACGTCCAGCCAGCCCTGGGTCGCACTCACAGCGCCGAACAGGGGCTTCTTCAGCAACTGGAGGTCCCGGTGGTAATTGGACGGCAGGCCCGCGGCGATCTCCTGCAACATGGCGGCATAGCCGCGCAGTTCTCGGCAACGGCCCCGGGCCAGTTCCACCACGTCCGGGTTGCGCTTCTGGGGCATGATGGAGGAGCCGGTGGTGAAGGCATCCGGCAATCGGATGAAGCCGAACTCCGGCATGGAATAGAGGGCCACGTCCCACAGGAATTTCTCCATCACGAGTCCGATGGAGGCGAAGCCGTTGAGCAATGCCAGTTCATGGCGACCCCGGGAGTTCTGCACATCCACGGGACTCACTTGCACCGCGCTGAAACCCAGGAGCTTGGCGGTGTATTCCCGCTCGATGGGTAGCGGCACACCGAAGCCTGCCGCCGCACCCAGGGGGCAACGATCGAGACGCGCGTACAAAGCCTGCAAGGCCTGCAATTCCTCCGCAAGACCGGCCGCGAAGGCTGCCGCCCACAGACCGAAACTCGAAGGCATGGCGCGCCGCAGATGCGTATAGCCCGGCATGGCTTCATCGGCATGAGCCCGGGCGAAGATCAGGAATTCCTTGGCGAGGCCCGCCACCTGCGCCGAGATGCCAAGCAGGGTCTCGCGCATGTAGAGACGCAGGGCCAGGATCACCTGGTCGTTGCGCGAACGGCCGATATGGATCCGCTTGCCCGCATCCCCCAGCTCTGCCGTGAGCAGCCCTTCGATGACGGTGTGGGCATCCTCCTGTTCCGGCGCGATGCGGATGCTGCTTTCCCGAGCGCGCCGAGCTATGGCCGCGAGCTTGGCTACCAGCGCTTCCGCATCCTTCACCGGCAAGAGGCCAGCGTGGGCGAGCATGCGCGCATGGGCGGCACTGCCGACCGCATCGTAAGCCAGCAACACCGCGTCCAAATCCGGGTCATCACCCACAGTGAAACGGTGTATCGCTTCGTCCAGGGGCAGGCCCTTGGACCAGAGCTGGGCGCTCACGCCGCGATTTCCTTGGCCTTGGTCTCCCGTGGCACCACCATGGTGCCGCTGCCCTGGTTGGTGAACACTTCCGTCAGCACCGCATCCGGCAAGACGCCGCTCACCAGATGAGCGCTGGCCACGCCGCCCGTGAGGGCGCGACGCACCGCCGCAAGCTTGGGCCGCATCCCGCCGCTCACCTTGCCGGTACGTTCCATGCCCTCGAGGCCTTCGAGGGTGGAATAAGGCACGAGGCTCGTGGGCCGTGCCAGGTCTTCCAGAAGGCCCGGCACCTTGAGCAGGAAGAAGAGCTTCTCCGCGCCGAGGGCCGCCGCCACTTCAGCGGCTACCGTGTCCGCGTTGGTGTTGAACACCTCACCCTTGTCGTTGGCTGAGAGGGGCGTGATGACCGGCACGTACTCCCCTGCCAGGAGATGCTGCAGGAGCGCCGGGTTCACTTTGTCTATGTCGCCCACGAGGCCGAAGTCCACGAACTGGGCCTGGCCCGCGTCGTCCTTCATCTGCACCGGCTGGCGTTTATGGGCCGAGAGCAGCCCGCCGTCCACGCCGCTGATGCCAGCCACCGACAGGCCCGCGGCCCTGAGATCCGCCAGGAGGTCCGTGTGCAGGGAGCCCGCCAGCACCATCTTGGCCGCGTCCAGCACCTTGGCGGTGGTCACGCGGCGGCCGGCGATCTTCTCCACCGGCAGTTGCAGGCTCTCGCACAGGGCATCTATGCCCGTGCCGCCGCCGTGCACCAGTACCAGTTTGATGGAGAAGCTCCATAGCACCGCGAGCTGTTCGCAGACGGCGCGGCGTACCGCCGGGTCTTCCAGCACCTCGCCGCCGAGCTTGAACACGAAGGTCTTGCCGCGGAAGGCGCGCACGTATTGGGCTGCGGAACGCAGGCTGGCGTAGTTATCAGGCGCGACGGACATGATTGGCCTCCCCGGACTCCCGGACGTTCTGGTTGAGCAAGCGGTGCAGCAATACGCGCTGCACGTGGAAACGGTTCTCGGCTTCGTCTATGACGCGGCTCGTGGCCCCGTCCAGTACCTCATCCGCCACTTCCACGTTGCGCCGTACCGGCAGGCAATGAAGGAAAGCGGCATCCCGGGCAGCCGAGGCCATGGCCGCAGCGTTGAGTATCCAATCCTTGTGTTTCAGCACGTGGGTAGCCGCGTCGGCAGCCGGCACCTGCTTGGTATCAGGGCCCCAGGCCTTGGCATACACCACCCGGCTGCCTGCGAGCGCCGCCTGGCGATCGTGGCCGACACTCACAGAACCGCCGCTGGCTTGTGCGTACTGGCGGGCCTGGGTCAGCACACCGGGATGCAGATCGAAGCCCGGCGGGTGCACGATGCGCACGTCACAACCGGCGGCGGCGGCGGTGAGCAGGAAGGAATGGGGTACCGCCTTGGGCAAAGGCTTGATATGGGGTGCCCAGGTGAGGGTCACCGGCAGGCCGTGGGTGGCGCCGAAGTTCTCGCGGATGGTGAGCAGATCGGCGAGGCCCTGGCAGGGATGCTCCCGGGCCGATTCCATGCTGATGACCGGCACGCCTGCGAGAGTGCGGAAGGCGTTCAGCACGGGATCCGCCGCATCTGCGTCGTCGTCCTGGAGCGCGCCGAAAGTGCGCACCGCCAGGGCGTCGGCGTAGCGGCCGAGCACGGGGATGGCTTCCTTGATGTGCTCCGGCCGGTCGCCGTCCATGACCGCGCCGGGGCGATCTTCCAGTTTCCAGACGCCGTTACCCACGTCCAGCACGATGGCATTGCCGCCACCCCGCAGCATGGCCGCTTCGAAGGAAGCACGGGTGCGCAGGGAGGGATTGAAGAACACCATGCCCAGCAACTTGCCGGCGAGATGGGCGTCAGGCGCACGCCGTTTCCAGGCGAGGGCTTCGTCCAGCACCGACGCCACGCCCGGGACACCGAGGTCGGCGATGTGGGTGAAATGCTTCACGGGTGAGACGCGCCGAATGACTTGATCGTTTCGAGCAAGCTGTCCACCGCCGCATCGCTCACGTTGAGCGGCGGCATCAGACGCAGTACTTCCGCATCCGCCGAGCCGCCCACCAGGATGCGTTGTCCCTGGAGATATTTCTTGAGAGCCGCCGCATGCCGGCCCGCCTTGAGCCCGAGCAGGAGACCCGCGCCCCGCACTTCCCTGATGAAGCTGCCGGCGAGAGCCGCGCGTATGCGCTGTTCCTGGACACTGGCGTTGGCCATGAGCTTCTCCTCATGGATGACTTTGAGCGTGGCCAGGAGTGCTGCGCAGGCGAGCGGTCCGCCGCCGAAGGTGCTGCCGAGATCGCCGGATTTCAGGGCCGACGCGACCGCGGGGCTCATGAGCAGGGCGCCCATGGGTACCCCGGAAGCGATGCTCTTGGCGAGCGTCAGCATATGCGGCGTGACGCCATACAGCTGCGCAGCGAAGGGCTGTCCCAGGCGGCCCATCCCTGTCTGCACTTCGTCGAAGATGAGCAAGGCCCCGGCGCGTTCGCATTTGTCCTTGAGGGCCGCAAACCAGGCGCTGGTAGTGATGCTGACCCCAGCCATGGACTGGATGGGCTCGACTATCACAGCCGCAGACTTCGAGAAGTCTGCGGCTCCCAGTGCATCGAGGTCGCCGAAAGGCAGGAAGTCCACCGGCGCCACCAAGGGTCCGAGGCTCTGCTTCAATTCAGGGGAATCCGTGACGGACAGAGCTAGGAGGGTGCGGCCATGAAAGGAACCCTTGAAGGCCGCGAAGCGATGCCGCCCCGTAAGCTGCACCGCCACCTTGAGAGCGCTCTCGTTGGCCTCGGCGCCGGAGTTGCAGAAGAACGCCGACGCGAGCCCTGCGGGCGCGAACGCCATGAGCGCCTGGGCCGCCTCATCCCGCACCGGCAAGTGCGCAGCCGCCGAATAGAACATGAGCTGCCGGGCCTGGGCCGCCAGGGCGTTGGCCACCTGCGGATGGCAATGACCCGTGCCGGCCACGCAATGACCGCCGTAGAAATCCAGATAGGCCTTGCCGTCGGCGTCGAAGACTTGTTCACCGCGGCCACTCACCAAAGGGAATGGATAGGGCGCGTAGGTCTGCAGCAGGGGCGCTATGCCCTCGTTTTCCGGGGAATCCTTAAAAATATGCATTTATGCGTGAATAAATCAGGTTTAAATGGTATATAATGCGTTTATATACAATTTAATTCGGCATAATGCAATAGCCATGCAAAGCCTCATCCACCTCTAAGACGAGACCTGCCATGACGCTGGACGAATCCATACTCAAACTCACGGAAGCCCAGGAAATCACCGACCAGTCGGTGTTCCTCGACCTCCTGAAACGCGAAGGCCACAGGGTCACCCAGCCCACCCTTTCGCGTCACCTGAATAAGCTCGGCATCCAGAAGCTCGCGGGGCGTTATCAGCGGGTGGAATCCATACCGGGCGAACTGCCGGCCTACGCAGTGTCCGCCGCCCCGCCCAACTTGGTGATCATCAAGACGCGGCCCGGCTACGCCCAGGCGCTGGCGGTGCTGCTCGATCAGCACGCCATAGATGGTGTAGTGGGGACGCTCGCTGGCGATGACACGGTATTCATCGCCGTGACGCCTGAGAAGAAGATGCGCGCCGCCGTCGAGACGGTGCGGGAGATACTGGAGCGACGCGCTACCGGTTGAGACACACCACCGGAGCTACTTGGGCGGGACCGGCAGATCCAGGGCGATGAGCAGTTTCCAGCCATCCTTGTCGCGCTGCCAGACGTGCATATAGCTGCCAAGCGGGCTCTTGTGGTCCTCGTCCTTGGCCTTGTACGTGACACCGTAGATATAGCCCAGATCGCCAGCGACGGAGACGCTCCCGCCTAAAGGCACCCATTCAATGGGAGTCGGCTGTATAGACGCTGCGTGGCTGACCGCCGCCAGGCCGAGGATGGGCTGCGCACCTTCCTGCAGCAGCCGGATATCGTCTGTTCCCTGGCCGGTGTAAGCCGCCCGCGGGCTGCTCTCGATAGAGGTATTGGAGAACACGGTCTCGGCCCGCTCGAGGGTGATATGCACATCATCCACGCTGGGCACGCTAGCGGAGGCCGGCAGCTTCGCGAGTTTGCCGTTCTTCGCCAGGGCCGCCACCGGCTTCTTGGGCGAGGCATGGTCCACGCCGCCGTCGAATAGTATCTTCCAGTGACCGTCCTTGCGCTTGTGCCAGACGGTGAGCCAGTCGCCATGGGCCTGCTGCTGTTTTCCAGCCTCGCTCCAGGACGCGGTCCAAGGTCCCGTATCCACACCGAAATCGCCGGATGTAGACAGCAGCGCATAAGTGGGATACCAGCTCAACTTAGTACTGCTGGGTTTGCGCTTGGTATATATCTCGTAAGCATTCGCCGGTTGCGGCGCGAGGGTGATGGCCTGCTTGTCCAGGTACATGAGGAAAGCGTCACGCACTCCATGGTCCGCCGCCGCCTTGGCGAAGTCATATTCGTTCTGCACCAGGCTCACCGGGGAAGCCAAAGCCATGCGGCTCGCCAGCATCAAGATAGCGGCCAAGGGCACGATGATCTTACGCATGGGGATGTTCCTGATGATGGACTGCCTGGCCAAGGCTACCCCAAACCCCTTACCCCGGACAGGGGGCGGAGCTCACCGGTTGTCGGCAGACAAAAGGGCTTTGATGCGCCAGGCATGGACCACGCTGGGCACATCGTGGCGCCAGACGGGCAATACCAGAGAGATGCACAAGCCTTCCACGTCTGAGACTATGCCGAGGACCACGGCCACAGTCACCCAAGGCACAGCCTGGCCTGCTACCAGCAGCATGAAGAATGCCAGGAACAGGCTTAGGCCCCAGAGCTTGGAGCTCCACATGTGATAACTCGCTTCGCGGTGAAACTTGAAGAAATCCAGGATATATCTGCCTATCTCGAGGGCGAACAGTATCGTGAGCGGCAAGGCGACAGCCTGGATCACGGTGGGATGCAGCATCCATACGGCAGCCAGCGCTGAGAGGCAGAAGACCGTATCGGCGAAGCTATCGAGACGCCGTAGACCCGGGGTCGCCACCCCCAAGCGACGCGCAACGACGCCATCGAAATAATCCGAGAGGAAAGCTACGATCAAGCAGATGGCGAAGGCACGGGGTTCGGGCCAGTACGCCGCAAGGGCGACCATGACTGGCGCCAACAGGACGCGTAGGCACACGAGCGCCAACGGTAGCTTATTCAGTATCATCGCCTGCGCGTCTATTCATCCAGGCTTTCCACAGGGTGCAAGACAGCCTTGTTTCAATCCCCGGTCGGGATGATACCGGCACCTTCGACCATGAGCACGATGCTGCGTACCGGCGCCCGGGGGCGGTGCATCACGCCCTTGGGCACCGTGAAACCCTGACGCGGCTTGAGTTCCACGCTGCGGCCTTCCAGCTCGATGATGAAGTGGCCGTCCACCACGTAGAAGAACTCGTCCTCGTCGTCGTGCTTGTGCCAGTGGTATTCTCCCTGCATCACCCCGAGGCGCACCACCGAGTCGTTCACCTTGGTGAGGGTCTGGTTGTACCAGGGGTCCTTGCAGGCATCCACGAGAGGCTGGATATCCACGAGTTCCAGCTGATCGAAATAGATGTTGAGGTGCGTGGCGTTGTAGTAGGCAGGTCGCTCTGTCTGCTCGGCCATGTCTGATCCTCACTCTGGGTTATTAGGGTCCGATGATTATGGAACCGATCGCTCCGCAAGTCTGTGGCTTTTCCACGGCAGACAAGCCGGGGATGCCATACCCCTAGCCCGGGGCGAGGGCCAAGAGCCGTACAGCATGCACCTTCAAGGATTCGCGTAACGTCGCGGGTTCGCGTATCTCGAACCCGAAGGAGAGCTGGGCCAATTGCCGTGCGAACCAGTCGAGGCCGTCAGTGCTGGTCTTGAACAGCACGCCCCCCGCACAGGGCTCGAACAAGCCGATGCGCTCGCCCAGCTCGCCCATGGCAGTCTTGATGTCGGTCTTGAGCAGCACTTCCACCGCTATCGAGCGCGGCAAGGTGGCGATACTGAAATCCAGATGCGCGCCGGCATCGAAACCCGCCGGACGCTTGAATCCCGTCTCCAGCATGGTCACCTCCTCCACCCGGTCCAGGCGGAAAGAGCGCAGGCCCGTGCGCAGATGACAATGGCCGCCCACGTACCAGCAACCGTTGCGGTACAAGAGGCCGTAAGGATCGAAGTCGCGCTCGCTGCCCTCGCCCTTCGAGGACCGGTAACGCATATGCACGCGCCGCTCCGCTTGAGCCGCGGCGCTCAACACCACGAGTGCGCGATTGTCACCGGGTGAGGGCGCACGCGTCAGGTCCAGAGTCACGGTCTCATCCACTGCCCGCACCCGGCTTTTGAGCTTGACGGGCATCACCCGCTCCAGCTTCGCCTGGGCACTGGTCACGGCGGGACCGCCTTCTGCCAGGCCGAGACTGCGCGCTGCCAACAGGCCCACCGAGAGGGCCAAGGCCTCATCGTCGTTGAACATCATGGGCGGCAGCTTGAAACCCGCCACCAGCATGTAGGCGCCGTGACGCCCCCGCTCGCTGGTGATGGGGATGCCGAGTTCCTCCAGCGCGCTGATGTAACGCCGCAGGGTGCGCCCGTCCACTTCCAGCCGCCGCGCGAGCTCAGCACCGCTCATGCGGCCGTGGGTCTGGAGCAATTCCAGAACGGCGAGGACTCGGGTCGCGGGATGGGCCATGCCTGATAGTGTACGCATAATTAGGGCGGAAAACGCCCTATATATGCCCTACCGTGCTCCACCAGACGGCCGGACCCTGCCCGGCCGCTCTCTAAACCCACTATTTGGAGCAGACCCATGCACCCGAGAATCAAGAAGATCCTGGCCCTCATGGCTCCCCTCTGCGGGGCCGTCGCGCTCACTGCCTTCGGCGGTTACATACCCAGCGCCGCCGCTGAGCAGCCGGCAGCGGCAGTGCGCGATGGCTCCTACGACTTCGATTTCCTGAAGGGCATCTGGCTCATGCACAACCGCCGGTTGAAACAACGTCTGGCCGGCTCCCATGAATGGGCGGAGTTCGACTCCACCGACGAGAACCGGCCTCTCCCCGGCGGCCTTGGCAACGAAGACGTGTTCCGCACGGACTTCTTCAAGAAGGGTTTCGTGGGCCTGACGGTCCGCATCTATGACCCCGCCACGGGCCTCTGGAGCCTCTACTGGTCCGACAACATCGGCTATGGCTCGCTCAATCCGCCCCAGGTGGGCAAGTTCGACGGCAACGTGGGCATCTTCGACTGTCATGACACTTTCAACGGCAAGCCCGTGATCGTGCGTTACATCTGGACGATCCTCGACAAAGACGCGAAAGACGGGAAGATAGTGGCGCACTTCGAACAGTCCTTCTCCCCGGATGACGGCAAGACCTGGGAAGTGAACTTCACCAACGATCTGATCCGTACCGGCGACGGATCAGCCAGCTGGTGAACCGCATATAACCAACGAAACCGAGACGAGGAGCAACACATGAGATTGCATAAGCTGATCATCGCTGCCCTGACCCTATCGCTATCTCTCACTGCGTCTGCCGCACCCTCCTCCACAGGAGAGACGGCCCCGGTACGGGATGGTTCTCACGATTTCGATTTCATATACGGCAAGTGGAAGATGCCCAACCACCGTCTGATGAAACGGCTCGTGGGTTCCCACGAGTGGGAAGATTTCATGTCTTACGACGAAGCCCGGCCCCTGCCCGGTGGCATCGGGAACGAGGATTTCTACAAGACGGACCATTGGAAGGGCTTCGTGGGTATGACCACCCGCACCTACGATCCCAAGACGGGACTCTGGCGCATCTACTGGGTCGACAACCAGTTCTCGGAAGGCGTCATGGACCCGCCGGTGATAGGCAAGTTCGAGGGGAACGTGGGTGTGTTCGAGGGCCCTGCCACCTATAACGGCATCCCTGTGATCATGCGTTTCATCTGGACCGTGCACGGCAAGGACTCGAATGTCGCAGCCAGCTGGGAACAGGCTTTCTCCACCGACGGCGGCAAGACCTGGGAGAAGAACTGGACCAACGAGCTCATCCGTATCGACGATACGGAAGCAGCGCAGAAGTTCGACTCCAGTATCTGAAACGAGGACAATCACCATGAAACATTTCATACTTTCAGAAATCATTTTTCCGATATAGCGGCAAGGGCATCAGCATGACTCAGTACGCCCATCTCTGGATCTTCTTCGTGTTCGTGCTCGGCATCATGGTGTTGCCGGGCCTGGACATGGCCTACATCCTGGGCAGCGCCCTGGCGGGTGGGCGCAAGCCCGGCCTCATGGCGCTCGGCGGCGTGGTGGCCGGCGGCACAGTGCACGTGACCGCCGGGGTGCTCGGCATCAGCGTGCTGCTGAAGCTCTACCCCGCGGCTTTCAGGTTCATGCTCCTGGCGGGCGCGCTGTATATCGCCTGGATAGGCTTCAGCATCCTGAAGAGCACCTCGGCCTTCCATCTGCATCCGGAAGCCCGCAGGCGTTCATCCTGGGCCACTTTCCGCCAGGGCATGCTCACCTGTCTGCTCAATCCCAAGGCCTACCTCTTCATGCTGGCCGTATTCCCCCAGTTCCTGCGACCTGAGTACGGGACGCTGTGGATACAGGGCGTGGTCATGTGGCTCATGATCGCCGTGACCCAAGTGGGTGTGTACGGTCCGCTGGCGCTGGCAGCCGGCAGAGTGCTCACCTGGCTGGACGGCGATCCCGCCTCCGCGGTGATGGTGAGCCGCGTCGTGGGCCTGATGCTCATGGTGGTGGCGGTGTTCACCGCCGTGGACGGCTGGCGCGCTTGATCGACGGGAGCAGCGGCTCCCCGACGAAACTCCGCCGTGTATGCTATGGGACCGCAGACCACCTGCCCGCGTCCCCATGACCCACTACGTCCATCTGTGGCTATTCTTCATCCTGGTGTTGAGCGTCGTCGTGCAACCGGGCATGGACATGGCCTACATCCTCGGCAGCGCCCTCACCGGGGGCTTGCGGATGGGGTTCATGGCTATCTTCGGGATCATGGCGGGAGCGGTGTACCACGTGACCATCGGCACGCTGGGCATCGGCGTACTGCTGAAGCTCTACCCCGCAGCCTTCAACCTACTGCTCCTGGCCGGCTCCCTCTACATCGCCTGGATCGGGTTCTCCATCTTCAGGAACGCCGCGGCTTTCCGCCTGAGACCCGAGACCAAGATCCAGACACCGGTGCAGACGTTCCGCCGGGGCATACTCACCAACATATTGAACCCCAAGGCTTACCTCTTCACCCTAGCCGTGTATCCGCAGTTCATCGGGCCGGAATACGGTCCGCTGGCGATACAGGCCGTGGTGATGTGGCTGATCATCGCAGTGACCCAGATCAGCGTGTACGGTACCGTGGCCGTGGCGGCCCACGGTGTACGGCACTGGCTGACGAGCCCGGATAATGTCGTCATCGTCGGCCGGGTGGTGGGTTGCGTGCTGATGCTGGGAGCAGTATTCACCGCCCTAAGCAGCTGGAAGGGTATCTAGAAAGCCGTGGCTTTCGATCAGCGCCGCCTGGTGTTCTTAAGGTTAGGATTGAGTCTATCGATATCCGCCTGCACCTGGGCGCGGCTGTGCGCATACACGATCTCACGCCCCAACACGGTCCCCACATAGGCACTATGATTCTTGGTGGGCGTCAGTTCGCATTTTACGTTGTGGACCCCCTCGCCCAGCACCACTTCTATCCGGTCGGGTCGTTTGCTCAAGACCACCACGTCCAGGTTCTGCCCGCTCTCCGTTATCCGTACTTTGATCTTCTCGCTTTGCATGGGAGCCTGCTCCACGTGATGAGCGCTTGGCTTGATACTACTCCCGCCACTCACGAAAAGCAGAAAGCCCGCTTTCCAAGCGGGCTTTCGTTTCATCTTCGAGCAATATCGGCTTCAGCCGTTAGCTGCCTTGGCTTTTCTGAGTTTCGCTTTTGTGAACTCGAAACCGATATCCCGTGCGTCCACGGCGATGGTGTCGCCCGGGCCGAACTCGCCGGCTAACAGCTTCTGGGCCAGAGGATTCTCCAACTGTTGCTGGATGGCCCGCTTCAGTGGCCGTGCACCATACACCGGATCGAACCCCGCCTTGCCGAGTTTGCCCAAAGCCTCGTCGCTCACTTCCAGGCCCATGTCCCGGTCAGCCAAGCGTTTGCGCAGATACTCGATCTGGATACGGGCGATGGCCCGAATCTGGGATTGACCAAGGGGATGGAATACCACGGTCTCATCGACGCGGTTGATGAACTCGGGACGGAAATGCCCGCCCACGATCTCCATCACTTTGTCCTTCATCTTCTCGTAGTTCTCCTCGCCGCTCATCTCCTGGATGACCTGGGAACCCAGGTTGGATGTCATGACGATGACTGTGTTCTTGAAGTTCACAGTGCGGCCCTGGCCGTCCGTGAGGCGGCCGTCGTCCAGCACCTGCAGGAGCACGCCGAACACGTCCGGATGGGCTTTCTCCACCTCGTCCAGCAAGATCACCGAATAAGGCCTGCGGCGCACGGCTTCCGTGAGGTAACCGCCCTCTTCGTAGCCCACGTAACCCGGAGGCGCACCTATGAGCCGTGCCACAGAGTGCTTCTCCATGAACTCGCTCATGTCGATGCGCACCATGGCGTCTTCGCTATCGAACATGAACCAGGCCAAGGCCTTGGTGAGTTCGGTCTTGCCCACGCCCGTGGGCCCCAGGAACAGGAAGGAACCCGTGGGGCGATTCGGGTCTGCGAGGCCCGCGCGAGAACGGCGTATGGCATTCGCCACCGCACGCACCGCTTCGTCCTGACCCACCACGCGGGTACGCAGGGAGTCTTCCATGCGTAGGAGTTTGTCTTTCTCGCCTTCCAGCATCTTGGACACAGGGATGCCAGTCCAGCGGGAGACCACTTCGGCGATCTCTTCCGCCGTCACCTTGTTGCGCAGCAATTTCGTGGGCTGATTTTCAGCGGCACTGGCCTCGGCGAGTTTCTTCTCCAGCTCCGGGATGCGCCCGTACTGGATCTCGGACATACGCGAGAGATCCCCTGCGCGCCGCGCCGTCTCCAGTTCGGTCTTGGCTTTCTCCAGGGCTTCCTTGATCTGGCTGGCGCCCTGCACCAGGGCCTTCTCGGCCTTCCAGACTTCCTCGAAATCGGAATACTCGCGGCCGAGCTTGTTTATCTCTTCCTCCAGGACAGCGAGGCGCTTCTTGGAAGCCGCGTCCCGCTCCTTCTTGAGGGATTCCCGTTCGATCTTGAGCTGGATGAGCCGGCGATCCAGCTTGTCCATCTCCTCGGGTTTGGAATCCAGCTCCATCCGGATACGGCTCGCGGCCTCATCTATCAGATCGATGGCCTTGTCCGGCAACTGGCGGTCGGAGATGTAGCGGTGCGAAAGGGTGGCAGCGGCCACGATGGCGGGATCGGTGATCTCCACCCCGTGATGCACTTCGTAGCGTTCGTTGAGTCCGCGCAGGATGGCGATGGTGTCCTCGAGGCTGGGCTCGTCCACCAGCACCTTCTGGAAGCGTCGCTCCAGGGCCGCGTCCTTCTCCACATACTTGCGGTATTCGTCCAGCGTCGTCGCGCCCACGCAATGCAGCTCGCCCCGGGCGAGGGCTGGTTTCAGCATGTTGCCCGCGTCCATGGAGCCCTCGGCCTTGCCGGCGCCCACCATGGTGTGGATCTCGTCTATGAAAAGGATGATCTTGCCTTCGGCCTTGGCGATGTCCTTGAGCACGGCTTTGAGCCGCTCCTCGAACTCCCCACGGAACTTGGCCCCGGCGATGAGCATGCCCATGTCCAGGGTGAGTACGCGCTTGTCCTTCAGGCCCTCCGGGACTTCGCCGTTCACGATGCGCTGGGCGAGACCCTCCACGATGGCGGTCTTGCCCACGCCAGGCTCACCGATGAGCACCGGATTGTTCTTGGTGCGGCGCTGCAGCACCTGGATGGTGCGACGTATCTCGTCATCCCGGCCGATGACCGGGTCGAGCTTGCCGGCTTCCGCCCGCGCCGTGAGGTCGATGGTGTATTTCTCGAGGGCCTGGCGCTGGTCTTCGGCACCGGCATCGTTCACCTGCTGGCCGCCGCGCATCTCCTCCACGGCTTTCTCCAGGGCTGCCTTGCCGGCGCCCGCGTCACGCAGGGCATCCGCCAGGACACCCTTGGCATCGAGAGCCGCCAGCACGAAGAGTTCGGACGAGATGAACTGGTCCTGGCGTTTCTGGGCCAGCTTGTCCGTGAGGTTGAGCAGGCGGTTGAGATCCTGGGATACCTGTACGTCGCCGGCATGACCCTGCACCGTGGGCAGCCGATCCAGCTCCGCATCCAGCCCGCTGCGCAGGCGATTGAGGTTGATGCCCACCTTGGCGAACAAGGGGCGCACGCTGCCGCCCTCCTGATCCAGGAGGGCGCGCATCAGATGCACGGGCTCGATGTATTGATGGTCCTGGCCCACTGTCAACGACTGCGCGTCGGCCAGAGCCAATTGGAATTTACTGGTGAGCTTGTCCAGCCGCATAGCAGGCCCCCAAAACGGCCGTATTTAAAGTTATACCTTTTATGGGGGTTTGGAGCGGGTTTTCAACCGCCGATGAGGCTCTGGATGCCATAGATCAAGCCTATCCCGGCGCCGATGAGCAGCACCGTGAGCATGGAAAGCCGCGCCCCCTCATGGCGGTGCAGGCCGGGGATGAGGTCCGCCACTGCCACGTAGATGAGGCTCGCGGCGGCGATGGCCAGCACATAAGGCATATAGCCCTGGACGGTACTCAGCAGGAAATAGGCCGCCACCCCGCCCACCACCATGGTGGTGCCGGACAGGGCCGAGAGCAGCAGGGCCCGGCCACGCTGCACCCCGGCAGCGAGCAATACCGAGATATCCCCCACCTGCTGGGGTATCTGGTGAGCGATGATGGCGATGGCGAGCACCACCCCCATATGCACGCTGTTGAGGAAGGTCGCGCCCAGGAGCACGCCGTCCAAGAGGTTATGCAGGCCGGTACCCACCAGGATCATGGTGCCCGCCGCCTGCTTGCGCAGCTCGTCGTGGTCCACATGGCCCTCATGGCCGTGATGCCAGAACGCCAGCTTCTCCAGCAGGAAGAACCCCAGCACCCCAAGGGCGATGGCGAGGCCCACGCCCTGCACCTGGGTAGGCCCAGCGCTATGGATGGCTTCCGGCAAGAGATCCAGGAAAGCAGCGCCCAAGAGCGCTCCCACGGCGAAACTCACGAGCCGCGGCAGCAACATGGTGCGGATGGCCGCCGGGAACAGCAGCAACACCGAGGCCAGGAGGGCGCTCAACACGGCGCCCAAGAGCGTCGCGGGGATGATCCATAGCAGCAGGTTGGCGTCCATCACGTCCTTATAACATCCGGGGACAGCGGTGCGGCTGGCAATTCTTACAGACTCGCCCACTTCGTGCCAGCGCGCCCTCTACCGCGTACAATGCCGGCCCCCGCGACAGCATATATAGATACAGACCCGTGATCCGCATCGAATCCCTCTCCCTGCAGCGCGGCACCAAGCCGCTGTTCGAGAACGCCAGCGCCTCGGTCCGCCCCGGCGAGAAGGCCGGGCTCGTGGGTGCCAACGGCTCCGGCAAATCCACTCTCTTCGCGCTCCTGCGCGGCACGCTGCATGCGGACGGCGGCGAAGTGGATATCCCCGGCAACTGGCGCGTAGCCCACGTGGCCCAGGAGACCCCGGCGGTGGACCGCACCGCCCTCGACTACGTGCTGGACGGCGACCGCCGCCTGCGGGACATCGAAGCCGCGATCGCGGTCGCCCAGGCGGCCCATGACGGTCATGCAGAAGCCGACGCGCATATCGCTTACGCGGACGCAGACGGTTACACCGCCCCGGCCCGCGCCAGCACTTTATTGATGGGCTTAGGTTTCACCCTCGAAGAGATATCCCAACCGGTGGCGAGCTTCTCCGGCGGCTGGCGCATGCGCCTCAACCTGGCCCAGGCGCTCATGTGCCCCTCCGATCTTCTCTTACTGGACGAGCCCACCAACCACCTGGACCTGGATGCCATCGTCTGGCTGGAAGATTGGCTCAAGCGCTACCCCGGGACCCTGTTCATCATCTCCCATGACCGGGAGTTCCTGGACGGCATCTGCGGCGTGACGCTGCACGTGGAGAACCGCAGCATCCGCCGTTACGGCGGTAACTACAGCGCCTTCGAACTGATGCGCTCTGAACGGTTGGTACTGGAACAATCCGCCTACGAGCGCCAGCAGCGGGAGGTGGCGCACCTGCAGAGTTTCGTGGATCGCTTCCGTTACACCGCGAGCAAAGCGCGCCAGGCCCAGAGCCGTATCAAGACCCTGGAGAAGATGGAACAGCTGGCGCCGGTGCATGTCAGCTCGCCCTTCACCTTCGAATTCCGCACCCCCGACGCCGCCCCCAATCCCATGATGACCCTGGAGCATGTGGCCTGCGGTTATCAAACGGACAAGGGCGAGAAAGCCGTGCTGAAGAACATCGACATCTCCATCCTCAACGGCCAGCGCATCGGTCTCCTGGGCGCCAACGGCCAGGGTAAATCGACCCTGGTGAAGACCCTCGCCGGCACCCTCGCACCTCTCAAGGGCCGCGTGGGTCAGGGCAAGGGCTTGAGCATCGGTTACTTCGCCCAGCATCAATTGGAGACGCTGCGGGAAGACCGCTCGCCCCTGCAGCAACTGGCCGCCATCTCACCGGGCGTGCGCGAGCAGGATCTGCGGACTTTCCTCGGCTCCTTCAACTTCCGCGACGAGATGGCCATGGCACCGGTGGCCCCCTTCTCCGGCGGCGAGAAGGCGCGCTTGGCCCTCGCGCTCATCATCTGGCGCAAACCCAACCTGCTCTTGCTGGACGAGCCCACCAACCATCTGGATCTCGAGATGCGCGAAGCTCTCACGGTGGCGCTGGCGCAATTCGAAGGCACGCTCATCCTGGTGTCCCACGACCGGCACCTGCTGCGAGCCACCGCCGATGAATTCATGCTGGTGGGCCACGGCAGCCTGCAACCCTTCGACGGCGACCTAGACGATTACCGGGTGTGGCTGCTGCAACAGGCGGCCGCACGCCGTGCCGGTACCTCGGCACAAGCCGCCGATACCGGCGGTAACCGCAAGGAACAGCGGCGCGCCGACGCCCAGGAACGCCAGCGCCTGGCGGAGATGCGCAAACCCCTCCAGAAGGAGATCGCGTCCCTGGAGAAGCAGATGGAGAGACTCACGGCGGAGAAGATGCGGCTGGACGCGGTCCTGGCCGATGAGGCGAGCTATAAAGATGCCAACAAGGCCCTGCTCACGGACAGCCTGCGCCAGCAGGCGGAAGTGAAAACGAAACTGGAGAGCATCGAGGCCACTTGGCTGGAGAAGCAAGCGGCCCTGGAGAAGATCAGCTAGGGTCTATCCATATGAGTGTGGCCATGCGGCCGCACTGACCGTCACGACGGAACGAGAAGAACCGTTTCGGGTCCGAGTAGGTACAGAGCCCTCCTCCATAGATGGCGCTGACACCGACCGCTTCCAGACGCTGGCGTGCGAGCTTATATAGGTCGCACCGCCATTTCCCGGCCAATGCGGTGGGCAGGAAAGCCGCCGCAGCGTCCGCCGCTTGCGCCACAAAGGCCTGACGCACTTCATCTCCCACTTCATAGGCCTTGGGTCCGATGGCTGGACCGAACCAGGCGAGGATCTCGCCGGGCGGAACATCCATCTCCTTGACCGTCGCTTCCAGCACCCCTGCCGCGAGCCCGCGCCAACCCGCATGGGCCGCTGCCACCCGCGTGCCGATTCGATTACAGAGGAGCACCGGCAGACAGTCGGCAGTCATGATGACGCAGGCTTCACCTGGCGCAGTAGTCACTGCCGCGTCCGCGGGTTCCTGCACAGGTACGCCATGGAGATGCGCCACCCGTCTGCCGTGTACTTGCCGTAGCCAGCGGGGTTCATCCTTCAGGTTCAGGGCAGACACGAGTCGCTGGCGGTTCTCCGCCACGCTCGCGCTTTCATCGCCCACATGCTGACCTAAGTTGAAAGAAGTGAACACTCCCGCGCTCACGCCGCCGTCACGAGTGGTGCTCACGGTCCATACCCCAGGCGGCGCAGGCCAGTCCGGCGCTATCCAGTCAGCGTACATGCACTAGATCGTCATGCAGCGCAGCCACCAGTTCCTGCATGTCATCGGGGAGGGGCGCTTCCCAATGCAGTTGCTCACCGGTCACGGGATGGGCTAAGCCTAAGCGCCGGGCATGCAACGCCTGGCGACGGAAACCTTGCAACGCGTCCTTGAGGCGCGGCGCGGCAGCGGGCGGCAAGGCGAGGCGCCGGCCATAGACCGGATCGCCGATGATGGGGTAACGGATGTGGGCCAGGTGCACACGTATCTGGTGGGTGCGGCCGGTCTCCAACTGCACCGCCACCTGGGTGTGGGCGCGGAAGCGCTGCAATACCCGGTAATGGGTCACCGCCTTGCGACCATCCTCCCGCACGCTCATGCGCAGACGATCGGTGGCATGCCGCCCCAGGGGTGCATCCACGGTGCCGCCACCGGTCATGACGCCGTTCACCAGGGCCACATACTCACGCTCGAACTCCCGTGCCTGCAAGGCTGCCACGAGACGGGTGTGAGCCTCCAGGGTGCGGGCGACCGCCAGGAGGCCCGAAGTGTCCTTGTCCAGGCGATGCACCAGGCCCGAGCGCGGCAGGGTCGCGAGCTCAGGCGCGTGATGCAGCAGCGCGTTCTGTAGGGTACCGGCCCGGTTACCTGCACCCGGATGCACTACGAGCCCCGCCGGTTTGTTCACCACGATGAGGGCCGCGTCCTCGTGCACGATGGTGAGCGGCAGGGCCTCCGGGCCCACGTCGGTGCGCGGTTCTTCCACCACTTCCAGGCGCACGCGCTGCCCGTCCATGACGGCGTCGCGCGGGCGGGCGGGCCGCTCATCGAGCAGCGCATGCCCGTCCTTGATCCACTGGCTCAGGCGGCTGCGCGAATATTCCGGGAACAGCCGGGCGAGCGCCTGGTCGAAGCGCTGACCGGAGAGTTCGGCGGGGATACGGGATTCGCGCACCGCATGGGGTGGTTTTTTTGCCGGGGCGTCGGGCATCATCCAGACAGTTTAAGTTATACTGGCGCGGCCTGCTGGCCGTTAAGAACCCTCATTTCCTGAGCAGAAACCCTCATGCAACGCCTACGCCTGATCCTGACCGCCTGCGCGCTGTCCGCATCACTGCTTGCGGGCTGTGCTTCGGAGAAATCCAAGGACGATACCCTGGCGGCCAGCCAGCTCTACCAGCAGATCCAGGCCAACATCGCCGCTGGCAACTACAAGACCGCGGCCCAACGCCTTCAGACCCTGCAGTCCCGCTTCCCCTTCGATACCTTCGGTACCCAGGCGGAACTGGAACTCATCTACACCAATTACATGAACCAGGATTACGACGGCGCCGAAGATGCGGCCGACCGGTTCATCCGCGAGCATCCCCGGCATCCGAACGTCGATTATGCCTTCTACATGAAGGGTGTGGCTTATTTCGACCCGGAGGTGGATCTCCTGCAGAAATGGCTGAAGTACGATAACTTCCAGCGCGACTCCACCAACTCGCAGAAATCCTTCGAGGCTTTCCGCACGCTGTTGCAGCGCTTCCCTAACAGCAGGTACGCGGACGATACGCGCCAGCGCATGGTGTTCCTGCGGGAACGCCTGGCGGACTTCGATTGGATCGTGGCAGACTGGTACATGCGCCGCGGCGCCTGGGTCTCGGCCCTGCAGCGTGCCTACGGCATCGTGCAGCACTACCCACAGACTCCCAGGGTAGAAGATGCGCTGCAGATCATGGTCACCGCCTATACCAAACTGGGCATGACCGAACTCGCCGACGATTCCCGCAAGGTGCTGGAGAAGAACTTCCCCGGCGCAGCGACTGAGTACACGCCGCGCGGACCCGCGCGTGGCCCGGCCTGACGCTGCAGCGCGCGACGTCCCCGCCTCTGCTTAGTCCCCTAGCGTGATCGGATAACGGCGGTCGCGGCCGAAGGCGCGGCGGCTGACGCGCGGCCCCGGAGCCGCCTGGCGGCGCTTGTACTCCGCGTTCTGGACCATGGCCATCACGCGCCGCACCGTGTCCTCGGGGTTCCCTAAGGCGACCATCTCTTCCAGAGTCTTGTCGTCTTCCACATAAGCCGCGAGGATCGAGTCCAGCACTGGATAGGCCGGCAAGCTGTCGGAATCCTTCTGCCCCGGCGCCAGTTCCGCCGTGGGCTCGCGCTCGATGACTGCCTGGGGGATCACCGGCGACAAGCCGTTGCGATATCGCGCCAGGCGGTACACCAGGGTCTTCAGCACATCACGCAGGGGTGCGTAACCGCCTGCCATGTCGCCGTAGAGCGTCGCATACCCCACCGCCACTTCGCTCTTGTTGCCGGTGCTGAGCAAGAGCCTGCCGGTCTTATTGGAGAGGGCCATGAGTTCCACGCCGCGGACCCGCGCCTGCAGGTTCTGGCCGGTGATGCCGGAGGTATCGCCGCCCAATGCCTGCTGCAAGGAAGCCTTGAGGGCTTCATATGCCGGTTCGATGGAGATGACGTGGTATTCCACACCCATTCGCTTCGCCTGTTCGGCAGCCGCATCAAGGCTGAGTTTCGAAGTATGGGCGGACGGCATCATCACTGCCGTGACGTTGGCCGCCCCTAAGGCATCCACCGCGAGTGCCAGGGTCAGGGCCGAATCTATGCCGCCGGACAATCCCAGTAAGGCGCCCTTGAAGCGGTTCTTCACCGCATAGTCGCGCAGCCCGAGCACAATGGCGCGATACACGCTCTCCTCCTCGCTCTCGTCCACGTGTACTTCGGCCGGCAACGCTTTGGCGGCTGCGCCTTGCAGCATGAAGTCCACCGGGTACAGGCCTTCCTGGAAATTTGGCGCGCGCGCCGCCACGCTGCCATCGGCATTCATGGCCAGCGAGCCGCCGTCGAACACCAGTTCGTCCTGGCCACCCACATGGTTCACATAGACGATGGGCACCCGGGCCTCGCGCATGCGGCGGCGCAGCTCCGCTTCCCGTTCCGCCTGCTTGCCCACGTTGAAGGGCGAAGCGTTGGGCACCACGATGATGCGTGCGCCGGCCTCGGCGGCACGCCGCGCTGGTGCCGAATGCCACACGTCTTCGCAGACATTGAGGCCTACGGCGAAGCCAGCCACATCGATGAGTGTGACGCCGTCGCCGGGGGTGAAGTAGCGTTTCTCGTCGAACACGCTGTAGTTGGGCAGCTCACTCTTGCGGTACACGGCCTGCACCCGGCCACCGCCGATCACCGCACCCACGTTGTAGATGCGCCCGTCTTCGTAGAGCGGATAACCCACCACCACATGGATACCGTGTATGCCTGCGCAGAGTTGAGCGACACCCGCTTCGATCCGGCGGCGGAAGTCCGTGCGGAACAGCAGATCTTCGGGGGTGTAACCCGAGAGTGCGAGTTCGGGGAATACCAAGAGCTGGGCTTTCAGGCGGTCGCGGCTCTGGTCCGCGGCCTGCAGTATCTTCTGCGCATTGCCCGCCACATCCCCCACTAGGAGGTTGAGTTGGGCCATGACGATGCGCAACCCGGCGCTCATGGGGTCATGGGTGGATGGCGAGAGTAGGTCTGCGCTGTCGCCTAGCGGCGGTCACGGCCTTTCTTCTTGGCTGGTTTGGCTGCCTTGCGCGGCTTCTTCGCCGCTGTTTTCTTCTTGGCGACATGCTTGCTGCGCCCACCCTTGAGCAGCTTGGCCATGGTGCTGCCGAGTTCCGCCGGGGAATGGGTGGTCTTCACGCCAGCCTTCTCCAGGGCCTTGAACTTGGCCTGGGCCGTGCCGGCTCCGCCGGAGACGATAGCGCCGGCGTGGCCCATGCGCTTGCCGGGCGGCGCGGTTACGCCGGCGATATACGCCACCACCGGCTTGCTGACGTGCTGCTTGATGTATTCCGCGGCTGCTTCCTCGTCGGAACCACCTATCTCGCCCACCATGATGATGCCTTCGGTCTGGGGGTCGTCCTCGAAGCGCCGGATCACGTCGATGAAGTTCATGCCGTGCACCGGGTCGCCGCCGATGCCGACGCAGGTGGACTGGCCCAGCTTCAGGTTGGTGGTCTGGAACACCGCTTCATAGGTCAGCGTACCGGAGCGGGACACGATACCCACCTTGCCGCGCTTGTGGATGTGCCCCGGCATGATGCCGATCTTGCACTCGCCCGGCGTGATGACGCCGGGGCAGTTGGGCCCGATGAGTACACAGTCAGTATCGCGGATGGCGGCCTTCACCCGGATCATATCGATGACCGGGATGCCCTCGGTGATGCAGACGATGACCTTGATGCCAGCGTCCGCGGCTTCCAAGATGGCATCGGCGGCGAAGGCTGCCGGCACATAGATCATGCTGGCTTCGGCACCGGTCTGCTTGACCGCATCCTGCACGGTGTTGAACACCGGCCGGTCGAGATGCTTCTCACCGCCGCGGCCTGGGGTCACCCCACCCACGAGCTTAGTGCCGTAGGCGATGGCCTGTTCTGAGTGGAATGTCCCCTGCTTGCCGGTGAAGCCCTGGCAGATGACTCGAGTTTTTTTGTTTACAAGGATGCTCATTTAGCTTGCTCTCGCATTACTTGATGGACGCAACGACTTTCTTGGCCGCGTCGGTGAGATCGTTGGCCGGGATGATGGCGAGGCCGCTCTTGGCCAAGAGCGCCTTGCCCTGCTCAACATTGGTGCCTTCGAGGCGCACCACCACCGGCACGCTCACGCCTACGCCCTTGACCGCGTTGATGATGCCTTCCGCGATCAGGTCGCAGCGCACGATACCGCCAAAAATATTTACCAGGATGGCCTTCACCGCCTTATTGGACAGGATCAGGTTGAAGGCCGCGGTTACGCGCTCGGTGGTGGCGCCGCCGCCCACATCCAGGAAGTTAGCCGGCGTGCCGCCGTGCAGCTTGATGATGTCCATGGTGGCCATGGCGAGTCCCGCACCGTTCACCATACAGGCGATGTCGCCATCCAGGGACACGTAGTTAAGATCGTGCTCCCGGGCCGCGCTCTCGCGCGGATCTTCCTGGGAGGCATCGCGCATGGCCGCGAGCTTGGGCTGGCGATATAGGGCGTTGTCATCCAGGTTCAGCTTGGCATCCAGCGCCAGCACCCGTCCGTCGGTGGTGACGATCAGTGGATTCACCTCCACGAGGCTCGCATCCCGTTCCATCACCAGCTTGTAGAGCGACTCGGCGATCTTGCTGAAGGTGGCCATCTGTTCTTTCTTAACTATGCCGAGACCGAAGGCCAGCTCACGTATCTGATAGGGCTGTATGCCGGCCGCCGGATTGATCCACACGCGGAAGATCTTATCCGGTGTCTTGGCCGCCACTTCCTCGATGTCCATGCCACCCGCGGCGGAAGCCATGAACACCAGTTCTTCGCGGTCGCGATCCGCCAGCACCGACAAATACAGCTCACGCTCGATGTCGGAACCGGCCTCCACCAGCAGGCTGCCGATAGGCAGGCCCTCGGGGCCGGTCTGGTGGGTGTGCAGGCGCTTGCCCAGCATGCCCTCCGCGGCGGCCCGCACTTCCTCGGCGGTCCGGCACAGCTTCACGCCGCCGGCCTTGCCGCGGCCACCGGCGTGCACCTGGGCCTTCACCACCCACAGGCTGCCGCCCAGCGATTGGGCCGCGGCTACTGCCTCGGGGGCGCTTTTCGCGGGAATACCCCGCGGCACCGGAATGCCGTATTCTGCAAACAGTTGTTTTGCCTGATATTCGTGCAGGTTCATGTGGCTTGGGGGTTCATGGATGGTGAGGAAGGCGCTATTTTGAAGCAAAGCATGCGTGTACGCAAAGGCGAGTCGCCGCGATGAGTGCCACCGGCCAGGTGATGACATCCACCGAGACATCCGCGCCCCGGGGCAACGCCCTGGGCTGGCGCCTGCTCAACATCCTCAACCTGTTCCGCATGGTGGTCGGCGGGCTGGTGATCGTGCTGTTCTTCAGCGACAGCACCCCGCGGTTACTGGGCGACGTGTTCCCCGGTCTCTTCCTCTGGACCGGCATCATGTATTTCAGCTTCAGCGCCCTTGCGAGTTTCGCGGTGCGGGCGCAGCGTCCGGGGCTCGAGCTGCAGACCTATACCCAGCTCACCGGCGACATCGTGGTGGTGGCCCTGCTGATGCACGCCAGCGGCGGCGCAGCCAGCGGCCTCGGCAGCCTCCTGTTCATCACCATCGCCATCAACAGCGTGCTCCTGACGCGGCGCATGAGCATCGCCTTCGCCGCCATCGCGACGCTCGTGGTGCTGGGTGAACAGACCCTCGCGATCCTCTACAGCACCGCCGAACAGACCGGCTACACCCAGGCGGGCATCATCGGCATCATCCTGTTCGCCGCGGCCTTGGGCGGCCACTTCGTCGGCCACCGCCTGCGGGAGAGCGAAGCGCTGGCGGAGCAACGCGGCCTGGATCTGGCCAACCTTTCCGAGATCAACGATTACGTCATCCAGCACATGCGCAGCGGCGTGCTGGTGGTGGACGAAGCGGATCACATCCGCATGCTCAACAGCACAGCGGCCAAGACCCTCAACCTGCGCACGGACGGGCACCGTTCCCTTACCGAAGCGGCCCCGCGGCTCAAGGGCGAGTTGCATGCCTGGCGCCGCGGCGACCAGCGCCGGCCGGCGACCTTCGTCTCCCCGGAGGGGCGGCCGCTGATACCGCATTTCACCAGCATCGGCCGCAACCGCGCCGGCGGCGCGCTCATCTTTCTGGAAGACGCCAGCGCCATGGCCGAACAGGTACGGCAGATGAAGCTCGCGACCCTGGGCCGCCTGACCGCCAGCATCGCCCATGAGATACGCAATCCCCTGTCCGCCGTGAGCCATGCCAACCAGCTCTTGGCGGAATCGCCCCAGGTGGAGGGCCAGGATCGCCGCCTGACGGAGATCATCAGCGAACACGCGAAGCGCATGGAGCGCATCGTGGAGAACATCATGCAGCTCTCGCGCCGGGACAACACCCGTGCCGAGGAACTGGACATGACCGCCTGGCTCAAGGATTTCCTGGGCGAGTTCCGCGACCGGCACGGCCTTGGCCCCCAGGCGCTGCTGCTGCGCATGGAAGCCACCGACATGTCACGCATACGCGTGGATCCCACCCATCTCCATCAGATACTGTGGAACCTCTCGGAGAACGCCCTGCGCTACGGCGCGAATCCCGACAGCGGCGGCACCCTGATGGAATACCGGCTCGGGCCGATGGCGGCGGATTCTGCCTACCTGGAGGTGTTGGACCGGGGCCCCGGCGTGGCACCGGACATGGCTGAGCATATATTCGAGCCTTTCTACACCTCCGACCCCCGGGGCACCGGCCTGGGGCTGTTCATCGCCCGGGAACTCTGCGAATGTAACCGCGCGCGCCTGTCCTACACGCCGCGCCCCCAGGGCGGCAGCTGCTTCCGTATCGATTTTGGCGCGCCTGAAGGCTGGTTGACCTGAACATGAACAGACCCGTCGCCCTTATCGTGGATGACGAACCCGCCATCCGCGAACTCCTGGACCTGACACTCACGCGCATGGACGTGGATTGCGTCCTGGCCGGGAGCCTGGAAGAGGCACGCAGCCTGCTGCGTTCCCAGCCGGTGGATCTGTGCCTCACGGACATGAAACTGCCGGACGGCAATGGACTGGATCTCGTGAGCTATATCCAGCAGCACCTGGCTCAGGTGCCTGTGGCGGTGATCACGGCCCATGGCAACGTGGAGTCCGCCGTGCAGGCCCTCAAGAACGGTGCCTTCGATTTCGTCTCCAAGCCGGTGGATCTCAACGCCTTGCGCAACCTGGTGAGCACCGCGTTGAAACTGCGCGAACGCCGCGCGGGTGCCGAAGGCCGTGGCGCCACCCGTTTGCTCGGCAAATCGCCCGCCATCGAGCAGGTGCGCGGGATGATCGCCAAAGTGGCGCGCAGTCAGGCGCCGGTGCACATCAGCGGTGAATCGGGCACCGGTAAAGAATTGGTGGCGCGTCTCGTCCACGAGAACGGCGCGCGTGCCGATAAATCCTTCGTGGCCGTCAACTGCGGTGCCATCCCCACGGAACTCATGGAGAGCGAGTTCTTCGGCCACAAGAAGGGCAGCTTCACCGGCGCCGTGGCCGACAAGGAAGGTCTGTTCCAGGCAGCCGAGGGCGGTACCCTGTTCCTGGATGAGGTAGCGGACCTGCCGCTGCATATGCAGGTGAAACTCCTGCGGGTGATCCAGGAGAAAGCCATACGCGCCGTGGGCGCAGCCCGTGAACTGCCCGTGGACGTGCGTATCCTCTCAGCTACCCATCGCCCGCTCGCAGACTGGGTGCGCAGCGGCAAGTTTCGCGAGGATCTGTACTACCGTATCAACGTGATTGAAGTACGGGTCCCGCCGTTACGGGAACGGCCCGATGACATGCTGTTGCTGGCGGACTACATCCTGGAAAAACTCGCCCGCGTCATGCAACGTAAACCGGCGCATCTGACGCCGGACGCCATGGCTCTACTCAAGAACCATGGCTTCCCCGGCAACGTGCGGGAACTGGAGAACATGCTGGAGCGCGCCATGACCCTCGCCGAGGGCGAGGTGATCCGCACTGAAGACATCCATCTGCAGACCCCGGCTCCGGATGCGGTCTCGGACGTCGCCGACCCGGCCCCCGGGCAACAACCCCTGGGGACCTACCTCGGTGATGTGGAAAAAGAAGCCATCCGCAAGGCCCTGGAACAGACCCGCTATAACAAGACCGCCGCCGCCAAGCTCCTGGGGATGAGCTTTCGGCAGCTGCGCTATCGCATCAAGAAACTCGGTCTGGAATGATTCGGAGCTGAATGAGCGCATTAGACAATGGCCAAAACTGACAGAGATTGTCACTCTCTGACAAGTTTTTGACAGTGAGTAATGAGAACCAGCCCCCAGGCTGCTGCAAAAGTCCTATTAAACCGCCTTGGAACCCTGCTCCTGGGAGTTGGCATGCTAGTTG
>DASYGE010000014.1:0-146274 GCA_036000105.1 Gammaproteobacteria bacterium
TGCGCTTCGTGCTGCGCCTGGGCCCAGGCGCCGGCGCATCCCTCATCGAGCGTCATGTGGGGCTCAAAGGTACCAAGAGTTTCAACAACGTAGTGACCCAGGTGGAACTCGCCGAAAGCGCGAAGTTCACCCACGTACGCCTGCAATCGGAAAGTACCCAGGCCTTCCACGTGGGCCGGGTATTGGTGCGTCAGGCAGCCAAGAGCGAATACCGCTCCTATAACCTGAATATCGGCGGCCTCTGGACCCGGATAGATCTGCATACCCGGCTGGAAGCGGAAGGCGCCTTGGCCGAGCTACAAGGGC
The DNA here is from genome assembly GCA_036000105.1 of Gammaproteobacteria bacterium. Lineage (GTDB taxonomy): Bacteria > Pseudomonadota > Gammaproteobacteria > Natronospirales > REEB76 > DASUBN01. Next base: position 307 of record DASYGE010000014.1, read on the forward strand.
TCTATGCCGTCAGCGGCAGGCAGCATGTGGACAACCACACGCGCATCGATCACCTGGCTAAGGGCACCATGAGCCGCGAGCTCTACCGCGGCATCCTGGACGGCCATGGCCGCGGCGTATTCAACGGCAAGGTGGTGGTGGCACCCCACGCTGTCAAGACCGACGCCCAGCAGGCGAACCATAACCTGATCCTGTCCCGCAGCGCGGAGATAGACACCAAGCCTGAGCTGGAGATCTATGCCGACGACGTGAAGTGCAGCCATGGCGCCAGCATCGGCCAGCTGGATGAGCAGCAGCTCTTCTACCTGCGCTCCCGTGGCCTGGATGCAGAGGCTGCGCGTAGCCTGCTGATCACGGCTTTCGCAGAACAACTGCTGAAGAGCCTGCCCTACCCGGCTCTCGCCTCCCATGCCCGCCGTCTGTTGAGCGAGTCCATCGCCCAGATCAGCCTCGAGGAGCACTCATGAGCAAGCCCTCCCAACGGATGCAGGGCTCCGCTGCCTTCGACCCGCTGCGTTGGCGTCGGGATTTTCCCATCTTCAAGCAGAAGGTTAACGGCAAGCCGCTGGTGTATCTGGATAACGCCAACACTTCCCAGAAACCCCAGGTGGTGATCGACGCTCTCTCCAGTTATTACTCGACCATCAATGCGAACGTGCATCGCGGCACCCACCGCCTGAGCGAACTCGCCACGGCGGCCTACGAAAGCGCCCGAGAGAAAGCCCGGGGCTTCATCAACGCCGGTTCCACCCGCGAGATCGTGTTCGTACGCGGCACCACCGAGGCCATCAACCTGGTGGCCCAGAGCTACGGGCGCTCGATGTTCAAGCCCGGCGACGAGATCATCCTCTCGGAGATGGAACACCATTCCAACATCGTGCCCTGGCAGCTCGCCGCGGCCCAGACCGGCGCCGTGCTCAAAGTCATCCCCATCACCGACGCGGGTGAATTGGAACCTGGCGCATACGAAAAGCTCTTCAGCCCCCGTACCCGGTTCCTGGCCCTGGGTTATGTGTCCAATGCCCTCGGCACCATCAATCCTGTGAAGGAGATGATCGCTTTTGCCCATGCCCGCGGCGTGCCGGTGCTGATAGACGGCGCCCAGGCGGTGCCACATATGCCGGTAGACGTGAGCGATCTCGATTGCGATTTCTTCGCCTTCTCCAGCCACAAGATGTATGGCCCCACGGGCATCGGCGTGCTCTATGGCAAGCAGGCCCTGCTAGAAGCCATGCCACCCTGGCAGGGCGGCGGCGACATGATCCGCACCGTGCGCTTCACTGGCACCACCTATAACGAGCTGCCGTACAAGTTCGAAGCCGGCACGCCGAACATCGCCGACGTGGTGGGCATGGGCGCCGCCATCGATTACCTGAGTGAGATCGGCCTTTCGGCTATCCAGGCCCACGAGCATGAACTCCTGGGTTATGCGACCGAGCAGCTTGCCAGCGTGCGGGACATAAAACTCGTGGGCACTGCACGCTACAAGGCCTCAGTGCTGTCCTTCGTGATGGAAGGCATCCACGCCCATGACCTCGGCACCATCGTGGACCAGGACGGTGTGGCCATACGCACGGGCCATCATTGCGCCATGCCGGTCATGGAACGCTTCCGCATCGCGGCCACTGCCCGCGCCTCCTTCGGCCTGTACAACACCCGCGAGGACGTGGACATGCTGGTGGCGGCCCTGCACAAGGCCCACGAGGTGTTCCGCTGATGGACCTCAAAGACCTCTACCGCGACGTGATCGTGGATCACAACCGCAGCCCGCGGAACTTCCGCAAGATCGCCGATGCCAACAGCAGCCAGGAGGGTTTCAATCCCCTGTGCGGCGACAAGCTCACGGTCTATCTCAAACTGGACGGCGAGAAGATCAGCGACCTCAGCTTCGAAGGCAGCGGCTGCGCCATCTCAGTGGCTTCCGCGTCCCTCATGACCGAGAGACTCAAGGGCAAGACCCGCGCGGAAGCATTGGAGCTATTCGGCGAGATGCACACCCTTCTGACTTCCAGCGCTGCTCCCGCCGATACCGAATCCCTGGGTAAGCTCGCCGCCCTTTCCGGCGTGCGTGAATACCCCTCCCGGGTGAAATGCGCCAGCCTCTGCTGGCACACCCTCAAGGGCGCCCTGGAATACCAGCACGCACCCATAAGCACTGAGTAAGTCATGTACGACCGCGATCCCGTCATCCTCAAACGCAGCTGCGAAGCGGTGATGATCCCCGCAGGCACCCACGTGGTGATCCCCGAAGGCACGGAAGTGAACGTGGCCCAGTCGCTCGGCGGCAGTTTCACCGTGTATGTTGACGGCAACCTGTTACGTATCGCCGGCAAAGATGCGGATGCTTTGGACCTTGAAGTCCAGGTTGGTCCCACCCTGCCGGAGAACCCCACGGATGGGGATGTGGAGAAACTCGTATGGGAGCAGCTCAAGACCTGCTATGACCCGGAGATCCCCATCAACATCGTGGATCTGGGGCTGGTGTATGAATGCATCCTCGCCCCCACTGACGATGGCGGGAAGAAAGTGGCCATAAAGATGACCCTCACAGCTCCCGGCTGCGGTATGGGCGGCATCCTGGTGCAGGACGTGAAAGACAAGCTGGAACAGGTCCCCCTGGTACGGGGCGCCGACGTGGAGCTGGTGTTCGACCCCCCTTGGAGCCGCGACATGATGTCGGATGAGGCCAAGTTACAGACAGGGATGTACTACTGATGGCTGATTGGGTGAACGTAGGCGCGGCGAGCGATATCCCGCCGGGCAGCCACCGGGTGGTGGACGTGAACGACGTGATGATTGCCGTGTTCAATATAGACGGCCAGTTCTACGCCATCGAGGACGTCTGTACCCATGATGGCGGTATCCTCACCGGCGGCCCCATCAACGGCTGTATCATCACCTGTCCACGTCACGGCGCCACCTTCGACGTGCGAAATGGCGCGGCCCTGACTGCTCCAGCTTACGAGCCCACGGCCACCTTCCCGATACGTATCGAGAACGGTATTGTGCAGGTTAAAGATGATCGCTGGGATTAATAAGTTACAAGGAAGAAACTAGACTAATCGAGGGGAGTCAAGATGCGCTTCAAATGGACTAGTATCGCAATAACGATAGCCTCATTCACATGTCTGTTTGCTGGCTGCGCCACCAATACTTGCGAAGCTACTCAAGGGAAAGTTCGTGAATTTCAGTTGAAGATGCAAGCGGCGATCGATAGCAATAAATTCTATCCAAAAGAAGCGGTAACAGAACGAGTGCAAGGGACAGTGACGATGTCGTTCGACTACATCAATGGGAACAAAGCCCAGAACGTACACGTAGAGAAATCGAGTGGCAGCATCTATCTGGATTCTGCCGCACTTATCGCAGTGCTACAAGCCAATCTGCCGCCGAAGCCTTGCGGAATGGAAGATATCAAACACTTCGTTTTTACTGAAAATTTCTCTTTCTGAAGTTTCAGTCAATAAGTTTCGTCTCTCGACTAGATATCCGCAGGCAAGTCAGACTCACCAAAGTGATCCAGATAATCAGCGTGGGCCGCCTTGATCACTTCGTAAGCCTGCTCGTGCTTATAGACTGACTGGATGTCCACCTTGTGGGCCTGGCCCGGCACCCATTTGTAGGTGCTGAAGTAATGCACCAGGCGCTCCACCATCACATGGGGCAGATCTTCCAGCTCCCGAGCATGGCCCCAGAGGTTGTCGCTGGCCAGCACAGCGATGATCTTGTCGTCCGCCTCACCGCCGTCGATCATGCACAAGCCCCCGATGACCCGGGCGCTCATGAGCACTTCCGAGCGGGCGATGGGCCGTTCCGAGAACACACAGATATCCAACGGGTCCCGGTCGCCGGGGATCCCGTCACCCGCGAGCTTACCCACTCGATCTCCGCAGTAGGTACGCGGTACGAAACCGTAGAGCGCCGGCATATGGGCTGAACTGCGTTGCGGGCGATCCACCCGCAGATAGCCGGTGGCCTTATCCACTTCGTACTTCACCACGTCGAACGGCGTGATCTCGATATAGGCATTGACTACGCCCGGTGCTTCTTCACCGAGATCCAGACCGTGCCAGGGATGGGGGCGCCACTGGTTATAAGGCTTCATCTTGCCTCCGGGAAATCAGGCCCCGGCGCAAGCATATCGCCCCCAGGGGGGCGCATTGTACCGGCGCGGGCCGCCGGTTCCAAGCGCAGCGCTTCACTCCGGCGGGTCGCGGCGCCGCAGCTAGGCAAAGCGCAGGTACAGCGCCAAGGGAGCAGCACCAGCGCCCCGAGACGGGTGAGGAAGAGCAGCGTGCCCAGGAAGAACGTCACGGAGATGATCGCCAAGAGCGCCATAGCAATGAGGAGTCGGGACAGGATCCTCCGCCGGGCGGGGAATCAATAGACCGGGGACATGGTGGGCTCAGAGCAGCTTCTTGGCGATGGCCTTGGCGGCGGCATCCAGATCGATGCGTGAAAGTTCGTCCTCCCGGGCACCCTCGGGAGGGCATGAAGGCCAGCCGTTCCTTGGGGTCGTTCACCGTCTGCCAGCGCAGCGCAGTGGACGACTGGCGCCGCAAATAGAAGGCGGGCGGTGGGACGGCCCAGGGCCGCCGCGTGGTGCAGTGGTCCTGTGGAACCGCTTTTCCAGTCCGCATCGAGAACGGCATAATCCAGGTTAAGGGCGATCGTTGGAGCTAATGGATCCGCAGTTCTATCGGCTTCACGAACAACCCTCCCCCTGATCCTGGCTCTCATCCGATGGTGAATGCCCGATGTATTCCCCACGATGACGCACCCCCGCGACAGTCAGCGGAATGCCCATACTTACCGAATTTCCGACACAGCCACCAGGCGCGGGCAGACAGGATCGTCAGCGATACCATCATAAGCCCCAGCATCAAGATCAACACGATAAATCCCAGAAATGCCACCAACACCAGAATGGTAATGAGGATCAGCGCGGTAGCGGTCCTTCTGAAGGAATTGGGGCTCACACCCTACTTCAATCGCGGGTACGCAGGCATGTCAGTACAGGAAACGTCGGCTGATCGCTTCCCCGGCTTTCGTCATATCGATAGATGACATAGCATCATCCCCCGCATCTTCGGTCGGGGTAAATGCGAGGCGACGATCGGCGGCATTCACGGTCTGCCAACGCAAACTGGAAGTAGAACGGCGGCGTGGATAAAAGGCGGCCGTCCGACAATTGAGCGCCCCGGCCAGATGCAAAGGCCCCGTGCCTCCACTGATGAAAACGTCGCTGAACTGCAGGTGTTTAGCGAAACTTACGAGTCCGTCCTGGGAAGCATGGATCGAATGCGGGACTGCGGTCATCAGCGACGAAAGCCTGGAAATCAACTGCTCTTCTCCCGGCCCGACGGTCAGTACGACGTGGTGCTCCTGTGCAGACGTGAGGTGTTTCGTCAGCAACGCATATTGACCGAGAGAAAGATGCGCCGACGAGCCCCTGTGTCCTGCATGCATAAACACGAGTTTTGTGTCTATCGGAATCGCATGGCGGCGGCAAAAAGCCTCCCTGAGTCCGCGGACCTCAGCGTCATCGAAATGCAAATAAGGCGCCATCGGCGCGGCGCTGGGGTTTATATCCAGATGCTTGAGAAAGGCCCTCACCAGGTCCAGGTTATATTCATACTCCGACTTCTCGGAGCGAGAACGTCTTTGCACAACACGACGGTTATAGAATAGTTGAGCAATCTTGGTCGCTGGCGCATATCGTTCCCGGATACCCGCGAGCCAGACGGCCAATCCAGTATCGAAGCGCGAGAAAAGCGTGATGACGACATCGAACTTCTCGGCTTTCAGCAACCGGCCTAGACTGTAGGTATTGCGCCATTCACCATCTTCTTTGGGGTCATTAATCGATCCGCTGAGGTAAGGACAGACCTTCGCCAGTGGTTCCGTATAGGATTGCACGAGCATGGTGATGCGGGCTTCCGGCATATGCTGGCGCAGTAACGCCAGAGCCGGCCAGGCGAGCATGAAGTCGCCCAGCCTGTCGTTACGGATAACTAGTATGCGCATGCCTTTAGCCATGGCATCAGCATACCTGCATATTTTCGATTATTAAACCGCCGTAGATGTGAACTTGGAGCGTATCTCGGCGTCGATGCCATCCAGCAGGCGGAAACGACGCTGATATTGGGCCCGCTTGCGGGAAGGCACTGATTCCAGCGTTCTGCGCAGCTGTTGGGCTGGCAGTTCATAGTACCCGTCGGCCGTAGGCTGCCCACCTGTTTCCTGCCAGAGTTCATCGTAGGAAGATTTGATAGTGATCCGACCGCGATAACGCTGCCGGGTGAGACAGTGGGAGGAATTGCGGATACCGTATATCCGGCTTATGCCCCAGCAAGCTACCAACTGCCGTAGTACGTGCATGAGGAGAGGTTTCGGGCGCATGCCTTGGAAAACGCCGGTGGCGAGTTTCGCGTCTTCCCTGCCTGTCTCGGCCTGGCCGCCTTGCACGCCGCCCACCACCATCTCCCATCCATCTCTACCGTAGCGGACAGCGAAAGTCAGGGACGCTATCCACGCGTGCTGCCGAAACGTATCCAGGGATTCCATGCGTCCGAGAGATAAAGTGAGTTCACCCTCCTGCTGCATATGCTTGGCATAGGTCAGGTTGATCGCCAGCGGCTCCTCGAGCTCCGCCAGGGAATGTTCGTTGAGCAGGAATGGCTGGTTGTGGAGGACGGCATCGACTAAATTTTTCGTTGCGTGTCCGGACATGAACCGGTAGTGTTGCAACAACACCTCACAGCGCTGACGGCTCGTCAGATCCTTGTGCAGGTAAGGCCGGAAGGGTTTCTCATGCAGCCGGGGATAGAAGTCTGTGACCCGACCGAAAGGCGATGTGGTCAGGAACCCATGCCACTCGCGCCATACGTTGAAATGCAGCAGCGCACGTGCCGAGAATCGCACGCGCTTGGCGAGTTGATTGGAATAGACATCGGTGAACATCCGGCGTGCCGTCGGATAGATCGCCTGGAGCGCCTGCCAGGCCCCCAATCCTTGCGATGTCGCGCGCGTGCGGTCGTTTGCCGGCCAAGCCGGCGGCACGACGGCGCGCGGTGCAACCGCCCCGGCCACGTCCAGGGGGATCGGTGAGGGCAAAAGACGTAAGGTGGGGATATCGCCCTCTAACTTCTCAACGCTTCCTGCTGTGGGGTCCATATAGCTATTGGTTTATGGTTGCGATGCGCGCCTGAAGCGCCTGAAGACCAGTTGGCATGTCTCTAAAACGCAATAAGCAGCGTCCGATTGAAACATTTTGTCACAATGTTTCGACACAGAAGATTACAGCTAGGTAATGAAAAGGTCGGAAGTTGGCCCCCATGGCTCAGAAGCGGAAAGTGAAAGGTTAAATAGAAGTAATGAATTGGCGGAGAGGATGAGATTACTCCGGGCATCCTCGGCAACTGCTCCTGCGTTGCCCTACCTCCTGCATCCCTGCAGTCGTGCCCTCCGCCCCTTCGGGGCCCGCGCTGCACGCGGTTCAAATTGGCTCCTGGCAAATTTGTCGAACTCACGAAAGACTTACGCCTTTGGCGGTTTTCAAGCCGCTCGGCGCATGCGCCTCGCCTTAACCCACTCGGCCACCTAAGACAGAAGAATTTGGCGGAGGGAGTGAGATTCGAACTCACGAAGGACTTACGCCCTTGCCGGTTTTCAAGACCGGTGCCTTAAACCGCTCGGCCATCCCTCCGGGTAACGCCGGAGATTATATAACGGTGGTGCCGCCCATATAGTGATGCAGCACCTTGGGCACGTGGATACGGCCCTCCTCGTCCTGGTAGTTCTCCATGATGGCGATGAGCGCACGGCCCACGGCCACGCCGGAGCCGTTCAGGGTATGCAGCAATTCCGGCTTCCCAGTCTCGGGGTTGCGCCAGCGGGCCTGCATTCGGCGGGCCTGGAAGTCGGTGCAGTTGCTACAGGAGGATATCTCCCGGTAGCGATCCTGGCTCGGCAGCCAGACCTCGAGATCGTAGGTCTTGGCCGCGGCGAAGCCGATGTCACCGCCGCAGAGCGCCACTACCCGGTAAGGCAACTCCAATTTCTGAAGTACCTTCTCGGCGTGACCCGTGAGTTCCTCCAGGGCCTGGAAGGAATCCTGAGGTCGCACCATCTGCACCAACTCCACTTTCTCGAACTGGTGCTGGCGGATCATGCCGCGGGTGTCTTTGCCGGCAGCCCCCGCCTCTGCCCGGAAGCATGGGGTGTGGGCTGCGTAACGGCGTGGCAGAGTCGCGGCTTCCTGGATCGTATCCCGCACCATGTTGGTGACTGGGACTTCGGCCGTGGGGATGAGGAAGTAACGGTGTTCACCCTGCACGGCGAAGAGGTCTTCCTCGAACTTGGGCAACTGGCTGGTGCCGCGCATGGAAGCGGCATTCACCATGTAGGGCACATAGACTTCCGAGTAACCGTGTTCGCCCGTATGCAGATCCAGCATGAACTGGATGAGGGCGCGATGCAGTTTCGCCAGGGGGCCATGCAGTATCGTGAAGCGCGCGCCGGTGATCTTGGCAGCGGTCTCCGCATCCATCAAACTCCGGGCTTCACCCAGATCCATGTGATCCTTTGGTTTGAAACTGAATTTCTTGGGAGTACCCCAGCGGCGGACTTCCTGGTTGCCACTCTCGTCCGCGCCATCGGGCACGCTCTCGTGAAGCAGGTTAGGCAGGCCTAAATAGACCGTCTCCAGTTCGGCTTCGACCTTCGCGAAATCATCTTCCGCCGCCTTGAGCTTGGCACCCAGGTCGCCCACTTGGGACATGAGGGGCGCCGTGTCCTTGCCCGCACCCTTGGCAATGCCGATCTCTTTGGAGCGGGCGTTGCGCTCGTTGCGCAGCTGCTCCATGTCCGTCTGCAACTTCTTGCGCCGGTTCTCCAGTGCGGAATAAGCAGTGGTATCCAGCACGAAGCCGCGGCGCTTCAGGGCACGGGCCGTGCCTTCCAGGTCGGTTCTGAGCAATTTCGGGTCGATCATGGTTTTCTTTAATTCATTTCATTTCTTGTCAGATTTCTTACGGGCGGCCGCATCTTTGGCACGCAGTTCCGCGAGCTTCTCGCCGATCTTGATCTCGAGGCCCCGCGGCACGGGATGATAATAGGTTTTCTCCGGCATGTCCTCCGGGAAATAACGTTCCCCCGCCGCGTACGCGTCCGATTCGTCATGGGCATAGCGGTAATCCCGCCCATGACCCAGGCCCTTCATGAGTTTGGTGGGTGCATTACGCAGATGCACCGGCACTTCCCGGGTGCCGCTCTCTTGTGCATCCCGGCTGGCTTCGCTGAAGGCGGTATAGACCGCATTGCTCTTGGCGGCACAGGCGAGATACACCACTGCCTGGGCCAGGGCCAACTCCCCTTCCGGGGTGCCGAGGCGATCCACCACATCCCAGGCCGAGAGGGCGATATCCAGGGCCCGGGGGTCGGCGTTGCCGATATCCTCGGAAGCCATACGCACCACCCGGCGCGCTATATAGAGAGCGTCACAGCCTCCGTCCAACATGCGCGCCATCCAATAGAGGGCGCCGTCCGGCGAGGAGCCACGTACCGACTTGTGCAGGGCCGATATCTGGTCGTAGAAGAGGTCGCCGCCCTTGTCGAAGCGGCGTAGGCCTCCGCTCACCACGTCCTGTACCATTTTCTCACCGATGACGCCGCCCTCCGTCAGGTCCGCGGCGATCTCCAGGAGACCCAAGGCACGGCGGCCATCGCCATCCGCCGCTGCCGCCAGCTGATCGCGCAGGGTATCCGCCATCTGCAAGCCGAGCTCGCCCAGGCCGCGCACCTTGTCTGCGAGGGCTGCGTCCACGATATGGCGTATGTCCGGGGTCGTGAGTGCCTTCAGCACGTAGACCCGGGCCCGAGACAACAAGGCGTTATTGAGTTCGAACGATGGGTTCTCGGTGGTGGCGCCGATGAACGTGAGGGTGCCGTCTTCCACGAAAGGCAGGAAGGCATCCTGCTGGCTCTTGTTGAAGCGGTGCACTTCGTCCAGGAACAGCACCGTACCCCGATCGTACTGGGCTCTCACAGCCTGGGCCTGCTCTACCGCCGCGCGCACGTCTTTGACTCCCGCCATCACCGCCGAGAGCGCGATGAAGTCAGCCTTGCAGCTTTCCGCCAGCATCCGAGCCAAGGTGGTCTTGCCCGTGCCAGGCGGGCCCCAGAAGATCATGGAATGCAGATGGCCGCTGGCGAGTGCCTGGCGCAGCGGTTTACCGGGCGCTAGCAGGTGCTCCTGGCCGGTGAACTCCTCCACGCGCCGGGGGCGCATGCGGTCCGCCAAGGGGCGGGAATCAGCGGTCTGCGGCATGGAGGGAGCCTAGTGGACCGCGTTCAGCCCTTGGGCGGCGCGGTCCCCGTGTCACCGATCACGTCGGCCCCCTTGGGGGGAGTGAAGTTGAAGGTATCGTCCGGCAGGCTGACGTTGCGCTGCACCTTGCTGAAGGTGATGCGCGTCAAGCTGCCGAGGTTGTCCTTGAGTTCCATCACTGCCACGTCATCGCCCTTGAAGGCGAGTTTCACGTTATCGAAATCCGTATCCTTCACCTTGGGCACCAGACTCACCCACTGGAGACCATCCTTCTCACCCAGGTCTTCCACGCTGAAGCTCTTCTCCACGTCGTTGGAGCCGGAGAGCAGCACCGCGGGGCTCGCCGCCAGGGTGTCGTTCAGGGGTTTCACCGTCACCTGCTGCAGGTCCACATCGTAGAGCCACAGGCGCTTGCCGTCGGCCACGATGATCTCGGCATTGGGCTTGAGGTAGTCCCAGCGGAAACGCCCCGGCCTTTTGATGGAGAGCGTCCCGGTGGACTGCTTCACCTGTTTCAGATTGCTGTCCAGCACCACTTGGGTGAAATCCGCCTTGAGGCTGTGCACGTCTTCCAGGAAGGTGTGCATGCGGGCGACACCCCCGGAAGGCGCGGCGCTGAGCGGCAGCGCGACGGATAACAGGCTCAACAGAATGATGATGCGTCTCATGGGAACCTCGTGCTCACTCGTCCCCGTCCGGCGGCGGCGCGGCCGCCAGCACTTCCCGGGAACCGTTGGATTGCAGCGGGCCCACGATACCGCGGGCTTCCATCTCTTCGATCATGCGCGCGGCGCGGTTGTAGCCCACCTTCAGACGCCGTTGCACGCCCGAGATGGATGCGCGGCGGCTCTCGGTGACGATGCGCACCGCTTGGTCATAGAGCGGGTCTTGCTCACCGCTGTACTCGCCGTCTTCACCCGGTTCGCCTGAACCCGACAGACCCGGTATCCCTTCCGTGGGGCCTTCGAGTATCTCGTTCATGTAGCGTGGCTCACCTTTGCGTTTGAGGTGCGCCACCACCTTGTGCACTTCCTCGTCGCTGACGAAAGCACCGTGGATGCGTATCGGTACCGACGTGCCGGGTGGTAGGTAGAGCATGTCGCCATGGCCCAGCAGCGACTCTGCGCCCTGCTGATCCAGGATGGTGCGAGAATCCACCCGCGCCGACACCTGGAAGGCGATACGCGCAGGTATGTTGGCCTTGATGAGGCCCGTGATCACGTCCACCGAAGGCCTCTGGGTGGCGAGTATCAGGTGGATGCCGGAGGCACGGGCCTTCTGGGCCAGGCGCGCGATCAGCTCTTCCACCTTCTTGCCCACCACCATCATCATGTCGGCGAGTTCGTCCACCACCACCACGATGTTGGGCATGGGCGCGAGCCGCGGGATGTCGGAATCCGCCTTCAAGGCGAGCTGCTCGGGGGTGAGCAGCGGGTTGATGATGGGTTTCTTGGCATCGATGGCGTCCTGCACCTTGCGGTTGTAGCCCGCCAGGTTACGCACGCCGAGTGCCGCCATGAGGCGGTAACGGCGCTCCATCTCTGCCACGCACCAGCGCAGGGCGTTGGAGGCCTCCTTCATGTCGGTCACTACCGGCGCCAGCAGGTGCGGGATACCCTCGTACACCGAGAGTTCCAGCATCTTGGGGTCGATCATGATCATGCGCGTATGTTCGGCCGTGGCCTTGTACAAGAGGCTCAGGATCATGGCGTTGATGGCCACAGATTTTCCGGAACCGGTGGTGCCAGCGATCAAGAGATGCGGCATGCGCTCCAGGTCCGCCACCATGGAGTTGCCGCCGATATCCTTGCCGAGCGCGAGGGTCAGGGGCGAACGGGTCTCGTCGTATTCCTTGGATTTGAGGATCTCACCCAGGGTCACGAGCTGGCGCGCCTCGTTGGGGATCTCGAGGCCCACCACGGATTTGCCGGGGATGACTTCTACCACCCGCACACTGATGGCCGAGAGCCCGCGCGCCAGATCCTTGGAGAGGTTGCTGATCTGGCTGACCTTCACGCCCGCCGCCGGCTGCAGCTCGAAGCGCGTCACCACCGGGCCCGGATTCACCGCCACCACCTGCACTTCCACGCCGAAATCCCGCAGCTTCAGTTCCACGGTGCGGGACATAGCCTCGAGAGCCGCTTCTGAATAGCCATCCACCTTGGGCGGCTGATCGTCCAGAAGCGACAGGGGCGGCAACTCGGAATCCGACGGCGGTTCGAACAGCGGCACCTGCCGCTCCCGCTCAGCGCGCGGACTCGGCGCGGCGGGTTTGGCGATGGGCTCGATGCGCGGCTTGGGCTTCTTCTTGACCTCTTGCTGGTGGACCTTGATCACTTCCACCTGCTGCTCACGAGCGCGGCGCGCCTGCACCGCTTCCCTGAGCCAGGCCCAACGGTTACGCGAGCGCTCGAGCAAGAGGAGCGTCCAGTGACCGGTGCGGTCCATGATGGCGAGCCAGGAGAGACCGGTGAACACCGTCACCGCGCCGAGGAAGAGCGCGAGCAACACAAGGATGGCACCCAGAGGGCTCAAGACATGGGCCAGGCTCTTGCCGATGGCATCTCCCAGCACGCCGCCCGCATCCACCGGTAGACCGCCGGGTTCCTTAATGGAATTGATGGAGGCGAGCCCGCTGGCCGTGAGCAGTGACAGCATGAGGCCGCCGATGCGCGTCGCCAGATGCCATTTGTTCACCGGCTCGGTGGAGCGCCGGGCCACGAAGATCAGCCAGCCAGACCAGATGAGCAACGCGGCCAGGAGGTAAGCCGGATAACCGATGAGGAAATACAGGAAATCCGCGGCCCAGGCGCCGGCGGGGCCGATGGCGTTCTGGATATGACTTCCGGTCTCACCGCTGTAGGAGAAACCGGGATCCTTGGCGCTGTAGGTGGAGAGCGCCAGCAAGAGCACGAGCCCCGCCACCAGGAATATCCACAGGGCCGCCTCCTTGAGGCCCTGGGCCAGATGGATAGCCAGCGGTGAGCGTTCGTTTTCCTTGCGGGTCGCTTGCGCCACCTATAGTCCTGGCATGCGGAAGTTTCGGTTACTTCCTACTTTATATTTTTCTGTCACTTTAGCAACGCGGGATGCACGACTTTGCCGCCTTCCACGTTGATACCCTTGCGCAACGCCTCCAGATCACGCCAACCGCCGGCCGCCAGCTTCAGGGCGTAGGGAGTGATGGCCGCCGAGAGGGCCTGGGACGAGGTGCGCGGCACCGCGCCCGGCATGTTGGTGACGGTGAAATGGGTGACGCCTTCCCACACATAAGTGGGGTTGTCCCAGGTGGTGGGCTTGGTGGTCTCCACGCAACCACCCTGGTCCACGGAGATGTCCGCCACCACGCTGCCCGGCTGCATGCTCTTCACCATGTCGGCGGTGACTACGTGGGGCGCCTTCTCACCGGTGACCAGCACCGCGCCCACCACGATATCTGCGTACTTGACCGCTTCGGCGATGTCTGCGGCGTGCGGGTACAGGGCCGTGACGTTGGGGCCTAGGTCGCGCATGCGCTCCATGCGGTCGCGGGAGATGTCGAATACGGTCACCTGCGCGCCCATGCCAGCAGCCACCGTGGCCGAGGCGCCGCCGGCGACGCCGGCGCCCACGATCACCACTCGGCCACGCTTGGCGGCGGGCACGCCGCCCAAGAGGATGCCCTTGCCGCCCATGGGCTGGTGCAGGAGGTGTGTGCCTACCTGGATGGACAGACGCCCAGCGATATCGCTCATGGGGGCCAGTAGCGGCAGGCGGCCGTTCTCTTCCACCGTCTCGAAGGCCACAGCCGTGAGGCCGATCTTCTTCAGGCTCTCGGTCAGGGCTGGCAGTGCCGCGAGATGCAGGTAGCAATACAGCAGGTGCTCCTTGCGCAGGAGCTTGAGGTCGGCCTCGATGGGCTCTTTGACCTTCACGATCATCTCGGCCTTGCCGTACACGTCGGCGGCTGAATCCAGCACTTCAACGCCCACGGAGCGGAAGTTGTCGTCGCTGTAACCGCTCTTCACGCCGGCGTTCTTCTCGATGAACACCTGGTGGCCGTGGCGGACGAGTTCAGCCGCGGCGGCCGGGATCAGGCCTACGCGGCCTTCGAGTGGCTTCAGCTCGCGGGGGATACCGATGCGCATTGACAGCTCCTTTACGCTAAACGCGAATATTCGTTACCATGAAATAACTGACGGCCCCACCCTGTCTTAGGGGGCTAAGGCCGGCGAAGCGAAAACATGCTCCCGTCCGTGTTTGCACTCCCGCCTGACGGCGGCGTGTATGGCGGAGAGGGCCGGGAATTCTCCTTAAACCAGGCGTCTTAGAAGGCGCCTACCCGCGGGAGATACGCGCTGGGCCCCTGGCCCAGGCCTTGAAAACCCGCGGATTGCCGCCATCTTTGGCGGTCCTAAAGGCTAATTATACATGACCAAGCACGCTCGACTCCTCATCCTGGGCTCCGGGCCCGCCGGCTACACCGCCGCTGTCTATGCGGCGCGTGCCAACCTCAAACCGGTGCTGATCACCGGCGTCGAGCAGGGTGGCCAGCTCATGACCACCACCGAGGTGGATAACTGGCCCGGCGATGTGCACGGCCTCATGGGCCCCGCCCTCATGGAACGGATGCTCAAGCACGCCGAGCGCTTCCATACCGAGATCGTGTCAGACCACATCAACAAGGTGGATATCAAGTCCCGCCCCTTCCGCCTCACCGGCGACCGGGGCGAGTACACCTGCGATGCACTGATCATCGCCACCGGCGCCACCGCCAAGTACCTGGGGCTGCCTTCCGAGGAAGCCTACAAGGGCAAGGGTGTATCCGCCTGCGCCACCTGCGATGGCTTCTTCTACAAGAACCAGCACGTGGCGGTCATCGGCGGCGGCAACACCGCCGTGGAAGAGGCGCTCTATCTCTCGAACATCGCCGCCAAGGTCACGGTGGTGCACCGCCGCGACGAGTTCCGGGCGGAGAAGATCCTCTCGGAAGAACTCATCAATAAATCCAAGGGTGGCAACGTCCATATCCTCTGGGACCACGAGCTGGACGAGGTATTGGGTGACGACTCCGGTGTCACCGGTATGCGTATCCGCAGCACCAAGCATAAAGATCAGACCCAGCACCTGGACCCCAAGGGCGTGTTCATCGCGATCGGCCATTCGCCCAACACCCAGCTGTTCACCGGGCAACTGGAGATGAAGAACGGCTACATCGTGGTGAAGAGCGGCATCGAGGGCGGCGCCACCGCCACCAGCGTCCCCGGCGTGTTCGCTGCCGGTGACGTGATGGACCAAGTTTATCGCCAGGCAGTGACCTCCGCCGGCACCGGCTGCATGGCGGCCCTGGATGCCGACAAGTATCTGGAATCGCTCGCTCGTAAACACTGAGCAGCTGTAAGCTAGCTGCACCATGCGGGTGCAGATACATGAGAGCCTAGATGACATCCCGGCCGGGGACTGGAACTGGCTGGCAGGCGACTATCCCTTCCTGCGCCATGAGTTCCTGGCGGCCCTCGAGCACTCCGGCTGCACTACCGCCAAGACCGGCTGGCAGCCCCTGCATCTTGGCTGCACCGATGCTGCGGGCCGGCTCACGGGCGCCCTGCCCCTGTATCTCAAATCCCATTCCTACGGCGAGTTCGTCTTCGACTGGGCCTGGGCGGATGCCTACCAGCGCCATGGGCATGCTTATTATCCGAAGCTCGTCTCCGCAGTGCCTTTCTCTCCCGTGGCCGGACCACGTCTGTTGATATCACCGGATGCGGACCGCGCAGCGATCAGCGCCGCTTTGATAGCCAAGACGCGTGAGCTGGCACGGGAACTTCGTGCCTCATCCATACATTGTCTGTTCCCGTATGAAGCTGAACTGGAGTCATGGAACGGAGCCGGGTTCCTCACCCGGCGCGACTGCCAGTTCCACTGGCATGATCGGGGCTATCGGGACTTCGAACATTTCCTGGAGAGCTTCACCGCTGACAAGCGCAAGAAAGTACACCGGGAACGGCGGCGCATCGCCGAAGCCGGCATCCGCATGCAGGCATACGGCGGCCGGGAACTGGATGAGCGCTTGATGGACGCCCTCTACCGCTTCTATGCCGCGACCTATGCCAAACGCGGACGGCCGTGTTACCTCAACCGAGCATTCTTCGATGAACTGCGG
This sequence comes from Gammaproteobacteria bacterium, assembly GCA_036000105.1. GTDB lineage: Bacteria > Pseudomonadota > Gammaproteobacteria > Natronospirales > REEB76 > DASUBN01. The sequence continues at coordinate 16,779 of DASYGE010000014.1, forward strand.
CGCAGCATGCCGGATAGTCTGGTGGTGATCTTCGCGTTCCTGGACAAAGAGCCCGTGGCCGCCGCCATCTGCCTGCGCGATGCAGACACGCTCTACGGGCGCCACTGGGGCTCGGAGCAGGATTTCCACAGCCTGCATTTCGAGACCTGCTATTACCAGGGCATCGAGCACTGCATCCGTGCGGGACTCAAGCATTTCAACCCCGGCACCCAGGGTGAACACAAGATCAGCCGCGGCTTCGAACCGGTGTACACCTATTCCAGCCATTGGCTGGCGCGCCCGGAATTCCATGCCGCCATTGACGAATACCTCCGGCGGGAACAGCATCAGATCGCAGCCTATTTCCATGAGACGGAGACGCATCTGCCCTTCCATGAGTCCCGCGAACCCTAGCTTCACGAGAGCAGGCGACTGACGTGCGCGCCCCGCCGCTGCGCTGGATACGACCTGAAGATCCCCCCGAGGCCTTCCCGGATCCCGCTCTCGCCCTGAGCGATCCGGATGGCCTCCTGGCCGTGGGCGGTGATCTCTCGCCGGCGCGACTCCTCTACGCCTACCGTCACGGCATCTTCCCCTGGTACCACGGTGACCAGCCCATCCTCTGGTGGTCGCCGGACCCACGAGCCGTGCTCATCCCCACAGACATGCACCTGAGCCGCTCGCTCAGACACCGCTACGCACGCGGTGGATTCGATGTGACCTTCGATACGGCGTTCGCAGAAGTGATGTCTGCCTGCGCCGGTCCACGCGCCGGGCAATCGGAAGGTGACACCTGGATCTCGCCGGCCATGAAGGCTGCCTATGGCGAGTTACACCGGCTGGGGCATGCCCACTCCATCGAGATATGGATGCAGGGAGGACTCGTCGGCGGCCTCTACGGCATCGGCATGGGCCGGGTGTTCTTCGGAGAATCCATGTTCAGCCGCAAGGCCGATGCATCCAAACTCGCCCTCGCCTGCCTTGCGCAGCAACTCAGCGCATGGGGGTACGCACTCATAGACTGCCAGGTGCATTCCGCCCACCTCGAGAGCCTGGGCAGCACGCTCACCCCGCGCACCGACTTCCTCGCGCTGCTCGCCCGCCATTGCGGCGAACCCGGCCGCACGTCTCCCTGGCATTTCGATGCAGGGAACCCGCCCACATGACCCGCGACGAATCCGAGCGGCTTGACCTCTACATCACGCCGGAATACCCCTGCGGCTACATCAGCGGGCGCATGGCGCGCACCGTGTTCGTGGATCCGGAACTCGTCATGGATAGCCGGCTCTACACCCTGCTCGCGACCCACGGCTTCCGCCGTAACGGGCCGAACGTATATAAGCCACATTGCGAAGGCTGCCGTGCCTGTGTGCCCTTGCGCGTGCCGGTGGCGGAGTTCCGACCGGACCGCGGCCAGCAGCGGGTGTGGAAGCGCAACCGGGACATCCGCGTGAGCCTCCACGACGCCATGAGCCAGCCCGAGCATTTCGCGCTCTACAAGCGTTACCTGGAGACCCGGCACCCCGGCGGCGGTATGGATGGGTCCGGCGAACCTGAATACACGCACTTCCTCATGAACCCCTGGGGCCGGACCCGCATGCTGGTCATGCACGCGGGCGATACCCTCGCGGCCGTGGCGGTGATGGACGAGCTGGATGATGCTCTGTCCGCTGTCTATACCTTCTTTGATCCCGACATGGGACGACGCAGCCTCGGGACCTTCGCCATCCTCTGGCAGATAGAGGAAGCCCGCCGCCGGGGCCTCGAATGGCTATATCTGGGTTATTGGATCGCAGAAAGCCGCAAGATGGCCTACAAGGACCGCTTCCGGCCCTTCGAGCGGCTAGGAGCCGACGGCTGGCAGCGCGGGACCTGAAAGACAGCTGCGTGTTGAATAGCGGGCTGGATTACGGCAGAATCTGCGCGCCCCAAGACACCCTGCAGGGAATATGGCTAAAGAAGAAAGCATACAGATGGAAGGTAAGGTCGTTGAGACTCTGCCCAACACCACTTTTCGCGTGGAGCTGGATAACGGCCACGTGGTGCTCGCGCACATCTCCGGGCGCATGCGCAAGCATTACATCCGCATCCTCACGGGTGACAGAGTCACTGTAGAACTGACCCCTTACGATCTGACCAAGGGTCGGATCGTATTCCGTGGAAAATAAGAACCGTCCTTAACCTTCCCTGGTGCGCTGACCAGCTCCGCCATCCATGGCGGAGCGTTCGCCGCATGCGGCGAACCCCAGCGGGGCGCGTGATGCATGCGTCACGCCCGCGATCACCCCTCTTATCGGATCAATGCTCTTCTGAGTGCGCCGGCGCCGGCAGTTTGGCGATGGCCGGTTCCACGTGGATGTGGAACTCCCCGCCCTTGACGCTCACCTGGACCTTGCCGCCCTGAGCCAGCTGCCCGAACAGCAATTCCTCCGCTAGGGGTTTCTTCAGAGCCTCCTGGATCAATCGCGCCATGGGCCGGGCACCCATCTTGGGGTCATAGCCGCGTTCGGCCAGGAGCGCGCGGGCGGTCTCATCCACTTCCAGGCTAACGTCCTTCTGCTCCAGTTGCTCTTCCAGCTCGATGACGAACTTGTCCACCACCCGGGCGACAGTGCGCTGGTCCAGGGCATTGAACTCGATGATGGCATCCATGCGGTTGCGGAACTCCGGGCTGAACAGCCGGCGGATGGCTTCCATACCGTCCGGTGCATGGTCCTGCTGGGTGAAGCCGATGGAAGCCCGCGCCATCTCCTGGGCGCCGGCGTTGGTGGTCATCACCACGATCACGTTGCGGAAATCCGCCTTGCGGCCGTTGTTGTCCGTGAGCACCCCGTGGTCCATCACCTGCAAGAGTAGGTTGAAGACTTCCGGATGGGCCTTCTCGATCTCGTCCAGCAACAGTACGCAGTGCGGATGCTTCAGGATGGCGTCCGTCAGCAGGCCGCCCTGGTCGAAGCCCACATAACCCGGCGGCGCGCCGATGAGGCGCGAGACCGTGTGACGCTCCATGTATTCGGACATATCGAAGCGCAGGAACTCGATGCCCATGATGAGCGCGAGCTGGCGCGTCACCTCGGTCTTGCCCACACCCGTGGGACCGGCGAACAGGAAGGAACCGATGGGTTTGCTCTCGTTGCCGAGGCCTGAGCGCGACATCTTGATGGCGGAACTCAGGGAACCGATGGCCTTATCCTGGCCGTAGATCACGAGCCTGAGATCCCGTTCGAGATTACGCAGCCCTTCCTTGTCGGAAGCGGACACGCTCTTGGGTGGGATGCGGGCGATCTTGGCCACGATCTCCTCGATGTCCTGCACGTTCACCGTGCGGCGACGCTTGCCCGCGGGCTTGAGGCGCATGTTGGCGCCGGCCTCGTCGATGACGTCGATGGCCTTGTCCGGCAGGTGCCGGTCGTTGATGAAGCGTGCGGCCAGGTCCGCGGCGGTCTCCAGCACCTTATTGGGGTATTTGACCCCGTGGTGCTCCTCGAACTTGTGGCGCAGCCCTTTCAGGATGCGCGCCGTCTCCTCTACTGTGGGTTCCAGCACGTCTATCTTCTGGAAGCGGCGGGCCAGCGCTCGATCCTTCTCGAAGATGCCGCGGTATTCCTGGTAGGTGGTGGAACCTATGCATTTCAGGGCGCCGCTCTGCAGCACCGGTTTGATGAGGTTGGAGGCGTCCATGACGCCGCCCGACGCGGCGCCCGCGCCGATCACCGTATGGATCTCGTCTATAAACAGGATGGCGTCCGGGTCTTTCTTGAGTTCCGCCATGACGCCCTTGAGGCGCTTCTCGAAATCGCCGCGGTATTTCGTGCCGGCGATGAGCGCGCCCATGTCCAAGGAATAGACGGTTGCGTGGCGCAGCACTTCCGGCACCTTGTCCTCGACGATTAGGAGCGCGAGGCCCTCGGCGAGCGCGGTCTTGCCCACGCCGGCCTCGCCCACGAACAGGGGGTTGTTCTTGCGGCGCCGGCAGAGGATCTGCACGGTACGTTCGATCTCGTGCTCGCGGCCGATGAGCGGATCTATCTTGCCTTCGCGGGCGAGTTGGTTGAGGTTGGCGGCATACAGTTCTAGGGGATTGCTGCCGGCCTTGGCTCCGCCCTCTTCGTCCTCTTCACCGGCTTCCGGGGAGGCTTCATGGCCTTCCTCGTCGTTCACCTTGGAGATGCCGTGAGAGATGTAGTTCACCACGTCGAGGCGCGTGATCCCATGGCGGCCCAAGAGATAGACGGCATGGGATTCCTTCTCGCCGAAGATGGCCACCAGCACGTTGAGGCCCGTGACCTCCTTCTTGCCGGAGGACTGGATATGCAGCACGGCGCGCTGTAGTACTCGCTGGAACCCTAAGGTCGGCTGCACATCGGGGTCTTCCGAATCCACCCGCGGGGTGGATTCCTGCACGTAATCCGCCAGTTCACGCCGCAGGTTCTCCACGGTCGTGCCGCAGGCTCTCAGCACCTCGTTCACCTGGGGGATATCCAAGAGCGCGAGCAGGAGATGTTCCACGGTGATGAACTCATGGCGCTGGTCGCGGGCCTCCTTGAAGGCCGCGTTTAGGCAGTATTCCAACTCCTTGCTCAACATAGACTCAAGTCTCCTCCAGGGTGCACAACAGTGGGTGCTGGTGCTTGCGGGAATAATCGTTGACCTGGGCGGCCTTGGTCTCGGCTATCTCATAGGTGAACACGCCGCACACCCCCTTGCCGCGGGTATGCACGTGCAACATGACCTGGGTCGCCTTGGAACGGTCCATACGGAAGAAGCTCTCCAGAACCTCCACTACGAACTCCATGGGGGTGTAGTCGTCGTTTAACAAGACCACCTTGTAGAGGGCCGGCCGCTTTATCCGCAGCTTGGCCTCGTCCACCAGCAGCCCCTGGCGCTGCCCCTCGTCGTTGCGTTCGTCGCTCATGGAGACAATTTTAGCCGAATTTTCCTCCGCATAATCCCGGGGGGAAACCGCATATCCGGCTGATCGGCGGCTATTTGGTCTTAAACGTGGAGACTCCATCCCACCCTGCGCCAGGTGGGTGGTTTTTAAAATATGTCACGCGGTCCAAGTACATGGCATAGAGAGTCCGGCCAGGGCTCGCTTGCTGCAGGGCGAAGAACTCCCGCTCGGCGCTGTCCCAATCCTGGTTGCGATATACGGTGAGTGCCTGCTTATGTCGTGTCAGCAACGCTCTCTGGTTCTTGTCTGCCGCGTCGGCCTTGCCCAAAGGCTCATAGATGGCCACGGGCTTCTCCTTGCCCTTGACCCGCACCCGGTCGAGTTCCAGGTAAGTGAAGTCGGGTGCCGCATCCTTGGTCATCTCGCTGCAGATGATCTGCACCTTGTATTCCTTGGTGAGGCCCTCAAGGCGCGAACTCAGGTTCACTGCGTCGCCCATCACCGTATAGGCACGGCGGAACTGGGAACCCATGTCGCCCACGCTCATGACGCCGGTGGTGAGGCCGACGCCGATACGCAGCTCCGGCCAGCCGCGCTGCTTGAAGCTCTCGTTCAGCTCCTTGAGCTTGTGCGTCATGTCGAGGGCGTTCTCCACGGCATAGCGCGCGTGCTCCGGGTAATGCAGCGGCGCACCCCAGAAGGCCATGATGGCGTCGCCCATGTACTTGTCGATGGTACCGCGGTGGGTATGGATCAGGTGGGTCATGGGCGTCAGGTATTCGTTCATCAACTGGCTCAGATCTTTGGGCTGCATCGCCTCCGAGATGCTGGTGAAATCACGTACGTCCGCGAACATGACCGTGAGCTCGCGGCTCTCGCTCTCCATGGAGGCGGTCTCCTTGCGGGTATCCATCTCCTCCACCAGTTCCGGCGGTATGTACTGGCTGAACATGCGCGATAGATGGCGCTTGCCGCGGGACTCGATGAAGAATCCGTACAGGGAATGCAGCACGTACAACAGCAGCAGGAATATCAGTGGCGAGGCCAAGGGGAAAACCACCGCTTCGTATTTCCACAACCCGAAATCGGTGAACAGGACCACAAGCGCCGTTCCTACCATGACCAGAGTGCCGGTAATCACCGACTTGGTCATGGCCACCCAGGTGATGAGCACTGAGATGAACAGCAACAGCAGTACCTGCGCACCACGTAGGTATTGCGGGTGGGAGTTCATGACCCGCCCATCCAGCACACCTGAGAGGAAGTTCGCGTGTATCTCCACTCCGGGGTAGGCGCCGCCCTCGGGCGTATTGCGCAGATCATATAGACCGGCAGCAGATGTACCTACGTAGACCACGGCGTCTTTAAGGGTGGCCGGGGGGACAACGCCTTTGATCACATCGGTGGCAGAGACATAAGGGAAACTGAAAGCCGGACCACGATACGGCACCAGTGCGCGCATCTGGTCGTCCACCGGGATCACCGCGTTGCCGACGACGATGTCTTCGAGATGCGCCATGTCTTGCACACCGCCGTCGAACCCGAAACTCACGGGTGCATTGTTCTGTAACACTTGTAACACGGCGAGATCGAGTGATGCGTATACGTTGCCGTCGTATTCCTGGAGCTGGTCGGCCCAGCGTATGGAACCATCGTCATCCACTGAGACGGAGAAGAAACCCTGGGCTGCAGCCGTCTGGGCCAGCACCGGCAGGTTGGTGATGTATCCCGAGACCTTGGGGAATACGAGCAGCGGATACTGCGCACGCGCATCCGGGATGGCCGGCGGTGACAACAAGCCGACCTTTCGCACAGCACCTCCCTGGTTCGGCGCATAGAACACATAACCCAGCACCACAGGGCGTTGCTGGATGCTGGCGGCGAACAGCTTGTCGCGCTCCAGTTTCGGCCTCATCTGTTGGGCTTCTTTGAGGAAAGCCTGGTCGTTCTGCAAGGGACCGGATGCGAGATTATCGAGCAGTGACAGATCGAAGCTGCGGTCTGCCTCCGGAAACGAGACGTCGAAGGCCACGAGCTTGACGTGGTACAGGTTGAATAGGTGGTCCATCATCTGCGCGAACCTGTCGCGCGGCAACGGCCACTGCCCCTGCTCTTTGAGGGTCTTGTCGTCTATGTCCACGATGACGATGCGAGGATCCACCGTCCCCTGGGCGGTGAGGCGCACGCGTGCGTCGTAGGCGAAACGTTCCAGCTGATCTACAAGCCGGAGCGGTAGCGTGCCATGGATATAAGTGGCGAATCCCAGGAACAGGGCCAAGGTGATTGCTACCCTGATCAGGTGGCGTGCGGTCAAATGAAGCCCCGGTGACGTGATTTTATGTCGCTTTAGTGTAGCCGATGCGGGTCTGCCCCTGTGCGCCCCTTGAGGGGGCACAATAGCGCCGTTATGATGCCTTGGATTTGCCTGCCAGCGGACTCAAGACTACCCATGGACCCAGGGCCAGCGACAGCTTAAAAGATGCAAACCGTGCCACTACGCGCTCCGGACATGGAAGCCACGCTACGCCGCTGGGTGGATGTGTTGCAGCATGCCGCTCCTACACTCGCAGCCACGGCGCTCATCCTAGTCATCGCCTGGCTCCTGGCCGAACTCACCTGGGCACTCTTGCCCCAGCCCAAGTCCGTGGCCGGTGCCTACGCCCCGACGCCTGTGGCGGTCGCCCATCAGCCGGTCGCCGGCAGCATCGCGGACCGGCATCTATTCGGCACCTCCGCCCCGACCAACAGCAATGTATCCAACGCACCCGATACCACCCTGGCGCTGACGCTGCACGGCATCGTGGCGGGCAAGAGCGCGAAAGATTCCCGTGCACTCATCGTGGCGAACGGCGACGAAGAACCCTATGCCGTAGGTGCCTCGCTGCCGGGCGGCGCGGTGATCCGCGCCATCTTCCCGGACCGGGTGATGCTGGAGCGGGACGGACGTATGGAAGCTTTACGCCTGCCGAAAGCCGACAGCGGCACGGGTATGGCAACCGCCGATTCCCCGCCTGCGGCTCAGGCTGCCTCTGCTCCGCTACCACAGAACCTGGGTCAGCTGCGCCAGGAGATCGTCAATAACCCGCAGCGGCTCATGGATGTGATCCGCGCCATGCCCGTCCAGGAACAGGGCAAGCTCACGGGCTACCGGATCTACCCCGCCGGCAACTCCCCGGTGTTCGCCCAACTGGGCCTGCATCCGGGGGACGTCGTGACGGCGGTCAACGGCATCCCGCTGACGGATCCGGCCCAGAGCATGCGCGTGCTGGCGAGCATCAAGACCTCGGAGCAGATCAGCATCACGCTGCTGCGCAACGGACAGATCCAGAGCCAGGTGTTGCAGATGCCCAGCGGGCAACCGGGAGACGACGGTCCATGAGCCTCAGCATGACTGCCATATATAATAAGGTGTGCGCGTGAAGCATTTCGCAGGATTACGGATGGGCCTATGGGGGAAGCACCTGGGCGGGGCCATGCTTGCGGGCTTGCTGGGGTTGTCCTGTGCCTTCGCAGCGGCAGCCGACCAGGGCGGCATCACCCTCAACTTCAAGGATGCGGACATACGCGAAGTGGCCGCCACCATCGGCCAGATCACCCATAAGAACTTCATCATCGATCCGCGCGTGCAGGGCCGCGTCACCGTGGTGTCCTCACGGCCGGTGAGCTCGGATGCGGTCTATGCCACCTTCCTGTCGGTGCTCGAGGTGCATGGCCTCGCGGCGGCGCCCTCCGGCGACATGATCAAGATCGTGCCCTCCCTCGAGGCGCGCCAGATGCCGGGCTACCCGTACAACTCCAGCACGCCGGGCGACGCCGTGGTCACGGAAGTGATCCAGATCACCAACGTCTCGGCCACGCAGCTCGTGCCGGTACTGCGCCCGCTCATGTCCACCGAGGCGCAGCTCGCCGCCTATCCCCAGTCCAACGTGCTCATCGTCTCGGACCGGGCGAGCAATGTGACACGGCTCATGGACATCATCCAGCGTATAGACCAGTCCACCGACAGCGAGGTAGAGGTCATCCCCCTGCAGAACGCCCCAGCTGGCGACATGGTGCAGGTACTCAACTCACTGATGCAGGCGGATGCCAGCGGCCAGAACGGCACGCCGCTGAAACTCGTGGCGGATGAACGCACCAACAGCATCCTCCTGAGCGGTGACAAGGGCTCGCGCCTGCGCATCCGCGCGCTCATCGCTCACCTGGATCTGCCCCAGGAGACCGGCAACACCCAGGTCATCTACCTCAGCTACGCGAAGGCCAAGGACATCGCCGACGAACTCAAGGGCTACGTCAGCGACCTGCAGAAGCAGTCCAGTGGCAAGGCCGCTGCAGGCGGCGCCAGCGCCCCGGATGTCTCGGTGATCCCGGATGATCGTACCAACTCGCTGGTCATCACCGCTCCGCCCAAGATCATGCGCTCCATACAGGACGTGATAGCCAAGCTCGACATCCGTCGTGCACAGGTACTGGTGCAGGCCATCGAAGCGGAACTGACCTCGGACAAATCAGCCGAACTCGGCGTCACCTGGGTGGCGGACGCGGCCAACAACGGTGGCGTGGGTCTGACGGATTTCAGCAATACCGGGGCCAGCATCGCGGGCGTGGCGCAATCCGCCCTCGCCGCCAGGCAGAGCAACAGCTCTAGCAGCACCAGCCTCACCGGCTTCACCCCGCCCCAGGGCCTGACCCTCGGCGTGGGCAAGATCGCCAGCGGCAGCTTCCAGTTCGCGGCGCTGATACGCGCCTTGTCGGGCGACGGCGAGACTAACATCCTCTCGACCCCCAGCGTCGTGACCCTGGATAACCAGGAAGCCACCATCAAGGTCACCCAGAAGGTGCCGTTCGTCACCGGTCAGTACACGGGCGCCACTACCGGCGCTTCCAGCACTACCGGCGCGGTCATCAATCCGTTCCAGACCGTGGACCGTGAAGACGTGGGCATCACCCTCAAGATCACGCCGCAGATCAACGAAGGCGATTCGGTGCAGCTCAAGATCGACCAGACCGTGTCGGACCTGACCGCCACCAGCATCGGCGGCCAGCCGGTCACCGATAACCGGGAGATCACCACCAACATCCTGGCCAAGAGCGGCGAGATCGTGGTCTTGGGCGGACTCATCGACAACTCCCTGACCGAGTCCGAGCAGCAGGTCCCGGTGCTCGGCAGCATCCCGCTCATCGGCAACCTGTTCAAATATCGCAGCACCACGAACACCAAGCGCAACCTGATGGTGTTCATCCAGCCGAGCATCCTGCGCGACAGTGAGACCGCGAAGCATTACACCAACGAGCAGTACAACTATTTCCGCAACGTCCAGTTGCAAGACCGCAGCCCGGTACAGCTGATGCCCGGTGACGAGCGGCCACTCCTTGATGATTTCAATACCCAGGACAAGGGCATGGCGCCGGGTACCGGCGCGAAGACCGCTGCGCCCGCCGCTACGACGAAAACACCGACAGCCGCTGCCCCGCCATTGGCCGCTACACAACAGCCTGCTGCCGCTCCTGTGCCCAGCGTCAATCCCCCGGCAGTGGCACCAGCCGTCAGCACCAAGGCAGCGCCTGCTACGAGTCCGGCCAAGGCGGCCTCACCCGCGGCCCACAGCACTACCCCTCCTCCCCCTGCCACCACCCGAGCGGCGCCTTCCGCCGCGACGCGCAATGGACCCGAACAGCACTCCCCCGGTAGCTGACGCCCCGGGCGTGCCGGCGCCCGCCGCGTTATTGCGCATACCTTTCTCCTTCGCCAAGCGCCATGGTGTGCTGCTGGAGAGCCTGGAGCAGGACCAAGCCCTGCTGGTGCACCGCGAAGACGTGAGCGTGGAAGCCCTGCTGGAGGCGCGCCGTGCCCTCGGACTGCGCCTCGTCCTGAGGCAGGTGAGCCGCGCGGAATTCGACGCCATGCTGCAGCAGGCTTACGAAGGCCAATCCGGCGCCGCCATGCAGATGATGGACGACCTGGACGGCAGCCTGGACCTCGACAGCATCGCCCAGGCACTGCCGGAACCGGAAGACCTAGTGGAGAGCGAGGACGACGCGCCCATCATCCGGCTCATCAATGCGCTCCTGACGGAAGCAGTCAAGGAGAACGGTTCCGACATCCACATAGAGCCCTTCGAGAACCGCCTGGTGGTGCGCTTCCGGGTAGACGGCGTGCTCAGGGTGGTGCTGGAACGCAAGCTCGGCGTGGCGCCGCTGGTGGTATCGCGCATCAAGGTCATGGCCAAGCTCGACATCGCCGAGAAGCGCCTGCCCCAGGATGGGCGCATCTCCATCCGCATCGCCGGCCGCGCGGTGGACGTGCGCGTCTCCACCATCCCCTCGGGTCACGGCGAACGGGTGGTGCTGCGCTTGCTGGACAAGCAGGCAGGCCGTCTGGATCTGGAACACCTGGGAATGAACTCGGCCACCCGTGACCTCATCAACGAACTCATCCACAAACCCCACGGCATAATCCTGGTCACCGGACCCACGGGCTCCGGCAAGACCACTACGCTGTACGCGGGGCTCACACGCCTCAACGACCGCACCCGCAACATCATGACGGTGGAAGATCCTATCGAGTACTACATCGATGGCATCGGCCAGACTCAGGTGAACGCGCGGGTGGAGATGACCTTCGCGCGCGGCCTGCGCGCCATCCTGCGTCAGGACCCGGACGTGGTGATGGTGGGCGAGATACGCGACCTGGAGACCGCCGAGATCGCGGTACAGGCGAGCCTCACCGGTCACCTGGTGCTCTCCACTTTGCACACCAACACTGCCGCAGGCGCCGTCACACGCCTGCGGGACATGGGTGTGGAGCCCTTCCTGCTCTCCTCCTCGCTGCTCGGCATGCTTGCGCAACGGCTGGTGCGGATATTGTGCCCGGACTGCAAGCAGCCTTATACCGCCGGCGAACGCGAGTGCAAAGTGTTCAATCTGCCTCGTAACAATCCACCCACCCTCTACAAGCCTGTGGGCTGCGACAATTGCAAGCGCAGCGGTTACCGCGGCCGCACCGGCATCTACGAGATGGTGATGGTGGACGACGAGTTGCGCTCCATGATCCATGATGGCAGCGGCGAACAAGGCCTGGAGAAGCACGCCCGCACCATGACCCCCAGCATCCGCGACGACGGCAAGCGCCTGGTATTGGCTGGCATCACCAGCGTCGAAGAAGTGCTGCGCGTCACGCGCGAAGGCTGAACATGGGTGCCTTCGCATACACAGCACTCGACACCCGCGGGCGTGAACTCAGGGGCGTGCTGGAGGGCGACACTCCGCGGCACGTGAGCCAACAGCTGCGTGAACAGGGGCTGACGCCGCTGGAAGTGGTGGAAGCTGCGGAGCAGGATGCCAAGACGCCGCACGCCTTCGGTATGAGACGCGGCGTCAGCGCCACCGACCTGGCGCTCATCACCCGCCAGCTGGCCACCCTGGTGCGCTCGGCGCTGCCGGTGGAGGAAGCCCTGCTGGCCGCCTCTCAGCAATGCGAGAAGCCGCGCCTCAAGAGCATGCTCTTGTCGGTACGCGCCCGGGTCATGGAGGGTCACACCCTGGCCTCCGGCCTGACCCAGTTCCCCCACGTGTTCCCCGAGATCTTCCGCGCCACGGTCGCCGCTGGCGAGCACTCCGGCCACCTGGATGGGGTATTGGAACGCCTCGCGGATTACGCCGAGAGCCGCCAGCAGCTGCGCCAGAAGATGACCCTCGCCATGATCTACCCGGTGATGCTCACGCTCATGGCGGTACTCATCGTGACCGGCCTGCTGGTGTATGTAGTGCCCCAGGTGGTGCAGGTCTTCGAACACACCGGCCAGCAACTGCCCTGGCTGACCCGCGCCCTCATCGCCTTGAGCGCCTTCATCCGCAACTACGGCATCTGGCTGCTGGTGTTGATCGCGGCCACGGTGTTCGTGATACGCAACCTGCTCAAGAAACACGAGATGCGGCGCCGCTGGCATCTCAACCTGTTGCGCATGCCCCTAGTGGGGCGTCTGACCCGCGGGGTCAACACCGCACGCTTCACCCGTACTTTGAGCATCCTTGCCGGCAGCGGCGTGCCGGTGCTGGAAGCCATGCGCATCTCCGGTGAAGTGGTGGCCAACATCCCCATGCGCGACGCGGTGGACGATGCCGCCCGCCGGGTGCGTGAAGGCACGTCCATCAGTAAATCCCTGGGCAGCAGCGGCCTCTTCCCCCCCATCGTGGTGCACCTCATCGCCAGCGGCGAATCCAGCGGCGAACTGGACGCCATGCTGGAACGCGCTGCCTCCAACCAAGAACGGGAATTGGAGACACTGATCGCCACCATGCTGGGTATACTTGAACCCCTGCTCATCCTGGCTATGGGCGTGGTGGTGCTGCTCATCGTGCTCGCCATCCTGTTACCCATCTTCGACCTGAACCAGCTCGTGCATTGAACGTAATAAAGGGATTCCACGTGAAACCGTCCGTCCTGATCCTGATCATGCTGCTGGCGCCCACCTCGGCTATGGCCGTGGCGCCGACCTTCGACTACGACTATCTGGACCTGGGCCGCGTTAGCCTGTCGCCGGACAACGGCCAGAGCAGCAAGGGACCCTATACGGATCTCTCCTACAGCATCTTCGATTCCGTGCAGGCGCGGGCGAGCTACACCCGTCTCGATTACGATTCGACACCTGGTGGCCCCACGGCCAAGGATTACACCCTGGGCCTGACCGGCGAGTCCGCCGTTTCCGAGGGGACCGATGTCTATACAGACCTGCTCTATCTAAACGAACGCACCACCACCAATGGCGTGAGCACCACCGACGATGGCTATCGTCTGGTCATCGGCCTGCGTCATCGTGCGTTCCAGAGACTGGAAGTGGATGGCTACCTGGCGCACAACTTCCTGGATTCCGGGAGCAATGAGGTGGGTGTGGGCTTCCTGTTCGAAGCCACCTCGTGGCTTTCATTCGGGGCGAGCTATGCCCACGACAGCTTATATACCAATACCACCACCCTCAGGGTACGGTTGTATTTCTGAGCGCCAGGAAGGAACTTAAACCCGTTTTCCCACCCTAAAGGGGGGGATAATCCTTGATTTTGGGCAGACACGACTATCGCCCAGACCCATACCGCAATGACTGTCCGGGAGAATCATATGCAGAAGCCCGCCTGGTTCATGCTCATCTTGCTGACGCTTGCCCTCTCATCCCCGGCCTTACTGGCCGCGGACGACACCAACCAACCCTCCGATGCGCTCCATAACCTGAAGTTCCGCGACCTTGGACCTGCAGCAGGTGGCGGACGAGTCTCGGCGGTGGTGGGCGTGCCCGGCGATCCGAGCATCTATTATGTGGGTGGCGCCGCGGGCGGCGTGTGGAAGACCACCGACGGGGGCTTGAGCTTCAAAGCGGTATTCGAGCACGAGGCCACCGCCTCCATCGGTGCCATCGCTCTCGCCCCCTCCAATCCCAACCTGGTCTGGGTGGGCACCGGCGAACCGAACATCCGCAACGACGTGATGGACGGCGCGGGCGTGTACTTCTCCCCCGATGCGGGCAAGAGCTGGCAGCTCATGGGTCTCAAGGACGCGGGCCAGATCTCGCGCGTCATCGTGGACCCCAATGACCCGGACACGGTGTACGTGGCGGCCTTAGGCCATACCTGGGGACCAAACCCGGATCGTGGCGTGTACAAGACCACCGACGGCGGCAAGAATTGGAAGCGGGTGCTGTTCGTGAGCGATCACACCGGCGCCATAGACCTCGTGATGTCGGCCAGCAATCCCAAAGTGATGTTCGCCGCCATGTGGCAGGCCGTGCGGCATCCCTGGGAGATGGTGGATGGCGGTCCCGAGAGCGGCATCTGGCGTTCCACCGACGGGGGAGACACTTGGAAGAAGCTAACCAAGGATCTGCCTACCGGCGACATCGGCCGCATCGCGCTGGCGGTAGCGCCCAGCGACATGAACCGCATCTACGCCCTTGTCGAGGCTAAGCGTGGCGAGGGGCTGCTCTGGTCGTCCAACGACATGGGTGATGACTGGAACAAGGTGAGCAGCAGTTCAAACCTGGACGTGCGCCCCTTCTACTTCTCGCGCATGCTGGTCTCGCCGGAGGACGCGGACAAGGTCTATTTCCTGTCGTTCTTCATGATGCTCTCCAAGGACGGCGGCCACACGGCGAAATACGCGGATCATGGCGTGCACGTGGATCACCACGCCATCTGGATAGACCCCACGAACCCCCAGCGCATCATCCAGGGTAACGACGGCGGCGCCTACCTGAGCCTGGATGGCGCCAAGAGCTGGCGCTATCTCGATGGCATGCCCATCGAGCAGGATTACATGGTCTCGGCCAGCAGCCGCAGCCCCTATGAACTGTGCGCGGGCCTGCAGGACAACAGCGCCTGGTGCGGCGCTTCGAGCACGCTGGCGGACGATTCCGTGACCGGCAACGACTGGTACCAGGTCACCGGCGGCGACGGTGAATATGCCGTGTTCGCACCCAGCAATCCCGACATCGTGTACGTGGATTCCCAAGACGGGGCGATCTCGAGCTTCAACGTCAAGACCAAGCGCAGCATCTTCATCATGCCTTACCTGCATGGCCCCGGGTTCGTAGCGGATGACACCCTGGCGAACGCCAAGTATCGCTTCAACTGGACCTCGCCCATCGCAGTCTCCGCCAGCGATGCTAACACCGTGTATCTGGGCGGCAACGTGCTGTTCAAGAGCTCCGACGGCGGCGTGAACTGGACGGTACTCAGCGGCGACCTCACCCGCAACGACAAGAGCAAGCAGCAGTTGTCTGGCGGGCCCATCAACAAGGATATCTCCGGCGCCGAGAGCTACGACACCATCCTTTCCATCACCCTTGCGCCCACGGACGAGAAGGTCATCTGGGTGGGCACCGACGATGGCCTAGTACAAGTCACCCGTGACGGCGGTAAGTCCTGGAACGACGCGACGCCTTCAGGCGCGCCCAAGTGGGCGCGTGTCTATCAGATCGGCGTCTCGCCCTTCGATGCGGGTAGAGCTTACTTGTCGTTTGACGGGCATGAACTGGACGACAAACATGCCTACGTGTATCGCACCGATAACTACGGCAAGTCCTGGACGCGCATAGACAAGGGGTTGCCGGACGTGCCGGTGACCGTGGTGCGTGAAGACCCGAACCAGAAAGACCTCCTGGTGCTCGGCAGCCTCACGGGCCTGTGGTACTCCCAGGACAACGGCGACCACTGGCAGCCCTTCAAGGCGGACTTCCCCACCGTGCCGGTGTTCGACCTCAAGTTCGTGAACCACGACCTCACAGTGGCTACCCACGGACGCGGTTTGTTCGTGTTCGACGACATCCGGCCCATCGAGCAGCTGGACGCGAACGTCACGGCCAAGGATTTCCACCTGTTCGCCACCGGCGCCGGCACACGTTACATCCGCTGGTCACGCGGGGCGGAGACCTCGACCTCATATGGCGCACCGAACGCGCCTAATGGCGTTGTAGTGGACTACTACCTCAAGAAAGAGATCAAGGTATCGGACGCGGATAAGAAGGACGATAAATCGCCGGTGAAGATCGTGATCACCGACAGCCACGGCGCCGTGGTGGCCACCCAATACGGTCCTTCCAAGGAAGGGGTCAACCGCTTCGTGTGGAACATGCAATACGACGTCCCCACCAAACTGGACTTCATCAAGACCTTCGGTGAAGGCGATTTCGGTGACTTCGGCCCCAGTGTCCTGGCCGGTACCTACACGGTGGCGGCGACCGTGAACGGCAAGACCGAGACGGTACCTGCACAGGTGGGCTACGACCCGAATCAGAACATCGCTCCGGACCAGGCTCGCGTGCTGACCCAGATGGCCCTCAAGGCGCGCAACGAACTCTCGGCCTATGACGAGATGCTGAATCGCATTACCGCCATGCAGAGTTCATTGAGCAGCTTCGAAGGCACGGTGGATTCTTATGAAGACGCCGACAAGGCCAAGTACAAGACGGTCGTGGACCAGGCCAAGGCGCTGGACAAGAAGCTCGGCGACCTCAAGGACTCGGTGTTCAACTCGGACGTACAGCGGGATGCACCAGAGGATGACATCCATTACCTCGCCAAACTGGACGGTGAGCTGCAGTTCCTGTTCTTCGGTACCGCAGGCAGCGACCCCCAGCCCATGCTGCAGTCGCTCACGGACCTCGATGCAGAGACCACGCCCAAGCTCAACGATGCGGTGAGCAAGTTCAACGCGCTCCTGCAGAAGGACGTGCCGGACTACAACAAGACCGCCTACGGCGTCGGTGCGCCCACCCTGTTGGTGGGCGATCCGGTCACCGTAAAACCGTTGCCAGCGCTCTAAAGCCCGGATCCAAAGCCGGAATGGAAAGGGGGAGCCAAGCTCCCCCTTTTTTTATCCGCATCAACCGGTGGCTTCAGTATTTTATGAGCGCGGCGCCCCATGTGAAGCCACCGCCGAAGGCTTCCAACATGATGGTCTGACCACGCTTGATACGCCCGTCACGCACGGCGACGTCGAGCGCCATCGGAACAGAGGCGGTAGAGGTATTGCCATGATCTTGCACCGTGAGCACCACCCGCTCCATGGGCATCTTGAGCTTGCGGGCCGTAGCTTCGATGATGCGCAGGTTGGCCTGGTGCGGGATGAGCCAGTCGATATCGTCGCCGGTCAGGTTGTTGGCCTGCAGGGCCTCCACCACGATCTCTCCCAGCTTGGTGACCGCCACCTTGAAAACCTCACTGCCCTTCATCTGGATGTAGTCACGCCGGGCGTGGAAGTCCGCAGGCTTCTTGGAGACGCCCGAGGGGAAATACAGGAGATCCGCATACTGGCCATCGGCATGCAGATGGGTGGAAATGATGCCGGGTTCTTCAGAAGCTTCCAGCACCACAGCGCCGGCGCCGTCCCCGAACAGCACGCAGGTGCCGCGATCGGTCCAATCCACCATGCGCGACAGGGTCTCGCCGCCCACCACCAGGGCGCGCTTGGCAGCCCCGGTGCGGATGAATTTTTCGGTGATGTTCAGGGCATAGATGAAACCGGTACAGGCGGCTTCGATGCTGAAGGCCGGCGGCCCGCCTATGCCGAGACGCTGCTGCAACAGACAGCCCATGTTGGGGAACACCTGGTCGGGGCTGGTGGTGCCTACGATCACGAAATCGATATCGGCGGGGCCGACGCCCGCCATCTCCATGGCGTTGCGCGCGGCATGCTCGCAGAGGTCCAGGTTGGTCTCGTCATCCGACACGATATGGCGGCGCTCGATGCCGGTACGACTGCGTATCCACTCATCGGTGGTGTCGACTATCTTCTCCAGGTCGGCGTTGGTCAGTATCCGTTCCGGTAATCCGCGCCCGGTGCCGGCGATACGCGCATAGACCTGTTTCATGGATTCTCCGCCGCCGGTTGTCCCATCTGTTCTTCCATCATAGCGCCTATGCGCTGGGGTACCTGGTTCTGCACCTCCAGGATGGCGATGCGGATGGCGCTGGCATAGCCCACGCTGTCGGTACCGCCGTGGCTCTTGACCACCACGCCGCGCAGGCCCAGGAGGCTCGCGCCGTTGTAATGCCTGGGGTCCAGGCGCTTACGGATGGCATGCAGCACCGGCAAGGCGATGAGGGCCAGGAAGCGCGTGAAGGCGGTGCGGCGGAATTCCTCGCGGATGATCTGGCTGATGAGTTTCGCCAGGCCCTCCATGGTCTTGAGGGAGACGTTGCCGACGAAACCGTCGGCCACCACCACGTCCACGTCCTTGGAGAAGATGTCGTCGCCTTCCACGAAGCCGATGTAATTCAGGTGACTCGCGGTGAGCAGCTTGGCCGCTTCCTTCACCTTCTCGTTGCCTTTGATCTCTTCCTCGCCGATGTTGAGCACACCGACCCGGGGCTTGGGGATGCTATACACCGCGTTCGCCAGGGCCGAGCCCATGACGCCGAACTGGCACAACTGCTCCGGCGTGCAGTCGGCGTTGGCGCCGAGATCCAGCATGTGGGTGTGGCCGCCGTGGGAGGGGATGAGCGCGCAGATGGCCGGCCGGTCTATGCCCGGTACGGTCTTCAGCACGAAGCGCGCGGTGGCCATGAGCGCGCCAGTGTTGCCCGCGCTCACGCAGGCGTCCGCCTCGCCCGCCTTGACGAGGTCGATGGCGACACGCATGGAGGAATCTTTCTTGCCGCGCAGCGCCTGGGAAGGCCGTTCGTGCATGGAGACTTCTTCGGAAGCGTGGTGCACGCGCAGTCGCTCACCGAGGCGCGCCCGGTGTCGCTTCACCAGCGGCTCGAGCACCTCAGCCTTGCCCACCAGTATCAGGCGCAGGTAATCATGCTTGGCCAGCATGGTGAGAGCCGCGGGCACGGTCACGGATGTCCCGTGGTCCCCACCCATGGCGTCCAGCGCGATAGTGACGGTTTTGTTCATCTGAACGGATTCTGGTGTGCCAGCCCGTTATGCCTCGCGTTCACTGGGATGCCGGGGGCCACAAGCGATCCCCGGCGGAAGCGAAACATGGATGGAACGCTCAGTCTTCCTGCTTGGTGTTCAGGATCTTCTTGCCGCGGTAGAAGCCATCCGCGGTGATCTGGTGCCGGCGATGCGTCTCGCCGCTGCTGGAATCCACCGACAGGGTCGAGCCCTTGAGGGCGTCGTGCGAACGACGCTGGCCACGACGGGAGGGGGTTACACGACTTTTCTGGACTGCCATTTTTCAAACTCCTGATTCAATGTCACCGGCCGCGCTTGAGCTTGGCCAGTTCTGCGAATGCTGTCTTCCTGCTCTCTTCCACCGGCGCCGACGCGCTCGGCGCGGCCGTCATCCGTGTCTCTCTGCATGCGCCTTCCGCGTGCCTGGGCACGAGCGGCAGCGCCAGCAATAATTCGTCTTCCACCAGCTCCGCGAGCGCCACGCGCCCATCGGCGGAGACCAGCGGGTCATACTCGGCCGGTAGTGTCTCCACTTCGGCGTCCGACTTCACCCAGGCGAGACTGGGTTCGGCGCGTACATCGATCTCCGCGCTCTCGAGGCAACGCTGGCAGGTCATCTGCAGCGACGCGTGGATGCTGCCTGAGATCATCACACGTCCGCCCAGATCCCGGGCCGCCTGCAACTCGATCTCGGCTACGTCACCATCCGAGGTGAGCGCCGATACCAGACGTGGCATGGATTTCACCGCCAGACGCCCGCTCAGGTTGATATCCTGGCGGACCACATGGGCCAGATCCAGGAACGGAGGCAAGGCACCCGACATAAGCGCGCAATCATACGTTTTGACGCGAATCATGTCAAAGGATTGTGCGTCCAAGCCCTTGTTTTTACTGTGTGTTGCGCTTGACATGACCCGCCCGGGGCCTTACAACGCCCGGGCGCCTACACCGGATACGTCCATGCCGCCCATCCCCCTGGTACTCGCCTCCACCTCACCCCACCGGCGCCTGCTGCTGGAACGCCTGGGGCTGCCCTTCAGCTGCGTGGCGCCGGGGGTGGATGAGACCCGCAGCGTCCGGGAACCGGTGACCGCTCTGGTGCCGCGGCTGTCCCGGGCCAAGGCGGAGGCCGTCGCGGCCCGCCATCCCGGCGCCATCATCATCGGGTCAGATCAGGCGGCGGAACGGGAGGGTGAGATCCTGGGCAAACCCGGTGACCACTCGACAGCAACGGCTCAGCTCAAGGGTTCCTCGGGTAAATACCTCAAATTCCACACGGGCCTCTGCCTCCTGGATACCCGGGACGGCCGCCGCCATGAGCATGTGGATGTGACCCGGGTCATCTTCCGCAGCCTCACGGATACAGAGATCGAGCGCTATCTGCAGGCGGAGCAGCCTTACGAATGCGCCGGCAGCTTCAAGTCCGAGGGTCTGGGGATCAGCTTGTTCGAGGGTATCGAATCCGACGACCCCTCCGCTCTGGTGGGTCTGCCACTCATCGTGCTCTGTCGCTTCCTCAGGGAATGCGGCGTAACCCTGCCTTAACTTCGCCCCAAGTTCAGTAGCACCGCTTCCAGTTCATCGTCCAAGGGCGCTTTCAGGGCGAGCCGTTCACCGGTCTCAGGGTGCTCGAAGGCCAGCTCCGCTGCATGCAGGAACATGCGCTTCAGCCCCACGGCCTTGAAACCCTTGTTGGCTTCCTTCTCGCCGTATTTCTCGTCCCCGGCCACCGGATGCCCGATATGGGCCGCGTGGACCCGGATCTGGTGGGTGCGGCCGGTGAAGATACGTATCTCCAAGAGCGCCGAATCGGCGAACTTCTGCATGGGCCGGAACAGGCTCTTGGCTTCCTTGCCCTCACGGCTCACCTTCACCATGCGCTCCCCGCCTTGCAGCAAGTTCTTCTCCAGGGGCAGGTCCACCGTCTGCTCACCCCCCGTCCAGGCATGGGCCAGCAGCGCCAGATAGCGCTTCTCCACCCGGCCCTCCCGGAAGGCGGCATGCAGGACGCGTACCATACTGCGGCGCTTGGCTACGATGAGGCAGCCGCTGGTCTCCCGGTCCAGTCGATGGGCCAGCTCGATACTCGGTGATTCGGGGCGCAATACCCGCAGAGTCTCGATGACCCCGAAACTCACGCCACTGCCCCCGTGGACCGCCATGCCAGCCGGCTTGTTGATCACCAACAGACGGTCGTCTTCGAAGATAATGGAGGTCTTGAGGGCCTCCTGTTGCCAATGGGGGGACAGTCCAGGGGCGGCCTTCGCTTCCTGGCGTACCGGTGGCAGACGCAGCTCATCGCCCGCTTCCAGGCGGTAATCGGGCTTGGCACGACGTTTGTTGACCCGCACCTGGCCGGTACGCAGCAGCCGATAGACGTGGCTCTTGGGGACACCTTTGAGGGTGCGGAACAGGAAATTGTCCAAGCGCTGACCCGCGTCCTCCTCGCCGGCCTTCAATAACCGGACCTTGGGACCCTCCTGCTCCACGCTTAAGCTCCTGAAAATAAAAGTATTACGGCTTGAAGGGCCATGGTATCGCTGCTATAGTACCGGACAGGCGGATTCCGCGCGCTTCGTGCTAAAGGCACATTAGCCGGTTACCGCCACCGCGAAAGGCCGTTTTTGGCCTTATGCAGTTTGGTCGGGGTCTGCCGTGTATTCATCCAGCAGCCCCGTTTATAGCGACGTCGCCGGCCCCTTGGACTGGGTTTGAGCGCCGTTAAGGACCGCGCTCCCATGCCTGCCGCATGGTCACGATGCGCCGATTCCGCCCAGGCTTAGGATTTTTTTATGGCTGCCGCCCTCTTCAACCAGGGCGGCGCCTTAGATAACCAGAAGATCCTGCCTACGGCCGTCCGGCCTTCCGTGTCCTCGCGCAGCCCGTGGTGTAGCGCTGAGCGAGATAGCCAATGAAACGCATATTAGTCAATGCAACTCAGCCCGAGGAGTTGCGCGTGGCCATGGTCGATGGCCAGAAACTCTACGACCTCGACATCGAGGTGCTCTCCCGGGAACAGAAGAAAGCCAACATCTATAAGGGCCGTATCACCCGTATCGAGCCCAGCCTCGAAGCCTGCTTCGTGGATTACGGTTCGGATCGCCACGGCTTCCTGCCTCTGAAGGAAATCTCCCGCAGCTATTTCCGTCCCAATGCCGATACATCCGGCCGAGTCAACATCCGCGAGGTGTTGCAGGAAGGTCAGGAAGTGACGGTGCAGGTGGACAAGGAAGAGCGCGGCAACAAAGGCGCCGCCCTCACCACCTTCATCAGCTTGGCCGGCCGCTTCATGGTGCTCATGCCCAACAACCCCCGGGCCGGTGGCGTGTCACGCCGCGTCGAGGGCGATGATCGGGATGAGCTGCGCGAAGCCATGGCCACCCTCACCGTGCCGGATGGCATGGGCATCATCATCCGTACCGCCGGCGTCGGCCGCAACGCCGAGGAACTGCAGTGGGACCTGGATTACCTCTTGCAGATGTGGAACGCCATCGAGAAAGCCTCCGGTGAACGCGCCGCGCCCTTCCTGATCTATCAGGAGAGCAACGTCATCATCCGGGCGCTGCGCGATTACGTGCGCGCAGACATCGGCGAGATCCTGGTGGACGACGACAAGATGTACCAGGAAGCGCATGCCTTCATGGAGAAGGTCATGCCCCAGAGCCTGGAGAAGCTCAAGCGCTACGACGACCAGGTGCCCTTGTTCACCCGCTTCCAGATCGAGAGCCAGATCGAGGGCGCCTTCAACCGTGAAGTGCGCCTGACTTCCGGCGGCGCCCTGGTCATCGACCACACCGAGGCCCTCGTCTCCATCGACGTGAATTCCTCGCGCGCCACCAAGGGCAGCGACATCGAAGAGACCGCTCTGCGCACCAACCTGGAGGCGGCCGACGAAGTGGCCCGCCAGCTGCGCTTACGCGACCTCGGCGGCCTCATCGTCATCGACTTCATCGACATGGGCCCGCCCAAGAACCAGCGCGACGTGGAAGACCGCCTGCGCGACGCCCTCAAGGTGGACCGTGCGCGGGTGCAGGTGGGCAAGCTGTCGCGCTTCGGACTTCTGGAGATGTCACGCCAGCGGCTGCGGCCGTCCCTGGGCGAATCCACCCAGGTGATCTGCCCCCAGTGCAACGGCGAAGGCCATATCCGCGGCATCGAATCCCTGTCCCTCTCGATCCTGCGTCTCATCGAAGAGGAAGCCATGAAGGAGCGTACCGCGCGCGTGGTGGCGCAGCTGCCCGTGAGCGTGGCGACCTACCTCCTGAACGAGAAACGCCCGATCCTGTCGGCGGTGGAACAGCGCTGCGGCGTGAATGTGGTGCTGGTGCCCAACCCGCACCTGGACATGCCGAAATACGAGATCCAGCGCCTACGTGACGACGAGGTGCGCCAGCCGGGCGCCGTGAACACGAGCTACAAGCTCGTGACCCAGCCGCCGGCCCCCACTTTGCCCAGCATAGAGAAGGATCGCGAAGCTCCGGAACAGCCTGCGGTGAAGGGCTTGAACCCCGCCACTCCGGCGCCGATCGCACGGCCCAAAACCGCCAGCGGACCCGGAATCTTCACTCGGATCTGGCGTGCCCTCTTCGGCAGCGGCCAGAAGCAACAGCCCGCACCGGAACGGCATCGCGATCACCGGGGTCCGCGCCAGGACTTCGGCAATCGCAACCGCGACAGGGATCGCGGCCGTGACCGTGATCGCAACCGCGACCGGGGTGAGCGTCATCGCCCACGTGACCGGGACGACCAGAACCGGGATCGCAACGGCCAGCAGTCGCGTCCTGAGCGCAACGACCGGGGTGGCCAGCAGTCGCGCCCGGACCGCAATGACCGGGGTGGCCAGGGCCAACGCCGCGATAGGGATGACCGCAACCGCGGCGGACAGGGGCAGCAGCGCCCACCGCAGCCGCCGCGCCCCCCCGTGCAGCAGACCCCTGAGGCTCCGCAACCTCAGGCTGCAGCGCCTGCGGAAGACATCGTTCGCGAACAGCAACAGCCCGTGACCCAGAATCAGGGCCAGAGCCAGGGTCCGGTGCAACAGCCCCAGGGTGGCGAACACCAAGGCGAAGCCGGCAGGCCGCGTGGCCGTCGGCGTGGTCGCCGCGGCGGCCGCCGTCGTCGTTTCGAGGAGCGTGGCCAGCCGGGTGAGAACCATGGCGGACGTACCGATGCGAACGGCGCGCCTGGACAGGACGTGATGCCGGAACTGCGCCCGAGCGGCGTGCACATGGCGGCGGCCACCCCCGCTGAACTGGAGCACTTCCGCGCACAAGAGCAGGAGCACTTCCACGAAGAGCCGGCTCACGAGCATCATGAGCATGAGGATCGCACTCGGCCGAACCCGTCCCTGCAAGAGCACCCGGTAGAACGCCACGAACCAACAGAAGCCCGCCCTGTGGAGCAGCATGACGCGCCGCGCAATGACAACGAGCCGGGTGATTCGACGCCCTGACCGGGAATCGTCAAGCGAAACAAAAACGCCCGGCCCATGCCGGGCGTTTTTTTGAGAGGTTCAGAAATGGAACCTGTCAGGCATGGCGCTTGAGTATCTCAGCCAGCAATTCCCTGCCGCCCGCTTCCACCAGGTCCAGCACTTCCTCGAATCCTCCGGCACCGCCGTAATACGGATCCGGCACTTCCTTGTTGCTCACGCCGGGAGCGTAATCCAGCAGCAAGCAAAGTTCTGTCCTGGCATCCCGCGGCCTCAAAGCCTGTAGGCGTTTCAGGTTGGCGGCATCCATGGCCAGCACATAATCGAAAGTCCGAAAGTCCTCCGCCTCCACTTGCCTACCGCGATGGGCGCTGATGTCCACTCCACGAGCCTGGGCCGCCGCCTGGGAGCGTACATCCGGCGGATCACCTATGTGGTACGCATGGGTACCTGCAGAGTCGATATGCAGTTCAAGTTGGTGCACCAGTTCCCGGTGCAGCTTGCGGAACACGCCTTCGGCCGTGGGTGAGCGGCAGATATTGCCCATGCACACGAAGAGTACAGATATTTCAGCCACTTACGTCTCAATTGCCTAAGAAGAGATCTTGGACTCTACCTAAGAATATCAATGAGTTAAAGATGCGCTTTAGGCAGAATTTGGTCGAGCAACGGAAACAATAATGCTTTGACCTTTCCCTCGCTGGGTGTGATGCAGGCTCGGGCGCGTCGGCTTCTCAGACGGTATCGTAGGATCTGCGCTGCTCATCCGTCCGATGCTCGGGTCATACACCCGTCCGTTCATGTGGATCAGCCCCACGTTGTCCAGCATCTCGTGCTGGGTGTACCCCCGGTGGGTCAGGTTGCGGTCCGCCTGCACCTGTGCTGGCGTCGGCGCTTGGCCGGTGACAGGATCCCTTCTACCGCCGAAAGCGTCATATCCAAAGCTGGTGCCCGGGATGGGAGCACCGCTCACGTCGGTGACGGCATCCACGCCTCCCAACTGATCTCCATGGATATAGTTGAAACACATGCCCGGGGTCGCTGCGCAACTGGAGTCCCCAACATTGAGACTGAGGATGTCCTCGCCATAGGCACTCAGCCTGTGCCGGGCGGTGGTCGTGGTGCCCGTGGTCAGGAACTCCACGTTACCTACGTAGGTGGTGGTCTCCTGGGCTCCATTGACCAAGGCGGTCTGCTGGTACCAGGCACGGGTTCAGCGTCCCTGCATTAGGGCCGAGATGCGTGCCAGGTCCTCCGGCGTATCAACGCTGGGCCCCGGCATCTGCCGCGCCACGTCCACGGCGATGGTCATACCCAGCCACAAAGCCCGCAGCTGCTCAAGCTTCTCCAGCTGCTCGAGTTCAGAAGGCGGCGCCGCAGCGAGACGTTTGAGGGCTCCCACCCGGTAACCATAGATGCCGATGTGGCGCAGTGCACCCTGGTGTTGCCGTTGGCTAGCGATCCCCGCTGCCGCTCCGGCCCGGTTCCAGGGGATGGGAGCGCGGCTGAAATACATGGCTCTGCCGGTGCGATCGGCCGCCACCTTCACCACGTTGGGGTTCAGGAATTCTTCCAGATCATGTATGGGCGTGCACAAGGTGCTTATGTCGGCCCCGGTATGGCTGTTGAGCAGTGAGGCCGCCTGTTCGATGTCTGCCGGCGGCATGAGCGGTTCATCGCCTTGCAGGTTCACTACGATCTCGTCATCAGCCCAGCCACGCTGCTCCGCCACTTCCGCGATGCGATCGGTGCCGGACGCATGCTGGGTACCCGTCATCTGCGCATCCACTCCGGCGGCGGCACAGGCCGCGCGCACCCGCTCATCGTCGGTGGCCACGATCACCTGGGCGGCACCGCTGCTCTGGGCCCTCTGGCACACGTGCAATATCAGCGGCCGTCCATGCAGGTCCACCAGGGGTTTGCCCGGCAGCCGCTGGGCAGCGTAGCGCGCGGGTATCACCACCGTGAAACGCATTCAGGCTTCCTCACCCGCTTTCAGTTCCCGTGCCTCTTCTTCCAGCATCACCGGGATGCCATCGCGTATCGGGTAGGCGAGCTTGTCCGCCTTGCACAGGAGTTCAGCCTCGGCCTTGCGATAGACCAGCGGGCCCTTGCACAAAGGGCAGACGAGGATTTCCAGCAGCTTGGGATCCATGGATGTTCCTTAAGGGTTCCGCGGACGCCGCTCCGCCATGCATCGCTCCATCCGCTCCAGGATGAGCGCCTGGTCAGACTCGGCGAAATGGGCGGAAGCTTCCACGTACCAGTGTCGCGGCAGAGCCATGCTACGACATTTTACGGCGTCTTTCTCGGTCATGAACACCGGTTTGTCATCGGCGAACTGCAAGTCCGCAGGGGTGAGGCTGGTATGATCCGTCAATGCCCGCCCATCCACCTGCATGCCAGCAGCAGCAAGGGTCGCGAAGAATTGCTCCGGATTGCCAATACCTGCCAGGGCATGCACCGATCGCCCGGCGAACTCCGCCAAGGGCATACGGCGGCCATCTGCGAGGGATACTGCCGTCTCAGCCAGGAGTGGCATGTAGATGGCGCCGGGCCAGGTGAATTGGCCCGCACCACTGCGCTTGATCACTGTGATATCCGCTTCGTCCAAGCGGTGTTCCGTCTCGCGCAAGGGGCCTGCAGGCAGGAGCCAGCCGTTGCCCAAACCCCGGTCGCCGTCCAACAGGACAATCTCCAGGTCCCGCGGCAATCGGTAATGCTGCAAGCCGTCGTCGCTCAACAGCACATCTATGGGGTATCTACTGCACAGCATCAGAGCCGCAGCAGCGCGATCGCGACACACCGCCACCGGCAGGCCGGTGCGCCGTGCCAGCAGCACCGCTTCATCCCCGGCTATCCCAGGATCGCTGTCGGGTGTCACCAGCATGGGCTGACGCGCTTTGCCACCGTAACCACGGCTGATGATGCCGGCCTTGTAGCCCCGCTGGGTGAGCGCCGCAGCGAGCCAGATGACGAAAAGCGTCTTGCCGGTGCCGCCCACGCTCACGTTGCCCACCACGATCACTGGCGCCGGCAAGGAGGCGCGCTGCAACACGCCCAGACCATAGGTCGCACGGCGCAAGCTGCTCAGCAGCCAGAACAGCCAGGCGAGTGGGATGAAGAACCAGATGGGACGCGGTGAATACCAGGCGCGCAGCAGCCAGCCTGAGAAGCCGTTCATGGCTCAGTCTTCGTCGCGGAACTGCAGGCGGTGCAGCGCGGCGTAATGGCCATCCTTCGCCAGGAGTTCCGCGTGGGGGCCCATCTCCACGATACGCCCGCGGTCCAGCACCAGGATGCGGTCGGCACGCTCCACGGTGGACAGCCGGTGTGCGATCACGAGGGTGGTACGGTGGGCCATGAGTTTCTCGAGTGCCGCCTGGATGTGGCGCTCGGATTCGCTGTCGAGAGCCGAGGTGGCTTCGTCCAGCACCAGGAGTGGCGCGTCCTTTAGCAGGGCCCGGGCGATGGAGATGCGTTGACGTTCACCGCCTGAGAGCAGCACGCCCCGGTCGCCCACCATGGTGTCCAATCCCTGGGGCAGACGCTTGATGAAGGGCATGGCATAGGCGGCTTCCGCAGCCGCCACGATAGCGGCTTCGCCCCGTTCCTTGAGCGAACCATAAGCGATGTTGTTCCGGATGGTGTCGTTGAACAGCATCACGTCCTGGCTCACCATGGCCATCTGCCCGCGCAGGTTGTCCAAGGCGTAATCCCTAAGGTCGAGGCCGTCGAGGAAGATGGTGCCCGCAGTGGGGTCGTAGAAGCGTGGCAAGAGGCTCACCAGCGTGGACTTGCCGCTGCCGGAACGGCCCACCAGGGCGATGGTCTCGCCGGGCGCCGCCTTGAAGCTGATGTCGCTAAGCACTTCACCCTTGGCGCTGCTGTAAGCGAAACTCAAGGACCGGTATTCCAACTCGCCTCGGGCGCGGGACACCGTGTATTTGCCGCCCACATCCTCGGGCTTCTCGTCCAGGAGTTCGAAGATGCTCTGGCCGGCGGCGATGCCGCGCTGCAGAGGTGCATTGATGTCGGTGACATGCTTCAAGGGCGGCAGGATCAGCAGCATGGCCGCCAGGAAGGCGATAAAAGTACCGGGGGTGACCTTCTGCCCGAGGACAACCATGATCACGCAGGACACCCCCAGGCCAGCGATCATCTGGATGATCGGGCTCGAGGCGGAGTTGACCAGCATCAGCTTGGTGTTGAGGTAGCGGTTGTTCTCGTTCACCTGCTCGAAACGTTCGGTCTCATGCTTGTGCCCGCCGAACAGCTTGACGATGCGCTGGCCGGTGATCACCTCTTCCGCCACTTTGGTGACGTCACCCATGGAATCCTGGATACGCCGGCTGTAACGGCGGAACCGCTCGCTGATATATCGCGAGAGCAGTGCGATCACTGGGCCCAGCACTAAGATGATCAGCGCCAGGACCCAACTCTGATAAAACATCACACCCAGGAGGCCGATGATAGTGAGGCCATCGCGGAAGATCACGGTGATGGCGTTGGTACTGGCCTCCGCCACCTGCTCGATGTTGTAGGTGAGCTTCGACACAAGCATGCCCGACGAGGATACGTCGTAGTAGCCTGACGGCAGCAGTAACAGTTGCGAGAAGGTCTCGCCGCGGATGCGCTTGATGATGCTGCGACCCACCCAGCTGATGTTATAGGCCGCGAGGAAATCGGCGATGCCCCGCAGCAGGAACAGCCCGACCACCTCCAGGGGGATGAGCTTCATGCTGGTAATATCATGCAACAAGATGCCTTTATCCAGCAGTGGTTTCATGAGCAGAGTGAACGCCGACTGAGTGAAGGCATAGATCGCCATGCCGAACATCGCCATTCCATAGCGCGACCAATAGGGCCAAGCGTAGGTAAGAAGGCGCCGATAAATGCTGAGACCGCTAGGGTTCTTGGTCTGTGACATGTGTTACTGGTTCGCCCGCGGCTGCGTTGTGAGGATCTGCAACTGGGCGAAACCCAAGGCTCCTGCCACGTCCATGACCGTGACCACTGACTGGTGGGTGGAGCGGGCATCGGCGCGCAGCACGATGGGCTGATCACGGCGATCGCCGGCCACCGCCACCAGTGCATCACGCAGGGTCGCCGGGGTGGTATCCGGCACTGCCTTCTGGTTCACGTAGTAGTGGCCTTCCGCATCCAC
The DNA here is from genome assembly GCA_036000105.1 of Gammaproteobacteria bacterium. Taxonomy (GTDB): domain Bacteria; phylum Pseudomonadota; class Gammaproteobacteria; order Natronospirales; family REEB76; genus DASUBN01. The sequence continues at coordinate 46,639 of DASYGE010000014.1, forward strand.
CGTGACTTCTATGCCATCCAGCTTGCTGAAGGAAGGCGGCGCCCCGGCACTGGGCAGTGCCACCGTGAGGCTGGTGTTCTCGATGAAGTGCGTGGTCATCATGAAGAAGACCAGCAACATGAGCACCACGTCCACGAGCGAGATGAGATTCAGTTCCGGGTCTTCCCAGCGGGCGCGTTCACGCAGCTTCACGGTCACCCCGGCGCTGCCATTCCGCGGGAGCCTGCTTGCCCTGCAACGCGTTCATGAGGCGCATGGTCTCGCGCTCCATGCTCACCACGAGTTCCTCCACCCGCCCGCGCAGGTAGCGATGCGCCACGTAGGCCGGGATGGCGACACCTAAGCCCACCACGGTGGTGATGAGGGCCTCGGAGATGCCGCCGGCGAGAGCTGCCGGGTTGCCGAGGCCCACCTGGGAGATAGCGGCGAACACCCGCATGATCCCGAGCACGGTGCCGAGCAGACCCAGCAGCGGCGAGATGGTGGCGATGGTGCCCAAGGTGATGAGATAACGGTCCAGCTCGTGGACGATGTGGCGGCCGGCATCGGCGATGGCGTCGTTCAACACGTCACGCGGGGAATTGCGGTGCAGCAGCGCGATAGCCAAGAGCCGCCCGAGGGGCGTGCCGATCCGCAGGGCCTGCATGCGCTCCTCGTCGAACTCCCCGTTCCGGATCCAGTGCCAGACTTGGGCTGCCAGGTGCTCCGGAGCGACCCGTTTGGCCTGCAGGGTCCAGAGACGCTCGGCGATGATGGCGGCGACGATGGTGGAGCACAGGATGAGGGGTGCCATCACCCAGCCGCCAGCCTTGATGATCTCGAACATGCGGCTCCCGCCTATCTGCAGATTGCAGGCATGATACTGGATTTTGGCCGGTGGGCGAACGCCGCAAGCAGGCTAATGCGCGGTCCAAAGCCGGGCCATATCCGGCCGCCAGCGCATGACCACCGCCGGACGTACGGCCGGCCGGAAACGTACGCGCACAGCGCCGTCAGTGGCGCTATCGGCGAGCGTGGCCCCCTCCCCTAAGTAACGCGCCACCACCTCGGGCTTGGGGAAACCCCAGCGATTGCGGTAACCCACCGGGAACAGCACCACCGAGGGGGATACCGCTGCCACGAAGGGCTCGCTGGAGGAGGAATTACTGCCATGGTGGGGCGCCACCAGGGTATCGCTGCGCAGCGCATCGCCCTCCAGCTCCAACAGATGGCGCTCGGATTTACGCATGATGTCGCCGGTGAGGAGCGCGCTGCCGCCCTGCCCGCTCACTCGCACCACGCAGGAAGCATCGTTGCCGCCGACGGGCGCCCCCGCGTCGGGATACAGCACCTGGAAACTCACTCCGTCCCACTCCCAGTGCTGGCCGCGGATGCAGGTGATCACGTCCGGGAAGCGGTATTCCGCCCCGGAGATCACCGGCATGTCCCGGAAAGCCGCCCTGAGGCTCGCGAGCCCGCCGGCGTGATCGCTGTCACCATGGCTCACCACCGCGAGATCAGGCGCGGCGATGCCCTGGGACATGAGATAAGGGATCACCACTTCGCCGCCCGTGTCTGAACCTGATTGGAACTTGGGGCCCGTGTCATACACGAGGGTATGGCCCGCGGTGCGCACCACCGCCGATAGGCCCTGACCCACATCCAGCAGCGTGAGATCGAAGCTACCCTGCGGTATCCCAGAGAGCGGGGCCACGAACAGAGGCAGGAGCAGGCCGACAGCAGCAAGCCTGGCTGGCACGCCTCGAGGCATGAGTAACCACGTGGCACCCAGCAGAGACACCCCGAGAGCAGCCCATCCGGGGGTGGATGAGGTCAGCAGCGCCGGCTGGATATCCGCAAGCCGTTCCAGGAGCGGCCAACTTAACCCGATCATCAGGGTCGCGCCCTTGAGCAGCAAAGTACCGGCCCAGGGCCAGAGTGCCAGCAGTGCCGCGCCCATGAGCACCAGCGGCACCACCAGCAGGCTATAGATGGGCACTTCCACCAGATTGGCGATGGGCGCCGTGAGGCCGGCCCGCTGGAAGAAGAATGCCAGGAGCGGTAGGAGGCCGATGCCCACTGCCCACTGGGTGCGCAAGAGATCCACGAGCCAGCTTTTCGGCGCGCCCAGACGATTGCCGAATACGAACAGGATGGCGGCCACGGCGCTGAAAGATAGCCAGAAGCTCGCTTCAGCTGCAGACAAAGGATCCAGCAACAGCACACCGACCATGGCCAGCCCCAAGGTGTCGATGGCCTTGAGGCGTCGGCGCAGCAACACACCCAGAGTGAATGCTGCCAGCATGATGAGCGCCCGCTGCGTGGGCAGCGGGAACCCCGCCATGGCGGCATACATACTTGCGGCCAACAGCGCTGCCACCGCAGCCGCCACTGGGGTAGGGCAACGACTGCATAACCAGGCACTGTGCCGCCAGACAGATCCCGTGAGGAGAAAGAACAGTCCCGCCAGCACGCCGATGTGCAAGCCGGCGATGGCCATGAGATGCACGGTGTTGGTGTCCTGCAGCACCTGCCATTGCGTCTCGCTGATGGCGCCCTGGTCACCGGTGGCGAGAGCCGCTGCCATGCCGGCGAACTGATCTGTTCCCAACCGCTTCTGGATGTGCTCCACCAGGGAAGCGCGCATGCGCAGCAGCGGGAAACGGGTATCTCCATCCAGCATGGCGCCACCGGTCGCATAACCGGTGGCGCCTATGTCGTGGCGGAACAGCCAGCCTTCATAGTCGAAGGCACCGGGATCCATGAACCCCCTGGGGCGACGCAGACGCACGTCCAAGCGCCAATGCTCCCCTGCTCCGGGCTGGGCGAGGCTTTGATCCATGCTCAGGCGTATGAGCCGGGGTATGCCCGGCGCGAGGGCCCGTCCATCCAAGGTCTCTATTTCGAACTCGAAATTTTCCAGACGGCCCCGTTCTTCCGGAATCGAGTACACCCAACCGGTGGCTGTGATCTTTTGGCCTTCAAGTTCAGGCGCGAGGCGTGCGGCTAAGTGACTGCCGGCGATGAACCAGCACCAGGCGAAACCCAGGGGCAGGAACAGGGCCCACGCCAGGCGTTGCCGGGGCAAGAGCAGCAAGCCAAAAGGGGCGCATAGCACCGCCACCTGATACCCGGAGGGCAGCTCAGGCAAGGCCAGGAGCAGCAGCACTCCGGCCAGCATCGCGACGGCGGCCTTGCCCATGATTCCGTTTCGGCTCCTGAAAAGTGGATAATGGGCCCCCGCCCGGCCCCCTATACAAGAGCCGCAGCGGTTTATATATAGTTCATTATTAATTAATAACTCACCCACACGCACCGAAATATCTTAAATGGGTACAGAGTCCTCTATGTCGGTAGCGCGTGGAGTAACGGAACGATGCCCCGCAAGTTCCTGAACAAGTTCCTGCCTAGCCGGGAAGAGCTGCATGCCAAGCTGCATGGCAAATGGTACATGCGGCCTTTCGATGTGCTGCTGCATGACCCCGCCCTCTGGCATATAGGCCGGCGCGGCACCTGCGAAGCCCTGGCCTTGGGAGTATTCATCTGTTGCCTGCCTGTCCCGGGGCACATGGCATTTGCGGTATTGGGTGCCATCTACTGGCGCGTCAACCTGCCGGTGGCTTTCGCGGCGGTCTGGGTCAACAACCCCCTCACCTTCGGCCCCATCTATTTCTTCGGCTACAAGCTCGGCTCCTGGCTGTTGCAGCACAAGGCCCGGCGCTTCCCGGATCAGATCACTGTCGAATGGCTGATGGCGGAGTTCCGCCACATCTGGGCACCCCTGTGGCTGGGCGGGGTGGTGGAAGGTCTGCTGTTCGCCTTGATCGCTTACGCTGCGCTGGATGTGGCTTGGCGCCTATCCATCACCGGCCGCTGGAAACTGCGACAGGCGGAACGGCGCGAGCGCGATTGATAGATAGATTCAGGCCTTAAGCCGGCCTTCTTCCAGATGCAGGATGCGCTGCATCCGCCCCGCCAGGTTCAGATCATGGCTCACGAGCACCAGGCTCGTGCGCATCTCCCGATTCAATTCCAGCATCAGTTCGTAGACCTGTTCGCCTGTGCGGGAATCCAGGTTGCCCGTGGGTTCATCCGCCAGCACCAGAGCCGGGCGATGGATGAGAGCCCGAGCCACTGCCGCCCGCTGGCGTTCGCCGCCGGATAGCTTCGCCGGCCTGTGGGTCAGACGTTCTCCCAGACCCACACGCTTGAGTAATTCCACCGCGCGAGCTTCGGCTTCATCAGGATCCAGTCCGCCGATCAGGAGCGGCATGGCCACGTTCTCCACGGCGGTGAACTCCGGCAGCAGATGATGGAACTGATAGACGAAACCGATGGAGCGGTTGCGCACCTGGCCCCGCTGCATATCGCTCATGGCGCTGATGGCCATGCCGTTCACATACACCTCGCCGCTGGTAGGCGTATCCAATCCACCCAGGAGATGCAGCAGAGTGCTCTTGCCGGAACCGGAGGCGCCCACCACGGCCACGAGTTCCCCGGCCGCCACCGTCAGACTCACGCCGTTCAGCACTTCCACCCGATGCTCAGCTTCCACGAAATGTTTCACCAACTGCTCGCAACGCAGGATCCCCTGCCCCGCTGCTGCCTGCGCCGTCTCATTCATAACGCAGCGCCTCCGCGGGTTGGGTGCGTGCGGCGCGCCAGGCCGGGTAGAGCGTGGATAATACGGTCAGCAGGAAGCTCGCGATGGTTATCTTCAGCACGTCACCGGTGTAGATGGCCGCCGGCAGGTCGCTGATGTAATACACGCTGGAGGGCAGGAACTCCGTGTGGAAGACCCGCTGCAGGAAATGCATGATGTCGTTCAGGTTGTGGGCCAGGAGCACGCCCAACGCGAGACCCAACAGCGTGCCCAGGAGACCGATGATGGTGCCCTGCACGATGAATATGCCCATTATGCTGCGCGGTGAAGCACCCAGGGTGCGCAGGATGGCGATGTCCGCCTGCTTGTCCGTGACCGCCATCACCAAGGTGATGGCGATGCTGATGGCAGCCACCAGCTCGATGAGCGAGAGGATTATGAACATCACGGTCTTCTCCATGGCGATGGCCTTGAAGAAGTTCACGTGCTCCTGGGTCCAGTCGCTCACGAAATAGGCGCCGCCGAACACATCCACCAGATGGCGCGCCACGTCGGGGGCCAGGTATTTATCGTCCAGCTTGAGACGCACACCGCTCACGGTATCGCCCATGCCGTACAGGGTCTGGGCATCATGGATGTTGATCAAGGCGAGACCGCGATCGTACTCGTACATGCCCGCGTCGAATATGCCCGTGACCGTGAAGCGGCGGAAGCGCGGGATCAGACCCGCCGGTGTGACGTTGCCCTGGGAGATCATGAGTATGACCTTGTCGCCGGGCGCGACGCCGAGCGCATAAGCCAGATCCTTGCCCAACACGATGGCGTAGCTGCCGGGCGTAAGGCTATCCAGGCTGCCTGCCGCCATGCGCTGACCCACTTCCGAGACGCTGCCTTCCATGCCCGGCAACACGCCGCGCACCTCGGTGCCGCTCATGTTGGAACCGTTGGCGAGCATCGCCTGATCTTCCACATAGGGTGCGGCACCTGTGATATGAGGCTGGGTCAGGACCCGCTGCCGTACCGCCGGCCAGTCGGCCAGGTGGTTGTCGAAACCCGAGACGGTGGCATCGGAGGTCATGCCGAGGATGCGGTCCCGCAGTTCGTTCTGGAAGCCGTTCATCACCGACAGCACGGTGATGAGCGCCATGACGCCGATGGCGATGGAGACCAGCGACATGCCGGATATGAAGGAGATGAACTGGTTGCGGCGCTTGGCGCGGAAGTAGCGCAAGCCCACGAACAGGGATAGGGGTTTAAACATAGACGTGCATTATAAAGGCTGGCTCAGGGGATGATGACTGGGACCCGGCGATAGAGCAGCACTTCTTCCGGATTGACACGGGCCCCATACGCCATCACTTCCACACCGGCTTCCAGAGCCTGACGCAGGGTTTGGCCATAGGTCGGATCGATTACATCTGCCGGGCGCACCTCCCGCACGTCGTCCCGCTGCACGCAGAAGCAGAGCACGGCCCGCTGCCCCGCCTTCACCCGCTGCATGAGTTCCCGCAGATGGCGACTAGCCCGCTCGCTCACGGCGTCCGGGAAGAGCGCGATGCCGTCCTGCACCGCGGCGGTCACGTTCTTCACTTCCAGGCAGCAATCGGGCTGCCCGGCACGCCCCTTGAGGACGAAATCCACCCGGAAGCCCTGCCCCAGAGTCACTTCGCCTTTGATCCCGGTATAACCCGTCAATTCCTGGAGCGTGCCGTCCTCAATCCCCTCCCGTACCAGGCCGTTAGTGCGGCCTGTGTGGATGCCCACCCATACCCCGGGCAAGGCTTCCACCAGCTCCCAGGTGAGCGGGTATTTCCGCGCCGGGTTGGTTGCCCGGCTGAGGCGCACTGCCATGCCAGGGTCGGCACAACCCAGCATGGCGCCGGTATTGGGGCAATGGACCGTGGTGCGCCGGCCGTCCGGGAATTCCACATCCGCCAGGAAGCGCTTGTAGCGGCGTAAAAGCCGCGCCTCCAGCAGGGGCGGGTCAAAGTGCATGTGGGCGACTACTGAGCCGATATGTCAAGAAACCCATCTAAGCTGATGCTCCTTAACGATTTTTCTTGGCTGAAAGGATGCTATAGTTAAACCCTAGGATAGGCCAATCAGAGAGTGTGACATGCCACGCTTCACCCTAAGCCTGCTCATCTCCGTGGGCCTGCTGCTGTCAGCCCAACAGGCATGGAGCACGGAGACCGACCCTGTCACCGGGGCCGCCGCTCCCACAACTGTGCAAGCACCCGTCAGTGCTTCCGGCACCGCGGCGCCAACCGCTGTCAGCGCGCCAGCCGCCCAGGCCAGTGCTGCACCTGCAGTCAGTACCGTCTCTACGCCTGCCGCTGCCACAGCGCCGGCCCAAACCGCCAGCAGCACTCCTGCCACTGCGCCTGCGGCAGCGACGGCATCAGCGCCGGTATCCACCGCTGCCGCATCAACTGCACCGGCTTCCGCTCCCACCGCAGCGCCTGCCGAGACTCCTGCACCGGCCGCGACGCCCGTCTATAACGGATCCGTCCAAGTGCCGGTACGCGGCATGGACATGGCCAACGTGGAACACATCTTCGGTGCGCCCCTGGAGAAGCAGCCTGCAGTGGGCAAGCCGCCCATCACCCGCTGGGACTATTCCGATTACGTGGTGTACTTCGAGTACAATAAAGTCTTACGCACGGTGATGAAGAGCGGCCCGTTCGCCGATAGCCAGGCCTCCGGCGGCTGATCTCACCACGCAAGGTATTAAGGTCCAACCCCACCGCGTGAGCGGTGCCGCGCTTCGAAAGCGCAGCACGCCACGCGGTTTGCTTTATAGCGAGCCTTGAACCCATGAGTTACCGACTGCCTCCCGAATGGATGCCTCAGAGCGGCATCATGCTCACCTGGCCCCGCTCCGACGTGGAGTGGAACCCGGACTACGCTTCGGCGGAGCGCTGCCACACGGCTATCGCCACGGCCATCAGCCTGAAGCAGCCGGTGATCATCACCTGTATGGACGAAGCCCATGCTGAACGCATCCGCGGCTACGTGAAAGCTGCCGGCGGACGCCCGGAACGGCTACGCATCTATCCCTTCCCTTCCAACGATGCCTGGGCCCGGGATCACGGCCCCATCACCGTGCTCAAGGACGGCAAGCTGCTGTTGCTGGATTTCATCTTCAATGGCTGGGGCACCAAGTATCCCCATGAGGAAGATAATCGACTGAGTCGCCGGCTGCACAAGGCCGGTGCCTTCGGCGATACACCCATGGAGAGCATCGAACTGGTGCTGGAGGGAGGCAGCATCGAGGTGGATGAGGAAGGCACCCTGCTCACCACCGAGAGCTGCCTGCTGAACCCGAACCGCAACCCCAAACTGAAGCGCGCCGAGATCGAGGCGCTGCTGCGCAAGTACTTGGGGATAGACCGCATCCTGTGGCTGAAACACGGCGCCATCGACGGCGACGACACCGATGGCCATATCGACACCCTGGCACGGCTCTGTGACGGCCGCACCATCGCCTATCAGGCTTGTGAAGACCAGAGCGACCCCCATTACGCCGGCCTCAAAGCCATGGAAGCCGAACTCAGAGCCCTACGCCGCAAGAACGGCGAGCCCTACACCCTGATACCCCTGCCCTGGCCCCAAGCGGTGCATGACAAGACCGGCCGGCGGCTCCCGGCCACCTATGCCAACTTCCTCATCATGGATGGCGCGGTGCTGGTACCGACTTATAATGACCCGGCAGATGCAGGCGCCCTCAAGGCCCTGGCTGGCTGCTTCCCGGGCCGGGAGATCATCTCGGTGCCCTGCCGGTCCTTGATCTATCAGTACGGCAGCCTGCACTGTGTGACCATGCAGTTCCCCAAGGGTGTCGTGCCGGAGTAGGCATAAAGAACATGGCCGAGAAGAAGATACTCAAGGTCGGGTTGGTGCAGCAGAGCTGCAGCAGTGACCGTGGGCGCAATCTAGCCGAGAGCATCAAAGGCATACGGGAAGCCGCCAAGCAGGGCGTGAAGCTCGTGATGCTGCAGGAGCTGCACACGGGCCCCTACTTCTGCCAGACGGAAGACACCAAGGTATTCGACCTGGCCGAGACTATCCCCGGGCCTTCCACCCAGGAATTGGGTGCGGTGGCTAAAGAACTCGGTGTGGTGATCGTGGCATCGCTCTTCGAGCGCCGCGCGCCAGGCATCTATCACAACACCGCTGCGGTGCTGGAGAAAGATGGCAGCCTGGCAGGCATCTACCGCAAGATGCACATCCCGGACGATCCAGGCTATTACGAGAAGTTCTATTTCACCCCGGGCGATCTCGGCTTCCATCCCATCCAGACTTCCGTGGGTAAGCTCGGGGTGCTGGTGTGCTGGGACCAGTGGTACCCGGAAGGCGCGCGCCTCATGGCCCTGGCCGGCGCTGATCTCCTGCTTTACCCCACGGCTATCGGCTGGGTGGAAGAGGACGATGCAGCGGAGCAGGCCCGGCAACGGGATGCCTGGATCACCATCCAGCGAGCCCACGCAGTGGCCAACGGCCTGCCAGTGATGGTCTGCAACCGTATCGGTTTCGAGAAAGACCCTTCCGATGTGGGTGGCGGCATCAACTTCTGGGGTTCGAGCTTCGTGACAGGCCCCCAGGGCGAGATCCTGGCCCAGGCAGACACCAAGTCCGCCACCGTGCTTACTACCGACATCGACCTCGGCCGCTCTGAAGCGGTACGCCGCATCTGGCCCTATCTCCGGGACCGGCGTATCGATGCCTACGCGGACATCCTCAAACGTTACCGAGATTAGAGCCCATCTTCCGACTTGATGCCTAAAAACCCGGCCACCGTCCTTGCGCCAGCGGCCTTGGCAGACTCCGCATCCCCGCGGCGCTGGGGACAACTCTACGGAAGTAGCCCTGGCCTCGTGCTGGCGGAGGGTGCATCGCGCCTGACGACACCGCTCCTGGTGGTGGCCTCCAGCGCTCGGGATGCGGAGCGTCTCACGGCGGAGCTGCGTTTCTATCTCACGGACCCCGGACTTCCGGTGCTGGCCTTCCCGGACTGGGAGACCCTGCCCTACGATCTCTTCTCACCCCACCAGGACACGGTCTCGGAACGGCTCGCCACCCTCTCGCGCATCTATGACCTGAAGCGCGGCATCCTGGTCCTGTCCGCCGCCACCCTCATGCAGCGGCTGCCGCCCAGAGAGTACGTGCTGGGTGGCACGCTCCTGCTCACTACGGGGGCTACGCTGGATATGGAGTCCCTGCGTCAGCGTCTCGCGGCCGCTGGCTACGCCAGCGTGACCCAGGTGATGGAGCATGGCGAATTCGCAGTGCGCGGCTCCCTCATGGACGTGTTCCCCATGGGTAGCCCCGTGCCCTACCGCATCGACCTCTTCGATGATGAGATCGAGTCCATACGCATCTTCGATCCCGAGACCCAGCTATCGAAAGATAGACTGGAGAAACTTACCCTGCTGCCGGCCCGGGAGTTCCCCTTGCACGAGGAAGGCATACGGGCTTTCCGTCAGCGCTACCGAGCACGCATCGAAGGGGATCCGCAACGCAGCGCCATCTACCGGGATGTGTCCGACGGCATCGCTACCGGCGGCATCGAGTACTACCTGCCGCTGTTCTTCGACGCCACCGCGAGCTTCTTCGATTACCTGCCGGCGGGCACCGTCATCGCCGGGGTGGACGACACCGCCAGCGCCCTCGCCCAGGCCTGGGAGCAGATAGGCGAGCGCTACGAGCAACGTCGCTATGACATCGAGCGACCCATCCTCAAGCCGGAAGAAGTCTGGCTGACTCCGGAAGCGGTAGCCCAGCACTCCGCTCGACACCTACGTATGGACCTGCAAGCCTTCGAACTCGCAGATGCCGGCGGGATGAACTTCCCCACGGCGGCTCCGCCCGTCCTGCGCATCGAGAGTCGCGCTGAGGAACCGGCAGAGAAACTCCTCGCCTTCCTAAAGGGTTTCTCCGGACGGGTACTATTTGCGGCGGAATCCGCCGGACGTCGCGAATACTTGAGCGAACTCCTGCTGCGGCGCGAGCTCAAACCCGCCCAGGTGCAGGGCTGGAGCGATTTCCTCGCGAGCGACGAGCGTCTCGCCATCTGCGTAGCACCCCTGGAGCGGGGCCTGCATCTGCCAGATGCGGGGCTCTCGGTACTCACGGAAGAACAGCTGTTCGGCGAGCGGGCCCGGCAACGCAGCCGACGCGTCACCCGCCGGGACCCGGAATCCATCATCCGTGACCTCACGGACCTCGCCGCCGGCGCGCCGGTAGTACACGAGCAGCACGGAGTGGGACGATACCTGGGATTGCAGACTCTGGACGTAGGCGGCTTCGAGACTGAATTCCTCATGCTGGAATATGCCGAAGGCGCCAAGCTCTATGTGCCGGTGTCCTCCCTGCATCTCATCAGCCGCTACAGCGGCAGTGCGCCGGAGACGGCTCCCCTGCACAAGTTGGGCAGCGGCGATTGGGAGAAAGCGCGACGCCGGGCCGCGGAACAGGTGCGAGACGTGGCAGCGGAACTCCTGGACCTCTATGCGCGACGCGCGGCGCGCCAGGGCCATAGCTTCAAGCTGGATGATCTGGACTACCAGGCTTTCGCCGATGGTTTCCCCTTCGATGAGACACCGGACCAGGAGAAGGCCATCGATGGGGTGATCAGCGACATGACCCGCGGCCAGCCCATGGACCGGGTGGTATGCGGCGATGTGGGCTTCGGTAAGACCGAGGTGGCGCTGCGGGCTGCCTACGTGGCCGTGCAAGGCGGTAAACAGGTAGCCGTGCTGGTGCCCACCACCCTCCTGGCTGAGCAGCATGCCCAGACTTTCCGGGACCGGTTCGCGGATCTGCCGGTACGCATCGAAGTGCTCTCGCGCTTCCGCTCTGGCAAACAGCAGCAATCCACCATGCAAGCCATCACCGAGGGCCGGGTGGAGATCGTCATAGGTACCCACGCGCTGTTGCGCCCTGAGATCAAGTTCAAGGATCTCGGCCTCGTGATCGTGGATGAGGAACACCGCTTCGGGGTGCAGCACAAGGAGCAGCTCAAGAAGTTGCGTGCAGAAGTGGACGTGCTGACCCTCACGGCCACTCCTATCCCGCGCACCCTCAACATGGCCCTCGCGGGCCTGCGAGACCTCTCCATCATCGCCACGCCGCCTGAGGAGCGCCTTGCGGTGAAGACTTTCGTCAGCGAATGGCAGGATGCCCTCATCGTGGAGGCTTGCCTGCGCGAGATCAAGCGCGGCGGCCAGGTGTATTTCGTGCATAACACTGTCGAGACCATCGAGAAGCGTGCCGCAGAGATCGCGAAGCTGGTACCCGGCGCTCAACTGCGCATCGCCCACGGCCAGATGCGCGAGCGGGACCTGGAACAGGTGATGCTCGATTTCTATCACCGCCGCTTCAACATCCTGGTATGCACCACGATTATTGAAAGTGGGATAGATGTTCCGGCCGCCAACACCATGATCATCGACCGGGCCGACAAGTTCGGTCTGGCACAGCTGCATCAGTTACGCGGCCGGGTGGGCCGCTCCCATCATCGGGCCTATGCCTACCTCGTGATCCCACCGCGCAACCTCATCACCGTGGACGCCATGAAGCGCCTGGAAGCCATCGAGTCCCTGGAGGAGCTGGGAGCCGGGTTCACACTCGCGACCCACGATCTGGAGATCCGCGGCGCCGGCGAACTGCTGGGAGACGAACAGAGCGGCCAGATACAGGAAGTGGGCTTCTCGCTCTATTCGGAGCTGTTGGAGCGCGCGGTGAACTCCCTGAAATCCGGCAAACCCGTGAACCTGGATGCACCGCTCGATCACGGGCCGGAGATAGACCTGCACCTGCCGGCGCTGCTGCCTTCCGCCTATATGCCTGATGTACACCTCAGGCTCACCCTCTACAAACGCATGGCCAGCTGCAAGGATCAGGCGGAACTGGACGAGCTGCAGGTGGAGATGATCGACCGCTTCGGTCTCCTGCCGCCCCAGGCGAAGAACCTGTTCCGCATCGCAGAACTCAAACTCAAGGCAGCCCCCCTGGGGGTGCGTAAGATCGAGGCAGGCCCGGCGGGCGGACGCATCCTGTTCAGCACCGATACCCCAGTGGAACCCATGACGGTCATCCGCCTCATCCAGCAGCAGCCGAAAACCTATAAACTGGATGGGCAGGACCGGTTGCGCTTCAACATGGACCTGGAGGACCGGGAGCGGCGCATCACCGCCGTGGAGACCCTGCTGGTACAACTCGGCAAGGCCGCGGCCTGATGGCCCGCCACTAGACGGAGTGATTACGTGAAAACCCTGGCTGCCACCCTTTCCGCCCTTGCGCTGGTCATCACCTCCGGCCTGACGGATGCTGCGTCCCCGGCCCCCACCGCGGCCCAGCCGCCGGCGCCCAATTGGTACAACGTAGAAGTGATCGTGTTTCGCACTGTGGATCCAGCGGCGGGCAACAACGAGACCTGGCCTACAGACCCCGGCATGCCGGACTGGAACGCCGCGCTCGCCTTGGGCCCTGCGAACTCCATCGGCCCTGCCGTGCCCTACCAGGCCCTCTCACCGGTGAATGAACAACTGGATGAAGACTGGGCGCGGCTGAAGCGCTCCCATGATTACCAGCCCCTGGTGCACGCGAGCTGGACCCAGCCGGCCCTGGATCGCGCTACGGCGCCGGCGATCCGCATCGGTGTGCCGCCCTCCGCGCTGCCTCAGTCCGCTACCCATGTGCTACCGGCGACCGCGGCACACGTTGCAGTGACGAGCGCAGTACCGCTACAGGCCACCCTGGCCTACGGCAGCGCCAAACTCAGCACCACGGGCCCATATCTGCATTTCGATCTGGATCTGGCCCTGCAAGGGCTCATAGCGAAGAGCAACTGGCCGGCGACGCCCATCAACGCCAGCGCCCCGATACCTACCGCTTCCACCGCCGCAGCGGTGATACCTGCGTTCCAGATCTATCGCTTGCGCCAGGATAGGCGCGTGGATGCTGGCAAGCTTAGCTACTTCGATAACCCCATGTTCGGCGCCATCGTACTCATCACGCCTGCCAGGAAGCCGCAGTAAGCTTCAGTTGCCCAGCTTGAAATCACCGCTGGCGTAATGCTTTTCCAGGGCATGCCGTGCATGCTGCCATTCGGCACTGGTCTGCAAGGCCCCCCACGTCACCGTCTCGCGGCCGTGTAAGCGAGCGAGCCGCCACTGGCTCACCGGATTCGCTGCACTATCCAGACCCCCGAGTATCTCCAGTACGCCCCCACGGTTATTGCATACCGGCAGCATGTCGCAGCCGGCCTTGAGAGCCACCCGGGCACGATGGGTGTAGTCACCCGCATTCTCCGCGCCGCGCATGCTGAGATCGTCGCAGAACACCGCTCCCTGGAAGCGCAGGCTGCCACGCAACTCGTCCTCAATCCAGGTACGGGAGAGGCTCGCCGGCAAGACATCCACCTGGGAGTACACCACGTGAGCCATCATCACGGAGGGCAGGTCCAGGCGGATGAGCCGTTGATAAGGCACGAGATCCCGGCGGCGGATGGTCTCGAGTGAACGTTCATCCACCGGCAGCATGTGATGAGAGTCCCCTTGCACCGCACCGTGACCGGGGAAATGTTTGGCGCAGGCGGCCATGCCGGCGCGCCGCATGCCCAGCAACCAGGCCCGGGCCAGCTCCGCCACCGCATCCGCTTCGGGATGCAGGGCGCGATCGCCGATGACGCTGCTGACGGCGTAATCCAGGTCCACCACCGGGGCGAAACTCATATCCACCCCGATGGCGCACAGCTCCACTGCCATGAGCCAGGCGGTGAGTTCCGCCATGCGACAGGCTTCCTTGGGATCCTGGTCGTAGATGCGGCCGAAGAGCCGCGCTGGCGGCAACTCGGTGAAGCCAGCACGGAAGCGCTGCACGCGTCCACCTTCCTGATCCACGGCCACCAGCAGCGGTGGCTGGCGCAAGCCATGGATGGATTCCACTAAAGTTTCCAGTTGCGCCAGGTCGGCATAGTTGCGTGTGAAGAGGATCACGCCACCCACCAGGGGATGCCGTAGTACCTCCTGGTCCTCGGGGCTCAGGGCGGTGCCGGCGATATCCACCATCAGGGGGCCGAGGCTCATGATCTCTTCCGGTCGAACACGGCGATGGATTCCACATGAGAGGTATGAGGGAACATATCCAGCACGCCGGAGCGGGTGAGCTTCCAGCCCTGCTCCGTCACCAAAGTCTTGGCATCCCGGGCCAAGGTCGCCGGATGGCAGGAGACATACACGATACGGCGGGCAGCGAACTTGGGAAAGCGGGCGATGATCTCCCGGGCCCCTGCCCGGGGCGGGTCCAGCAGGATGCGTGCGTAAGGCCGGCGGGACCAGTGGCCTAACTGTTTCTCGGCGAACAGGTCTGCAAGCTCGAACCCGACGTTCTCCAATTTGTTCAACTGCGCATTTTCCCGCGCGCGCCTAACGAGTTCAGCCTCCCCTTCCACGCCCGTGACCTGGGCCGCGACCCGTGCCAGAGGCAGAGTGAAATTTCCCAGACCACAGAAGAGATCCAACACATCGTCTCCGGCCTGCACGTCCAATTCCTTCATGGCCAGGGACACCAGGCGACGGTTGATCTCATCGTTCACCTGGGTGAAGTCTGCCGGCCGGAAGCGGATATCCACCTTGGATTCCGGCAAGCGGTAGTGCAACTCCACAGGCGTGCCGCGCAAGGGGGCAGCGGAGCCGCCATGTCCTGATTGCAGATAGAATCTCACCCCGTGTCGATCCTCGAAAGCAGTGAGGATACCCCGGTCGGTATCGGTGAGCGGTGCGAACACCTGCAACACCAATACGGTGGCATCGTCACCCACTGCTGCTTCCAGTTGTGGGATACGCTCAGCGATGCTCAGGCCTGTGAGCATGTCCGCCAGGGGTGCGATCAAATCGCCGATCTTCGGGTCCATGACATCGCAGTGGCGCAGCTCCGCCACCAAAGGACGGTAGCGCTCCATGAAACCCACGAAGATCCGCCCTTCGCTCTTGTGCACCGAGAAGCGTGCCCGCCTACGGTAACCCCAGATGGGTCCCGTGAGGGGCGGCAGCAGTTCCTGGGGTTCGAGACCGCCTATCCGTTTCAAACTATCGAGCAGGGCCTGCTGTTTCGCAGCGAGCTGGGCCGCGGGCTCCAGGTGCTGGAGGCTGCAACCGCCACAGACGCCGAAATGTTTGCAACGGGGCGTCACCCGCTGCGGTGAAGGCTTGAGCACTTCCACGAGCCGGGCTTCGTCGTAATCCCGGTGGCGGCGCTGGATGCGGAAGCTGACTTCCTCGCCCGGCAACGCGTCCTCGATGAACAGGGTCTTGCCACCGAGCTTGGCGATGCCCCGCCCGTCGTGGGACAGCGCGCTGACGGTGGCGGACTGGGCCCCCATGCGCAGGCCGGGTCCTGTATTCATGCGCCGGTAGCGACCTGGTCGGACGCAGCGGGCCAGGCGGTCAGGAATTCGTCCAGATGCGGCTTGGCCGCCTTCTTCAAGCTCTCGCGCACTACCGTGCATTCACGCCGGTATTCTTCCGCGCCCAGATGCCCGCGCAGCAATTCGAAGCGCAGATACAGGAGATAGGTGTTGAGGGCGTCGGTCTCGCAGTAATCGCGGATGCCCGCCAGGTTGCCTTTCAACCACTGCTCCCAGACCTGACTGCCGTGCATGCCGAGCTTGCCTGGGAAGCCGCAAAGCTGTGCCATCTCGTCCAGGGGCGCACCGCCGCGTCCCTGGAACAGGCTGATGGCATCCATCAGGTCCGTATGCCGCCAATGGTAGCGGGATATATAGTTATTCCAACGGAACGACTGGTCGTTGTCACCCGTCTCCCAGTAGCGGGGAGCGCTCAGGCCGTGACGCAGGGCGCGGTAATTGAGCACCGGCATGTCGAAACCGGAGCCGTTCCAGGACACGAGATCAGGGCTGAACTTCTCGATCCCCTCGAAGAAGCGGCTCACCAGTTCCGCCTCCCCGGATTCGGGGGTGCCCAGGGTCCAGACCTTGAACCCATCCCGGTTGCGCAGGGCGATGGAGATGGCCGCCACCCGGTGCAGATGCAGGGGTAGGAACTCGCTGCCGCCTGTCTCCTGGCGACGGCGCTGCAACATGGCCTTACCCACGTCTTCATCGGACAGGCCGTCCAGGCCATGGAGCCGCCGCCCGGCATCCAGGTCGGGGATGGTCTCGATATCGAAAGCCAGCACGTTCATGACTCGACCCCTGGGGAAGCGGCGTTATAAGGACGGCAGTCTAACAAACTCCCCCTGCCGGCCCGTGCCCTTTGACCGGCTCGCGGAAAAACCGCACCATACTGGTGGGGCCCGGCACGTGTTCAACATGCCGCTCGATGGGGGATAAAAATGACCAAGCAAAGCCCTGACGAGCTCGCACCGGCATTACAGGCGCTCAGGCCAGAGATACGCGCGATGCTTACCGAAGACCTGCCCGAAGATCTGCATCGCGCAGAGCAGGCCTACTTGCGCAAGGAATGGGCGACCTTGCACTCCCATGTGCACCGCATCAACGGCTCGGCTTCCTTCTGCAAACTGGGGGCTCTCAGGGCGCTCTGCTCCGAGATCGAAGCCGGTCTGAAAGAAGAGCGTCTACCCGCCCCAGAAGCCATGCAGGGCTTTTCCAGGGAAATCGGCCGGGTGCTGCAGGCCCTGACGGCCTTCGCTGGAGTGGAATAAGTGTCTGTTACAGAAGCCATTTACGCGTGCAGTGTCAAACTACATTCTGTAAACTGACCGGGCCGTAACCCGCTGCTTTTAAGGCGTATCGGTAGCAGTCGGTACGGGGAATCTTCAGAACAACCGAAAGGAGTAACCACCATGGCTGGCAAGAAGCCCATCTCACCCAAGACCTACCATAAGAAAGCCCAGAAGCGCGCCATGAAGACGGCCGCCAATGCCAAAAAACGTGCGCAAAGCTATAGCCGCGGCGACAAGCTGATACAGCAAGCTTCCAAGACGCTCAGCAAAGTCGCGGCGAGCCATCCAAACCCGAAAGCCAGGAAACAGGCCAAGCGTGCCGTCGCGCAGCTGAAACAGGCACACGCAGCATTCGGCAGCGCTTCTATGTGCATGGATGGCCCCACCTTCAACAACGACGAAAGCTGAACTCGTCAACGGTAACGCGCCGTGTGGAGACTGCACCGACGGTCCTGTACCGCCATGCTCTTTGGAGTGGCGGCACTCCTGGCGCTCGCATATGCCGGGCCAAGTGCCGCGATGGCGGAATTCCGCCGTCTCTCCATGGAGGATGGCCTGTCCAACAATGAAGTATTCACCGCCATACAGGACAAGCAGGGATACATATGGATCGCAACGGCAGATGGCCTGGACCGCTACGATGGATATGCCTTCAGGGTCTTCAGGCATGACCCAAACGACCCCACGAGCATCTCGGGAAACCTCGTGCGGGCAATCTGCGAAGACCCTGAAGGCCGCTTATGGGTGGGTTCATATTCCGACGGCCTGAACCTCTATGATCCGAAGACAGGCGGCTTCAGGCATTACCGCCATATACCGGGTGACCCTAATAGCCTCATCAGCGATGACATCTGGACGCTGAGCACCACACCGGATGGTGAACTCCTGATCGGCACTCATGATGCCGGGGTGGATGCTTTCAACCCCAAGACCGGGCAATTCCGGCATTTCCCAGGGGGGTCCGGCCCCTTCTCTCCATCAAGCAACCATATAACCAAGATATTCATCGATAGCCAGGCACATGTTTGGGTGGCTACCGTCTCTGGCCTAGATGAGTTCGATCCTGCGGGCAAGATCCCGACACAGCATTTCAATACAGGCTTCGGGGAAAGCAACATCATCTATGACGTGGCGGAAGACCGGGAACACAGGCTATGGCTCGCGACCGAGAAAGGCGCGTATGTCTATGTACCAGGCGAGACGAAGTTGATACCCATACGAGACGTCATCAAGGTGGCCAGCCATCTGGATGATGCATTCCTCGTAGCCGTCTATGTCGATAACGACCAGAACATCTGGTTTGGGGCTACACAAACCGGCATATACCGGATCCAGCATGGGTCGGGACAATTGCAAAATTTCCAGCACCAGGCCAGCAACAGCAAAAGCCTCTCAACGAGCAGCATATGGAGTTTCTTCAAGGATCGCACCGGATACATATGGGTAGCGACAGACAACGGCATCAATTTGCTGGATACGGATATGCTTGCCGTACATTCACTCAAACCGTCAGATATAACTGGGAGCCCCGCTGGCGAGCCCGATCTTGTGACCGCCTTGCATGAAGACCATGGCAAGCTGCTGCTCGGTGCTACCGGAGGAATCTATCAGTACGATCTGCGCTCTCAGGATGGCACGCTACAAGACGCCCGGAACATCTTCATACATATCGATGCCAAGAAATACGGAGGCGTGACTGCTATAGCAGATTCCGGATCGCAGAGCCTGCTCGCTGGCACCGAACACGGTTATCTATTGGAAGTCAGTCGCAGCGGTAACTTGCTACATAGCTGGACACCGGCCGCGAAGCTGACCCCAAGCTCGCGTGCCATACACCGCATTTTGCCCCGCGGGAAAGATGTAGTTTATCTGGCGACGTTCTCAAATGGACTCCTGAAAGCAAACCTGAGCTCGCAGGAAACAAAATTGATAGCAGGTACCTCGGCTACCGAGTTGGCGGCCAAGGATATCGTCGAAGACTTGCTCCAGGTCTCTCCCAATAAATTATGGGTCGGCACTTTCCGCGGTCTGTTCCTGCTCGATCTGGGCACGGACCGTAGCACTTTGATACCCCTGGCACCTGGCACAAGAGAACCTGTCATCCAAGGGTTGTACGAGGACGCACAAAGATACCTATGGGTCGCCACATACGGCGGGCTATGGCGTCTCAAGCTCGATGGTGATGGCAATCCGATATCCAAACCGGAAAGCATCCCGCAATTCAGTCGTATGCAGATGGTCGCTATCGAACCTGATACCCAAGGTAATCTCTGGCTGGCAAGCATCAACTCCTTGATCCGTTATAACCCCGTCAGTGGCGAGACGCTTACCTTCGGTCGTGATCAAGGTTCCCCCATAAGCGAATACTACTCGTACGGACATGTGCGTACGAGCGACGGGAGACTTTGGTTTGCGGGCGGGCAAGGTGCCGTAGGCTTCCTGCCGCGGAATTTGAAACCCAATTCGATACCACCTGGTGTAGTGCTCGATGGCGTCACAGCATATCGCGAGGGTAAACCTGCATATACCCACCTGATCCCGGATGCTCCGCTGACTTTGACATATCAAGACGCCATAAGCACCTTCGATGTAGCAGCTATGGATTTCGGTGCCCCTCAGGCAAATACCTACTCCTATCGGCTGCTGGGTTTCCAGTCAGAATGGACACCTCCGAGCGTCACTCACCAGATCACCTTCACGAACCTGAACCCGGGGCGCTACCGCCTGGAGGTTAAAGCCGCGAATAATTGGGGCACTTGGAGCACACAATCAGCGACATTGGATATTGTCGTGCTGCCTCCATGGTGGCGCACGTGGTGGGCGTACGCGCTTTATATGCTAATCATCATCGGCAGCAGCATCGGCTATGTCTATAGCCTGAAGCGCAAGATCACTCGTGAGAAATCCATAAGCACCAGTCTACGTGAAGCGAATGAGATCAAGAGCAATTTTGTTGAAAAGCTCGAAAGCCAGGTCAAGAAGGCTACCCATGAACTGCGCGAGACTTTACAGGGCGTCAATCTGAAGAACGCTGAGCTGGAAATAGCCCAGAAGCGCGCCACCGAAGGCGAGCAGATAAAGTCCCAGTTCCTGGCGAATATGAGCCATGAGCTGCGCACCCCTCTCACGGGCGTGCTGGGTTATGCCAAGCTGCTCACCTCCACCCATCTTACGTCTGAACAGAAGGACTATATCGGTACCATCCGGCAGTCCTCGGAAATACTGCTCGCAATCATAAACGACTCGTTGGACCACTCGCGCCTGGAGGCAGGCAAATTGCTGATAGACGAAGTGGATTTCGATCTGCTCGAAGTCATCGAGAGCACGCTGGAACTGCTCGCCCCAACCGCCTACCAGAAGCGCCTGGAACTGATCCGGATAGTGCCGCCGGATGTCCCACTGCAGCTGCGGGGTGATCCGTTGCGCGTGCGGCAGATCCTCACGAATCTGCTAAGCAACGCCATAAAATTTACAGAGTCAGGCTCGGTCTCCGTGCAACTGAGCAATATGACTCATGACGAGCGTGAAGCTACCATCATCTTTACGGTCAGCGATACCGGCATCGGGATACCTGCCGGAGAATTACCGAAACTGTTCCATGCCTATGCCCGTAGCCGCATCTCCACACACCATCATGTGGAAGGCACAGGCTTAGGACTCTCCATCTGCAAGAAACTCCTGGACCTCATGGGCGGTGAGATACATGTCACCAGCAAAGTCGGCACAGGTACTTCGTTCGACTTCCAGTTGAACTTCAAGCTACAGAAGAACGCGGAACCCCGTGCCCGCCTACCGAAGAAAATAAAAGTGCTGCTCTACGATATGCAGCCGCTCTCCAATGAAGCATGGCGTGCCTGCCTGACGCGTTTGGGCGCTGACGTCGAGAACGCTATCGACCTGGAATCCGCCGTAACTGCACGGGTAGATGCCGCAGTGATGGTTTTGACGGAGCGCGAGTTGTCGCGGCTGAGTGAGCTTAAACTCAAGCTCAGCCCTGCTCTGCCACCCATGCTGATATTAGCGCCGCGTATAGATCGCCAGGCATTGAAAGACCTGTCTGAGATCCTCTATCACCGGGTCCTGAGCAAGACCGCTCGCGAGAAGACGCTGTATCTTGAACTGCAGTCCCTCTTGCAACCAGCCGTTCAGGAATCAGGGGATACGGGCACACGCCAGAAGGGAGCGACGATGACCCTTGCGACGGATGCCCCCCTCGTGCTGGTGGCAGATGACAACCGCATCAACCGTCGTCTCCTGGTGACCATGCTCAACCATGCTGGTTTCCGGGTGGCCGAAGCTGCGAATGGCCTGGAGTTGTTGGACCTCGCAGCTCGCGGCCCCTGGGATGCCGCGCTGCTGGATATCCATATGCCGGGCATGGATGGCATCGAAGCGGCTGGGCGCCTGCGCGCATCCTTGGGCGACAAACTGCCGCCAGTGATCGCCATGAGTGCGGATGTGATGCCAGAGACCCGCAAACAGGTGATGGAAGGCGTGATGGATGACTTCCTGGTGAAGCCATTCTCAGAGCAAGAATTGGTGGATAAACTCCGTTGGCACTTGGACAGGCACACGCGCAAGAAACGTGGCGAGCTTCAGTCGTCCTGATCCTGGGGCTTACCCAGGCTCATGCTGAGCACCACCGCCGATTCCACTGCGGGTGTGCCCAGATACCCCTCAATCAAATCTTCGTTCAAGGCGCCAGACGGAATGGCTGAGAGCCCGTGATAGGTCGCCGCCAACGCGATGTTCTGCCCGATGAAACCCGCTTCCATCATCACGACACGATAGGTCATGGGCATGTGGTATTTCCACATCGTCCGCGGGAAATGCGCCACCAGGAAGATGATGGCGCCGGCTTTGGCAGGCCACTTCTGCGTACCGAGCATGGCCGGGACATCCAATCTGCCGGCACGCACCAGCCCGAGATCCCGTTTCGCAGCGCCGTAATGATAGACCCCGGATTTCAGACCGCTGACATTCTGCGCATAGACATAAAGCTCGAAGGGGTTACGCGCTCCACCTGAAGGGGTCATGGAAAGCGGCAACTTCCCGAAATCCTTGTCTTCAATCACCTCTACTATGCCATTGCCTGAGAACAGACAATCTGCCAATGCCTCTAGAGGTATCGGGACCTGGCTGAACTGCCTGCGGCTGCGCCGGCGACGCATGAGGGCAAAAGGTTCCTCGGTGATATCGGTATATGGAAGCGGCACCACGTGTTTGAAACCGCGATTGCCCTGATATAGGGGTGGTGATCGTTTCCAGGCCTTGCGCTTGCGGATGAGCTGTCGGGCGGGAGCTCCGGTGATGAAGGAGGTTTGGCGGGTGGAGAAATGGAAAAACCCGGCTGCCTCACCCCACTGCCATTCACGCCGATATTGCTCGTCGCGTACCGCATCCGGGCTGCCCTTGATGAGTAAAGCCCTGGCCCTGACCATATCGCTGAGCTGTGTGGCAAGGGTTTTACGGTCAATCTCTGGGAAACAATCGAATAACTCTTCCGCGCTATGCCACTCATCCAGCGCAGCCATGATCTCCAGGTATTTTGCCGGGCAGCTGAACCGCTCTCGACTAAGAAAGTTATGCAGGACGATATGGCCATGATCGAATGTGGCCGCGAGACTAGCCGCCCGCCGGAACTTCATGGACGCAGTTCCCTTGCGCTTACGCTTCACGCGCCTTCTGCCTTCTCCGCCACCGCCATGGCGACCACCAGACCTGCTTCATCGGTGAGGCTCACATGGGCTTGGCCCACGCCGAGCTGGCGGCACACCGCTTCGCCCCGGGCAGAGAAGATGACGCAGGGTTTGCCGCGGAAATCCGGCACCATGCCCACGTCCCTCACCCAGACGCCGTGACGAAAACCCGTACCCATGGCCTTGACGATGGCTTCCTTGGCGGCGAAGCGCATGGCGAGGAAACGCACCGGGTTCTTGGTATGGGCGAAGCTCTGCAATTCCTGGGGCATGAGGATGCGCTTGGCGAAAGCCTCGCCATGGCGCTTCCATGCCGCCTCCATGCGCGACACTTGCACCACGTCGGTGCCCACCCCATGGATCATGGGCGCGCCTCACGCATGAGTTGCTTCATGTCACTCACTGCCGTAGAGAGACCGGTCATGATGGCCCGGGCCATGATGGCATGGCCGATGTTGAGTTCCACCACTTCGCGGATGGCGGCCACGGGGTTCACATTGTGGTAATGCAGGCCATGGCCTGCGTGCACTTCGAGCCCCAGGCGCGCTGCTTGGGTAGCGGCTTGCGCCAGCCGATGCAATTCTTCCGCCTGCTTCTGGGGTCCCGGTGAGTCCGCATAGGTGCCGGTATGCAGCTCCACCACCGGCG
The DNA here is from genome assembly GCA_036000105.1 of Gammaproteobacteria bacterium. Lineage (GTDB taxonomy): Bacteria > Pseudomonadota > Gammaproteobacteria > Natronospirales > REEB76 > DASUBN01. The sequence continues at coordinate 70,276 of DASYGE010000014.1, forward strand.
CGCCCGCCTCGGCTGATGCCTCGATCTGTCTCGGATCCGGATCTATGAAGAGTGCGGCCCGCAGCCCTGCTCCGCCCAGGCGTTTACAGGCCTCGCGGATAGCTACGATATTGCCTGCCACGTCGAGCCCACCCTCGGTAGTCAGCTCCTGGCGCTTCTCAGGCACGAGGCAACAGTCCTGGGGCAGCACACGGCAAGCGAAAGCCAGCATGTCCGCGGTCACCGCCATCTCAAGATTGAGCCGGGTCTGCACCACTTCCTTGAGCAGCAGCACGTCGCGTTCCTGGATGTGGCGCCGGTCTTCCCTGAGATGCACAGTGATGGAATCGGCGCCCGCGCCTTCCGCGAGCCGCGCCGCCTCGACAGGATCGGGGTAACGTGTGCCGCGCGCCTGGCGCAGCGTCGCCACGTGGTCTATGTTCACGCCCAGGGCGATGCCGCTCATGGTGCCCATGCCGAATCTCCCACTGCTTACGCTCCTTTCGCCATGGCGCGCATCACGCCGGAAGTCTTGAGGCCGCGGCCGTCCAGATGCCGTTCCAGGGCGGCCCGGAGCAGGCGCTTCACGGCCTTGAGATCGTCCGCATCATCCAATGCCTCATGGTGCAGCGCAAGCAGCGCCCGGCCACTGATGAGGAGGCCCGATGTAGGCCGGTCCGAGACCGACGTCGGGCCCGAATCCATGTCGTAGCGATAGCGCTCTTCTGGTTCCACGGGCACATCCCCGGATGCCGCATGGGTCAGGACGAGGCCATAGCCCATGGCTGCCAGCAGGTGTTTCTCGAACACACGCAGCACGGCGGCGGTGGAGCCGGTGACGAGGCCCTGCACAGCGGCGGCGTAATGATCGTAAAGCCCCGGATGGGCATCCTGGCGCGGCAGCAGCCGCAGCAGGAGTTCATTGAGATAGAACCCCGCCATCAGAGGGCGCCCCTGGAGCGCGGCAGGTATGGCTGAGGCTTCGAGACCTGTGAGGTTGCCGAGCTCGCCCCGTTGGGTCCAGGACATGAGCAGCGGCGCGAAAGGCTGCAACAGGCTGCGGAAAGGCGAGCGTGGACGGCGCACGCCGCGCGCCACCAGGCCCATGCGTCCGTGTTCACGGCTCCAGATCTCCACCACCCGGCTGGTCTCGCGCCAGGCATGCTGGTGCAGCACGTAGGCGTGAGTGAGGGAGACCCGTTCTGCCTTCATCACCCTTCGAAGCCGAGCGTAGCCAGGGCCCGCTCGTCATCCGCCCAGTTCTCACGCACCTTCACCCACATGCGCAGGAATACCTTGTGGCCGAATTCGCGCTCCATCTCGAGGCGCGCGGCCTTGCCCACCTGTTTCAGCAAGGTGCCGCCCTGGCCGATGACGATGGCTTTCTGGCCTTCGCGCTCGACCCAGATCGTGGCCGTGACCCGCAGCATGGTCCCGTCCATGATGCATTCATCGACCTGCACCGCCACCGAATACGGCACTTCCTCGCGCAGCGCGATGATGAGCTGCTCACGCACGAACTCCGAAGCGCGCAGGGAATCATCCTGATCCGTGATCTGATCGGCAGGGAACAGCATAGGGGATTCGGGCAGGCACTCGGTCATGAGCCGCATCAGCTCCGCCAGGTTCTCCGCCGTATGAGCCGAGACCGGCACGATGAAGCGGAAATCATGGTGCGCCTGCATCTCCTGCAGGAACGGCAGCATCCGTTCCCGCGGCCGCGCCTTGTCCAGTTTATTGACCACGAGGCCCAAGGGGCGTTCCAGGGCGCTCAGGCGCTGCAACGCCAACTGGTCATCCTCGCCCCAGTTCATCGCTTCCACGACCAGGAGACACAGGTCCGCTTCGCTGGCCGCCGATACGGCAGCACGGTTCATGGAACGGTTGATGGCGCGTTTCTCGCCGGAATGCAGGCCCGGCGTATCCACGAATATCAACTGGGCATCGGGCAAGGTCTTCACACCCAGTATGCGGCGCCGGGTGGTCTGGGGCTTGGGGGTGACGATGCTGACCTTCCGTCCCACGAGCGCGTTCATCAGGGTTGACTTGCCTACGTTGGGCCGGCCCGCCACCACGATGAAGCCTGCACGAAAAGTCGATTCAACCATGTTCGATGCGCTCCAGGGCATGCAAGGCCGCTTCTTGTTCTGCGGCACGGCGGCTGCCAGCCTCCCCCTCGGTGCGGATGTCGAGGACCGACACGGTACAACTCACACGGAATATCTGGCGGTGTGGTTCTCCTCGCACGGACTCCACAGCATATACCGGCAGCGGCAGATCCCGCGCCTGCAGCACTTCCTGCAGGCGGGTCTTGGCATCCTTGAGGGACTCGGTCGAGAGCGGCGCGGACAGACGGGCCGCCAGCAAGTGCAGGATCGTGTCCCAAGCCGCCGTGAAGCCGGCATCCAGGTAAACAGCGCCGACGAGGGCTTCCAGGGCATCCGCCAGGATGGAGGAACGGCGATGGCCGCCGCTCTTGAGTTCGCCGGGGCCGAGCGTCAGGTAGGCGCCGAGATCGAGTTCCCGCGCCACGTCCGCCAGAGCTTCCTGGTTCACCAGGCTGGCACGCAGGCGACTGAGATCACCTTCTTCGAGAGCAGCATGCCGACGATACAGGGCGTCGGCGACGCAGGCATTGATCAGGGCATCGCCCAGGAACTCCAGGCGTTCATTGTTCCTGCCGCCGGCGCTCCTGTGAGTAAGCGCCAGATCCAGGAGGGTTTCGTCGGAGAAACCCCGTCCGAGAGCCTGCAGCAGCGGTGCGCGACTACCTATCAATGCCCGCCGGCCGGATAAGTCTTCTCGAAATGCACTATCAGGTCGATGTTGGCCATGAAATTCGTACGCGAATCATAATCGATGCCCAGCACGACAGCCTTAGTATCGGGGTCGATCTTGATGCTGACGTCGTTCGGGCTGACGACGTTGACGCTGTTGACGTCAAAGATGCCCGACATGTTTATCCTGATCTGCTGCGGCGACTGACCTGGTTGCAGATTTTGCGCCACCGTAGTCATGGCTTTGTTGAGCGAGAAATAGTCCAGATAGATGGGGATCAGCTTGAAGCCGAATATACCCACGAAGCCGATGAGGCCTATCAGGAGTATCCAGCTGATCATGGTGATGCCGGTCTGGTGCTTGCGCATAGCCATCTTCATTCTCCACACCCGGTCGAAGCCGGGCCGTCAGACTGTCAATGAATCACGTTCCCGACACGATGCCAGAGCGAGCTGTCGCGGAACGCGTCCCAGTTCATCCAGATGAAAAACGCCCTGCCCACCAGGTTCTGCTCCGGCACGAAACCCCAGTAGCGGCTGTCGCTGCTGTTGTCCCGGTTGTCGCCCATGGCGAAATACTCGCCCTCGGGCACCGTCCACTCACCTTCATTGCTGTATTGGCCAGGGACGGTGAGCACCTCATGGGTCACGTTGCCGAGATGCTCACGGCCGAGCAGCGCGCCGTCTGCGTCGGGTCCGGTATAGGGGCCGAGCGCATCCTTCTGCATCTCCACGCCATTGATATACAGCGTTTTATTCCGATAGACAATATGGTCGCCCGGCAGACCCACGATGCGCTTGATGTAATCGATGCTGGGGTCATTGGGGTAGCGGAACACCGCCACATCCCCACGCTTCGGCTCACCCACCTTGATTATCTTGGTGTGCAGTACCGGCAGACGCACGCCGTAATCGTACTTGTTGACCAGGATGAAGTCCCCGATCAGGAGGGTGGGCACCATGGAGGACGACGGGATATGGAATGGCTCCGCCAGGAAGGAGCGCAGCAGCAGCACCAGCAGGATCACCGGGAAGAAGGACTTGGAGTAATCCACGACCATGGGTTCCCGGGGCTTGGCCGGGGCATCAGCCCCTTCCTGTACCGCTGGTGCAGCAGCACGCCGGCGTGGCGCGAAATACACCGCATCCACCAGCCATACGAGGCCCGTGACGATGGTCGCCAGGGTCAGAAGAGCTTCGAAATCGAAATGCATCGTTGGTTCCTGATCCGTATCCGGACGGGTTATTTCTTGCCGACGTGGAGCACCGCCAGGAAAGCCTCCTGGGGTATCTCCACCGTGCCGATCTGCTTCATGCGCTTCTTACCTTCCTTCTGCTTCTCCAGGAGCTTGCGCTTACGTGTTATGTCGCCGCCGTAACATTTGGCCGTCACGTTCTTGCGCAAGGCCTTCACGGTGGTGCGCGAGATCACATGTGAGCCGATGGCCGCCTGCACCGCCACCTCGAACATCTGCCGCGGGATTAACTCCTGCATTTTCTCACACAACACCCTGCCCCGGTCATAGGCGCTGTCCCTGTGCACGATGACGGACAGGGCATCCACCTTGTCGCCGTTGATCAGCAGGTCAAGCTTCACCAACGGTGCCGCCTGGAAACGCTCGAAATCGTAATCGAACGAGGCGTAACCACGGCTCGCAGATTTCAGCCTGTCGAAGAAGTCCATGACCACTTCATTGAGCGGCATCTCATAGGCCAAGGCCACTTGGGTCCCGTGGTACAGCATCTTCTTCTGTACTCCGCGTTTCTCCTGGCACAGCGTCATGACGTTACCCACATACTGCTGGGGTACCAAGATGTTGGCGACGATGATGGGTTCGCGGATCTCGTCTATCCGGTCCACCGGCGGCAGCTTCGAGGGATTGTCCACATAGATGGATTCGCCGGCGGTGGTCAGCACCTCATAGACCACCGTGGGCGCAGTGGTGATGAGGTTGAGGTTGTATTCCCGCTCCAGGCGCTCCTGCACGATCTCCATGTGCAGCATGCCGAGGAAACCGCAACGGAAACCGAAACCGAGAGCCGTGGAAGTCTCCGGTTCGAAGTGCAGCGCAGAATCGTTCAGGCGCAGCTTGCGCAACGCTTCGCGGAAATTCTCGTAATCATCGGAGCTGATGGGGAACATGCCGGCGAACACCCGCGGCTGCACCTGTTTGAAACCGGGGAGCGGCGTGGCGCAAGGCCGGTCTGCAGTAGTGCAGGTATCGCCCACCGGTGCGCCATCGATCTCCCGGATGCCGGCGATGACATAGCCCACCGTGCCGGTGGAGAGCACATCCTTGTCGTGCATCTTCGGCGTAAAGATACCCACCCGATCCACTTCATGTGAGCGTCCGGTGGACATGACCAGCATCTTCTGCCTCGGCTTCAGGCTGCCGTTCATGACCCGCACCAGGGAGACCACGCCGACGAAGTTGTCGAACCAGGAATCGATGATAAGCGCCTGCAGTGGTCCGTCCGGATCGCCCTTGGGCGGCGGGATGCGTCTGACCAGCTCTTCCAGGAGATCCGGCACACCTATGCCGGTCTTGGCGCTGACCCGTATGGCATCCTGCGCCTCGATGCCGATGATCTCCTCGATCTCGGTGGCCACCTTGTCGGGCTCTGCATTCGGCAGGTCTATCTTGTTCAACACCGGCATCACTTCGAGCCCCTGCTCGAGAGCGGTGTAGCAATTGGCCACGCTCTGGGCTTCCACACCCTGGGAGGCATCCACCACCAGCAGCGCCCCTTCACAGGCGGCCAGCGAGCGGGATACCTCGTAGGAGAAGTCCACGTGGCCCGGGGTGTCGATGAAATTCAACTGATAGGTCTGGCCGTCACGCGCCTTGTACTGCAGGGACACGCTCTGAGCCTTGATGGTGATGCCTCGCTCCCGTTCGATGGGGTTGGAGTCGAGCACCTGCTCTTCCATCTCGCGCGCTTCCAAGCCACCGCACATCTGGATGAAGCGGTCGGCGAGCGTGGATTTGCCGTGGTCGATGTGAGCGATGATGGAGAAATTGCGGATGCGTTGCATATCCACGGCGCGGCCGTCGGCTCTTTTTGAGTGATCGTTTGCTTAAGGCGGGCCGGAGGGCGCACCGGAAGCCGGGTGGGGCTTAAGCCCTGGCGCCCCCAGGCCCAAAAGGCCTTCAAGGACAGAGCATTATAGCGGGTGAGCGGCACCGCCGCGAACGCCAGTACAGGAGGTACGAGCTGGGCTTGCCGTGGGGCATGGATGCGGAACGGGAAGCTCTTGCTTTTTAGGGTGTATGGGCCGGAAAAGCCTTAATTAAGCGAGCCCCTCGAAATACGTATCCAAGGCGGCCTCGTCCATGCGGGCTTCGCAGATCACCCGTTCCCCCGCCGCCAGGACCGGGATACGCAGGCCATAACGCTCCTTGAGCGCCGGGTCTGTATCCACATCCACCAGCTGTACCTCAATCTCGTCGCCATAGGTGCCGTAGATGGCCGCGAGCATCTGCTCGCAGAGGTGGCATCCGCGACGGTGGTAGAGCACGAGGCCGGACATCAGCGTCGGGTGGAACCGAGAGACAGGAAGAGGTTGCTGGTGGGGCGGTGGACCAGCACGGGTACCGGCCGGTCATGGGGCAGCTGACGCGTGAGCTTGTAGAACTGAGCGGCACTGGTGAGGCTGATGCCATCCAGCATGAGCACCACGTCGCCCTGCCTGAAACCTGCGTGCTGGGCTGCTCCCAGGCCGACGGCGGTGACTATCAGGCCGCCATCTGCCACGCCATAGACAGAGCGTTCATCATCGCTGAGGGCCCGGACCTTGAGGCCGAGCACCTGGTTCGAGTCGGAGCCTGCCGCCGGGCTCTGATCGGAGGCTGATCTGCCTCCATCCAATACCGCCGAGCGGGCGGAAAGAGTCCGCTGTACACCATCTCCCAGGGCGGTGACGGCGTCGCTGGAGCCATCCGTGTTACCCCGGGCACCCATGCCAGGCTTCATCGGGGGTGCTTGCAGGTCGGCGGCCGCCCTGACGTTGTAGGGGACGGGAGAGATGGCAACCGGTGTCTGGGTATCACAGACCGGCCCAACTACCGCCGGGTCATCCGCATGGCTGCCTTGCCGGTGGACTGCATGGCTGTTGCCGAAGCCGGTGGACTGTGGGGGTACATCAGAACTGTTGATGAGGGGCAGATGGGTCGCGGTACTGCTCGTGGCGGGGACCGCGCACAGAGCAGCTGGGGCCAGCAGCATGGCCACACAGAAACCCCAGAACCTCCCCTTCACTCTCATAGCGGGAGAATTGTGGTGAATGTGGCAGCCGGCTGCAATACCGGCCCGGGAGCCTAGGGCTGGCGGGGGGGCTTGACGGTCTTGGAGGGCTTTTTCGCGTCATCCGCTTGGCGCGGGGCCGGCCGGGCGATGTAACGATAAGGCTGCATACCCTGCATCGTAAGCGAGCTATTCATGTCGTCCTGGTCCACCAAGCTGCTGCGCAGGGAAGCTTCCACCGGCGGCAGGCTGCCGGCCCAGTTGGCGCTGTTCAGATACTCGCTGGAGATGGGCGTCGTCTGGCCGCTCACCACTTCGCCGGGCACGATCTCGGAAGGCGCGAAACCGGCCTGGTGCGGATCGTGTCTCAAACCCGCGATGGCGATCACCGCCACGGAAGCTGCTACCGCCGCGCCTGCGAAAGCGCGGGTCCATATGCCGCCGAAACGGCTGGTCTCCTCGGCCGGCTGCGGCTCATCCGCCAGCGCGGCCATGACCCGGTCAGCGAAGCCGCGCGTATCGGCCGCCGGCAGGTCCTTGCGTATGGCCTCGCCTATGAGGTGGCAACGCTCCCAATGCAGGCGCAGGGAACGCTCCACGCCGAAGCGGCGCAGCAAGAGCTCGTGTTCGCCGTCAGGCAACTCGCCGTCCACCATGGCCGAGACCTGTTCGCGCAATTTCTCTGTCACCAGCTTGTTCAAGTCCTGATCCTCAATCCAATAATGGCCGTAGTTTCTCGTCTATCGCCTCGCGGGCGCGGAAGATGCGCGAGCGCACCGTGCCCACCGGGCAGGACATGGTCTCGGCGATCTGCTCGTAACTCATGCCCTCGATCTCGCGCAGCACGATGGCGGTACGCAGATCTTCCGGCAGGTCGGCTATCGCCTGCTCCACCGTCCGCTGGATCTCGTCCGTGAGCAGGAGCCTCTCGGGCGTATCCACATCTCTCAAGCGGGCCTGCATGTCGTACTGTTCCGGATCCTGCAGGTCCATCCCGTGTTCCAGAGGCCGCCGGCCTTCCGCCACCAGGTAATTCTTCGCCGTGTTGATCGCGATCCGGTAGAGCCAGGTATAGAACGCACTGTCTCCGCGGAAACCGTGGATCGCACGGTAGGCCTTGATGAACGCCTCCTGGGTCACGTCCAGCGCTTCGGTGCTGTCGTGTACGTAGCGGGTGACCAGCTTCACTATCTTGTGCTGGTATTTGCGCACCAGCACGTCGAAAGCGGCTTTGTCGCCACGCTGCACCCGCTCCACGAGGAGCTGGTCGGAGTCGGCCTTGCCAGGCTCCAGTTCAGCGACCGGCCTGGGTATGTTCATAGGCTGTAGTCATTGACAACCAAGGGGGCAAAAAGTTCGCCAATACAGGGGGATGCGAGTATATTCCGCGTCCTTCCGGGGGTCTTAAGGCCCCTGGCGGGCATTCTAGCAGCCCCGGGCCGCCCAGGGACTGCCCTAGCCCCAGCCTTAAGGCATACCCCAAAGATGCAGCATACGGCCACCTACGACGTACTCATCATCGGCAGCGGTGCGGCGGGCTTGAGCCTGGCCCTGCGCCTGCCGGAGACCTGTCGCATCGGGCTCGTCTCTAAGGGCCCCCTGGCCGAGGGCAGCACCCTCTACGCCCAGGGGGGTATCTCAGCGGTCTTGGACAAGGCCGACTCCGTGGAATCCCACATCGAGGACACCCTCAATGCCGGCGCCGGCCTCTGCTCCCCGGCGGCGGTCCGCTACGTGGTGGAGAAAGGTCCGGAATGCATCCGCTGGCTCATAGATCAGGGTGTGAAATTCACTCGCGATGAGGAAGGCCACGATCCGGGGGCCTACCACCTCACCCGCGAGGGCGGCCACAGCCATAGGCGCGTGGTGCATGCGGCGGACGCTACCGGCCGCGAGATCGAGACTACTCTCGAGCAACTGGTGCGCAAGCGCGCCAACGTCACGCTGCTGGAACACCATATCGCCGTGGATCTCATCACCGCCTCCAAGCTGGGGCTGGCAGAGCCCCACTGCTACGGCGCTTATCTCATGGACCGGCGCACGCAGCGCATCAAGACCACTGCCGCCCGCAACGTGGTGCTGGCCACCGGCGGCGCCAACAAAGCCTATCTCTATACCAGCAACCCGGACGGCTCCACCGGCGATGGCATCGCCATGGCCTGGCGCGCCGGTTGCCGCCTGGGGAACATGGAGTTCATGCAGTTCCATCCCACCTGCCTCTACCACCCCCACGCCAAATCCTTCCTGATCTCGGAAGCGGTGCGCGGCGAGGGCGGCAAGCTGCTGTTGCCGGATGGCACGCCTTTCATGCAGAAGTTCGACAAGCGCGCGGAACTGGCGCCCCGAGACATCGTGGCCCGGGCCATCGACCATGAGATGAAGCGCTTGGGTTCGGACCACGTATTGCTGGACATCAGCCACCGGCCGGCGGAATTCATCCGCGAGCACTTCCCCACCATCCACGCCCGCTGCCTGGAATACGGCTACGACATGACCAAGGGGCCCATCCCGGTGGTGCCGGCGGCCCATTACACCTGCGGCGGTGTGCTGACGGATCTCGCGGGACGTACCGATCTGCCGGGACTCTATGCCGTCGGCGAGACGGCATTCACGGGCCTGCACGGCGCCAACCGCATGGCCAGCAATTCACTCTTGGAATGCATCGTGTTCGGCTTCGCCGCGGCGGACGACATACGCCAGCAGGCCAAGACCGAGATGCCCAAGAGCCTGCCCGCCTGGGACGAGAGCCGGGTGACGGATTCCGATGAAGAAGTGGTGGTATCCCACAACTGGAGCGAGCTCAGGCATTTCATGTGGGACTACGTGGGCATCGTGCGCACCAACAAGCGCCTGAAACGCGCCCTCAGCCGCATGGAACTCCTGAAGCACGAGATCGAGGAGTATTACGGGAACTTCCGGGTCACCAGCGATCTCGTGGAGCTGCGCAACCTGACCCTGGTGGCGGGGCTCATCATCCAGTCCGCCCAGAGCCGGCGCGAGAGCCGCGGCCTGCACTACACCCTGGATTATCCTGAAGCCGACACTACCCGGACGCCCCATAACACTATCTTGGTGCCGCCCAACTTCGCGGGCCGGGGCCAGGCAGTAGCCTGGGCCTAAGGCATAGCCTCAGGCGGGTGGACAGGAGTCCACCCAGGATCGCGAGCGGAGCTGGGTGAGCGGCGCAGCCGCGAACGCCACGCAGGGATGTGTGGCTGGGCTGATTGCGAAGCCACGAGGCGAAGCAAGCAGCGTAGCGAGCATCCTCAAGTTCGCGGGACTCCGTAACGCAGGAGCACTCGAAGCCGGCGCAAGCCGTCGGCCCGGGCGCTGTCGTTGGCGAGCATCACCGTGCGGCGCTTGCCGCGCTCATCGCGAAAGTGAGCGATGATCAGCCAGGTGCTGAGATAAGCTTCCGGCAGAAGCTTCACCTCAAGACTCTTGCCTCTCCTGTCCACGATGGTCCAGCCCAACTCCGGGGACCAATGCAGCCGCCGCGGCGTGCGCTGCACATACACGAAGACGTTCCAGAAGAACGCGCTCAGGATGGCCAAGAGGAGTGCCGCCCGGTAAACCACCGGCAGGGGCAGCGGTGCACAGACCACGATGGCCGTGAGGTGCATGCCCACCAGCAGGGTCGCGATCAGCCGCGACGGACGTATGGAGAGATCAAGGGGCTCGCCGAAGGGCGTCGATGACACGGCGCTCATCCTCGGAAGTGGGCCGGTCGCGGCCGACCATGTAGTCGAATAACACTGGGTCCTGCAGCTCCAGCAAGGCCCGGAAGGCCCCCTGCTCCGCTTCGCCGGCAATCGGGTAACGCTGCTCCAAGTAAGCTTCCAGCAACACGTCTAATTCCTTCATGCCTCGTCTGCATTGCCAACGCAATTTCGCGAGTTCTGACATGCTCAATGCTGGCGCGCAGCCAACAGCTTCTTGATCTCGGCGATGGCTTTAGCCGGATTGAGTCCTTTGGGACAGGTCCGGGTGCAATTCATGATGGTGTGGCAGCGGTAGAGCTTGAAGGGGTCTTCCAGCTCGTCCAGCCGCTCACCAGTGACTTCGTCACGGCTATCGGCGATCCAGCGGTAGGCCTGCAGCAAAATGGCGGGGCCCAGGTAGCGGTCGCTGTTCCACCAATAGCTGGGGCAGCTCGTGGAACAACAGGCGCAGAGGATGCACTCGTACAGGCCGTCGAGCTTGCCGCGCTCCTCCTTGGACTGCAGACGCTCCCGATCCGGCGGCGCCGATTGGGTACGTATCCAGGGTTTGATGGAAGCGTATTGGGCATAGAAGTTGGTGAGGTCCGGCACCAGATCCTTCACCACTGGCATGTGCGGGAGGGGGTAGATCTTGGCGTCGCCCTTGATCTCTGAGCAGGCCTTGGTACAGGCCAGCGTGTTGGTGCCATCGATGTTCATGGCGCAGGAGCCGCAGATGCCCTCCCGGCAGGAACGGCGCAGAGTGAGGGTCGCGTCCACTTCGTTCTTTATCTTGAGCAGAGCGTCCAGCACCATGGGCCCGCACTTATCCATGTCCACCTCGTAGGTGTCCATGTGCGGGGTCTTGCCGCTGTCCGGATCGTAGCGGTACACCCGGAAGCGCTTGACGTTCTTGGCGTCATCGGCGGCCTTGAAGGTCTTGCCTTCCGTGATGCGCGAGTTCTTGGGTAGTCTGAATTCAGCCATGTCTATTGACCTCTTGAACCTTACATTCCCAACTGCATCAGTAGCACTGCTTTTAATAGACTCGTTTCTTGGGCGGGATCACTTTCACTTCATCCGTCATGGTCACCATATGGACGGGACGGTAATCCAGCTTCACGCCGCCCTTCTCGTCCATCCAAGCGAGTGTGTGCTTCATCCAGCTCTTGTCGTCACGCTCGGCGTAGTCCTCGCGGGCATGGGCACCCCGGCTCTCCTGGCGGTTCAAGGCGCCGGCCATAGTGACGGTGGCGCTGCCCAGGAGGTTGTCCAGTTCGAGCGTCTCCACCAGATCCGAGTTCCAGACCAGGGAACGGTCGCTCACCTTCACATGCTGGAAGGAGTCATACACCTGTTTCAAGCGCTGCTGCCCGTCCTGCAGGGATTTGCCGGTACGGAACACCGCTGCATCCGTCTGCATCACCTTCTGCATGCGCAGGCGGATCTGTGCTGTGGGCTCGGAGCCGTCGGCGTTGCGCAAGCGGTCGAAGCGCGTCAGCACCTTGTCGGTGGATTCCTTGGGGAAGTCCCGACGGGTCTTGCCGGGCTTCACGGTCTCGGCACAGCGGTGGGCGGCGGAGCGGCCGAACACCACGAGATCCAGGAGCGAGTTCGAGCCCAAGCGGTTCGCGCCATGCACCGAGACGCAGGCGGCTTCGCCTATGGCCATGAGACCCGGGATCACGCTGTCTGGGTTGCCGTCTTTCAGGGTCAAGGCTTCGCCGTGGTAATTGGTGGGGATGCCGCCCATGTTGTAGTGCACGGTGGGCAACACAGGGATCGGCTGCTTGGCCACATCCACGCCAGCGAAGATGCGTGCCGTCTCGGAGATGCCCGGCAAGCGCTCGTGGATCACTTCCGGACCCAAGTGCTCGAGATGCAGGTGGATATGGTCCTTCTCGGGGCCCACACCGCGACCTTCGCGGATCTCGATGGTCATGGCCCGGGACACCACGTCACGGGAAGCCAAGTCTTTTGCGTTGGGTGCGTAACGCTCCATGAAGCGCTCGCCGGCGGAATTGGTGAGATAGCCGCCCTCGCCGCGCACGCCCTCGGTGATGAGGCAGCCGGCGCCGTAGATGCCCGTGGGATGGAACTGCACGAACTCCATGTCCTGCAGCGGCAGGCCGGCGCGCAACACCATGCCGTTGCCGTCGCCGGTACAAGTGTGCGCGGAGGTGCAGGAGAAATACGCGCGGCCGTAACCGCCGGTAGCCAGCACCGTCTGCTGGGCGATGAAGCGGTGCATGGTGCCGGTGGAGAGATCCCAGGCCACCACGCCACGGCAGGCATCGCCTTCCATGAGCAGATCCAGCGCGAAGTATTCCACGAAGAATTCCGCTTGGTGCTTCAGGCTCTGCTGGTAGAGCGTGTGCAGCATGGCGTGGCCGGTACGGTCGGCGGCGGCGCAGGTGCGCTGGGCGGTGCCCTCACCGAAATGAGTGGTCATGCCGCCGAAGGGCCGCTGGTAGATCTTGCCCTCCTCGGTGCGGGAGAACGGCACGCCGTAATGCTCCAGCTCGATGACCGCCTGGGGCGCTTCCTTGCACATGTATTCGATGGCGTCCTGGTCCCCGAGCCAGTCAGAACCCTTGACGGTGTCGTACATGTGCCAGCGCCAGTCGTCCACGCCCATGTTGCCGAGGGCGGCGCTGATGCCACCCTGGGCCGCCACCGTGTGACTGCGGGTGGGAAACACCTTGGTGATGCAGGCTGTCGAGAGCCCCGCTTCCGCCAGGCCGAAGGTGGCGCGCAAGCCGGCGCCGCCGGCGCCCACAACCACCACGTCATAGATGTGATCTATCGTCTTGTAAGCTTGGGTCACGGTCAGGCTCCGAAGGCGATGCGCAGGACGGTGAACACACCGGCCGCAGCGAGCAGGATGCAGGCGAACTTGATCAGGAGCAGTGTCGCTATCTTGCGCCACTCGGTGTGCACGTAATCCTCGACCACCACCTGCACGCCGAGATAAGCGTGATAGAGGAGCACGGCCAGGAACAGGCTGAGCAGCACAGCGGTGGTGGGCGCATGCAGCCAGACGATGATCACCAGGTAATCGGCGCGCACCAGCCTGAGGACCGACACCGCGAACCACAGGCTCAAGGGGATGAGCGCGAGGGCGCTGACCCGCTGGGCCCACCAGTGACCGGTGCCGGATTTCGCCGAACCCAGGCCCCGGGCGGTGGCGAGAGGGTTACGCAGGTTCATGCCGCACCTCCCATGCCGTAAGCCACCCACAGGACGGCGGCGGTGAGCAGGCTAGCCACCACCCACACCGTGTAGCCGGTGATGTATGCAGTCTTGATCTCGAAGCCCCAGCCAGCATCCCAGGCCAGATGCCGGATGCCGTTGCACAGATGATAGGAGAGCGAGAAGGTCCAGCCCCAGAGCAGGAACTGACCGAACCAGGTGCCGAAGAGCCATTGGGCATCGGCATAGGCATCGGGACCCATGCCAAGCGCCACCAGCCAATAGACGAGAGCGAGACTGCCCACCGCCAGCGCTATACCCGTAGCGCGGTGCAGGATGGACATGGTCATGGTGATCTGCCAGCGGTAGATCCCCATGTGGGGCGACAGGGGGCGATTGTCAGCAGCCATGCTTCACCTCATCCAGCCGTGAGTCACGGCCAGATCTAGAAATCGATACAGCGGCCATTCTTCTCCCAGTCACCGTAGCGGGTGGGTTCCGGGCCCTTGGGGCCGTTCACTTCCTTCGGGAGCTGGGGTCTCGGATCCTGTGTTCCGGTCCCGCGAGGGCGCGGGTCCGGGGTAGCGGGTTTGTTCTTGCTATCCGGCTGGGACATGGGATGCCTTTTGGCTATGACAGTATTTTACACCCAAAGGCCCCCCCGCCCGGTACCCCTTGAGCTAGCGGTTAGAATAGGCGTATCACGAGTCCGCGCATGCACCCCGATCCGCAAACTATCCTGGCTGATCTGACACACGAAGCCTTGATCCGTGTGAGCGGTCCCGATGCTGTCGCTTTCCTGCAAGGTCAGCTCAGCACCGATGTGGAGCAGCTCACACTCGCTGCAAGCCAGCTCAGTTCCTGGAGCAATGCCAAAGGCAGGGTCGTGACAGTTTTGCGGCTGTTCCGGCGGGATGAATCCATATACCTGAGCCTGCCGGGCAGCCTGCTCGCCCCTGTGCAGAAACGTCTGTCTATGTACGTATTGCGCTCCAAGGTCACGCTGGAGAACGCGGACACCGCCCTCGCCAGCTTCGGCCTCGCAGGCGCTAAAGCGACGGATCTGTTGCGGCAGGCGGCCATCACCCCACCCGCGACCCCCAACGGGCTGGTGGACAAGGACGGTGTGCAAATCATCCGATTACATGGCGAGACGCCTCGCTATGTCATGCATGGCTCGAAGGATGCGGTATCTGCCGTCGCCAAACGCCTGGAAGCGTCGGGCGCAAAGACCGCAAACCAAGACGCCTGGGCTCTCGCGAAGATAATCGCGGGGGAACCGACGGTATATCCCGAGACCACAGAACATTTCGTGGCCCAGATGCTCGATCTGGAAAAACTGGGCGGCATCGATTTCAAGAAAGGCTGTTATATCGGGCAGGAAATCATCGCCCGGGCCCATTACCGGGGCGCGGTGAAGCGGCATATGCATCGGGCCGAGAGCGCTGCTGCTGTCGAGCTGCGGCCTGGCATGGAGGTCCACGCGAAAGGCGTCGAATCGCCGGTGGCCGAAGTGATGGACGCCCGCCGGGATACAAAAGGCACTTGGCAGATGCTACTGGTGGTACAGGATGATCATCAGAAAGCCGAATTGGTGCATACGGCCAGCGGCGTGGCGGTGACGCTCATCTGATCATGTGACGCTAGCGAAAGCCGCCCGGCTTCCGGTTTTGACTTAATCGGTCTCGCCGAAAAAAGAATTGTGAATTTTTTGTGACAGCCTCCCTGACTACGGGCACGTCACGCGCAGCACAAATCCGCACTGCGCCGGTGCTCATCCTGAAGGATTGCAGCACAGCCCGGCCGTGCTGACTACCCTCCCCCTGTCCGGCGGGGTCTGCGTGCCGTCGTGTGACGACATCTCCGATCTTAGGCCGAAACCCTGCGCCGCATCGCCAAGGCATAGAACGCATCGGTGCCATGCCGGTGAGTCAGAAGACGCAAGGCCCCATCCTCCCTCAACCCCTCCGGCAAGCTCACACCCTGTCGCGCGAGTATCTCGGTTGCGGGTATCACTTCGAACTCGGGACGATTTGAGAGGAACGCGGCCGTGATAGCGTCATTCTCTTCCTGCAGCAGGCTGCAGGTGGCATAAATCAATCGTCCGCCCGGCTTCACCAGCCGGCTCGCCGCTTCCAGGATGCTCGCCTGGATGCCGGTCAACATCTCGAGATCGATGGACCGCCATTTGATGTCCGGATTGCGCCGCAAGGTGCCGGTGCCGGAGCAAGGTGCATCCACCAGTACCGCATCTGCCGTCCCCGCCAGTTTCTTCAGGGCTGGGTCCTGTTCGTCGCGGATGGCGAAGCTCTGCACGTTATACGCCCCACCCCGAGCGAGGCGCGGCTTCAAGCGCTCCAGCCGGCCTTCGGAGATATCACAGGCGTAGAGCACTCCGGTGTTCTGCATCATGGCCGCGAGCGCCAAGGTCTTGCCGCCGGCGCCGGCGCAGAAGTCCACCACTTTCTCTTTGGGTGCAGCTTCCGTCATGAAGCCCAAGAGCTGGCTGCCTTCGTCCTGGAGCTCGAAGAGCCCTTCCTTGAAAGCTTCGGTGTTGAACAAGGGCCCGCGCTTGTCACGCTGCAACCCGACGGGGGAATATTTCATGGGTTCGCAGGGATGCTCTTCAGTCGCCAGACGCGCCGCCAAGGCGTCGCGATCCGTCCGCAGGGTATTCACGCGTATGCCCACCTGGGCGGCGCGGTTCAAGGCTTCGCTGAGCTCTATGGCTTCCGCTTCGCCGTACTGGGCCGTGAGTTTCTCGGCCAGCCACTCCGGCATGTTGATGCGGGCACTGAACGGCAGATCGCCGGTCTTGAGCGTGCGCACGCGCATCACCAGCTCTTCCGCATCGCCCTGGAAACCCGCCTCGTCCAAGGCCCGGGCGCTCCAGCCGGAATACTTCAATAGATAAGTCGCCACCAGCCAATAAGCATGCTGTTCGCCGTCGATATCTTCAGGCATGAAAGGTGCGACCAAGGCCTCCAGCTCACCCTTGCGGCGCAGGCAACCATAGACCGTCTCCGCTGCGAAGGCTCGGTCCTTGGAACCCATCTGGCGATGGGCACGGAAGTACTGGTCGATGATGCGGTCCGCCGGAGAACGGGTCTCCGACAGGATCTCGTTCAGCAGTTCGGCGGCCTGGTTGAGCCGGGAGCGGCCGTGGCGTACGACATCCATTCTTTGGTCCACTGAGTTTTTATTCTTCAAAAGAAATCGCCAAATAATTCTTGAGATGCTCTTTTAGTCTAATTATCGGAATTCTGCGCCCATCTACGCCTTTAGCTTCTAGATAATAAACAGGCAAACCGTCATCCCCTTTTCCAAATCTTACTTCACGCGACTCACCTATCGTCGAATTCACTTCCGCGCCATCTCTAAGACCCTCGAAATCCCAACACACAATAAATCCTAAGTTTACAAACATATGATTAAATCTCTTACCAAGCTTGTGCTTTAACTCCAAATAAACAAGCTCGGATTCAGAAACCGGAACATGAGTCTTCTTTCTGACGATCAAATCTATGCCACGAGTTGTGTTGTAGTCTAACGGCTCGAATGGAAACAATTCCGGGTGCATCGCGTATACGCGCATTAGCAATCCAAATGTCTCAGCCTCATTTATTGGCTCAACAACAACCTGATCAGCAAATCCTTCTCTCTTTAGTAACTGTGTTTTACCATTATCAAGACGTCGCTTTCGTGTTTTATAATCCGCCTCCTCTACTTTCCTCGTTCGATCTTCTACATCCCATTCTTTAATAGTGAAGAAGCTAACCTCAGTTAAGTGCGCATCTATCTCATCTAACATCTCTTTTACTATTAATTTGAGATCCTCTAACACAGCGCTATTCGTATTTGCTATAGAACCACGATTCGCAGTTAATTTCAGTGATTGGCAGTTTATAAAACCATGCAAGAGAACAACAGAGTTTGAACCGCCGCCAAAACTAACCCACTCGTTTACCTGCTGAACCGGTATAAAGTCCTTTGCTAAATAGATTCCATATCTATCTCGAACTTTATATGCTCCGTACTTTCGAAAGCCAGGTCGAGAAAGCATCTTGTTATATTTTCTCTTCGCTTGGTCACCTTCAATATATATAACCGCCTGATAAGAGATTTGAGGGTGATTTGGCAAAGTGCCAGTGCGCACCCATTTCTTCACATAGTATTCGGTAGCCTTTTCTTGGTACGTTCCAAATAATTTATTCAATGTTTCCGATAAAGGCGCAAACTCATGCCCAGATATGAGATCTTCGTATTCGCCCCCGCCATCTAAAGCCCTTAAGTGAACAGAAATATTAGGGCGGACATGCCCTTCAAATTCCCCCTCGAATGCACCAGACTTTGTATACCAGTTTATATAGTTACTTATGTAGTCTTGATGAAAGACCTTAAAATCATTCCCGTGATAGCCAAATAATTTTATCTCTGTGCCATTCGGGATATTCGCCGGGTCAAGCTCTCTAACTTTCGGTTGATGCACGCGGCCGTTATCAAGTGCGGCAAAGGGGCGTTCGCATATGGACTCAAGAGCTCGCCCATCTCTTTTTGTCGTTACTTCAATTTTCTCAGACCGAAGGTATATCTTTGTTCCATGTCCCTTTTCACCGATCTCACTATCTCCCTTTTTGCGGTCTTTATCTCGACCTAGATTCCAGAACCACTGAAGTTCGGCGTCCCCCATTCCTCGGCCATCATCTCTAATTGAGATAATCAGCACCTCACGCCCTTCGATTTGTTCTGTCTTACATGTAATCCAAAGGTTTTTAGCATTAACATCGCAAGCATTTGAGATTGCTTCTCGAAACACTTCTAAGGGGTCGCCAAAATCCATGGCGATTTCTCGAAACTCCGATTCTTGTACTACGCTAGGTTGGTACGTCTTCCATTCACTCATATGCATCTCCCTTGTCACGCATTGCGTACTTAAATTAATGCATTATTCTGACTACAAAAGTGCGCATGCGGCATGTCAGAGGTGGAAGTAGATTCTATGAGCGCATGCAACTTCATTTGTGCTTATACTCTCGCCTTCAATCTTGCTTAAACTCCTTGCCGTCCTTTTATTTCAAACATCTTGGCAAGAGCACGAGCTGAGTGCGATGGGTTTCTCACCTTTCCACGAATTATTCCGCGAATAACCCAATCGGGAAGTTTTGCCCCGCGATCATTTTCTATATCTTCATTTACAGCAAAACCCATCATAATTAAATAATCTTCTATCTCGCTTATGTGCTTGTGATTGCATTTTGTTGGAGGGTGCTCAAGTAAAAAGACCATTCCGGATCCCTTTTTAAAACCATTGAGTGCTCTTTCATAACGAAGTAAGTTTCTATCTGTAAAAACCTCTCGCTCAAAGGTCTTTGTAGCTTGACCTACATAGTATGGCCAAGAAACGCTCGTCCTCGGTGGTTTAATAGCAAATACATACACGCCAAATCGATTTCTTAGTCGAGGCAGTTCTTTAGACGATTCCCAAAAACCTTCGACATTAAGAACGCGGGCGCCTGTTGGTCGCTTTTGAACGGAGACCTTAAACGGACCTCGAACGGTAAACTCAGCCATATAATTACCTCCCTATAAAATATCACTCCCTAAAATTATTTATCAGTTGTATACCTATCCTGGCTTCAAAATCGCTAATCCAAGTTATTCCGGCCGCATCAGGGGGAAGAGGATCACGTCCCGAATGGAAGCAGAATCCGTGAACAGCATCACCAGCCGGTCTATGCCGATGCCCTCGCCTGCCGTGGGTGGCATGCCGTGTTCCAGGGCCCGTACGTAGTCGGCGTCATAGAACATGGCTTCCTGGTCGCCCGCGTCCTTCTCCGCCACCTGGGCCTTGAAGCGTTCTGCCTGGTCTTCCGGATCGTTCAGCTCCGAGAAGCCATTGGCGAGTTCGCGGCCGCCCACGTAGAACTCGAAGCGGTCCACCAGGAAGGGATCGCTGTCCTTCTTGCGGGAGAGCGGCGAGACTTCCATAGGGTAATCGATGATGAACGTAGGCTGCTTGAGGTTCGGTTCCACCGTGTGTTCGAACAGGGTGAACTGCAGCTTGCCCGCACCCCAGGAAGGCTTCACCGGGATCTTGTGCCGGGCGCACATGTCGCGCAGATAGCCCGCGTCGCGCAGGCGCGTCTTGTCGAGATGATTGGTCTCAGTGATGGCCTGTTCTATAGAGAGACGCTTGAAGGCGGGACCGAAATCGTAGGTGTCGCCCTGGTAGATGATCTTGGTGCCACCCTTGAGGGCCTGGGCAAGGCTGCGCATGAGGTTCTCGGTCAGGTCCATGAGGTCCACGTAAGTGGCGTAGGCTTGGTAGAACTCCATCATGGTGAACTCAGGGTTGTGGCGCGTGGATACGCCCTCGTTCCTGAAGTTGCGGTTGATCTCGAAGACCCGCTCGAAGCCGCCCACCACCAGGCGCTTGAGATACAGCTCCGGTGCGACGCGCAGATATAGTTGCATGTCGAGGGCGTTGTGATGGGTGACGAAGGGTCGCGCGGCAGCACCGCCCGGGATGGGCTGCATCATGGGCGTCTCCACCTCGAGATAACCGAGCGCATTCATGAAATCCCGCACGTGCTGCACGATGTGGGTGCGGGTGCGGAACACCGCTGCCGATTCCGGGTTCATGATGAGATCGAGATAGCGTTGGCGGTAACGGGTCTCGGTATCCGCCAAGCCGTGGAACTTCTCCGGCAGGGGCAGCATGGACTTGGAGATGAGCCGGAGCTTCTCCGCCCGCACCGAGAGTTCACCGGTCTTGGTCTTGAAGAGCTCGCCCTCACCGGCCACGATATCGCCCACATCCCAAGTCTTGAAGTCCTCGTACAGCTCTTCGCCCAGGGTGTCCTTCTGCAGGAAGAGCTGCAGGCGGCCTGAGCTGTCCTGGATGTGGACGAAGCTGGCCTTGCCCATGATGCGCTTGCCCATCATGCGACCCGCCACCTTCACCCGGATCTTCTCCTGCTCCAGGGACTCGCCGCTGCGAGTGCCGTAGAGGCCATGCAGGTCCGCCGCCAGGGCGTCCCGATGGCAATCGTTGGGGAAGGCCAAGCCTTTCTCTCGCAGCCTTGCAAGCTTCTCCCTGCGTTGCTGGATTAGCGCATTTTCGTTTTCTTCGTTACTCATGTAGTTCCCCGAAATGGATCTTTTGTCCTCTGGCGTTGTTGCAACCGCCCTCGGAGTCTTCACGTACGTAAGAGTACGCTCCAGCTCCTCGGGCGTCTGCGCCTAGCCAGAGGCCAAAATCTCTCATTTCTTCAGATTGCCTAAAATCTTCTTACAACCCCTGCTTAAGAGATGCCTCAATGAACGGGTCCAGCGCGCCATCCAGCACTTTTTGTGGGTCGCCGGTCTCGTATTCGGTGCGCAGGTCCTTGATCCGCGACTGATCCAGCACGTAGGAGCGGATCTGGCTGCCCCAGCCGATGTCCGCCTTGCTGTCCTCCAGCTTCTGCTGTTCCTCGCGGCGCTTCTGCATCTCCATCTCGTACATCTTCGCCTTGAGCATCTTCATGGCGGTGGCGCGGTTCTTGTGCTGGGAACGCTCGCTCTGGCAGGCCACCACGATACCCGTGGGGTTATGCGTGATGCGGATGGCAGAATCCGTCTTGTTGACGTGCTGGCCGCCCGCGCCCTGCGACCGATAGGTGTCGACCCGCAGGTCTGCCGGGTTGATCTCGATCTCTATCTCATCATCCACTTCCGGCGAGACGAAGATGGAGGCGAAGGAGGTATGCCGCCGGGCGTTGGAATCGAAGGGCGATTTGCGTACCAGGCGGTGCACGCCGGTCTCGGTGCGCAGCCAGCCATAGGCATAGGGACCCTCGAAGCGCACCGTGGCGCTCTTGATCCCCGCCACTTCGGCCGCCGAGACTTCCACGAGTTCCACCTTGAAACCCCGGCGCTCACCCCAGCGCAGGTACATGCGCAGGAGTATGTTGGCCCAGTCCTGGGCCTCGGTGCCGCCGGAACCGGCCTGCACGTCCAGGAAGGCGTTGTGGGAATCCATCTCGCCGGAGAACATGCGGCGGAACTCCATGTCCGCCACCTGCTGATCCATGCGCCCCACGTCCTTGGCCACGTCGGCTACGCCGGCAGCGTCACCCTCCTCCACCAGCATCTCCAGGAGTTCCTGGGAATCGGTGAGGCCTTGGGCGAGCCTATCGAGGAGGGTCACCACCTCGTCCAGGCGCACACGTTCGCGGCCCAGTTCCTGGGCGCGTTCCGGCTTGTCCCAGACCTTGGGGTTCTCCAGCTCGCGATTTACTTCCTGGAGGCGTTCGCGCTTGAGGTCGTATTCAAAGATACCCCCGGAGGGCCAATGCGCGCCCTTGGAGGTCAGTGATCTTGTAGCGGATCGGATTGATGTCTTCCACGTAAGTCCCGAATTTCCCTGGATTTGAACCGCTATGTTACTACAGTCGCTATAAAGCCTCGATATGCTCCACCAGGAGTTGCAGCTTGCGCTCACCCCGGTATTCGTTCACATCGGGCTTGTAGGCGATACGCAGACGGGTGCAGACGGCCGGGATGTGCTCGCCGGTCTGTCCGAAGGCGATGGCCTCGCAGCGGGGACCGCCGGCGGCATGCTCCAACACCAGTTTGAGATGCGCTCCGCCCAGGACACGTCGCTCCAACAGACGGAACTCACCGTCGAACAGCGGCTCCGGGAAGCCCTGGCCCCAGGGACCCGCTTCCCGCAGCAGTTGCGCGCATTCCAGGGTGAAGAAACCAGCTTCCAGCTCGCCATCGGTCTGCAACACCCCGGCGAGGTCGTCCTGGGAGAGCCAGCGGCGTGCTTCCTCATCGAAGGCCGTGCGGAATTCTTCGAAGCGCGATTCTTCCAGGCTGAGGCCGGCGGCCATGGCATGACCACCGAATTTACCGAGCAGCCCGGGGTGCCGACTGGAGATGGCTTCCAGGGCATCACGGATGTGCATGCCCTTCACCGAGCGGCCGGAACCCTTGAGGCTGCCGTCTTCGGCCCGGGCGAAGGCGATGACCGGACGCTGCGCCCGGTCTTTCACCTTCGAAGCCACCAGACCCACCACACCCTGATGCCAATCCGGATTGAAGAGACTTAGACCCACCGGCAGGGCCGGGTCGTCTTCGCTGAAATCCAGATGGGCCAAGACCGCGAAAGCTTCCTGACGCATCCTGGCTTCGATCTCACGCCGCTCGCGGTTGAGCTCATCCAGGCGCTGAGCCAGCTCCTGCGCCCGTGCCGGGTCGTCCGTCAGCAGACACTCGATCCCCAAAGACATGTCCGTGAGCCGGCCGGCAGCATTGAGCCGCGGCGCCACGGTGAAACCCAGATCGCTGGCGCTCAAGCGCTTGAGGTCCCGGTTACCCACTTGCATGAGCGCCCGTATGCCGGGGATGCAGCGGCCTGCGCGTATGCGCCGCATGCCCTCCGCCACCAGTATCCGGTTGTTGTGATCCAGCTGCACCATATCCGCCACAGTGCCCAAGGCCACCAGGTCCAGATGTTCCGCGAGATTGGGCTCGGATAGGCTGCGAGCGGTGAACCAGCCGCTCTCACGCAAGCTGGCGCGCAAGGCCGTGAGCAGATAGAACACCACGCCTACGCCGGCCAGGTGCTTGCTCGGGAAGGCATCGCCCTTGAGGTTCGGATTGAGTATCGCGTCCGCATCCGGCAGCGTGGCGCCCGGCAGATGGTGGTCCGTCACCAGCACCCGTATGCCCCGTTCCCGGGCGGCGCTCACGCCCGCATGGCTGGAGATGCCGTTATCCACCGTGATGATGAGATCCGGCTTACGCTCCGATGCGAGCGCCACGATCTCGGGCGTCAGGCCGTAACCGTACTCGAAGCGATTAGGCACGAGGTAGTCCGCGTGTTCAGCACCGAAACGCCGCAAGGCCCGCACCAGCAGCGCGGAACTGGTGGCACCATCGGCATCGAAATCCCCCACCACCAGGATGCGGCGTTGCGCCTCGATGTGCTCCGCCAGCAACTCCACGGCGCGATCCATGCCGCTCAGGATCCGGTAATCGATGAGGCTCGCGAGAGCCAGGTCGAGATCGGCCTGGCTCTCGATACCTCTGGCAGCGTACAAGCGCTTGAGCAGGGGATGCAGTCCGGCGGGAAGGTTCGCCTCGCCTCCGGCAGCACGCCGTTCTATGCGCCGCGCTTTCATGGCGCCGCCAACGGCCGTGGCAGACGCCAGAAGCGCCGGGCCGCACCGACATCCAGTGCAAGCAGGCCGAAGCCACCGAGATAGAGCCTGAGTCGTTTTAGCTTGCCGCTCTTGAGCTGCGCGAATAAGGGTGCGAACCAAGCCTTTTCCAAGGCAGACGGGTCCGTCGCGGCTAGTGCCAGCAAGGTCTCCTGCTCGTCGGAGGGTATCCCCAGGGGCTCAGGCGTACGTCCCGCCCATAGCGCCAGACCATGGACCAAAGGCAGCTCACTCATGATGCTCTGGGGCGCAGTCACTACATCTGCCTTCGGCAAGACGCCGCCTCCCCAGAGCCACAGACTGTTGATGAGAGGGCGGCCGGCATCTTCCCGCGCGCTATTCACCCCATGGGCATGGAACAGCATCTGGGTCTCATTCATGAGTTGCTTGAGCCTGACTGCATCCGGGCCCGTGGGCATGTAATCCAGCACCGCCTGGCCGGCTGCGACTGCCGGCTCATGGGTGACGACCTCAAGAAGCCTGGGACAACGCAGATAAGCCCGCCCCTCTCTGGCCAGTTCCAGTTCCCAACCCTCGGCACCGTAGAGGGCATTGAAGGCAGCTGCCAGTGCGGCGATCTCATCGGAGCTGACCTCCAGCAGGGATTCCGGCATCAGCACCAGCTGGTCCCGGTCCGGGGCGAGATGCACGAAGCCGGCGCATAACCGGTAGTCTCCATCCGCTCCGCCGCCGTCTGCCAGGCGCATGAAGGGCGCCAGCGTGAGCTGACTTGGTTCCAGGCCGAAGAGCGGCGCGAGGAATTCCGCCTGCGCCGGTGCTTTCACGGCCACGCCGCGCGCCACCATGCGCTCCAGCGCCGGCAGCCGGGGCCGGCCCGCCGCCTCGAAGCTGCGCTGGAAATCCGGGATGAAGACAGTGAAGGCCATGGGGGTGGGTGACGTTAACTTGTGGGCATTATGCCGTTTGCCCTACCCTATTGGATATGAAGATCGCGAAAGAAAACCTGAGCCGCGACACCAAGGTGATACGCGCCTATGCCCCCGGCCGCATCAACGTGAGCGATGTGCTGCTGACCAAGAGCTTCATCCTGGCGCCGGATCGGGTGCTGGAAGACTGGCCGCCCCAGCGCTTCGAGGACCTGGAACCCGCCCATTTTGAGGCTGCCTTGGCCCTCGAGCCTGAGATCCTGCTCATCGGCACCGGTGCCACCCAGCGCTTCCTGCCGGGCAGCCTTATGGCCGAACTGAGCGCCAAGGGGATAGGTGTGGAGGTGATGGATACGGCAGCTGCCTGCCGCACCTACAACATCTTATTGAGTGAAGACCGGAAGGTGGTGGCGGCTCTATTGATGATATAGCCGCAGAAGATCATCCGAACAGCGAATCCTCGGATAAGCCTTCGCTCTCGAGTATCTGGCGCAGCCTCTTCAGTGCATCCATCTGTATCTGGCGCACCCGCTCACGGGTCACACCGATGGCATTACCCACATCCTCCAAGGTGCCTTTCTCGCAGCCGTTCAGGCCGAAGCGCTTCTCCACCACCTGGCGCTGCTTGTCGTTGAGCCGCGACAGCCATTTCTCGATGATGGTCTGCATGTCCGCATCCTGCAGCATGCGCGAGGGGTCGGTGTTGTTCTCGTCCGGGATGGCGTCCAACAGCAAGCGATCGCCATCCCGATTGATGGGTGAATCCACCGAAGTGACCCGCTCGTTCAGGCCGAGTACCCGCTTCACTTCCTCCGGGGTCTTGTCCATCTCCACCGCGATCTCCTCGGCGGTGGCTTCCCGGTCCAAACCATTGGACAGCTTGCGGGCCGCCCGCAGATAGAGATTGAGTTCCTTGATGACATGGATGGGCAGGCGGATGGTGCGGGTCTGGTTCATGATGGCCCGCTCGATGGTCTGGCGTATCCACCATGTGGCATAGGTGGAGAAGCGGAAGCCGCGCTCGGGGTCGAACTTCTCCACCGCGTGGATCAGGCCGAGGTTGCCCTCTTCGATGAGGTCCAGCAGCGGCAGGCCGCGGTTGATGTACTTGCGTGCGATTTTGACCACGAGACGCAGGTTGCTCTCGATCATGCGGCGGCGGGCGGATTCGTCGCCGCGCAGGGCGAGACGGCCGAAATAGACTTCTTCTTCGGCGGACAAGAGCGGTGAATAACCGATCTCGGAGAGGTAGATGCGGGTGGCATCCAATTGAGCATCGCCGAACACCGGGGTGGCGCCGGCCTTCTCCTTCTCTTCCTCTTCTTCGGCTTCCAGCGGGCTGCCTGGTTCATCGGCCAACAGGGTCTCGGCGGCATCCTCGGGCGCGAGTTCCTCGACCGGGGGCGTACCCTCGGCCTCAGCCTCGAGCAGGATATCTTCGTCCCTTCCAGGTTCGCTGCCGTGATTCAAACCATTGCCCATGACGTTCCGTGCGACTGGACCGGGAGATGCCACCCTCAATCTTGCCTACGGTGCCGGCTCATATGCAAGTCAGCGCCGCGGCAGGTAACTCAGCGGATCCACGGGTCTGCCGTCATAACGTATCTCGAAGTGCAGCAACGGCCTGCCATCGCGGCCTAACCCCATGGTGGCGATGCGCTCGTCTATGCGCACGCTGTCGCCTTCCTTCACCAATATCTCGTCGTTGTCGGCGTAAGCGGAGAGGAAGCTCTCGCTGTTCTTGATGATTATGAGCTTGCCATAACCGATGATCCCGCTGCCAGCATACACCACCTTGCCGTTGGCGGCGGCGAGTATATCCGTGCCCTGGGAGGCGGTGATGTCTATACCCTTGGAGAGGGAACTGCCGGCGTGATACAGCCGCACCACCTGTCCGGTGACGGGCCAGCTCCACTGCAACGCACCGGCGGAAGGCACCGCGCTCGTGTCCGCGCGGCGTGTAGTGGCGGCCGGTGATGGGGATGCGGCGGCATGCAGGCTTGCCGCAGGCGCCGCCAGGGCCAGCTTATCGCCGGGATGGATGAGATAGTCCCGTCCCAGGCGGTTCCAGGACGCCACGTCGTGGTAATCCAATCCGTAGCGCCAGGCGATGGAATACAGGGTGTCGCCCTGTTTGACCACGTAGGCCGCGGGCGCGGGCTCCAGAGCTGCGCCGTCCTGCTGGGGTGTCCACTGCAAAGCGCCCGCGCAGCCGGCGAGCGATAACATGACGGCGAGCGCGAGACAGCGCTTCACTCCAGACCTCCCAGCAACGGCACGAAACTCACGTGTTCTATCAAAGACCGGTCGTAATGCTCCTGGTCACGGCGCGTGACCAGGAGCAGATCCTGGCGCCCCCCTGGGCCCACGGGTATCAACATGCGGCCACCCACGGCCAGTTGTTCCAACAGGGCCGGCGGGACTTCTTCCGGCGCCGCGGTGACCATGATGCCGTCGTAGGGCGCGTGCTGGGGCCAGCCCCAGACGCCGTCCGCATGGCGGAAGAACACGTTGCGCACCCCGATCTCGGCGAGGGTCTGTCGCGCGCGCTGGGACAGTGCCCCTAGCCGCTCAGCGGTATAGACGCGCTTCACCAGTGCGGCCAGGATCGCGGTCTGGTAACCACAGCCGGTGCCCACTTCCAACACTTTATCCAGAGGACCCGCGGCCATGAGCGCTTCAGTCATGCGCGCCACCACGTAGGGCTGGGAGATGGTCTGACCGAGGCCGATGGGTAAGGCCGTGTCCTCATAAGCCCGGGTCCCCAGGGCCTCGTCCACGAACAGGTGCCGCGGCGTCGAGCGGATGAGGTTCAACACCATGGGATCTTTTATCCCTTGCTCCTTCAGGCGCGCCACCAGCCGCTCGCGGGTGCGTGCCGAAGTCATGCCTATGCCACGCGCCGGCCCGCTCGTCATGGGATGGATATCCCATGCAGCCACTGGGAAAGGTTATCCACCGCCCCGTGACGGGTCAGGTCTATCTGGATGGGGGTGACCGCGATGCAGCCACGGCGTACAGCGTTGAAATCGGTGCCGGGCCCTGCGTCCTGCTCCGCGCCCGGCGGACCGATCCAGTAGATGGGCCGGCCGCGCGGGTCGGTATCTTTCATCACCGGTTCTGAGCGATGCCGGTGGCCGAGGCGCGTGGCTTCCACGCCTTTTATCTGCTCCCAGGGCAGGTCCGGCACGTTCACGTTGAGGATGGTGTCCGCCGGTAAGGGGTGGGACACGAGGCGCTGCACCAGGTCGCAGGTGAAGCGCGCCGCCGTGGCGTAATGCCGCGGCCCGGTGGGATCGATCACCAGGGATACGGCCACTGCCGGGAAACCCAGGAAGCGCCCTTCCATGGCCGCTGCCACGGTGCCGGAATACAGCACGTCGTCCCCCAGGTTGGCGCCGGAGTTGATGCCGGAGACCACCATGTCCGGCGCCTCATCCAAGAGCCCGGTGATGGCCAGATGCACGCAATCCGTGGGGGTGCCATCCACGCACATCACCCCCGACGCATCCTGGCGCAACCTCAAGGGGGCATCCAGGGTCAAAGAGTTGCTGGCACCGCTGCGGTTACGGTCCGGAGCCACCACCGTGACAGCGGCGAAGGCCTTGAGGGCTTCAGCCAGGCAGCGCAGGCCTTCGGCATGGCAGCCATCGTCGTTGCTCAGCAGTATCCTCAACTTAAATATCCCCGCATATGTATGCTTAGGATACTGTAAATAACCCCTTCAAAAATGCGTCTTTTGTTCCCTGGCGGCGTTGCGGCCCGCCTCGAAGTCCTCACGTACAGTCAAAGTACGCTCCGGCTTCTTGGCGGTCCGCGCCTTGCCAGAAAACAAAATCCATCATTTTTGAAGGGGCCCCGATGAGCTTCAAGATTTCAAATCCGCGTAGGCGCCCCATGACCCGAAAACCCACCATCAGCGAAGAAGAACGGCAGCTATTCCGGCAATCGGTGGCCGGAGCGAAGCCCATCAAGGCCAAGAAGAAGCCGGTGTCGCGCCGCGCCAAGCCTGCGCCGCGGGCGCGCTTCGCCGACGCGGAGCGGCGTGCGGTGCTGGAGGAGAGCCTCAGGCTCGACGTGCAGGATACGGATACCTTCACCGGCGAGGAGCTGTGGTACGCCAAGCCCGGCGTGCAGCACGCGCTCATGCGCAAGCTGCGCCGCGGCCAGTTCAGCCCCAGAGCGGAACTGGACCTGCACGGCCTGCGCAGCGAAGACGCGCGGGTGGCGGTGGCGGAGTTCCTCTACGACGCAGCGCAGCAGAACTTCCGCTGCGTGCGCATCGTCCACGGCAAGGGGCTGGGCTCGGGCCCCAAGGGCCCGGTGATCAAGCAGAAACTGGGGGGCTGGTTACGCCAGCGCAAGAACGTGCTGGCCTTCTGCTCCGCGCGGCCCATGGACGGCGGCAGCGGCGCCCTCTACGTCCTGCTGGGAAAAAGCTGAGGCTTATTTCTTACGCGCTGCCAGCTGTTCGACTAATGCCTTTAAGGTCTTTTGAGGCTCTTCGCTGAACCAGACGCTGGTCATCTCCTCGCGTGTACCCTCGCTCAACTCGTCGAACAGCTTCTTGAAATCGCCTCGCAAGGTACGCCGGGTGATGTCCATGGCCGCGGTCGGAAGTCTCATGCCCTCCCGGCACCAGGCTATGGCCCTGGGGATCACTTCATCCGGCGGGACCACCTGGTCCACCAGACCCGCCGCCAGCGCTTCTTCCGGGGATACCAGCATGCCGCGTATCGCAAGACGCTCTGCCTGGCGATGCCCCACGAGGCGGACCAAGGCCGCGAGGATCACTCGCGGCACCGGCAGGCCCACCTGCACCTCGTTGAGTCCGATCTTGAACTTGCCTTCCGCCGCCACTCGCAGGTCGCAGAAGATGGCGAGCACCGCCCCACCCGCCGGGCTGTGGCCGGTGATGGCGGCAGCCACCGGCACCGGTGAGAGCGCGATGCTCTGCAGCAGGGCGAAGAAATCCTGCCAGAAGCGGCTCATGGTGGCCCGGTCGTAGCCTAAGAGTTCCGGCACATCCAGCCCGGCGCTGTACATGCCTGGTGAGCCCGAGAGCACGATGGCCCGGGCACCGGCAGCCGGCGCCTGTTCGATGGCGGCACGCAGCTCCTTCACCAGTGCGTGATTGAGAGCATTGACCGGGGGACGAGCGAGGCTAATCTCCAGGATGCCGTCGTGTTCAGTCTTCGTGAGCATCATCGCCCTCCACTGCACTCTCGGTCTCCAGCAACTCCTGCAACACGGTGGTGGCATAGGCACCGGCGGGCAGGAAGAAGCCCAGCACCAGAGTATGGGCATCGGGCAGTTCCCAGGCCAGTTCCCGCACCGGCAGGCGGAGCGCCCGCCGCGCCGCCGCAAGGCCTGCCGCTTCCAGGCCCTTCGCCAATGCTGCATGGGCCTGCACCACCTGATCTTCCAATGCGCGTGCTTCGCCTGCGGTGGCAGGTTCACCCCGCCCCCACAGGGGACCGGTGGGATGCACATCATGTTCCGCGAGCCGGCCTTCGAGCGCGGTATCCGATGCATCGCTCTTGAACACGCTGTGGCTGCCGTCCAGCATCAACACTTCCCCGGAAAGCAGGCGGTCCCAGCTGCCGGCTTTCACCCGTTCCGAGAGCAGGTCGTTGAATATCAGGCTGCGGGCGGAGGACAGCAGCATGCTGCGCAGACGCCGATCGTGGATGCGCCGGCCGCCCACCAGCATGGCTTCGGCCTTGGCGATGTTGCCGCCGCCGTGGCCGAAACGCTGGAGACCGAAATAGTTGGGCACGCCATGCTTGGCGATGATTTCGAGTTTGGGCAACAAACTTTCCGCGGGTTGGGACAGGTCCCGCAGGATGATGCGGAAGCGATTGCCCTCGAGGGCGCCTATCTTGAGCTTGCGCCGCTGACGTACCGCCTTGAGTACGCGGAAATCTCCCGCAGGGATAGCGCTCCAATCCGGTTCAGGTCGCCCTTCTATCGGTACGGTGAAATGCTGCATCGTGACCGCATGGCGGTCTTTCAGGCCTG
The DNA here is from genome assembly GCA_036000105.1 of Gammaproteobacteria bacterium. Taxonomy (GTDB): domain Bacteria; phylum Pseudomonadota; class Gammaproteobacteria; order Natronospirales; family REEB76; genus DASUBN01. The sequence goes on from DASYGE010000014.1 coordinate 101,289, forward strand.
CGTAACCCACGTCCCGGGCTTGCAAGCCGGCATACCGCGCCAGCTCCGCTGCCACCCAGCGGGTGTTGGCGCCACGCTTCTCCACCGTGAGCAAGGCATGGGGCCCTTCGCCGTCGGCCTCGAAACCCAGCACCTCGTCCACACGAAAATCTTCAGGGCTGGTCTTGAGCCGGCCGCGGGCGGTGACGGGTCCATGGGCCCGAGCCCAGGCGGGTAAACCGGAGTTCATAGTCTCAGACCGATTCGCCGGTGCGACCGACCAGCGCGACCGCGTGCACCGCGAGCCCTTCACCCCGGCCGATATGCCCGAGGCCTTCGCTGGTGGTGGCCTTCACGTTGACGCAATCGAGGGGCAGTGACAGGTCTGCCGAGAGGTTAGTGCAGATGGCGGGCACATGGGGTGCAAGCTTGGGCGCCTCTGCGATGACCGTGGCATCCACCTGCAAGGGCTTGAGGCCTCGGCTTGCCAGGAGCTTCAGCACTTCCTTTAGCAGCATCCGGCTGTCGGCTCCGCGCCAGCGGGCATCGCTGTCGGGGAAATGCCGGCCGATATCGCCCAGGGCGGCGGCACCCAGGAGCGCGTCGCAGAGGGCGTGCAGCAACACGTCGCCGTCGGAATGGGCTTTGATGCCGCGGCTGTGGGGGATACGCACGCCGCCCAGCATCACATGATCGCCGGTAACGAAGGCATGCACGTCATAGCCGTGGCCCACTCTCATGGGCCCGCTCCCGCGCGATGGGCCAGGATGGCCTCCGCCAGAAGGATGTCGTCGGGCCGGGTGATCTTGATGTTGTCGCTGCGCCCTTCCACCACCCGCACCTCATGTCTCTGGCGTTCCATGGCTGAGGCCTCGTCGGTGGGGATATCGCCGGAACGTATGGCCGCTTCCAGCGCGCTCATCAGGAGCTTGTAACGGAACATCTGCGGCGTGAACGCACGCCACACTGCGCTGCGGTCAAGAGTGCCGGTCACCTGCTTCTCGTCGTTCACACGCTTCAGGGTATCGGCGATGGGTCGGGCGAGGATGCCGCCCACCGGATCGCCGCCCAGCACCTGGATGACCAGCGAGAGGTCCCGGGGATGCAGGCAGGGGCGCGCCGCATCGTGCACCAGCACCCAGTCGTCGTCCTTCAGTTCATCCCGCAGGCTGATGAGGGAGTTCAACACCGAGTGGGCGCGCGTCTCGCCGCCGGAGGCGATGCGCACCGGCTGCTTACGGGGCTTCAAAAGGTAGCGCTGCCAGTAAGGATCGTCCGCCGCCACCGCCACGGTGATGCCAGCGATATGCGGCTCGGCTTCCAGTATCCCGAGCACATGCTCGATGACCGTGTGGCCGGCGAGGGACAGGTATTGCTTCGGTATGGAGCCGCCCATGCGCGCCCCGCTGCCGGCGGCGGGGATGACCGCCCAATAACGCGCTGCCATGGCCGCTCCTAGGGTTTCGGCGCAGGCGGCGGGACCTGCACGATCTGGTAGAAGCTCTCGCCTTTCTTGACCATGCCAAGCTCGGCACGGGCCCGTTCCTCGATGGCCGCCTGACCCTGCTTGAGATCCCCCACTTCCGCCGCCAAGGCCGCGTTGCGTTTGCTCAAGCCGGCGTTCTCCGCGGTCTGGGTCTCTGCCTGGCTCTTGAGGCGCATGGCCGAGGGCACGCTGCCCACCCCAAACCACAGCTGGTATTGCAGGAGCACGAGCAACAGCAGGAGCAGCAATGGTACGAACTGCCTCCAGCCGAAGCTGTGCAGGAACTTCACTTCAAGCCCAGGCTTGCCGGGAACGCTCCCATGCCGTGATAACGCGCTTTGGCACCGAGGGTCTCCTGGATACGCAGCAACTGGTTGTACTTCGCCAACCGATCGGAGCGCGACAGGGAGCCGGTCTTGATCTGGGTGGCGCGGCTGCCCACGGCGATATCGGCGATGGTGGAATCCTCGGTCTCGCCGGAACGGTGTGACACCACCGCGGTATAACCCGCCTTCACCGCCATGTCGATGGCTTCCAGGGTCTCGGTGAGTGTGCCGATCTGGTTCACCTTGATGAGGATGGAGTTGGCCACGCCCTTGGCGATGCCTTCCTTCAGTATCTTGGTATTCGTCACGAACACGTCGTCGCCCACCAGCTGTATCTGCTTGCCGAGCTTGTCCGTGAGGATCTTCCAGCCCTGCCAGTCGTCCTCCGCCATACCGTCCTCGATGCTGACGATGGGGAAGCGCTTCACCAGGCCCGCCAGGTAATCGGCGAACTCGGCGGAGCTGTACTGACGGCGTTCCGATTCCAGGTGGTAGCGGCCATCCTTATAGAACTCGTTGCTGGCGGCATCCAGGCCGAGGAAGATATCCTTGCCGGGTTTGTAGCCCGCCCGCTCGATGGCCTCCATGATCGCCATCAGCGCCGCCTCGTTGGAGGGCAGGTCTGGGGCGAAACCGCCCTCGTCGCCCACGGAGGTGGCGAGCCCGCGCTCGTGCAGCACTTTCTTGAGGGCGTGGAAGATCTCAGCGCCGTAGCGCAGGGCCTCGGCGAAATCCGGCGCGCCTACCGGCAGGATCATGAACTCCTGGATGTCCACGTTGTTGTCCGCATGGGCGCCGCCGTTGATGATGTTCATCATGGGCACCGGCAAGCTCACGGCGCGGCTGCCGCCGAGGTACTCGAACAGCGGCACATCCTGCTGGTTGGCTGCGGCGCGTGCCGCGGCCAGTGACACCGCCAGGATGGCGTTGGCGCCGAGACGCGCCTTGTTCTCGGTGCCGTCCAATTCGATGAGCGCCTGGTCGAGCTTCGCCTGCTCGTCCACCTTGAAACCCTTGAGCTTCTTCTTGATCTCGCCGCGCACGTTGGCCACGGCCTTCAGCACGCCCTTGCCGCCGTAACGGTGCTTGTTGCCGTCCCTGAGTTCCACCGCCTCGCGGCTGCCGGTGGAGGCGCCGGAAGGCACCGCCGAGCGGCCCCAATGGCCGCTGTCCAGGAGCACGTCCGCTTCCACCGTGGGGTTGCCGCGGGAATCCAGGATCTCGCGGGCGCGTATGTCTTCTATCTTCGCCATGTCTTCGCTTTCCTTCTCAGGACGTCTGTATCAAAGCCTGTCTTCGGCGTAGGGACGGCGCTTCACCGCTGTATCCAGTTCCTTGAGCGTCTCCAGGAGCCCCGCCATGTTGGCGAGCTTCAGGGAGTTGGGGCCGTCGCAGAGCGCCTTGTCCGGGTCCGGATGGGTCTCCATGAACACGCCCGCGACGCCGGCACCGATGGCGGCACGCGCCAGCACCGAGATGTGTTCGCGTTGGCCGCCGGAGCTGCCGCCCTGTCCGCCGGGCAACTGCACCGAGTGAGTCGCATCGAACACCACCGGGCAACCCGTGGCGCGCATGACCGCGAGGCCGCGCATATCCACCACCAGGTTGTTGTAGCCGAAGGAGAAGCCGCGCTCGCACACCAATATCTGCTGGTTGCCGGTAGCCTGGGCCTTGTCCACCACGTTCTGCATCTCCCAAGGAGAGAGGAACTGGCCCTTCTTGATGTTGACCGGTTTGCCCGCCTTGGCGGCGCGCTGGATGAAGTTGGTCTGGCGACACAGGAAGGCCGGCGTCTGGATCACATCCACGACCTTGGCCACCGCCTCGATGTCCGTGTCCTCGTGCACGTCGGTCAGCACCGGTACGCCGATCTGCTTCTGCACCTTGGCGTGGATGCGCAAGCCCTCTTCCATCCCGGGACCGCGGTAGCTCTTGCCCGATGTGCGGTTGGCTTTGTCGAAGGAGCCTTTGAATATATAAGGGATGCCGAGCTTGCCCGTGACTTCCTTGAGGTGCCCTGCCACGTCGAGTGCGAGCTGTTCGCTCTCGAGGGTATCGGGCCCTGCGATGAGGAAGAACGGCTTGTCGGGTCCGGCTTCGAATCCACAGAGTTTCATGCGCGGGCCGCCTTCAGGGTCCGGCCTGACTGCTGCGCATAAGCCCGCGCCGCCTTGACGAAACCGGTGAACAGCGGATGGCCGTCACGCGGATTAGAGGTGAGCTCCGGATGGAACTGGGTGGCGATGAAGAACGGATGGCTCGGCAGCTCGACCATCTCCACCAGACCATCCACGGAACGGCCGGAGAACACCATGCCCTTCTTCTCCAGTTGTTCGAGGTAGTTGTTGTTGAACTCGAAGCGGTGGCGGTGGCGCTCCATGATGGTATCGCTGCCGTAGCATGTGTGGGCCAGGGTGCCGGGCATTAGACGGCATTCCTGGGCGCCGAGACGCATGGTGCCGCCGAGATCCGACTTGTCGCTGCGCTTCTCCAGCTTGCCGCTCTGATCCTGCCATTCGGTGATGAGTGCGATGACCGGATGGGCAGCATTGCGCTCGAACTCGGTGCTGTGGGCGCCCTTCAGCCCCGCCACGTTGCGCGAGAATTCGATGACCGCGACCTGTAACCCCAGGCACAGACCCAGGTAAGGGATGTTGTGTTCCCGGGCGTAGCCTGCAGCCGCGATCTTGCCCTCGATGCCGCGCTCACCGAAGCCGCCCGGCACCAGGATGGCATCCATCCCATGCAGCGCACCGGTGCCGTTCTTGGCGATCTCCTCAGAATCCAGGTAATTGATCTTCACCTGGGTGCGGGTCTTGATGCCAGCGTGACGCAGAGCCTCGTTGAGGGACATGTAAGCGTCCACCAGGTTCACGTACTTGCCTACCATGGCCACGTTGATCGTGGCTTCCGGATTGGCGCGGGCTTCCACCACCTTGCGCCATTCGGAGAGGTTGGCGGAACGCGCGTTCATGCGCAGGTGATCCACCACGATGTCGTCCAGGCCCTGCTCGTGCAACACCAGGGGGATCTTGTAGATGTCGTCCACGTCCGGGGCGGAGATGACGGCGCGTTCCTCCACGTTGGTGAACAGGGCGATCTTGCGACGCGCATCCTGGGGCAGTTCCGCCACAGCGCGGCACAGGAGCACGTCCGGCTGGATGCCGATGGAGCGCAGCTCTTTCACCGAGTGCTGGGTAGGCTTGGTCTTGGTCTCGCCGGAGGTGGGGATATGGGGCACGAGCGTCAGGTGCATATAGACGCACTTGCCGCTGCGGCCCATCTCTATGCCCATCTGGCGGATAGCCTCCAGGAACGGCAGGGATTCGATGTCGCCGACGGTACCGCCGATCTCCACCAGGCACACATCCGCCTCGCCCGCGCCCTCGCGGATGCAGCGCTTGATCTCGTCGGTGATGTGGGGGATGACTTGCACCGTGCCGCCCAGATAATCGCCGCGGCGCTCCTTGCGGATCACGTTCTCGTAGATGCGACCGGTGGTGAAATTGTTGCTGCGGCCCATGCGGGTACGCACGAAACGCTCGTAATGGCCGAGGTCCAGGTCGGTCTCGGCACCGTCATGGGTGACGAACACCTCGCCGTGCTGGAACGGGCTCATGGTGCCGGGATCCACGTTGATGTAGGGATCCAGCTTGACCATGGTGACCTTGAGGCCACGGGCTTCGAGGATCGCACCCAAGGAAGCGGAGGCGATGCCTTTCCCCAAAGAGGAAACCACACCACCGGTAACGAAAACAAATTGAGTCATTCTGAGCTCCCGACGCGGCGCCGGGACGGCGCTACGAAATCGGGAAGACAGATTATCAGAAGTGGCGGGGTTTAAAAAGCTCTACGCGGATCATGCGGTGATTTTCCCGGAGAAAACCCCCGTGATTCAATGCAGCGGCGGGTGATCCAGCCATTCGATGCGCAAACCCGCTTCGCCGGGCCGGGCCGCATGGGGCGCGCAGACGAAGAGCCCCGCCACCGCCAAGATTTCCTGCTCCATCTCCAGGAGCGGCAAGCGGTCCCTGAGCCAGGGCACTACATGCAGCTCCTGCAGCCATTTCTTGAGGGGCCGCTCATGGCCGTGGCCTGCGGGCTGGCAGCTCTCGCCGCCGTGGCGGAAAGCCACGCTCAAGCCTCCGGCACCACAGAGGGCGGCCCGCAGCCCCTCGCCGGCAGCAGGCACGAGCCTCAAGCTGCCCAAGCCCCCTCCCAGTTCGTGGGGCACCCCGGGCTTGAGCCTGAAAGCCGCGGGCGCTTCTGCCATGGGCCGCTGGGCGTAGAGGCGCTGGCGATAACGCCGCACTTCCGCACCCTCCCACTCGATACAGGGATTGCGGTCGGCCCGGGCGTCCACCTGATGCAGTATCTCCGCGAGTTGGTGGGCCGGCGGCAGGGGCAGTTGCCGCAGCTGCAGCCAGTGGCGCAAAAGGTTGCGGGCCCGGGGTGCAGACAGACCCTTCAAGGCCCGCAAAGGCAAGGTCTCAGCCATGCCGTAGCGCTCGCCGTCCTCCGCCGCCAGTTCCTTGAGCAGAGCGTCTGCTTCGGCTGCGAACCGCGCGCTGCGCGCCAGGGTGTCGCCGGCGGCAGGCCAGCGGGCCTTGAGCTTCGGCAGCACCTCGTGACGGAGATAATTTCGGTCGAAGCTCCGGTCTGTATTGCTTGGGTCTTCCACCCAGGTGAGCCCCTGCTCCCGGGCCCAGGCTTCCAGTTCTGCCCGGCTATATGCGAGCAAGGGCCGCGCCATACCCAGGCCCTCTACCGTCGCCGCTTCTGGCATGGCGGCGAGACCCCGCACACCTGCACCCCGCAGGGCCTGCAACAGGAAAGTCTCCATCTGGTCATCCTGGTGCTGGGCCAAGAGCAGGAGATCATCGCGGCCCAGAAGCCCGCGGAAGGCGGCGTAGCGTTGTTCCCGGGCCACGGCTTCCAGGCTTTCGCCCGGGGCGGGCCGCACTGTCACGGCGCAGTATTCGAAAGGCACGCCCAAGGCAGTGCACAGGTCTTCGCAGTGACGCTGCCAATCAGCGGCTTTGGGATTGAGCCCGTGGTTCACATGCACGGCCCTGAGTTCGCCCGGTAACTCGCCGCGGCGGGCTGCGAGCGCCTGCAAGAGCACTGTGGAATCCAGGCCACCACTCAAGGCCACCCAATAGCGCTGCGCGGCCGGAAGGCCGCGCAGGATGTGGATCAAGCCTTCAGGGTCGAAAGACATGGTATCTACAACGAAGTTTAGGGCTACACCTAAAAATTAGAGATTTTGGTTTCTGGCAAGGCGAAAATGACCGAGAAACCGGAGTGTACGTTTCAGTACATGAGGATTTCGAGGTCATTTTCAACGCCGCCAGAAAGCAAAAGATCAATTTTTAGGCTATTCCTTGAAGCTGCCGAAGGAAGTGAAGCGTTTATAGCGGGCTTCCAGGAGTTCATCCACGGACAGGCGTTCCAACCGCGCCAGATTGTCCATGAGCGCCTTCTTGACGGTGGCAGCTATGGCATCCACGTCCCGGTGGGCGCCCCCTAAGGGTTCTTTCAGCACCGCATCGATCAACCCCAGGCTCTTCAGTCGCTCAGCGGTGATACCCATGGCCTCGGCGGCCTCGGATGCCTTGTCGGCGCTCTTCCACAGGATGGAAGCGCAACCTTCGGGTGAGATGACGGAGTAGATGCTGTATTGCAGCATCAAGACCCGGTCGCCCACCCCGATGGCCAGCGCGCCACCGGAACCGCCCTCGCCGATGACGGTGCAGATGATGGGCACCCGCAGACTCGACATCTCGAACAGGTTGCGGGCGATGGCCTCGCTCTGACCGCGCTCTTCGGCGCCCACACCGGGATAAGCCCCCGGAGTGTCGATGAAAGTGAGGATGGGCAGGCGGAAGCGTTCCGCCAGCTTCATGATGCGCAGCGCCTTGCGGTAGCCCTCCGGCCGCGGCATGCCGAAGTTGCGGCGGATCTTCTCCTTGGTGTCCCGGCCCTTCTGCTGGCCGATGACCGCCACCGGGCGCCCGTCGAAGCGGGCCACGCCACATACCAGGGCCGGGTCGTCCGCATAGGCGCGGTCGCCCCTCAGCTCCTCGAAATCGGTGAACAGGCGCTGGATGTAATCCAGGGTGTAGGGGCGCTGCGGATGGCGCGCCAGCTGCGCGACTTGCCAGGCAGAGAGACTGGAGAAGATGTTCTCGGTGAGCGCACGGCTCTTGGCCTGGAGACGCTCGATCTCATCGGTGATGCTGATGGCAGACTCATCGCCCACGAAACGAAGTTCTTCGATCTTCGCTTCCAGTTCGGCGATGGGTTGCTCGAATTCGAGAAAGTTGAGGTTCATTCTTTAATAAGTATCCCAAGAGGCTGTAAACGTTACCGGTTGCGGTGCCGGGGGACAAGCCCCCAAACGGGGCTCAGGCTCCCACTACCTCCGCCGGGCGGGCAGCGGTGCGGCTGGCGTAATGCAGCGCCAGCTTGTCCGCCCCTACCCAGCCCTCCAGGCGGCGGGTCAGGGCCTCCACCGGATGGACCCGCCAGGCATCCCCCAGGGGCAGTGGCGCCCGTCCGGCGGCGCCGCGGAAATGCACCCATACGGCGCAACGGCCCCCCAGGTGGGGTTTCAACTGTTCCTTGAGCTTGGCGGCGAAGTCCGGCGGTGCCGTGTCTGCGTCCCACACGATGTCCATGCGGCTCACCCGACGCTCCCGCAGGGCATCCATGTCGTACATGTCCCTGACCTTGTTGATGCGCCAAGTGTTGTTGAAGCTGTCGAAGGAGCAGTTGCCCTCCACCACCAGGATGCGGTCCTTCAGGGCCACGTTGCGGTACTTGGCGAAGCCATCCTCGAAGAACACCACTTCCATGCGGCCGGTGTTGTCGTCCAGGGTCAGGATGACACGGTTGCCCTTCTTGCGGATGCCGAGCAGGAGGCCCGCGATGGTGACGTTGCGGGGCGGTGTGTAGCCGCGCTCGCCGTTGTGCTCCGGCGGCGGCGATTCGCTGGCGAGATCCCCCAAGGGATCGCTCACCACTTCCTTCAACTCCTTCACATGACGGTTGATGGGATGGCCGGTGAGATAGAGACCCAAGGTCTCGTTCTCGCCCCGCAGGCGCTCGTCTTCGTCCCAATCCGGCAGGCTCACAGCCGGCGCCATGGGCCTGTCCGGTGCGGGCGCGGCGGCGGCCAGGCCGAACATGTCGTTCTGCCCCGCTTCGCTAGCCCGGGTGTGCTGTTGGGCCAGGGCGAGCGCATCCGGCAGGCGCGCCATGAGGGTGGCGCGGTTCGCGCCCAACCCATCCATGGCACCGGCACGGATCATGGCTTCCAGCACCCGTTTGTTGACCTTCTGCAGGTCTATGCGCCGGCACACGTCTTCCAGGTCCTGGAACAGGCCGTTGGCTACACGCTCCGCCAACACGCCTTCGATAGCCGCGAATCCCACGCCCTTGATGGCCCCCAGGCCATAGCGGATGGTCTCGGCATCTGCCACGGCGAAGCGATAGCTAGAGTGGTTGATGTCCGGCGGCAGGATGGTGAGTTCCATCTGCCGGCACTCGTGGATGAAGACCACCACGTTGTCCGTGTGGTCCATGTCCGAGGACAGCACCGCCGCCATGAAGGCCGCGGGATAGTGGGCCTTGAGCCAGGCGGTCTGATAGGAGAGCAAGGCGTAGGCGGCGGAATGGGACTTGTTGAACCCGTAGCCCGCGAACTTCTCCATCAGGTCGAAGATGTAGGTGGCGAGCGCGCCATCCACTCCGTTCTTGATGGCGCCGTCCGTGAAGATGCTGCGCTGCTTGGCCATCTCCTCCGGCATCTTCTTGCCCATGGCCCGGCGCAGGAGGTCGGCGCCACCCAGAGTGTAGCCGGCGAGCACCTGGGCGATCTGCATCACCTGCTCCTGGTAGAGGATCACGCCGTAGGTGTGCTTCAGGATCGGCTCGAGCTTGGGATGGGGATAATCCACCTTCTGCTTGCCGTGCTTGCGGTTGATGAAATCGTCCACCATGCCCGATTGGAGCGGGCCTGGGCGGAACAGCGCCACCAGCGCCACGATGTCCTCGAAGCGGTCCGGCTGCAGGCGCCGCACCAAGTCACGCATGCCGCGGGATTCCAGCTGGAACACCGCCGTGGTCTGGCAGCGCTTGAGCAGCACGTAGGTCGCGGTATCGTCCATGGGCAGCGCGCTGATATCCAGCGGCGGTTCGCCGCGCTCTGCCCGTTCGACGTTGATGGTGCGCACCGCCCGATCGATGATCGTGAGGGTGCGCAGTCCCAGGAAGTCGAACTTCACGAGGCCCACCGCCTCCACGTCATCCTTGTCCAGCTGGGTGACCGGGTGGCTGCCGCCCGCTTCGCAATAGAGCGGCGTGAAATCCGTGAGTTCCGTCGGCGCGATGACCACGCCGCCCGCATGCTTGCCGGCATTGCGTGCCAGGCCTTCCAGACGCTTGGCGAGGTCTATGAGCTGGTGCATCTCGTCATCGGATCTGTAGAGCTCGGCGAGTTCCCCCACATCGTCCAGCGCCTTGTCCAAAGTCACGCCCAGTTCCATGGGGATGAGCTTGGCGAGTTTATCGACGTAACCGTAAGGGTGGCCGAGCACCCGGCCCACGTCCCGTACCACGGCACGCGCCGCCATGGTGCCGTAAGTGATGATCTGGGAGACGCGCGTATGCCCATAGCGTTCCGACACGTAGTCGATCACCCGGTCACGGCCTTCCATGCAGAAGTCCACGTCGAAGTCCGGCATGGAGACGCGCTCGGGGTTGAGGAAGCGCTCGAACAGGAGATCGTGTTCGATAGGGTCGAGATCGGTGATAGCGAGGGAATACGCGACCAGGGAACCGGCGCCGGAGCCGCGTCCCGGGCCCACCGGCACGCCGTTGTTGCGCGCCCAGCGGATGAAGTCCGCCACGATGAGGAAGTAACCCGGGAAGCCCATGCCGCCGATCACACCGAGTTCCAGATCCAGGCGTTCGCGGTAGTGACGCTCGCGGGCCTCACGCTGGGCGCCGGCTTTCGCCAATACCTTCTCCAGGCGCATGCCGAGACCGCGCTCCGCCTCGGCCTTGAGGAAACTCTCGGTGGTGTGGCCCTCGGGCACCGGGAATGCCGGCAGGTAATTCTTGCCGAGTTCCAGGCTCAGGTTGCAGCGCCGGGCGATCTCGACGGAGTTCTCCAGGGCTTCCGGCAGGTCAGCGAAGAGCTCGGCCATCTCCGCGGCACTCTTCAGGTACTGCTGCTCGCTGTAGAGCTTGGGTCGACGCGGATCCTCCAGCACCCGGCCTTCCTGGATGCAGACGCGGGCCTCGTGGGCCTCGAATTCATCGGGAGCGATGAAGCGCACGTCGTTGGTGGCCACCACCGGCACACCTTCGGCGGCCGCCAGCCTCACGGCGGCGTCCAGGTATTCCGCTTCCTGTTCCCGGTTGGTGCGCTGCAACTCGATATAGAAACGCTGAGGGAAGAGCGCCTGCCAGGCGGCGAGCCGCGCCCGCGCATCCGCCTCACGGCCTGCGAGCAGCGCCTTGCCCACGTCGCCTTCGCGCCCGCCAGACAGCGCGATGAGTCCAGCGCTGCGCTCCGTGAACCATCCCCGCTCCAGCAATGGCTGGCCGCGTTTCTGGCCTTCCAGATAGCTCTTGGTGATGAGCGCCGAGAGATTGAGGTAACCCTTGTGGTCACAGCACAGGAGCGTGATGAGGGCGGTCTCGCCGTTCTCGCCGTCCCGCACCCGGAGATCAGCGCCCACCAGGGGCTTGAGGCCCGCGTCCTGGGCTTCTTCATAGAACTTGATGAGCGCGAAGAGGTTGCCCTGGTCCGTGAGGGCCACCGCCGGCATGTCTATCTTCCTGGCTGCCTGCATCAGGTCCGGCACGCGGATGACGCTGTCCGCGAGGGAATACTCGGTATGCAGCCGCAGATGCACGAAACCGGGGTTCACGAACCGGTCCTTTTCAGCAGCATGCGTCGCACCGGGCCGAAGCTGCGGCGGTGCACGGCGCAGACACCCTGGGCATCCAGCGCCGCGAGATGGACGGCCGTGGGATAACCTTTGTGCACGGCGAATCCATAACCCGGGTAGAGGATATCCAGCCGGCACATGGCCGCATCCCGCTCCACCTTGGCGAGGATGGAGGCGGCGCTGATGGCAGGCACCTTGGTATCGCCCTTCACGATGGCGGTCACCGGTTGCGGTACCGCAGGGCAACGGTTTCCGTCCACCAGCACATGCATGGGCTGGGGCGTGAGCGCCACCACGGCCCGCGCCATGGCGAGCAGGCTGGCCTCAAGGATGTTCAATCGATCGATTTCCTCATGGTCCGCCCAAGCCACCGCCCAGGCGAGGGAACGCTCGCGAATCTGTGCCGACAGGGCTTCCCGCTGCCCCGCGGAAAGCTGCTTGGAATCCTTGAGACCGGCGATGGGCCGGTTCGGATCCAGGATCACGGCGGCGGCCACCACCGGGCCGGCCAAGGGCCCGCGGCCCGCTTCGTCCACGCCGGCGATCCGACTCTCGCTGTGGTAACTGATCACGTCAAGAAACATACCCGCTTGCGCCCTGCTTGCTGCACGCGCCATTCTACGCCTTGCCTGCCGGTGCCAGCAGCGCAAGCACCGCATCAGCGGCCCGTTCGCTGGCGCCTCGCCGCAACACTCCGCCGAGCGCGCGAAAACCGTCCAGCTGTGCATCGCGCGCGCCAGCGTCCTCGAGCAGAGTAAGCAGCGCGGCACCCATGTGCGCCGCGATAGCGCGGCCCTGCAGGAATTCCGGTACCAATTCGCGGCTGGCCAGCAGGTTCGGCAGCGCGACATACGGGCTGGCAAAGCGCTTGACCTTGTACACGATCCAATGTGTGAGTGGCGCGATACGGTAAGACACCACCATCGGGCATTGCATCAGCATGGCCTCGAGGGTCGCCGTCCCGGAAGCCACCAAGGCGGCGTCCGCCGCACCCAACACCTCACGTGCCCGGCCGGATACAACCGTCACCGGCAAGGGTGGTTGGCACTGATGCAACTGCCGTTCGATCAATGCCTGCAGCCGCGGTGTAGCGGCCGGGATGACGAAGCTCACATCCGGGCGGCGTGTTTGCAGCCACCGGGCCGTCTCCAGGAATAGGGAACCCAGACGGGTCACCTCGCCCATGCGGCTGCCGGGTAAGATCGCGACCAGCGCGCCGGCCCGCAGGCCCAACAGATCCCGCATCTGGGTCCGGTTTATCTCTGCTGGTATGGCGCTGGCCAGGGGATGCCCGACAAACGTCGCTTTGAAACCGTGCCGGTGATACAGCTCGGGCTCGAACGGCAATAGCGCCAGCGTGAGGTCCGCGGCGCGGCCGACTGTGAACACGCGCTCCGGCCGCCAGGCCCAGATGGAAGGGCTCACGTAATGCACGGTCGGGATTCCAGCCTGCCGCAGAGCGGTCTCCAGGCCCAGGTTGAAATCCGGCGCATCTATACCGACGAAAACGTCAGGTGGATTCGCGAGAAAATGACGGCGCAGCTCACGGCGCACCGCCAGTAACCGGGGCAGATGCTTCAGTACCTCCATGATGCCGAACACCGCCAGGGTCTCCGCCGGATAGAGCACATGGCAGCCGGCAGAGGCCATCTCGGGACCTGCGACGCCTTCGAAGCTCGCGTCGGGTACGCGTGCCTGCAGCGCGCGCATCAGCCCCGCTCCCAAGATGTCGCCTGAACTCTCCCCCGCGACGATGCCGATGCGCATCTAGTGTCCCCTTGCCCGTCAGCGGGTGATGCTGCGTTCGCTCTGCTCCAAGAACTTCACCATCAGCGCCACTTCCGGCTGTGAGGTGCCTAACTCACGCAGCTGTTGCAGGGCTTCCTCCAGGCGCAGCTCCGAGCGGTACAGGATCCGATAGGCGTTCTTGATGTTGCGGATCTGTTCGGCGCTGAACTCGCGCCGCTTGAGGCCTTCACTGTTGATGCCATGGGGCTCCACCGGCGTGCCCGAGACCATGACATAGGGCGGCACGTCGCGGGTCACGTCCACGTTCATGCCCGTGAAACTGTGGGCGCCGATGCGCACGAACTGGTGGATCTTGGTGAAACCGCCCAGGATCGCCCAGTCCTCGATATCCACGTGCCCGGCGAGGGTGACGTTGTTGGCCATGATGATGTTGTCGCCCAGGGTGCAGTCGTGGGCCAGGTGCACATAGGCCATGAGCCAGTTGTCGCTGCCGATGCGCGTGATACCCTTGTCCTGGGCGGTGCCGCGGTTGAAGGTGACGAACTCGAAGATGCTATTGCGATCGCCGATCTCGAGCAGCGTAGGTTCGCCGGCGTATTTCTTGTCCTGGGGCTGTCCGCCCAAAGAAGCGAACGGCATGATGCGGTTGTCGCGGCCGATGCGCGTCGGTCCTTGTATCACTACGTGGGGGCCAATGACCGTACCGGCACCGATATGCACGTCCGGGCCGATCACGCTGTACGGCCCGATGCTCACATCCGGGGCGAGCTTCGCCGTCGGATCGATCACCGCTCGAGGATCGATGCCTGTCATGCTCAATCGTGTTGCCGCGCGGCGCACATGAGTTCGGCTTCCGCCGCCACCCGGTCCTCGACTTCGGCGACGCCGGCGAACTTCCAGATGCCGCGTTTGGTGGCCAGCACCTTCACCTTGAAGATGAGCTGATCGCCCGGCTCGACCTGTTGGCGGAAGCGGGCCTTGTCTATGCCGACGAAATAGTAGAGTTCGTTCTCCTTGGACGTGTGGCCGTGGCTCGACATTGCCAACAGACCGGCGGCCTGGGCCATGGCTTCCAATATCAGTACGCCCGGCATCACCGGTCGCTGCGGGAAATGGCCCGGGAAAAAAGGCTCGTTGATCGTGACGTTCTTGAGCGCCGTGAGCGTCTCGCCCGGCGTGCATTCCAGCACCCGGTCGATGAGAAGGAACGGGTAACGATGCGGCAACTGCCGCATGATGGCGTGGATATCCAGGAATGGTTGCTGGGCCATGGTTTAATCCTTGAGTTTCTTTTCAATATCCGCGACCCGACGCGCGATGGCGTCGAGCTGGCGGAAGCGCACGCTGTTCTTACGCCATCGCTGCACGCTATCCATAGGAAGGCTGCCCGAATATGTCCCGGGTTGCGTAATCGAATGGCTCACCAGCGTGAAGGCGGTAATCACCACGTCGTCGCAGATATCGAGATGTCCGGCGATCCCTATCCCACCGGCAATCATACAACGCTTGCCGATGACGGTGCTGCCTGCGATGGCCGTGCAGCCGGCGATGGCGGTATGCGCCCCGATGCGCACGTTGTGACCCACCTGTATCTGGTTATCTAGCTTCACCCCGTCCTCGATGACGGTGTCCTCCAAGGCGCCGCGGTCCACGGTGGTATTGGCGCCTATCTCCACATCGTCGCCGATACGCACCGAACCGAGCTGCGGCACCTTGACCCAGCCGGCCTTGTCAGGCGCGATGCCGAAGCCGTCTCCGCCGATCACCACCCCGGGGTGCAACAGGGCGCGCTTGCCGAGCGTAACGTGATGGCAGAGAGTCACCGACGCCACCAGCTGACTCGCCTCATCGACCCGCGCGCCCTCCATCACCACGCAGTTAGGGCCAATGCTGGCACGGGGACCGATCTCGGCACCCGCCTCCACCACTGCGCCCGGCCCAATCCAGGCATCTTTCGCGATGCGCGCCGCGGGATCGATATGTGCCGCGGGATGTACGCCGCTGCACATCACCGGCGCCGGCGCGAGCATGGTGGCCACGCGCGCATACAGAAGATAGGGATTGGGTGTGAGTAGAGCGGGCAGCGCGCACTCCGCTGCATCAGCCGGCGTCAGTATCAGTGCGCTGGCGGCGGTAGTGGCGAGGAAACGCCGGTAATGAGGGTTGGCGAGAAAGGCGATGCTACCGGGACCGGCGTTCTGGATGGTGGCGACGCCGCGCAGCCGCACGCCGCCGTCGCCCCGCACTTCTCCCCCGCAGCGGGCCGCCAGTTCAGCCAGGGTGTATTCCGCCCCCATGCGTGCTTCAGTTGCCGCTGGCGGCGCTCTCGGCCTTGTAGTCCTTCTGCATCTGCGCCAGCACCTGATCGGTGACGTCCACGGTGTTGTCCTTGTAGAACACACCGTCGCCGACGATCAGGTTGTACTTCTGGGCCTGGGCGAACTCCTGCACTGCCTTCAGCACTTGCTGCTGCAGGCGGCTCAGGGCGGCGTTGCGCTCCATGTTGACGTCATCCATGTAGTCGCTCTGCTTGCGGCTGAAATCGCGCTGCAGCTCGTCGAGCTGCGCCTGCGAGTCCTGCAGCTGGCTGGCGCTCATCACGGCGCCGTTCTTGCTAAGCGTGTCCTGCAGGTTCTTGATCTTGTCCTGCTCTGACACCAGGTCCTTCTTGCGGCTGTCGAACTTCTTGGTCATCTCCTGGCTCGCGCTCTGGGCCTGCGGTGATTTCTGCAGCAGGCTCGACATGTCCACCACGCCGATCTTGATGTCGGCAGCGTTCGCTTGCACGGCGAAAGTCAGTGCCGCGGCGGTCAGCGCGCTGTATATCAAAGACGATTTTCTGCTCACGACTCGTGCTCCTGGATAAATCAGTAATAGGCGCCGAGGGTGAACTGCAGACGTTCTGTTTGGTCACCCGGCTTGGCATTCATGGGGAAAGCATAACTGAATTTCATGGCCCCGAGGGGGGTCAGGAAGGTGGCCGCGATGCCATAGGAGGCACGCAGGTCCCGGAACCTGAAATCGCCCGGGAAGGCGAACACGTTGCCTACGTCCACGAAGAACGCGAACCGGCTGGAAGCGGTATAAGTGCCCTCTGCCTGGTCCTGCTTGCTGAAGGATGGCAGCACAAACTCGTTCTGGGCGTAGATCTGCTCGCGTCCGCCGATGGGCAGGTTATTGCTGACGTCACGCGGTCCCAAGGTATTCGGCTGCCAGCCGCGCACCGTATCCGGACCGCCGGAGAAGAAGTTCTTGAACGGCGGGAAAGGCGACGTGCCGCCGTAAGGAGCACCATAAGCGAACTGCGCATTCAGGGCGTAGACGAACCCCTTGGGCAACGGCAGGAATGCGTATTGCTGATACGCGAGGATGGCATAACGTAAGCTGCCGCCCGGGACCGCGGCCGTCAGGCTGAGAGACTCACGCGTACCACTCGTTGGAAATATCACACGGTTCTCCGTGTCGCGCACGTAGCTGACCACGGCTTCCATAGTGTTATAACGCAGCGCAGGGAACTGGCAGATAAAAATATCACCGCTGACAGGATTCTGGCACGCACCCAGCGTGTAGTAAACGGTGCCATTCTTCGGATTGGTTACGAAGTCCAGATAAGACTGCGACGTACCGACCGTGGAGAAAAGTTCGCTGTGCGAGAAGGTTGCTCCGACCCCCCAGGCACTGAACTCACTGATGGGGATATCGAAGTTCAAGCCGCCGCCATAAGAGCTGGTGGTGAGCGGTGCGCTATTTATAGTGAATGAGGAGACCCGGCTTTCGAAGAGATTGAAACTGCGGCTTACCCCATCCACGGTGAAGTAAGGATCCGTATACCTCCCGCTATAGCTGTGCCCAATCGCGGTATGGCTAGCGTTAAGCGACAGGGAATCCCCGGTACCAAGGAAATTGGCGTTGGCGATCTGCCCGTCGATGACGAGACCCGACTGGCTGCCGTAGCCGATGCCGACGTTGGCGGTGCCAGGCGGGCGTTCTTTCAGGGAGTAATCCAGGTCCACTTCGTTCTGCGTGCCTGGCACCTTGGTGGTCTTGACCTGTACGTCCTCGACCCATGGCAATCGCTGCAAGCGCACCCGCGAACGCTCCATGTCCACATTCGAGAGCCATGAGCCCTCGAACTGGCGCATCTCACGGCGGAACACCTCGTCGTTGGTGCCCGGCGCGCCTTCGAAATTGATGTGCCGCACATAAGTGCGTTCTCCTGGATCCACCATGAAAGTGATGGCCACGAGCTTGTGATCACGGTCTATCTGGGGGATCGGGTTCACCTGGGCGAAAGCATAGCCGACCACGCCGAGTCGCTTGCGTATGAGATCAGCGCTGGCAGTGGCATGCTTCAGGGAGAAGGTGTCACCGGTATGCAGCAACAGGTAACGCTCCAGCTCTTTCTCCGGCACCGGGAAAGCGCCATCGAGCTTCACCGAGCTCACCTTATAGACCGCGCCCTCCTTGATGTCTATCGTTATATAGACACTGTTGTGGTCAGGAGAGATAGCTACCTGGGTGGATTCGATGCTGAAATCCGCATAACCCTGGTCCATGTAGAAAGAGCGCAACGCTTCCAGATCACCTACTAATTTCTCACGCGCGTACTCATCGGCGCTCCCGAAATAAGTTAAGAGACTTGATACTTTGAGCTGAAAAACTGCTTGCAAGTCGTCATCGGTAAAATCGTGGTTACCCACTACATTGATCGAACGTATACGGGCAGTGACCCCCTCGGAGATTGCAACCGTTACATCTACGCGGTTATCTCCGACATCCTTCTCATCAGTCTTGATGGTGACACCGTAATGGCCATGGCTGTAATACTCGTCATATAGATCCTGCAACAAGCCATCCAATACGACGCGGTTGAATATCTGACCTTCGACCAGACCAGCCTTCGTCAGGTTCTTATTGAGATCATCGCTCTTGACAAGCTTATTGCCTGTGACGACGAAATGTGCGATAGAGGGCCGCTCTTTCACCAAGATTATGAGCGTATCGCCGTCGCGGCGCATCTCCACGTCGCGGAAGAATCCAGTCTTGTACAAGGCACGGATAGCCTGCTGCACACGGGCGGCATCCACGGTGTCGCCCACGTTCACTGGCAGGTAGTCGTACAGAGTACCGTCGGAGATGCGCTGCAGGCC
This sequence comes from Gammaproteobacteria bacterium, assembly GCA_036000105.1. Classification (GTDB taxonomy): domain Bacteria; phylum Pseudomonadota; class Gammaproteobacteria; order Natronospirales; family REEB76; genus DASUBN01. The sequence goes on from DASYGE010000014.1 coordinate 119,941, forward strand.
CTCCAACTGGAATTTCTTGACCACGAATGAATCGTCTGCATGCGCGATGGAGGCTGCGGCCAGGAGCATGAGAGCGGCCAGGATCGACCCGGCGCGTTTCAAATTTCCCAAAATGACGTCCTCCTCAACTGAACACGCGCACTAGATCGTTAAAGACGGCGAAACTCGTCAGCACCAGGAGCAGCGTGATACCGACGCGCTGTCCCATCATCTCCACCCTCTCCGTCAGGGGTGAACCCTTGACGAATTCCATCGCAAAATACAGCACATGTCCGCCGTCCAGTACGGGGATCGGCAGCAGATTCAGCACTCCGAGGCTGATGCTGACGATGGCTAGGAACGCCAGGAAAGGCACCAGACCGCTCTCGGCGGTGTAACCCGCGTATTGGGCGATGTTTATCGGCCCGCTGATGTTCCGCCAGGACACGTTGCCGAGCACCATGTTCCAGGCGGCATCCAGCGTCAGCCAGGCCAGATCCGCTGTGCGCGTGAGCGCCTGCCAAAGGGCAGCCGGGGGATTATACCGTTGTTCCGCCTGCAAACCTGCATAAAAGTCCGGAGGGATGCGTGGAGCCGCACCGATATGTCCGACGCTTGTGCCATCGCCGGCGAGGGTACCTACGCGCAAGGCCAGGGTCTCTTGTTGCCCTCCACGCTCGATGGTCAGGTCGAGGGTCTTGCCTGGTACTGATTTGATCTGGGTCACCAACGATTGCCAATCAACCACAGGCCGGCCCTGGACAGAAAGGATGCGGTCGCCTTCATGCAGACCCGAAGCCTTCGCGCTGCCATCCGGTGTCAGCTGCCCGATGATGGGCGTGATGGGTGGATCCCATTGTGAGAGGCCGAGCCCTGTGAGCAGCTTGCCCGGCTCGGTCAGGGCGCGGGTATTGCCGACCTTGAGGGTCAGTTGGCGTTCCGGACCTACGGGCGGCTGCACCGTCACCTGCACTTCGTGCCCGTTCAGCACCTCCTGGAATAGGTCCAGAAGCACCGCATCCCAGGTACCGGCCTCATGTCCGGCCACTGCGACTATCCGGTCCTGGGGCAGGAAGCCGGCTGCGGCGGCCGGCGAGCCGGGAGCGATGTCCCCGATGACGGCCTTGAGGCCGGGTATGCCGGCCATGAAGATGACCCAGTAAGCCAGCACCGCGAACACGAGGTTGAAAGCGGGGCCGGCCAGCACCACGGCCAGGCGCTTCGGCAGCGGCTGGCGGTTGAAAGCACGTGGCAGATCGGCTTCCGCCACCGTGCCTTCCCGTTCGTCCGCCATCTTCACATAGCCGCCGAGCGGCAGGGCTGCGATCACGTATTCCGTGTCGTCGTTGCGGCGATGCCAGGTGAAGAGCGGTTTGCCGAAACCGATGGAGAAACGCAACACCTTGATGCCGAGGCTCCGGGCGACGATGAAGTGGCCGAACTCGTGCACCGTCACCAGGATGCCGATGGCGGCGAGGAAGGCCAGGATGCTGATGAGGAATTGCATGGTTTGCCGGCTCCTAGGCGAGGGCCGTGAGGTAGGTCTCGGCGGTATCCCGCGCGCGTCGGTCGAGTGCCAGTACCGCTTCCAGCGTGTCGGCGCGGAGCGCGTCCATCTTGTCCAGCATGGCGGCCACGAGCTCGGCGATGCCGGTGAACGGCAGGCGGCCGGCAAGGAATGCGGCCACCGCCACTTCGTTGGCTGCGTTCAATATCACCGGTGCGCCGCCCTCCGCGCGCGCCGCCTGCATGGCGAGGCCGAGACAGGGGAAAGCTTCCAGGTCCGGCGGCTCGAAATCGAGGTTGCCGCGGGCGAGCATGTCCAGGGGTTCCACTCCCGCATCCAGGCGCTCCGGCCAACCGAGCCCGTGGGCGATGGGTGTGCGCATGTCGGGATTGGAGAGCTGGGCCAGCACCGATCCATCTTCGTATTCGACCATGGAGTGGATGACGCTCTGGGGATGCACCACCACTTCGATGCGTTCTGGGCCCGTATCGAACAACCAGCATGCCTCGATCACTTCGAGACCCTTGTTCATCATGGTGGCCGAATCCACCGAGATCTTCCGCCCCATGCTCCAGTTGGGATGGGCGCAGGCTTCTGCCGGCGTGACTTCGGCGAGACGCTCCTGGGGCCAGCCGCGGAAGGGTCCGCCGGAAGCAGTCAGCAAGATACGGCGCACACCCTGGGGCCAAGCGCCGGGGCGATAACCGCCGGGCATGCACTGGAACACCGCGTTGTGCTCACTGTCTATGGGCATGAGTTCCACGCCGCGCTTGCGCACGGCATCCATGAATATCCGGCCGGCCATGACCAGTGCTTCCTTGTTGGCCAGGAGCACCCGTTTGCCGGCATGCACCGCCGCCATGGTCGCTTCCAGGCCGGCGGCGCCCACGATGGCCGCCATCACGTAACGGCCGTCTTCCGCCGCCGCAGCCTCCAGCAATGCCGCGCGGCCAGAACGTACCTCGATCTTGAGACCGCTGTCCCGCACCAGAGTTTCCAGTCGCTTGGCCGCCGCCTCCTCCACCATGACCGCGAGCCTCGGCTGGTGTTCCAGGCATTGCTTGAAAAGACCGTCCACATCGCGGTTGGCGGTGAGCGCGACCACCCGGAAGCGATCACGATGACGCGCGATCACATCGAGCGTGCTCACGCCCACGCTGCCGGTAGAGCCCAGGACGGTGACGCCGATCACGGCAGCATCCCCAGGAGCTGCATCATCCCCAGCCAGAAGAGAGGCGCTGCGGCTGTCAGGCTATCCACCCGGTCCAATACTCCGCCATGACCGGGGAATAGGCTGCCGCTGTCCTTTATCCCGGCCTGCCGCTTGAACAGGCTCTCCGAAAGGTCGCCGACCACTGAGAGCAGCGCCACGCATATACATAGGAGTATGAACGGCCCGGTGGCCACCGGCAGCCAGCGGGCGGCCACAGCAGCCACCAGCGTGACCAGGGCGATGCCGCCGGCGACCCCTTCCCAAGTCTTGCCGGGGCTCACCTGGGGCGCCAGTTTATGCCGGCCGATGGCCCGGCCGGTGAAATAGGCGCCGATGTCCGCCGCCGACGTCACCAACAACAGCATCACCAGGTACCAGGGGCTGAAAGAACGGATCGCCACCACCGCCGCGAGAGACGGCAGCAAGGTGAGCACGCCACACAGGATCTTCACCGGGCGGCTGAACTCCACACGCCAGAACGCGATCCACACGAGGCTGAATAGCCACCAAGCCAGGGCCAACACCATATATAGGAGTAGCCCTGTCGGATACGTTAATCGATACTGCAGCCAGCCGCCGGCTATCGCCAATGCTCCGAACAGTGCCACCAGGGCGAGACGTGAGCTCCTGTCCGACCGATCCGTGAGAGCGGACCACTCCCAGGCTCCGACCAAAGCCATGAAGAACATGGCGCCCGCGAACGACCAACCCGGCGCGAAGAATATGAGCGCCAATACGAGCGCAGCGAGGATGAGTGCCGTGATGATGCGCTGCTTAAGCATCCCGTCCCCCGCTCAACTGCTCATCGACACGGCCGAAACGGCGCTTGCGGGTGTTGAACCACTCCAGGGCCTCATCCAGCGCCTGCTCGCCGAAATCCGGCCACAGGAGGTCACTGAAATAAAGTTCGCTATAGGCCAGGTTCCACAACAGGAAATTGCTGATGCGGCGCTCGCCGCCGGTACGGATGAAGAGGTCCGGGTCCGGGGACTCAGCGAGGGAGAGGCCGGGCGCCAGCGCATGCTCGCTCAGCTCTTCGGGGTGGGCCTCCCCGGCCGCAACCTTCACGGCGAAACGACGCGCGGCTTCCACGATGTCCCAACGGCCGCCATAAGCCACGGCGACGTTGAGCAGCATGCGTTTGTTGGCGTGGGTCAGCTCTTCTGCTTCCAGCATCCCCTGCTGTAGCTTGCCGGAGAACATCTCGCGTTTGCCGATGAAACGCACGCGTATGCCGTTGGCATGTAACTCGCGCACATCTTTGCCGAGCGCCATCAGGAATAGCTCCATCAGGCGGCTGACTTCGTTCTCAGGCCGGTGCCAGTTCTCGCTGCTGAAGGTGAATAGTGTGAGAGTACCGACACCGAGCTTGGCGCAATGCTCGATGACTTTGCGGGCGGTATCCAGTCCGGCTTTGTGTCCCACATGCCGCAGCATGCCGCGGCCTTTGGCCCAGCGGCCGTTGCCGTCCATGATGATGGCGATATGCGCGGGCGGCGCGCCTGTAGTGCTGTCGGTCATGCTAGTTCGGATTCCGCCCCATGGGAGCGGTCAGACTTCCATCAACTCGGCTTCTTTCGCGGCCAGTATCTTGTCAATGTCGGTGATGTTCTTGTCGGTGAGCTTCTGCACCTCGTCCTGGGCACGGCGCTCTTCGTCTTCGGTGACCTTGCGATCCTTGAGCAGCGCCTTGAGTTCGGTATTGGCATCGCGGCGCACACCGCGTACCGCGACCCGTGCAGCTTCGGCTTCCTGACGCGCCACCTTGATGATCTCCTTGCGGCGCTCCTCGGTGAGCGCGGGCATGGGCACGCGGATCACGTTGCCCGCAGTAGCCGGCATCAGACCGAGATCGGAGGTCATGATGGCCTTCTCGATCACCGGGATCATGGGCTTCTCCCAGGGCGTGATGGTGAGCGTGCGGCCGTCGGCCACCGCCACGTTGGCCACCTGGTTGAGGGGTACGTCGGAGCCGTAATAGGACACGCGCAGATGGTCGAGAATGCTCACATGCGCGCGGCCGGTGCGCAGCCTGGCGAGCGTGTCCTTGAGGGTCTCGGCGCTCTTGTGCATGCGCTCGGTGGCGGATTTCTTCACGTCGTCGATCATTTCGGGCCTCCATTGTCCACCAGCGTCCCGACGCTACCGTCGCCCTGCACGATGCGCATCAGGTCGCCGGCGTGTGACAGGTCGAACACGCGTAGAGGGATGTCGTTGTCACGGCACAACACCATGGCGGTGGCGTCCATGACCATCAGTTTGTCGTTGATGATGCGGTCGTAGGTCAGGTGCGCGTAACGCACTGCCTTGGGATCCGTCTTGGGGTCGGCTGAGTACACGCCGTCCACCTTGGTAGCCTTGATGAGGAGTTCGGCGCCGATCTCGATGGCGCGCAGGCTGGCCGCGGTGTCGGTGGTGAAGAACGGGTTGCCGGTGCCGGCGGCGAAGATGCATACCCGGCCCTTCTCAAGGTGGCGCACGGCGCGGCGGCGGATATAGTCCTCGCACACGTCGTTGACGCTCATGCCGGACATGACTCGTACATAGACGCCCATGCGCTCCAGGGCGTCCTGCAGGGCGAGGCTGTTCATGATGGTGGCGAGCATGCCCATATGATCGGCCGTGATCCGGTCCATGCCGGCCCGGGCCAGGCCCGCGCCGCGGAAGATGTTGCCGCCGCCGACCACGAGGCCCACCTGTACACCGGCATCACGCACGTCGCGGATCTCGCCGGCGAAGCGCTTGATGACAGGGGGATCGATGCCGTAGTCGCCGGAGCCCATTAGGGCTTCGCCTGAGAGCTTCAGCAAGATGCGCTTATAGGCTGGGGCGTGGGTGGCCATGGCGTCTTCGTTCGGTTGCGCTGGCGTCCAGTTACGCGGAGCCCCGCAAAGCGGGGCTACTGTGGGCGGTCAAATTGTACCGTAAACCGCCCCCTGCGGGGCCTGCGGCTCTCAGCCGCGGCGCGCCTGGGCCATGACCTCGGCGGCGAAGTCTTCCTGTTTCTTCTCGATACCCTCGCCTACCTCGAAGCGGACGAAGCGCAGGGCCTCGGCCCCGTACTTGGCCAAGAGCTTCTCCACCGTCAGGTCCGGATCCTTGATGAAGGGCTGGCCCAGGAGCGTGACCTCCGCCAGGTATTTCTTGAGGCGGCCTTCCACCATCTTCTCGATGATGGCTTCGGGCTTGCCGCTGTCGGCGGACTGGGCACGGATGATCTCGCGTTCCTTCTCAAGCACCTCGACAGGCACCTGATCCGGTTTGACGCAGAGGGGGCGGCTCGCGGCCACGTGCATGGCGATGTCCTTGGCGAGCGCAGGCGTACCGCCCTTGAGCTCCACCAGCACCCCGATGCGGGTGCCGTGGACGTAGGCGCCGAACACGCCGCCTTTGGTCTCAAAACGCTCGATCCGGCGCACAGCGATGTTCTCGCCGATCTTGGCGACCAGGTTGCGACGGGCCAGGTCCACGCTCTCGCCGTTGCCTAGTTTGGCATCGTTGAGCGCCTCTAGGCTCACGGGTGCCGCAGCCAGCACTGCCTTGGCCACGCCGGCAGCGAAGCCGCCGAACTCGTCGCCATTGGCCACGAAGTCGGTCTCGCAGTTCACTTCCACCATGGCGACGGCATCACCCGCCTGCTCGATGGCGATGCGACCCTCGGCGGCCACGCGCCCCGCCTTCTTGTCGGCCTTGGCGAGACCCGCTTTGCGCATGTTCTCGACCGCGAGGTCCAGGTCACCACTGGACTCGGTCAGAGCCTTCTTGCATTCCATCATGCCGGCGCCGGTGCGCTCGCGCAGTTCCTTGACCATCGAAGCTGAGATCGTCATGCCTTGTACCTGAACGCTGGATGTTGAACGGTATAACTGTGGCCCACGCAGGGCCGGCGATCACTCGCCGGCGCCGTCGGGCTTCCTGCCGCCGGTCTTCTTGCGTACCGGAGCCTTCTTCTTGTGGATGCCGGCGGCCTTCTTGTCTTCGGCCGGTTTATGCTCATGCCCGGCATCGCCGGCAGCGGCAACCGGAGCTTCGCCTTCAGCCCGGGCGGGGGCCTTCTTGGGGGCGGCGCCCTTCTTGCGGCCGCGGCGCGCCTTCGGACGGCCGTTCTCGTCCAGCTCCACGAACTCGTCTTCGGAATCGCCGCCGATCTGCGGCATGGCTTCACGGCCCGCCAGCACTGCATCGGCCATGCCCTGGGCGTAGAGCTGCACGGCGCGGATGGCGTCGTCGTTGCCCGGGATCACGTAGTCGATGCCGTCCGGGGAATTGTTGGTGTCCACCACGCCCACGATGGGGATGTTGAGCTTGCGGGCTTCGCTGATGGCGATCTTCTCGTGGCCCACGTCGATGACGAACAGCGCGTCCGGCAGCCCGTTCATCTCCTTGATGCCGCCGAGGCTCTTCTCGAGCTTCTCCATCTCGCGGCGCAGACGGATGACTTCCTTCTTGCCGAGGCGCTCGAAGGTGCCGTCGATGGACTGGGCTTCCAGCTCCTTCATGCGGCGGATGGACTGGCGCACGGTCTTGTAATTGGTGAGGGTGCCGCCCAGCCAGCGCTGGTTCACGCAGGGCATGCCGCAGCGGCGGGCTTCCTCGCCGATGGATTCACGCGCGGCACGCTTGGTGCCGACGAACAGGATGGTGCCGCCATCGGAAATCAGCCGCTTCACGAACTCGGAGGCTTCGTTATAGAGCGGCAGCGTCTTCTCGAGGTTGACGATATGGATGCGGCTGCGCTCGCCGAAGATGTACGGGGCCATCTTCGGGTTCCAGAAACGGGTCTGATGGCCGAAATGGACGCCGGCTTCCAGCATCTCGCGCATGGACATGGTAACCATGTAATCTTTCTCCTGAATGGGAACCGCCCTGCAAGCAGGGAAGATTCCCGGGGTTAGGCCTCCATACGCCCCGTGTCGTGACCCTGGTCCCTGATAGAGGACCGGCGGGCACCCCACGAACGGTTAACGGCGTATGTGTGGGTTTTAAAACACCGGCTGTGCCCTCATATCGAGGTCATAACCGGCCTGATTTGCGAAAAAACGCCGCGCTTTATACCATAAGCAGCCGTTAAAATGCAACGCGGGCAAGGGCTTACGCCCCACACCACCCGCCTGGACCCCGTAAATCCCATGGCCATCACCATCAAGACCCCCCAGGAACAGGACAAGATGCGCGAGGCCGGTCGCCTCGCGGCCGAGGTCCTGGACATGATCGGCCCCCACGTACAGCCCGGGATCACCACCGACGAGCTGGACCGTATCTGCAACGACTACATCGTCAACACCCAGAAGACCATCCCGGCCAACGTGGGCTACAACGGTTTCCCCAAGACCATCTGTTCCTCGGTGAACCACGTGGTCTGCCATGGCATCCCCAATGACAAGAAACTCAAGAACGGTGACATCATCAACATCGATGTGACCGTCATCAAAGACGGCTTCCACGGCGACACCAGCAAGATGTATTTCGTGGGCGAGCCCTCGGTGATGGCCCGCCGTCTGGTGCAGGTGACCCACGACGCCATGCTGCTGGGCATCGAGATGGCGCGGCCCGGTGCGCGCCTGGGCGACATCGGCCACGCCATCCAGCAGTTCGCCGAAGGCCACGGCTTCTCGGTGGTGCGCGAGTATTGCGGTCATGGCATCGGCCGGGTCTATCACGAGGACCCGCAGGTGTTGCATTACGGCACTCCGGGTGTGGGCCTGGAACTCAAGTCCGGCATGACCTTCACCATCGAACCCATGATCAACGCGGGCAAGCGCCACGTGAAGATGCTCCCGGACGGCTGGACGGTGGTCACCAAGGACCATTCGCTCTCCGCCCAGTGGGAACACACCATCCTGGTCACGGACAAGGGCCATGAGATCCTCACCACCCGCGCCAACGGCGAAGTCTGACGCTTGCGCGTGAGCCCGCCGGCCCCGGCCGGTCCCGCCCCTCTCTACGACCCCGCGGCGCTGGAACGGAGCCTCCATGATGGCCCACGGCCGCTGCTCACCCTGAAACGCATCCTGCAACAAGGCGACGCAGAACTTAAACGACGCTTCGAGCAGGGCACCGACGTTGAATCCCTGGTGCGGGAGCGGGCGGCATTGGTGGATGCGCTGCTCGGGAAGGTCTTCGCCCTGCATCTCGCCGGCCTCGAAGCCGAACTCGCCCTGGTGCCGGTGGGCGGTTATGGCCGCGGTGAACTGCACCCCTCCTCCGATATAGACATCCTGCTCCTGGTGCGCCAGGAGAGCGGCGGCGTCCAGCGGGAGCGCATCGCCGCCTTCGTCACATCCTTATGGGACATCGGCCTGGAAGTGGGCCACAGCGTGCGCACCCTGGAAGAATGCGTGAGCCACGCGGGTGCCGATATCACGGTGGCTACGAGCCTCATGGAATCGCGCTTGCTCAAAGGCGGCCAGGTTCTTTACCGCGCACTGGTGGAAGCCACCGGGCCCGGGCGCATCTGGACGTCCCAGGAATTCTTCGCCGCCAAATGGCGCGAGCAACAGGAACGCCACGCCAAATACCACGACACAGCCTATCGCCTCGAACCCAACGTGAAGGAAGGCCCTGGGGGCTTGCGGGACATCCAGATGATCGGCTGGGTGGCGAAACGGCATTTCGGTGCCGCCACGCTCCACGGTCTCGTGGAGCAGGGCTTCCTCACGGAAGAGGAATACCAGAGCCTCACGGCCGGACAGAATTACTTGTGGAAAGTGCGCTTTGCACTCCACCTCCTGCACGGGCGGCGCGAAGATCGGCTCCTGTTCGACGCCCAGATCAAGCTCTCGCGGCAGGCGGGTTTCAAGGACGCCCCCAACAACCTGGGCGTCGAGCAGTTCATGCAGCAGTACTACCGCACAGTCATGCAGGTATCGCGCCTGAATGAGATGCTTTTACAGTTGTTCGACGAGGCCATCCTCAACCCGACCCGGGGCGAGGCGGTGCCCCTCAGCGGGGATTTCGCCGATCGTGGCGGTTTCCTCACGGCGCGTTCCCCCGATCTCTTCGAGCGCAAACCCGGCGCGCTGCTGGAGATGTTCCATGTGCTCGAACAACACCCGCGCCTCAAGGGCGTGAGCGCCGAGACCATACGCCGGATACGCCTCGCCCTGCCGCGCATGGACGCGGATTTCCGCGCCGAGCCGGCCAACCGTGCGCTCTTCATGGACATCCTGCGGGAACCCCAGGGTGTGACCCATGAACTACGCCGCATGAACCGCTATGGGGTGCTCGGTCGCTACCTGCCCGCCTTCGGTGCGGTGGTGGGCCGCATGCAGTACGACCTGTTCCACGCCTACACCGTGGATGAACACACGCTCTTCGTGGTAAGCAACCTGCGGCGCTTCGCCTTGAGCCGTTACGACCACGAATATCCCCTATGCAGCCGTATCATGCAGGCCCTGCCTAAACCCGAAGTGGCCTATCTCGCCGGCCTGTTCCATGACATCGCCAAGGGCCGGGGCGGCGATCACTCAGAACTGGGCGCGGTGGAAGCCGAACAGTTCTGTCTCGATCACGGGCTCACACGCTATGAGGCCCGGCTTGCCGCCTGGCTGGTGCAGAACCACCTGCTCCTGTCCATCACCGCTCAGAAGAAGGACATCAGCGACCCGGAGGTGATCCAGGCCTTCGCCACTCAGATAGGCGATCCCCTGCATCTCGATTACCTCTACGTGCTGACGGTGGCCGACGTACGTGCCACCAATCCCGACCTATGGAACTCCTGGAAAGCCGGCTTGTTCACGGAGCTTTACCAGAGAGCGAGCCAGGCTCTGCGCCATGGCGCCGAAGCGCCGCTGGATAAGGACGAACTCATCACCGAGACCCAGGACCGGGCCCGAACGCTGCTGGCGGAACGGGGGCTGGATCCGGAAGCCGTAGCCAGCGTGTGGCAGCGGCTCTCGGAAGAATATTTCCTGCGCCACAATCCGGAAGAGATCGCCTGGCACACAGAAGGCTTGGCGGCACGCTTGCAAGGCGATGTGCCCCTGGTGCTCCTGCGCCAGCAGACCCAACGGGGCGGCACTGCCATCTGCGTGTATTCGCGCCATGACGACTTCATATTCGGTCGCATGACGGCGGTGCTGTCGCAGCTGGGTCTCACCATCCTGGACGCCGGCATCGTGCCCCTGGGCGAAGAGGCGAGCCTGGACACATACGCGGTGCTGGAAGACACGGGCGCGCCAATCGACGATCCGGAAAGGCTCGCGGAGATCGAACGGGTACTGGTGCGGGAGATCAACCGGAAGAACGCCTCCCCCATCGCCGTGACCCGGCGCGCGCCGCGTCAGGTGCGCATGTTCACCACCCCTACCATCATCACTTTCAGCGACGATGTACGCAACGGCCGCACGGTGCTGGAGATCACTGCCGGCGACCGGCCGGGGCTCCTCTCGCAGATAGGCCAGGCCCTCAAAGCCTGCGGCCTCAGGCTGCAGAATGCGAAGATCACCACTGTGGGCGAGCGTGCCGAAGACGTGTTCTTCATCACCGATGCCGCTCATCATCCCCTGGACGATCCCACTGCCCGCGAGAAGCTGCGAGATGCCTTGCTGGCGCGCATAGGTGAAAACGGCTGATAGCGGTTACCTACTATAGAATGACTGACACCATGAACCAAGAAATCCGCTCCCTCATCGAAACCGCTTTCGAGAAGCGTGCTGACATCACCCCGGAACACCGGGATGCGGCCCTGCGTAGGGCGATCGGTGAGGCTGTCGGCCTCCTGGACCGGGGTGAAGCGCGGGTGGCCGAGAAGCAGGATGGCCAGTGGGTAGTGAACGAATGGCTCAAGAAAGCCGTGCTGTTGTATTTCCGCTTGCATCCCAACCAGCTGATAGACGGCAGCAACGCACGTTACTACGACAAGGTACCCCTCAAGTATTCCCAGCATGATGCGGCTGCCTTCGCGAGAGAAGGCGCCCGGGTGGTCCCGCCCGCCACCGTGAGGCTCGGCGCCTATATCGCTCCTGACGTGGTGCTCATGCCCTCCTACGTGAACATCGGCGCCTACGTGGGCCCCGGCACCATGGTGGACACCTGGGCCACCATCGGTTCCTGCGCCCAGATCGGCAGCAAAGTGCATATCTCAGGCGGTGTCGGCATCGGCGGTGTACTGGAACCGGTGCAGGCCTCGCCCACCATCATCGAGGATGACTGCTTCATCGGTGCCCGCTCCGAGATCGTGGAAGGGGTGGTGGTGGAACAGGGGGCGGTGATCTCCATGGGCGTATTCATCGGCCAGAGCACCCGTATCTATGACCGGGAGACCGGCGAGACCCTCTACGGCCGGGTGCCGGCTGGCGCCGTGGTGGTACCCGGCAGCCTGCCCTCGGCAGACGGGCGCTACAGCCTCGCCTGCGCCGTGATCGTGAAACGGGTGGATGCCAAGACCCGGGCCAAGGTGGGCATCAACGAACTCCTGCGCAACGCGCAGTGAAGGGCCCCATGAGCGCGGTACTGGAACTCACCAAGGAACTCGTGGCCCGGCGCTCCCTCACGCCCGATGACGCCGGCTGCCAGGAACTCATGGCTGCACGGCTCAAGAAGATCGGCTTCAGCGTGGAGCCCATGCGCTTCGGCAGCGTGGATAACTTCTGGGCGCGGCGCGGCAAGAGCGGACCGCTGCTGGTGTTCGCCGGCCATACGGACGTAGTGCCCAGCGGTCCAGTGGAACAATGGGCGTCAGAACCCTTCACACCTACCTTGAAAGACGGTCGGCTCTACGGTCGCGGCACCGCGGATATGAAAGGCGGCCTCGCGGCCATGACCGTCGCGGTGGAGCGCTTCATCGCTGAGCACCCGACCCACCAATGCAGCATCGCCTTCCTTATCACCAGCGATGAGGAAGGTCCTTCGGTAGACGGCACAGTGAAGGTGATGGAGGTCCTGGAAAAGCGTGGCGAGAAGATAGACTGGTGCGTGCTGGGCGAGCCTTCCTGCCTGGAGCGCTTCGGCGATACCCTGCGCAACGGCAGGCGCGGCTCCCTCACGGGCATCCTCAAGGTACACGGCATCCAGGGTCACGTGGCATATCCCGAACGGGCCGATAATCCCATCCATCGTGTGGTGCCGGTTCTCACGGAACTGACCACCGCCCGCTGGGACTCCGGTAACGAATTCTTCCCGCCCACCAGTTTCCAGATCTCCAACTTCAATTCCGGTACCGGTGCCGGCAACGTGATCCCGGGCGACGCCACGGTGCGCTTCAACTTCCGCTATTCCAGCGCCGTGACCAAAGAGGGATTGAAGCAACGGGTCCATACCGTGATGGACAAGATGAAAGTGCGCTACGACGTCGACTGGCGCCCCATGGGCGAGCCCTTCCTCACGCCGCCGGGGAAACTGAGTGCAGCCATGCAGGAAGCGGTGGAGAAAGTGACGGGCATCCGGCCCAAGCTGGATACCGGCGGCGGCACCTCCGACGGGCGCTTCATCGCCCCCACCGGTGCCCAGGTGATCGAGTTCGGGCCGCGCAACGCCAGCATACACAAGATAGACGAATGCGTGGATGTCACCGAACTGGAACAGCTGGTGGATATCTACCAGGATGTCTTGAAACGCTTACTTGGCTGACTTGCGCCAGTTCACGACGAGCCCACCGACTCCCAAGATCACGAACCAGATCAATACCCACTCCGGCATGGTCAAACCCAGGAAACTCCAGGTGACCACGGAGCAATCCGCGCTGCCGGTGAAGGCCTTCACCAGGAACTGGCTGAAAGGCAGCTTCGCGAACAGATAGCCGATGCCGGGACCGCAGGGCGGTGCCATCTCCGGCGGCAGATGCTGGATATAGATGTGGCGGATGGAAACGGCCCCGCCAGCCGCGGCGGCCAAGAGCAGCAGACATCCATATATCTTCGCTCCCCAGGTCTTCGGGTGATGCACAGAAGCTGCCAGGAACAGTACCCCTAAGGCGATGACCCCGATGCGCTGGAAGATGCACAGCGGGCAGGGTTCCAGATGGTCATGGAACTGGGAGTAATAGGCGAAGGCCAGGAGCGCGGCGCAGACGAGGAATCCGGCCAGGTTGATCTGGCGGCGGGACAAGATCATGGGAGGCATCTCCGGCGTGCGTAAGACCAGTTAAAGGATGCCCATATATAGAGGCTATGGCAAGAGTTCACGCCATCCCGGGTTCCGGGATGGCGTGCATATCAGGGGCGTTCCAGGACTTCCCTCTCCATGGCCTCGAAGCCGCTGTGCCGCACGTCCTTGCCGCGCACCAGATAGATCACGTACTCGCAGATGTTCTTGGCATGGTCGCCGATGCGCTCCAGGGCGCGGGCCGACCACATCACATCCAGCACCCGGCGGATGGTGCGCGGGTCTTCCATCATGAAGGTGATGGACTGGCGCGAGAGGGCGTCGTATTCCCCGTCAACCCGTTCGTCTTCCTTCGCCACGCGCACCGCGGCTTCCGCATCCAGGCGCGCGAACGCGTCCAGCGCGTCATGCAGCATGGTCCGCACGTGGTTACCCAGGTGCTCGATCTCGCGGTAGTTGGTGTTGGGGCGTTCCTGCTCGGCGAGGCGCGCGGCGAAACGGCCGATCTTCTCCGCTTCGTCGCCGATGCGTTCCAGGTCGGTGATGGTCTTGATGATGGCGAGGATCAGGCGCAGGTCGCTTGCAGCAGGTTGACGGCGGGCCAGGATGCGGCTGCACTCCTCGTCTATGGCCACTTCCATCTGGTTGACCTTGTAGTCGTGCTGCTCGATGGCGCGGCCGAGCTCGCTGTCACCCTCGGTGAGGGCTCGCAGCGCATCCACGATCTGCTGTTCCACGAGACCACCCATGGCGAGCACGCGGTTGCGTACGTCCTCGAGTTCCTCGTTGAACTTCTGCGAGATGTGGTGTGTAAGGTTCAGTTTATCCATAGTGTTACCCGCGTTTAAGCCAATGCCGCGGTGACCCCAGTATACCCCTGGCGGCCGCGGCGGAATCCGAATCTCAGGCGATCCTCGCCTCCCGTGTCACACGCTCCACCGGAAAGCTGCAGGTGAACGTGCTGCCCTTGCCCGGTTCGCTCTCTACGTCCAGCTCGGCGGCATGCCGCTGCAGCACGTGCTTCACGATGGCGAGTCCGAGGCCCGTGCCGCCGCTGTCGCGGTTGCGGGAACGATCCACCCGGTAGAAGCGCTCCGTGAGCCGCGGCAGATGTTCCGACGCGATGCCGACGCCGGTATCGCTGACGCTCAAGGTGGCGCCCTCGCCGTTCGCCGCCCAGCGGATCAGGACCTTGCCGGAATCCGGGGTGTAACGCATGGCGTTGAACACTAGGTTGGAGAAGGCGCTGTAGAGCTCGCTCTCGGCGCCCAGGATCCACAGGGGCTCGCCGATCTGCACCGATACGTCCCGGGGGCCATAGCCCAAGGCCTGGGATTCCCGCTGCACCCGCTGCAGGAGGGCCGGCACATCCACCGGCGCGAACGGGGCCTCGCGGGCCTCGGTCTCGAGGCGGGAGAGTTCCAGGAGGTCCTTGATGATGGCGGACATGCGCAGCATCTGGTGTTCCATCTCGGCCAGGGGGGCGCCCCAGTCGCCCTCCAGCCGCGCATCGGCGCGCATGGCATCCAGATAGCCGCTCACCACCGTAAGCGGCGAACGCAGCTCATGGGAGGCGTTGGCCACGAAGTCCCGGCGCATCTCTTCCAGGCGGTGCAGGCGGGTCACATCCCGGGCCAGGAGCAGGCGCTGGTCGCTGCCGTAAGGCACGATGCTGAGCGCGATATGCACGCCCGGCGCCGCCGGCGCGGGGATGTTCACCGGCTCTTCGAAGTCGCCGTGACGCAGATAACCCACGAAGTCCGGATGGCGGATCAGGTTACCGATACGCCGGCCCAGATCCGACCCGGGCCTCAAGCCCAGGAGGCGGCTGGCTGCGTCGTTGAACCAGATGATCTCCCACAGGGCGTCCACCACCACCACCGCGTCCGGCATGGCGGAGGTGGAGTTGCGGAACTCGCGTAAGAGATAGGCTATGCGCCGCTTGCGTTCACGGTCGCGACGACGCAGGCGGTAGAAGTGATTGAATATCTCGCCCCACACGCCTAAGGACGACGGTGTGGCGAACTGGCGGCCACGGCGCAACCAGTTGTCCAGGCGGTAAAGGTTGATGAGATGCCAAAAGAGATACACGCCCGCCGAGAGGAACAGCCAGGCGAAGGTGTGACGGTACACCAACCCGCCGATGACGGCGAGCAAGAGCAGGAACAGGAAGCTCATGACCTCCTGTCGCCAACCCGGATTCATTGCTGGGTCCCTTGGGGCGAGAAGCGGTAACCGCTGCCGCGCACGGTCTGGATATAGGCATCGCAACCGTGGGGGCCTAAGGCCTTGCGCAGGCGGCGGATGTGCACATCCACGGTGCGCTCCTCGATATACACGTTGCCGCCCCACACCCGGTCCAGCACCTGGGCACGGCTGAAGACGCGTTCGGGCTGCGACATGAAGAACTTAAGCAGGCGGTATTCGGTGGGACCGAGGGTCACTTCCGTGCCCTCCACGCTCACCCGATGGCTCGCGGGATCCAGACGCAGACCGCCGAGCGCCAGTGCTTCGCCGTCGGCGCCGGCGGCACGGCGCAGCAGGGCTTGGATACGCGCCACCAGTTCCCGGGCGGAGAATGGCTTGGTGAGGTAATCGTCGGCGCCGCTCTCCAGACCCATGACCTTGTCATCCTCGGCGGCCCGGGCGGTGAGCATGATGATGGGGAGTTCCTTGGTGGCTTGGTCCCGGCGCAGGGCGCGGGCCAATTCCAAGCCGGAGAGGTCGGGCAGCATCCAGTCCAGTAGCACCAGGTCCGGGCTGTGGTCCACCAGGGCGCGGCGGGCCGCAGAGGCGTCCTCTGCCTCGCTCACGGCGAAGCCGGCCCGTTTAAGGGTGAACGTCACCATCTCGCGGATGGCGCGCTCGTCTTCCACTACCAGGATGCGCTTCTCTTCCATGCTTTTCCCGCCCGGCTAAAGGAATTCGCCGGCAGAAATATTAAAGCAAGGTAACATGACAGATTGGTTAAAGCTTTGGCGTTGCGACCTTATCTCGCAGATAAACCGGCAAAGCCTGCTCTGGGACCACCGTCGAACCCGCCTTGAACGCTTTATATGCCAATCTGGCTATATCCCCCGCTTTGGGCACGAGGGTAGCGTCCAGGCCCTTAAGGCCGGGTATGCGCGCCTTGAGCGCCTCAGGATAGGCAGCCCAGCCGGAACCGGCGCCGAACCAGGGACCGTCAGTGGGGGCTAAAAGATCACTTGGTGGCGATAGGCATTCCGGGCTCAAGGGCTCAAGGGAATCCCCCTTAAGGCCATAGGCAGCCCAGTACACCTCCTGCATGCGCGCATCCAGACAGGCCAGGATGCGCCCGGCGCCATGCCGTGTATGGGCTGCCGCCGCCAAGGCGGCCAGGTTGGACACCGGCACCACCGGGAGCTTCGCTCCATAGGCAAGACCTTGGGCCACGGATGCCGCCACCCGCAGACCGGTGAAAGCTCCGGGGCCCCGGCCGAAAGCCAGGGCATCCAGTTCGGCGAGCTTCAAACCCGCTTCCGTAAGCAATTTCTCCACCATGGGCAACACGGTCTCGGCGTGCACCCGCTCTGCCTGGATCTCGCTCTCCACCAAGCCTGCATCCGTGAGCAGAGCCACGGAGCAGCTGGGGCCGGCGGTATCGAGGGCGAGAAGCTTCATGGGGCCGTCTCCGTCTCTTCCGTGAAGACCTGCCACAGGAAGCGCTGCACTTCCCCGAGGTCCCGGGTGGGCCGCATGGGTGGGAGACTCTCCCGGAACACCCGGCCATAGGGTTTACCTGTGAGGCGCGGGTCGCAGATCATCATCACGCCCTTGTCGGTGGCGTCACGTATAAGGCGCCCCACCCCTTGTTTCAAGGCGATCACCGCCTGAGGCAACTGGTATTCCATGAAGGGATTGCGCCCTTCGTTTTGCATGAGATCGAGACGCGCCTTCAGAACCGGATCGCCCGGTGAAGCGAAGGGCAGCTTGTCTATCACCACCACCGACAAGGCCGGGCCTTTCACGTCCACTCCTTCCCAGAAGCTGGACGTGCCGAGGAGCACTGCGTTGCCCATCTCCCGGAACGTCTCCAGGAGACGCCGCCGGGGCATCTCGCCCTGCACCAATAGAGGGTAATCCAGTTGGCCCCGTAACAGCTCCGCAGCCTCGTTCAAGGCCCGGTGACTGGTGAAGAGCATGAAGGCCCGCCCGCCGCTCGCCTCGATCACCGGTCGGGCCGCCTCCACCACCGCCCGGGTGTATCCGGAGGTATCCACTGTGGGCATGCGCTCCGGGAGATATAGGAGCGCATGGTGCTCGAAATCGAAGGGACTGCCCAACAGCAATTCCTCGGCCTCGGCCACCCCGAGGCGTTCACGGAAATGGCCGAAACCGCCGCCCACCGAGAGAGTCGCGGAAGTGAACACCCAGGCGCTGTGGTTCTCCTGCATGCGCGCAGCGAAACGCTCGGCGGCATCCAGGGGCGTGACATTGAACACCGTTTGGCGGCCGCGGTGTTCCACCCAGCGCACTTGTCGGCGCGCATCGTCATCCAGAAAAGCCGAGAGGCGTGCGAGCATCAGCTCCGCCCTGTCCCGGCAGCTCTCGAGACCACGGGAACGCGGCGTCAGCATGTCCAGCACGGGCTTCAGGGCTGTGAGCATGGCCTGCACCGCTTCCAGTCGGCCGCGTACGCCAGCGCGATCCGGCAAGGCATCCCATTCCTGCCGGCCCATGCCTTCGCTCGCGACACCGCGCAGGGCATTCAAGGCCCGTTCATAATCCGCGAGCCCCGGTTCAAATTCAGGCATATCCGCAGCGCTGCGCAGGTATTCGGTCCGCAGGTCCTGCAGCCAATCGCTGAGCTGACGGGTAGAGACGCTCAGACCGAAATATTGAGTGGCCACTTCGGGGAGCTGGTGGGCTTCATCCACGATCACCGCGTCCACCCCCGGCAGCAGTTCGCCGAAGCCGTCTTCCTTCAAGACCATGTCAGCCAACAGGAGATGGTGGTTGACCACCACCACATCCGCTTCCTGGGCGGCGCGGCGCGCCTCCAACACGAAGCAGCGGCTGTACTCCGGGCACTCAGTCCCCAGGCAGTTGTCCTGGGTGGAGGTGACCTGGGGCCAGAGGCTCGAGTTCTCCGCCACCGTGTCGAGTTCGCCGATGTCGCCGTTCTTGGTGACGCCGGCCCAGCTGCGCACCGCCTCCAGTTCGCGCACCCGCTCACGGCTGTCGAACAAGCCCTGCTCCGCCGTGACTGCGAGGCGCTGGCGGCAGAGGTAGTTGGAACGGCCTTTGAGCAAGGCGGTCCGGGCCGGAGCACCGATGGCGCTCTGCACCGCCGGCAGATCCCGATGGAACAACTGATCCTGGAGGGTCTTGGTGCCGGTGGAGATCATCACGCGCTTGCCGGAGAGCAACGCTGGCAAAAGATAGGCGAAGGTCTTGCCGGTGCCGGTGCCGGCTTCCGCCACCAGCACCTCGCCACCTTCCAACGCCCGGCCTACTGCAACGGCCAGGGTCTGCTGCTGACGGCGCGGGGAGAAGGCGGGTATGCGCTCGGCGAGCGGGCCCTCGGCACTCAGCAGGTCTTCGAGATCATGCATGCAAGAGCCGCGGACCGGCGCCGGGCAACGGCATCAGTGCGCGGTCTGGGGTATGACGTCCAGCGGCAGCTTGGTGAGGCCGTCCACCTGGGCCTGGGCGAGCACGTTCTGCTGCAAGTCCGCTTGCAACACGTCGTTGCGCGCGGCCAGGGCCTTGTCCGGGTGCAGGCGCGGATCCAGTCCGATGGGGTCTTTCATCAAGGCGACCAGCAAGGCGATGTCCTGGGGTGCCAACTGCGCGAAGGGCTTACCGAAGTAGAAAACTGAAGCGTCACCAAGACCCTTCACCGGATGCGTCGCATCGCCGCCCATGGGCACATCGTTGATGAGCGCTTCCATGATGGCGGTCTTGGGGTATTGGGCTTCGAGGGCCACGGCCATGACCTGTATCTCAAGGCCTGAGGCTTGCGGGTAATACAGCTGCAGCAGGAGATGAGTCAGCTCCGCGCCATGCAGGCCGCTGGAACCATAGAACGCCGGGTCCAGCGCCGCGAGCAGGGTGTTGGGCAGGAATTCAGTGCTGCCGGCCACGCTCAAGACGTTGGGGCCGTTACGGGAAGCCTTGTCAGTTATGAAGCGATCGCCCGCGCCATGACCTATGTAAGCCAGGTAACCTACCCCCGCTAGAATCCCAAGCACCACCAGCACCACGATCAGTTTCGGCATCAAGGCCTTGGTAGCGGAGCCTCCCGCGGCCAGGTCGCGTCGCCGCTGCATGGCCCGTTGGGTCTCCGGGCTGCGGCGCTTCAGAATCTCCCGGATCGTGTGCTCCCCCATGGACCTGCCTCGTGCCTTTAAGCCTTGATGATGCGGCGCATTCTAGCACCCCGGCCCGGCGCGGACCGTGACGGATGCGGCAAACGGCGCAAGCTATATAATAGGCAATCCTGCCCGGTGCGGGGCTTCAGAGGCCCTTCGTCCCATAATCCCTAACGACTGACAGCATGGACCCCATAATGACCAGTAATAAAGCCCTCGCCGATTGGGTCGCGGACATGGCGCGACATACCGAAGCCGAACGCATCCACTGGTGCGACGGATCTGACGCTGAATATCAGAAGCTCGTGGCCGAGATGCTGCAGAGCGGCTCTCTGCTGGAACTGGAACAGAAGGATTTCCCCCGCTGCTACCTGCACCGGTCCAGCCCCTCGGACGTGGCGCGGGTGGAGCACCTGACGTTCGTTTGCACCCGAAACGAAGCTGATGCGGGCCCCAATAATCACTGGATGGCGCCGGGTGAAGCTCACGCCAAGATGGATGCCCTGTTCAAGGGTTGCATGCGGGGCCGCACTCTATATGTGATCCCCTACTGCATGGGCCCGGTGGATTCCCCTCTGGCTCGTTGCGGCGTGGAGATCACCGACAGCCCCTACGTGGTGGCCAACATGCACATCATGACGCGCATGGGTTCACCCGCGCTGAAGCGCATCGAGCGGGAAGGCAGCTTCGTCAAAGGCCTGCATTCCACCGGCAGCCTGGACCCCGAGCGCCGTTTCATCATGCATTTCCCCGAGGAGCTCACCATCAAGAGCTTCGGCTCCGGTTACGGCGGCAATGCGCTCCTAGGCAAGAAATGCCATGCCCTGCGCATCGCCAGCTGGCAGGCACGCAGCGAAAGCTGGCTCGCCGAACACATGCTCATCGTCGGCATCCAGAGCCCTGAAGGCGAGACCCGTTACGTGGCCGCCGCCTTCCCCTCCTCCTGCGGCAAGACCAACCTGGCCATGCTGATCCCGCCCGCCTCCCAGAAGGGCTGGAAGGTGTGGACCGTGGGGGACGACATCTGCTGGATGCGCATCGGTAGCGACGGACGGATGTGGGCCATCAACCCGGAGGCCGGTTACTTCGGCGTGGTGCCGGGCACCAACTCCAAGACCAACCACAACGCCTACGAGATGATCCGCCACGATGCAATCTTCACCAACGTGGCGGTGACGGCCGACAACCACCCCTGGTGGGAGGGGTTGAAGGAAGGCACACCGGTGAAGGACTGGCAGGGTCGCCTTTACGACGCCAAGAACGGCCCCGCCGCCCACCCGAATTCACGCTTCACCGTGTCGGCGAAACAGAACCCCAGCTACTCGCCCCATTCCGATGACCCCCAGGGCGTGCCCATATCCGCCATCGTCTTCGGCGGACGCCGGGCGGACGTGGCGCCGCTGGTGTATGAAGCCCGTGACTGGAGCCATGGCGTGATGGTGGGTGCCAGTGTCGCCTCCGAGACCACTGCCGCGGCCAGCGGCAAGGTGGGCGTGGTGCGCCGCGATCCCATGGCCATGAAGCCCTTCTGCGGCTACAACTTCGCCGACTACTGGGCCCATTGGCTCTCGTTCGGCGGCAAATCCAACAAGCTGCCCAAGATCTTCCACGTGAACTGGTTCCGCCAGGATGCGGACGGCAAGTACATGTGGCCGGGTTTCGGCGAGAATCTGCGGGTGCTGCACTGGATACTCGACCGCTGTGAGGGCAAGGCCCAGGCGGTGGAGACTCCCATCGGCTTCGTGCCGACGGACAGCGCGCTGGATCTCCATGACCTGACCATCGACCCTGCCACCCTGCACACCCTGCTCAACATCGAGCCGGCCAAGTGGCAGAAGGAGATGCAGGAGTTAGGCGAGTACTTCCGCAGTTTCGGCGCGCGCCTGCCCAAGGGCCTGGAGGAGGAACACCGGAAGGTGGCCAAGGCTCTGGAGAGCTGAAAGAAAGCCATCCAAACAAAAAGCCCCGCGAAGCGGGGCTTTTTTATGCCTTGGACTCAGGCTCAGTGCACATGCCGTGAGGTAGTGCTGCTGTCCATGCGATCCAGCATATCCGGCGGCATATAGCTGCCGCGGGAAGACAGATCCGTTAGGCGCACATGGCTGCCCTCAGAGACCTCTATCAGCAGGTGCTGACGGGAGATGTCGCTGTGGCCTTGATCCACGCAGACCTCGCACTGGGCCGAACGCCCCACCATGTTGCGGCCAATCTTCAGGGTATGGTCCACCCCGTCGTTCTGCTGCAGCACGATGTAGCCGTCTTCCAGCCGTAGGATGAAACGGTTGCGTGCCAGATAGAGGATGATCTGCCGGCGGGCATTGAGATCCAGGTTCACGGCCCGGCGGCGCGGCAGGCGGGCGTATAGCTGGTTGCGGCGGGTGGTGAAGCGGGACACCGGGCTCAGATCCGAACGCATGGCTTTGGGGATCACGGGGCGCGCAGGACCGCCGCGCAGGGCCGCGGAACGCCATTCCCGGCCCATGCTCTCCAAGATCTCGCGGCGGGCTTCCAGGTAATGCACGTAATGGGTGAGCGTGAGACGCAGGGCCGGTTCGGAGGTGTTGTCCGCGCTACCCACGGCGAAGAGTATCGAGGGCCAGTCGTGCTCATCCGGCACCTTGCTCACATCCAAGAGGCCCCAGAGATAACGCAGACGGGTGTGGGTCTCCATGGCGCGCACCAGGATGTCCACGGAGTTCTGATGAGAGCGCCTGGTGTGGCGCAGCTCGCGCTGCACGCCGTGACCGTCCATGGCCGTCAGGTCTTCGATACGGCCGGCGGACATCTCGATGCGCTCGGCAAGGAACTCGCTGAACTGCCGCTCGTTCTGGAAGACCTGCCAGTTGCCGCCGATGTCCAGGCGTAATGGCCAGGCCCGGCGCAGGCCGGAGGCGATCACCCTGATTGCGGTACGCATGGTCATGAGGTCACCGGGCTGTGCATGTTCACTCGGCCAGCTTAGCGAGCCAGCCCGGCTAAAACCTTGATGCCCTTCACATTTCGGACATCACTGCCCGCCAGCACCGCAGATAGTGCTGGGGCCAGACGACTCTTCCTCGCATTGGTCGCCCGGCAGGGCGATACCGCTGCCGCTCACGTCGTACAGCGAGATCTGCTGGAACACCGATACGTCGATGAAGCCGCTGGTCAGCAAGCCGCCGGTCTGCTGGTTGGCGGCGGTCTGCTGGCCGGAGTTGGTCACCGTCACGTTTCCGCTCAGGGGCGAGATGCCGAGGGCGCCCGCGAAGTCCACCAGTGTCTGTTCGTTTGGATCCTTGTTCTCCTGGGTGCCCGGCGCTTCCACGAAGAACACCGAGCTGTTCTTCGAACCGATGAACAGCTGGGCCGGCGCGCCGCCCGGCAAGTTGCCCACATCGATGGCCTGGCCGGTGCCGTTCTGGCCGATCTGGGCAGCGATCGTGTAGATGTTGTTGCCTTCAACCGTGGCCGGATTGGTGCCCGTGGGCGCACTCAGCAACTGGTCGCTAGCACCCAGGATCACGGTGCCTGCGCTGATGGTACCGCTCTCAAGGGTGAGATTGCCCTTGGAGACGATGACCAGCGTGCCGCTGGTGCCCAGGCTGATATCCCCGTCTAACAGGACGCTGCCGGCGATGGGAAGACCGGCCAGACTGCTGGCGGCATCGTTCACGGTGCCGGGGACGCCGCCTATATAGAGCTTGCCCTGGTAACCGTTGAAAGCGTCTGAGGTGAGCATGAGCTGGCTGCTGCTGGTGCCACCGCTGCCCAGGTCCACGGTATAGCCCGCGGTCCTTGGCAGGATGGTCAGGGTCTTGGTGCCGCTCACGCTGCCGGTTCCGCCAAAGCCCATCTGGTTCGCAGTCAGGGTAACTGAGTTGGCGAGCTGCAACTTGTTAGTGAAATCGATGCCGCCGGCGACGCTGGTGAGATCGCCCTTGAGCGTCATGCTGCCGTTATACGTCTGGTTGCCGGACGTAGTGACCGCATCCGTGATGATGGACTTGCCAGTGACCGTCAAGCTGGCAAGAGGCGTACCGCCGCCCACGATGCCGGACAGGGTCACGTTACCGCCGGCATTCAGGGTCAGGCCGAGGTTGCCGTTCACGGTGCCCGCTATGCCAATATCGCCGGCGGTATTGGCCACGCTCGCGCTCTGGCTCAGCACGACCGTGCCGCCTTGCAGTGTGATGCTCCCACCGCCGGTATTCGTCAGGTTGCCGTTGAGCTGTACGTTACCGGTATAACTCTCGCCGGAGGTCGTATTCACCCTGCCGAGGTTCATTTGGGCAGCGTTGATCGTGAGGGATTGGAGGGCTTGGAAGCCGCCCACCGTCACCGGAGCCAGCAACACGCTGCCTGTCCCGGTGTTGATGGTCAGGCCGTGGGTGCCCGCCGCGGTGTCATCGATGCCGCCGACGATCTTGGTCAGATCGAGGGCGGTGTTGCTGGTGGTGATAGCGAGGGTGCCGCCGATGGCCAGCTTGCTGGTGACGCCGGTCAGATTCACCGTGGAAGCGTTGACGTCGGAGTTCAGGGTCACGGTACCGGAACTCGTAAGCGCCAGGGTACCGGAGGCCGCGGACAGGTTGACGCCGGCGAGATGGATGTTGCCGCTGCCTGTGTTCACGTTCAGTGAGGAACCGCCGCTGCCATTGACGGCGCTGGCGAACGCGACGCTGCCATTGCCCGAATTCACGCCGATGTTGCCGTTCACAGTCACACCCGACTGGATGGACACGCTGCCGCCTGCCGTTTGAATGCCGCCATTCAACACCACGCCACCGGCGCCTGACTGAGTCAGGGAGCCAGCGGTCAGATTGATGCCCGGAGTGGCGCCGCCCGCCGAATTGTTCACCGTGAGCGTACCGGCGTTCACCAGGGTCAGCCCATTGACGGCCGTCAGGTCGTCCAGGGTCATGGCGCCCGCGGTGGTGAGCGTGTTACCGCCGGCCGCGGCGGTCAGGGTAACGCTGGACGCGGTCATGCTGGCCGCAGTGAGGTTATTGCCGGCGGCGGAGCTGATGGCTCCCAGGGCCAGGGCACCCGAATCGTTCACCCAGATGGATCCGCCGGCGGTGGCGGTGAGGGTTCCGCTCAGGTTGGTGAGGAGATTCGCGACGGCGCTTCCGATGCTGCCGGTGGCCGCCGTCAGCGTCGCATTACCCGCCGTGAGCGTCCCGCCGGTGATATTGCCTGACGTGGCGGTGAGGTTGAAGGCACCGGCGCCCAGAGCGATGTTACCCAGGTTCACCGCGCTGTCATCGGTCACCGTCAGGTTCGCGCCGGCGCTGCTCCCGACCGCGAGGTTTAGCGCGCCCGTATTGACGATCGTCGCGTTGGCGCCGGCACTGTTGGCGATGGTCAAGCCGGGGACCGCGGTCAGGAAACCGGTAGCAGTCGTCAAGCCCTTGATGGAACTCGCACCGCCCAAGGTCAGGCTGTTGGCGGTCAGGATGTCGCCTGCAGCGGCGCTCTCGATGATCCCCGCTGTGTAGGACAGCGATAAGCCGGCGGCATTAACCGCGGACTGCACATCGATGGTGTCGGTCGCCTGGCCGTTGATGTTGCTCACAAACCCACCCGCGGTGATGTTGAACGCGTCAGCACCCGCTCCGCCCGTGAGGTTGCCGACCTTCACGAATGTCAGCGTGCTGCCGCCCGAGTTGTAGGAAAGCGAGCCGCTGTTCATGGCGCCAATAGTGAACGTATCACCGGTGCCGTCGCCGGTCAGGGTGGTGTTTGCCGTCGCACCGCTGTCGTCGCCCATCAGGTTGTTGATGTTGGTGAATCCACCGGTAGCCGTCGCGGTACCGGTGTTCGCGCCAGTCATTGTAACCGTCACCGCCGCCGCTCCCTCAGCTGAGTAGTCCAGCGTATTCGTCCCGCCGACGCCGCCGTTAATGGTGCCCGTCAGCGAACCACTGGGGACGAACGTAAAGGTGTCATTCGCGTTTCCGCCAAGGAGATTCTGGATGCTGTTGAACGTGAGGCCATTGATGTTGCCGCTGTCCGCTCCGTTGATGGTCCAGATGTTCGCCAAGTTGGCGCCGGTCAAGGTGTTACTACCTGCGCCACCGTTTATGGATCCAGAGAGACTGCCGCCACTCAGGACGAAGCTATCCGCCCCTGCCCCACCGTTCAAGGTGCCGAAGCCCGCGAACGTCAAGGCATGCGTCGCGTTCGTCACCGTGCCGCCATCGCCGCTGGTGATCGCCCAGCTCGTGGCCCCCGCCAGCGTGCTCGTGAGCACGCTCGGGTCCTTCGCCGTGATGCTG
>DASYGE010000015.1:0-69678 GCA_036000105.1 Gammaproteobacteria bacterium
GCTGACGTATGCCGCAGCTTGCGCTCAAGATAGACGTAGATACCCTGCGCGGCACGCTGGAAGGCGTGCCGCCGCTGGAGGCCATGCTGCAGAAACACAAAGCTCAAGCCACGTTCCTGTTCAGCCTGGGGCCCGATAACACCGGCCGGGCCTTGCGCCGGGTGTTTCGCCCGGGTTTCCTCAAGAAAGCCTTCCGCACCAACGTGGCGGGCAACTACGGCCTCAAGACCCTCATGTACGGCGTCCTCATCCCGGGGCCGGATATCGGTAAGAAGGGCGCCGCTGCCATGCGCGCCGTACGCGATGCCGGGTACGAAGTGGGTATCCATACCTGGGATCACATCCGCTGGCAGGATTTCGTGGCGCGCCGTGATGCCGCCTGGACCCGCCACGAGTTCGTGCAGGCGGTGGAGCGCTTCCGAGAAGTCTTCGGCACTGAGCCCAAGACCTTCGGAGCCGCCGGCTGGCAGATGAACTTCGATGCCTTCGAGCTGGAGCATGAGTTCCACCTGCGTTACGCCAGCGACACCCGCGGCAGCCATCCCTTCCTGCCGGAGATGCGCGGCCGCGTGTTCAGCGTGCCCCAGATCCCCACCACGCTGCCGACCCTCGACGAACTGGTGGGCGTCAACGGCGTCACCGTGGAAAACGTGGCCGAACACTTACTGAAACTCACCGAGAAGAATCCGCCAGAGCACGGTCATGTGTACACCTTGCACGCAGAGCTGGAAGGCATGGCCCTAAGCCCGGTGTTCGAGAAGTTACTCAGCGGCTGGCGTGCCCAAGGCTATGAGCTGATCGCGACCGAGACTATCGCCGCCGGGCTCGATCGCAAGACCTTACCGATGCACACCGTGGTCATGGGCGAGTTGCCCGGCCGCTCCGGCACGCTGGCCTTGCAAGCCACGGCCTGCGAACCCCGTACGGTATAATCCCGCGCCTTCGACCCCCACACTTTCGCCCAGAGGAATGCCATGTCCTATAAGCACGTGAAACTGCCGGCCGGCGGCAAGAAGATCTCCGTGGTCAACGGCAAGCTGGATGTGCCGGACAACGCCATCCTGGGTTACGTGGAAGGCGACGGCATCGGCGTCGATATCACCCCGGCGAGCATCAAGATCTGGGATGCGGCCGTGGCCAAGGCCTACAACGGCAAGCGCAATATCCACTGGTGCGAGATCTACCTGGGCGAGAAGGCTCAGAAACTCTATGACGGCAACTATTTCCCGGACGAGACTCTGGCGGCCATCAAGGACCTGGTGGTCTCCATCAAGGGTCCGCTCACCACGCCGGTGGGCGGTGGTTTCCGCTCCCTCAACGTGACCCTGCGCCAGGATCTGGACCTCTACGCCTGCGTGCGTCCGGTGAAGCATTACCCCGGCGTCCCGTCACCGCTCAAGAAGCCGGAACTGGTGGACGTGGTGATCTTCCGCGAGAACACCGAGGACGTCTATGCCGGCATCGAATACGAAGCCGGCAGCGAGAAGAACAAGAAGCTCGCCAAGTTCCTGCGCGAGGAACTGGGCGCCAAGTTCTTCGAGAACGCGGGCCTGGGCGTGAAACCCATCTCCGCCCATGGGACCAAGCGTCTGGTGCGCATGGCCATCCAGCATGCCATCGACTATGACCGTAGCTCCGTGACCCTGGTGCACAAGGGCAACATCATGAAGTTCACCGAGGGCGCGTTCCGCCAGTGGGGTTACGACGTGGCCAGGGAAGAGTTCGGCGCCACCCTGCTGGACGGCGGCCCTTGGATGCAGTTAAAGAACCCCAAGACCGGCAAGCAGATCGTCATCAAGGATCAGATCGCGGACATCATGTTCCAGCAGATGCTGCTGCGCCCGGATGAGTACGCGGTGCTGGCCACCCCCAACCTGAACGGCGATTACCTGTCGGATGCCGTGGCGGCGGAAGTGGGCGGCGTGGGCATCGCCCCCGGCGCTAACATCGGCGATAACCTGGCAGTGTTCGAGGCTACCCACGGCACCGCGCCCAAGCACGCCGGTCTCGACAAGGCCAACCCGGGCTCGCTGCTCTTCTCCGGCGTCATGATGCTGGAGTACATCGGCTGGCGCGAGGCGGCGGACATGATCCAGAAGGCCTATGCTAAGACCGTGGCGTCCGGCGTGGTCACCTACGACTTCGCCCGCCAGATGAGCAATGCCAAGGAAGTGAAGACCAGCGCCTTCGCCGATGCCGTCATCAAGAACCTGTGAGGCTTAAGCGCTGGATGTGGTGAAATAAGATGGCGGCCTTGATGGCCGCCGTCTTCGTCTCGGGACAGTGGAGGAACCATGGCCAAGGGCACCCATGACTATTTAGACGATCCGCGCAATGCTGCCATCCAGGTGAGCGTCAACGGCAAGCTCTATCCACGCCCGGAAGCCAAGGTCTCGGTGTTCGACAGCGGCTTCATTCTGGGTGATGGCGTCTGGGAGGGCTTGCGCGTCCACGATGGCGGCCTACCGTTCCTGGACCTGCATCTCGACCGGCTCTATGAAGGCGCCAAGACCATCGACATGGACATCGGCCTCAGCCGGGAGGCTCTGGTGGGGCAGATCCTAGCGGTGCTGCGCGCCAACAAGATGCGCGGGGGCGTGCACATCCGTCTCATGGTCACCCGCGGGCTCAAGGCCACGCCTTACCAGGACCCGCGCGTGACCATCGGCCCCGCGACCGTGGTCATCATCCCCGAGTACAAGCAACCGCTACCCAAGACCGTGGAGCAGGGCATACGCCTGTTCACAGTGCACGTGCGTCGCACGTCGCCGGATACCCTGGACCCGAAACTCAACAGCCATTCCAAGCTGAACGACATCATGGCCTGCATCCAGGCGGCGAAGGCCGGTTGCGACGAAGCCCTGATGCTGGACCCCCACGGCTTCGTGGCCACCTGCAACTCCACCCATTTCTTCATCGTGCGCAAAGGCGAGGTGTGGACCTCGTCGGGCAAGTACTGCTTGGGCGGCATCACCCGCGCCAACGTGTTGCGCGTCTGCAGGGAGCAGGACATCCCGGCTTTCGAGAAGGACTTCAGCCTCACGGATGTCTATGGCGCCGAAGAAGCCTTCGTCACCGGCACTTTCGCGGGCTTGGTGCCGGTCACGGAAGTGGATGGCCGGTCCATCGGACCGCGCGGCCCTGTGGTGCAGCGCCTGCAGGGGTTATATATGGAACTCGTGCAGCGCGAGAGCGCCAAGGGCGTGAGGGTATGACATCCGGCTTGCGCGTCGCCATGTGGTCCGGCCCGCGCAACATCTCCACCGCCATGATGCGTGCCTGGGAGAACCGGGCGGACACTGCGGTGGTGGATGAGCCTCTCTACGCCCATTACCTGCAGAAGACCGGCGTGGATCACCCGGGCCGTGAGGAAGTCATGGCCTCCCAGCCCACCGACTGGCGGATGGTGGCTGAGACTCTCACGGGCCCGATCCCCGGCGGCAAGCCCGTCTGGTACCAGAAGCACATGACCCAGCACGTGCTCGCCTACATGCCTCTCGATTGGATGGATGGGCTCAGCAACTGCTTCCTCATCCGGCGCCCCGAAGAGGTGGTGGCATCCTTCACCGTACAGCGGCCCGACGCGGCCCCCTGGGAACTCGGCTTCGAGCAGCAGGCGCGCATCTTCGAGCATGTCTGTGACCGGCTCGGCAGCGTGCCGCCGGTGATAGACGCGGAAGACGTGCTCAAGGATCCTGCCGCCGTATTGTCCCTGTTGTGCGCGCGGCTCGGCATCGCGTTCAGCGAGCGCATGCTGCACTGGCCCGCCGGGCCCCGGGGCAGCGACGGTGTCTGGGCGCCGTACTGGTACCACGCAGTGGAGCGTTCCACCGGCTTCGAGCCCTATCAACCCCGGGAGCTCCGGCTCGACCCGTTCCAACTGCGGCTGGCCGAATACTGTCGACCCTACTATGAGCGGCTTGCTACGCATCACCTGGAAGCGATTTGACAAGGGGCTGTTGCAACTCACTGGGCCGGCGTATAGAAATGAATCAGGCTTGTTTCGGAACATACTCGGTCTGGTGAGCTACAGGGCAGCTATAACTAACACCAGTTATAGCCAGCTTCGTAGAGGGTGTTCCATGCAATATCATGAAATCAACGCCATCCGTCCAGCATTCACTGCTCTACTACTAGTATTGGGCCTCATGTGCTTGCCTGCTGCCAACGCGGATGCACCGCGCACCGGTGAGTTCACCACGTCTTTCACCGAGATCACGCCGCTGGCCGAGGCCCGGGAGGTGGCGCAGCGCCTGCTGCACCGCATCGTCTATGACCAACAGCTTGTCCAGGGAACGCTACCCAGCGGCCAGACCATCGTACCTGCGGACGAGACTTGGAAAGTGTATGTACCCGAGAGCTATACCGGCAGCGAACCCTATGGCGTATTCGTCTGGGTCTCGCCGTCCGACGATGGCGGAGCAGATTACGGCTGGGAGCATCTGCTGCGTGATCATAAGCTCATCTATGTGGGTGCCAACAAGTCCGGTAATGACCAAGGTGTCATGAATAGGCGTGTGCCATTAGCGCTCACTGGTCTCGTCGGCATCATGGCGACCTACAAGGTCGATTCAGCACGGGTCTATATCGGTGGTTTCTCTGGAGGCGGCGTCACTGCAAGCCGCATAGCTGCGGCCTACTCGGACATATTTACCGGTGCATTGTTCGTCTCCACCAGCGAAGGGATAGGTAGCAGCGATACACCGGTGCCTCCTGCGGAGCGTTATGCGCTCATGCAGAGCCGCGGGCGTTACGTGTTTACCAACGGCACTGAGGAGACTACGAACCAGGTCATGAATGCCCGCAGCGTGGACGAATACAAGTCGCTGTGCGTGCTGCGTGTGGAGTATATCCACATCCCCGATGCCACCCATGCCAACCTGGAGCCACGGATGTTCGCCCGTGCACTCAAGTACCTGGACTCTCCGCCATCGGTGGATCCGTCCGACCAGGCGGATTGTGAGACCAAGCTCCAGGCGCGCCGTGCGACGGCCATAGCTTCGGTGAAGCAGGCCCTGGCCGATGGCGACAAATCCAAGGCCCATGACCGGTTACTGGATCTGCACGAGGCCTTCGGCCCGCTGGCAGAACCGGAGATATCCCAGTTGGCTGGCTGCCTGAACGGCTCTACCGTCTCTGCCGATTGCCTGCCGGTCCTTAAACCCCCGAACGGGGGTGCATAGCTCTACACACCGCTTTCGGGCAGGGCAGGGGCATTTCCCGGGCCGATTCAGTAAAATAAGGGGCTTTTCCGCGGGACCCCGCGGCCCCGTCTTCCCCCGGAGTGTGCATGTCTCAGCCCGCTGAATCGATGATCGTCTCTAATCCGCAATTCGTGTTCCCCGGCCTGGCCCCGGCCCTGAAGCCGTTGCGCGCCGCCATCAACGAACTCTTCCTGGCGGACGAGACCCGCTGCGTCGAGGCCCTGCTCCAGGAAGCACGCCTGGACGAGGCCGCGCGCCGCCGTATCCAGACCCGCGCCGCAGGGCTAGTCGAGACCGTGCGCAAGAACCGCAGCACCAAGGGCGGCATCGAGGAATTCCTGCGCCAGTACGACCTGTCCTCCCAGGAGGGCATGGTGCTCATGTGTCTCGCCGAGGCGCTCCTGCGCATCCCCGATGCGGATACCGCCGACAAGCTCATCCGCGACAAGATCGTCACCGGCAACTGGCAGGAGCACCTTGGGGCGAGCCCCTCGCTGTTCGTGAACGCCTCCACCTGGGGACTCATGCTCACCGGCAAGCTCATCGAACTCGACCAGGCCGCCGAGAAGAACCTCTCCACGTACATGGCCAAGCTGGCGACACGGGTCGGCGAGCCGGTGATCCGCACCGCCTTCCGCCAGGCTATGCGCATCATGGGCCACCAGTTCGTCATGGGCCGCAGCATCGAAGAGGCCCTGAAGCGCGCCAAGAGCGAGGAGCATGCGAAGTTCCGCCACTCCTACGACATGCTGGGCGAAGCGGCCTTGACCGCCAAGGACGCAGAGCGTTACTTCCAGGCCTACAGCACTGCCATCGACGCCATCGGCGCCACGGTGGAGAAGGGTGCCAGCGTATTCTCCGCCCCCAGCATCTCCGTGAAACTCTCGGCCCTGCATCCGCGCTATGAACTCGCCCAGCATGAGCGGGTCATGAGCGAACTCACGCCCAAGCTCATCGCCCTGGCGGAGCGCGCCAAGCGCTACGGCATGGGTCTCACGGTGGACGCCGAAGAGAGCGAGCGCCTCGATCTTTCCCTCGACGTGATCGAAGCGGTGTACCGCTCGCCGACGCTTGCCGGTTGGGAAGGCTTCGGTCTCGCGGTGCAGGCCTATCAGAAGCGCGCGGCCCGGGTCATCGACTGGCTGATCTCCTTGGCGAAGGACGGCAAGCGCCGCATCCCCGTGCGCCTCGTGAAGGGTGCGTACTGGGACAGCGAAGTGAAGCGCGCCCAGGAGCGTGGCTTGCCGGGTTACCCGGTGTTCACCCGCAAGATCAATACCGATGTCTCCTATCTCGCCTGCGCCCGCAAGATGCTGGCGAACCGCGCTGTGCTCTATCCCATGTTCGCCACCCACAACGCCCAGACCCTGTCCTGTGTGCTGGAGATGGCCGGCCAGGATCTCGACTTCGAGTTTCAGCGCCTGCACGGCATGGGCGAGGAGTTGTACGGCGAAGTGGTGGGTCCGGACAAGCTGAAGCTCAACTGTCGGGTGTATGCCCCCGTGGGCAGTCATGAAGATCTGCTGCCGTATCTCGTGCGCAGGCTCCTGGAAAACGGCGCCAACACTTCCTTCGTGAACCGCATCATCGACGAGAAGGTTCCGGTGGCCAGCATCGTCGCTGACCCGGCGACGGAAGTGGAAGCCCTGACCGTCAAGCCCCATCCGCGCATCCCGCTGCCGGCGGACATCTACGGCAGCACCCGCAAGAACTCCCGGGGTGTGAACCTGGCGGACGAAGCGCGTCTCGCTGCGCTCGCCAAGGACATGCAGGTGGCCTTCAAACGCGAATGGAGCGCCGCACCCATCGTGGGCGGCAAGGTGCTCGCCGGTGCCGAGAAGCCTTCCCTGAATCCCGTGGATAACCGCGAGACCGTGGGCATGATCCATGTAGCGGATGCCGACACTATCCGCCAAGCGGTGGACGTGGCGGTGGCGGCCCAGCCAGCCTGGGACATGACGCCCGCGGCCGAGCGTGCGCGCATCCTGTGCAAGGCAGCGGATCTGTTTGAAACCCATACGGCCGAGCTGATGGCGCTGTGCGTGCGTGAAGCCGGCAAATCCATCCCCGACGCTGTTTCGGAAGTGCGGGAAGCGGTGGATTATCTGCGCTATTACGCGGAGCGGGCTGTGGAAGATTTCGGCAAGCCTCTGCGCATGCCGGGCCCCACCGGTGAATCCAACGAGCTGTGGCTGCAGGGCCGCGGCGTATTCGTCTGCATCTCGCCGTGGAATTTCCCGCTCGCCATCTTCACCGGCCAGATCGCTGCGGCCCTGGCCGCGGGCAACGCGGTCTTGACCAAGCCTGCGGAGCAGACCTCCCTCATCGGCGCCCAAGCGGTCAGGCTCATGCACGAGGCCGGCGTACCCGGCGGCGTGCTGAACTTCATCCCGGGCAAGGGTTCCGTGGTGGGCCAGCATGCGGTGGCGGATCCGCGCATCGCGGGCGTCGCCTTCACGGGTTCCACCGAGACCGCCAAGACCATCCACCAGACCCTCGCCAACCGCGACGGCATCATCCCCGCGCTCATCGCTGAGACCGGCGGCCAGAACTGCATGCTGGTGGATTCCTCGGCGTTGCCGGAGCAGGTGGTCATGGACGTGGTGGCGAGCTCGTTCAACAGCGCCGGCCAGCGCTGCTCCGCCTTGCGCGTGCTGTTCGTGCAGGAAGAGATCGCCGACCGGGTCATCGAAGTGTTGGCGGGCTACATGGATGAGCTGAAGATAGACGATCCCGCCTGGCTCTCCACCGACGTGGGCCCGGTCATCGACAAGGCCGCCAAGAAATCCCTGGACGACCATAAGACCTGGATCAAGACTCAAGGCCGGGTCATACGCGAGCTCGAGATCCCCGAGGCTCTCGCCCATGGCACCTATGTGGCACCCATGGCCGTGGAGCTGCCGAACCTGGACATCCTCAAGCAGGAAGTCTTCGGTCCGGTGCTGCATGTGATCCGTTTCAAGGCCTCGGAACTGGATGCAGCCATCGACAGCATCAACCGCACCGGCTTCGGGCTCACCCTCGGAGTGCACACGCGCATAGACAGCCAGGCCCAGTACATCCAGCGCCGCATCCGCGTGGGCAACGTCTATATCAACCGCAACATGATCGGTGCGGTGGTGGGCGTGCAACCCTTCGGCGGCCAGGGCCTGTCCGGCACCGGCCCCAAGGCCGGCGGACCGCATTATATGCACCGCTTCGCCACCGAGCGCACCGTCACCATCAACACCGCAGCGGTGGGCGGTAACGCCAGCCTCCTGTCCCTGAAGGACGACTGAGTACCCCGATGACCGCCGTCAGCGTCTTCGACATCTTCAAGATCGGCGTGGGGCCTTCCAGTTCCCACACCGTGGGACCCATGCGTGCGGCCCGCCAGTTCCTCCTGGATCTGGAACAGAAGGGCCTGTTCGATCGTACGGCCCAGGTGGCGGTGCAGCTCTACGGGTCGCTGGCGCTCACGGGCAAGGGCCATGGCACCGACCGGGCGGTACTGCTGGGCCTCGAAGGCGACACGCCTGACGGCATCGATCCGGATTCCATTGAAGCCCGCCTGAAGCACATCCGCGCCACGCACCGCATCAAGCTCCTCAGCAAGCGTGAGATCGCCTTCGACGAAGCTCTCGATCTTCTCATGCATCGGGATCAGGTGCTGCCTAAGCATTCCAACGGGATGCGCTTCACTGCATTGGATCAGGCCAAGCAGGTGCTGCTCTCCGAAGACTTCTATTCCATCGGCGGTGGATTCATCATCCGCGGCGATGAAGGGCAGGGGACCGCGGCGGCCGAGGTGAAGCTTCCCTATCCGTTCACGTCCGGTGACGAACTCTTGGCACAATGCGCCAAGCATAAGCTCAGCATCCCAGAACTCATGCTGGCCAACGAGAAGAGCTGGCGAAGTGAAGAAGACACCCGCCAGGGTCTGCTCAAGATCTGGCAAGTGATGCAAGCCTGCGTGGCCCGCGGCACCCGTGAGACCGGCGAGCTCCCCGGCGGCTTGCATGTGCAGCGCCGCGCGCCGGTGCTGCACGCGCGCATGAGCCAGCAGAAGAAGAGCACCGCGCTCGATGCCATGGACTGGGTGAACCTCTGGGCGCTCGCGGTGAACGAAGAGAACGCCGCCGGTGGACGGGTGGTGACCGCGCCCACCAACGGTGCCGCCGGCATCATCCCCGCGGTGATGCACTATTACATGCGTTTCGTGGAAGACGCCGACGAGGAAGGCATCCTGCGTTTCCTGTTGACCGCTGCCGCCATCGGCATCCTCTACAAGCGCAATGCGTCCATCTCCGGCGCCGAGATGGGCTGCCAGGGAGAAGTGGGCGTGGCCTGCTCCATGGCCGCGGGTGGCATCGTATCAGCCATGCAGGGCAGCGATGCCCAGATCGAGAACGCCGCGGAGATCGGCATGGAGCACAACCTGGGCCTCACCTGCGATCCGGTGGGTGGCCTGGTGCAGATCCCCTGCATCGAACGCAACGCCATGGGTTCGGTCAAAGCCATCAACGCTGCGCGGCTCGCCATGCACGGTGACGGTCAGCATCGGGTCTCTCTGGACCAGGTGATTGCTACCATGCGTCAGACCGGTCTCGATATGCGCAGCATTTACAAGGAAACTTCCCTCGGCGGCCTGGCGGTGAACGTCCCCGAGTGCTGAACTCGGACTTGCCTAAAATTCGCTCATTCTTGGGACAGTAGTCCCAACCCCGGCTGATATGTTAAAACCGGTGTTGTCTCGCTGATAGTAAGGGAGCCCCGGGATGGGATTGATACGCGCCGGTAAGGCGCTGGGCAGCGTGCGCGGTAGCTATCTGGTGGCACTGGCGGTGTTGGCAGCCGGCCTCACGTTCACTGCTGTCAGCTACCGCATCACCCGTAACAACGAGGCAGCGGCGCGTCAAGCGCGCTTCACCCTGTACGCCACGCAGGTGGTGAACACCATCAACGCGCGTTTCACCCAGTATCTTGCCCTGCTGGATAGCAGCACCGGCCTGTTCGCAGTCTCCGGGGACGTGAAGCGGGCGGATTGGCGCACATTCTCCGATGCCCTCTCGCTCACCAGCAAGTATCCGGGCATATCCAGCCTGCAGTATCTGGCGTACATACCCAAGGACCGGTTGAGCGCGTTCCTCGCGGCCACCCGGGCCGATGGCGCGCCGGGCTTCACCATCCGGCCCGCCGGCATGCGCGACTTCTATTGTCCGATCGTCTATGTAGCTCCGCCAGAGCCAGGCAACTTCACCCAAGGCTTCGATCCCTGCCAGGTATCCCATGCGGGTACGCAGGTTCTCATGCTGGCGCGGGACAGCGGTGAGAGCACTTTATTGAGTGCGCCTCTCAGGCTGACCGATGAACAGAAGGTGGTCCACCGCGGTGTGGTGGCCGTGCGCGCCCTCTACCGCTCGGGCATGGATATCTCCACCGTCGCCGGGCGACGTGCCGCCGCCTATGGTTGGGTGGCCGAGACTCTGCCGGTAGACACCATGGTGCAGGACGTATTGCCCGCCAGCCTGGTGATGAACCTGGATATCCGCGATGTCGGCGTACCCGGCAGCGAGGGCATGGTGTTCGATCGTAACGAGATGCATCAGGATCCCGATCCTTGGTGGAAGATGGCCACGGTCAGATCGACCTACACCACCACCCTCCATATGGGCGGGCGTCAGTGGGTGCTGGATTTCGCCGAACACTCCAGCCTCGCGCTCGCCTCGCTGTTCACGGTACTGGCGGGGATTATGGTCAGCGTGCCTCTGGCCCTCTTGGTGCTCAACCTCGGGCTCACCCGCAGCCGCGCCTTGCGGCTCGCAGCGAAGATGACCGTCTCCCTGCGGGAACAGCAGCAGCTCCTGTCCTCCATCACCGGCAACATCTCCGACGGCATCTACCGCAGCACGCCGGACAAGGGCATGGTGTACGCCAACGACGCCCTGGCCCGCATGTTCGGCTACGCCAGTGCCACCGAACTCATGAGTGTCGCCGGCCCCATCCTGTACGCCAACCCGCGCCGCCGCCAGGAGCTGGAGCGGCTGCTGGACGACAAGGGCCAATACCACAACGAGGAAGTGGAATATCAACGCAAGGATGGTAGCCGCTTCTTCGGCACCAACAGCGCCATCACCGTCAAGGGTGCCGATGGCGTGCCACTGTATTTCGACGGCTTGATCGCCGACATCACCGACCGCAAGCGCGCCGAGCAGCAGGTCTATCAACTGGCGCATTACGACAGCCTGACGGGCCTGCCCAACCGTGCCTTGCTGCGCGATCGGCTCGGTCAGGCCATCTATGACGCACGCCGGCGCGATGCCAGGCTCGCGGTGCTCTTCCTGGATCTCGATAGCTTCAAGACCGTGAACGACTCCCTGGGCCATGAGACCGGTGACAAGCTATTGCAAGCGGTGGCCGGGCGCCTGCGGGAGAACATGCGCGACAGCGACACCATCAGCCGCCAGGGCGGCGATGAATTCCTGCTGATCCTGCGCGACGTCACCGATGCCCATGCGGTGGCACACTTCGCCGAGAAACTGCTGGAAGTTTTCGCGGTGCCTTACAGCGTCGGTGAATATGAGCTGCACATCAGCCCAAGCATCGGCATCAGCCTGTTCCCGGACGATGCCGGCGACATCGATGCCCTGGTGCGCAATGCCGATGCAGCCATGTACCAGGCCAAGGAGAATGGCCGCTCCAGTTACCAATTCTTCACCCAGGAGATGAACAGCCGCGCCTATGAGCGCCTGTCCCTGGAGAGCAGCCTCAGGCTCGCCATCCAGCGCAATGAATTCGTCCTGCATTACCAGCCGCAGATAGACCTGCAGGGTGGGCGTATCGTGGGCGTGGAAGCCCTGTTGCGCTGGCACAGCCCGGGCATGGAACCGGTGCCGCCTGCGGTGTTCGTGCCGGTGCTGGAGAGCAGCGGCATGATCGGCGAAGTGGGGGAATGGGTGCTGCGGGAAGCCTGCCGCCAGAACCGCGCGTGGCAGAGCCAAGGCCTGCCGAAGATGCCGGTGGCCGTGAACCTCTCGGCCATCCAATTCAACCGGCGCAACATGGCGGACATGATCGCCGGCATCCTGAGCGAGACCGGTCTCGACGCACCTTATCTGGAACTGGAGTTCACCGAGAGCGCGGTGATGCGCGACACCCGCGACATAGGCAACACCATCCGGCGCCTGGGCGAGCTCGGCGTCCGGCTCGCCCTGGACGACTTCGGTACCGGCTATTCCTCCTTGAGCTACTTGAGGCGGTTCCACCTGGACAAGATCAAGATCGACCAGTCCTTCGTGCGAGACTTGAGCCTGGACCCGGATGATGCGGCCATCACTGTCGCCATCATCGGCATGGCCCAGAACCTCAAAGTGGCGGTGGTGGCGGAGGGTGTAGAGACCCGGGAGCAGGGCGAGTTCCTGCGCAACCACGGCTGCGATGCCATGCAGGGTTTCTACTTCAGCAAACCCCTGACCGCCGAGGCCTTCGCGGCGCTCTTGCGCAGCGATTATCGGCTGGGGTTCTAGATCTCCTTGGGCGCCATGGGAATGAACCGCAGCGTGGTCCGATGGGTGGTCTTGGCTCTCTCGCTATGTCTATGCATCCCTGCCGTATATGCGGACGATGGCGATGCCCAAAACATGCCCGGCGCACTCGGCAGCTATCCCATGACCCGTGAAGCCTCCGGTACCAGTTGGCAGCCGGACGCTTCCGCCATGGAGGGCATCATGTCCATGCAGGACGACTGGATGCACATGCTGCATGGCTATGTGGATCAGGTGTATGACCATCAGGGTGGGCCCCGGGGCGCCACGGAGAATTTCTCCGAGGGCATGTTCATGGCCATGGCGGAGCGGCAGTGGGGCGCCGACACGCTGGGTCTCCGTTCCATGCTGTCCCTGGACCCGCTCATGGGCAAGCAGGGGTACCCTCTGTTATTGCAGAGCGGTGAGACCCCCGATGGGGTGCACCCGCTCATAGATCGCCAGCATCCCCATGATCTCTTCATGGAACTCGCCGTCATCTATAGCCACGACCTCGGGGATGAGCGGTCGTTATATGCGTATGCCGGCCTGCCCGGTGAGCCGGCCCTGGGGCCGCCCACCTTCATGCACCGGGAGTCGGGTATGGATGATCCCGAAGCCCCCATCTCCCATCACTGGCTGGATTCCACCCATGTGAGCTATGGCGTCGTCACCCTGGGCTATGTCTTCGGCACCCTCAAGCTGGAAGCTTCCGCTTTCCACGGCCGGGAACCTGACCAGTTCCGCTGGAACATCGAGACTGGCCGCCTGGATTCGGCGGCACTGCGTGTCTCCTGGAACCCGGATGAGCACTGGTCCCTGCAACTGAGCCGCGGGTATATCCACAGCCCGGAACAGTTGCAGCCCGAAGTGGATCAGGATCGCGTGACCGCTTCCGTCATATATGCGCAGCCCATGGGCGCGGGAGGCCGCTGGACCACTACCGTCGCCTGGGGTCAGGACCGTAACAAGCCGGGCCACACCCTGGATGCCTGGCTCGCCGAGAGCGAGCTCATGCCCGATGCCCATGACACGTTCTTCGCCCGGGCCGAGCGGGTACAGGAAGATGAGTTGTTCACCACGGGATCGCCTCTGGCGGGAGATGTAACCGGTGTCGGCAAACTGAGTATCGGTTACATACACGACTGGCCCCTGGCCGCGCATCTCAAGTTCGGCGTGGGCGGTCTCGTGAGTGCTTACGCTCTGCCGGGCCAGGTCCAGACTGCCTACGCCAGCCCCCATTCCTATATGCTGTTCCTCCGCTTGAAACTCGACTGATGGAGGAGAACCCCATGAGCAGTGCATTCCCGCGGCGCAAACTCGGTAAACAGGGGCTCACGGTCTCAGCTTTGGGCCTCGGCTGCATGGGTATGTCGGATTTCTACAAAGGCGGCGAAGGCGAGCAGGAATCCATCGCCACTATCCACCGCGCCCTGGATCTCGGCATCGACTTCCTGGACACCGCCGACATGTACGGCCCTTTCACCAACGAAGAGCTGGTGGGGAAAGCCATCAAGGGCAGGCGCGACCGTTACATCGTCGCGACCAAGTTCGGCAACCAGCGCACCGCCGACGGCAAGTACCTGGGTGTCAACGGTCGTCCCGAGTACGTGCGCGCCTGCTGCGATGCCTCCCTGAAACGCCTCGGGGTGGATCATATAGACCTCTATTACCAGCATCGGGTGGATCTCAATACCCCCATCGAGGACACGGTAGGCGCCATGGCGGAACTGGTGAAGCAAGGCAAGGTGCGTTACCTAGGTCTCTCGGAAGCGTCACCCGCCACCATCCGCCGCGCCCACAAGGTGCACCCCATCAGCGCACTGCAATCAGAATATTCCCTGTGGACCCGTGAACCGGAGGACGAGATACTCCCCACGATACGGGAACTCGGTATCGGCTTCGTGGCCTATAGCCCCTTGGGGCGTGGCTTCCTCACGAGCAGCCTGAAACGCTTCGAAGACCTGGCGCCGGGCGACTGGCGGCGCAACGCGCCGCGTTTCCAGGGGGAGAACTTCCAGAAGAACCTGGATGTGGTGGCGCGGGTGGAGAAGATCGCCCGGGATCGCGGCGTGCTGCCCTCCCAGATCGCGCTTGCCTGGCTGTTGCACCGGGGCCAGGACATCGCACCCATCCCCGGCACCAAGCGCCGTAAATACCTGGAAGAGAACGCCGCTGCGGCTGCCATCACCCTGAGTCCCGATGAATTGAAGCGCATCGATGCGGCTTTCCCCAAGGGCATCGCCTCCGGCAACCGTTATGCAGACATGAGCACCGTCAATCGCTGACTGCCGCATTGGAGAAAGTCCTTGGATAAGTTTGAGCTCATCATCGGCAACAAGACCTACTCTTCTTGGTCCCTGCGCCCCTGGCTCGTGCTCAAGCATGTGGGTACGGTGTTCAGCGAGTCTCGGGTGGTCCTGTATGTGCCGGGATTCAAACGAGAGATCCTGCGCCATAGCGGCGCCGGCCGAGTGCCGGTACTGAAGCACGGAGCGCTCACCATCTGGGATTCCCTCGCCATCTGCGAATACCTGGCGGAGCAGTACCCCGATGCCCGGCTTTGGCCCGAGTCGGCGGAGGTGCGCGCCGAAGCCCGCAGTCTGAGCGCCGAGATGCACTCAGGCTTCAGCCTCATACGCAGTCTCATGCCCTTCAATTGCCGCGCCGAGGGGCGGCGCGTGATACGTGGACCAGACGTGGATGGCGAGATCGCGCGGGTGGAGGAGATCTGGAACAGCTGCCGCGGTCGGCATAAGACGGCTGGCCCCTGGCTGTTCGGCCGCTTCACCATCGCAGACGCCATGTACGCACCCGTGGCCCTGCGCTTCGTCACCTATGGCGTACAACTCAAGGGCGCAGCCCGGGAATATATCGCCACCGTACAGGCCCATCTGCCGGTGCAGGAGTGGATCGCCGACGCGAGACAAGAGAAGGAGTTCATGGAATCCAGCGAAGTGGGCCGGTGAACACCGCTCCCGCTGCGCCGGGCATGCTCACGCCGGCGGAA
This sequence comes from Gammaproteobacteria bacterium, assembly GCA_036000105.1. GTDB lineage: Bacteria > Pseudomonadota > Gammaproteobacteria > Natronospirales > REEB76 > DASUBN01. Next base: position 15,717 of record DASYGE010000015.1, read on the forward strand.
TACCAGCTCCTGGCGGCGCCAGCCCTGCAGGTGGCGGCGGAGATGGCCGCCCAGCGGGGCGATCCCCACCTCTATAACGACATGGCCTCCATGTTGGCTCTGCTCGGCATGGTGAGCGCCCTGGTGCACGCCTATCTGGAAGACGAGGCCAAGCCTGGAGATGCCTCGCCGCAGCCGGTGCTGGAAGCGGCACCTCTGGCGGTCACGGCCCTGGTGTTCACCGAATCAGGTCTTGAGGTCGCCGAGGTGGATGCCTGCCTCAAGGCCCTCAGCGTCGCCTACCTCCAGCTGTTGAAACTGGGCATCCTGGGTCCCCAGGATGCCTATGTGGAGAAGGCTTACAGGGAGTTGAGCCGGGGAGAGCGACCAGCGGGGGGCCAGAGCCTGAAGCAGGCCGCTTTCGCCATGGCCCGGGCCGTGGATGCCTGGGAGGCGTCCCGAGAAGAGGGAGCAAGGTCTTAAGGCCATCAATGGCTTGCAATCCAACTCTACCTGTATATAATCACAGAAGCTGTAATTTTAATCAGGTATAGGCAGGTTCACCCCATGGACGATGTCACCCCACGTCAGCAGGAAATATTCGAGCTGATTCAGCGGGTTATAGACGAAACCGGCATGCCGCCCACTCGCGCCGAGATCGCCGACACCCTGGGATTTAAATCTCCCAATGCAGCCGAGGAACACCTCCGTGCCCTCGCCCGAAAGGGTATGATTACCTTACTGCCCGGCGCTGCCCGGGGAATCCGCATTACCGATCCTCCCGGTCTCCCGGTAGTCGGCCGGGTAGCGGCGGGCAGTCCTATTTTGGCGGAACAGCATCTGGAAGGCCGGGTGCGCATGGATCCGCGCCTCTTCCACCCTAAACCCGACTTCCTGCTGCGCGTGCGCGGCATGAGCATGCGCGACGCCGGCATCATGGACGGGGATTTGGTGGCGGTCAGCCGCTCGGCGGACGTGCGCAACGGCCAGATCGTGGTGGCCCGCTTGGGGGACGAGGTGACGGTCAAGCGTTATCGCCTGCAGGGCCCGGAAGTGCACCTCCTGCCCGAAAACCCGGCTTTCAACCCCATCGTGGTGGATGTCCGCAGCCAGGAACTCCTGATCGAGGGAGTGGTGGTGGGGGTCATGCGGGATGCCCAGGTCCAATAGGCCTTTTTCGGCCGCCACTGGCACGTAACTGCCTTTGGAGTATAATTTCGCGCCCCTGACATGGGGTTTCTAGCGAACTTATTGATTTTATTGATTTAAATCAACCGAATTGACCCTGCCGGCTGGTCCTCGCTTCGAGACCGGCCGGTTGTTTTTTGGGGATGGCAGCAGTCGCGCATGTCGCATAGCAACGGACAGACCGGTACCGAGCCGCAGACCAGCCGCCGCAATGGCTACGGCAACGGGAATGGCGACGGCCACATGGATCGCAAACGCTTCTATGCCCTGGGCCTGGGTGCGCTCGGCGTGGTGTTCGGTGACATCGGCACGAGCCCCCTGTACACCCTCAGCAGCTGCTTCTCCGCCACCAACGGCCTCGCCATCACCCCTGAGAATGTCCTGGGTGTGCTGTCCCTCGTGTTCTGGTCTCTCGTCATCATCGTCTGTCTCAAGTACCAGTTGCTGGTGCTGCGTGCCGACAACAAGGGCGAGGGCGGCATCCTGGCGCTCCTGGCCTTGCTGGATCCCTGGGGCCGGCGTCATCGCCGGCGCGCCCGCCTGCTAATCGCCCTCGGCATCTTCGGCGCCGCGCTGTTGTACGGTGACGGCATGCTGACGCCGGCCATCTCGGTATTGAGCGCGGTGGAGGGTCTGCAGCTCGGCTCCGTGGCCCTGTCCCGCGCCCACATCATCCTCATCACAGTGGTGGTGCTGGTGGCCCTGTTCGCCATCCAGCGCAACGGCACCAACCGGGTCGGCGCGGTGTTCGGGCCCATCATGACCATATGGTTCATCGTGATCGCGGCGTTGGGCGTGAACGCGATCCTGCATTACCCGATGGTGTTCATGGCCCTCAATCCGGCTTATGCCCTGGGTTTCATCTTCCATCACGGCTTCGCCGACATCCTGGTGTTGGGCGCGGTGTTCCTGTGCGTCACCGGCGCGGAAGCCCTATATGCGGACATCGGCCATTTCGGCCGCGGTCCCATACGCCTGGCCTGGTTCTGGTACGTGATGCCCGCCCTGGTACTGAACTATCTCGGCCAGGGTGCTGCGCTGCTCGCCCATCCGGAGCAGGGCGCGCAACAGTTGTTCTACAGTCTTTCACCCGCCTGGTTCCTCTATCCCCTGGTGGCCCTGGCCACCATCGCCACGGTGATCGCCTCCCAGGCGGTCATCTCCGGTGCCTTCTCCCTCATGGGTCAGGCCATCCAATTCGGCCAGAGCCCACGCCTCACCATCGTTCGTACGTCCATGGACGAGAAGGGCCAGCTGTACGTGCCCGCCCTCAACTGGGTGCTGATGGTGGCGACCATCGGCATCGTGCTGGGGTTCCGCACCTCCGACAACCTGGCCACCGCCTACGGCGTGGCGGTCAGTTCCACCATGGTCATCACCACGATCCTGATCTTCTTCGCCATGCGCGATCAGTGGAAGTGGAGCCCCTTGGCGGTCTATCCCATCACCGCCGGCCTGCTGGTGGTGGATCTGATGTTCTTCTTCGCCAACATCTACAAGATCTGGGACGGCGGCTGGCTGCCGCTCCTGGTGGGCCTCATCGGCTTCACCATCATGTCTACCTGGAGCACGGGGCGCAGCAACCTGATAGAACGCTTGCGGGACAGCACCGAACCGCTGGACGTGTTCCTGGAGCACATCGCCCGGATCAAGCCGGTGCGCGTGCACGGTACCGCCATATTCATGGCCGCCCCGAACCTGGGCACTCCGCCCATGCTGCAACGGCATCTGGAGCTGAATCAGGTGCTGCATGAGCAGGTGGTGTTGCTGTCGGTGCTCACGGACGACGTGCCGCTGGTGCATCCGGCGCAACGTCTGGAGTTCCAGAAACTCGATCAAAGCTTCTATCGCATCAACGTGCATTACGGCTTCATGCAGATACCGAACATCCCCAAGGCCCTGAGCAAGGTGAAGAACTTCGGCCTGAACATCGACCCGGCCAGCGCCACGTATTACATCGGACGTGAGACCCTGGTCTCGGGCCTGAAGCACGCCCGTTCCATGTGGGCCTGGCGCGAGAAGCTGTTCGCTTTCCTGTCGCGCAACGCCCTCAGGGCCACGGATTTCTATCAGATACCGCCGGATCGCACCATGGAACTCGGCATCCGCCTGCAGCTCAACGACCTGCGCGTGCGCCGGGTCGCCCGCGGCGAAGACCGGCATTGAGGCATCCATGTTAGGCAAACTCCTGGCGGGGCTCGCCGCCTTCATCATCGGCGTCATCTCCTCCCTGGGCTACGGCGGGATCGTGCTGCTCATGGCTATCGAGAGCGCCTGCATCCCCTTGCCATCGGAAGTCACCATGCCGTTCGCGGGTTATCTCGTCTTCCGCGGCGAACTCACGCTCTGGGGCGTGGCGCTCGCCGGCGCCGTGGGCTGCGTGCTGGGTTCGCTCGTCGCATATGCTGTCGGCGCCTGGGGCGGCCGGCCACTGGTGCAGAGATACGGCCGTTATGTGCTCATCTCCCATCGCGATCTGGATCTCGCAGACCGGTGGTTCGCGCGCCATGGCGACATCATCATCCTCATAGGGCGGCTCCTGCCGGTGGTGCGCACCTTCATCGCTTTCCCGGCGGGTGTCGCGCGCATGTCCTTGGGCAAGTTCATCGTCTACAGCTTCATCGGCTCGCTGATCTGGTGCTGGGCGCTCGCCTGGGTGGGTGAGCGGCTGGGCGAGCATTGGGACAGCCTGGGGCTGTACTTCCACCGCTTCGACGCCTTGATCGTCGCCGTCATCCTGGCGGGGGCCGTTTGGTGGATCTGGCGCCACCTCAGGCATCTCAAGGAGGATGCGGGCCATACTTGACAGATAGCCTTATATATCCGATAGTTACACCATAGCGCCGATTTGAGACTCAGCTTGCGGGCGCTCTATAAATGCAGCTAAAGCGGGATCGTCGTACGAACCTGCTTTAGCTCCCCATCTCTCTTGGGCCAAGCTGAGCGGGTTTTTTGTTGCCCGGACCGTCGGGGTCCTGCAGCAGAAAGATCTCCAATCATCGCCGTTTAAGTGACGTACTTGCAGGGCGATAGACGGTGGGCTCCATGGCCTACCGACTGCTAAAACGTCAGGAGCGCATCAGGATGAATCCTCTTTCCACCGCCTGGGACCGGCATGCCTTCCCTGTGGTCCCAGCCATCTCCTTCGAGTTCTTCCCGCCCGGCGATGCCGCCATGGAACAGAAGCTGTGGCTGGCCCTGACGCGCCTGGCGCCGCTCTCACCGCGCTTCGTCTCTGTCACCTATGGCGCCGGTGGTTCCACCCGGGAGCGCACCCATGAGACCGTCACCGCCATCCGTGAGCGCCTCAAGCTGCGCCCCGCCGCCCATCTCACCTGCGTAGGTTCCAGCCGCGAAGAGATAGACGACGTGGCCCGGCGTTACTGGCAGGCGGGCGTGCAGCACATCGTGGCCCTGCGGGGCGACGCCCCCGGGGGCGGAGCCTATGTCCCCCACCCCCAGGGTTACAGCTGCGCTGCGAAGCTGGTAGAGGGCCTGAAGCGGGTGGCGGATTTCGAGATCAGCGTCGCGGCCCACCCGGAGATGCACCCCGATGCGGCCTCCCTGGATGCGGACCTGGATAACCTGAAACGCAAGGTGGATGCGGGTGCCTGCCGCGCCATCACCCAGTACTTCTTCGACGTGGATGTCTATCTGCATTTCCGCGACCGGGCTGCAGCCCGGGGCATCAGCGTGCCCATCGTGCCGGGCATCCTGCCGGTCACCAACTTCAAGCAAGTGAAACAGTTCAGCGCCCGCTGCGGCGCCAGCGTGCCGCGCTGGCTCGCGGATTTATTCGATGGTCTGGACGATGACCCGGAGACCCGCAAACTGGTGGCCGCCCATGTGGCGGGTCAGCAGTGTCGCATGCTGCAGGAGGAGGGTGTACAGGAATTCCATTTCTACACGATCAATCGTCCGGAACTGACCCGCGCCATCTGCCGCCTGCTCGGAGTGCGTCCCGTCGCGGTGGCGGACGATACAGCCAGGGCCACGGGGACCTGAAGAATCATGGACTGTCGCACCACACTTGAGCGGCTTCTGGCCGCACGCATCCTGATCCTGGATGGGGCCATGGGCACCATGATCCAGGCCCGCGACCTCACGGAGGAGGATTTCCGCGGCTGGCGCTTCGCTGCCCACGGCCGCGACCTCAAGGGCAACAACGATCTCCTGACCCTGACCCGTCCCGATGTCATCGCCGACATCCACCGGGCCTATCTGGATGCCGGTGCCGACATCCTCGAGACCAATACCTTCAACTCCACGGCGCCTTCCCAGGCGGACTACGGCACCGAGGCCCTGGTCTATGAACTCAACCGGGAGGCGGCGCGGCTTGCGAAGGGGCTCACGCTGGAAGCAAGCGCGCGTACGCCGGAGCAGCCGCGTTTCGTGGCAGGCGTGCTCGGCCCCACCAGCCGCACGGCATCCATGTCGCCGGAAGTGAACGACCCGGGTTTCCGCAACGTCAGCTTCGACGAGTTGCGCGATACCTATGCGGAAGCCATACGCGGCCTGTTGGATGGCGGTGCCGACATCCTAATGGTGGAGACCATATTCGATACCCTCAACTGCAAGGCAGCGCTCGCGGCCATCGAGGAGCATTTCGAGGCTAGCGGCGTCCGCGTGCCGGTGATGATCTCCGCCACCATCACGGACTTGAGCGGCCGCACCCTCTCAGGCCAGACCCCCGAGGCGTTCTGGAACTCCGTGCGCCACGTGCAGCCTTTCAGCATCGGCCTCAATTGCGCCCTGGGTGCCGAGCAACTGCGGCCCTTCGTGCAGGAGCTTTCCGCCCTGGCCGATTGTTACGTCAGCTGCCATCCGAACGCTGGCCTGCCTAACGCCTTCGGCGGCTATGACGAGACACCCGCGCACATGGCGCGGCACATCGGCGAGTGGGCCGGCGAGGGGCTCATCAACATCGTGGGCGGCTGCTGCGGCACTACCCCGGAACATATCCGCGCCATCCGTACCGCGGCCGACAAGGCGCCGCGGCAGGTGCCGGTGCTCGAACCCAAGTGCCGCCTGAGCGGACTCGAGGCATTCAACATCGGGCCCGGCAACCTGTTCGTGAACGTGGGCGAACGCACCAACGTCACCGGCTCCGCCAAGTTCAAGAAACTCGTGCTGGACGGCGATTTCGAGGCGGCCCTGGAAGTGGCCCGTGAACAGGTGCAGAACGGCGCCCAGGTCATAGACATCAACATGGACGAGGGCATGCTGGACGGCAAGGCCGCCATGGTGCGGTTCCTGCAGCTCATGGCCGCGGAACCGGACATCGTACGCGTACCCATCATGCTGGACTCCTCCCGTTGGGAGATCATCGAGGCAGGCCTGAAGTGCGTGCAGGGCCGGTGCATCGTCAATTCCATCAGCCTCAAGGAGGGCGAGGAAGCCTTCCTGCGGCAGGGGCGACTCGCGCGACGCTATGGCGCGGCGGTGGTGGTCATGGCCTTCGACGAACAAGGCCAGGCGGACAACTTGGAGCGGCGCGTGGCCGTGTGCCGGCGGGCTTATGACCTCTTGACCACCAAACTCGGCTTCCCCGCCGAGGACATCATCTTCGACCCCAACATCTTCGCCGTAGGCACCGGCATCGAGGCCCACAACGCCTACGCTCTGGATTACATCCAGGCCGTGGCCGAGATAAAGAAACGCCTGCCGGGAGTGCTGGTGAGCGGCGGCGTGAGCAACGTGTCGTTCTCGTTCCGCGGCAACCGCACCCTGCGGGAAGCCATGCATGCCGCGTTCCTGTATCACGCCATCCGTGCCGGCATGGATATGGGCATCGTCAACGCCGGCCAGCTGGCGGTCTATGAGGAGATACCCAAAGACTTGCTGGAGCATGTGGAGGACGTGCTACTCAACCGGCGTGAAGACGCCACCGAGCGGTTGCTCAAGCTCGCCGAGACCCTGGAGCAAGGCGGTGCCCGCCAAGCGGTGGATCTCGCCTGGCGCAAAGCACCCATCCATGAGCGCATGGTGCACGCCCTGGTGCAGGGCATCGCCGACTATATAGAAGAGGATACGGAGGAGGCGCGCCGCGCTGCGGTCCGTCCCCTGGACGTCATCGAAGGCCCGCTCATGGACGGCATGAACGTGGTGGGCGACCTGTTCGGTGAAGGCAAGATGTTCCTGCCCCAGGTGGTCAAGTCGGCACGGGTCATGAAGAAGGCCGTGGCCTACCTCACCCCCTACATAGAGAAAGAGAAGCAGGGCGGCGCCCGCTCCAAAGGCCGGATACTCATGGCCACGGTCAAGGGTGATGTGCACGATATCGGTAAGAACATCGTGGGCATCGTCCTGCAGTGCAACAACTATGAAGTGCTGGATCTCGGCGTGATGGTGTCGGCTCAGAAGATATTGGACACGGCACGGGCTGAGAACGTGGATCTCATCGGACTGTCGGGCCTCATCACGCCTTCTCTGGATGAGATGGCCCACGTGGCGAAGGAGATGCAGCGGGAGAACTTCTCGGTGCCGCTGCTGATAGGCGGCGCCACCACCTCCCGTGCCCATACCGCGGTCAAGATCGCACCCCACTACGCGGGCCCCGTGAGCTACGTGAAAGATGCTTCACGGGCCGTGGGTGTGGCCGCGAGCCTCCTGGGGGCGAACCGCGCCGATGTGATCAAGGCTATCGAGACCGAATACGCACAGCTGCGGGCCGATCATCTGAATCGCGGCCAGGAAGAGCGCTTGCTCAGTCTTGAGCAGGCCAGGGCCAACCGCATACCTGTGGACTGGAAAGGCTATCTGCCGCCTGCACCCAAGGGTCTAGGCGTGGAAGTCTTGAGCGACTACCCCTTGGAAGTCCTGCGCTCGTATATAGATTGGACGCCTTTCTTCCATGCCTGGCAGATGAAGGGCAGCTATCCCAAGATCCTGGACGATCCGGAGAAAGGCGAGACCGCCCGCAAGCTGCTCAAGGACGCCGAAGCCATGCTCGACCGGGTGATCGCGGAGCGCTGGCTCACGGCCCGGGCGGTCTATGGCCTGTTCCCGGCCAATGCGGTCAACGGCGACGACATCGCCGTGTACTGGGATGGGGCGCGGGAGGCACGTCAGATCACTTTCCGCTTCCTGCGTCAGCAGCAGCAGAAGCCGCCCGGCAGGCCCAACCGCTGCCTCACAGATTACATGGCACCCCGGGACACCGGACTCGCGGATCATCTGGGTGCCTTCGCCGTCACCGCCGGCATCGGCCTGGATGCACGGGTGCGGGAGTTCGAAGCGGACAACGACGATTACAACGCCATCCTGCTGAAGGCTTTGGCGGATAGGCTGGCGGAAGCCTTCGCGGAACATCTGCACTGGCGGGTGCGGCGCGAGTTCTGGGGTTACGCCGGAGGGGAGCACCTCGACAACGATGCCCTGATCCGCGAAGAGTACGCAGGCATCCGTCCCGCGCCGGGTTATCCCGCCTGCCCCGAGCACACCGAGAAGGGCGCGATCTGGGAACTCCTGGGTGCGGAGCAGAAGGCCGGCATACGCCTCACCGAGAGTTACGCCATGTGGCCTGCCGCTGCGGTGAGCGGTTTCTATTTCTCCCATCCCGAGTCGCGTTATTTCGCCGTGGGCCGCATCGACCGCGACCAGGCAGCGGATTACGCCCTGCGCAAGGGCATGGATCTGCCCACTGCGGAACGCTGGCTGGCGCCGAACCTCGGCTATACGCCCTAAGTCCCCTTCGGTTTACCGCTGCCGCAAGTATTTGCTTTCGGTCAGGGGTCAACGTCGCCCATCCGGCCTTCGTTCTTGAGCACCAAGGGCGGCATAAAGCCGCACCCCTTAGAAACCCTCAAGGAGATAGCCATGAAAAGATCACTCGCCATCGTCTTCAGCACCCTCTTGGCCCTAGGCGCCGCCTCCGCCGCGTTCGCCGACGGCACCACCCCGGCGCAGGCCCCCCAGGCTTCTGCAGCTCCCGCCGCTCCGGCTGCGAAGCAAGCCGTCAAGGTCCAGAAGGTCAAGCACACCGCCCGCAAGACCCGCCGGGTGCGCAAGACCAGCAAGAAGGCTGCGACCGCGACCGGTACCGGCGGCAAGAAGTAATCGAGCGCCGCTCTGCTGCCGGTATCGCAGGATACCGGCAGCAGATTTCATCTGATGGTCATATTCCGCCGACTGCCATCGCATCTTCCGCATGTGCATGAAGATTCGTCCATATAAAGGAAATTTTTCTTGACACATCGGAATCCTGGACTACACTTGCGCCGTCTCGATTGAACGGAATTTCCATGGACAGTAGCTCTAGTAGAAAAAACCAGGTCCGGTGAGGCCGCAGGCCCAAGTCCATTTCCTCTTCTCCTGCCGCTGTCTCGCCGAATGATGACGAGGCAGCGCGCTTCTCGACCGCCCCTTAAGGTGGGTCCCAAGATCCCTCGATAGTGCGCTGCAGAACGAACGGATCGCTTCCGACGCATAGCTCCGCCTCATAGAGGGCGGCCGCGCCGGCGGTGTCCGTCATTGCCTGAACAGGGTGGCGCATGAGGTTGCACGGCGGGAAAAACACGGTTCTGAACCGCGGCTGTTGGCCGCTCGTGGCCTTGGCGCTGTGCGTCGGCCCGTGGCTGCCCGCCCATGCTGAGGATACCCAGGGCCCGGAGCCTGCTCCCGCGGCGCAAGCCTGGGAGCCCATGCTGCTGGCCGCCCAATATAACGGCATCTATCAGCATCTGGATTCCTTCGGCGCAGCCTATTCCGGTCCCTTGAGCCTGACCTCGGCCGGCGACGATGCCCTGAGCCAGACCTTCGGGATCTACTTCGGCATGGCCCTCTCATCCCATTGGGAGAGCTATCTGGATATAGAACGATTCGTAGGCGGCGGTGTGGGTAATTCCACCGGTCTCGGCAGCCCCACCAACGGCGACGTGGTCCGGGCCGGCAGCGGCCTGCCCAAGGATGCTTATATAGCCCGTGCTTATGTGCAGTACCTGCTGCCCTTGGGCGGAGGTTCTACGCCGGAGATCCGCGCCCAGGATCAACTGCCGGGGGAGGTGCCCACGGAGGCTTTCCTGTTCAAGACAGGCAAGCTCTCGGTGGCGGATGATTTCGACCAGAACCGTTATGCCAATAGCGCGCGCAGCGAATTCGAATCCTGGGCGCTCATCAACGACGGCGCCTGGGATTACCCGGCGGATACCCGCGGCTATACCGGTGGCCTGGTGTTCGGCTACCTGCAAGCCGACTGGTCCCTGAAGTTCGGTATCTACCGCATGCCGCAACGGGCTAACCAAGAGGCCCTGGAGTGGCCCCTGAGCCGGGCCCATGGGGATGACCTGGAACTGGATCTGATGCCGGACGCCAGCGGTACGGTCATCCGCCTGTTGATCTATCGCAACGCGGGTCGCATGGGCATCTATCAGGAGGCCATAGCCCGGTCTCTGGGTACGGGCGCTGCCCCAAACATCGTGGCGGACGACGCCGATGGGCGGGAGAAGCACGGCATCGGCCTCAACCTGGAACAGCCCCTGGCCGATGAGGGGGATACCGGTGTGTTCCTGCGCTTGGGCTGGGATGATGGCGCCACCGAGACCTTCAACTTCACCGAAGTGGATCGCACGCTGAGCTTCGGTGGCCAGCTCTCGGGCGCCCATTGGGGTCTCCCGGATGACCGCCTGGGCTTGGCCCTGGTCATCGATGGCCTCTCTGCCGTCCACCAGCGCTATCTGGGACTCGGCGGCTGCGGCTTCGAACTGTGCGATGGGCGCCTCGACTACGGCCATGAAGCGGTCATGGAGGCCTACTACCGTATGCAGGCGGGCAAGTACGCCGAGATCGGCCCGGACATCCAGTTCATCGAGAATCCCGGTTACAACCGGGACCGGGGGCCGGTACGCGTCTATGGACTGCGCCTGCATCTTCAGTATTGAAGGAAGCGTATGCATCTGCATGGCGCCATGCCCGGTCATAGATACATGGCGTACAGTGGGGATGCCCGTCTCTGCCGCGTGTTCCGGCCCGGTGGGGGATATATGAAATTTCGCGAAACGGGTGATGTATGGAAATGAAGGTACTCGGCACATTGCAGCGCATCGCGGGCTTCTTCCGCGGCGGCGAGCCCGGTGGCGCCCAATCGGGCGCGAGCGTCTCCGAGCGCCTGCTCTCGGTCAGCCGCATGGCGGCGGACGATACCTTCGATGAGTTCCATACCAGCATCCAGGGCCTCATCGAGTCCGAGGCCGAAGAACGCCTGGCGGAATACGGCCCCAATACCGTGGCGCGGGAAGAGAAGAAGGGCTTCCTGAAACAGCTCTTCACCCGTCTTATCAACCCGCTCAATATCCTCCTGATCGTGCTGACCATAGTCTCGTTCGTCACCGGCGACATAGACGGCGGGATGATCATCGGTTTCATGGTGCTCCTGTCGGTGGTGCTCTCCTGGGTGCAGGAAGCCCGTTCCACCAACGCTGCGGAGAAGCTGCGGGCCATGGTGAAGACCACGGCCACGGCCCTGCGCCGCGAGGAGATCGAGGAAGAGGACGAAGAAGAGGCGAAGCCCGAAGCGGACGGTGAGGAAGGCGGGAAGAAGAAGCGCATCACCTATAAGGCGGTGCGCAAACAGGTGCCCCTGGACGAACTGGTCCCGGGAGATCTGGTGCAGCTCTCCGCCGGCGACATGATCCCGGCGGATGTGCGCCTCCTCTCCGCCAAGGACCTGTTCATCAACCAGGCGGCCCTCACGGGTGAGTCCCTGCCCGTGGAGAAGTCCGCCACCGCGATCGAAGAGGCCACCGGCAGCCCGCTGGACCTGCCCAACCTCTGCTTCATGGGCACCAACGTGGTGAGCGGCACCGCCATCGCCATCGTGGTCATGACCGGTGCCAACACCTATTTCGGCGCCCTCGCCAGCACCCTCGGCGTGGATAGGACCCAGACCAGCTTCGACAAGGGCATACACAAGTTCACCTGGCTGATGATCCGCTTCATGGCCATCATGGTGCCGCTGGTGTTCCTCATCAACGGCCTCACCAAGCACGCCTGGGGCGATGCCTTCCTGTTCGCCATGGCTGTGGCGGTGGGTCTCACCCCCGAGATGTTGCCGGTGATCCTGAGCAGCAACCTGGCCAAGGGTGCGCTCGTCATGTCCCGCCACAAAGTCATCGTCAAGCGCCTGAGTTCCATCCAGAACTTCGGCGCCATGGACGTGCTCTGCACCGACAAGACCGGCACCCTCACTCAGGATAAGGTCTTCCTGGAGAAGCACGTGGACATCCACGGCGTCGAGAGTGAACGGGTGCTGGAGTTCGCCTTCTTGAACAGCTATTACCAGTCCGGTCTGCGAAACCTGCTGGATGTGGCGGTGCTGGAGAAGGTGGATATGTATGCCGACCTGCATCCGGAGAAGAACTACCGCAAAGTGGATGAGATCCCCTTCGACTTCCAGCGCCGCCGCATGTCAGTGGTGGTGGAAGAAGAAGAGGCGCGCCACGTCCTCATCTGCAAGGGCGCGGTGGAGGAGATCTTCAGCATCTGCAGCCGGGCCGAGATCGAGGGTGAGATCGAGCCCCTTGTGCCGCAAGACCTGCTGCGCATCCAGGACGTGACCCTGGCGCTGAACGAGGACGGTTTCCGGGTCATCGCTGTGGCGTATAAGGAGACTATCGAGGCGAAGCGCACCTACAGCGTCGCCGACGAGTCCGGCATGGTGCTGCTGGGGTATATCGCGTTCCTGGATCCGCCCAAGGAGACCGCCAAGCTTGCCATCGCCAAGCTCAACCAGCACGGCGTCGCGGTCAAGGTGCTCACCGGCGACAACGACACCGTGACCCGCAAGATATGCTCTGAAGTGGGTCTCGAGGTCTCGCACATCGTCCTCGGCCGTGACCTGGAGAACATGAGCGACGAGGAGTTGGCGGAGAAGGCGGAGACGACCTCCGTATTCGCTAAACTCGCACCGGAGCAGAAAGCGCGGGTGATCCGCGCGCTGCACCGCAGAGGCCACGTGGTGGGGTTCCTGGGAGACGGCATCAACGACGGCCCGGCCCTCAAGGCTGCCGACGTGGGCATCTCGGTGGATACCGCGGTGGACATCGCCAAGGAATCCGCCGACATCATCCTCCTGGAGAAGAACCTCCTGGTGCTGGAGGAGGGCGTGCTGGAGGGCCGCAAGGTCTTCGGTAATATCGTCAAGTACATCAAGATGGGTGCCAGCTCCAACTTCGGCAACATGTTCAGCGTGTTGGGGGCCAGTATCTTCCTGCCGTTCGTGCCCATGGCACCCATCCAGGTGCTGGTGAACAACCTGCTATATGACTTCTCTCAGATCGCCATCCCCACGGACAACGTGGACCCGGAATACCTGGAGAAGCCGCGCCGCTGGGACCTGCGCAACATCGGCTGGTACATGCTGGTGATCGGCCCCTTGAGCTCGGTATTCGACTATGTGACCTTTGGCGTGCTCATCTATTACTACGGCGCCTGGCACGACGAGAAAGTATTCCAGACCGGCTGGTTCATCGAATCCATCGTCAGCCAGACGCTCATCGTGCACGTGATCCGCACCGGCAAGGTGCCGTTCCTGCAGAGCTGGCCCAGCTGGCCGCTCCTGTTCACCACCATCGCCGTGTGCGCCATCGGCATGTGGCTGCCGTTCAGCGGCTTCGCGCACGGTTTCAGCATGGTGCCGGTGCCGGTGTCGTTCCTCTTGGTGATGCCATTCATCATGGTGGGTTACATCACGCTCACCCAATGGGCCAAATCCCGGCTGACGCGGCGCTTCGGTCTCAACTGAGGCTGCGATCGGCCTCAAGGCTGGTCAAAAATCCACCGCCACGGGCGCGCAGCTTGCGCCCCAGCGAGCGGCGTGCGCCCTGGATGGGCCCTGCTCTAGCTTGGGCGCAGCCCACGTGCCGCGATTCCAGTGCCGCCTGACTCGGCTGTCATATTTGTGCCATATTTCACCCCTAGACTGCCCCGACCAACCAGGCGGGGAGCGGTATCGGCAGGTTCCTTGGCCGTGGCGAGCCCGAACCTAAGAAGCCACTACCGGTGAGCATGTGTTGTCTGAAGAGCTACTGGAAACGGAAACCCATGCCGTGAGCGGCTCAAGCCATACAACTCGCTGGCGCGACTCCCTGGCTGACCTGCTGTTCCGCGGGCTTACTCAGGTGGCAGCGCTCACGGTGCTGGGATTGATCCTCGCCATCATCGGCGTGCTGTTGGTCAAAGCCTGGCCTGCCTTCCACACCTTCGGGTTCCATTTCTTCACCGGGACCGAATGGGATCCGGTGCTCGGCAAGTTCTCGGCCCTCACCTCCATCTACGGCACCCTGGCCACATCCCTGGTCGCCTTGATCATCGCTTTGCCGGTGAGTTTCGGTATCGCCTTGTTCATCACCGAGTTGGCGCCCTCCTGGCTGCGTCGGCCGGTGAGTACGGCCGTGGAACTCTTGGCAGCGATCCCCAGCATCATCTACGGCATGTGGGGCCTGTTCGTCTTCGCTCCGGTCTTCGCCGACAAGGTGCAGCCCTGGATGATCGACCACCTGGGCAAGCTGCCGCTCATCGGCCGCTTGTTCCAGGGCGTGCCTATCGGTATCGGCGTGTTCACCGCCGGCCTGATATTGGCCATCATGGTCATCCCCTTCGTCACCTCGGTGATGCGCGACGTGTTCGAGGTGGTGCCTACGGTGCTCAAGGAGTCCGCCTACGGCCTCGGTTGCACCACCTGGGAAGTCATGTGGAACGTGGTATTGCCCTACACCCGGGTGGGCGTGATGGGCGGCGTCATGCTGGGCCTGGGGCGTGCATTGGGCGAGACCATGGCGGTCACCTTCGTCATCGGCAACAGCCATGACATCAGCATGCAGTTGTTCATGCCGGGCAACACCATCTCCTCGACGCTCGCCAACGAGTTCTCCGAGGCGGTCGGTCCCATGTACACCTCGTCGCTCATCGCCCTCGGCTTGATCCTGTTCCTGGTCACGTTCGTGGTGCTGGCCGTCGCCAAGTTCATGCTGATGCGCATGGCAGCCCGCGAAGGGGCGCGCACCTGATGAACAAGAGCGGCAGCCGGCGTTACCTGTTCAGGCGCAGTCTGAACGTCTTCAACCTGTTCATGTCCATGCTGACCACCGTGTTCGGTCTGTTCTGGCTGGCATGGCTGCTCTGGACGCTCATCAGCCACGGTGTGAGTGCGCTGAACCTCCAATTGTTCACCAGCGATACGCCGCCTCCCGGCGCTCCAGGCGGCATGGCCAATGCCATGATCGGTTCGCTCCTGCTCACCGGGGTGGGTGTCCTCATCGGTACGCCGGTGGGCCTGCTGGCGGGCACTTGGCTCGCGGAATATGGCCGGGCGAACCGCCTGGCTTCCCTGATCCGCTTCATCAACGACATCCTGCTGAGCGCGCCCTCCATCGTCATCGGTGTGTTCGTGTATGGCGTTGCCGTGGCGCCCCTGGGGCATTTCTCCGGCTGGGCCGGTGGCATATCCCTCGCCATCATCATGTTGCCGGTGGTGCTGCGCACCACGGAGGACATGATGCGGCTCGTGCCCGACCAGATGCGCGAGGCCGCGGCTGCTCTCGGCACGCCGCGCTGGAAGGTCACCGTGTTCATCGTGCATCGGGCGTCCCTCGCGGGCATGCTCACGGGCGTGATCTTAGGCATAGCGCGCATCAGCGGCGAGACCGCGCCGCTCCTGTTCACCGCCCTCAACAACCAGTTCCGCAGCACCGACATGGCCCAGCCCATCGCCAACCTGCCGGTGATGATCTTCCAGTTCGCCATGAGCCCCTACGAGGGTTGGCAGCAGCTGGCCTGGGCCGGAGCGCTGATGATCACCGCGGCCATCCTGGTGCTGAGCATCACCGCGCGCTTCCTGTTGCGCACACCTTCTTTCGGAAAGTGACACCATGAGCAGCCCGAACATAGATAATCCCAAGATCGATATCCGCAAGCTGGATTTCTACTACGGGAAGTTCCACGCGCTGCACGGCATCGAGATGCGTATCCCCGAGAAGCAGGTGACCGCCTTCATCGGGCCTTCGGGCTGCGGCAAATCTACGCTGCTGCGCACCTTGAACCGCATCTACGAGTTGTACCCTGAGCAGCGCGCCGCCGGCGAGATACATCTGGACGGCAGCAACATCCTGGCGACCAGCCAGGATCTCAACCTGCTGCGTGCCAAGGTAGGTATGGTGTTCCAGAAACCGACGCCGTTCCCCATGTCGGTCTATGAGAACATCGCTTTCGGCGTGCGCCTCTATGAACGTGTGCCCCGCAACCAGATGGACGAACGGGTGGAATGGGCGCTGCACAAGGCGGCTCTGTGGGACGAGGTCAAGGACAAGCTGCACCAGGGCGGTACCCGCCTGTCGGGCGGTCAGCAACAGCGCCTGTGCATCGCCCGGGCCATCGCGGTGAAACCGGAGGTCATGCTGCTGGACGAACCAGCCTCGGCCCTGGACCCCATCTCGACCCTCAAGATCGAGGAACTCATCGCTGAGCTGAAGAACGACTACACCATCGTGATCGTCACCCATAACATGCAGCAGGCGGCGCGGGTCTCCGACTACACCGCTTTCATGTACCTGGGGGATCTCATCGAGTTCGCCGACACCAGCACGCTCTTCACCAATCCCGCCAAGAAACAGACGGAAGACTACATCACAGGGAGATATGGCTGAGCTTGCGTTTGCCCAGTGGGTAAGTGTGGCGAAGGGTCCGCCGCATGCGGCGGACGACCCGACAGGATGTCGGGGCTGGGAGTATTAAGAACTTTGAATTAACGCCAGGGATGGCAGCCGTTCTATCCGCAATTTCACTCTGAATCGTTGAATAATCGCTAAAAGAAAAAGGCCCGGGTTTCCCCGAGCCTTTTTTATCAACTCCGGTTACCCGGAAATTGATTACTTGCCGCCGGTGGCAGCAGCAGGAGCTTCGCTCTTCTTGTGCTTCTTCATGTGCTTCTTGGCCTTGTGATGCTTGGCAGCCGGCTTCTCGGTGCTGGCCGGGGCGGTAGCAGCCGGGGCAGCAGCGGGGGCGGCGGCAGCGGCCGGGGCATCAGCAGCCATGGACAGGCTGGCGAAGGCGAGCAGGGAAGCGGCGATAGCGCTGATTACGATCTGACGTTTCATCGGAGTACTCCAGTTTTTAAAAGTTAGACGTTTCATACCACGGTTTTGCAAAACCACCGCCCCGGTGCCGATAGAGGGTTACCCCCCGTACGCCGTGACGGCTTTAATAGCCCCCAATCACCGCCGATCTGCCGGCGCCGTTGCGGACACCCTTGTCCAGGGCCTTACACATCCTTGTCGCGGCTATAACGCATCCCGTTTGACCCGGTTGACGCCCTTTTGAGGGTTTTCCTGGTACGGGAAGCCCCCTGCAGGCCTTAGGGCCCGGGGGCGGGCTGGCATAATACAACCAAATGAGCACGAAAGTACCTGTTTCCGACCTCAGCCTTGGTATGTATGTGAGCGAGCTGGACCGGCCCTGGCTGGACAGCCCATTCCTGTTCCAGGGCTTCTATATCGAGTCCCCGGACCAGCTGGCAGCCCTATGGGAGTGCTGCGAATACGTCTATGTGGACGATTCCAGGGAGGCGGAAGGCGGGTCTGGCCAGGGGGCCGGGGCGGGGGATCAGACCATCCCCGGGGTACCGGAGACGAGCGAGCGCCGGCTGTTCCGCCAGGCGGTACGGCGGCTCCTGGAGTACCGCCAGCGTCTCTACCCCCAGCTCAAGAAGGTGCTGGACGATGCCCGGCTGGGCCACATCATGGACAGCCGGGATACCCGGGTCCTGGTGCAACAGCTGGTGGAGCTGGTGGCGGTGAATCCCCAGGCGGCCCTCTGGCTCACCAATCTCAAGGATCGGCATAGTCATACCGCCGATCACTGCTTCAACACCATGGTCCTGGCGGTGGCCTTCAGCAACCATCTGGGCCTGCCCAAGGAGAGCCTGGAAGAGGTGGGTCTGGGGGCGCTATTGCACGACATCGGCAAGATGCGCACCCCGGTGACCATCCTGGATAAACCCGGTCTCCTCACGGAAGACGAGTTCGACATCCTGAAGAAGCACCCGGTTGATGGGTTCCAGATGCTGCGTAAGCAGGGAGGCTTCCCGACAGCGACCCTCGAGATCGTGCAGTTGCACCACGAGCGTATCAGCGGCGAGGGTTACCCCATGGGCCTCAAGGGCGGGGAGATCCCCCTGCATGTGCGGGTGGTGGCGCTCACCGAGGTCTATGACGACATCAGCAGCGATCGGGTCTATCACGACGGCATCCCTGCGGCCAACTGCCTCAACATGATGTTCCATTGGGCACCCCGGGATTTCGGCGAAGATCTGATGCAGGAGTTCATCCGCTGCATCGGCATCTACCCCATCGGCAGCCTGGTGGAACTCAACACCGGTGCCCTCGGCATCGTCATGTCCAGCAACCCCGACAGCCGTCTGAAACCCGTGGTCATGCTGGTGCGTGACCGGGAAGGCCGGCCCTACCGTCGTCGGCCGCTGCTCAATCTGGCGGCGCCCGGTCCGGGCGAGGGTGGCTTCTCCTGGCAGGTGCAGCGGGTGGTGGATTGCAAGGACTACGACATAGACCCGGCCCGCATCGCCCAGATGGAGGCTCGCCTGTGAGCCGCGAGACCCAGCTGTTCCTGAGCAACGGCCTGATGCTCGATGCCAGCGAGTTCGACTTCAGTTTCGTGCGCGCTTCGGGTCCTGGCGGGCAGAACGTCAACAAGGTGGCGAGCGCCGTGGAGCTGCGCTGGGATCTGCGCAACAGTATCTATCTGCCATCGGGGGTACGCCAGAGATTGGAAGCCTTGGCGGGCTCAAGGCTCACGGACGACGGCGTACTCATCATCCAGGCCCAGCGCCACCGCACCCAGGAGCGCAACCGCGCGGATGCCATGGAGCGGCTCATCGCGCTGGTGGAGCAGGCCCTGCATCCCCCCAAGCCACGCAAGAAAACGCGACCCACCCGGGCCTCCAAGCGTCGACGGCTCGACAGCAAGACGCGGCAGGGCAACAAGAAGCGCTTGCGGGGCAGGAACTTCGATTGAAAAAGAAAAAGCCGGCGTGAAGCCGGCTTCCCCATATCCAGTATCGCTACCGGATCAGTGCATGGGCATGTCCATGCCCCGCGAACCCATCGCTTCCACTTTGGCGGAATGCGCCTTGGCCTCGGCGGAGGTGAGGCCGGTCTTGATGGCCAGCAGCAGGATCACCGGGCTGAACAGTGCGATCAGCAGCATGCCGGTGAAGAAGCTGAACTTGTCCACGCCGCCCATGCCGCTGGCTGAAGGTCCGTAATAGCTGATGAGCCACATGCAGGCGAAGTAGGGCGCGAGCCACCAGGCCTGTTGCCAGCCGAGCTTGGAGGAGGGTAAGCGCTTCACCAACAGGTGCCATACCAGCAGGAAGGCCACGTAACCGCCTACCAGCACGAACAGCACGCTCATCACGTAGTTGCCGGTCCAATAGATGATCCAGTTGGAGGCGATGAAGGCGATGAGCGAGACGGTCCGGGCGCCCTTCAAGCGGAACGGGCGCTTCACGTCGGGCAAGATGTTGCGCAGGTGCAGGAGGATCACCGGGCCGATGGCGTAGGACAGCACGGTGATGGAAGACACCGCCGACACCAGTTTCTGCCAGGAGGGGAAGGGGAAGAAGAACGCGGCGCCGGCCACATAGGTGGCGATCAACGCGATCCAGGGCACGCCGTGGCGGTTGAGCCGGGCCACGATGGAGGGCGCACCGCCCATCTCGCCGGCCGCCATCAGGATGCGCGGGGCACCGGTGATGTAGATGAAGGCGGTACCCAACGGTGAGACCACCGCGTCGAAATACAGTATCCAGGCCCACCAGAAGGCGCCCACCGTCAGCAGGATGGCCGCCAGGGGGCCGAACATGCCGGCGAAGTGCAGGTGAGTCCAGCCTTCGCTGATGTCGGTCGGTTGCAGTGCCACGATGAAGGCGTACTGCAGGCCCAGATAGATGATGAGCGCGATCACTACCGAACCTATCAAAGCGATAGGTACGTATTTGCCGGGATTGCGGGTCTCGCCGGCGAGCGCGATGGCCTGTTGGAACCCCAGGAAGCTGAAGATGATGCCGGCAGTGCCCACCGCGGTGAAGATGCCGCTCACGGGGGTGCTACCCAGCTGGGCGGTCATGTTGCCCGGATGGAAGGAATAAGCCATGAGGATGAAGATGGTGGCCACCGGCACCAGCACCTTCCACCAGGTAGTGACGCTGTTGATGGCGATCACCCAGCGGATGGCCAGGAAGTTGAGAGCCACCACCAGTGCCAGCAGAACCATGGCGCTGCCGGTGCCGAGTGGCGTGAGCAGGCCACCGGCATCCAGGAAGTGGTAGTTGGTATGCGTCATCAGGGTGTTGGTATAGGTCAGTACCGCGATCACTTCCACGGGGGGCACCGACACGAAGGCCAGGAACAGGACCCAGCTCCAGATCTTGCCCAGCATGTCGCCGTGGCTCACATGGGTCATGTGCACCAGGGCGCCGGAGTTGGGGAACATGGTGGAGAGTTCCGCGAACACGAAGGCCAGGAACAGTACCGCGAGGGCACCCACGGTCCAGGAGATCATGCTGAAGGGGCCCGCCTGCAGGGAGGCGTTGAGGGCTCCGAACAACCAGCCGGAGCCGATGATGCTGCCCAAGCTGGCGTACAGGAGTCCGATCACGCCGGCTTCGCGCCGGACTTTGTTGATAGCTGCCATGTCGTCAGGATCCCTGTGTATCGGTTGGGTATAGCCCCACGAGCCTAAGGTCTTGAGGGGACGGCCGATATTAGACGAGCCGGGGGGGCGGGACAACAGAGCCAGACCTAACCTAGTGCAGGGTCGGTTCATCCCCGGATGGGGCCGCATGGGTGAGCTTCGCCACTTCGGGCGACAGCGGGGCGCCGGCACCCAGGATGGTCACACCCTCCGGGTTATCGAACTGCACCGAGACCACGCGCCGCCCGGCGAGGGTGGCACGCCCTTGCCAGCGATCCTGGCCGGTGCCGCTGAATTCGAACAGATAGAGGCGGGTGAACTCAAGCCAGCCGGCCTCGCTGCGTCCCGGGCGGATGCTGGCGAGGGTCACGGTCTCATCCAGGAACTGTAAGCGCAGATCACGGCACAGCCGCGCACAGGTCTCCAGCATGCGTTCCCGGGCCAGCAGGCTGTCGTTCCAGAACCAGATCGCAACGCACACCAGGGTCAGGAGAGCGAACGCGACCCAGGTGCTGGTATCTATGTACATGGATCAGACCCCCGCCAGGTTCACGCGGTTGCGGCCTGCGTGCTTCGCACCATACAGGGCCTGGTCCGCGGCTTTCAGCACGCTCCAGGGTTCGGCGTGGTCCGCGCCGCACTCGGCGGCGCCTATGCTCACGGTGACCGAGAGCATACCGGTGGCGTCGGGGTCCAGAGCGGCGATATCCAGGCTGCGGCGTTCCCGCTGACGCAGATCGAAGTGGCAGGATTCGATGTCGGCCCTGAGCTGCTCCAGTTCGCTGCCTATGTCCGGCAGCCCGCGGCCGGCGTACACGAGGCAGAATTCCTCGCCACCGTAGCGATAGGGCTTGCCGGTGATGGTGTGCTTCAACAGGCGGGAGGCCACGAAGCGTAGCACCTGGTCGCCCACGTCGTGGCCATAGCGGTCGTTGAATTTCTTGAAATGATCCACGTCCAGCATGGCGATGACGTAGCGGCCGCCCAGTTGGCGCAACTGTTCTTCCAGGGCTCGGCGGCTCTGCAGTCCGGTGAGTTCATCGAGATAGGCCATGCTCCAGGATTCCTGGACCAGGGCGTAACCGAAGGCGAGCCCTGCCACCGCGACATAGACCGCGATGCCTGCTGCCTGCGCCGCCGCCATGAGCGGTATCACTACGAACAACGCCAGGAAGAACGCCGCCAGTTCCGCACTGTGCTTGCACAACAATTGGTCGTTAACCCACAAGAGGCCGACCGCCGCCGCCAGGAGCCCGGGCTGGGTGATGGCCATGGCCGGTAGCGGCAGGAAATCCACATGCAGTGCATGGATCACGAGCGGGCTGGGGAAGGACAGCACACCCCAGCCGGCGAGCAGTTCCGCTGCCAGCAATACATACCAGGTCCCGGCGTAGCGGCTGAATATCCCACGCTCAGGGATGCTGGAGAACACCAGCAGATCCACCGGCAGGAAAAGGCTCAAGAGCCCGCCGAGAGCGGCGTGCTCGAATGGGTCGGTGGCGCGGGCGCGTGTCAGTAGGACCGCATAGGCGAGCAGCAGGCTCAGCAGGCCGAAGAACATGCGGCTGCGGTTGAACTGTACACAAAGCCCCAAGGCCGCCAACAGGATGGCGCAAGCGGAGAGCTGCAGCGCCAGCTGAGCGGGATAGGAGAACGCGACGACGTGGCCGGCCAGGAGGGCAGCCACGGCGAACAATGCGATCTCCGGGAGCAGCGTATATAGGACGCCGATAGCAAGCTTCATACGTGGATTCTACGCCGCCCGGCTAGCGGGTTATCGATTCTAAAGGCCGTCAGCCCTGTACTTGCAGGTGGTCGTGTACGTCGTGCACGCCCGGCACATACCAGCAGTCGTAGATGGCCATGCGCCGTTGCTCGTCGCTGTGCACACTGCCTTCGAGGGTCACCACCCGGTCGTGGGTATGCACGCCGATGGTCTCGGCGTGCAGCATCGGGTCCTTCTCCAACACCATGCGTACCGCGTCGGAGATCTCGTCGTCGTTGTCCTTCTCGGCGGGACGCACCCGCATGTGGTTATGCACGTCGCAGCAGCCCGGCACCCACCAGGTGATGACTTCTGCGAGCCGCCGGTGGGACAGGCTACCCACCTGGCCGTCCAGGCGCACCACGCAATCCGCCACCGAGACGCCGATCCAGTCGCGGTCGTCGGTACTGCCGCTTTCCCCGGTACGTACCGGGATATCGCGGAAGGCGGGTTCCTGGGTCAGGGAGCTGATCACCGCGTCCTGCAGGGCTTTGCCGCTGCGCCGTTCACCGGGCCGCAGCCGGATATGATCCTCGATGTCGCTCAAGCCTGAGAGTTGCACGGCGATACGGCGGGCTTTGCGCTTGACGATGATGTTGGCTACCTCGCCCTCGAGGCGCAGGCTGGTTCCGTAGGTGACACGGATGGGGGATTCATGCAAATTAATGTCGGCGTCTTTCTCGAGGGCCGCTAGTAACACGGCTGCCAGATCTTTCTGCGGCATGAGACACCTCGCCGGTACGCCCGGGTTTTTCATTAGGTTGCCCCCATGCCGGGGTATTGGCAAGGGGTAGAACGGAGATATGTGCGATGGCGGTTTCCAGCGGCAACAAGCTTACTTATGACACGCGGCGCGCGCTGCGCCATCTGCGTCGGGCAGATCCGCGGCTGGCGAAGGTGATGGCGGACATAGGACCTTACCGCCCGTCCATGCGCACCATGGTGAGCCCCTTCGATTCCTTGATGCGTGCCATCACCTATCAGCAGCTCTCCGGCAAGGCCGCCGCCACCATCCATGGACGGGTCTGCGCCCTGTTCCCCGACAAGGATGCACCTCACCCCAAGGCACTCCTGGCTTTGCCGGACAAGCATCTGCGCGGAGCGGGCTTGTCCCGCAATAAGCTCCTGGCGCTCCAGGATCTCGCGGCTCGTACCCTGGACGGTACGGTCCCGGACCACAAAGGTCTCGCCGTCATGAGCGACATCGAGGTGATCGAACGCCTCACTCAGGTGCGTGGCGTGGGGCGTTGGACGGTGGAGATGCTGCTGATCTTCAGTCTCGGCCGCCCGGATGTACTGCCGGTGACCGACTTAGGCATACGCAAGGGCTTCCGCCATGCCTACGCCATGAAGAGCCTGCCGGCATATTCGACGCTGGAGCGCGCCGGCCGGAACTGGGCACCTTACCGCTCGGTGGCCGCCTGGTACCTGTGGCGGGCCGCGGATACACTCATATGATAAGGTCTCATCGTTTCACGCACGCACCCAGAAATTGCCGTCATCGGGAGCCCGCATGCTCATAGTCCTGGAAAACGTGCTGACGGCCGACGAGCTCTCGGCAATGCGCCGTAAGGTGCAGCAGGCCGAGTACGTCTCCGGTGCCACCACTGCCGGTGAAGGTTCCAAGAGCCGCAAGAACAACCTGCAGATATCTGAGCGCGATGCCATCCTGCCCGAGCTGCAGACGACGGTCTTGGATGCCCTGGCCCGCCATCAGGTGTTCCAGTTCCTGGCGGTGCCGAAACTCATCATGCCGCCCATGTTCAACCGCTACGACGTGGGCATGTACTATCAGAACCACGTGGACTTCTCGTTGGTGGGTCTGGCCAACGCCAAGGTACGCACCGATCTCGCCATGACCCTGTTCCTGAGCGGGAAAGACGAGTACGACGGTGGCGAACTGGTGGTGGAATCGGCCAACGGCGCCCAGGCCATCAAGCTCGACGTGAACCAGGCCATCGTCTATCCCGCCGGGCAGCTGCACCGGGCAAACCCGGTGACCCGTGGCTCGCGTTTGGCGGCCATTACCGCGATCCAGAGCTTCATCCGCGATGAATCCAAGCGCGACCTCCTAGTGGACGTGATGCAGCTGGCGCGGACGGTGCAGGACCGGGTGCCGGGCTCCGACGAAGCCCGTCTCGCCAACAAGATCCACGCAAATCTCTTGCGCCTCTGGGCTGAATAAGCCGTTCCACTCGCATCTCGACGGATGACTGCCACCCCTTATCCGCACCTCTTGGCGCCACTCGATCTTGGTTTCGTGAAACTACGGAACCGGGTGCTCATGGGCTCCATGCACACCGGTCTCGAAGACCGGGCGCGGGATTATCCCAAGCTCGCGGCGTATTTTGCCGAACGTGCCCGGGGCGGCGTGGGCCTCATGGTCACCGGTGGCATCGCGCCCAACCTCAGAGGTTCCCTCGCGCCCTTCGCCTCCAAGCTCAGCAGGCGCTACGAGGTGGGGCGGCATCGGCTCGTGACCCGGGCGGTGCACGCAGAAGGCGGACACATCTGCATGCAGATATTGCACGCTGGCCGCTATGCCTATCATCCGTTCTCGGTGGCACCTTCCGCCCTCAAATCGCCCATTACCCCGTTCACGCCGGGCGCATTGAGCGCGCGCGGCGTCGAAGGGCAGATCGCGGATTTCGTGCACAGCGCCAGTCTCGCCCGGGAGGCGGGCTATGACGGCGTGGAGATCATGGGTTCTGAGGGTTACTTCATCAATGAGTTCCTGGCGCCGCGCACCAACAAGCGCGACGACGCCTGGGGCGGGGATGCGGAGCGGCGTATGCGTCTGCCGGTGGAGATCGTGCGCCGCACCCGGGAAGCTTTAGGGCGCGATTTCATCCTCATATACCGTCTCTCCATGCTGGATCTCGTGGAGCAGGGCAGCGACTGGAGTGAAGTGGTGGCTTTGGCCAAGGCGGTGGAAGCCGCCGGTGCCAGCCTCATCAACACCGGCATCGGATGGCATGAGGCACGGGTACCCACCATCGCGACCCGGGTGCCCCGGGCCGCGTTCACCTGGGTCACCCACAGGCTCAAGCGGGAAGTGAGACTGCCGCTCATCACCGCGAACCGCATCAACACCCCGGAAGTGGCGGAACAAGTGCTCGTCGCCGGCCACGCGGACATGGTGTCCATGGCCCGGCCGTTGCTGGCGGATCCCGAGTGGGTGAAGAAAGCCGCCGCTGCCCGCAGCGACGAGATCAACACCTGCATCGCCTGCAACCAGGCCTGCCTCGACCAGATATTCCAGCGGGAGCGTGCTTCCTGCCTCGTGAACCCCCGGGCCTGCCGTGAGACCGAATTGATCGTGGTGCCCGCGGTGATCAAGAAACGCATCGCCGTGGTGGGCGCGGGACCTGCGGGCCTCGCCGCGGCGGTTACCGCCGCCGAGCGCGGTCACGCGGTCACTTTATTCGAGGCGGCAGCCGAGATCGGCGGCCAGTTCAACATGGCCAAGCGCATCCCGGGCAAGGAGGAGTTCCACGAGACCCTGCGGTATTTCCGCCGCCGGCTGGAACTCACGGGCGTGAAGCTCGAACTCGGACGTGAGACCGATGCAGCGGCGCTCAAGGCCGCCGGTTTCCAGGAGATCGTGCTCGCCACCGGCGTGCGCCCCCGGATCCCGCCCATTCCGGGTCTCGAGCACCCGAAGGTCTTGTCCTATCTGGATGTACTCTTGAATGGGAGACCTGTGGGCCAGCGGGTAGCCTTGGTGGGCGCTGGCGGCATCGGTTTCGACGTGGCGGAATTCCTGGTGCAGCCGGCCCCATCCACCAGCTTGGATATCGGCCGCTTCCTGCGGGAATGGGGGGTGGACGAGGCTTACGCAGGACGTGGCGGTCTCGCTCAGCCGATACTGGAACCCTCAGGCCGCCAAGTCTATCTCCTGCAGCGTACCCCGGGGCGCTTCGGCAAGAGCCTCGGCAAGACCACGGGCTGGGCCCACCGGGCTTCCCTCAAGGCCAGGGGCGTGGAGACCATCGCCGGGGTGGAATACCAGCGCATCGACGATGCCGGGCTGCATCTACGGGTGGACGGCCAGGCCCGCCTGCTGGAAGTGGATAACGTGGTCATCTGTGCCGGCCAGGAGAGCCGTCGCGAACTTCAGGCCGGGCTTGTCGGCATGCAGACGCACCTCATCGGCGGCGCCCTGCTGGCGACGGAATTGGATGCGAAACGGGCCATCGATGAGGGCACTCGACTCGCCGCACGCCTATAACAGTTCGGGTATATGGAAAGTGCGGCTCTTTATAAAGGTCGCGCGGCCCGCTGGGACCGTGGATTATGTCCGGCCAACAGTCTATGATTCTGCGGAGGCCTGCGACAGGGCCGACCATACTTTCTCCATCAAACACGGGGATGAACGTCATGATCAGCCGTGCTCTTATGCGTTGGATCGTTTGCGCAGTCGCCGTCGGCGCCGCGTTGTCCCTGCTCGGGTGTTCCTCGAGCAAACCTTACGCCCTGGTGGCGTCACTGCCGTCCACCGACCATGTGGTGGTCGCTACCATCAATGTGTCGAATGGCAACTGTGTAGTGCAGATAGCCTCTCTCGACTGGAATAACTTCTACAACCCCACCTGCAAGGTGCTGAAGGATCAGTCCGGCTTCAAGAGCTTCTCCATCAACGGCGCCAAGGTGGACTTCGGCGCGGTGGATGCGGGCTTCAAGGTCTTGGGCACTCCGCCCAAGCTGCCGGGTGTCGAAGCTGTGGTCACAGCTGCTGCCGCTGGCACGGGCGCCAAGCCCGCCGCGGCCACACCGGCTCCTGCTACCGGCGCCGCTGCCGCTCCTGCAGCCGGCGCTGTCGGTGAGGACTTCCCCAGCCAGTGGGCGGTACAGCCGGATCCGGGCCAGGTCCATCTCGTGGGGCAGAACCCGGGATTCCTGCTGACTTCCAACAAGATCGTGACCAGCGGCGGCCAGTGCAACCTGGACGTGACCTTCAAGGCCACTTACAAGCCGCTGCACATGCCCTGCATCGTCACCGCCAACGAGCATGGCGACTACAACATCATCTTCAACCCGCGCACCACCGCGGTCCTGAGCGGCGGCGGAAACTATTCTGTGCAGATGGTCTCCGAAGGCAGCGGTATCTCCGGCGTGATCTGGGACTCCCACGGCTTCGACTCATGGACGCCATCCCTGCCGCCCCAGTGGACCGTTTCTTCCGAGACAGATCAGTAATCTCGGCAAGCAAGTGAAATGGAAAGGGCCCGCCTTGCGGGCCCTTTCTTTTGGCCGGTTGGTCTCAAGCCACCGGTGTGAGCAGCAGGCGACGGGTGTCCGCCCGTACCTTGCGTTCAGGCAGCGCGGGCTTAAGCCGCTCTATGACTTTCTCCGAATCCGCCCGGTAGGACGTGAGTTTGCCGCCATACAGGCTCAGGACCCGGGGCCTGCGAGCCGTGTCGCCTTCCAGGATGAGTTCACGGCCGCGCTCGAAGGGGCGCCCGCTGTCCCTGGGCAGCACCCGCAGGCCTGCGAACGCACCCGTCACCTTGAAGGGCAGCCGCGGGAAATAATGCTGCATGAGGCGTAGGAGGTATTGTTGCTCGTCCGGTCGCGGCGTGACGGCGCCGGGATCGGCGCCTTCGAACAGGTTCTCGGTGGTGCCGAGCAGACTCATGCCGCGCCAGGGCATGAGGAACACGGCCCGGCCGTCTTCCGGCACCTCCATGTAGTAGATGCAGTCGCGGGCGGGGATGTCCAGGAGGAGATGGCAGCCTTGCACCAGATCCACCGGGACTTTCGGCGGCGCCGGGCGGATGAGTCCCGCCACCTCAGCCACCCAGGGCCCGGTGGCGTTCACCAGCACCGCGCTCACGCAAGTCTGTTGCTTGCCGTCTTCCTCATAGACTATCTGCACGTCCATGCTGCTGCGTTCCGCGTCCAGCAGGCGCGTGGGCAGACGCACTTCGCAGCCCAAGCTCACGGCGGAATGCAACACCGCCCGGGTGAGGGCCGCGTCGTCGGTCTGGCCATCCTGATATTCGAACACCGCCTGCAGGCCGTCGGTGCTCAAGCCATCGAGCCCGTCCCATGCCCGTCGCGGCAGGCTGCGGAAGCTCGCATGTTTGCCCAGACCGGCCAGCAGCGCATACAGGCTCAAGCCCGCCCGCAACTGCCAGGGCCGGCGGCGGGTCTCGCGGTACACCGGTATGCGGAAGGCCTTCAGGTGCACGAGGTCCGGCGCAAGTCTCAACAGGAGTTCGCGCTCCCTGAGGCATTCCCTCACGAGGCCGAGTTGCGCCTGCTCGAGATAACGCAGGCCGCCGTGTATCAGTTTGCTGGAACGGCTGGAGGTGGCGCCCGCCACGCTGGCCTGCTCCAGCACGAGAGTGCGATAGCCCTGAGCGGCCGCGGCCTGGGCGACCCCGGCGCCGTGGATGCCGGCGCCTACGATCACTACGTCATAGCGTTCGCTCATGGCTGACCTAAGGCAGCGATCATCTCGCCGATGGCATCGGTCTCCACCATGTCTGCCCCTGCCTGGGTGAGGCGCACAGCGTAATCCGGTACCTGCACCTGATAGACAACCCAGCGCCAATCGCCCCTGAAGGCAGCGTAAGCCTCGTCGAACATCCGGTCACCCACGAACAGGTATTCTGGTTTGAATCCATGGGCCGTCGCGGCGGTCGCCGCACTGGCGTCCTCCAGGGCCCAGCCTACTGGGCCGGCGCCCAAGCTGCGTGCCAGCCTCAGGCAAGGTGCATCGAAGGAGATGATCACGCATTGCGAGAGTGCAGGCTTTACAGCTTGCATGACTGCGCGCACCACTGTCTCCTGACCGAAGTGTTCCAGGCTCTCCGCCTTTATCTCCACGAAGGCATGCACGTCCGGCTGGGTCTTCAGCCAGGCGATGAGTTCCACGAGAGGCGTCGGTGGAGTCCCCGCATAACGCTCGCCGAAACGCGCGGCTTCCCCCACGTCCACTCGGGCGAGCTCGGCGGCGCTCAAGTCCATGATGCGGCGCTTCAAGCCGGCGGTGCGTTCCAGAGAATCGTCGTGGCAGAGGAAAGGCACATGATCCCGGGAGAGCTGCACGTCGAACTCGAACCAGCGGGCACCGGCAGTCACTGCCGCCTGGATGCCCCGCAGGGTGTTCTCGGGATAGCGGCTGGGGTAGCCGCGATGGGCTACCAGGGTGGGGATGGGTCTTGTGCTATTGGCCATGGTCAGGACCGTGGCTGAGGGTTATTCGTATCTTAGCGCGTCGATGGGATTTAGTGCTGCAGCTTTGGCGGCGGGCGTGATACCGAAGATGATGCCGATGGTGGTGGAGAACCCGATGGACACCAGTGCCGCCCACATCGGTACGTGGGCGCCACGGAAAGCGGGGACTGCATAGACGATGAGTGAGCCGATGCCATAGCCCAGGATGAGACCGATTATGCCGCCCAGCATGGACAGCGCTACCGCCTCCAGCAGGAACTGCACCAGGATGTCGCTGCGCCGCGCCCCCAGGCTCTTCAGGATACCGATCTCCCGGGTGCGCTCCGTGACCGACACCAACATGATGTTCATGATGCCGATGCCGCCCACCAGCAGTGAGACCCCCACGATGCCGCCCAGCACCAGGGTCAACATGTCGAGGATGCTCTTGAAGGAATCGGTGAACTGCGAGGTGGTTTGCACCTTGAAGTCGTCATCCTGGCCGGGTTTGAGGTCGTGACGCCGGTGCAGTACCTGGCGGATGCGGTCGGCGGTCACGTCCATCTCTGAGGTATCGTTCACCTTCAGCTCGATCTGGATGTCTTCCTTGTTGGCGCCGCCTATCAGGCTGTGGGCAGTGCCATAGGGGATCAACACGTTGTTATCCTGATCCTGTCCCAGGATCGAACCCTGCTTGTGCAAGAGGCCTACGATCTCGAACCACTGGTCACCGATCTGGAAGTATTCTCCCAAGGGGTTGGCCGGCAGATGCAGGTTGTCCACCACGGTCTGGCCGATCACCGCCACGCGCCGGTGAGTGAGATCATCCGACGGAGTGATGAAACGCCCCTGGTCGGGGTACTGGCTGAACACGGAGGCATAGCCCTGGGTGACCCCCAGTATCTGCGAGGAGCTGGCCTGGCCCTTGTATTGGATGGCGCTGCCGAACTGGCCGAGCTGCAGCATGGGCGTCACGCCGCTGATGCCGGGTACCTCGTGCTGGATGGCAAGCATGTCATCGGGGGTGATATAGGCAGTCTTACCCTGCAGCTGTTCCTTGAAAGGCAGGTAGGAGTGCACTGTCAGGCTGTCGGTGCCGAAACCGGCGAACTGGCTGCTGATGGACTGGCTGAAACCCTGGATCAGGGACACCACCGTCACCACCGCCATGACACCGATGATGATGCCCAAAGTGGTGAGGAAGCTGCGCAGCTTATGCGCGCGGATTGCGTACATGGCTGAGCGCAGGCTTTCCATGAAGGCGTACATGGGTCACTCGTACCGCAGGGCGTCGATGGGGTTGAGGGACGCAGCTTTGGCGGCTGGCGCGATACCGAATACCACGCCCACGGCCATGGAGAAACCCATGGCCAGGGCCACCGCCCAGAAGGGCACATAGGCGCCCTGGAAGGCCGGCACCAGTTTCACGATCATCAGGCCGATGCCATACCCCAATGCCAGGCCGATGAGCCCACCGAGCAGGGACAGGCTCACCGCCTCGATGAGGAACTGCAGCAGGATGTCGCCGCGCCGGGCACCCAGGCTCTTGAGTATTCCGATCTCCCGGGTGCGCTCGGTGACCGACACCAGCATGATGTTCATGATGCCGATGCCACCCACCAAGAGCGCGATGCTGACGATGCCGCCGAGGATCGCGCTGGCGACGTCGAAGATCTGGTTGATGCTGTCAGCGAGTTGCGATGCGGTCTGGATCTTGAAGTCGTCGTCCTGCCCTGGCTTCAAGTGATGCTGGCGGCGCAGCACGTTGCCGATGCGACCCGAGATCACGTCCAGGTCCTTGATGTCATTGACGTCCATGTCGATCTGGATGTCGGGGTTCTTGGCGCCGCCCAAGAGGCTGCGGGCCGTACCGAAGGGGATATAGATACGGCTATCCTGGTCGAAACCCAGGAACGAACCCAAGGAGTGCAATACCCCGATCACCTTGAACCACTGGCCGTACATCTCGATGAAGCGGCCTTCCGGGTCATCGCCCAGGTTAAGGTCTTTCACTACACTCGCGCCCACGACGGCGACGCGGCGGTGTGCCAGGTCATCGCCGGGCGTGAGGTAGCGGCCCTGGTCCGGATAGAACTCGGTGTTCACGGCGTGGGAGTAGGTAGTGCCGGCGATGAGCGAGAAGGTGGACTGACCGTGGTATTCCACCTGGCCGTTCAGGAACGCCATGATCAGTACCGGGGTGATGCGGCTGATGCCCGGCACCTCGTGTTGGATGGCGAGCAGGTCGTCGGTGGTGATCTTGGTGGTCTTGCCGGCCAGCTGGTCGTTGCGGGACAGATAGGATGTGACGAATACCGTATTCGAGCCCATGCCCCTGAAGTTGGCCGAGAGCGCGTAGCTGAAACCCTGCAGCAGCGAGACCACCGCGATCACCGACATCACACCGATGATGATGCCGAGGGTGGTGAGTATGCTGCGCAGCTTGTGGGCGAAGATCGCCGTCACAGCCGCTCTTAGACTCTCCAGCAGGTTAGACACGGGCCTTCGCCCCACGCGCCGGTTTCTCCGGGTTCAGGGTGTCGGCGAGGATCTTGCCGTCCTTGATACGGATCACACGCCGGCAGTGAGCGGCGATGTCCGCGTCATGGGTCACCACGATGATGGTGTTGCCACTCTGGTGGAGCACATCGAACATGGCCATCACGTCCCGGGCTGTGTTGGAATCCAGGTTACCGGTGGGCTCGTCTGCCAGCAGGATCGAAGGCTTACCCACCAGGGCCCGGGCGATGGCCACCCGCTGGCGCTGGCCGCCGGACAGCTGGTTGGGCAGATGGTGCAGCCTCTCGCCCAGCCCTACCTGGTTGAGCGCCTCGGTGGCGATGCGTTTGCGCTCGCCATAGGGTATGCCGCGATAGATGAGCGGCTGCATCACGTTGTGCAGGGCGTCGGAGCGGCCCAGCAGGTTGAAGTTCTGGAAGATGAAACCTATCTCGCGGTTGCGTATACGCGCCAGCGCGTTGTCGTCCAGCTGGGCCACCGGCGTGCCGTTCAGGATGTATTCGCCTGACGTGGGCTTGTCCAGGCAGCCCACGATGTTCATGAGCGTGGACTTGCCGGAGCCAGAGGGACCGATGAAGGCCGCGTACTCGTTGCGCGTGATAGCCAGATCGATCCCGTCGAGGGCGTTCAGCACGGCATCGCCCATCACGTAACGCTTGGTGACGGCGCGCAGCTCCAGGACCGTGTCGCCGCTCATGAGGGCTGCTTGGCGTCGCCCTTGGTGGCGGCGGCAGGGGCGGCCGTCACCGAGGCCCCATCCGCGAGGTGATGCAGCGTCTGGTAGGAACCGCTCACCACCGCGTCTCCGGCTTTCACACCGGAGGTCAGCGCCTGGTAGGTGTCGCTGGAGACGCCGGTGACCACCGGTGTCTTGTGGGCCTTGCCGTCTTCCACCAGGAAGACGTAGGCACCGGAGGTGGGCTCCAGGCTCTTGGAGCTGGGATCGGCCTCATACAGGATGGCCTGTACCGGGACCGAGAGGGTGTCGGGGGTGCTCTGGGTGAAGATCTCGGCGCGGGCGCTCATGCCGGGTTTCAGCACCGCGATGTCCTTGTCGCCGATGGCGATCTTGACCTCGAAGGTGCGGCCCTGGCTCGCGCTTGCGGTGGTGCTGTTGCTGGTGTCGGTCACTGACGAGGCCACGAACTGCACCTTGCCGTGCAGGGTGCGGTCCGGGAACGAGATCGCGTCGATGTTGGCGTCCTCGCCCAGCTTCACGTTGGCGATATCGGCTTCGTCCACCTGCACGTCGGCGAGTACCTCGGAAGGGTCGGCGATGTCCATGAGCGTCGAGCCGGCGATGTTGGTGCCGGTGATCACCGTCTCGCCCACCTTTACCGGCAGGCTGGTGATCATGCCGTCGAGAGGTGAGACGATCACGGTCTTGCTTAAGTTCTGCTGCGACTGGGTCAGTTCCGCCTGGGCGATCTCCAGTTCCTGTTCACGGTTCTGCATCTCCGTATCGGCCAGGTCCAGCTGGTTCTTCAGGTTATCGAAGCTGTTGGCATCCACCAGGTGCTGTTTGTAGAGCGCCTGCTGACGTGCGTATTGCTGTTCGAGGTTCGCTACCGTTAGCTTCTGGCTCTGGATGGCGATCTCGGCCTGTTGCACCGCTGCCTGCTGCTGCGCCACCTGGGCCTGGAACAGTTCCGGATCGAGGCGCAGCACCACCTGGCCTTTGCGCACGCGCTGACCTTCCACCACCGGGATCGCGCTGATCTTGCCGATCACTTCGGGCTTGAGTTCCACCGGGTCCTTGTACTGCAATTCGCCGGACGCCAGGATGGAGCTGCGGATGGTGCGGGCTTCGACCTTGGAGATCTCCACCTGGGTGCCGCTGTCGCGCCGGCCGAGCTTCGCGATGAGCACCAACAACACCAGACCCCCGATGACTGCGAGTGTGATGATGAGTTTGCGTTGCTTCGTCATGGGTTTATATCAGGGCCTTGGCGATGAATAGTGCATACATGATCGCGTAGGGCGCGAGCACCACCACCGCGGCCTGCTTCATGTTCTTGCCCGTCCAGGCGGACAGCCCGATGATCATCAGTACCCAGGACCAGATGGTGGTGATGCGCAGCGAGGAGGCGATGAACTGGCCGTTATGCGCATAGGGCACATGGAACAGCAGGGTGTTCAGGGACGTGATGTCTATGTCTACCGGGCTGATCTGCCGGGAGCTGGTGGACAGCATGTACGCAGCGCTCGCGGCCAGGCCCAGGATGCCGGGCAGGGACGTCCAGCTGATGAAGTTCAGCCAGCTGCCGAAGCTCTGCTGGGCGTAGCCGCCGACTTTCGCCACGAAGAAGAAATACAGGGCCTGCGCCAGGTACCAGACGGTCACGCCTATCAGGCTGCCCGCCAGCCCGAAGAAGGTCATGCTGCCGGTGCTGAAGCGGTTATGGGCGTCGCGCAGCTGATCGGCAGTCATGTTCGCCGCGCTGTCGGCCAGGGACTGGTCCGCGAACCAGGAGACGTCCACCCGCGTCGCGTACCAGACCTGGAAGAGGCAGCTCAGCCCCACCACCAGGAGCAGCGGCAGCCAGAGCCAGGCCACGTGGCCGCGTACACCGTCCAGAGTCTTCCTGGGTTCGAAGAATATGTTGAGCAGGGAGCCGAAAGCGGAGGCTTGGGTGGTCATGGATTTCCCCGGTTCATGGTTTTGTTTCGCCACGCAGACCGGCATATCCATGCCGGTTTTATCTGTATTCGACTATGGACCCGCCCCGGCGTCTTGGGTTCAACCGGAGCCGCCACGACATGATAGGTAGATGCTTGGGGAGCCGCTAGTGACGCATGTCATGGGTTTTGTATGCACAAAAAAGCCCATGCCCGGCTTTTTCAGGCCGGGGCATGGGCATTCAAGTCAGCTGGAAACGTTCGGTGCTGACGGATTACCAGCGGCCGCGGCCACCGC
Source organism: Gammaproteobacteria bacterium (assembly GCA_036000105.1). GTDB lineage: Bacteria > Pseudomonadota > Gammaproteobacteria > Natronospirales > REEB76 > DASUBN01. The sequence goes on from DASYGE010000015.1 coordinate 50,951, forward strand.
CGCCACCACCACCACCGCCGCCACCACCACCGCCGCCACCACCGCCACCACCGGCCTGACGCGGCTGCGCTTCATTGACGCGCAGCGGGCGGCCGCCCATGTCCTTGCCGTTCAGATCGCGGATCGCGGCCTGAGCGGAGGACTGGTCCATTTCCACGAAGCCGAAGCCGCGGGGGCGGCCGGTTTCGCGGTCAGAGATCAGCTTCACCGAGTGCACGGCGCCGAACTGCTCGAACTTCTGGCGGATTTCATCTTCGTTGGCAGAAAAAGGCAGATTGCCGACATAAATAGACGTCATACGATTGATACTCTCTTAACAAATCACTGGGAACAACCCACGGGGCGGGTATTAATCGCCGGTCGTGGTTTACCTACGGCTTGATCTCCGGGTCCAAAGTCCGCCTTGCGGCGTCTGGAAGCGGGGAGGCCGTTTATTGTTCGTACTTATCAGGCATCCCCCGGCGTGACAGCAGGTCATCCCCGTGAACGTCGGCAAAGATATGTTGACAGGCCCGAACGGCGGGAGAGCTTACGCCTCTTGTCTACCCCTGTCTATCGCCCGGAACCCCTTGTAAGGACTGAAAAAATCGCTGCTTTGCGGCCTGCTTTTCCGGTAGTTTGTCGGTATAATTCGCCGTTTTTCCCGGCCCCCTTAACCTCTGCCCACCGTCCGGATCCAGCCTGTGATCGAAAATCTGCGCAACATCGCCATCATCGCCCACGTAGACCATGGCAAGACCACCCTGGTGGACTGCCTGCTACGCCAATCCGGCACCCTGGATGCCCGGGCCCCCGTGACCGAGCGGGTCATGGACTCCAACGACCTGGAGAAGGAGCGCGGCATCACCATCCTGGCCAAGAACACGGCCATCCGCCTCAAGCAGGGCAACACCGAATACCGCATCAACATCGTGGATACCCCCGGCCATGCGGACTTCGGCGGCGAGGTGGAACGGGTGCTGTCCATGGTGGATTGTGTGCTGCTGGTGGTGGACGCGGTGGACGGGCCCATGCCCCAGACCCGCTTCGTGACCCAGAAGGCCTTCTCTCACGGCTTGAAGCCCATCGTGGTCATCAACAAGATCGACCGCAACGGCGCCCGGCCCCATTGGGTGCTGGACCAGACCTTCGACCTGTTCGACAAGCTCGGCGCCTCCGACGAGCAGCTGGACTTTCCGGTGGTCTATGCCTCGGCCCTGAACGGCTATGCCACCCTGGACACGGACGTGCCCGGCAAGGACATGACGCCGCTGTTCGAGACCATCCTGAAGTTCTGCCCGCCGCCGCCCGTGAACCTGGACGGGCCTTTCCAGCTCCAGGTCAGCCAGATGGATTACTCGAGCTACGTGGGTGCCATCGGCATCGGCCGCATCGCCCGCGGTCGTATCAAACGCAACAGCCCCGTGATCGTGACCGACGCCGAGGGCAACACCCGCCGCGAGCGCGTGCTGCAGGTGTTCGGCTTCATGGGCCTGAACCGCGTGGAAGTGGAGGAGGCTCAGGCCGGCGACATCATCGCTTTCACCGGCATCCCGGCGCCGCGCATCTCTGAGACCCTCTGCGATCCCGAGCACGTGGAAGCCCTGCCGTCCCTGACGGTGGACGAGCCCACCATCAGCATGATGTTCGAGACCAACAGCTCGCCTTTCGCCGGCCAGGACGGCAAGTTCCTGACCAGCCGCCAGGTGCGCGAACGCCTGTACCGCGAGACCCTGCACAACGTGGCGCTGCGCGTCGAGGACAGCGAGGACACGGAGAAATTCCGCGTCTCCGGGCGTGGCGAACTGCACCTCTCGGTGCTGCTGGAGACCATGCGCCGCGAGGGCTATGAGATCGCCGTGGCGCGTCCGCAGGTGATCTACCACGAGGTAAACGGCGAGCGGCACGAGCCCTACGAGAACCTGACGGTGGACGTGGAAGACCGCCACCAGGGTGCCATCATGGAGGCGCTGGGTTCCCGTGCTGGCGCCTTGCAGGACATGCGTCCCGACGGCCAGGGGCGCGTACGCCTGGACTACATCATCCCGGCGCGCGGCCTCATCGGTTTCCAGACCGAGTTCCGCACCATGACCTCGGGCTCCGGTCTCTTGCACCACGTGTTCGAGAAATATGCGCCGGCCAAGGCCGTGGGTGTGAACCAGCGGGCCAACGGCGCGCTCATCTCCAACGGCACCGGCAAGGCGGTGGCTTACGGCCTGTTCAATCTGCAGGAGCGTGGCCGTCTTTGCGTGGGCCCCGGCGAGGATATCTACGAAGGCCAGATCGTCGGCATCCATGCCCGCGACAACGATCTCACCGTGAACCCCCTGAAGAGCAAGCAGCTGACCAACATCCGTGCCGCCGGCCGCGATGAGAACGTCATCCTCACCCCGGCCCTGCGCTTCACCTTGGAGCAGGCCCTGGAGTTCATCGAGGATGACGAACTCGTGGAGATCACGCCGCAGAACATCCGCCTGCGTAAGCGGCATCTCAAGGAACAGGATCGCCGGAAGGCCGGCCGCAGCACGGAAGCTGCCTGAAGTCCGCCGATATGCGGGATATCCGCCTGAATCAGCTGTAAAGCAGAGGATGCAGATGGACCTTTACGCCGAGGCCGTGGAACGTTTCCGTGAGCTGTATGAGCGCGCTCGCGCGCTTGATATGCCGGAGACTTCCGCCATGAGTCTCGCAACCGTGGATGCGGACGGCCGCCCTTCGGTGCGCACCGTCCTGCTCAAGGCTTTCGACGCCCGTGGTTTCGTGTTCTACACCAACAAGCTGAGCCGCAAGGGCCGGGCGCTCCACGCCGACCCGCGCGCGGCGCTGTGTTTCCTCTGGCAACCGCTCATGGAGCAGGTGCTGGTGGAAGGCCAGGTCGAGAACGTGAGCGTGGCAGAGTCGGATGCCTATTGGGCCACCCGCGTCCGTATCAGCCAGATCGGCGCCTGGGCGTCCCAGCAATCCGGCGAGATGGCGGACAAGGGCGAACTCGCGCGCTGCTTCGCCGAGTACGAACTCAAGTTCACGGACAAGCCCGTGCCCCGCCCCGCCCATTGGGCCGGCTTCCGCCTGAGACCCGATAGCATCGAATTCTGGTCATCCCGTCCCGGGCGGCTGCATGAGCGCGAGCGCTACTCCCGCGTCGAGGGTGCCTGGAAGCACACGTGGTTGTTCCCCTGAACGCCGCCCTGCATCCGGGACCTGCAAGCATGGCACATCGGGTGTGCGTGGCACCCATGATGGATTACACCGACCGGCATTTCCGCTATTTCATCCGGCTCATGAGCCGGCACACGCTGCTTTACACCGAGATGGTGACTAGCGGCGCGATCCTACACGGCGATCATCGCCGCTTCCTGGAATTCCACCCAGCCGAACATCCCGTGGCCTTGCAGCTCGGTGGCAGCGAGCCGCTGGCGCTCGCCGCCTGCACGCGCATCGCAAGCGACTACGGCTACGACGAGGTGAACCTCAACGTGGGCTGCCCCAGCGACCGGGTGCAGTCCGGCCGTTTCGGCGCCTGTCTGATGCAGGAACCTGAGTTGGTGGCGGAGTGCGTGTCCGCCATGCGCGCCGTCGGCCGCGTGCCGGTGACAGTGAAGACCCGTATCGGTGTAGATGAGCGTGACAGTTACGAGCATCTCACCGGCTTCGTGTCCACGGTGGCTGCCGCAGGCTGTTCTGTATTCATCATCCACGCCCGCAAGGCCTGGCTGAAAGGCCTCTCGCCGAAGGAGAATCGGGAGATCCCGCCGCTGCGCTATGACGTGGCCGCGCGCCTGAAGCAGGATTTCCCGGGACTCAGCATCGTGGTCAATGGCGGGGTGCAGACCCTGGACGCCATGCACGATCACCTGGGCGCCTTCGATGGCGTCATGGTGGGCCGCGAGGCGGTGAGCAACCCCTGGCTGTTCGCCGACGTGGACCGCCGCTTCTTCGGCGCCCAAAGTCCGGTGCCGTCCCGCGGCGACATCCTCAGGGCCTGGATGCCGTATCTCAGCGCGCAACTCCAGGAAGGCGTGCCGCTTGCACGCATGACCCGCCATGCCCTGGGTCTGTTCCATGGTTGCGCCGGTGCACGCGCCTGGCGGCGGGCCTTGAGCGAGGAAGCAGTACGTCCCGGCGCCGGTCTCACGGTCCTGCATCAGGCACTCGATTCCTTCAAAGCGGCCGCATGAACGCGATGTGGGGTGGGGTATCGGTTAGAATGCCCGCCCTTGCCCAGGGTTCAGATCAGACATGAACATGCCGCGCCGCAAAACTTCCGCATCCGCCTCCCTGAAACAGCGTCACCGTCCTACCCAGGCCGAGCGTTCCGATCGTCACGATCTCTACCAACGCTCGGTGCAGGATCCTGAATGGGAGGTGGGCTTCATGTCCGACACCTTCCGGACGCTGCGTGGCCGTGTGCCGCTGCGTCTGCGGGAGGATTTCTGCGGCACGGCGGCGTTCGCCTGCGAGTGGGTGAAGAGCCGTCGCGACCGGGAGGCCATCGGAGTCGATCTGGATGCCGAGGTGCTGGCCTGGGGACGTGAGCACAATGTAGCCAAGCTCGGCGCCTCCGCTGCCGGCAGGCTCAGCCTGTTACAGACCGATGTCATGCAAGTCCGCGCCGCGCCGGTGGACATCGTGGCGGCCTTCAATTTCAGTTATTGGGTGTTCCGGGACCGGGCCACCCTCAAGCGCTATTTCGAGCGGGTACGGACCTCCTTGGGCGAGGGCGGCGTCTTCATGCTGGACGCGTTCGGCGGGTATGATGCCCTGCGCGTGATGCGCGAACGGGAGGATTTCGGCCGCTTCGTCTATATATGGGAACAGGCTGATTACGACCCGGTGACTGCCGGGACCACCTGCCACATCCATTTCGCCTTCCCGGACGGTTCACGGCTCAATCAGGCTTTCAGCTATCACTGGCGGCTCTGGAACCTCACGGAACTGCGGGAATTGCTGGTGGAAGCGGGCTTCAAGGCCAATACCGTCTATTGGCAGGGGACGGACCCCAAGACCGGGGAGGGGACGGATGAGTTCAATCCCGCGGATCGCGGCGACCCGGACCCGTCCTGGATAGCATATATAGTGGCGGAGAAATGACCCCTGGGCTGGCCCGGCGGGTCATATATTGGTAAATTGACCCCACCGTGGGGGCGGCTTAAGGCTTGCTAGCTCTTTGAAGGGCAAATGAAAGAAACCAAGCTCACCATATTGTTCGCCGATGTCTGCGGCAGCACCAAGCTGTACGAGACCCTGGGGGACACCGTTGCGCGCGATACCGTCGCGAAATGCGTCTCCATCATGGGCGAGGAGACTCAGCGCCAGTCCGGCCGTGTGGTCAAGACCATCGGCGACGAGGTGATGTCCGTATTCGAGGATCCGAGCGCTGCGGCCGACGCCGCCGGCGGCATGCAGGAGCGCATCTCCAGCGGCCTCGTGGTGCAGGGCAAGAACATCGCCATCCGCATAGGCTTCCATTTCGGGCCGGTCATCGTCGAGACCGACGGGGATGTGTATGGCGACGCGGTCAACACCGCGGCGCGCATGGCCGGCCAGGCCAAGGCCGGGCAGATCCTCACCACCGCCGCCACCGTCGATATCATGTCGGATACCTGGAAAGCATCCACTCGCCAGATTGATCGCGCCGTGGTGAAGGGCAAGAAGGACGAGATCGATATGATCGAGATCCTGTGGCAGCGCGAGGATGTGACGCGCATGTCCACGTCCTTCAAGCCGTCCGCCGGTGCGGTCAAGAAGGCGAAGCTGATGCTGCGCTACCGCGATCAGTCGGTCGAGGTGAACGAATCGAATTCATCCGTGGTCATGGGTCGCGCCGACGAGAGCGATCTCATAGTCAAGAACACACTGATCTCGCGGCTGCATGCCCGCATCGAATACCGTAAAGGGAACTTCGTGCTGGTGGACCAGAGCATCAACGGCACCTACGTGCGTACCAGCGGGGGTGAGGAACTCTTCGTGCGCCGCGACAACTATCCCATCAAGGGTAACGGCATCATCGGTCTGGGCCAGAGGCTCGCGCCTGAGTCGCCCGATGCGATTTCCTTCCAGAGCGAAGAGTAACTAGGCGACGTAGAGTCGTTTAGAACATCCCTCGCCGCTACACTGCTTGCTGCGCTGTCCTGCTTCGCAAGCAGCCCAGCCCGCTCATCCTGAGCGGGCGTTCGCGGCTGTGCCGCGAACCCAGTCGGAAGAATAATCGATCGTCTTGAGGTTCAGGTCAGGGTGCGCCGGTCACACCGAGCGTCTTGGCCATCTTCTGCAATGCCGCGAGGTGCAGGTCGGCTCCGCCGGCTGCCACCGCTTTCTCCGAAGTTATCTGCTGACGCAGGTCTGACACCAGTCGCGGGAACATGAGGCTGGCGCGCGCCTTCGCCTGCTCATCGGCCGGCAGGGCGCTCCAACGCCGCGTGAAGCTCTCCAGGCTGCTGTCGGTCCAGTCATCTGCATCCACGAAGGTGTGCACCAGCCCCGGCCCCGGTGCGGGCGGCAGGGCAGGCACTTGCGCTGCCGCGGCCTGGCGCACGGCCGGATGGCGGCTGGAATCGCCGCTCTTCAGCAGCATGCTGATCACTACGCCGGCCATGAGTGCTGCCACGACACCCAAGGCCAGGAACTTGATTCCGGCACGCCGGATCGTCACGGCGTTGCCGCTCTCCTTGTAGGCGAGCGCCTGCTGTCCGCCTGTCACGGCGTCGATGAGCGTACGGCGCTGGCTGCGGTAGTTCTCCTGGTTCAGCTGGCCGGTGGCATAACGCCGGGCCAGTTCACGTACCTGTGAGGACTTCACTGGCTTACGTCCCTTGCCACCCGGAAGCCGGTCAGCGGATCCGCCGAGCCATCGCTGGGTCGGCTGAGGGAGGTGGTGCACTGCGAGAGCGGATCCTGGTAGTCACCACCCACGGCGGTGACACCGCCGCCGCTGGTGACGAATTCCTGCACGTTGCCCACGTAGTTCACGAGGCCCCAGGCGTTGCCGCGACCGGTGCCGACCGGCACCAACGACAGGCCTTTCAGCACCTGGTCGCCGAGGGTCACGTGGCAGTTGAAGTCCCGGTTCGTATCGGTACCGCCGACGCTGGCCGCGTACTGCCATTGATCGGAGCTCGGGATGAAGTAGTGCGCGCCGCTCTTCTGCGCGAGCCAGGCGGCGTAAGCCTTAACAGTGGCGAAGGACACGTTGGTCGCCGGCATGCCGCTGTCGCCGGGCAGCGCGCTGCATTGCCCGGTGGCCTGGCAGAAGGCGTTCACTTCGCCCACTGACGCTTCGTATTTACCGATGGCGAACGGCGCGCTGAAGGCGCCGCCCGCCGGCACCACCACGAGGGTCGGGCCGCGTGTGCTGCTGTCCACCATGTCGAAGCATTCAGCGCGGCCGGACTTGCCGTAACCGGCCAGATCCGTGGTGCAGGGCTTGCCGCCGTTGGCGCTGCGCGTGGGTTGTTGCGCGGTGCTGAAGTTACGCTTGTACTCGGACTGCCATCCGGCGTTGTCCGTCCAGCGGCGCAACGCCTCGTTCAGGTATTGCTCCGCCTGCTGCGTCTGGCCTGCCTGCATGTACTGCTGGTAGGCGACGAAGTACTGGTTGGCATCCGCCTGGGCTTTCTGCAGCGTCTGGCCGAACTGCGCCAGGTCCTGGTTGCCTGCTTCCTGCGACTGACCCTGTTCGTAATCGGTCTGAGCCTTGCTCAAGGCGTTCTGCTTCATGGCTTCGCGGCCGAGACCGGCGTACTTCGAGGGACGTGCCGGCGGCGCGACCTTGAGGTTGGTGATCACGGCGCTATCCGGGAAGGCTGCCTTGGCGGCGGTCCACAGGTCGTAAGCGAGACCGGCGTCGGTATCACGCAAGCCGTCTATGTGCTGCGCGAGACGCTTGGTCAGGGTGTCCGCGATGCTGGTCTGCTCCTTGGGGAACTGGCGCTGCACATCACCCAGCTTGGTTTTGATGTCGCCCATAGCCGAGGGCTGCAGGTTATCCACCATGCTGAACAGATCGCCCTTGGACTGTTGGGCGGTATAGTCCGCCAGCGCTTTCTTCAGGTCGTCCAGCGGCGAGTACTGCAAGCCGGTCTTGACCAGCTGCACGGCCCCGCGGAAGTCGTTGTTCGCCGCGCGCCCGCGCGCCAGGTTCAGGTAGGCGAGGGCGTAGGCCTTGGGCGCGGTGTCGGTGAAGAACGCATCGTTCGTCGGCAGCGACTGCTGCAAGGCGGTGTAGGTCTTCTTCGCGTCGTCCAGCTGGCCCGCGTTCAACTGCGTCTGGAACTGGTTCTTGGAAGCGTCGATCTGCGCGACCCGCAGTTTCTCAGCCTGCGCCTTATCGAAACTCTGCTGGGCCGAAGCCAGGGCCTGTTCGGCGTTGGCGAAGTCCGGCAGCTGCGGCGCGTACACACGCCCGCTGACCAGGAGGTTGGTGGCGGCGTCGAAACGGCCCAGCTGGATCATCTGCTGCGACAGCTTTATGTAGGTCTTGGCGGTGTTGTCGCGCAATTCCTGATACCAGTCCATGTCGTTGGGCTGCAGCAGGGCGGTGGTCTCCTGGAACTGCGCCAACAACTGGTTATCCCAATCGCTGTCGTATTTGGAACCGTTGAGCAGGGCCTGGACCGCGTCGCGATGCTGCTTCACCAGGCCGAGGCGCGCCTGCATGTCGGCCGGTACGTAGCCGCCGGTCACTTCCGCCTGATTGAGGGCCTGGCGTTGTTCCAGCACGTCCGGCAGCGCCAGGAGATGCGAGTAGGCATACAGCGTCTTCTCGGCATCATCCCAGCGCTTCTGCTGGCCCGCCGAGGTGAGCGACGCAGACAGCGCGTTCTTCAGCGGATCGTTCATCTTCTGGATGACGGTGTCACCCGGATTCAGGTTATGCAGCTTGAGCATGTCGTCGCGGACCTTGTCGAAGTCCGAGAGCGTATGCAAGCCAGGCAGGGCCTGTTTCAGCGCGCCCTCGAGCTGTGCGATGAGCTGCGCATCCTGCTGGCGCTTCAGCTCGCGCTTCACCTGGTCTTCCAGGTTGAGTAGCGAGGAATCGCTGGGTGCGTAATCCAAACCGACCTTCAAGACGCCGTTCGCGGCGACGTAATCCTTGTCTCCCACCGACGACTGCACCATCTGTGCATAGCGGTTGGCGAGACGCGCATCTTTCAGCATGCTGTTGTCCGGGTCGGTGACGCGCAATATCTTCACCACATCGGTGACGTTGGCGCCGTTGCCGGGCATGAGCTTGCCCGCCGATAGCATGGCATTGAACTCCGTGGTCAACTGACTGAGCAGGGTGGCCTTGCGCTGCTGCAGGCTCAGTTTCTCCTGGGCGAGTTCCGCGGAGTCCGGGTAATAGGTGTTGGCTGTGTTGATGGAGTCGAGGGCCACGGCGTAGTTGTACTGCGCCTTGCTCTGATCGACGTTGCTCTCGGCGATGCCTTCGAAATACTTGATGACCTTGTCCTTGGCGTTATCCAGGATCGCGCGCTGCGAATCGCTATCCAGCGTTGATACGAGCTTGAGCACGCTGGGGATGTCCGCCTGGCCGGATTCGATCTCGGCCACGATCTGGTTGTTGCGGCGCGCGTGCACGTAATTGATGACCGGGATGTAGAACGCGAACGTCAGGATGATGACCGCCGCGACGCCGGCGGCGGCGAACTGTTTGGTGCGGCTCTTACGCGGACGGATGTTCTCCCAGTACTCTTCGACCGAAGCCGAGCGTTCCTCGCGGCGCAGGGCCAGCGCCTTGAACAAGGCGCGATTCTGGCGAGCGGTCAGCTTGGCGATGGGGGCAGGCTTGAGGCCTTTCTCCAACACCTTGGGCGCCGATAGTTTGTTGAAGGGGTGCTTGCCGGTGAGCAGCTCATAGGAGACGCAGGCCAGCGCATAGATGTCGTCACGCTGGTCGGGGTCCACGCCTTCGAACATCTCGACCGTGGCGTAGGCGGGGGTGAGCGCGCCGAGCTGGCCTGGATCGAACACCGTGGTCTCGCCCGAGGTGTCCTTGCGGGTCTTGGATGCGCGCGCGATGCCGAAGTCCAGCAACTTCACCGTGCCGTCCTTCGTCAGGAAGGCGTTGCCGGGTTTGAAATCGGAATGCACCAGCTGTTTCGAATGTGCGTAAGCGAGGCCGTCGCACAACTGTTTGATGATGCGCATGGCGTCCGCCACCGGCAAGCCGCCGGCAGGCAGGTGCTTGATGTACCTGGCGAGTTCATCGCCTTCCATCAGCTCCATGGTCATGTATACGGTACCGCCGTCGCGGTCGAAATCGAATACGGTGGCGATGTTCGGATGCGCGAGGCGTTGTGCCTTGCTGGATTCGCGCTGCAGCGCGATGAAGGATTCAGGGTGTTGCTTGAAGTCGCCGGTCAGGGTCTTGACCGCGATGTAGGGGTTCTTGTCTTTGGCTTCGACCTTGAGCAGGTCACGCGCCTTGTACACCTTGCCCATGCCGCCTTCGCCGAGCACGTCCATGAGTTCGAAGCGCTCTTTCAGCACCGAACCCGGTCCCAGGTTGTCGCCGCCGCCGGTGGCCTTCAGGCCGGTGCTGGTGCGCCAGCTGGTGCCGGTCACGGATTTCCCGCTACGTCCGGAAGTGGGACTGGAATCCATGGCGAAGGGATCGGTCTCGTGACCGACGCGCGTGGCTGCGCCACGTCCGCGATTGGTGGTGGGATCTTCGCCGCCACCCTTGCGTGTGATCACGGTGCGCCCCTTGTCGGTGCGCATGGTGATGCTCGCTTCCTCGCCCGCCGGCTGCTGGATGATGGTGCGGTCGGTGGGCGCGGTCTGGGTGCGTCCGCCGCCGGCTTCAGCGCCTTCATGCGGTTTGGTTATCTGGGTCTTGTCGGTGCGCTTCTTCGGGTCTAGCTGGGTCTTCTCTGCCGCGCGGGCAGCTGCTTCCTCTTTGGTGGGCGGCAGCGGCTCGAGTTCGAAGGGGAATCCTCCATCTGCCGGCGTCGCGGGCGCGCCGGCGCCCGGCTTCACCGACTCGATGTGGGTGCGGATGGCGCGGCCTACGGGTTCGGAGAGGCCTGCATCCAATGCCTTGTCGAGCGTGCTGATCAACACCGCATGGTCGCAACCGGGCTTGGACAAGTTCTTGTCCAGCCAGCCGCGCACCGGGGCCAGGTTGCCCTTGCCTTGGATGACGTCGTTGAGCAGTTTTTCGAAATCAGTCACTGGCCTTCTCCCAAGGCGGTCATTTCAAGGGTGCCTGGCTTGCGCATCCTGCACGGAGGGCTTCACTTTAGGTGAAACGTACCGCGATCGCTGTCACATTATCCCGCGCGCGGCGTTCCAAGGCGAGGTTGATCAGGGCATTTACCGCCTGTTCGTCGCCATTCAGGGTCTTGCCGATCTCGGCGTCCGTCAGCTCCTTGTACAGGCCGTCGCTGCACAGCACATAGATATCGCCCGGTTCCAGGGCGAACAGCTCCACGTCCACGAACAGGCCCGGCATTGCGCCTATGGCACGGGTGATCCGGTTGGCTTGGGGGTGGCTTGAAGCCTCGTCCCGGGACATGAGGCCGCTGGAGACCAGGTCCTCCACCATGGCGTGGTCCTGGGTCATGCGTTCCACGCGCTTGCCCCGGATTCGGTAGGCGCGGCTGTCGCCGGCCCACAGACAGGCCACATGGTTGCCGCGGGCGAGTAGGGCGACCGCTGTGCTGCCGATGGTGCGCTGGTGCTGGTCCACGGCCAGGGCCAGCAAGCGGCGATTGGCTTCTAGGAGCTTGTCCTCGGTCACATCTACCATGGCGCTCAGGCTGCCGTTGGCGGGCACCTGGCCCAAACACTCCACCACCGTCTGGCTGGCCACGTCGCCGGCGGAATGTCCGCCCATGCCGTCGGCCACGGCCCACATGCCGATATCGGGCCGGTGGAGGTAGGAATCCTCGTTATTCTTGCGCACCACGCCCATATGGCTGATGGCACGCGAAGTCCATCGCAGCTGCTTGGATTCACTCATGCAGTTCCTGCCTGTTTTTAGCCATGCTTCGGACTCGGAATTGGCCGCCGGAGGGCCGGAGCACAATGTTACATAACTGGAAACCCGCTGTCCCCAAAAAAGCAGGCTTGCCCATATCCAGCACTATATATATATCAATTTCCTTAACCAGATGTTACATATGTTGCAAAACCCCCTCCAGAGAGGCTATCTTGTGCCACCTATTAAAGTGTAGAAACCACTTTAAGGAAGCGCTCCACATAGGGCCCTGTGGACAGGGTTTTCAGACCACCCCGAGCGGGTGGGGGGACCGGGGGTCATGACGGCAATAGAAGGGCTACTGATGCAGGCCAGCCAACGATTGCGCACCGCGTACTGCATATCTTCAGCGTGCTTTCTATCATTAGTGCTGTTCGGCTCGTCCGCAGCCTTCGCGGTTCCACCGCCGCTGCCACCGCCTTTACCTGCTGCCGCTCAACCCGGTGGTGCGCAACCGGTGATGCCGCCGCCGACCATTCCCATACCCGAGTCCAATATCGATCTCAGCGTGCCGCCGGTCTATGAGCGCCCCCTCGGCGCCGAAGAAGGCGCGCGGGTATTCGTCAAGAAATTCGTGATCACGGGCGTGATCGGCGATCGCAAGGCGGGCATCGACCCGGCCGACATCCAGGCGGCAGTGGACGCGCGCTTCGGCGACATCGAGAAGATCGTCGAGTCAGAGCGGCTCGACAAGCAGAACCTCGCGAACCAGAGCCCGGAAGGCTTCACGCCGGACGAGCAGCAGAAGATCATCACCTTCATGCAAGGCGCAGTGCGCACCCAGTCGCCTGATGAGCAGCAGAAGCAGTATCAGGACTTCATCCGCCAGCTCATGCTCGAGCGCTTGCAGCGCTTGCAGGGCCTTACCATCGGCCAGTTGCAACAGGTGGCGGACACCATCACCAAGTTCTATCACGACCGCGGATATTTCCTGGCACGTGCTGTGATCCCCGCGCAAGAGATCAAGGACGGCGTAGTCAACATCCGTGTGCTGGAAGGGCGACTGGAGAAAGTACAGACCAGCGGCAACAAGCGCTATGCGGACGATGTGCTGGCCAAACCTTTCAAGCCCTTGATCGGTGAACTCGTGACGGTGCCGCGCACCGAGAACGCGTTGCTCACACTGTCCCAGTATCCCGGCTTGAGCGCCGCCGGTGTGTTCCGTCCGGGCAGCGACGTGGGCGCCACTGACATCGTGGTGAACGTGCAGGGCGAGAAGCGCTTCGATGGCAGCGCGCGGTACGACAATGCCGGTACCGAGTTCACCGGGCGCCAGCGCTTGATCGGCACGTTCGACTGGAACAACCTCACCGGCGGCGCGGATATGCTCGGCGTCACCGCCCTCAAGACTTTCGGCGGCAACGAGTCTGGCGCATCTTCCAAGTTCGGCGATGTGAACTACCAGCATCCGGTGTTCGGCGCCTACAACCAGCTTAGCATCGATCTCAGCCGCAACTCCTTCGATGTGGGCGGCTCCGGCGGCATCACCGGCATCGGCGGTATATCCAAGATCGCGACGCTTGCCTTGAAGCATGACTTCGAACGCACCCGCGAAGCGCAGGTGAACGGCACACTCGATCTCAGCCGCAAGCGTGCCGATACGCTGGACAAGAGTACGCTCATCGGACGCGACGATCTCGCGGTGCTCGGCTACCAGCTCGATTACGATAGCGTCAACACGAGTTCCAACACCATCTCCACCAGCTACGTGCGTTTGGAGCATGGCTTCGGCGGACTTTTCGGTGTGCCCTCGAAGTTCCCGAACCCGAGCCGCTTCGGTAACGGCAACCAGAAGGATCCGATCACTCCCGTCTATACGCGTTTGGTCTTGAACTATCAGCTGTTCAAGAACCTGCCGGACAACCAGGGACTGCTGTTCCGCTTCAACGGCCAGTATTCCAACAACCTGCTGTCGTCCCTCGAGCAGTTCGTCATAGGCGGACCTGATAGCGTGCGCGCCGCACCCACGTCCCAGTTCCTGGAAGACCGCGGCGTGTTCGGTTCGCTCGAGTACAGCATCCGTGCGCCGGGCTTCGCCGACAAGCATGCTTTCGGCAGCTATACCTGGGGCCAGGTGTTGCGCCTGCGTATCTTCGAAGATCATTCCATCGGCTGGCTGAATGAGCCTCCGTCGCAGACACCCGGGCGCGTGCAGGCAGGCGGTCTCGGTCTCGGTCTCGAGTTCACCGTACCGGGCAGCTTCACCGCCGATGTGCAGTGGGCGCGCCTCAATGGCGGCGCCCAGAAAGGCGGCGCCGGTACGGGTGGCAACGTCGTGAGCCCGTTCGCCATCAAGGATGCTTCGCAGTTCTGGTTCGATCTGACGGCGAACTTCTAGATCCAGCTGGCAGTTATATCTGGCAGTTATATTGGGTGGAGTGGAGGGATGGCATGGGCTGCAAGGGCACTGACCGCCCATCCAGCGACCGGCGGTACCGGGGGGTGGTTACCCGGCTGCTAGACTTTTAGACATAACCACGAGAATGCCCAGGACGGGCGGCTCCCTTAGGTTTGAAACCGTATATATAGATGGGGCAAGACGATGAAGCTGTTACACGGTGCGGTAGATGGCATGGGGACGCGAGCCTGGCTCAAGGCCGCGGGCCTGTCACTGGTTTTGACCTCTGTCACCCTTACGGCTTGGGCCGGCCCCCAGGGCGGACAGGTGGTGGCCGGCAAGGGCACCATCAGCACGCCTGACGGCAGCAGCACCGTCATCAACCAGCAGTCCAGCAAGCTCATCATCAACTGGTCCAGCTTCAACATCGCCAACGGCCAGACCGTCCAGTTCAAGCAGCCTTCGATCTCCGCCTCCGCGCTCAACCGCATCTTCGATCGGAACCCGACCCAGATCCTGGGCAACCTGCGCTCCAACGGCCAGGTCTTCCTGCTCAACCCCAACGGCATCATCTTCGGACGCACCGCGTCCGTGAACACCGGCGCCTTGTTCGCCACCAGCCTCGGCATCAGCAACAGCGATTTCATGGACGGCAAGCTCAGCTTCGCAGCAGCTGCGGGTGAAGACGGCGGCGCCATCGTCAACCACGGCCTGCTAGAGGCCGCTTCCGGCGGTTCCATCAGTCTCGTGGGTGGCACCGTCTATAACGACGGCATCATCCAGGCGAGTCTCGGCCAGGTGGACATGGTGGCCGGTCACGCAGTCACCGTGGATTTCGACGGCGACGGGCTCATGCAGTTCGAAGTCACCCAGCCCGTGCTGCACAAGATGTTCGACGCCGGCAGCGGCGCCGCGGTGACCAACGCTGGCACTGTTGAAGCGGATGGCGGTCAGGTGATCATGACCGCCGACATCGCCCAGAAAGTGTTCGCCGCGGCGGTGAACAACAGCGGTGTGGTAGAAGCGGAAGGCATAGAGCAACATCAGGGCGGCGTATTCCTGACCGGCCATGGCCTTAGCAATGCAGAGCCCATCGAACGCGCACCCCTGGAGCGCACCGGCGGCATCATTCTGAGTGGTGTGGGCGGTGACGTGGTGAACAGCGGCAAGCTGGACGTGCATAACGCCTACAGCGATGCCGGCAGCGTGTTGATGAAGTCGACTGCCACCACCCTGATCCAGGGCAACGGCAGCATCGACGCGAGCTCCGCCAGTGGCAACGGCGGCGACGTGCAGATACTTGGCTACCATGTGGGCCTGTTGGATGACGCGAGCGTAGATGCTTCCGGTACTTCTGGCGGCGGCACGGTCCTGGTGGGCGGCGATTACCACGGTCTGAACCCGAGTGTGCAGGACGCTTCGGGCACCTACTTGAGCCCTGATGCGACCATCGATGCGGACGCGCTCATCAGCGGCGACGGCGGCAAGGTCATCCTCTGGTCCAACGACGGTACCCAGTACTACGGCACCATCACTGCGCGCGGCGGTTCCACCGGCGGCAACGGCGGCTTCGTCGAGACTTCCGGCGAAGCGTTCCTCGATACCACCGGCGGATGGGTGGATGCCCAGGCCCCGAATGGGTCCATGGGCACTTGGTTGTTGGACCCACAAAACATAATCGTCGCTACCGGCGGCGGCGCGACACTCGCTCAACTGAATGCGTTCGCCAATAATCCGGCGTGCAATCCGACCTGCACCATTGATCCGGCGACCATCAACGGTGCTGCCGCCAACGTCACCCTGCAGGCCCAGAACGACCTGACGGTGACCAACGCGATAGCCATGACCGGCGCCGGTATCACGCTTACCATGGACGCCGGCCGCAGCATCCTGGTCAATGCTGGCATCAGCACCACCAACGCTGCCATCACCCTGGTAGCTAACGACACGGCGGTTTCCGGCGGCACCAACCGCGTCGCTGGTAATGCGGCCCTGAGTGTCGCCGGCGGCGTCACCATCTCCTCCGGCACCGGCGCCATTTCTCTCACTAACGCCAACACTGTCGCCGCCGCCAATGGCGACGTCACCTTGGCTCCGACTGCTGCGCTCACCACCACCGGTGGCGGCGTCACCATCAGCGCTGCCGATAACGTCTCGGGTGTCTCCGGCAATCCGGCGTCTGCCGGCGGCAGCATTACCACCACGGGTGTCACCGGCGCCACCGGTACCGCCGGCGGTGCGATCAACGTCACCGCGCTCAACGGCGGCATCGATCTCGGTGCTCTTACGTCCACCGGCGGCAGCAGCACCGGCCTGAACGCTGCGGGCGGTGTCGGTGGGCTCATGAACCTCACGGACACCAATGGCGCCATCACCATCGGTAGTGCCATCAATTCTGCGGCTGGCAGGGGCGGCACTGGGACCGCGACCGGCGCCGTGGGCGGCGCCATCACCATCAGTTCCACCGGCACCGGTGCAGGCGTGACCGATTCCTCAAGCACCACCACCACCGGCGGTGGCGGTGTGGGTGCAAACGCCGGCGGCGTGGGTGGCCTGGTGAGCATCACTTCCTCCGGCGCCATCACCATGCAGACCGGCGCCACCATCAGTACTGTCGGCGGCGGTTCTAATGCCAACACCCCAGGTGTCGGTAACGGCACAGGTGTCGGTGGCAACGGCGGCGCCGTCACCTTCACAGACACCGGCGCGGGTGCGATAACACTCCTCGGCATCACCACCAGCGGCGGCGCTGGCGGCGGCGGCGGCGGTAATCACAACGGTGGTGCTGGCGGTGCCCTCACCGTCAAGAGCAATGGCGCTGCCGTGAACATCAACGGTGCTGTCGTCACCTCCGGCGGCGCCCCCGGTGGCGCCGGTTTGATCGGCGGCAATGGCGCCATCAATTTGGGTACTGCCGCGGGCGCGAACTCCGTCGGTGCCGTGACCGAGACCGGTGGCACCCTCACCGGTGGCACCTTGACCTCTGTCTCTTCCAGCAGCATCGCGCTAAGCGGCGCCAACGCAATCGCTGCAGTCGGCGCCAACACCGATACCTCCGGTTTCAGTCTGAACAATGGCAGCACTGCCATCTCCGTCACCGGCGCCATCGGTACCACCAATAGCGATGTCAGCCTCACCACCTCGAGCACGGTAGCGGTGAACGCGGCCGTCGCCACCACCGGCGGCAAGTTCATCAGCAGCGGCACTAGCTTCACCAGTAACGCGGCCGGCACTATCACCACCGTCGGTGGCAACGTGGATCTCACCGGCCAGACGGGGGCAGTCACTCTCACCGGTGCCGTCAGCACCGGCGGCGGCTTCTTCAGCAGCAAGGGCACCACCTTCGCCGACGCCGGTGGCATCGCCACCGGGGGCGGCAACGTCACCATCAACCAGTCCGGCGCCGTGACCATCAACGGCAACATCAACGCGGGCAATGCCTCAAGCGTCAGCATCACCGGCGTGGGCGTGACTGAAAACGCCGGTTTCACCCTGACCCAGACCAATGCGGCCGGCGCGGTGAGCATCGCGGCGGGCGCGGGCCTCATCACCATGGGCCAGGCCAACAGCGTGGCCGGCATTGTGTCGCTTACAAACAGTGGCGCCAACGCGGCCAGTTTCGTCAACTCCAGCAATTTGACCGTGGGCACGGTCAATGTCGGCAATACCCTTTCGCTCACCTCGGCTGCCGGTTCCATCACCTTGAATGGCGGTTCGGTGATTGCCACGGGTGGCAATAGCACCTTGACCGCCGCCACCAACGTCGCGGTGGACGAGAGCATCACTGCCACCGGCAGGACAGTGGCGTTGAACATCGATTCCGGTGGCGCCGGCGGCACCTTGAGCTTCAGCGCGGCCAATATAGGCGCCACGACCCTGACGGTCGTTGGCGGCGGTGGTGCAGATGCCTTCAACCTCAACGGCCTGACCACTGCTGCCGCGACCAGTGTCAACGGCGCGGGCGGTACTGACACCCTGACCGGCGACAACGCTGGCGATACCTTCAACATCACCGGCGCCGCTTCCGGCAATGTCGTTAGCGCGAACTTTACCGCTACGTACTCCAACATGGAGAACCTAACAGGTGGAACGGGGGCGGACACGTTCGCCGTGGGTGCGACCGGGACCCTGAGCGGGACCCTCACGGGGGGCGGCGGCAGCGACACGCTTACCGCGGATAACACCGGTGATACGTTCATCCTCACGGCACCCAATACCGGCACGGCGAAGTACAACACCAATGCCAGCACCATCACCTTCACCGGCATCTCGAACCTAGTAGGCGGGGCTGGGGTAGACAGCATCAACACGAGCGCCTTGGCGGCGGGGACGGTGACCCTGACCTCGTCGGGTACCGGCAACGGGTACAGCGGGACGTCCACGGTGGGCATCACCGGGTCGTTCACGAACATCGACAGCATCACGGCG